>NZ_NFJW01000009.1 GCF_002160065.1 Collinsella sp. An2 | reverse complement strand
GAATCCTACACCTGCGGGGACGCGTCCGGAAGGCCGCCCGCAAGGGCGCGCCCCCGTCGCGCTAGGTGCGGAAACGCCCTGATCGCTCAAAGCGTTTCGCTGAGGTTGAAAATCAACCGTCGTCTCAGCGCCATCTCAGCGGTTTGATTTCGTTTGATTTCCAGGTATAACGCTTCTCCATTCCTTAGAATGGCAAACAATTGTTCGATTAATGCAGTATAATCAAAGGCAACGAGCAGGCGGTGCCCTCCGCATCCAGCAAGGTAGATGGGAGGGATCGCATGGACAAGCTTACCGCCCTGCTGCTCTCTGCAGCGGTCTTATTGGCGTTCGTTGTCATCCTGGTCCTCGTGATCGGATAACACCGACGGGCGGAGCCGGCGCCATGTGAAAAGCCGTCTAGTGCAGCGAGATGGCCATTCGGCGCTGACGTCGCCCGTCACCAAACTCACAGGAGGGCTTAAGCCTTCTGCTCGCTACCGAGTATACCCTAAACGGCGCCCTTGCTCGCCCAGGGTTCCATCGGGGCGGCGGGGTGCTACGCCAACCGGCGCCGTGCCCCGCCCGCATGAATCCAGGTAACTCTATGATAGCAGTCGCCATCTCCTCACCGTTAATAGACTTTCGTCGATACTATGCCGGCAATAACCATCGGCGATAATGAGCCAGCGCACAATATCGACAAGCGAGATCCGCTTTATAAAGTGTGAGGGAAGGCTCTCCCTGCTAGCCCAACACCACTCCATCGCCAGCAGCGGGGAATTGTATCTTCTTCCCGTCCGCACGCTTCAGAAAGAGCGCGCGGGGCACCCCCTCGCTGTAATAGCTCTCCTTCACGAGCACGATGTCATAGCCGCCAAAAATGAAGTTCCGGACACTCGGGGTATTTCGCGGATCTGCCGTTGCCACAAAAATGTCGTATCCACGGCGCATCCCTTCCCTCTCGCCTAAATCCGCCATTTTGCGCTGCAAACCAAGGCCTCGGTACTCCGGCAGGACGGCGACCGAGTCCATGCACAGCACCCTTTTGAGCTCGTCTTCTCCGAGGCCGATGTCATACCCAAGATTCTCATTTGAATCCAGGCCGGGCATCTCGAAAATGTAGAATCCTACAACCTTTTCCCCGTCCTTTGCAAGGTAGGCGAAGGAGTTATTCTGCAGCTTCCACTCGACACGGCTCAAGCCGCTCACGACGTAGAAATCTTTGCACGACGCGGCCTCCTGCGCGATGAACATAAGCTCCGCTATGGTTTCTGCGTCCTTTAGAGAGGCCTTTTCGATATGGATGACGTCATCGGCACCCCTCTGCACGGTTTCCCCCAATCTATCCGGCCAAATCGTCGTCCAGCAACCAAGAGGATAACGTTTCCCCGCTGTTCGCAGCATGAGCGGGACCGCAGCAGCTGATTAAGTCGCGAAAACGCATCCTGTCCCCAACATACTGGCAGCGCGGCCATTCCGCTACTTCTTAGGACGGTAGTCCATCGCTTCACCAAACCGCTTCTGCTGCAGCTCTGCGGGGTCGGATATGCCCAGGATCTCGTCGATGTCGACGTCGTCGCCCCTAGCCAACAAGGAGGCAACAACGTACGCGGGGCGCGGATTCTTGGATAAAGGCCCTCGCCCCAAGCCTACCACCTTGAGCTCACAGTCCTCCACACCCATACGAAGCGACGGTTGCCGCTTCGCTCGCGTAGTGTTGACCTTATTTGCCAAGCCCATCGCCGCCGGCTCGTTGTTCCCCACGAGCTCGTTCATGGCAGCGAGGACATCGATGATAACCGCCTCAATCTTTGGAAGGTCGACGTGCTCCTTGCCTTTCCGCCTCTTCTTAATGCCCCAAGCATCCATAGCATTTTGCATCGCTTCGACAAGTTCACCATCGCGAGCGGGTCCTTGCTTCTCGCCACCGCTTTTTCCAACTTCCATCTTTCCGTCAATACCGCCCGGCTTGTCGAGCAGAATGCGCGCCCTCACGAGGAGGCACCTTGCCATGTAGTTCGAACCACCCTGTCCTCGGTCGATGATCCTATCCCTCAACCCATTAATAACATTTAGGGCCTGATTCCTTTTGCCGCTACGCCATAGGAGCAACGCCCAGTTCGCGGTGCTTTCCCAGTTTTCCGTTTGACCTTGGGACTTGCTTTCCTCGAATGCTCGCTCGTATACGCCAATAGCATTGTCGAACTGATCTCTCAGGTACTCAACGGAATCTTCCCCATCGGGCTTGATGTGGACTTCAGGAGGCAGGGACGCGCCGGGGCTCGTCAGGTCCTCTTCCATCGAATACCTGACCGCTCCATAGTTGTTAAGCACCCTGCTCTTGGTCTTTTTCGTAACCGTGGACCCATCCACCTCACACATCGCATACGCGACGTTCACCAACGGAACCGCCACATCATAGCGCTTGATTCGATAGGTCGAAATGGCGATGGCGTTGAAGCATGCGGCGAGCTCGTCACCGCATTTTCCGCGAGCGCATTTCTTCCACTCTTCTGGGGCAATACGCAACAGAGCGCGAATGGAATCAATCTCATTTGCAAGCGCCCCAAGATGGTACGTGATGTCCGAAACGTTGCGATACTGATCTGAAAGTACCGCTCCTTTCGCTCGATGCGCCCTGCTGAATGCCAGTGCAATCTCAGGGCACAGATTCTCGCAACCAGAAACGCCTACCTCCAAATCGTGCTGGTTGTCTATGAGCCACTGGAGCACGTTGATTGCCAGATCCAGATAGCAGAGCGCGTTCTTAGGTCCTGCAGCGCGGGCGTTGTCGCCTGCATCGATCATCAGGCGCACGAGGCCCAGCAGTTCTTCTACAAGCTTGCAAATCACTTGCTCACGGCCTTTATTTTGAAGCCGCTTTCTACCGCTGCAAGAATCAAGTCTCGCGATGAGATTGGGAATAGAATCCTCTATCTCATCATCCACGAGATATGTGCCCCTACCAATGGCATCAAGCGCGCGGTGGCACTTGCCCACCCTCAGCCGGATGGCCGTATCGAGCATCCTCCCCTTCACTTCACGGTCCTCGATATCCATGTTGCCCAATGCCCTCTCAAGGCGCCTGAGCATCTCATCCCAGGTGGCCTCCCTTGTCAGGGCGCGGAAGTAGGGCGCGATTACGGGATGGATTCGGTATAGCCCCTCGCCTCCGGGGACTTGCAAAACAAATGAGAACCCACGAATGTTGTCAATGAATTCCGACGAAACGGAAAGCGCCGTGAGAACGCTTACCGCACGGTTCACGCTCCATTCGGGTATCCAGGAGAGCTGAGCGAGCACCTGCCAGTCGCGACCGCCGTCGCGGGTCTTGAGCGCCCGTTCGAATCGCTCAGACAAATCACGGAGCAGCTCGTCTGGGCTCTTACCAGCAAACTTGCCCTTGCGCAGATGGGGAACCAAACGCTTGAGTGCTACCACCAAGCGTCCGACCCTCCCGGGCTCCGGCTTATCGCCGAGGCCCTCGAAACCGTCCCAGAGCCCGCTCGAGACGCCATCCGCATAGGCCGCGAGAACGCCGGGGAGGTCGGACGCGACCGCGAGAAGCGACCGATCATCCGCCGTCAACGGGCGCGAAAGCATTGTCTCGAACTCGCCCTCGCTGATTCCGTCGAGCGTTACCTCCTCATATTCATCTCCAAGAAGCCCGAGCTCCAGGGTGCGGCCTGAAAGAATGAAGAAGGCCCCGCTGCGCCGGATGAAGCGCTCGAGCCAGGGAACGCGACCGCTCCGGCCCTCGGAGACAACGAGTCTCTCGATACCGTCGATCGCAACTACAGCTTTCCTCCCAGCACCGTCTTGTTCGCACAAGCCCATGCCCATGTCAAAGGCGAGCGCCGCTTCGAGCCCCGCCTCGAGCGTCTCGATGCCCTGAGACCTGAACATCTCGTCGAAGTGGGCCTTGACCTTAAATGAAGGGTCATCCTTCAACCTCTTCCCGAGCTGCCCGCAGACAAGACTGATTACATCGTAGATATTAGTGAACTTGTCGAGAGCCTCCGACGCGTTGTTCAAACCTTCTACGACAATTCCGAGATAATCCCTCATATAGGGGTCCATCTGAACGACATTGGGCACGTTAGAAACGAACGCGTTCAGTCCGTTGATGAACACGCTGGCAACCACCGTGACCTCTCCGATGCGAGCCAGGGCACCGTTCCACGAATCCCAGACCGCTCCGTAGCGCTTCCTGAGAGCGCCGTTTTCGCATCTGTTGTATTCAACGAGGGCAGCACGGAGCACCGGCGTCCTGAAGCCCGCCTTCTGCAAAGAGAGCGCAAGCTCGAAAAGAAGGCACGCCTTAGCGTAGCGCGGGGTACCCGCATCGCAGGTGACGTAGGACCACGCTAGACTATCCTTATAGGATGACTCAACGAGCCCTTTGACATCGTTGAGGAGAAACGTGGTCTTGCCACTCATCCCCGAGCCGGTAATGACAACGACGTTTTTAGCCCCAGCGCCGGCCCCTTTCACGTAACCGCCGAGCATGCCGACGATGGCATCCAAAGCCTTCTCGCGGGGGATGGGTTGTTCTTTCGTTGTGCTCAATGTTCTCTCCCTTTGCGCTTGAACACTGCTAATTCTTAGGCGGAAACCGCAAGGCCCCATCGTCGGGCATATGGCGGCTCAGGCAACCTATCAGCCACTCGCCCTACTGCAGACAATCGAGCTACCAAAAATGACATTGGAGAACTCCTCCCAGAAAGGCTTTGCAAGCAAGCAGCGCGGGACAGTCCGAAGCCGTTACGACCGCTCGAGCCCCGCGATGTCGCCCATCGCCTCCACCGCGTCCGCGAAGGCGGCGGCGAGGCGGCCGTCGTGCGAGGCCATGACGGCGTTGGCGGCGATCCAGCCCGCGGGGGTGCCGGTGTCGAGGCTCTCGCGCGGGTCGACCACCACGACGTACATGCCCCCTCGCTCGAGCGAGCGGAGACGCGTTGGTGAGCTGGACCCGCCGCCCGCGCCGGGCTCCTGGCTGCCCAGCAACTCCATGACGAGCGGGCTCAGCAGGTAGCGGCCAACCATGAAGAGGCTCGTCGGCGCCTCGCCCACGGCCGGCTTCCCCGCCATGCCCGCGACGCGCCAGACCGCGCCGGGGACGTCGTCCGTCTGCGGGCACGCGCCCTCGACCGCGCCGACGCGCTCGCCCGCGATGACGCCGTAGCGGGAGACCTCCTCCGGCGCGCAAGGCGCGACGGGCACGACCGAGGCTCAGCCGTGCCCGCGCGAGACCTCGATGAGCCGCGGGAGGATGGAGCGGCCCGGCACCACGTAGTCGCCGAGGAGCACGAGGTAGCTCTCCCCCGCCACCGCGTCGGCCACGGCGCGCACCGCGTGGCCCAGGCCGCGCGGCTCGTACTGGTAGCGGAAGTCCACGGGCATGGCTCCTGCCTCGGCCACGGCCTCGGCGTAGGCCGTCTTGCCGCGCTCGCGCAGCAGCCCCTCGAGAGAGCGGTCAGGCTGGAAGTAGCTGAGGAGCTCGGGCTTGCCCGGCGAGGTCACGATGATGACCCCGTCGACCTCGGCCGGCGCGAGCGCCTCCTCGACCACATACTGGATCGCCGGCTTGTCGAGCACCGGCAGCATCTCCTTGGGCGTGCACTTCGTGGCGGACAGGAAGCGGGTCCCCAGGCCCGCCGCTGGGACGATGGCTTTCAAGAAGGATTCCTTTCTCACATTGGCTTTTCAAATTGCAGACGCACAAACACATCTTGAAGTTTGCCTTGAGTCACTGCGCCGTACATTGTCACGCTCAGCACATTTGAACTGCAGCGGCGCATAACTCGACCTTGATTTTGAAAAGACATCGTCGCTGGAGCATCAATCTCTATTCTGGATATTCCATCAACCTTTTACCAAGAAGCGGCAGTTTTGTTACGAAGCTATACAAACTGCGGTGCTTACGCACCAGCCGCCTGAATAATACGAAGACCGTTTTGCTGGGATATGCACCCAACAACGCCTTTGCTCCGCCCGACTTTGCATAAATGTGTTTAAATCGCTCGTAGTTCTCTGGTCTGGATGCTGGGGCCGTCAGCGAATGATTGTACGGAACCGCCTCGTCAAGAGTCCTCGGCTCCCAGCTAACGCACTTACTAACCTCCGCCCAAACAGAGGCTCCCTTTTCGGTGTTCACGGACACGAAATTGATACCGTCATCGACGTTAAGAGCGCCCTTATACCCCCAGAAATCTCCTAAGGTTATATCCCCATACCGCCTGATACCGGCATATTTGCATGAGTAGCAGCACTCACGAAAAATAGACCCCTCAACAAAACCGTTAAGCCAATAACTCGCTCTATAGGGCATTTCGAAAACACATGCCCCATCGGTTGTGAAGCCTCTAAAGCAATACCTATTTCCCTCTCGGAATGCGATAGACGAAACATCCTCCGCAGTTTCCAGTTTGATTCCTCCCTCAAAACAATCCTGTGAAGGAGCACCATGGCAAAGCAAATCGACAAGAATGAGGTTTTCGGGAATCTTGGACAGATATCCGACAAGTCCTGATACTTGGCAGGGAACCCCTATAAACAAGGTGAGCATACCACCAGCCAAGTCATCTCTTACCTGCCTGTACGAGTCATATATTCGGCTATGCACATACTTTGATCCTTGGAGTTTGGCCAGACCCTGAAGCGATGTCACGCGAATATGTTTTACTTCAAGATTGACTATGGCAGAGCCGTATACTACGCCCCCCGCGTTAATCACGTTCCGGGCAATCTCGGTGGCAATGCCACCAGAGGAGGAATGATTCCGCAACTGTTCGTTTGTACTGCCCGCAGCATACACGCTAATCGGCTCATTGCCAGATAAATCATGTAACGCAGGGCAAACCTGAAGGCACCTTCCGCAACGAAGACACCTCCCAGCATCGACTGAAGGAATCAACGATCCAACGGGCCCCGTCGGCGTCATCTCGATACAGTTTGTAGGGCAACTATTTACGCAAGCAGTACATGAATAGCATAGCTCCGGCCTCACGCATTCGGTCACCGTTTTCAAGAAAGAGCCTCCATCAAGAATTCAAAAGAATCCTTTCGCATGCGCAATAATGCCTCATCTGCACAGCGCCACTGTTCGGGATCAATTGGCTTGCTGAGTTCCCTTGCACCCCATCGATTAATCAGACCAACCGCCTTGAGAAACTCGAGAATTCGATTATTCTGTTCTGGACGACTGACATCCTTTTCAAGAACGATGAAGTCCGTATGGCAGAGCACCGAAATGACTGTCGCATGAAATGAGTCTGTAACAACATATTCGGACTCGTTTATGTAGCTTACAAACTTCCATGGATCAACGCTCCAATCCGCAAACTGCTCAAGTGGCTTATCCGCCGCAAAATCACTACCCGCGTTGATGACTGCGTGAATCGAAAGGCCCATTTTTTTAGCAGCTGTAAGAGCAACTTCACGATGGCTTCGATTGTTGCCAAGGAAATAGCTAAATAGGGAGGGTTCGAGATCAAGTGTTGGAGCATGACTCAAAAGGCCCTCTTTTCCAAGAAGAATCACGGGGTCAACAACGGTTTCTACGGGCTTACCAACAATCTCCTGCAATTGAGAACGACAGGCACTGTCTCGTATTGAAATAGCCTTGAAATCTGCCAAGGCCTCCCGGTAGATTATCTCATCTTCTTCCTTGATGGACTTGACGCTTAAGCTAGAACCATACGAGCACTTCTTGCCAGCCTCCACCCATCCCAATAGGTACGTTGGGTCAAGCGCTTCAGGATTCCAAATCTGATCGCTTCCCGAGATTACAAGATCGAAGCAGTCTGCAAGCGATTTTAATTCGGAACGTTCCTGAACATCATGATCAACTGCAAAAGTAAAGCTGCTATTAACGAACTTCTGAAATAGTGCATCCCGCTGTCTAAACAAGGACCTCTTTTGCATGGTGATAATCTTGTCACGCATTTGACCTATCTTATTGAAATACGTCTTAGTTGATAAAAGCTTTGACAGCCTATTCCTTTTCTGGCGGACAGGCTTGTGCGGCAATAGCTTACATGAGCAACTTTGATGCGTAGAACCCAATGCGATGCCCGATGCAGTTGGATGCTCAATAACCTCTTTAAGCGAAAACGCTTGTAACGCAGTCCCATAATTGTGGTTTTCATACCATGTCGCAAGTAATACCTGTTTCATTCAACAACCTTCTATTTAATGAATCCTAGTCCTTGATGACCTTATTCCGCCTACGTCTTCGATCCGCTTCTAATATTGACTGGTCTCTATGAATAAGGTATGCGTGGTACACATGCGGAATAAAGAAGAGGATTGAATACTCGACGTATTCTTTTGCACTTAATTTCCCTTCAAGCATCAGCTTTTTATACACCCGATTCAATACTTCATCTGCCCTATTTCTTCGTAATGAAGAGCCATACTGTACATGCCAACGTAATCGCAGCCCTTTTTTGAAGGCCTCTATAAGCAGCTGCTTTTTCTGAAATGGATATTTGTCAGATAAGCAGAGCAAGCTATTAATGAAGATCGCTGCGCAATCGTCCCAGGAGGCTGCATCTAAAGAGGTTGACAATGAGCCATCGCGATTTAGGCGATGGTAAAGGTTGTCATCGATAAAGGCTATCGTTGAATTTGGATTTAGCGAGAAGATTTGTATATTAAAAAGATTATCCTCCATAACGTTAATTGTATCTGTAAACCTAGAGCCATCTATAAGACCCCTCCGGTAAATTCTTCCCCATACGAATCCCCTCGCCCATGTAGGGACCCTTGAATTGAAGAATTCACGCCCGAAGATAATCTCTTGTTGAGGATGCACCTGTTTACGTATGGCTCCGCTAGAATCAATTTCACTATATCCGCAAATTACTAAATCAGCTTTATTGTGCTCCGCACACTCCACCGTCGATAAAAAGCAATTCTCATCTACAACATCATCTGAATCAACAAAGGCAATGTATTTTCCTTGAGAAGCTTCTAGTCCGGTGTTTCGAGCACTCGAAACGCCCAGGTTCTCTTGATTGATGACAATAATCCTTTGATCTTTCTCTTCATATTCAAGCAGTAACTTTCCGGTATTATCGGTACTCCCGTCATTGACACAAATCAGTTCAAAGTCATATAGGGAACTGCTCATGATTGAATCTACGCATGATTGAATATATTGCTCCGCATTATAGACTGGAACGATTATCGATAGTATTGGCTTCAATACAACCACTCTCCAACTATTCGGTTATTTGAACATTTGCTGCTATTGAGTCCATCAGCCGATTCAATAATATGAAATCAATGTTGCAGCTTAGCCTTAAGTGCACACCAGACCCACTTAATGTCGTTTAAATATGCGCAAAAGAGAATTAGAACTATCACTAGCTCGATTATTAGCTCTCCTTGATCCCATCCAGAAAATAGAACGATTGATTGAACTAGCAAAGCCACATATGAAAAGACGTCTCTTGCGAGACTAACCTGAATTCGCACTGCTTTCTTTGCTTCTCGCAGCCTAATTAACCAGACTACAGCATAGGAAATCGTTGTTGAGATAGCGGCTCCAATTGCCCCGAACAGATATACTAGCCCTAAGCTGAAAACAATATTCAAAGCTGCACCAAGGGCGGTTGTTTTCGCAATAAGCTTAGAGTCTTTTAAAGCGGTAAACAAGCCTCCCAATAGCGTAGATAAAGAACCGAATACGACTGAAAGGAGGAGAAACGGAGCATACTCCCAAGCATCATAAAAGTCTTTTGCAAATAGGATAGATGCAATTGGTTTATCAAACATGATAAGCATTGAGCAAAGGACGACCATACCGCAGTTATATAAACGATAGATGCTAGTGACAAAGTCACCGCCTTCATCCCCTAACTCTTTAACCGCAGATATAGTCCAGGCCTGATTGAAGATGGTCTGAAAAACCGAGAGCAATGAAGGTATTTTATATGCAACTGAATATACTCCATTGACAGCAGCCCCGCAAAAAAACGTCACTATATATCGATCAGATGCGTTATTAATCCACCAGCTAATTTGATTGAGAATAAGAGGCGCACTGTATTTCTGAATCTCAATCGAAAGAGCGCTCGAAACGCGAACGTTAATATAACGCCAAAGTCTTAGTCGAAAGGTTAGGTAGATAATGGTGATTGCAAAAGCTGAACAACCTGCAATAAAGTACCCTCGTATTCCAAAATCAAATACCACCAGCAACAGGATATTCAGCGAGACGGTCGCCAAGGAGCTCAAAATCCCTGCTATTGCAACATCAAAAATACGTTCAAGACCCCGGGCAAATTGAGTCAATACATCGGACATCAAGCATGTTACGAAATATAGGAGAAACATCAGAGGGTATTCATTAAAGACGGGAAGTAACTTAACTGCACTATTCACAATAACCAAGATGAAAGCAAGAAAGCAGGCACGTAAAGAAACTCTTATTCCTATTGCCAGAACATCCGAGGGATTATTCTCAGAATCTAATGTATACCTCAAAACGCCATCCGAGATGCACGTAGACAAAACAGGAATCAATAAAAAGGCCGTTGTTGTATACAAATCGTACGTTCCATATTCGCCCGTTGTCAAAACTGACGTATACAGAGGAACAAGCAGAAATGACAGTATTTTGCTAGAAAAATTGTTTAGCGTCATAAGACCCATGTTTTTTAGCAGATATCTATACTTGCCTTCCAAGCTACATCGCTCCTAGTCACTAGATTCCTACAAGCTACAATTACCGCAGTAAGGACAGACCTTTTCACCAGCCCTGACGCCCACAACACTGATGCTCGAAGCGATTTATCCGTTTTCCAACTTCTTGAAGGCATAATCGTATCTCACGAGAAGCAGATAAAACGGATACGAAAGCGCTGCGCAAAAATATGTATAAAACATATTAAAAAATGCATTGAATGCCCACATGCAGAATAATACGAGGATGATAAGGGGATGTATTCTTTGGTTCCTAAAGACATCCTTGAACAAGGCATATATTGCCCATAGATTTATCCCAAGACCCAGTATTCCATAATCGCTCAGAATCTGAATGAAATCATTATGAGCCCAAAGCGGATTTCCAAACTGTGCGCGGTTTAAGTTAAAAATCCAATTTACACCATGTCCGAAAATGATATTGAAAGGACTATCGCGAAAGATAGCTGCTGTATCGTAAGACCAGAAAACGGACCTACCACTAGTAAACGCTTCTAGAGGATCCATGCTGAGTGTGGAGCTCCTGTCCATGGCATTAATAAACTTTTCGCTAATTGGCGAGACGGTCACAATGAGAACAAAGGTCATTCCAATCAGTAAAAAAACCGGGATTGCTTTCCTCTTATCATCCAGCATTACATAAATGAAAACCAACCACGCACACAACAGAACGATAAGATAGGTTCGTGTTGTGCCCATAAAAATACATAGACTCGGTATTATCAGACCGAGAACATACACGAAACCTCTATGCATGTAATACTGAATCGCTGCAATAACAAACGCAAATATAGCCATCGGTGAAAGCAAGAACGTCGTTCCCGCAAAGGACACAAACCCTTGTGTCTCCCCTTCATAAACATATGAGCTAGATAAGAAGAACGAGATAAAAACCATTACATTCCAGGCCAACAAGACAACATCAACATATGTTTTATGTTTCGCGATGAAATCCATCGCGAAACCCATATTTAGTCTAATGAAACAGAAGTAAAGGAGTAGAAATGGGAAATAGAAGAGCATGTTGTCTTCGTAATAGCTAAATCCCCAATTCCATATGTTATAAAGCAATGTAAATGCGATATAAATTCCAGTTAGAAATTGCTCAAGATAAAACTTGTTTCGAATGTAATAAGCTAAGAATAATAGAGCCGTTAATCCGGTAAGAAGTATGTTCAACGGAGGAAGAAACACTTTCAGCATGGATGATATTGGAAACTGGATAATGACATACATTATCCAGTTTCCAATATAGTTCCCGCTAAGCTTCTTTTTTGATTTCACCAAGGCCCTCTTTCGCCTCTCGGTATTTAGATATTACGCAGATATCGCTATCGGAATATCGCAGCAAGCTGATAGGCTGTACAGCCTGTTTCTAGTTTTTCTGACAACTTATATGTGAGCTTGTGCACTGTTGTTAAACGTTTTATTTCGTCAATTCTTACCGCATCATAAGGCTTCTCAAGCTCGCTCATGAGTAAGTGGTTGTCTACTTGATTGATGTAAGACACCTTTGACCACTCGTCCGGGCATCGGTCGCTCACCATGCGGAAGAACATATGCATAAGAAAATAGTTCTTGAGATAGCTGTAATGACACCAGTATTCGAATAATAGATCTCTCGTGGTCTGCAGCACAATGTTTTTCGGACTACTGGTGTATATGAGCCAGCTGGCCATCTGGATCATATCCGTGTCCATCCACCCATTTCGATATACGAACAGCTCGTTATTGGTGATGTATCCTGGAAGCGGTCCCGTTAAAAGCGTCGTAGCGTCAAGCCATAGTCCACCATGACGCACAAGCAGATCGAGTCGTAGAATGTCCGAAAAATGAGTGTTAGTGATGACACCTTGCTTCCACTTTTCTACTACATGCTCAGGGAGATCTGCATAATCAGAGTAGTTATCGCTTGTGATGACAACAATGTCCCAACCCTCGAGCCAATAGCAGATAGATTCATAGCAGATCTGAACTATTTCGGGCGCTTTTTCCATTCCCTGGAGCCAGCAAACCCATGCCTGATTGTTTATGCTACCTGCATTTTTCACTGCTTGCTTTGCCTTTTGGCTTGAAGCCACAAGCTCGTCGCACTCAGAGCTGAATCGTTTGCAGAGCCAGTGGTAAGACCTATACATACTCACAAGACCCGCAAGATACTTATCAGCAAATCCCAACTTGATGAGACCGTAACTCGCAGCGTCTGAAAACAAAGTATGGGACCTCACGCTCTTGGCTATCAGCCGTTTCATGTCAGACATGTGTCTTCTCCATATCACGCAATCGAAGTGCATTTTTCGGCTCAAACCAGAAAAGAAGCCACCAGCGCCTACAGGCAATTTCGTATACGACGACGGGTATTATGAAACTCGCTAGCACGCCAAGAATAATATGGGCTGGAAGACCCACAATCCCCAGCCTTATTGCAACCGATCGGATTCCAGCAGCCGCAATCGTATGCAGGACATACACAGGTAGGAAATACTTGCTTAAGGATGCTGCCCATTTCCCTACCCCAGGGCCTGTAAGCAAGACGAACACGCTGGTAAGCGCATACACATACAAGCTTGCAATGAAAAACTGGGTCACTTTCGAAGTGTCCGGTTTTGAGTAGACGAGCATCGACAGTACGATTGCTAACGCAATAACAATAATCGCCGCTCTAATCTTAAGGAATCTTTCCCTTACGGATTGATCTGAGAGCAGCATGCCCCATGCAAACCAAACTGCGTTCGTAAGAACCTTTCCAACTGCATCTGGGACGCTCCAGGACAAGGGAACGAATACATACACCGTCTTGAAGATGAAGCAAATTGCAAACAGCCGGACAAGGCTAGTCTGAGTCCGTTGCCTGGGAATCACACAGAACAACAAGAATAAGGTATATAGGTACCAATATGGAGCGATTGGCTCAAAGAAGAGCGTTTGCAGGAACGGAGTCGCCTGGCTATTTACTACATCAGAAAACAGCGTCTTAAGCCCAAGGGTGATGGATGTAAATACAACGTAAGGCACGCCCAGACTAACAGCTTTCTCCTTTATCGAAGTTACCTGAGCCTGAATACCGTACTCTGTACGCTTTCGCTGATAGAGAAACCCACTGCAAACAAAGAAGAGCGGTACGTGAAACGTATAGACTGTCTGAATGGGAAGGCAATAGTAGATGGAGCTCTCAGAAATCCAGCCTGCGGCCATAAAAGACATATAAAGATGCCCGAGGACGACCAGAACGCAGGCAAACAGCTTCATTGCGTCAACCCATTGCACCCTACTGTTCGCTTGTGCTCCCATAGACCATTTATCTTTCCGCGTTGATTTCATTCACTTCAGCGCAGCGCGCCATTTCCTCAACCGTACAGGGCTCTCGTAATCCCATCTTTAAGTACGGTTCACTAAAGTCTCTAAGTTTCTGTTTTGAAGCCTCGTAACTGCCGATTACTTTAGCAGGCACACCTGCGACAACGCTTCCGCTCGGAACGTCCTTGGTAACAATCGCTCCCGCAGCAACGATGCAATTGTCTCCAATGGTCACCCCATAGTTGATAATTGCATCAGCACCGATGTAAACGTTACTCCCAACTTCAACCTTACCGAACCTCGTTAAATACTGATCGGTATGTTCTTCGTGGTTAAAAACGGTATTAAGTGCGGAGTGGGTAACGATGCGAGCCCCAGCCGAAACTGCAACGTTATCATGAAAATAGACCAGGAATGGCTCAGCGGGCAGGATGTTTGATTGGTAATAGCAGTCCTTACCAACCTCCGCAAAAATGCGGTGCTTCTTAATATATGCCATCTTTTTCCAGCCATCCCTAATGGAAAGCAGCCGGATTTGACGCCAATATCTTCTGAATTTATCGAAAACCTTGTATGGACTCATTTAATCTCATTTCTTGTAGGCAAGCATGCCTTGGATATTGAACAGAATCCGCTCTGGTGTAATCTTTTTCCTGTTAAACCAGATACTTTTGACGTAATACCGCAAAGCGCTCCGATGGCTCTTACGCCGAATCAGGCTTTCAGTTATCGGATAATATCGATCCGTCGTGGTGTCAGGATAAATAAGGTATTGCTTACTTGGGTCATATTCTCTAATCCTAAACGTTGTAGGGCGACACCAGTAGTGCAAGTACATATATTCCTGAGTCCGTATCTCCCCGCGATATAAATAGTGGCGCGTTATTGTCCCGTTCTGCCAAGTGAATACCTGGGCTTCATTCTTCTCACGATCAGTATCCGTTTGCCAATCAAGGTAAAACCCATAGTCATATTTGAGCAGGTTGGCAAAATCGATTCCTTTGTAGACAGGGACGCCAAGCCCCTCGTAAATGGCGTCCATGCCCGGTTCATCAAATTGATAGCTCTTGTCGTGTGAGTAGACTTCCTTGTAGTTCAGCAGACCATCCAAGCAGGTTCTATATCGAGCTGAGACCTCCGGAGTATTTCTAAACAGCATCGAATGCCCGTTGAAACCGATCTTTTCATACGCATTGAGCAAGTCATCGGTATAGAACTTCCGGATATTGCCCCAAACCAAATCGATGTCGCAATCGCCCCAGAAATCATAACCCGCGAGCTCTTTGGCGAACATTTCGCCATAAGCCGGTTTATAATCGCAAAGCTTGTAGGGACGCTCCAATGAAATGGGAAAATCGAAAATGCTTTGAGCCCTTTTCTTCATGTCCTCAAAGGACCAATAAGTGACTTTCACATTCTCCGGGTAGTCGTATTCCGTTCGATCATCTGTGAAAATGAGCCAGTCGATGGTTGGGTTGCAGGCGCAGCTCATTAGCCAAAACTGGAATCCCTTGGGAAACTTTCCAAAATACGGAACCACATATGCTATTGAGTGCATTTCAATCCTTTGGCAGTCTCTACACTAGATGGTTGCGTCGCGCCACGCGAACAAACTGCTCCGCTCGCCTGTTTGTCGAGAGGCTTTCACGGTATAGCAAGCAGTTGTTTATAAACCGCTGGCCATTTACAACAACCTCTCGCAAGTCCCTCTCATTCCATTCGTTCTTGGCAATTCCCAGCTGATTTTTCTTAATATACGAAGCGTTGAGAGGAACCTCCGTGGTCACAACAGGTGTTGCCGTAGCAATTGACTCCACAATCGACACCATGTTGTTATCTTTTTCTGTGTTTACCAGTAAAGCCATGGCCTGTGAAAGAAGCGGAATAAGCTGTCCGTGGCTCAATTTTCCCGTAAATGTGACGTTCTTTTCCATATGAAAACTGTTTACTTGTGCCTTTAGCGCATCTTCGAGCTCGCCCTTACCGATTATGTATAGATGGCAAGTAGAGTCGTACCTCTTCAAATACTGGGCGAATTTGGCGATGATTCCGTCGATTCGTTTTCTCTTGATAAGTTGAGAGCAAACAACAAAGTAATCCTGTTTATTAAGAACCGGCTTGAATAGCCTCAGGTTTACACCATGGTCGATGACTTCCTTCCCGACACGCCCGCAGTAGCGGCTGATGAACTGCCTCGCCTCTGACGAGCGCGCCACAACCAAAGCATTTTTCATTAGCAGGCGAGCTATAACCCCATACCATATTTTGGAAGGAAGCTGCTTCATAATGGCGTTGTGCTTCGCCAGTTCATGCCAAATGATGACCTTATCAGGTGCGGCACAATATGCTGCCAGCGAATTCAAAGAGAACACTTCACTTGAAATGATCAAATCGAAATGCTCCACATTGTCTCTCACAAAACGATACACACCTGGCATAAATGGCAGACAATTTGGTTTAAACACTCTCGGTGCCACGCAACTAAGCCATTTAACCTCAAAAGGATATTCTTCGTTGTTATAAGGTTTGAAAGGCTCTCCACCGATAAGCGTGACGCGATGGCCTAGCTCCAAAAAACCAATGCATAAGTCGTATATCATGCAATCCTTTATTGAAGAGGTACGCTCAATCTCGCCACTCTCAGAGGTATATAGGATTGGATTAATCACAAGGATGTTCATGGTGTTTGCCATTACTCACATTTGATTAACTAAGCCTGCAACTCGGCTTTTGCCCGAATGCTGCAAATGCCTTCTTGACGACGAATGAGAAGACTATGGCGCAGCAAATTGTCAGCGCCGCGACGACAATGAAAGCAACTGGACCGCCGCCGAGTGCGTTGGCCAGATGGAGCGCACTCACCGCGCGAAACATCATCATATGAGACAGGTATACCTCAAGACTAATGCCGCTCAAGAATCGCATGGGCTTGTTGGCAAGGATGCTCGGTGCATTGCCGCCGTAGCCAATCGCATAGATCAGCAGCGCTGCGCAAACGCCTATTAGAATCGGGGTTGACGCCCCATGCGCAAAGAAGAGCGCTGCAAAACCGCAGCAGAGAGCGAATGTGAGTAACCTATGATTCCCGCTCACTTCAGTGAGCTCCTCTCGGAAGAGACACACCAGGCCGCCAACAAAGAAATAGACGGCGCAGCACAGAACATTGGTGCGGCCGTCGAATCCAGTGACGACGTAATCCAAATTGAAGAAATATGTCCGGCACAGCAGATTAATCGCCAAAGCAACGAGGGCAGAAGTCCACGCGCGCCTTTTATCTTGCAAAAGCCAGCAGAAAAACGGGAAGCAAAGGTAGAAAACGAATGCCACTCCGAGAAACCAGCCAACCCCGATTACCGATATCGTTGGATTAGGAAGAAGTCCAAAGCAGAGTGTGAGATTGGCAAAGACCTCATATAGAGAATCGAGACTGGGTGAAGCGGCCAAATCAAGTAGACAGAGCAACGCGAAAAACGGAAGGATTTTCCTATATCGCCTGCTGTAGAAATCGCCAACCGAAATCTTTCCTGTGGCAACTCGCTCGTAATAGCCGCAACACATAGAGAAGCCGCTTATTACCATGAAAAGGTAAACGCATTCCCCAAGCGACCCTACAATATGTGAGGCAACAGGTCCAAGGTTGAAGCTGCCATTAGTCATAATGTGCATGCAAGCGACGCCGATGGCGGCGTATGCCCTGAGCCCATCAATTGCGGGATAGTACTTCGCGCTCTTGCTCAACGTCATTCGATCGTTATCGACTTACGTAAATGAAGCGTCTGAACGACTACAGCGCTTCCTCGGTCTCGTACACGTGCGCGTCGGCGCGGCTGGCCTCGGAGAGGCCGTCGTTGACCGTGGCGGTCATGTCGCAGGTGGAGAGGGCGTCGAGCTCCTCCTTGGTCACGCGGCCCTCCTCGTAGTCGCGCACGACGGGCAGCTCATGCATGTCGTAGGGGTGCTTGGAGAAGAGGGCCTTCGCCTTGTGCTTGAGCACCCAGCACGCCGGCTTCCAGATGTACTTGTGCATCGCCGGGGAGACCGAGCCGATCATCCAGCAGTTGCGGTCGCAGTGGCGCACTTTGGCGCGCACGGCATCGGCCTGCTCAGAGTTCCAGAGCTCGTCCCAGCTCTGCTCGTTGAGGTTGCCCATGACCTCCTTGTCCTTGGTGCCGTTGCAGGGCATGACATCGCCGTACGGGTCGATGAAGAACGTGTCGAACGCCATGTCACAGGGCAGCAGCCTCGGCTGGCCGTAGATGTAGTTGATGAGGCCGTGGTTGAAGTAGGCGCGGAACCACTTCTTGGGGCTGTTCGAACGCAGCAGCTCGTTCACCAGGCTCTCGAAGTTCTTAGCCACCATCGGGCGATCGTGGATGATGTTGTGAGCCTCCACGAAGTAGAAGCTGTTATGCAGGCTCGCCGTGGCGAACTCCATGCCCAGCTCGTCGGATAGCTTGTAGAGCGACACCAGATCCTTGGCGTTCCTGTCCTGCACCGTCATGCCGAAGCCCACGTCGGGGTGGCCCATCTCTACGAGCTTCTTCAAGGTCTGGTACCCGCGCTGGAAACCGTTCGGCAGCCCCCGGATCTCGTTGTTGGTATCCTCCAGGCCCTCGATGGACACGCGGATGCCCACCTCGGGGAACTCCTCGCAGAGGTCGATGATGCGGTCCGTGAAGAAGCCGTTCGTGGAGATCACGATGCGGTCGCTCTTCTTGTAGAGCTCGCGCACGATGTCCTTGAGGTCTGTCCGGATGAAGGGCTCGCCGCCCGTGATGTTAGTGAAGTACATGCGTGGGAGCTTCTTGATCGTCTCGAGCGAGAGCTCCTCCTCCGGGCGGCTCGGCGCCTTGTAGCGGCTGCACATGTTGCACCGCGCATTGCACCGGTACGTGACGATGACGGTGCCGTTGAGCTTCTTCTCTGCCATAGGTTAGTTGCCCCTCTTCTCAGCGATAAGTTCCCCGTACAGCATGACGAGGTCTTCCATATACTTTTTTTCGGAGCACTCTGACGCAGCAAACGCACGGCATCCACGCGACATCGCCTCGTATGCTTCCGTATCCATCGAAGCGGCACGCCCTATCAACCCGGCGAGCGAGCCCGTGTCCCCCGGCCTGAAGAGCAGGCCGGTCACCCGGTCGTGGACGAGCTCGGGGATTCCCCCAATCCGACTTCCGATGACCGGGACGCCAGCGGCCATCGCCTCGAGCACCGAGTATGGAGCGTTCTCGTTCCAGACCGACGGGACGCATGCGTAGCGGGCATCGTAGAGCAATCCATCGCGTGCCGTGCCGGCAACGTAGCCCGCGAAACGCACTGTCCCGCCGAGCCCCCTCGCCGCGGCGAGCCGCTCGAGCCGGTCCCGCTCGGGACCATCCCCGGCGATTACCAGCCGCCATCCCGGGGTCTTGCCCTCCCCCCACGCACGGGCGAAAGACTCGATGAGGACATCGACACCCTTCTCCTTCGAGAGGCGCCCGAGGTAAAGAAAATAGGGCTCTTTCCCGGACACCGCCCGGTCGCCAACCGTCGCGAGGGCGTCCCCAGGCAGGAAGTTCGGCATCCAGACGAGCTGTCCCGTGGAGAAGCCGCCCTCGGCCATCTTGCTCTCCAGGAACTGCGAGGGGCAGATGATGCGGTCAATCTTCCGGTAGGCATGCGTGCGCCTAAGAAACCCCGCCTCCAGCATCGCCAGGCCGCTCTTGGCAGCGGAGCCCTTGATGCACTTCCGCTTGAGACAGTTCGAAAAGTGTTCGCCGAGACACGCCTCGCAGACCTCGCCCGCACCGTCGAGCATCGTGTAGGAGGGACACACGGCGATGTAGTCGTGCGCGGTCCAAACGACGGGGACGTGATGCTCTCTGAGGTAGGGCGCGTCCAGGATGGAGAGCGTAATCTGCCGGTGGACGAGGTTCATGTGCACGACGTCCGGGCGCACCCGCTCACAGAGGGTCTGGAAGCGCCGCTTGGCCTCCCCCGAGTAGACGATGGAGAGGGCCGCCGACGCCTTCGCGACCGGCGAGCTCGGTCCGTTATAGTCCCGGTTGGGAACGAACAGGTCCGCGTCCGTGCACGGGAGGTTCTTCTCGTCCTCCATGGCAAAGAAGTGGACCTCGTGGCCCATCTCGCGCAAGGCGTCGGCAACGGCGAAGTAATAGGTCTCCGATCCGCCCTTGCGGTAGTGGAACTTGTTGACGAGGACGACTCGCATCTATTTGATTCCTTTGTAAACGTCGAGGGTCCGCTGGACAACGAAGTCCCAGTTGTAATTCTCTCGAACACGCTCGCGCGCTGCTTCACCGAGGGCAGCAACCTCGCGCGGGTCGGCCATCACGGACGCGAGCACGTCGCACAGCGCGGCCGCGTCACCCCGCGGAAAGGTCAGGCCAGCAGAGCCCGTCACGTCGGCGCACTCGGGCAGGTCACTCGTGACGCAGCAGCAGCCGTAGGACATGGCCTCCAGCAGGCTCATCGGCATGCCCTCCACGTCGGAGGGCAGCACGTAGGCGTACGCGTTGGAGTAGAGCTCGATGAGCACCTGCCCCTCCACGAAGCCCGCCATAATGACGCGCGGGTCGCGCGCGGCGGCCTCACTCACCTGCTCGAGGTACTCGGACGTGTCCGACGAGCCGCCGGCGATCACCAGGCGCTTGTCGGTCTTGAGCCCGCGGAACGCCTCCAGAAGCAGCTCCGGGCGCTTCTCGGGCACGATGCGGCCGAGGAAGAGCACGTAGGAGCCCTTCGCGAGCCCCCAGCGCTCCGTGATGAGCCGGGCGGGCGCGGACTCGGGGACGTCGACGCCGTTGGGGATGAGCCGGGCGTCGCGGCCGTACTCCTCGCGGAAGTAGTCGCGCACCCCGCGCGAGAGGACGATGAGCTCGTCGGCGCGGCGCGCGGCGGTCTTCTCGCCCAGCTTGATGTAGCGGCTCGCGAGGCCGCCCCACTTGGCGCGTTGCCAGTCGAGGCCGTGGATGGTCGCCACGGTGCGCGCGCCGGAGCGCGACGCCCACGCGAGCGGCACGCACGGCCCCTCGGCGTGGTAGTGAATCACGTCCGCGCCGTCGCGCAGGGCCGCCCTCGTGGCGGCGAAGGAGGACGTGAGCGCGGCGAGGCCCTTCTTGTTGACCGTTGGCACCGGCACCACGCGAACGCCGTCAAGGTCATAGGGCTCAGTCGGCGTGGGCTCACCGTTCACGTCGGTACCGCTGCGGTCGTAGCAGGTCACCTCGTGGCCGAGCGCCGCCATGCGGCGGGCGAGCTCCGTCACCACAACCTCCACGCCGCCTTCGCGGGAGCCGGTGCGCTTCTGGCCGATCATCGCGATGCGCACGAACTCACTCTCCCTGCGCGGTGAGCACGCAGCCCACGGTCTGGATGATGATCTTAAAATCGGTCCACAGGCCCGCCTTCTGGATATAAATCAAATCGAGGTCAACCCACTCATCGAACGTGATGGAATCCCGGTTGCGCCTCGTCTGCCAGATGCAGGTAATGCCTTGTGGCGCAGACAGCCTTTGTCGCTGTCGCGGCGTATACTCTGCCACCTCTTTAGGCAGCGCAGGGCGCGGCCCCACGACGGAGATATCACCCTTAAGAACATTCACGAATTGCGGAAGCTCATCGATCGACAGCTTCCGTAGCACCCGCCCAACGCGAGTCACGCGCGGATCCTCTTTGATTTTGAAAACCGGACCGGTCTTTTCGTTGAGTTTGGTCAGTTCGGTGAGGCGCTTTTCGGCGTCGACACACATAGACCGGAACTTATACATTACAAATTCGCGTCCGTCGAACCCGACGCGCGCTTGACGAAATATGACGGGCCCCTTGGGGTCATCCAGCTTAATCGCCACGGCAACAAGCGCAAAAAGCCAGCTAAAACAAACAAGCACTGCAAGGCTGAAGCAAATATCAAACGTTCGCTTTACGATGCGATATCCATAGCGGCCTTCACGCAAACGGGTAGCAGCCAAAAGTGTCAAAGCGTCCTCGGTGCCAGCCGTGACGTCCGACACCTCAACAACCACGCCGTTGCTCACAACGCGCTGAGGTTGACGCAGGCCGCTAGGAGTATGGGATTGTGTCATTTGGCTATTCAAAGTTACTGAGCAATCCTGAACTGCATCTATCGCTGGAATGCCAACAAAAAGAAGTCGCTCAACCGCGGCCCCTCAGCACTACCCCGCCAGCTCCGCCTTGCGCCGAGCCACGGCAGCGCGCGCCACGGCGCCATCACCGCTGGTCACAATGCCCAGACCAACCCGCACAGCCACCCTGCGGCCGCACAGATTAATCTCTAGGTTCGCGATACTCTTGCGCCGGTTGATGTCGCGAATCATGCCTTCGTGTCCCACGAGCGGCCCGCGCGTCACCACCACGCGGTCGCCCTCTTTGACGCCAAACGACATGGGCACCACACGCTTGCCCTTGCTCGTGAAGCTGCCAATAAGCTCGGTCTCCTCGCGCGCAAGCGGTACAAAGGCCCCGCCCTGCGAAAGCACGCGGGCAAACTCCGGCAGCTCAAGCAGCTTGTGCTCCAGTTCCTCAGGCCTATTCGTGACCGCGATGAGGTACCCCGGAAAAAGCGGCTTCACGCACGAAACCCAACGGCCCCGCACCTTGATCTGCGTCTCGTATTGGGGATAAAAACACTCGTCCATCTGCTGGGACGCGACCCGCGAGATGAGCTCTTCCATACGGGGCTCGCGCCCTGCCTGGACCTGGATCACATACCACATGCCGCATCACCACCCTTTGAACGTCTTGCCTATGGTTGTGGGAACATCGCACCGCCCCCGAACGGAATCGGTCCATGGCTTCGCCAGGGACCGCGAACAAGGGCGTATGCATTCCCTCCAACACATCAAGACTCACACGTGGCGCTGCCTTGCAATCGAAGGTATGTTCTCGCTCGTCCCGCATAGTTCAAGGCGAGCGACGCCGTCGAAAGGGAAAGCACCTGCCTCATACAGCGCTAACTACAGAGGTTAGGTTATGTACCCCCTCCCACAGCGAATGCAATTATAGCTCAGTGATTCAAAATAAAGTTGTCCCCCACACATATCTTGCATGGGGGACACAATCGTTTTCATTCTCACAACAATTCGCTGATGCAGGGCGCCTGACAGAACCGCTCGCAGGCCAGCTATCCCTCCAAGTCACGCCCATACAGGCGCACGGCACGCTCCAGATAGTCATAGTGCTGCACCCGATGCGCATCGCTTGCAATGTAGCTATAGAGCCCTCTGGCAAAGAGGCGCTTGGCGGGGCGCTTCTCCTTGCCCAGCCGTCCCCCGGCTACAAAATCTGCCGATGCCTGCAGCCTGCAGCCCATGCGCACCAAATCTTCGGCAATGCTTGGGTCCTTCTGAATCGCACGGTATCGCTCAGGGTGCGCAATGATCACCTCGAACCCGCGTCCCTGCAGCTCGAAGATCGTGCGCTCGTAGGTCTGAAAGTCATCGCGCGTACAGCGCGACGATAGCTCAAGCAAAAACTCGTTGGAACCCTCAAAATGCAGCCGGTCGGCCCAATCCATTCCCAGCTCCATAAGCTTGGTATGGTTGACCTCGAAACCCATACGCACAGAAACGTCGCGCGCATGTTGCTTGAGTTCATAGTATGCCTGCCACATGCGGTCGAAGTCGAAGTACGGGTCACGGCAATGCGGCGTGCACACCACCTCGGTCACTCCAGCCTGCCGCGCAGCGAAAAGCATCTGGCAGCTCTCGGTGATGTTCCGCGCGCCATCGTCTACCCCGGGAAGAATATGGCAGTGCATGTCGCGCATAACTCACCTCGATTTCTGATGCCCGGCAGCTGGCCACGCGGTCGAGCGCAACCCACCGTCGCGAGAGTCAAGCCCGGGCTGGATGACGGACACCGCCCACAAGCCGTGCCTACTCCGTCCTGACCCCGCCCGAGCGGAAGCCGCTGATCATAGCAGCCGTGGTATCGGGTGGAATGACCCCGGAGCGACCCGCCGGAGCGGTCGGAGCCACCCCGGCAGCACCTCCCGTCGCCGGGCTCGGCGCCTGCGCGCCATGAACAGACTGAGCGCGCACCCCAGCAGGACGAGGCGACGCCTTCGCCGCAGGCACACGACTTGTCATGGCCTGCTCGCTCTTCACATCCACGCGCTCGCCGTTGTCGTTGTAGTACGCATAGTAGTAGTCGCCGGAAGCGGGCTCGCAGCCGTTCACCACGGTTCCGATCACGTTCGCCTCGGCTTTTTGAAGCTGCTCGAAGGCACCGAGCAGCTCGTTGCGCTTCACATAGCGCTCGCGCACCACCAGAATCGTCGCGTCTGCCACGGCGGCAATCACCGCGGCGTCCACAAACGTTCCCACCGGCGGCGTATCGAAGATCACGTAGTCGTATCGAGAGTTGACCTCTTTTACAAACCGCCGGAAGCGGTGCGAGGCCAAGATGTCGGCCGGGTTGGGAATATTCGGCTCGGCGTCCAGAAAATACATGTCGGGCACGTCCGTGTCTGCAACGGCGGCTTCGAGCGAACAGTCCCCCGCCAACACCGCATAGAGTCCCTGACGAGAATGCACGCCCAACTTGCCTCCAAGCGAGCGACGGCGCATGTCGGCCTCCACCAGCAGCACGTCGCGCCCGCTCGTGGCAATCGCCTTCGCAAGGCTGATCGACACCGTGGTCTTGCCTTCGTTTGGCACCGAAGAGGTGACCACAATGGACGAGACCGGCTCATCCACACTGGCAAACCGGATGTTGGCCAGCAGCGTCTTCACGGCGTTCTGCAGCGCCACCTCGTCGTTTCTGTGGTTGCGTTTGCGCGGCATGGCTTACTTTCCTTCCTTGATGAGCGGAATGCGGCCGATGACCGGCACGCCCAGCAGGTCCTGCAGCTCGTCGGGACGCACGCGCGTATCGAGCATGTCGCGCAGCACCACGATGGCTACCGCGGCGAACAGCCCCGCCATAAGGCCCACTGCCACATAGAGCGGGCGGTTGGGACCGCTGGGAGCCGCAGGCACCGCGGCCTCGTCGATCACGTTGACGCTCTGCACGTCCATGACCTCCTGTGCCACGTCGGACACCGAGGCGGCAATGGCGTTGGCGACGTCCGCCGCGGCGCGAGGGTCCGTGCCCGTGACAGAGCAGGTGATGACACGCGTCGTGGTCTCACTTGTAACCGAGATATTGAACCCATCTAGGCTGTCGAGCCCCAGCGAGTGGGCGGCATCCGCGGTGACGCGCTCGCTCTGAATGAGCGTGGCGACGTCGTTGGCAAGCAGCTGGCTCGCGGAAAGCTCGGTGTTGAGCGAGTTGTTATCGCCCGCAAGCGGCGTGAGCACGTACATGCTGACGCTTGCGGTATAGGTGTTCGCCATAAAGAGATAGGCATAGGCGCCGACGGCAAGCGCGAAGAAGATGGGCAGAAACACGACCAGCTTGAGGTGATGCTTCAGCAAATCGAGCAGCTCTAGGAGCGTCATGCAGAATCCCCCGTACCACACGGCGACGGCGCGTTAATCAGCCCAAGCGCGAAACTCGAGACTGCTCGCGCTCCCCTATGGAAGCAGCCGGCCATCGCATCTCAATGAATCCACGCGCCATTATATCCCCCCTACGACATTATTTCTAACTGCGAGCGCGTCCACGCTATTTACCCACAGAGGACGGCGCAAGTTCGTTCTCGGCCAGCAGCCTTCGCGCCACAAGGCCCCAAAACAGCCTTCCTAAATGTGTCCTCACGTGGTCATTTTTTGTTGACAAGCCAACAAAACACCACGTAATCGTGGTATTCTTACATACATGGCTTATGAGTTGGGAGATAGCATGTTTGAAATTGGAGAGCACGTAATCCATCCCGGGCAGGGAGTTTGCACCGTCACCGGATACGATGACAACGGCCCCGCGCCCATGATCGTTCTTGAATGTAAGCAGGGGCATGCCAAAACGCGCATGATGTACCCCGTTTCGCAGTCCAGCCGGCTGCATCCCACCGTGTCGCGCGAAGTTGCGCAGGATGTCATCGATCATTACGACGCCATAGAGTGCGACCCGTTTACAGAGCGCAACAGCTCGCTTGAGGAATCGTATTTTAAGCAGCAGCTCAAGCAGGGTGTCCCCGAAACCGTGCGCGTGGCAAAGACCATGCGCCATCGCATCGCCGAGGCCCAGGCCCACGACAAGAAGCCCAGCAGCTATTACAGCCGCGTTCTCAAAGAAGCGCATCGCCGTTCGGTGGAGGAGCTTGCCGTCGCACTCGAGGTCAGCGAAGAGGACGTCGAGAAGATCTTCGCCGAAGCGAACGGTATAAGCGAGAACTAACCCTCAAGGGTTCGGGCTCCACAGATAGAGCTGATACCCGGAAGCCATGGAAGCGCCTAACGGGAGCCCCTCGACACCAATGACAGCAAGGCCGGTGCATGTGCGCCGGCCTTTTGCATTTCACGGCACAGCGAGAGCGTCTGTGTCCGCGCGCACATATACAATAGTCATCAGTGAAAGAGCTGGTTCCCGGCCGGGGCGTGATGTCTTTTACCGCCTCGGTCGTGTCCCGCGAGGGACGGATTGAGAGGTGCTTCGATGAGATTGAGAAAGGCTCCTTGGAGGACCGTGGCACTTGCCCTGGCTACCTCTACCCTGGCCCTGGGCACGCCGGCGGCGTTCGCGCTGAACGATGTTGCAGACGCACGCATCGAGACGGCGGCAGAGGACAGCGAGCAGGCAGACGCATCGGGCTCGACGGGCAGCGCCGAGGCTCCCAGCGCGCCGGCAGACCAAACGCCGGGCGACACCGATGCCCCCAGCGATCCTCAACCCGCTGCCGTCGCCGCGCGTCTGAACGGCACGGCGTACGAAACGGTGCAGGCCGCCGTTGATGCGGCCAAAAACGGCGACACGATCGTAATCGTCGGCTCGTCCTCCCCCAATACCGAAAACATCACCGTATCCGGCAAGGCCCTCGCGTTCGAGTCGGACGCCCAGGCTCCCGCCACGCTAGCGGGCACGTTCACGCTCAACGACGCCGACGGCAGCTCGATCAGCGGCATCGCCTTCGTGCGCCAGGGCCAGGCCGGAGACACCGCTCAGGCCGCGTTCACCAGCCTGGTCGTAAAGGACTCTTCCAACGTAAAGGTTTCCGGCTGCACCTTCACGTTCACGGGCGGAGCGTCGGACGGCACGTCCTATCCCAGCAACGCCGAGGCGCGTACGGGCATTCGCGTCGAGGGCGACTCCGATCGCGTCTCCGTGTCGAACACCACGTTCCATATGTCTGCTCTTACCAGCGCAGATGCTTCGACGGGCCAGGCCTATACCTGGACCGGCATTCAGGTGATGGGCGGCTCCCAGGTGGTCAACGACCTCACCGTGTCCTCGTGCACGCTTTCGGTTGAGGCGGCTTCCGGCGCCGCGACGGCAGGGGCTGAGGCCCAACGCTATGCCTACCGCCTCGTCGACGTTACGGGAGATGCGTCTGCAGGCGGCGGCCAGGGCGTCAACGGTCTTTCCATCAGCGCCATGACCGTCGCGAACGCGGCGGGTCTCGACGCCGCGACCTCGAACATCGTCGGCGTACGCGTTACCAACGCGACAGGCGTCACTATCTCCAAGGCCACCGGCGCCGCGGCAACCGTCGCCGGCCAGGCAGGCGTTCGTCTGGGCGACACCGATGCGCGCCCCAACGGCACCGTTACGGTCGACGGCCTCTCCTTTGCCTCCAATGTGGGCATCGAGCTTGTAGCGCCCACATGCGGTGCCCTTACCGCGCGCAACAACACCTTCGCCGAAAGCGTGGCCACGCCTCTCAAGGGCGCTCCCGCCAAAGGCGAGCACGACCGCTACTACTACTCGGTGAGCAACGCCGCCGCCGAATCCGACGGCGACTCCGTAGCGCTGACCACCGACGTCACCGAGGACGTCACGGTTCCCGCCGGCGCGGTCCTCGACCTCGACCTTGCGGGCCACAGCATCACAGGGCAGACGGGCACCACAATCACCAACCGTGGCGCACTCTCCATTACCGACAGCGGCCGCGTTGGATCGATCGTCTCCCCGAACGCGGGGCATGCCGCGATCGTCAACGAGGGTACCGGCATCATCGCCTTCGACGGCGGAACCATAACCCGCGCCGCCGCGACCGGCACCGCGCCCAGCAACGCCGAGCCCCTCATCGAAAACAAGGGTGAGCTCACCATCGGCACCAACGCCGCAATCACGCTTGCCGACGCCTCGGCCAACCTGATTGAAAACGATAGCGGCTCCACACGGGCACCGGCGTACCTTCTCATCGAGCGCGGCACGTTCTCGGGCGGCGCACACGCCGTCTGGAGCGGTCGCGCTGGCACCGTCCAGGTGAACAATGGCTACTTCCGTACCGGCGACGCCGCGCCCTTCGCCCAGGCCGACGGCGCCGCGGCAAGCGCCTACCTGCGCGTCTACGGCGGCACCTACACCGCGAGTCCCATCGATTTTGTGCCAAAGACCTTCGTCGTGAAGGTCAACGACGGCACCTACTCGGTCATGCTCAAGCGCAACCTCTATGCCGGCGAGTACATCGTTGCCGAAGACGACTCCATCGACCACTCCAACCTGGCGGAAGGCCTCAAGGCCACGCTTGACGAAGAGACCGGCCACTACAAGGTCTCCTGCAACGGAGGTGAGCTCTGCCCCAGCCACGCCTATTGGGACGTCAACACGGCGCTGTGGTATCACGACCCCGTCGACTGGGCGATCGGCCAGGGCTATATGACCGGGTACGACCATACCGCCCAGCCCACGTTTGGCCCCGACGACCCGCTCAGCCGCGCACAGGTTGCCGCCGTCTTCTACAAGATGGCGGGAGAGCCGGACTGGAGCACCGACGCCCTCGACCGCTATACCGACTGCGACAAGGGCGCCTGGTATGCCAAGGCAGTCGCATGGGCCACGGACCAGGGCATCTTCTCGGGCTATGACGGGCAGGCGCTCTTCGCCCCCGACGTGACCATTTCCCGCGAGCAGATGGCCGTCGTACTGTGGCGCATGCAGGGCGAGCCTGCCGGCACCGGCGATTTGAGCACCTTCCCGGACGGTCTTGAGACGGACTCCTGGGCGACAAGCGCCATGCAATGGGCAGTCGAGGCCGGCGTGTTCATGGGCAACGACCAGACGGGCGAGCTCATGCCGCTGCAGGGCCTCACTCGTGCCCAGGCGGCAACGGTGCTCATGCGCATCTCGTAGATGCCGAACACCGACATCTGGGTATCATAAAACGAACACCGCTGTGCCGTGGCTCCAAGGCTGCGGCACAGCCTTCTATGTATCCGCAGCGACCCCGAGGGAGAACATCATGGCAGACACCCTTTCCGCCGGCATGACGCGCGAGGCAGCCTTCGAACTTCTGACCGCGCACAACAAAGACCCGTTCCATATTGAGCATGGCGAGACCGTCGAGCAGGTCATGAGGTATTTCGCTCGCGAATTCGACCCCGAGAACGAGGAATTCTGGGGCATCGTGGGCCTGCTGCACGACCTGGACTGGGAAGAGCATTCCGACGATCCTGCAAACCACACCATCTACGCCGCCCCGCTTATCGAGGAGGCCGGCGGAACGCCCGAGCTCATCCGTGCCATTCAGAGTCACACGAGCGACTTCAATCCCGAGCTGCCCAAGCCCGAGCTGCAGATGGAAAAGATCCTCTTCGCCACCGAGGAGCTCACCGGGCTCATCGGCGCCGCCGTGGTCATGCGCCCCTCCAAGAGCGTCATGGACTTCAACGTGAAGTCGCTCAAAAAGAAATTCAAGGACAAGCGCTTCGCTGCCGGCGTGAATCGCGACGTCATTCGCAAGGGAGCCGAGATGCTCGGCTGGGAGCTCGACGAGCTGTTTGCTCGCACCATCGAGGCCATGCAGTCTTTCGCCCCCGATCGTGACACCTTTGGAAAAGACGAGGCATAGGGCTTTCTCGCTACAGCCCACAACCGCGGCGAATTGGAGCAATCCGCTGCGACCCTAAACCAGCAAGGCCGCCACACGGTTCGTGCGTGAACCGTGTGGCGGCCTCATGTCGTGCTTGCGGATGCTGTGCTTCCGGCTGTTTAGGGGCGCACCTGACCTTCGCCGCGAATCTCGTACTTGTAGGTGGTCAGCGCCTCTGCAGCGAAGGGCCCACGGGCATGCAGCTTCTGCGTGGAAATGCCGATCTCTGCGCCCAGGCCAAACTCTCCGCCATCGGTGAAGCGCGTGCTCGCGTTGGCATACACGGCCGAAGCATCGACCTCGCGCAGGAAGCGCTCGCACGCCTCTTTGTCCTCGGCGACGATGGCCTCGGAATGTCCCGTGCCGTAGTGGTTGATATGCGCGATCGCCTCGTCCAGGCCCGAGACGCACTTCACGCTCATCTCGAGGGCCAGATACTCGCGGCCCCAGTCCTCTTCGGTGGCAGGAATAACATCGGTTCCCGCAGCGAGCCCAGAAGCAGCAGCAACCTCACACGTCGTGGCGTCGCCGTGCACGAGCACGCCATGTTCATGAAGCACGGGCAGAATCCTCGCCAACAACGCCGGAGCCACCGACTGATCAACCAGCAGCGATTCCGCCGCGTTGCACACGCCCACGCGCTGCGTCTTGGCGTTGATGATGATCGGCTCCGCCTTGTCGAAGTCCGCGCTCTCATGCACATAGATGTGGCAGTTGCCGGTGCCCGTCTCGATCACAGGGACCTGTGCCTCGCGCACGCAACGCTGGATGAGCCCGGCGCCGCCACGCGGAATCAGCACGTCGACGATGCCTCGCAGGCTCATGAGTGCGCCCGTCGCGGCGCGGTCCGTGGTCTCGATGATGGTCACGGCCTCGGGTGGGAACCCGCAGGAAGCGACCGCTTGGGAGAGCACATGCGCAATCGCCACGCACGAGCGCTGGGCCATAGACCCGCCGCGCAGAATGCAGGCGTTGCCCGTCCGGATGCAGATGCCCGCAGCGTCGGAGGTCACATTGGGCCTCGCCTCGTACACCATGGCAACCAGGCCAAGCGGCACGCTCACCTTCTGTAGGTCGAGCCCGCAGTCGATGGTCCTGCGCTCCAGCACGCGCCCCACCGGGTCGGGCAAGTCACAAAGTGCCTCGAGCCCAGAAGCCATACCCTCGACACGCTCAGGCGTAAGCAGCAGGCGATCGAGCAGGCCCTCGCTCGTGCCTTTCTCGCGCGCCGCATCCATGTCCTCGGCGTTGGCCGCTACGATTTCGTCCGCATGCGCACGCAGCGCCTGGGCCATGGCACGCACGGCGCCCACGCGCTCCTCGTTGCTCGCAAACCCCAAAGGACGCGAGGCCTCCTTTGCCGCCTGCGCAAGCTCGGTTACGTACTGCTGGATGTCTTGGATATCGCGAGGCATGGTGCTTCCCTTCGGTGCGCTCTCATGGTTATCGATATAGTATACGAACGTCCACGAAAGAGCCGGCGCAGCGCGTGTGTCCTCGACTGTTCACCGTCGTGAGCGGCAGAACATGACAGCGGCGCCTGGGAAACTGTCACACATGGGGCGCGACAACGAAACGCTGCTGTTCCCCCGAGCCATCCGACCTCTCGGAACATCCTCACAATAATCCCGAAGAACATGCTTAAGGACTGGCATCAAGGCCCCGTTCACCAACATAACCTCGAAGTGAGTGTACTCTGTAGACTGCAATCAATCTGCAACGCACCACACAGGGCGGAGCCGAAGGAGGACTCATGACCAAACTTGCCAGCTATTACGTTCCCGGTCTCTACGTTGAGGACCACTCGATCGACGTCCCGCTGGACTGGCGCGGGCTCGAGCCGGCGCTTTTGGCGCTCGGGATGAATATGCGCCGTGGCGCGTTCCCCGACCCCCTGCCCGGCGTGTCGGAGTCCATCAAGCTCTTCTACCGCGTCGTGTGTGCACCCGAGCGCGTGCACGACGACCTGCCGCTGCTCGTCTTTCTGCAGGGCGGACCCGGTGGCGAAGGCCCGCGTCTCACCTCCTCCACAAGTGACGGCTGGGTGGCCGAGACTATCAAACACTTCCGCGTGGTCTTGCCCGATCAGCGCGGCACCGGCCGCTCAAGCCGGGTAAGCGGCAAGACCATGACCACACTTGCACAGGCCGCCAAAGCTGCCGGCGTGGATGTGGCACGTGCACAAGCGGACTATCTTAAGCGCTTCCTTGCCCCGTCCATCGTGCGCGACTTCGAATACCTGCGCCTGACGGAGTTCGGCGGCAAGCCGTGGGTCACGCTGGGACAGAGCTACGGCGGATTCCTGACGCTCTCGTACCTGTCGAGCTATCCCACAGGTGTGGCGGCATCGTTTACCACGGGAGGCATCCCTCACGTACCCGCCAGCGCCGACGAGGTCTATGCGCACACGTTTCCGCGCATGGTGACCAAAACGCAGCAGTACTACCGCCGCTATCCCGGCGATGTGGAGCGCGTGGCCGCCGTCGCCGACCGCCTTGCCGCAGGTGACGTGTCCCTCCCCGATGGTAGCCCCATGACCGTGGAGCGCCTGCAGCTCTTGGGCAGCGACTTTGGCATGAAGCCAAGCTTCGAGCGCATGCACTGGCTCTTCGACCACGCTTTCGAGTTGAACGATGGATTGGTGCCGGCGGACGACACCGCCGGATGCGAGCTTTCGGACGGTTTCCTCATGAGCGTGCTCGAGCGCACGACCACAGCCCAGAATCCGCTCTATTGGACGCTCCAGGAGTTCATCTACGCCGACGGCACAACGCGCCCCATCCGGTGGGCGGCCGAACGCGAAAAGGCCTCCCGTCCAGACTTCGACACCTCCGCGCGCCCGCCCATGTTTACCGGTGAGGCCTGTTTCCCCTGGATGTTTGAGCAGATGCCCGAACTCAAACCCTTCTCCGCAGCCGTCAATCTGCTTATGGAGGACACCGAATTCGACCCTGTCTACGACCCGGCGCGCCTGGCAACAAACGAGGTTCCGCTCCAGGCCGCAGTCTATTTCGACGATATGTATGTCGACTCCGGTCTGCAGCTTGACACCCTGAGTCGCGTCGGCGCGAGCCATGCGTGGGTCACCAATGAGTTTGAGCACGACGGCCTGCATGGCGACGTCGTGTTCCGTCATCTTTTCGAGGAGGCTCTAAACCGCGGCGACCTGGAGCTGACGCTAAGGCAGTAAGGGAGCTTGGAGCAACGCCGCATCCAGCAATCCCCACAGCTCACGGCCTCGTCAGGCATGGTCCGACGAGGCCGTGAGCCCTCTACAGCCGTTGGCGGCGACAGCACAAGCGAAAATCAAGCGCTGCGGCAGTCGAATCAATTGCTCTATTGCACTTTTGAATGCCGGCTGACACATCAACAATGGAGTATGCAATTTCAGCTTCGAAACAGCCAGTTTTATACACTGTTTCAGGGCGCTCAAACGTTGATTTTCAAAGCGGTGGTCAAAAAGGCCACTGAGGTAGTTTTTGAAAAGTCAAAACGAGCTTCCCGAACGGTATTGGAGCTTTTACAGACCTTCCTTTTGCCTCCAAACAGGCTGTAAAAGCGCCTCAAATACCTTCAAACTGCTCTCCGAGGCAATGTATAGCCGTCGAAAAAACTACCTCAGTGACCTTTTTGACCACCACGATGATTTTTAAGTATAAGCAACCCCTCATTTGCACCGCCAAACGACAACCGCGCCATGCGTAACGGCCGCCACCGCACCGGCCAGCCGCACAGGCAGGCCCGAGCAACGGGATTCCGCTCGCACAACACGGCTCAACGCCATGCGACGCAACTGATTCGGCCCAACCAGAATCACGGCCGCCCGCAAAGGCCCTTACGCAAACACGATCATGTTGTCCCGATGCACCGCGGGCTTACCGGCAAGCGCTGCCAGCAGACGGTTTTGCGCAATCTCATCCTGGTGACGCCCTGCAGCAAGCTTGAGCTCGTCGCTTGGCGCCTCGGCCTGACCGCGAGCAATTACAAAGCCGGAAGGGTCACAGATATCCAGGATGTCCCCTGTGACAAAGTCCCCGTCCACAGACGCAACGCCAACGGGCAGCAACGACGAACCATGCCGCACAATCGCCCGTGCGGCCCCCTCGTCGACCACCAGACGTCCACGCGCCGCGTCGCCGAGCGCGATCCAGAGCTTGCGCGGAGCGATGTCCAACCGGTCCGCAGGCGGCACGAAACACGTGCCCACCTGTTCGCCGCGCGCCAAACGCACCAGCGGAGTCTCAGCTTCGCCCGAGCAAATCACGCTCTCGATACCCGCGGTCATGAGGATGCGACTCGCGCGGATCTTGGTAATCATGCCGCCCGTGCCCACGGCCGTGGTGGAATCCCCTGCCGCGCCAATGATCGATGCATCGATCTTATCCACGCGCGGAATGAACTGGGCCTCGGGGTCCAGCGCGGGATTGGCGGTATACAGGCCATCGATGTCGGAAAGCGTTACGCACAGGTCGGCAGACACCAAGCAGGCCACAAGCGCGGCCAAGGTATCGTTATCGCCGAAGCGGATCTCGTCAACCGTTACCGTGTCGTTTTCGTTTACCACCGGCACCACGCCCAGGCTCACAAGGCGCGTCAGGGCGTCGCGTGCGTGAAGGTAGGAATTGCGGCGCGCCGTATCGTGCCGGGTAAGCAGCACCAGCGAGGTAAGCAGGTCGGCCGCACGAAACTCCTCGTCGTAGACGGCCGAGAGAACGCACTGCCCCACCGAGGCACACGCCTGTAGGCTCGGCATATCCTGCGGACGGCGCTCGAATCCCAACAGCGGCGCCCCGCAAGCGATGGCGCCCGAGCTCACCACAACCAAGTTCCAACCCAGCCGGCGCAACTCGGCGGCCTGGCGTGCGAGGTCCGCTATAAACTGGCGGCGAAGTGCGCCGTCAGCGCCCACAAGCGTCGACGACCCAATCTTCACGACCATGGTCTTGGTCGGTGTGGTGGCGGTGGACGTCGTGGCAGAGGTAGCGAACTCGGCGGGCATGCGGTCTCCTGAATAATCGACTCGCCCGACGAATTGCCGGGCGAAAACGTGCCGCCCCATCATACCCCATCGCCGTCCGTGCAACGGGGTGCACGGACGGCGATGTGCGATGTCGTTTCCTGTATGTAGGAGCTCCCGGGTGCGACTCCGGCAATGTGTGCAACCCTACCGCTTGCGCGGGGCCTTCCAAGGCATGCTCGAACCCGTCGCCACCATGCGCTCGCGCACGAGCTCGTCGCGCACATGGGCAAGGCCGCTCTCCATGCCAACCACGTAGGACTGCGGATACAGGAAGCGCTTGTACTCGGGATCGAGCGCCGACAGGGCGGCGCTGCAGCGCGCCCGCGCCTGCTCGAGCGGCTCGCGTGGGGCGACAGCGGCGCCATCGCGTACCACGGGCTCAAGCAACTCGCGATAGGCCATGCCGGACACGCTCGTTACCAGAGCGGCGTCGTTCACCGCAACAAGCGTGCCGCCGCGCTCTCCTCCCTCGCCCTCAAGATACGCCTCGTCGTAGATCATGTCGCACACGGGGCTGCCGGCGTCGTCCATATAGCGGCGCACCTGCTGCACGCCGGGAATCGTGCGCTTATAGGGCTGCTCGGAAAGCTTCACCACGGGTGTCCAGGCTTCATCGCCGGGGTCGCGCCGTGCAGCGAGCTTGTACACGCAGCCCAGCGCCGGCTGATCGTAGCAGGTGGCAAGCTTGGTGCCCACGCCAAAGGAATCGATCGGCGCGCCCTGGTCCAGCAGCGACTGAATGGTGTATTCGTCCAGGTCATTCGACACCGAGATCTTCACGTACGGCAGATTCTCCTCGTCAAACCGGGCGCGCACGTAGGCCGAGAGCTTCGCCAGGTCGCCGGAATCGATACGAATGGCCGCAAGCCGCTCGCCGCGCGCCTCCATCTCGTGTGCCACCGTGATGGCGTTCTCCACGCCCTCGCGCACATCGTAGGTGTCGATGAGCAGCGTGCAGTTGTTGGGCATGCTGCGCGCAAACGCACGAAACGCCTCGAGTTCCGAGTCGAAGCTCATGACCCAGCTGTGCGCATGCGTGCCAAAGACCGGGATGCCGTACTTGCGCCCCGCCAGCACGTTGGAGGTCGACGAGCAGCCTGCCACATAGCTCGCGCGGGCAACGGCCATGCCGCCGTCGGGCCCCTGTGCGCGGCGCAGGCCGAACTCTGCGACGGGCCGACCTTCTGCTGCCTGGACCACGCGCGCGGTCTTTGTGGCGACGAGCGTTTGGAAGCCGATGGTGTTGAGAAGCGCCGTCTCGAGCATCTGGCACTCAAGCGCGGGTCCGGTCACGCGCACCATGGGCTCGCGCGGGAAGACGAGCTCGCCCTCGGGCACGGCGTCGATGTTCACGTGTGCGCGGAACTTGCGCAGGTACTCAAGAAAGCCCGGCTTGAACATGGCGCCACCTGCAGGCGCCTCGAGCGAGGCCAGGTAGTCGATGTCCTCGTCCTCAAACCGCAGGTTCTCAACGAGGTCGGCAAGGTCGGCGGTGCCGCACATGACCGCAAAGGCGCTTCCGAAGGGATGGTCGCGGTAGAACGCCGTAAAGCAGTCCATCTCATCAAGCTTGCCGTTTTCCCAAAGGCCCTGAGCCATGGTGAGCTCGTAGAGGTCGGTCAAAAGCGCCACGTCGGTGGGGCGCGTGGGGTCTGTCAGTGCCATGTAAACCTTCCTTTCGCATGCGAGCATCGCATCGAGGTCGGTCACCAAGGCCCCGACCTCGCGGGGTGTTCCGAGCCGCTATGGCATCGGCTCGGCGCGTCCCGTTATCCAAGCACGCCGGTGTTGACCAGCGCGACGTAGACGGCGCCGCAAACAAACGCCAGCAGCGCGATGGCGATGATGAGCTTCTGGGCGGGCGGCATCGAAGGCACGCCGTCTTCGTCCTCGCCCTCCGAAAGCACCATGCGCTCGCCAAACGTGCGCGGCCGCTCCTGCGTGCCGGCGGCCTGAGCGGAAGATGCCGAAGGCTGCGACGCGGGGCGAGTGGCTTCGCTCGCCGACGGGCGAGCGGGCGTTTCGGCCTGCACGCTCGAAGCGTCCGCTTGGGTTGTCGCCGACTTGTCGGCAGTCGCCTCGGAAGACGTAGGCGCAGGAGCCGCGGGGGTCGAACGCGAATCATCGATGGTCGCGGCCTTCGCCGCATCGGACTCGGCTTGCTCGGCGCGCAGCTGCTCGAGCTCCGCACGCTCACGACGGGCCTTCTCGGCGCGCAGCTGTTCGAGCTCGGCGCGCTCGGCCTCCGTGAGCGGAGTATCTTGATCTGCCACGATGGGAACCTCTTTTCGATCCAAGCGGCATCGGCCGCGTCATGGCGTTCTTTGCAGTATACCCGCAACTCTTGCTGGCCGCCCGTCCCGCTTGGCTTCGTGGACGGCGGCGCGCGGGCCGTCACGACTTTGCGGCAAGCGAGGCCATGCACACGCGGCCCTACAGCCGGCGCGCCAGCCGTACGGCGCGAAGGCGTGATGAAATGCATCCCGGTTTTGATTTCTCATAATCCATGTCTTTATAGAAATGTATCGCGCTTTTATATGCCGACCCCTCGTCTGCCGTGCGAGAATGGGAACAGCCAAATAACACGCCGACTTTATCCGCGCGAACCAACAAGCAGGCTCAAAAGATTCACGCGGCAATCGGCACCATGACAACGAAAGGACGTCATATGCACCGGCTGGGAATCTCGCTGTACCCCGAGCACTCCAACCCCCAACAGGACCGAGCATACATGGAGCGCGCGGCGCAGCACGGCTTCAGCCGCATCTTCACCTGCCTGCTTTCGGTAAAGCGAAACGCCGACGAGACGATCGAGGAGTTTGGATCGTTTGTTAGCACGGCCCATGACCTGGGATTTACCGTTGCCGTCGACACCAACGAAGACGTCTTTGAGCGTCTAGGAGCCACGCCGTTCGACCTCTCCCCCTTCGCGCATATGGGCGTGGACATCATCCGGCTGGACGGGCACTTCGGCGACCAGGGCGACATCATAATCACCCGAAACCCCCAGGGCATCCAGGTCGAGTTCAATGCGAGCTGCAACCTGGCACTTGACCTGCTAATCGAGCGCGGAGCCGACCCGCGCGCCATGACCGTCTGCCACAACTTCTTCCCCGAGCCCTATACAGGCCTCTCGGAGGAGGTGTTCCAGGCCCGCAATGCCCAATACAAGCGCCTCGGCCTCACGCTGGCAGCGTTTGTGTCCAGCCGCGAAGAGAATACCTTTGGCCCGTGGCCCGTCTTCGCCGGCCTGCCCACGTGCGAGGATGACCGCAGGCGACCGATCGACCTGCAGGCCCGCCACCTGCTCGCATCGGGACTTGTCGACGATGTCATCGTGGGCAACTGCTTTGCAAGCGACGACGAGCTCGCGGCGCTTGCGGCCGTCGACACCACGCGCGTGACCATGCGCATCGACCTTGTGCCCGACGTCACCGATATCGAGCGCGAGGTTATCTGGGGCTTTGACCACACCACGCGCGGCGATGCCTCGGCATACATGCTGCGTTCCTCGTGGTCGCGGCTGGCATTCAAGGAGCGCAGCATCGCGCCGCGCCCTTGGCCTGACACGGTCTTCCATCGGGGCGATGTCCTGATTCCCAACGACAACATGGCCCATTACCGCGGCGAGCTCGAGGTGGCGCTGCGCGACTTCGAAAACGACGGGACCCGCAACGTGGTCGGGCGTATTCCCGCCGAGGAGCTCTTCCTGCTGGACTACATTGCGCCGGAGCATCCTTTCGGGTTTATCCGGCCCTAGGACCATGCGCGAGCGGACGAGCTGGTGGCGTTCGGCAAGCCCCGAGCCTGCGTGACCGGCTCGCTCGACACGGCTGCCTCGATCGCCTCGGCCAGCCTGCCTCGCTCACCTCGGCCGGCCCGCCTGATATAGCCAGCTTGTCCGCTTTGACCGTCTCGCTCGCCCCGTTATCCCACTCGCCTCGACCGGCTCCACCGAAACTGTGTCTAGCAACTACTTTTGACTAAGATAAGCGCCGATTTTGGGCCTAAACATAGTCAATGGTAGTTGCTGGACTAAAATCGCTCGGCAACAGCGCGGCACGCGGCGGAACGAAAAGGCGGCAACGGCCCGGCGCGCGGCAGAGCAGGACGCCGGCCGTCGAACGGCACACGGCGGAGCGGGACAACAGCCAGCACACGGCACGCGGCGGAGCGGGACGACAGTCAGCACCCGGCACGCGGCGGAGCAGAGCGACAACCAACAAGCAATGAAGCCGGCACCCGAAACACGACGGACAGAAGCAGCAATCATCGCCCGAGTAGCACGCTACCTCCGCCGCCCGAAACAACACGACGCCAGCGTCCGTGTCCCATCATCCCCTACGCCGCACGCCGCCGCTGCATGTGCAAGTAGTGCTGACAGGCGCCGATGAGGTTGGCCTCGTTGAAGAAGCGGCACGGCAAGATCTCAACGGAGGGAAACGGGTAGTTGAGCTCGGCATTAAAGCGCTTAATCGCCGCGCGAACACCCTCGACGAACAGCGGATTCTTGCTCACGCCGCCTCCCAGGCAAATGCGCTCCGGGTCAATCCAGCACTGAATGTTATGGATCTGCATGGCAATGCCGTCGCACACATCGCGAAAGACGTCGGTGGCAACCGTATCGCCCTGCTCGATCAACGCGAAGACCTCGCGTCCGTTGCAGCTCTCAATGCCCTTTGCATCGGCAACGCGACGGCACAGCCCGTGCGTCGAGCAGTCGGTCGAAAACGCACCGTCGTCGCGCAGAGGACTGTCCTTGTGCGGCATGCGCGAATACATGAGGGAGGCCTCGCCGGCATAGAGATGAGACCCCTTGAAGACCTCCCCGTTCACGACCGCCCCGCCACCGATGCCCGTTCCAAAAGTAAGCACGACGCCGTTGGTCACACCTTGGAGGTTTCCCACGGTAAGCTCCGCCATGGTCGAGCAGCGCGCATCGTTCTCGACCTCGATGGGAAGCCCAAAACGCTGCTCCCATACCGTTGCGTCAACGTCGTAGTTGTACATGAGGGCGCCACCGGTATGCAGGTACTTGCGCTCCACATCGATGACCCCGGGAAGCGAGAACGCGATGCCCTCGACCGGACCCATCTGTGCCAGGATGCCCTCGAGCACGCCCAGGAAGGCCTCCTGACTCTCCGTCAGCCCGTTGGGCGTAGGGACCTCGCCCAGCTGTGATAGATCCTCGGGAGCACCCGCGCCTTCCATGACAGCATGTTTGATGGCCGTACCGCCAACATCAAAGACCGCAAGCCTCATTGCAGCCCTCCTTCCCGCACGCCGGCAGCGTTGCTGCAGGCATCCGCGCGCACCAGCACGCCGGTCGTATCAAAGGGCGGGGTAAAACTCTCGTCCACGGCCCCGCCTTCCTGCCAGAACATCTGGGTGAAACCCAGGTCGTCCGCGTGGTCGAGAACCTGCTCGTACTCCTCGTCCGTAATCGCGCGGGCGAGCTCGCCGCCCTGGGTGCGCATCCGCGCGTTTGGCGTGTACTGGTTCATGACCGAGATGGGGACATCGCCCACCGCGTTCCAAATTCGGTCGAGCACCCGGCACGAATCGTCGACATGACCGGGCAGCACCAGATGGCGCACGATGATGCCGCGCGTCCATGTGCCATCGGGGCGCGACGCCGGGCCGCCCCGTCGCGCGAGCTGCCGCGACATCTCTACAAGCGTCGACTCCGCGACCTCGGGATAGTCGGGCACATGGGAAAGCGCGCGGCCAAGTGCGGCGTCGCCGTATTTGAAGTCGGTGAGCCAAATGTCCACGAGGTCGCCGAGCTCTCGGACCGCCTCGACGCGCTCGTAGCCGCTCGTGTTGTAGACGATCGGAATGCTCAGCCCGCGCCGGCGGGCGTCGTCGAGTGCCTGCGGCAGCAGATGCGCATAGTGAGTCGCCGTGACCAGATTGATATTGAGTGCCCCCTGGTCCTGCAGCTCCAGCATGATCTCTACGAGGCGCTCCGGCGGAACCTCGATACCGAAGTTTCCCGTCGAGATCTCGTGGTTCTGGCAGTACACACACTTGAGTGGGCATCCTGAGAAGAATATGGTGCCCGACCCCGCCTCGCCCGAGATGGGCGGCTCCTCCCAGAAGTGCAGCGCGGCGCGCGCCAGACGAAGCGTTCCGTCGGCACCGCAGATGCCGCGAGCCCCTGCCAGGCGATCCGCACGGCAGCGGCGCGGGCACAGCTCGCACGACCCCAGCGATGACGGAGAGAGCAGCGCGCCCGCCTCCCGCTTAGTTCGAGTTTCCATCAAGCGTCTTCCCCTTCACGCAGGTCAAGCTCCATGAGATGCGACGCGTGCCTGAGGCCGCCTCCCACCTCGATGTCAAACACGCCTCGGTCGGCAAAACCGAAAGCCGTATAGCTCGCGATTGCCGGAGCGTTGTTGTCAAACACATCGAGCCTGAGCGTCCAAGCCCCGCGGACGCGTGCCTCCGCTGCAGCCGCGCTTAGAAGGGCGCGCGCCACGCCGCGACCCCGGGCATAGGGGGCAACCGCAAGCAGATGCAGCACGGCGACGTGTTCCGAGGGAGCATCAACGCCCCACGGCGCGACCGCATAGTCCTTTCCCTGGCGCCCGTCGAGTACAAAAGCGCCTATGGGCCGCGATGCGGACGCCGCCGCATCACCGGGCTGCGAACCCGCGCCGCGCGAGGATGTCCCACGATCGTCCTCATACGCCACGAAGAGATTTCCTGCCTGCAGCGATGCCGTCAAACCATCGTGCGTCGGATGCACGCCAAACTCCCACCACACGTCGTGTGCCGTGCCACGCATCTCCTCAGCGACGCTTCGATACAGCGCCTCTATGTGCACAAGGCAATCTGGCGATACCGGACAAATCAACATGAAGCAGCAATCCCCTATCAACAAACGCACCCTGCGAGCACGTATCACGCATCTTTAGGCTGGACATGGGCAGCGCCCTGCGTTCAGGGAGTCACCCGCCTGTCGCCCATTCTACATGGGGTGCCAGCGTTTGTGGCTAAGTCGCGAGTGAAAAGATTTTCCGTTGACAGGCGTTCGTGGGCTGGTAATATGTATCTCTGCTTGGGGACGTAGCTCAGCTGGGAGAGCGCTGCCGTCGCATGGCAGAGGCCGAGGGTTCGATTCCCTTCGTCTCCACCACAAGCATCCGTGACGGGTCTGCAGCATTGCTGCGGACCCGTTTTTGGTAATGATGCTACATGGGGAACATGGGAGGCCGTCGGCTGACGCTTTGTCAACGCTCAGTAATTCCCCGGAATCGGCCCCTATTCTGAAACAAAACTGAGCCTCTGCGAAACATACAGTCGCCGAGGCTCAGTTTCTTTACGCGCAGGCCGTGCGCAGGGTTTCTTTACGCGCAGGTCGCGCAGGGACGGCACGTGGAGCGTTCGAGCCCGTAAACTCGGTGGCGGCGGCGTGGCTCGTCCGCCCCCACGCGCGCGCACGCCTATGCAAGCGCGACCACCAGCGCCTCGAAGGGCCGCAGGGCCACCGCACCCGAAGCCGCGTCGACCGTCGGCGCGTCATCGTAGTTGCCCAGCAACCGCTCCGCATCTTCCAGGCTCACGTCCGCACCGGAAAGGCAGACCCGGCACGGCTCGTCATCGAAGGAGCACAGCACCAGCAGACGCCGCGGCTGGCCCTCGGGAGCATCCTCAAGCTCGCGCAAGTAGGCAATCACCTTCGGTGCGCCCTCCCCCACCTCGACAAAACGGACTGCGCCGTCGGACACCGCCAGCAGCTGCTTGCGCAAACGCACCAGCTTGCGATAGAACTCGAGCATCGACCCCTCGACGCCCTCTTCGACCTCGGCGTTCACGCGCGTGTAGTTGGGCGCCACGCCGATCCAGGGCTCGCCGGTGGTGAAGCCGCCGTGAGCCGCCGAGCCCCACTGCATGGGCGTTCGGCCGTCGTCGCGCGAGCGCTCGTTTACCACGCGCAACGCCTCGGCAGGGCTCTTGCCCGCATCGAGCATGATGCGGTAGTAGTTCTTGCTCTCGACGTCGCGGTATTCATCGATCGATGCGTAGCCGGGATTCGTCATGCCCAGCTCCTCGCCCTGATAGATATAGGGCGTGCCCTGCATGAAGTGGGTGCAGATGCCAAGCATCTTGCCCACCTTCTCCCAGCTGCTGTCCGGCAGCCCGGCGCCACCGCGGCCGCCAAAGCGCGAGATGGCGCGCGGCTGGTCGTGGTTGTTCCAGAAGAGCGCGTTCCAGCCTCCGCCGGCCTGCATGCCCTCCTGCCACTCGCGGAAGATCTGCCGAAGCCGTGGGATGTCAGGGTCGGCAAGCTCCCACTTGTTCCCGTTGCGATAGTCCACCTTCAGATGGTGGAAGCTGAACGCCATGGCAAGCTCGTGGTCGTCGGGGCGCGTGTAGCGCACGCAGTTGGCAAGGTCGGTCGAGGCCATCTCGCCCACCGTGATCATGCCGTCGATACCCGCGCGATCCACAAGCTCGCGCAGGTACTCGTGCACATGGGGACCGTCGGCAAACAGACGGCGTCCCAAGCCCTCCGTGTCGTCCTCGAACACCTCAGGCTTCGAGATGAGGTTGATGACATCGAAGCGGAAGCCGCGCACGCCGCGGTCCTTCCAGAAGCGCACGACGTTCGCCAACTGCTCGCGCACCTCGGGGTTGGTCCAATCGAGGTCGGGCTGGCTCACATCGTGCAGATGCAGGTACCACTTGCCCAGACGCGGCTCCCACTCCCAGGCGCTGCCTCCGAAGGCACACTGCCAGTTGGTGGGCGGCTCTCCGGGGTCGCCGGCGCCCGTGCTGCCCCGTCCGTCGCGCAGAATGTAATAGCGCTGGTAACGCTCGTCGCCGGCAAGTGCCCGCTGGAACCACGCATGGTCGCGAGAGGTATGGCAGAGCACCATGTCCAGCATGATTCCCATGCCGCGCGCATCCGCCTTGGCCACGAGCCGGTCGAAATCGTCCATCGTGCCATACACCGAATCGATGGCGCAGTAGTCGGAAACGTCATAGCCGTTGTCGCGCTGCGGCGAGGGGAAAAACGGGGTGATCCAGAGGTAGTCCACACCCAGACGCTGCAGATAGTCGAGCTTGCTCTCGATACCACGCAGGTCTCCGATGCCGTCGCCGTCACTGTCGCAGAAACTCTTGATGTAGATCTGATAGACCACGGCGGATCCAAGGTCGTGCCTGGTCATGGTCTGGGACATCGTTTCTCGCTTCCTTTCGAGATTGGTGGAATATGCGATGTCGCCACGACGCCGCCCCCGTGTCGGCGACGCCGCGGCGCGCGTTGAAATACACGTCAAAGTACAGCATAGCCCGCCGGCACAGAGTCCGCCGGTATCGTCGGTGCCGCCGGGACACGGCGTGCCGGGTGCCCGCGACTCAAGGACGCGGGCGCCCGGGCCAAACCTTACTTATAAGAGACCACCGTGGTGGAGCCAGCCTGAGCGTCCATACCGCTCGAGAAGCTCACATCCGACGCGCTACCCGTGGCAGACACCACGAAGGCGGTGGCGGTGGGGTGCCCGGCAGCGAGGATCTTATCCTGCGAGAAGCTCAGCAGCTTCTGGCCGGCCTTGACGCGCTCGCCCTGGCTCACGTAGCAGGCAAAGCCGTCTCCGCCCATGTCCACGGTGTCGATGCCCACGTGGATCAGCAGCTCCATGCCGTTGTCGAGCGTGAGGCCCACGGCGTGGTTGGAGGCAGGCATGGTCACGGTCACGGTGGCGTCGGCCGGCGCGACCACGGTATCGGCCTCGGGGGCAGGCTCTATGCAGAGGCCATCGCCCATGCACTTGCTGGAGAAGACTGGGTCGGGCATCTCATCGATGGGCTTCACGGCGCCGGTGACCGGCGAAACGAGCTCGCCCGGGCCAGCGGCAGCGGCGGCAGGCGCGGAGGCCTGAGCGGTGGAGGCGGCAGCGGACGTGGAGCCAGCGGCCTCAAGCGCGACCAGGCCGCGGTCCTCGGCGGAGAGCTGGCGGCCGCCCACAAAGAGGGTCAGCACGAAGGGGATCACGATGGCGATGAGCATGCACACGGCGAAGATGCCCCAGTAGTTGAACATGATCGACAGGATGCCGGGAATACCGCCCACGCCGATGGACAGCGCCTTGACGGAAAGCCCGGTGCAGACCATGGCCGCGACCGCGGACCCCACCATGCCACAGAGCAGCGGGAACTTGTACTTCAGATTCACACCGAAGAGCGCAGGCTCGGTAACGCCCAGGTAGCACGACACGCATGCGGGGATGTTGACCTGCTGTGCGCGCTCGTTTTTCTTCTGGAGCACGATCATGGCAAGCACGGCAGAGCCCTGAGCGATGTTGGAGAGCGCGATCATGGGCCACAGGGTGGTGTAGCCGAGGTTGTTCACCAGCTGGGTGTCGATGGCGTTGGTCATGTGATGCAGGCCGGTCATGACGAGCGGAGCGTAGAGTGCGCCGAACAGGGCGGCAAAGACCACGCGGAAGTCGGACGAGAGACCCCAGTTCACCACATCGGCGATGGCGTTGCCGATGGCCCAACCGATGGGACCGACGACGAGGTGTGCGATGAAGACGGCCGGCACGAGGGACATGAACGGCACCACGATCATGCGCACGACCTCGGGCGTGACCTTGGTGAAGAACTTCTCGAGCCACACGAGCACGAAGGCAGCCATGAGGGCGGCGATGACCTGGCCCTGGTAGCCCGTGCCCACAAACGAGTAGAAGCCGAAGTCGTAGGTGTGCGCGGCGATATCCTCCGGCGTGGCCGTAGCGACGCTGAAGCCGTTGAGCAGCTGCGGCGAGACGAGCGTCAGGCCCAGGATGATGCCCAGGATAGGCGTGGTGCCCATCTTGCGGGTGACCGACCAGCAGATACCCACGGGCAGCATGTGGAACACGGCCTCGCCGATGACCCACAGGAAGTTGTACATGCCGTTCCAGAACGTCCACATGTCGGCGATGGACTGGGTGCCGTGCTCAAGGTCGAAGGCGCCCGAGGCGTCGAAGAAGTTGACCTCGCCGATGATGTTGCGGAAGCCCAGGATCAAGCCGCCGCAGATGAGCGCGGGGATGAGCGGGGCGAAGATCTCGCCCAGCACGCCCATGGCGCGCTGTAGCGGGTTCTGGTTGGCGCCCGCCGCGGCCTTCGCGGCCTCCTTGGAGACACCCTCAATGCCGGAGACCTTGGTGAACTCCTGATAGAAGTCGGCGACGTCGTTGCCGATGATCACCTGAAACTGACCGGCCTGCGTGAAGGTGCCCTTCGCGCTGGGAAGGTCCTCGATGGCCTTGACGTCGGCCTTGCTCTCATCGACCAGCACGAAGCGCATGCGCGTCATGCAGTGGGTGACTGCGGAGATGTTCTCCTTGCCGCCCACGAGGTCGAGGAGCTTGCCCGCGTCCTCCGTGTACTTTGCCATGCCAGCTACCTCCTTATGTAGCCACCTGTGCCCGGACGGAGGCCGTCCCACGTCCGCGATGACCCCCGCGTCGTCGTCCGGGCAACTTATTTGAATAAGTTGCCCATAGTATGGCTCAAACTTATTCAAATAAGTTGCTGAACCCACGGGCGCCCGCCGAACGGTCGGGAAACGCCGCTAAACGGTAACTTATTCAAATAAGTTGTTCTAGATTCATAATACCTGTGGTACATACATACCAGCACACAGATACGGGGCGCGTCCGCCGGCACGGCGAATCTAGGCCTTCCAGCGCCTGCCGCGCGCGTTGCCCGACATGACGACAAGGAGTTCTATGAAGGCCCGCTACGATAGCATCTACCAAGACATTCGCTCAAATATCGAAAACGGGGTCTACCCGTATCAGTCGCTGCTCCCCTCTGAGAGCGTCCTCACGCAGGCGTTTGACTGCTCGCACAACACCATCCGCCGGGCGCTCTCCATCCTGAAGGAGAAAGGCTACGTCCAGCCCGTTCACGGCAAAGGCGTGCGCGTCATCTGGCGCCCAAGGGAGCGCGCGACCTTCGAGGTGGGCGGCATCGAATCGTTCCGTGAGACGGCGGAGCGCAACCACCTTTCCGCGCAGACCCGCGTCACCGACTTCGGCCACATCGTCGCCGACGAGCGCATCTCCCTTGCGACGGGCCACCCCCTCGGTGCGGACCTCATCACCGTCGAGCGCGTGCGTGTGCTGGACGGACGCGCCCTCATCCTGGATAGAAGCTACTTTTTGGCGCAAAGCGTGCCGGGGCTTACCAAAGAGATCGCCGAGGGCTCCATCTACGACTATCTGGAGGGCGAGCTAGGCATCGTCGTCGCCACAAGCAAGCGCACCATCACCGTCGAGCGGGCCTGCGAGCATGACCGCGAGCTGCTGGACATCGATGGCTTTGACTATCTGGCCGTCATGACGAGCCAGACCTTCGACAGCAAGGGGCTCATGTTCGAATACACCACGTCGAGGCACCGGCCCGACACCTTCTGCTTCCACGACACCGCTGTGCGCAGCGCCGTTTAGCAGCGCCGATCATGACCCCGCGCACGGCGGATGCGTGGGGCAAGGTCACAAGCGCCCTTTCCGAGAGCGCCCTGTGCGTCGGGCCGGACCCGCGTGCGCCGAGATTTGCGGACGGGCCGGACCCGCGTGCGCCGAGATTTGCGCGACGCTCAAGCACGCGCGACGGCCAGGCATATTTCGTTGAGGTCAAAGGACCATGCGCAGGAATCCGCTCAGCTTGCGCAACGGAGCCTGCGCATAGAAAAACCGCCCCCTGCTTCACGTAAATGAACCCACCTCTACAAGGTGGGTGCCCTCATCGCCTCTTCCAGCGTCCTTAACAACGAAGGATACCTGTACTGAACGCGACTGTGTGGGCTCCCTAGAAAAACGCGACGGTTCACCCAGTTGCTCCGCAGGGGGCGGAACATCTTTATCATAAACCGCGCGAATTCATTTACCAGTCTTGACTTATGCCGAAGCCTGTCGGATGATGAACGCGTACACGTGACTTTGCCTTTTGACAGTTTCCGCATGTAAATCAATATGTTTTTCCTATCGGGCAGATGCTTTGCCCCTTGCCGAGAACGCATGCCGCACATCCGCAGACCGTGGTGTCCGGGTGGTGACGGGTGGATGCGCTCCGCCGAAGCAGGCCGGTCGAGTATGATGTATGCGTCGTATGCCGCGCCCTCATGTTCTGGGCGGCAGACGACTCCACGATGTCCTCGACCCTAGACGGCGGTTCTTACACATGCAGCACTATCTGCCTTACATATGTATCGCGCTTGCCGCCTTTGTGACCACCTATATCCTGGTCCCCCCGGTGAGGCTTCTGGCCATCAAGCTCGACGCGGTCGACTACCCTTCGAAGCGCCGCATCAACACCAAGCCCATCCCGCGCATGGGAGGCGTCGCGGTCCTGGCAGGACTCGCCGTGGCGCTCATCGTCCAGCTTCTGGGCACCTGGTACTGGGGTTGGCCGCCGGTGCTTGTTCCCCACCCCAGCATGACCATCAACTATCCCCTGCTTGGCGTGTCGTTCCTGCTCATCTTCCTCACCGGCGCAATCGACGACGTGGTGCAGCTGCGACCGAAGGCGAAACTTGCCGGTCAAATCGTCGCCGCCATCTGCGCCGTCGCGAGCGGCATGGTGATCCACAACATCGTCGACCCCTTTGATTCCGGCTATATCCAGCTTGGCTGGGCGGCCTACCCCATCACGGTCCTCTATCTGGTGGCGTACAGCAACATCATCAACCTCGTGGACGGTCTCGACGGCCTTGCAACCGGTATCTCCGCCATCGCCGCGATCTCGATGTTCTCCTTCGCCATCCTGGCCGGCCGGGTTGACGCCGCCGCGCTCGCCATTGCGCTTGTAGGCTGCTGCCTGGCGTTTCTGCGCTACAACTTTCACCCGGCATCGATTTTCCTCGGCGACTCGGGAGCGCTGCTGCTTGGCTTCGCGCTTGCCACCATTTCGCTGCTCAACGTCTCGCGTACGGCGGCCCTCACCTCGCTCATCATCCCGCTCATCGTGGCCGGCGTGCCCATCATCGACACGTTCTCGGCCATCATCCGCCGCATGCGCGCCCACGTGAGCATCGGCCAGGCGGACAAGGGGCATATCCATCACCGCCTTATCCAGGAGGGCTACGACCAGCGCCAGGCGGTGTTGCTCATCTATGCATGGTGCATCCTGCTATCGCTCGGCGCCGCCGCCATCAACCAGGTGGGCATCGAGCTGCGCGTGGTGATCTTCCTGGTGCTGCTTGCCTGCTCGGCGGCCTTCGCCATTCGCTTGCACCTCTTCGAGCCGGTGCTGCGTCATCACTACAATCCCAAGACGCACGAGGACGAGATCGTCACGCCCGACGACACGGGCTTCATCGAGGCAGTCGAGGAGGACCGCCAGGAGCATGAGCGATGGCGTCGCGAGCATCTCCCCCACCCCCATGCCAAAGACGGCCACACGCCGCGCCATCTGAAGAAGTGACGCGATGCCGGAGGGGAGCTTCGTGACCCCCCGTCCTCTTGAGCTTTTCGCCGCGCACGTGCGCGACACCATCTTCATCCATTTCCCGACAGCGACGACCAAGGAGAGTTCCATGCCGAACGAACGCAGCTATGAGACCGCCCAGAAGCGCAGCGACCAGATTCGCGCCGACCTTGCGCAGCACCCCGAGAACTACACCATGCTCACCGGCGACCGCCCCACGGGGCGCTTGCACCTGGGTCACTACTTCGGCACGATCAAGGGACGCGTCGAGCTTCAAGACATGGGCGTCAACACCAATATCCTCATCGCCGACTACCAGGTCATCACCGACCGCGACACCACCGAGCACATCCAGGACAACGTCTACAACATGGTCATGGACTACCTGGCCTGCGGCATCGACCCGGACAAGACCATGATCTACGCGCACTCCGCGGTGCCCGCGTGCAACCAGCTCATGCTGCCGTTCCTCTCACTCGTGAGCGAGGCCGAGCTGCAGCGCAACCCCACGGTGAAGGCCGAGATGGAGGCATCCGGCCACGAGCTCACCGGGCTTCTGCTCACCTATCCGGTGCACCAGGCCTGCGACATCCTCTTCTGCAAGGGCAACGTGGTGCCTGTGGGCCGCGACCAGCTGCCGCATATCGAACTCACGCGCCTCATCGCCCGTCGCTTCAACAACCGCTACGGCAAGGTGTTCCCCGAGGTCGACGCCCTTTTGTCCGAGACCCCGCTGCTGCCGGGCCTTGACGGCCGCAAGATGAGCAAGAGCTACGGCAACGCCATCTCGATTTCCATGACCGCCGAGGAGACCGCCAAGCGCATCAAGAAGAGCCAGACCGACTCCGAGCGCATGATCACGTTCGACCCCGAGAACCGCCCCGGCGTGTCGGGCCTGCTGTCTACGGCCGCCATCTGCACCGGCCGCGCGCCCGAGGAGATCGCCGAGGAGATCGGCATGGGCGGCTCCGGACAGCTCAAGAAGTACGTAACCGAGGCCGTAAACAGCTACTTCGAGCCCATCCGCGAGCGTCGTCACCAGTTTGAGCAGGACCTCGACTACGTGAAGGACGTGCTCCACGAGGGCAATCGCCGCGCCAACGAGATCGCCGAGAAGACGCTCTCCGAAGTGCGCGAGGCCATGGGCATGGTGTACTAGCGCTTCGATAGCCCTACCGGAACAGCAGCCTGCTCCCATAGGTTGCAGGCAGTATCGCTCCCAAGGTGAAACCACCGGGCGGCAACAGGCAGTGCGCAGAACTCCGTTGCCGCCCGCCACGTTGAAAGGATTGCCGTGTATAAGCTTGTTGCTAGCGACATGGACGAGACGTTCCTCGACGACGACCATCTCATCCCCGCGGCCAACGTGGAGGCGCTGCGCCGCATGCGCGAGCTCGGCGTACTCTTCGTGCCCAGCTCGGGGCGTCCGTACCAGTCCATCATGTCCAACTTTGCGGACATCGACCAGTCGCTTCTGGAAGGTTCCTATGTCATCTCGTACAACGGAGGCTTCATCAACCGCTATGGCGACCCTAATCCCGTGCTCAGCACCACGATGGACCGCGACTCGGTCGAGTTCCTGTACCGCTATGGCGTGGAGCATCGCCTGGCCATGCACATCTACACCCCAAGCGGAAAGATCTTCACACAGTTCCTGCCGCCCGAAGAGGCCACCTATGTGCGCAACATCACCGGCGTGATTCAGCTCGACGACTCGACCAGCAGCCTCGATTTCGTGGGCGACGAGGAGCTGGTGAAAATCCTCTATATGAACAGCGACTTCGAAGCCGTGAAGCGACTGGGCGCCGATCTGCGCCCGCAGCTTGACCCCGCCTTGGTGGATATCACCTATTCCTCACAGCGCTACGTCGAATTCGTCCCTGCCGGCGTCAACAAGGGCACCGGTCTTGTGCACCTGGCACAGCTGCTTGGCATCGACGTCGCCGATACGATCGGCGTGGGAGATTCCGCCAACGACCAGGCCATGATCGAGATGGCCGGACTCGGCGTAGGCGTGGCCAACGTCACCGACGACGTGCGCCCCCTCTGCGACCTGGTGCTTGAAACCTCGGGCCGCGACGGCGCCTTCCCCGAGCTGGTCCGCCGCGTCATAGAGCCCCAGCACACGGCATAGGTTTCGGCCATACGCATCCCCTGCCATACGCATCCCCTGCAGGACAGAACGCGTGTCTCGACGGGCCTTCGTCCGGGCTGCCTCCCCCAGACCCGTCTCCGTCCGGTCCTTCTCCCCCAGACCTGCCTCCGTCCGGCCATCTTCCTCGCGAATACTCACCGACGCATCGTCAACGCTCAGTAATGCCCCAGAATAGGCCTCGATTTTGAAGCAAAACTGAGCTTCGGCGAAATACGCAATCGCCAACGCTCAGTTTCGTCGCAACAGGAAGCGACCCGCCACACAGGTGACGGGCCGCTTCCTTGATAGCACCGTTGATCGCACAGAGGGGAGGGATGCGAATCAAACTCGGCGGAGTCGACTTATTTCATCGCCTGGAGTCTTCTCCGTCGCTGAGTTAACTATAGTAAACAACCACGCTATCGGCGACGAGAATTGACCCCTCCATAGCTCCTCCATAAGTTAGCCTTGGCTTACCACTTTGAGGCCCGTTGAAGATCGTACGGGACACAAGGCGCCCATCGTGGGCAGCGGCCATCCGATAGCAATACGGCAGCTAGAGAACCAGAGCCACCATAAAACACGACGCCGCACATACAAGACCGCCTGCCCGTTCAATACGCCTTGCTACAATGAGAGCTACGAGGAGGGGCCCATGAAGAATACCGGATTCTTTGAACGCGTCTACGACGTGGTCGAACAGATTCCCGAAGGAATGGTTGCGACCTACGGCCAGGTGGCGCGCCTTGTAGGTGAGCCACGCAAGGCGCGTTTCGTCGGATTCGCCCTGCATAGCAACCCCCGACCCGGCATCGTGCCCTGTCACCGCGTCGTATTTGCCGATGGTCGCATCACGGACGGGTTTGCCTTCGGCGGATCCGAAGCCCAGCGCACCCTTCTGGAAAACGAGGGTGTCCCCTTTGTGGACGATACCCACGTGGACCTAGCAGCCTGCCGCTGGCCCGCCGGGCTCTAGCGCGAACACACCCGGCGAAGCACGCCCCGCACACCCCTATCCCCTACGAGCCGAAAAGAGGAACGTATGGCAACTGCACCGTTTTGCACCTGCACCGACCACGACTGCCCGTTCAATCCGGTCAACCACGACAAGGGCTGCACGCTCTGCGTAGCGAAATGCCTGAAGGAGCACGAGATTCCCACCTGCTTCTTCCGCGACGTCTCGGAGGCGGACCTCCTGCCCGGAGACGAGCAGGACTGGACGTACCAAGGCTTTGCCGCACACGTGCTCAAGGAGCGCTAGAACGCGCCAACAACAAACACGAAGTATCAAAGTCGGGCGGCCCGCGCACGTGTTGCACAGGGCCGCCCGACTTCCAACGCCTAGGCGATCTCGATCTCGCGATTGTCGGAGGTCACCAGCTGCTTCACCGCAATGGACGCGCCCAGGTAGCGCTCCACGAGCTCGGCAAGCTCATCGATGGCAGCCTGGCAATCCCCCACCCGCTCGGGCTCGACGCATTCGATGGCCAAAAACGCGTTGCGCGAGTCGTCGGTAAGGGCGGTGCGCACACCATCTCGCCAGTTCCAGCAGCGGCACACGGCGCCGGCGTCGTCGCGATAGCACAGCTCGCCTGGAAGCGTGGGGTCGTCGGTCTCCTGCTCGCCAAGCGGCAAGAACGCGTCGCCGCCCTCGGTGATCCCCAGGCGCAGGTCGCCCTGGAACGCATCGATGTCCTCGCCGCCCACGGGCAGCGCGTATTTGAGCGAGATGGCGTTGTAGATGTCGACCGACGGGGTGATGGTTCCCACCGGCTTGCCCTTGAGGACACGCTTCAGCAGATTCTCGATAGAGCAACGGGCGCCCTTCTTGGTCTTGAAGGCGCGATAGGCCTCGCGCCACGCCTTCACGGGCGCGTTCTCGGAAATCGTATCGCTTGTGAGATGGCGCTCAGCAAGCACGTTCGCGCGATCGAGCAGCTTCTCAATCTGGGCGGAGTCCTCGGCAGGCACCTCGCTTGCCGGCTTCATGCCCTCGGCGACCACGATGCCAATTGCCGCCTGCGGAAAGAGCTGCCAAAACGAATCCTCTGCCACGAACTTCTTCATGTGCCAACCGTCCCTTCGTATCCGGAGGCTGCGACGACGCAGACCCCCGCACCGCCGTTTAGACCCTTACGAAAAACGCGCCCACATGCCGACCACCTTCAATGCCCTACGGTGTCGGCACGTGCGCGCGTGCGCCGCCCCCATCCGGGGAAGGGGGCAAAAATGTTAGGTTCATCATACCCGGCGTGATTCCGGTGTCAAGAAACGGGCGACCCCGAAGGGCCGCCCTTCACAGAACACAACACAACGTCGCCGCCCAGTCTGAAGCGGCAGAACCGTCCTGTCGGCGGCGACCGAACGCCCTACAAACGTCGCCTAAACCGCCGATCAGCGATGGCGCGGACGGGTCATGCTGTTCAGGTCGACGCCCGGATACCGCTTGTCGAAGTTCTCCTTGAACTTGCGCGCGAGGTCGGCCGCGGCCTTGTCGTAGGCCTCGCCATCCTCCCAAGTGTCGCGCGGGTTCAGAATCTTCGCCGGAACGTTGGGGCAATCGAGCGGCACATCGACGTCGAACACGTCGTCATGGCGATACCCGGCCACATCGAGCTCGCCGTTCATGGCAGCCTTCACAAGCGCACGGGTATGATAGAGCGCGATGCGGTGACCGACGCCATAGGGACCGCCGGTCCAGCCGGTGTTGACCAGATACACGCGCGTCTTGTTCTGCGTGATCTTCTCGCCCAGCAGGTAGGCATAGACCATATGGTCAAGCGGCATGAACGGCTCGCCAAACAGCGCCGAGAACGTGGGCTGCGGCTCCTTGATGCCCAGCTCCGTGCCGGCGACCTTGGCGGTGTAGCCGGTCAGGAAATGGAACATGGCCTGCTCGCGATCGAGCTTGGAGATGGGCGGCAGCACTCCGTAGGCGTCGGCAGTAAGGAAGAGCACCACCGACGGCGTCTCGCCGGTGCCCGACTCGACCACGCGCTGGATGTGGCTCAGCGGATAGGCGGCACGGCCGTTCTCGGTGATAGAGCTATCGGAGTAGATGGGCTCGCGCGTCTTGCGGTTGAGCTTCACGTTCTCGGACACGCTGCCAAAGCGGATGGCATCATAGATGTCGGGCTCGCGCTCGCGCGTGAGGTCGATGGTCTTGGCGTAGCAGCCGCCCTCGATGTTGAAGACGCCGCGCGGGCTCCAGCCGTGCTCGTCGTCACCGATGAGCAGACGCTCGGGATCGGCCGAGAGCGTGGTCTTGCCGGTGCCCGACAGGCCGAAGAGGATGGCCGTCTTGCCGGTGCGCGGATCCATGTTGGCCGAGCAGTGCATGGGCAGCACGCCGTCCTCGATGGGCAGCAGGTAGTTCATCATGGTGAAGATGGCCTTCTTGATCTCGCCGCAATAGCCGGTGCCGGCGACGACGATCTTCTTGCCCTCCATGTCCAGGATGACGGCCGCAGGCTCCACGCCGTCGCGGTCGCGCGAGCACACATAGGTGGGCGCGGCGAAGACCATGATGTCCGGGCGGCCGAAGACCTCGAGCTCATCGGCCGAGGGGCGCACGAGCATCTGCGAGATGAACAGCGCCTGATGCGCGCGCTCGCACACGACCATGACCTTGCGGGCAAACTGGCGGTCGGCGCCCGCGAAGCCACGCACCACGAACAGGTGGCGGCGCTGCGACATGTAGCGCGTCACGTTCTTGCGCACGCGCTTGTAGGTCTTCTCATCGATTGGTTTGTTGGTAGGGCTTTCCCAGTTGACGTTCTCGTCGGCAGCACCCGCGTCGACGATGTAGCGGTTCTCGGGAGAACGGCCGGTGAAGGCTCCCGTGGATACCGACAGGGAGCCGGTGGAGGTGAGGTAGGCCTCGTGGTGGGAGATGGCGTGCTCGATGAGCTTGGCGGGGCTCCAGTCAACGTGCACGCGGTCGATGTCACAGTCGATGCCCGACTCCAGCAATATCGTTTCGATCATAGGTTCACCTTTCATCCCAAAGGCGCAGGCCACGGGTGTCCACGCCGGCCCGGCTCGGCAATCCCCCGCATCCGCCGACGCCAACGTGCAGGCGGGCGGGGGTGCGTCACCGGCAGTGACACAAATCACATCTGATATACCGCATTCGCCATGGAGGCGCACCGCTTTATCGGGGAACGGTGCCGGTTGTCTATACCAGCGGATTCGACGGTATAATGACTCGATGTGCACCGACGACGCGACGGCGCCACGGATGGGAGCATCGAAAACCATGACGCCTTGGGACAAGATTCGAGAACGCCTACCTCAGAGCGACAGGCACGCTGACCAGCCGTCTTTTCGTCGAGCGGAAGACGCGGAAGCCACTTCGGGGGCACGTGTAGACGTGAGGCCCGGACACGGGTCCGCATCCGCCCGCACCGCGCGACGCCCGACCCACCAGCCCTGGCTCGCCCGCGTCATCAACCAATGGTGGACACGTTTGCTGCAAGCCGTCTACAAGGGCTCGCTCAGCGAGCAGGAGGCACAGTACGAATCCCATAGCACCGGTCGGGACTATGTGTGGAACACCATCGGCACCTCGATATGGGGTGTGGTCTTCCCCATCCTCACCGTGGTGTCGACCCAGCTTGCCGGCACCGAGGAAGCGGGCATGTTCTCCATGGCGTTCGTCACCGGCACGCTGCTCATGATCGCCGCCAACTACGGTGTGAGAAACTACCAGGTATCCGACATCGACGAGACGCATTCGTTCTCGTCGTACCAGATCAACCGGTGGCTCACGGGCATCACGGCGTTTGTGGTTGGCCTGCTCTATTGCACCGTGCGCGACTACGACGCCCATATGTTCACCATCTGCGCGGGCGTCTATGTCTACAAACTTGTCGACGGCATCGCCGATGTCTACGAGGGACGGCTGCAGCAGGCCGACAAGCTCTATCTTGCAGGGATCTCGCAGGCGCTGCGCTCGGTCGCCGCAGTTGCCGCGTTCTCGCTCCTCCTGTTTGTCACCCGCGACCTCGCCGTGGCGTCGGTCGCCATGGCGGTGGCCTCCGTCGCGTCACTCGTCCTGCTTACGCTGCCGCTCGCCCTCTTTGAGACCGAGAAGTCCCGCAGCTGGAAGATCGACGAGGTCATCGACCTCTTTCGCCATTGCTTCCCACTCTTTGCGGCGCTCTTCCTGTTCAACCTTATCGAGAGCGTCCCGAAGTTCGTGATGGAAGGCGCCCTTCCCTACGACAACCAGCTCTACTTCAACGCGCTCTACTTCCCGGCGCAGGGCATCCTGCTCACCATCGGCTTCGTGTACAAGCCACAGCTGCTGCGCCTGGCGAGCATCTGGTCCAATCCGCGCAAGCGCCGGCGCTTCGACCTCATCATCGTCGCCGTCATGGCCGTGATCTTGGGCCTCACCATCGTCATGACGCTCTTCATGAAGTGGCTGGGCATCCCGCTCATGAGCTTTATGTACGGCGTCGACTTCTCGCAGTTCAAGGCCCTTGCCCACCTAATGGTGCTCGCCGGCGGCGTGACGGCGGCCATCGACTTTCTCTATGCCATCATCACGGTGCTGCGCCGGCAGGGTGCGGTCATGAAGCTCTACGCGCTCTCGTTTGGAGCGTCCGTGGTGCTGTCGCTCGTGCTCGTGAACCTGCTGGGGCTTGCCGGCGCGGTGGCGAGCTATCTGGGCACCATGTCGCTGCTGCTCGTGCTGCTCGTGGTCGAATACGCGCGCGTGCGGCGCGAGATCACGCGGGAGCGCAACCCGTTCGCCTAGCGGCGCGCTTGCTTTGCGGCAGCGCGCGCTTGGCGACGCAAGGTAACCGGTTGCACCAAGCCGGCTGCGCCAGGCGCTTCGGCGAGCGACCGGAGCGGGCGACCGGGCAAGCGACCCGCCCGAAAGCGGCGCTCGTCCGGCGACGCGGCTCGTCTCGCGGCGGCACACAGCGGCGCGTGTCTGCCAACGCTCCGTCCGATACCCGTGCTACTCCCCCGGCTTAACCTCCGCATACCAGGTGGCGCCATCGTCCAGACGCAAAACGCCCACGCGTCCCATGTCGGCGCCGCCCGCAGCCGCACAGTCAATATCGATGCGGTCGGCGACCCCTCCGGTTGCCTCGCAGGCTCCAAGCGGCGTGACCACGCCGCGCCCGTCCTCGGTGACGCCGACGCCCTCTCCCGCCTGCGCATAGAAGCCAAGGGCGGTCGACGGCGTATGCCCCGCAACTACCACGGGCCCCGTACCGTCTGCACCGACCAAACCCGTCGACTCCGCCCAGAAACGCTCGCGAATCCAGAGCAGGTCCTGGGGGTCTTGCTGCGACATCATGTCCATCAGCTGCTCGCGCGTCGCATCTCCGGCGCCTCGGCCCTCGCTGCAATCGACGCCAGCCGTCGCCAGGTACCCGCGCGCGGCCAGCGCATCGATTCCCGCATGCGCCAGGATGAACGCGCGCTCGGGAGTCTCCACCACGTCGTAGAGCGGCAGGTTAGCAATCCAGTCAATCAGGTCCGAGAACTCCTCGCGCGGAAGGCTGTCGAGACCCGGAGCAGTCGCATAGCCTCCGTTGAGGGCCCAGGTTCCCAAGTCGATATCGCTGTCGTGAAGCAGTGCGTCGAGCATCATGCGCTCGTGGTTGCCCATGAGGACGCGGACGCCCGGGATGCCGCGCACAAGCTGCAGGACGCCCACGGGCTCGGGTCCGCGGTCGACCATATCCCCCAACACGTAAAGCGTGTCGTCGGGACCAGGCGCGGCAAGTTCCAGGGCGCGATCCAACGCGCGCAGGTGCCCGTGAGCATCGGATGTCACATAGATCGCCATACCACGCCTCTCAATCCGTCGCCGGACGGTTTTCCTTATTGTATCGCGCCGGTACCCGCACCATAGACAATCCGCCCTCCTTGCCCCTGGTCGCTTGCTTCAGCTCGCTTGCCCGGTCGCCCGGCCGCTCGCCAGGCCGCCTGCTTTCGCTCGCTCGCCTGATCCGGTTGCCTGCTTCCGCTCGCTTGCCTGCTCCGGTCGTCTGCTTCCGCTCGCTTGCCCCCACTCACCTGCTCCCGCTCATCCGCCTCAGCTCGCCTGCCGCCGCTCGCCCGCCCTCCCAAGCCCCAGTCAATGGGGCGCCACAATGTTAATCATAGTTTTTCACTCGGATTATATGCAGCGGGTATCCGCAGAAGCTTTACTATGGTAGAGTAACCCGAACAAACGCCGACGTCGCGGCAAAGACCGCACAACGTCGAATAACCCCCATCCGAAAGGATCGTCCTATGGCCCGCGTCCACAATTTCTCGGCCGGCCCGGCAGCGCTGCCGCTGCCCGTGCTGAAAGAGATTCAACAGGAGCTGCTCGACTACCATGGCACCGGCATGTCGGTGATGGAAATGAGCCATAGGTCGCAGGCGTACGCCGCTATCATCGAGGACGCCGAGGCCACGCTGCGCCGCCTCATGAACATTCCGGACTCCTATCGGGTGCTGTTCCTGCAGGGCGGCGCCACGCTGCAGTTCGCGGGCATCCCGCTGAACCTCATGCGCCGCGGCAAGGCCGGCTATATCGTCACCGGCCATTTCGCGAAGCTCGCATGGCAGGAGGCCTGCCACTATGGAGAGGCGCCCGTCCTGGCAACCAGCGAGGACACGGGGTTCGACCGCATCCCCGACCTCAGCGGCGTGCGCGCGCAGGCCGACGGGCTGGACTACGTGTACATCTGCCAGAACAACACCATCTTCGGCACCATGTTCCACGACCTGCCCGACACAGGCGAGACCCCCCTGGTAGCAGATGTTTCAAGCTGCTTCCTTTCCATGCCGATCGACGTCTCACGCTATGGGCTCATCTACGCCGGCGCGCAGAAGAACGCGGGCATCGCAGGCGTCACCGTGGTTATCGTTCGTGACGACCTTGTTGGGGACGGCCCCGCGCAGGCGTGTTGCCCCACCTACATGAGCTATCGCCGCCAGGCAGATGCCGGCTCTATGATGAACACCCCTAACACCTTCGGTATCTATGTATGCGGCAAGGTGTTCCGCTGGGTCGAGCAGCAAGGTGGCCTTGAGGCCATGGGCCGCATGAACCACGAAAAGGCGCAGACCCTCTACGATTTGCTCGACCGCAGCCAGGTCTTCAAGCCCTTTGCCGAGCCCGCGTCACGCTCCATCGCCAACGTGACCTTCCGCTGCACCTCCCCCGAGCTGGACACCACGTTTATCGAGGGAGCACGCAGTCGCGGCCTCGAGGGCGTCAAGGCACACAGGCTCACCGGCGGCATGCGCGCGAGCATCTACAACGCCGTCTCTCTTGAAAGCGTTCAGGCGCTTGCCGCCTACATGGAGGAATTCGAGGCTGCCCATCGATCGCTCTAGGCTAGCCGCAGGGCCTTGTCCCCGCCGCTAGCCCACGCCGCTCTGCGACCCCGTGGTCCCGCGCCGTACAGGCCACATAGGTCGCGCCCCGCACGGCCCCTCCAAGCAGACCCCCGTGCACCCCTTTTTCTGTACTGACCCGTTTCCCCTGCCGCGCAGGTGGTCGCGTGCGTTTCTCCTCAGCGAGTTCCGCACGAGCCGGAGACGCCAGTGGCGACTCCGAACGAACAGGACTGCCCGAGCGGAGGAGAAACGCACGCGACCACCGATGGGAGCATCATGCGCAAGATCAAAATCATCGATGACATCACCAAAGACGGAAGCGTCGAGTTTGGCTCGGGCTACGAGTTCGTCGAAGACACCGCCGAAGCCGACGCCATCCTCATGCGTTCGACCGACCTGCACGGCTACGACCTGCCGCAGAGCATCCGCGCCATCGCCCGCTGCGGCGCAGGCGTGAACAACATCCCCGTCGACGACTACGCCAAGCGCGGCGTCGTGGTGTTCAACTCCCCCGGAGCAAATGCCAACGCCGTCAAGGAGATGGTCCTGTGCATGATGATCCTCTCCAGCCGCGGCGTGGTGCAGTCCATGGAGTGGGTGCGCAACAACGCCGATGACCCCAACATCATGGTCGACGCCGAAAAGGTCAAGAAGGCATTCGTGGGCCAGGAGCTCAAAGACAAGCGCATCGGCGTCATCGGCCTGGGCAACGTGGGATCGAAGGTCGCAAACGCATGCGTGCAGCTTGGCATGGATGTCTATGGCTACGATCCTTTCATCTCGGTCGAACACGCCTGGGAGCTTAGCCGCGACGTGCAGCGCGTCGGCACCCTTGAGGACCTCTGCCGCAACTGCAACTACCTTACGCTCCATGTGCCCAGCAAAGCCGACACGATCGGCATGATCAGCACCGACCAGCTGGCGCTGCTGGCCCCGGGCGCCATCCTCATCAACTTCGCACGCGAGACCATCGTTGACGAAGACGCGGTGAACGACGCCCTGCATTCCGGTCAGCTCTCCTGGTTTGCCACCGACTTCGCCACGCCCAAGACGGTACTCATGCCCAACACCTACGTGACCACGCACTCGGGCGCCGGCACAAGCGAGGCCGAGGCGAACTGCGCCGACATGGCCATCTCCGAGCTCAAGGACTATCTGGAAAACGGCAACATCGCACACTCGGTCAACTACCCAAGCTGTTCCATGGGTAAGGCGCGCGCAGCGAGCCGCATCGCCTGCCTGCATGCCAACGTGCCCAACATGATCGGCCAGATCACGGCGATCCTTGCCAAAGACAACGCCAACGTGCAGCGCATGGTCAACGAAAGCGCTGGCGAGAACGCCTACACCATGTTCGACACCGACGAACACCTGGAGGACTCGACCATCGAGGCGCTGAAGCAGATCCCCGCCGTCTATCGCGTCCGCGTGATCAAGTAAGCCCCTCCCGGCACCGACGAAGCCGGCGCGGGACGGATGCGGGCTTGGCGCCACGCCATCCGCCCCGCTTCTACCTATCCTGGCCCGCGCCGTACGCACTCGCTTCGAAAAAGGGCGTCCGAATCGGAAACCCTCGAGTAGCCGAGATTTTCCTTCAAAGAAACAGCAGGTCGGAGCGTTGTGCTTTTTGGGCTACTCGGCAATTCTGCAAATGGACGCCCTTTTTCGAAACGACCTAACAAAAGACCGACGAAAGTAGCGGTTTAAGAGAACGCGACGGCCATTTCTCATAGCCGCTGACAGACCAGCGTATCCAACTGACACCCGCCGAGCCGCAAGAACAACGATGCGTCCAAAAGAACCTATGCGCACCGGGTCGTACCCGCCAGGCTGGGCTCGCCTAGAGCGCAGATTTCCCTTCGTTTGCCCGCCAGGACTTATACATACCGGACCACGCCACAGCCCTGAGACCACAGTGACCCCCTTCAGGCACATAGCCGACCACCAACCCGGCAAGGCCCGCTAGTCAAGTTGACCGCCACGAGAAAACACTGCCACGGCAGCGGGGCAGGTGGGCAACTTGTGCGAAGATAAATGCGACCAATATTGCCCCCAACTGGGAGGATTTCTCCATGAAGGTTTTACCGTTTCCCTGCACGCGTCCCGCTCCCGAGGTGGCAGCCGACGTAGCAGCCCTTCCCTATGACGTGTTTGACCGTGCCGAAGCCGCTGCCTACGTAGAGGGGCATCCGCTCTCGTTTTTAAACATCGACCGGCCGGAAACGCAGTTTGCACCCGACCAAGATATGTACGCACCCGAGGTGTACGCCAAGGCTTCCGAGCTGCTGCAAGAACGCATCGCAGACCACACCTTCCTGCAGGACGGCGCGCGCAGCTACTACCTGTACGAGCTCGCCTGGAACGGCCATGTTCAAACGGGTCTGGTGGGCATCTGCTCCATCGATGAATACGAAAACGGCACCATCAAGCGCCACGAGCTCACGCGCGAAGAGAAGGAGCGCGACCGCATCGAGCACATTCGGGCCCTGGGATATCAGACCGGTCCAATCTTTTTGACCTACCGCGACCAGCCCGTGCTGGACATCATCATCGGTGCGGCCAAATCGGCAACGCCGCTGTATCACTTTGCCGACGCCGACGTCGAGCAGACGGTCTGGGAGATTAAACGTCCCGACGCCGTCGAGGCCATCCACGCCATGTTCCAGCAGATTCCCTGCGCCTACATCGCGGATGGACACCACCGCGCCGCATCCGCCGTCAAAGTAGGACTCGAGCTGCGCCGCGAGGCTCAGGCTGCCGGCACCTTCACAGGAAAGGAGCCGTTCAATTACTTCCTGTCGGTGTTGTTCCCGGCAAGCCAGCTCACGGTGCTGCCGTACAACCGAATCGTCGCGGACCGTTCCGGCCTTACGCCGGACGAACTCATTGGGCGCGTCCGCGAAGCGGGATTCCATGTCGAGGAGAGCGCCGGCGCGGTAACACCTGCCACCCATGGGGAATTTGGCATGTTCACCGACGGTCGCTGGTGGCGCCTTTCTCTCGCCGATGATCTAGCCGCAGCGATAGCCGAGGGCTCCAAGGACGACCCGGTCGCCGGGCTCGACGTTACCGTACTGCAGAACTACCTGCTCGAACCCATTATGGGAATCGGCGACCCGCGCTGCGACCCCCGCATCGATTTCGTGGGAGGCATCCGTGGCACCGCTGAGCTGGAGCGGCGCGCGGGCGCAGACGGCGTTGCGTTCTCCCTGCATGCAACGGACATCGACGAGCTCATGGCAGTTGCCGACGCCGGCCTCCTCATGCCGCCGAAGTCTACGTGGTTTGAACCTAAGCTTAGAAGCGGTCTGTTCCTGCATCGCATCGCCCGTTAGCACGCGGCTTATCACGGAGCGGGGTTGATTTCAACCTTTTGGTCGACCCCGCTCGTCAGTATGCCAAATGGCAGTTTTGAGCACTTGCGAATACCACTAATTGGCAAGAGCCATACCCACGCGGGCGGCACACCATATCGACAACGGGCTGCGGATCAATTGTTGGTGGCGGCCTCGTCCCGCGAGCACGGCCTAAGGACGCCCTGTGGGAGTCCCCCATCAGCCCTCCTGCAGCCACTCCCAAGACATGACAAGGCCCCCTGCCCGACCCTTTCCAGGTCGCAGCAGGGGGCCTTGTGCATGCGCGCGGCGCGCCTACATCGCGCGGTTGCGGGCGGCAGCGGCGCGTGCCGCATCGATCACGGTAGCGCGCAGGCCGCCGGCCTCAAGGGCCGCCACGGCCTCGATCGTCGTACCTGCGGGGCTCGACACCATATCCTTGAGCACGGCGGGGTGCGTGCCCGTCTCGAGCAGATACTTTGCCGTGCCCATCACGGCCTGCTCGGCAAACGTATAGGCCTGGGCACGCGGCATGCCCTCTGCCACCGCGGCGTCGGCCAGGGCCTCAATGAACACGCACACATAGGCAGGCGAGCTTCCCGAAACGGCGATGACCGCATCGATCAGGTGCTCGGGAACCACCTCGGCGCGCCCGAGCGCGTCAAAAATGCTCTTGACCTGCGCGACCTCGTCCTCAGAAACATTCGCGTTGGGCGACAGCGAGCTCATAGCCGCACGGACGGTCGCGGCAAGATTCGGCATGACGCGAACGATCTTGCGGCTGGATCCAAGCAGCCCCTCCAGGCGCTCGATGGACACACCCGCGGCAATGGAGACAACGATCGCTTCATCGTCGACCGCATCCGCAAACGCACTCACCACGCCATCGAGATACTGAGGCTTGACTGCAATGAGCACCATCTTGGCGCCCCGTACCGCCTCGACGTTATCGCATGTTCCCGCGCAACCCAGCTCACCCGCCAGACGCTCCTGGGCAGCCTGCGAGACGTCCGACACCACGATGTCCTCCGGCGCGATAAGCCCCGCGCCCACGATGCCGCGCGCAATCGCGCCGCCCATATTGCCGCATCCAATCAGAGCGAATTCCTTTGCCATATCAAACCCTTTCAGTTCCAAATCCTAACGTGTCCCAACGGGCATCCACTCCGTTTGGGACATCAGAACGCCTGCTCCGTCCGGTTGATGATTTCGTCCTGCAGCTCGCGCCCCAGGTTGCACCACTTCTCGGAGAAGCCCGCAACGCGAACGATGAGATCCGGGTACTGCTCCGGATGCTTCTGCGCGTCGATAAGCGTCGCCTTGTCCACGATGTTGAACTGGATGTGATGGCCATCCAGATCAAAGTACGTGCGCACGAGGTCGGCCAGGTTGTCCAGCCCCTTGTCGCCCTCGATGGCGGCCGGGGCGAACTTCTGGTTGAGCAGCGTGCCGCCCGTCGCCGCATGGTCCATCTTAGAGCACGACTTGATCACAGCGGTCGGCCCCTGCGTATCGGCGCCGCGCTCGGGCGAGATGCCGTCCGAGACCGGCTCTCCCGCCAGCCTGCCCGACGGCGAGGCGCCGGTGACCTCTCCAAAGTAGATGTGGCAGGTGGTGGGCAGCATGTCGATACGCCACTCGCCGCGACGCATGTTGGGCCGGCCCGTCACCGCATCGTGGAAATGGTCGAAGACGGCGCGCATGACGCCATCGGCGTAGTCGTCGTCGTTGCCATACTTGGGGGTCTTGCGCGAAACGAGGTTCTTCATGCGCACGAACTCGGCGCCCTGGAAGTTCGCGTCGAGTGCCCGCAACAGCTCGTCCATGCCAAACCGGCGCTCGTCAAACACGTTGTACTTGAGCGACGCCAGCGCGTCGGTGATGGACCCGATGCCCACGCCCTGCAGATAGGTCGTGTTGTAGCGCGCGCCGCCGGCGTTATAGTCCTCGCCGCGTGCAATGCAATCCTCGGTCATGAGCGACATGAACGGCACGGGGTTCAGCTGCGCGCACAGCCGCGTGTTGATGTTTGAGCCGCGCACCTTGATGTCGATGAAGTAATCCATCTGACGCAAATAGGCGTCCATAAGCTCGTCGAACGTCGCAAACGAGCGCGGATCGCCCGTCTTGATGCCGATCATCTTGCCTGTGCGCGGATCCACGCCATCATGCAGCGTGATATCCAAAATCTTGGGCAGGTTGAAGTACCCGGTGAGCGGATAGGCCTCGTAGCCCCAGCAACCCGTCTCCACGCAGCCCGACGACCCGCCGCGGCGGGCGTCGGCCAGGCTCTTACCGGCGTTTAGAAGCTCGTCGATGATCTCCTCGGTGTTGTAGAACGCCGGCTGGCCCCAGCCGGCGCGCGCCACCTCGCAGGCACGGCGCAGGAAGGCGCGCGGCGTCTTGCGTGATATTTGCACGTTGGAGTTGGGCTGGATGAACATCATCTCGTCCATGCAATCCAAAATGAGATACGACACGTCGTTCACGCCGTCTTTGCCGTCGGGCGTGATACCGCCGGTGTTGATGTTGGCGAAGTCGCTGTAGGTGCCGGACTCCTTCAGGGTCACGCCCACCTTGGGCGGCGCGGGCTGGTTGTTGAACTTCACCCAGAGGCATTCCAGCAGCTCGAGCGCCTGTTCGCGGGTAAGGCGCCCCGCTACGACATCGGCCGTATAGTAGCCGATGAGATGCTGGTCCAGCCGCCCCGGCGTATAGGCGTCCCACGGATTCGTCTCGCTCGTTATTGCCAGGTGGATGAACCAGTAGCGCTGGATCCACTGCCAATAGGTCTGCGGACGGTCGTGTGCGACCACGCGACAGTTCTCGGCGATCTGCGCCAGCTCTTCGGCGCGATGCCGATCGGGCTCGTCTGCCGCCATACGTTCGGCCAGCTCGGCATAGCGGGTCGCCAGCACCTGCACGCCCTCGAGGGCAAGCAGCATCCCCGAGAGCTCCTGGTGTTTGTCCACCGCCCGGTCGTCTTCAAAGTAGTCGAGCGCATCGATGGCGTCCTGGATCTGCGCGCGAATCTCGTCGAATCCGGCGTGGGCGCCGCGCTCGGAGCCCAGACAGGTGTGTCCGCCTGCGCGCTGCTCGTAGAACTCGGTGAAGATGCCGGCCTCGAAGGCATCGTGCCACGCGGGAGTCTGTGCCTCCATGATGCGCTCGCGCGAGGCGCGGCGGCACCAGAACGGAATGATGATGTCACGTTGCGCGACAAGGTCGTCCTCCGTCACGCGGAAGTTCACCTGCTCGCGGTCGTTCATGTTATGCATGTCCTCGAGCGTGTGGCAGCAGAGCTCGGGAAACGTAGGCGCCGCCTGGGGGCCGCGCCCCTTCTCGCCCACGATGAGCTCGCCCGGCTCGATGCGGATAGTCTTCTGGGCAAAGTAATCGCGCAGAACCATGCCGCGCAGCTCGGGCTGGGAAAGTTCGCCCTCATGAGCCAGGTAGGTCTTGGTCTCGATAAGGGCGCGCTCCATGTCGAGGTAGGGCTGGGTGGTCTCGGACTGATGACGCAGACGCTTTACGCGGTCGTTCATGCCGCGGTCGTCCTCCCAGGTCGCGTGCGACGTGGTGCGGCACGGCGCGGTGTGGGAGCGAATCGCCTCGAGCGCCGCGTCGATGCGAGCGAGCTGCGCACGTTCAAGATCGAAGAAGCTCGCCGGGGCCGCCGACGCGGCGCCGTCTTGTCCTGCGGCTTTCGCAGCCACCTCTGCACGGTCCTCCATAGCTAGCCTCCTATCTCGACGTCGGAAAACCCGGCGTCAACGAATCGCTGTCTGATACGTTCGAGCGCCTGATCATCCGGCGCAGAAAAGTCCTCGCGCGGTGCGCGCCCCAGGCGTCGGTACTTGCCATTGCCCGCTGCATGATACGGTAGCAGACTCACCGGCAGCCGGCCCACCTTGTCAAGCAGGAAATGCACCGTTGACCCGATGCTCTCCTCGCTGTCGTTTACCGGATGCACAAGCGGCATGCGCACACGGATGTCTGCGCCCATGCGCACCAATCGAACAAGGTTGTCGAGAATGCGGGCGTTGGAGGCACCCGTCAGGCTGCGATGGAGCTCGTCGTCAAGCGCTTTGAGGTCGTAAAGCCACAGACCCACATAGGGAGCCACGCGTTCGATGCGCTCCCAGGAAACATCGCCGCAGGTATCGACTGCCACATGGACGCCCGACGCGTGAAGGCGCGCGCACAGGTCCTCGAGGTAGGCAGAATCTTGCACCAGGCACTCGCCTCCCGACAGAGTGACGCCGCCCCCCGACTGCTCAAAAAAGGACCGGTCTTTAAGAAGCAATGAGACGAGCTCTTCGACAGGAGGGGCCGCTTCGCCTGCCACCTCGCGGGCGGCTTGGGCGCAGTAATCGACGCACGACCCGCAAGCGGTGCAGCGGCCGCGATCCAGTCGCGCGCGACCGTCCGGCGCCAGAGCGATGGCACCCTCAGGACAGACGTCGACACACAGGCCGCAGCCGCTGCAGCAATCCGCGTCGACCATAAGCTCGGACGTAAAGGACTGCGACTCGGGATTGTGGCACCACGCGCAACGAAGCGGGCAGCCCTTAAAGAAGACCGTCGTGCGAATGCCCGGCCCATCATGCGTCGAAAACCGCTGAATGTTGAAGATGAGCGGGGTCGTCCCCATGTGCGCCTCCCGGACGAATCGTTGCTGCGACGGTATCCATTGTAGCGGGAGTCGCCACGACGCCTGGGTTGCCGCGGGAGAGCGGAGGACTCTCGGGAAACACTGAATAAAGGCTTCCGAGGCCTCACGATGGTAAGTTCGTTTCGGAAAAGGGCGTCCAAAACGCGATGTGGCGAGTAGACCAGGTGTTTCAAAGAGAAAACCGCAGGTAGAACAGGTGGCGCATTTAGGGCTACTTGGCAGATCGCCGTTTGGACGCCCTTTTCCGAAACGAACTTGCACAGAGCGCCGCCCGCACCCGAAAAACACCTCTTAACCAAGCGCCATGAACACAAAGCCCCAGGCGACGCCAAGCACGTATAGCAGCGCCAGGATGATGGCGTTCTCGCGCGCGTTGTGGTTGGAGCGGAACAGCACCAAAAAGCCCACGCCAGCCGACACGAGCGTGCCGGCCATGAGCGGGCCGAAGCCCAGCACGCCCTCCAGGAACAGCTGGGTGATGACCACGCTCGCCGCACAGTTGGGCACGAGTCCCACGAGCGCCGAGGCAAATACAGCAAGCCCCTCGTTGGCCGACAGGAAGGTCGCAAGCGCATCCTCCCCCACGGTCTCGAGCAACAGCACGAGCACGAAGGTCACAAGATAGATAAAGACCGTCACCTGAATCGTATGGGACAGTGCACTCTTCACGATGGAGCCCAGCATGCCGCCATGATGGTCGTGCGCATGGCCATGACTACAGCAGCCCGCGGACTCCGAATCATTGTCGTGGCGTCCATGCGCGTGGCCGTGCCCTTCGGCATCGTCGTCGCAGCCGCAGTGGTCGTGCTCGCAGAGACGGTGGATGTGGTCCGCTCCGGCGCCGGCGTCCGCCATCTCGTCGATGAGGTCGTGGTCCTCGCGTTCGCCGCGGGCGATGCGGCGCAGCGCCGCATGGGCCCGCGCGTTATGGCTGAGCGCGCGCAGCCCCAAATCGATAGCGACTCCGGTCACCGCCGCGACCGCCGCCTTCACGAGCAGAATCTGCACGAGCGCGCCCGCCTCCATGCGCTCGGCCACGAGCAACGGCAGCATCTCGTCGGAGGTGGACAAAAACACGGCCACGAGCGTTCCAAGCGTGATCACGCGGCCAGCGTACAGCGTTGCCCCCATGGCAGAGAATCCACACTGCGGCACGATGCCCAGAAGCGCACCTACGACGGGCCCCGCCGCGCCCGCCCGGCGTACGGCGGCGTTCACATGCTCGCCGGCTGCATGCTCGAGCACCTCGAGCACAAGGTATGTCACCAGCAAAAACGGCACGAGCGGCAGCGTGTCTTCAAATGCATGCTCAAGCACGTGAAGAATAAGATCCATGGAGCGATGCTCTCTTTCGTATAATCGATTCCCAATATGGAAGGTTCGTACCCTTCCTACGATATGCCATAAACGGCAAGCGGATTTCGGTATTGTATCCGTGCTAGTTTCATATGGCAAACTATTCATAGAATTCGGAAGGTGACCCACAGCGTGAACGTCAACCAAGCACTTGAATACTCGATGCAGCCCTTCATCCCCATGTTCATCTACGGCGACTACGACGCCATGGAGTCTGAGCGCCGCCGCGGCGAAGAAGCCATGAAGACCCTGATCGACGAGTGGCGCTCCAACGACGAGCCCGGCTTTGACTTCAACGTGATCCTGCAGCTCGCCGACCAGAACCGTGAGCTTTGCGATCAGATCGGCGAGAACCGCCTGCGCAACCTCTCGAGCCCGCTGCTTGCCCGCAGCCTATCCGACAACGACACCTGTGCCGGCATCGCCAAGCTGCAGGGACGCTCCGCCTCTGCCGTGGCGCGCGCCGTGCGCGGCGACCGCGATGCCTACGCGGTGGAATGGGTGCGCAAGCCCATCAAGGGCAAGGTGCTTGGCATCGACATCGAAACCACCGGGCGTGCGCCCGAGCGCGGCTACATCATCAACGTAGGCTGGGAGCTCATGGACCTCACGAGCGACGCGGTTCCCGAGGGTGGGGAAAGCGTGTTCTGCGGCCTGCCCGACATGTATCGCGAGACCGGTGTACCGCTGGCCGACATCCACCAAATCACCTGGGCGGACGTCGAGGGCAAAAAGCCCTTCCGCGAGGACACCGAGCTTCAGAAGCGCCTGCTCTCGCTGATGAAGAAGCGCCCCTACGTGGCTCACAACGCGGCGTTTGAGGATTCCTGGTTCATGCTGCACCTGCCGGGCTACGCCGAGGCACGCCGCGCCGGCAAGATCATCGTCATCGACTCGCGCCAGATCTGCCGCTCCATCGACGAAGAGGTGCGCACCCTGCCGCGCGAGAGCTCGCCCGCAAGCCTTGAGAACTGGGCGCGTCGCCGCGGCACGCTTGCTCAGGACGAGGCCGAGCGTCACCTGGGCCTGGACGACACCGACCTCATGCTGCGCACCATGCAGGCGGAGTTCAACCGCAAGGGTATGTTCGCAAAGTAACAAGACGGGAACGGACGCGCGACAAACGGCCCTACGGCCCTACAAAGCGCCATCCCCCGGGGGAGCTGCCAGCATGGCGATCCCTCGGGGGATGTTCCGTATATAGGCCGTCTATCAGTCGACCGACTTCAACGCTTCGAGCATGTCGACGCGGCGCAGGCGGCGGTCGACCGCCAGGTACAGCAGGGCCACGACGGCGGCGATCACCAGCGTGGGCACCACGAAGGCGAGCACGCCGCACGCAGGGTTGAACATGGTCTCCTCGGGAGGCACCGCGGTGATGATATAGAGCTGCAACAGCCGGCCCAGCGCCCAGCCCAGCGGCACGCCGATGATCGAGAGCAGAATCGTCTCGCGGTAGATGTACATGGTCACTTCGCGCGGACGGAACCCAAGCACCTTGATGGTCGAAAGCTCGCGAATACGTTCCGAGACGTTGATGGTCACCAGGTTGTAGAGAATCACCACCGCAAGCCCCGACGCAATGCCGATCAGCACAGTCATGATCATGTTGAGCGACCGGACGATGATGTTCACCTGGTTGATATACATGGTGTTTTGCACCACGCCCGCCACGCCTGGAAGCTCCATGAACCGCGCCGCCTGGACCTCAGTGTTCTCGATGCTGCCGTCTGCCAGCGTCGCCACATAGGCATTCGGCGAGGGTTCCTGGCCAAACACCTCCCGATAGGCATCGGCGCTCATAAACATGAAGTGCGTCACGTACATCTCGCAGATGCCGACGATACGGACGCTGCGCTCGACCCCGTCCCCGTCGACGAACGTGAACAGGTCGCCCACGTCGGTGCCGGTCAGCGTTGCCAGCCGCTCCGAGATGACCGCTCCCGACGCCGGCAGGTCGAGGCGCTCCCCCGTTACACGGTTTTGAATGGTGAGGTACTGCGTGAAGGCCTCTACGTCCCGAGGCACCAACAGGGTGATGGACTGTGTGTCGCCCTTGCTGCCGGCGACCTTGGTGAGCGATTCATAGCGAATCGCCGAGCTGTCGGCCACCGCATCGTCGGCGAGGGCATCTTGGACCTGGGCATCCTCGGCATCGGTCACATGCCCGCGCTCCGCCACGATAAGGTCGTAGCCGATGAGCTCGCCGAACTGCCGGTCGCCGATGCCCGAGATGGAATGCTGGACCGCAAACCCACAGAAGAGCAGCGATGCCGCCCCGGCCACACCCACGATGGTCATAAGTGCGCGGCGCTTGTAGCGAAAGAGGTTGCGCGCCGTCACCTTGTGCGTAAAGGACAGCCGGCGCCAGATCAAGGGAATGCGCTCGAGCAGAATCGTCGAGCCGGCGGCGGGCGCCTTGGGAAGCAGCAGGCTCGCAGGCTTCTCGCGCACCTCGTGCTTCGCGGCGACCATGGCGGGCAGAACCGCCGCAATGAAGGCGAACGCAAGCGCGAGCACGGTCACGCCTGGATGAATATGGAGCTCGATGACCGGCAGCGTATAGGCGTGCGCATAGGCCGCCCAGACGATGAGCGGCAGCAGCGTGTGCCCCGCCACGATGCCGATGACCGTACCCACAAGTCCTGCGACACCGCCATAGAACGCGAACTTCTTCATGACGTCGGCGTCGTCGTATCCAAGCGCCTTCAGGGTCCCGGCGCCCACGCGCTCCTCGTCCACCATGCGTGTCATGGTGGTAAAGGTCACCAGCGCCGCGACGAAATACAGGAAAAACGGGAAGATGTTGGCGAGAGAATCCACGATTTCCGAAATCGTGGCATAGATGGTATAGCCCTCGGCGCCCGGAATCTCGCGCCGGTTATAGACGGCGTAGGTCGGGACTTCCAGGCTGTCGCGCGCGTCGCGCGCCGCGGCAAGGTCCGCCTCGGCATCGTCGATGGTCTGCTGCGCCGCAGGCAGGGCTTCCTCGTAGGCCGCGCGACCATCCTCGTACGTCTGCTCGTTTTGAGCCAGCAGCTCCCGGGCCTGCGCCAGCTGGGCGCGCGCCTGCTCGTAGGCGCCCGTCTTGGCGGCAAGCTCCTGGACCCCCGCCTGCCAGGCAGCAAGCCCCTCCTCATAGGAAGCGGCGTTTACCTGATAGGCTCCAAGCGCTTGTTCATAGGCGGCGGCACCCGCGTCATAGCGCCCCTGCGCCTCATCGATCAGCGCCGCGGCGGCAGCGAGCTCGTCTTTGGCCGGCTGCAGCTGCGCGCGCAGGGCATCGACCTGCTCCTGCTTCGCGTCGAGCGCGGCCAAGCACGCGGTATAGCCTCCGTCGTCGACGCCGTCTCCGGGAGTGGCGTCGACCGAAAGGAACGATTCGCGCGCGGCGAGGGCGGCATCGAGCGCCTCTTGCGCCTGAGCCTGCGACTGTTCAAGCTCATCAAGCTGCGCTGCGCATGCGTCGCGTTGACCCTCGAGCTCCTGGCGGGCCTCGTCGTAGCTCGCGTCCGCCGGGTCGAGCGCAGCAAGCTGCCGGTCGATCTCGTCGAGCCGCTCCTTTGCCGCAGCCACCTGGACCGCAAGGCCGTCCACCGCCTGCTGCGCAGAGGCAACCGCGCCCTCAAAGCGACTCAGTCCTTCGTTCAGCTGTGAGCGCGACGCGTCGATCTGGGCCTGAGCCTCGTCCACAGGCGCTACAGCTTCGTCATAGGCCGCCTGCTGGCGCGCCAGCTCGTCGCGCGCCGCCTGCAGCTCGCGCGCCGACCGCTCAAGCGTGTCTTTGCCCTGGGCAAGCTGCTCGCGCGCCTGGGCCAGCTCGGGGGCTGACGCCGTGAGAATCTCCCACGAGGCGTCGAGCGCATCCCGCCCCGCAGCGAGCTGCGCCGGGGCTGCATCGACCTCCTGCTGCGCCGCCGCAATCTGCGCGCGGCCCTCCTCGAGCTCGGATGCGGCCCGTGCCAGCTCATCTGCCGTGTCGGAGAGCGTCGAGCGGGCCTCGTCCAGCTGCTGCTGACCGCTCGCGATGCTCTCGTCAAACGACGATGCCACCGTCTCGTAGCGATGCTGCGGCTGGTTGGCAAGCAGCTCCTCCAGCTCCTCCTTATGGGCCGCGACGCGATCGAGATACTCCTGGGAATACGGGTCGAGCCCCATGGTGTCGCTAAATCTCAGCCGTGCAATCATGTGGTAGTCAACGGAAAACGCGTCAGGAGCGACCACAGCAAGCCCAAAGAGGTTCCCCGTGCCCGTCTGGGTCTGGCCCATGTTGACCTTCGAGATCACCTCGGGCGAATTGATGACGCCCACCACGGTGAACTCATGGCGCACCAGCGCGTCGGCGCCCGAGATGTCGGGCTCCTCGTCAAACGCTATGACCGACCCCACGGAGTGCTCCTCCGCCACAGTCGGGGATACGGCGATCTCGTCAACGCTCCGGGGAAGCCTCCCCGAGGCGACCTCGACGCGCGAGATCTCCTCCGGCTGCGAGTACACGCGCACGGCGTCAATAGTCCCCGAAATCACCATGTCCTTCAGGTAGCCATACTCCACCTGCTCAACGCCGCTTGCCTGGTCGATGGCCGCTTCGTCGTCATCGTCGATGCCCATGCTGGCGATCACCGTGAGGTCGGCGGCGTTGTACGTGTCGAAGTAGCGCTCGCCGGTCGCGCGCATATCGGGGCCCGCCGCCTTGAGCCCCACGAGCGCAAAGGAGCCCAGCGCCATGAGGAGCACGATGGACACGAAGCGGCCGCGCGACCTTCCGACCGTTCGGCGAATATCGCGCCAGAGCATATGCTTTGTGCCGCGACGGCGCACAGGAGCAGACGTTTCCATTCCCACCTCCTACCACTCGATCTCGTCGATAGGACGAGGGCTGGGGTTGCGCTTCACGCCGGTGACGGCTCCGTCGCGCATGTGGATCACGCGGTCGGCGATGGCGGCAATGGCGGCGTTGTGGGTCACGATGATCGTCGTCGCCCCGTGAAGCCGGCTCATGTCCTGCAACAGCTTGAGAATCTGCTTGCCCGTCCTGTAGTCAAGCGCGCCGGTCGGCTCATCGCAAAGCAGCACCTTAGGGTTCTTCGCCACGGCGCGGGCGATGGCCACGCGCTGCTGCTCCCCGCCGGAAAGCTGCGAGGGAAGGTTGTCCATGCGAGCCTCGAGCCCCACGGTGCGCAGCACATCCTCGGCGTCGAGCCCGTCGGGCGCAATCTCGGCCGCAAGCTCGACGTTCTCCAAAGCCGAAAGGTTCTGGACAAGGTTGTAGAACTGAAAGACAAACCCTACGTCCGTGCGGCGATACCGCGTGAGCTCACGCGGAGACAGGCGGGCGACGTCGCGTCCGTCGACGCAGACCGAACCCTCGTCGCAGGTGTCCATGCCGCCCAGGATGTTGAGGAGGGTCGACTTGCCGGCCCCCGACGGGCCAAGCACGATGGCGAGCTCTCCCCGCTCGACCTCAAACGAGACGTGGTCGTTAGCAGCGATGACGTCGGGGCCGCTTTGGTAGCGCTTGCACTCATCGATGACATTTATATATGCCATGCGAACTTCCTCTCGACGATTGACTCACCGTCAACCGGCGGCGTATTGGATTTGTTATACCCAGCCGACCAGCTCGTTCGCATCAAATCTGCACGACAACGCGCCTGCCTGAGCGACACCCGCCGAAAGCGCCGTCACGCGCGACGGTCAAGGTCTGCCAGCAGCGAGCGAATGGCCCGTGCGGCGCGGGCGACAAGCCTGTGGTCGCCCGTGCGCGAAACCACGCCCACGGTAAGCCCCGCCCCCTCACAGAGCGCCGGGAAGAAAAACGTGCACTCACCCGGCGCGTCGGCAACCGAGACCGGGATACCCGCCGCGCGACAACGCTGCCCCACCAGAAGGTTCACCGCCCGGTCGTTTGTCGCCGCCACGACGAGCCGGCATCCGCCCTCGTCCCCCAAACGATAGGTGCGCGCCTTGACGTCAATGCGACCTGGTGCGGCCTCGTCCGCCTGCCCCGCGGCGGCCTTGGGGTCGACCACCGTCACCCAGGCACCATGGCAAGCCAGCGCCTTCGCACGGCGACGCCCCACAGAGCCGGCGCCCACCACGAGGCACCGTGCGCAGGTCAGGTCGACAAACAGCGGAAACCGCGAGGGCGTGTCCATCAGCGTCTCCCCGCGTTCTCGAGGGCGCTGTCCGCGCGCTCGCCTGCGATGAGCTCGGCTGCGCCGCAGCCGGCAGAATACACGAACGCCATGGCCCCCTCTTTTCGCTTGATGCGCATCCTCGCCGCACGCCGGCCGTCGAAGATACGCTGATCGCCCTTCGGCATCATTCTCGCACAACGGGCATTCGACGGAGTGAGGCGCCGGCAAAGAACCCCTCCGCGGGTATTCTTCACCCGTCGCCGTAAAACACGATGCGGCCCAGCCCAGACAGCCCTACCATGGAGGTAGACGTTGCGCCCGCGCGGCGCACAGACATGAGAGGGGATCTGCATGAAGTACCTGATCGTCGGCGGCGTGGCCGCCGGCACCAAGGCGGCAGCCAAGATCAAGCGCTGCGACCGCACGGCCGACGTGCGCGTCATCACCCGAGATGCCGACATCTCCTATGCCGGCTGCGGCCTGCCCTATTACATCGGCGGGAGCATCGAGACGCGCGACGAGCTCATCGTAAACACGCCCGCCAAGTACGAGGGCCTTACCGGCGTGTCCGTCGAGACGGGCGTCGAGGCCACGGGGCTCGATGCGGCGGCGAAAACCGTCTCCGTGCGCAGGGCGGACGGCACGACGGGAACCGAATCCTACGACAAGCTCGTCATAGCGACCGGTGCCTCCCCCTTCGTGCCCCCGGTGCCGGGCACCGACCTTGCGGGCGTCTTCTGCGTCCGCACCCCCGACGACGCCGAGGCCATCCGCTCCTATGTTGAGGAGCGCTCCTGCCGCAAGGCCGTCGTGGTGGGCGCCGGCTTCATCGGACTCGAGGTCGCCGAGAACCTCCAGGCGCGCGGCCTTGCCGTCACGGTCATCGACGCCGCCTCGCAAATCATGCCGAACGCCTTCGACCCCGAGATGGCCGCCTGGGCGACGCGTCAGCTCAAGGCCGGCGGCATGCGCGTCATGACCTCGTGCGCGCTCTCCGGCATCAAGGCCGGCCAGGGCGAGGCCGCCGCGCGCGCCGTGGCCGTCGAATGCGCCAACGGAACCCTTCCGGCCGACGTCGTCGTGCTTGCCATCGGCATCCGCCCCGCGACCGCATGGCTCGAGGGCTCTGGCATCGAGATGTTCAAGGGCACGATTCTCGTCGATGAGTACATGCAGACCAACCTCGCCGACGTCTATGCCGCCGGCGACTGCGCCGAGGTTCGCAACGCCATCACCGGCAAGCCCCAGTGGAGCGCCATGGGCTCGACGGCAAACATCTCTGCGCGCGCCCTTGCGAAGACCCTCACCGGAACCCCGACCTCCTATCCCGGCGTCTTGGGAACCGGCGTGGTGAAGCTTTCGGCCACACTCAACGGCGGACGCACCGGCCTCACCGAGGGCCAGGCGCGTGAAGCCGGCTTCGAGCCCGCAAGCGTCGTCGCCATCGTGGATGACAAGGCCCATTACTATCCGGGAGCTTCGAGCTTCTATATCAAGCTCATCGCCGACGCCTCCTCCCACCGTATGCTCGGCGTGCAGGTATTTGGCGCCGGAGCCGTCGACAAGGTGTGCGACGTCGCGGTCGTGGCCATCTACCAGAAGCTTGCGATCGAAGACCTCGACCTCATGGACTTCAGCTATGCCCCGCCGTTCTCGACGGCGATCCATCCGCTGGTGACCTGCTGCTACATCCTGGAAAACAAGCTTGCCGGCCGCTTTGAGACCTTCACCCCCGCGCAGTACGCGGCTGGCGAGGCGAAGGACTACGAGGTCATCGACGTCCTGCCCGAGCCCACGATTCCCGGCGCCCGCTGGGTGAACCTGGCGAGCATTGGGCCGGACGGCATCGAGGGCATCGACCGCGACGCCAAGGTGCTGCTTGTGTGCGCCAAGGGCAAGCGCGGCTACTTCGCCCAGAATCGTCTTAAGGCCGCGGGCTACACCGCCACGCGGGTGCTTGAGGGCGGCGCGACCTTCAACGAGGTGCGCGTGCCGCGCCGCGGCAAGAAGCTCCCCGCATCCGAGATCAAGCGCCTGAAGGGCCTGGGCTGCCTGCAGGACAAGCGCTTCGACGACGTGTTCAACGTCCGTGTGATCACGCGCAACGGCAAGCTCACCGCAGCCGAGCAGAAGGTCGTCGCCGACGCGAGCGAGCAGTTTGGTTCCGGCGAGGTCACCATGACCACGCGCCTGACGCTCGAGATTCAAGGCGTGTCCTACGACAACATTCCCGCCTGCATCGACTTCCTGCAGGAGCATGGCCTGGATGCCGGCGGCACCGGCTCCAAGGTGCGGCCCGTCGTAAGCTGCAAGGGCACGACCTGCCAGTACGGCCTCATCGACACCTTCGACCTCTCCGAGAAGCTGCATGAGCGCTTCTATGTGGGCTACCACGGTGTCGAGCTGCCGCACAAGTTCAAAATCGCCGTGGGCGGCTGCCCCAACATGTGCGTGAAGCCCGACCTCAACGACCTGGGCATCGTGGGCCAGCGCATCCCGCAGATCGACGCGAGCGCATGCCGCGGCTGCAAGGTCTGCCAGGTCGTCGAATCCTGCCCCATGGGCGACGCGCACATTGCCGAGAACGGCAAGATCGCAATCGACGAAGAACTGTGCAACCACTGCGGGCGCTGCATTAGCACCTGCCCGTTCGACGCCGTGACCGAAGGCGGCCAGGGCTACAAGGTCTACGTCGGTGGCCGCTGGGGCAAAAAGACCGCACACGGCCAGGCACTGGACAAGATCTTCACGAGCGAGGAAGAGGTCATGGACGTGGTTGAGCGTGCCATCCTGTTCTTCCGCGACGAGGGCAAGAGCGGCGAGCGCCTGAGCGACACCATTGCGCGCCTGGGCTTTGACTATGTCCAGGAGAAGCTGCTCACGGCCCCTATCGACAAGGACGCCATCCTGAAGAAGGAGGTCAAGGGCGGCGCCACCTGCTAGCACAGAGGGACGCGCCGCGGACTGCTGCCGGCGTGTCCACGGCTCCACGCTGAACTTAGCGCCGAGCCGTGAACTTAGCGCCGAGCCGGCGACGGGTCGCGCGGCGACATAGGAACAAGACGGGTCGGTCTGGCGACGCCTTTCGCGTCGCGGGCCGGCCCGCAGTCTATATGTGCCGCAAGTGCAGCGATCGCCTCGAGCCTGCGGCAGACCATGGCCGCGTTTCCGTTGATCGAAGCCTCGGTCGGCGGGCGCCAGGACGCTCCTTCCAGGGCAAGCGTGGCGTCGGGCACCACCACATAGAGCATGTTCTCGGCAAACACCACGATGCCGGGCCGCAAGGCGGGCGCATGAAGCCGGCATGTCTCGAAATAGCGCTCAAGCGCCTGTATGACCGAAGCAGTGAGCACGGCGTGCGCTCGATCGGGCGTGTCGGAGCGAAAATGCAGCCAGCTGCCCGGAGCCTTGCCGAAGCCCGATGCCTCGCCAGGCAACAGGGTCGCGATATCGCTTGCCAGGCCTTGAGCCGCGGCAGCGAGCCGATCGCGCAGGCTCCCGTCGCAGGACGGACGACGGTCGGACACCTCGACGAAGCCGCCGCGCGTCGAAGCCAGCGAAAGCGGGGCGCGCAGCTCGTAGACCAGATGCTGCCGCAAAGCGCCGGTGGCGTCCGAGCCGCTGCGCGCCTCGACCGCATAGATGCGAATGTCTCCTTGGGGCGTGCGTCGACAGAGCGTTCCCTCATATGCCGCGACGCCATCGACCAGGTTGAGCACTCGCTGCGGCAGGCGCTCTCGAATCTGGTCCGGGCCGGCCGAGGCGTCGAAGGAGAAGTCGGGATACAGCTCGCTCATGACCTGGGGCAGCACGCTGGCACAGGCGCGCCGGCGCGGACGCAGGAGGGCGCGGGCCGCCGCTGCCGCCGCCGTGAACGCAGCCACAAGGGTACCGGCCGCAACGACCCCTCCCGCAGACGCTGGCAGCACGCGGGCGAGCATCACGCCGCACAGGATGACCGCCGCGGCGATGCAGAAGACTACGGCGAGCGTCTTGCGATCGCTCTGCGTATGGTCCTGCATCCGATACAGGGTGCCCGGCGATATCCCATGTGCCTCGAAGCGCGGCCGTGCCATCGCTCGTCCTCCCGAATCCCGTCCGTCCTCACCTTTCCGGCGCATGACGGGTCGCGCGCCGCTCGATATAGGTCCAACCTACTGGAAAAATGATGCTTGCCGGTATATAGCGCGTAAAGATTGTGTTAGGAAACCGGGCGTGCGGGCTCCTCGCTTGCGAGCGCCGCATTCTCCTGCGAACGAGCGTGTCCCTCGGCGTAGAATGAACCGCACGCCAGAAAGGACGCCGCCTCACGCGCCGGCTGCCCAGCCAACGGGGACCGACCGCGGCCAGATGTTGCCAACAGTGTTGCCATCTGTACCCGTCCCCAATGGCACACCCAATGGCTCAATGGCCACAGCTGGCAAATTGTTGCCAACCGTACCCGTCCCCATTGGCAAAATCTGTCATATGTACCCGTCCCCAATGGCGAGCCAAGGAGCATGTATGTTCAACCTCGTACTCTTCGAACCCGAGATTCCCGCCAACACGGGAAACATCGGCCGCACCTGCGTGGTGACGGGAACGCGCCTGCACCTCATCCGCCCGCTCGGCTTTTCGCTGGACGACCGAGCCCTGCACCGTGCGGGACTCGGCTATTGGCACAACCTCGACGTGACCGTCTACGACAGCTGGGACGACTTCATGCAGCGCTGCGGCCTTACGACACCGGGTTCAGAGGCACGCCTGCACCTGCTGACCAAAAAGGCCGCTCGCATCTATTCCGAGGCCACCTACCGCGACGGAGACTATCTGATCCTGGGCAAGGAGAGCTCCGGCATCCCCGAGGAGCTGCTGGCCGCACACCCCACATGCTGCGAGCGCATCCCCATGCTGCCCGACGAGACCTCGCTGGCAAACGCCCACGACTGGGCCGCCGCGAGCGGAGCGGACACCCATCCCAGCCATGAGGCGCTGCACCGCCAAGACATCTGCGGGAACTTCATCGACCCCGAGGACTACCGCATCAGCGCACTCAACCTGTCAAACGCGGCGGCAATCGTGCTGTACGAGGCGCTGCGGCAGACGGGCTTTCCCGGCATGTAGTGCGTCCGCGGCGCCCGGGCATCTCAATCAAACAGCTACGGCAACATCCCCAGGACACCCGGTCACCATGGCCGTTTGCCCTGGGGATGTATCACATGCGGGGTCTACAGAGTCCAGCCTTCGCTTTCGCGCTGCAGGCGCACCATGCGGGCAAAGAGCCCGTCTGCTGCCATGAGCTCGGAGGGCGATCCCTGCTCGACCACGCGCCCGCCGTCGAGGACGACCACCTTGTCGGCCCCTTCCACGGTGCGCATACGGTGGGCGATCACCATGACGGTCTTGCCCGCAAGCAGCCTCGACAGCGCCTCCTGGACCTGCGTCTCGTTCTCGACGTCAAGGCTCGCCGTCGCCTCGTCAAGCAACACGATCGGAGCGTTCTTGAGGAGCGCGCGGGCGATGGAAATGCGTTGCCGCTCCCCTCCTGACAGCTTGGACCCGTTCTCGCCGATCATGGTCTGGTAGCCCTCCGGCATGCGCAGCACGAACTCGTCGCAGTTCGCCGCCCGCGCCGCCGCGAGCACCTCCTCGTCGGTCGCGTCGCGCCGACCCAAGCGAATGTTGCCCACCACGGTGTCATCGAACAGCAGGACGTCCTGGAACACCACCGCAAAATCGCGCAGCAGCAGCTCGGGGTCGACCGTCGACACATCGACGCCGCCCACGCAGACGGTACCCGCATCGGCATCCCAGAAGCGGCAGGCAAGCTTGGAGCACGTGGATTTGCCTGAGCCGCTGGGACCGACCAGCGCCGTCACCTCGCCCTCGCGCGCGGTAAAGGAGACGTCCGTGAGCACCTGCTCGGCGCCGCGGTCGTATGCGAAGCTCACATGCTCGAACCTCACGTCGTGGCCTGCCGGCTCGTAGGACCGGCCTCCCTCCGCCAGGGGCTCCTCGTAGAAGCTCTTCATGCGAGCCGCCGCCGTGCGCGCGGAGAACAGCTCGGCAATGAGCATAAGCGCCTGGTCAAAGGGTGCGTAGATGCGCGACACCACAACTAGGAAACAGAACAGCGTGAGGAAGTCGCAGCTGCCGTCGGCAACAAACAGCGCACCGGCGAGCAAGGTCGTCGCGAACCCCAGGCGCAGCACGATCTGAGCTCCGTTGACGCATATGCCCGTGATGAGCTCCGCGCGCACCGCGCAGCGCTCGGCCGCGTCGACGCTCTCGTCGATATGCTTCAGATAACGGTCGACCTGGTTGGTCGCGCGCACCTCGCGCACGCATTCGAGCGCCTCTTGAATGAACTCCGAGGTCTGGAGGCCGGCCATGCGCGTTTTGCGCATGAGCGGCTGCAGGCGGCCGCGCACCCCAAACAGCAGAAGCAGCGCCACCGGCCCCGACCACATGGATGCCACCGCCAGGCGCGCGTCAAAGAACAGCAAGCCCACGAACGCGATGATCATGGTCGCATAGGCGCCGTACAGCTCGGGGAGCACATGGCTGTAGGCATGCTCGGTCGTCTTGACGTCGGTCATCAAAGTCTCGGTAAGATCGGCCAGGTCGCGCCGGCCGAAGAACGAAAGCGGGAGCTTCCGCAGGCGCTCGGCAAGACCGATGCGCTGCCGGCCGCTTTCCTTGTAGATGACGCCGTACTGGTAGTAGTACTGGAACCGCTCACACACGAAGAGCACCACGCCGTAGACGAGCATGAGGATGACCAGCCAGGGCGCGGGCACGGCAAGAAGGTCGATGCCCCAGGCAGCAGCGGGGCCGGACGCAACGCCCTCGCCGAGCATCGCGGTGGCAAGCGAGCTCATCACCAGGTAGATAAGACCCACACCCGCAAAGACCACCAGGTTCGTGATGGTTGTCCAGACCGCTCCAAGCTTGACGTTTCGCACGCCCTCGTCGGTGAGGGCATAGCTCTCTTTGATAGACATCAGCGATCGCCCCCTTCCTCCGGCATCAGGCTGCAGGTCTCCTCCGAAGAATTTGCCCTGATGCGCCAGCTAACAGCCTGCTCATAGTCCGCCCACATGCGGGCATAGAGGCCGCCCGCCGCCACAAGCTCCTCATGGGCGCCCTGCTCTGCGACCTGTCCGTGGTCGAGCACGACGATCTTGTCCGCATTGCGCACGGTGGAGAGCCGGTGCGCGATCATAAGCGTCGTGCGTCCCTGGGAAAGCCGGCCAAGCGCTCGCTGGATCAGGACCTCGTTTTCCGGGTCGGCAAAGGCGGTCGCCTCATCGAGCACCACGATGGGCGCGTCCCTCAAGATAGCGCGCGCGAGCATGAGGCGCTGGACCTCACCGCCCGAGAGGTAGACGCCACCGGTTCCCACCTGCGCGTCGATGCCATCCGGCAGCTTCGCCAGGATGTCGTCGCACTGGGCGGCAGCAAGCGCCGCCATGACCTCGTCGCGCCGCGCGTCGGGACGAGCCGCGCGCACATTCTCCAAGATGCTCTGGGAAAACAGACGGTTCGCCTGGAACACAAACGCCACACGACCCATAAGGACCTGCGGGTCCACAGAGCGCACGTCGACGCCTCCCACGCGAACCTGTCCCTCGTCCGCATCCCAAAAGCGCGGCACCAACGACGCCGCGGTCGACTTGCCGCCGCCGCTTGGCCCCACCAAGGCCACCGTCGACCCCGCGGGAACCGTAAAGGACACATGGCTTAACGCGGGGCTATCTGCCCCCTCGTAGCAAAACGACACATCGTCGAACACGATATCGTTGCCCTGCGGTACCTGCGGCGCGGCAGGCGCCTTGATCTCGGGGGCGTCAAGCACCTCGCTGACACGCTGGAGCGCATCGGTCGCCGTCTGGACCGCGTCGGACATAAACATCACCCGCGTCATGGCGGTGGGGATCACAGCCGAGAATATGGCGTAGAACGCGACGTTTGCCAAGAAATGCACCGGGTCCGTCTCGCCCGGGGCAAGCAGCACCGCGACGGGCACCAAGAACATCGCGACGCCGTTGATCACCGTCAGCGAGAACGACTGGGGATTCTGGCACCATGTAACCGCATAATCCTGCGCGAGGCGGGTGAACTCATCGATGGCATCGTGAAAGGCCTTGAACGAGTAGACCGTTTGCTGGAAGACCTTTACGACGGGGATACCGCGCACATACTCGGTGCCGGTCTTGTTCATGGTCACGAGCGAACCCATATAACGCCGCATGAAGTCCATGCCGCGGCCGCCCATCATGTAGAACATGCACACCAGCGAAAGCGCCACGGGGACAAGGCAGGCAAGGCCGAGCCGCCAGTCAAACACGAAGAACAGCACAAGCATGCCGACGATCATGGCGATGGAACCCGCTGTGTCGGGCAGCTTGTGCGCCAGGAGCCCTTCGGTCTCGGAAGCGCAGCCGTCCACGACGCGCCGCAGCGCGCCCGACGCATGCGTGTCGAAATATCCAAGCGAGGTGTGCATCAGGTGCTCTGTCGCCTGCTTACGCATGTTGGAAGCGCAGCGAAACGCCGCCAGATGCGTGCACATAAGTGCCAAAAAGTACACGGCGATGCTTGCCGCCGCAAATGCAAGCGCCCACCAACCGTAGACCGCGATGCCCGTCGCCTCTGTCCAGCGGGGCGCCACAGCAATGAGGTCGCGGGCCACGAACCACACGCAGACATACGGTCCAAACGAGATGATCATAGAGACGGCCGAGAGAGCGCAACCCAGGTATGTGAGCGCCCGCCGCGGTCCCGCAAATGCCAAGAGCTGGCCGATCGAGCCATGTCGTTCGCGCTCCCCGGGGCCTTCTCCCCCGGGTGCCGACATGGAGGCCGCCCGCGGCTCTTCGGCCGCAGCGGCACGTGATGCAGAAGCCATATCAGTCCTTTCCTCCTTGTGTTTCCTGCGTCCCTTACCGTATCATTCAAGTAAGTTAGAGCTAACTCTTGCGACAGAGGTCGGGACGAATTCGAAAGGCGGGAACGCAATGATGCGAGAAGTCCAGAGCGCTGGATGTGTCCGCGACGCGGCATGTCACCGCGCGCCCGCCGTCCTTCGATCGACAGAACCGCTTGCAGCCGCCTACGAGCCGCAGGTCGAACAGTTGGGCGTCAAGCTGCGCCGCAGAGGCAACGTCCTGGTAGGCGCCGCATCCAACGAGCTCGTCGATGCAGAGGTGTTCGTCTACCTTCAAGATGGGTGCTTTGCCATCACGTCCCACCGCGTCCATGTCAAGCGACATGTTCGTTTTTACGAGCAGGGATTCCGCGGACTCTGCCTGAGCAGCCTTGCCGCCGACTGCCTTCCGCTCTGCCCCGTCGTACAGCCGCGCGAGACGCGTCGGTATGGCAATGTGGTCGCATTTGGACTTGAGGCGGTCGAGACCTGCGGATGGATGCGGGCGGGCACGGCCCAAAACGCCACGTCCATCATGCTGTTGCCCGGCTGGATCGACCATTTGGAACAGGGCGAGCGCGCGTGCGCCTACCGAATCATGGAAGAGCCGGGCGTAGTCTGCGAGGATGCCGGCGCCGCACCCATCGATCAGGCGATTCGTCTGATAACGCCGCTGTTTGGCAATCGCTTCGTTGGCTGCCGCAACCTCGCGCACTGCGTTCAGCATGCCGTCACGCTCGCCGTCGCCTGGCACGAGGCTCAAGACCGCGCCGAAAGGGCCTCCGGTACGTTTGAGCAGGCGCGGCTCGTGCGCCGCGCCAAGCGCCTCGTGGACCGCAACCTTTCGCGAGAGATCACCGTCGACGCACTTGCGCGCGATCTGCTTACCAGCAGGACGCGCCTCTGTGCGGCCTTTCATCAAGAGACCGGCATGGGGCTTGGCGCCTACATCCGCAAAACCCGCATGCAACACGCCAGCGCCTTGCTCGAGATCGGCGACCTAACCGTGGCAGAGATTGCCCGCGAGGTGGGCTACCCGCGGCCTTCGAGCTTCGACGTCGCGTTCAAACAGGAAATGGGACTCAGCCCCACCGCCTGGAGGATGCGGCAGGGCTGAGCCGGAAGATAGCAAGCGAGTGTCGTGGATCGCCGGTGGAGGACAAAGCAGGCAACGCGGCCGCAAAAGGGACCGCAGGAAGCGGCTCGGGCGGGCCGCCTAGACCTGTCCAAGAAATCGTCCGCATCCCCCACCGCGACCGTAAAAGGGCCGAGCCGGCACCGGGGCCGCGCTAGCGCGAGCGCTTTTTCGCGGCGGCGCCGGCAATCAAAAAGACGGCTCCAAGCACGGTGAGCGCGGCGAACACCATAAAGGTAAAGCTGAACCCAGCAAGGAACAGGTCAGGTCTGCCCTCGATGTATCCCGACACCGGCATTCCCGCGAGTGCGCTCATGCGACCGTAGAGCAGCTCGGTGCCGCCGGTCACACCTGCAGACATGCCCATGTAGCGCACGAGCGACACCAAGCTCCCCGCAAATCCCAGATGCGCAAGGTCAACCGAGCCCATGATGAGCGAGTTGTTCGGCGACTGGAACAATCCGGTGCCCACCGCCATGAACGCCATGAGGCCCACGATCTGGACGATCGGCGACAGCTCGGTCAAGCCGCCAACGAGCGCGATGCCCGCGGCGTAGATCGCAAGACCCACCAGGCACGGCCAGAAGCTGCCGATTCGGTCGGACAGGGCACCGCCAAACGGGCCGGCAACCGCCATGGCAAGCGGAATCGCCGTCAGTGCCAGTCCCGCGATGTTGGAGGGCAGACCGCAGGCATCCTGCAGATAAAACGGGAGAATGAGCTCGGTGCCTCCCACGGCGACAAAGCACAGAAACATCGCGGCGAGGTTGAGCGAGAACTCGGCGTTGCGAAACACGTCCAGACGTACAAGCGGCGACGCCACGCGGCGCTCGACCACAACAAACCCAACGAACAACGCGATGCCTGCGACCAGGGCGACCATAAGCGGCGCCGTCACGCCCCCGGCGAGGTTCGTCAGCGAGAAGAAGATCAGGAAGATCGAAGGCGCCAGCAGCAGGGCGCCCGGCACATCGAATCCGGAGGACTCCCCGCGCGGCAGGTCACGCGGGAGCGTTTTGAGTCCCACCAGCAGGGCGACGATGCCCACGGGAACGTTGATGAGGAAGATCGACTCCCATGGAAAAACGGACACGAGCACGCCGCCGATGGTGGGGCCGCACATCATGCCCAGCGACACGAACGTCGACACGATGCCGAGCGCTCGCCCGCGTTGGCTTGTGGGAAATACCTCGGTCACGATGCCCATGTTGTTCGCGGTGGCACTTGCCGCTCCCAGACCCTGCACCACGCGGGCGGCGATGAGCATGGGAAGCGAGGTCGAAAGCCCGCAGAGCGCAGAGCCGATCGTAAAGAGGGCGACGCCTCCCTGGAACAGCTTGACCTTGCCGAAGAGGTCGCCCAGACGGCCGAACACGAGCACGGTGACGCAGCACACGAGCAAGTAGACGCTCGACACCCATTGGATGTCGCTGGCCCCCACAGCAAGCTCGCGCTGCATGGCGGGAAGCGCAACGTTCACGATGCTGCTGTCGAGCGTGGACATGAACGTCATGAGCACCACGGTGAAAAGCACGATCCACTTGTTGGGAGCGCTAGAGGCGCCGGTACGGCCAACCGCCTGGCCAAGCTCTTGCGCAGCCCGGGCTGGCTGGGATGCCTCCCCGTGCGCGGCCGATGATGTCTTGATATCTTGTTGCATACGTTGCCCTCCCCCAGGCAGTCGCGGATAGATCCACGCGCCTGAGAACGCGCCTCTCCAGCTACCACGCCGGACGCTGTCGCAGGGGGCGGCGATGCCTCGTTCCTGCTACGGGCCATGGCATCATACCATGTTGTTCCCGCATCTTCACCACATCGCCGCACATATGACGCTGTACCCTGCCAGACAACGGAGTTATTGCTCTCGCGCGTAGCCTCGGCCCAGATAGACACCCACCAAGCCGACGGCCACGGCGGCCACCGCTGCGACCACCCACGGGGCAGCAAGGTCAAACGCCGCACCGTACGCGATTTGCCCCAGCGGCGTGGCCAGGTTGCCAAACATCATCGCCAGGCTCATCACCTTACCCGTCAGCTCGGCTGGCGCCTCCATCTGCAAAAACGATGTCATAAGAATCGATGCCGCCATGCAGCACACCATCACCCACAGATAGCTCACCAGCATGCCGGCAAAAGCGACAAGCGGCTCACCCACCACCAGCAGCACGGCCGCAACAACCCCAATGCCCACCGTGGCAAGCCCGATGAGCCAGGGGGATGTGCGCACGGTCATGCGCTCAGGGCGAAGCATCACGACCGCGCCTCCCAAAAGCCCGCCGACCGCAAGCACGCCCTGCGCCACGCCCATCAGCTGATTGGAAAGACCGAGCGACTCGGTAATGATGTACGGCGTGCCGATGTTGATGAACGACGATCCAAACAGATTGACGAACATCGCCGCAATGATGATCTGCCACAGCACGGGGCGGCCACGAAGGAAGCCCAAGGCATCACGCAGGTCGGATACAGCGGTCTCGACCATGCCGGCGGTGCGCGCCGGCGGCTCGTACGGGATGCGCACAAAGCCGAGCACGAGCGCGCACGACACGCCAAACGATGCCGCCGCGACGAGCATGATGGGCGCCAGACCAAAGAAACCAAAGATCATGCCGCCAATCACCGGCCCGCCGATGCCCGTGATCATGCTCACCTGGTTAGCGATGGCCGTAGCCTGCGGAATGCGCTCCTGCGGCACTACGAGCGGCACCGCCGATTGCACGCACGGATGATAGATGGCCTGCGCGGCAAATGCGACCATGAGCACGAAGATGGTAAGGGCAACAAGATGCTGCGTGCCCGATGCGGCCATGTAGCCGAGCATCATGAAAGCAAGCAGTGCATCGAGCGCCGCCATGACGCCACGCTTGCGTGTTCGGTCCGCGATGACGCCGCCAACAGGCGAAAGGCCAATGTAGGGAATGAACCCAGCGGCCACCACCCCGCCGTAGAGCGCACCCGAGCCGGTGAGGTTGAGCAGGTAGAGGGGCAAGACGAACTGTAAGATCTCGATACCGAGAAGCGAGAACACTTGCGCTACGACGATGGCGCGGAAGCTCGGGGTAACCAGGAGGCCGGACGCGTGGTCGTGCGGCGCGTCGTTATGTGGCGTGCTAGCTGTAGACATGGAAATTCCTTTCAGAACGGGCGGTACGAATGAGGGCGCTCGGGGCGCGGTTCTTGTCTGCCTGGTATCTGATCCTCCTTTCCTTCTTTCATACATTCGGTAGGTATGTAAATGCCTTTGAAAGAAAGCCGCACGAGGCGGCTCTCCTCTTTCTTGACCATACGGGCTACGCCCGGTTGCCTCCACCATCTTGTGGTTGCTTTTCTTCCGTGCAACCAGCAATAGGCACCGACTCGTCCTGCGTTGCACGCGCGCCTGCTCCAGATTCCTTCGCAAGCCATTGCCAATCTGTCCACGCCTGCTCCGACGCAACGTGCCCCATGCGTGCGGGATCAAGAGACTCCCAATCCACCAAATCTATTCCCAATGCATGGGTAATGGTCAAGAAGGTCTCTGCGCGGCGCTGATACGCAGCAGGGTCATCGGCTGGTATCGGGTTAAAGAGCGGCACCATCCACAAGTTAGCCAGCAGCAGTAGAGCCTCGGCGGCCTCACGCGGGTGTTTGGCCGAAATGGTTCCGTCCTCCACCCCCTCGCGAATGATGGGCTCCACATAACAATGTGCCGTCTCCAACACGTCGGCATACTCGCGCGCGAGAATGCGCGCATTTTGGATGGGGTCCGATGAGGGCTGCATCGCATGCCACATATCGGCCGCCGGACCCTCGGATGACGCGCGGTCCAAGGCTCGCAACTTTTCAAGCCCAGAAAGGCTGCAATCGGCCAAGATGGCGTCCGATCGTTCAAGCACCGGCTTATTCGCCCGCTCGAATACAGCCTCAAAAATGTCCTCTTTGCTTTTAAAGTGATGGTAGACGGCGCCCTTCGTGAGCCCGCCGAGCCCCTCCACGATGTCTGACATCGTCGTATGGTCGTAGCCCTTGGTCATGAAGAGCTCTTCAGCAACGTCTAGAATGCGACGAACCGTCTCTTCCGGGTATTTGTTCCGCGCCATCGCTGCCTCCAGCACATCCACGGTCGTTCGAGCCCATTATACATACTTTTGGTATGTATAATGGATCGAAACCTCATGGCTCTATAGCTGGCAACGACAGCCGCGAGGCCGCGCTCTCGAGAGGGCCGGGCATGGTGCATGCAACACGCCTCGCCCTATGTCATGCGTTCCATCCAGCGATGAGCGCGCTGAGGCCGGTCTCGAACTGGCCCGCAAGGTTCCAGCCGTCTTCATGCATGGGGGCAAGCAGGCGCTCAAGCTGTGTGCGCTCGTCGTTCGTTGCGTCGGCTAGCGCTTCGGCGAGGCCCGCGCCCGGCTCGTCGGCCGCGCCGCCCGCAGGAGGCGCCACCTCTGCCGCCGCAAAGCCCGTGGTGTAGACCGTCAGAGCACACAGCAGGTCGAGCGCGTTGCCCGGCAGCACCACGCCCGCATTCGCCAGACGGGCAAGCGAGCGCGCGACCAGTGCAAACTGTCCTGGCGTAGAAATGGGATGCGTGAGCATGAGGACCACCACATTGGGGTGCGCGCGGAGCACGGACAGAAGGGCGCGGGCATACGCACAGGAGGCGGCACGCCAATCGGCCGGAGCTTCCTGCGCAACCCGCTCATCAAACGAGGAAAGCGCTTCCGACCAGATTTGCTCGGCAAGGCCATCGAGAAGCGCCGCCTTATCGGGAACGTGTCGGTAGATGGCGGTCTGCGAGACGCCGAGCCGCTTTCCCAGCACACGGAGGGAGAGCGCGTCGAGACCCTCGGCGTCCACAAGCGTAAGCGCCTCGGCCAAAATCGCTTCACGCGTGAGTCCGCGCCGTTGTGTGGTCGCTGTAGTCGCCACGCCCGTCCCTCCGTCCAATGCAGCCATAAGGCAGGTCGCCGTCCCCGACATCTCCCCCGACGGCCCCTGCCGCCCTGCCAAGAATGTGCGCCTGCCCGACTGCTATCCGCTACTCGGTTTTCACACCGTCGATTCCCAAGAAGCATCGTACCATCGCGAGCGCTGTCAGCACGGCAAGGAACACGCCGAGCGCCGCGAGCTGCGGCGCGATATCGCCGAAGCCCGCGCCGTCAAGACTCACCGCGCGCACAGCGTCAAGTGCCCAGTACGCAGGCGACAGCTTTGCAAGCGGCTGCGCCCATTCCGGAAAGCTCGCCACCGTACAGAGCGTGCCGCCAAGGCCCGCCGCGAGCATACCGATAAGGTTCGCCAGTGAAAGTGCGGTGCCCTCCGTGCGCGCCCAAAGCGAGAGCGCCACGCCAAAGGCAGCCAACACCGCGGCGAAGAGCAGCGCGACGACGATAATCGCCGCCGGATCGCCCGCGGGCCGATAGTTGAAGAGCGCGCTTCCCAGTGCAAGCACCGCGAGGAGCTGCAGCGCCTGGACCACGTAGGCCACCGTCACCTTGCCGAGCACCACGTCGGCTGCCGTCGCAGCCGACGCGCGTAGGCGCGGCCACGTACCCCACGCGTGCTCGCGGAAGAACGACTGCACGATCACCTGCACCGAGAGAAACGAGAAAAGCGTCGCCATACCGGGAACTGCCTGTTCGGCGCCCGCGGCCGCAGCATAACCCTCCGAGGCAAGCATGGTTTTGCACGCTGGAATCATGAACGGCATGAGCACGAGCGGGGCAAGCGTCATGAGGACGACGAGGCCGGCGTCGCGCAGCCGCAGGAGCGCCCCGAGCCGCACAACCGCGAGATAGCGCCTAGGCTGCATGAGGCGTCACCTCCTCCCCCACGATGGCGAGGTATGCGCTTTCCAGGTTGGCGTGGACTACGCGCACGTCATCGAGGACAAGACCGCGCGAAGCGGTTTGGGAGAGCAACGCCGCCACGGCAGACCCAGGATCTGTGGGCGGCACCGCGGGCTCGAAGTAGCCATCGGCGGCAGACGTCCAGCCGGGGACACCGGGATCGGCCCCGCCGGCAAAGCGTACGCGCACCGTCGGGCGGGCATGGGCGTCGACTACTTCGTTGAGCTTACCCGCCGCCACGACGCGCCCGCCGTTGAGCACGGCGATGTCGGCGCCCAGCTCTTCAAGCTCGCCCAGGTAGTGTGTGGTGTAGACCACCGCCGCCCCAGTTGCTGCCACCACACGCACGGCATCGAGCACGCCACGGCGCGCCTCTACATCCGTCCCTACCGTGGGCTCATCGAGAAAGATCACCCGCGGCCGATGCATGAGCGCGATACCCGTATGAAGCCGGCGTCGCTGACCGCCGGAGAGGTCGCGGGCGCGTTGACGCGCCTGAGACGTGAGACCCAGAAGACCCATCACCTCACTCGCGCGGTTGCGGGCCTCCCGGCGAGAGAGCCCCTCGACCGCACCGAGGCAGACGAGGTTTTGCGCCATCGAAAGCTGCGGGTAGACGCCGATATCCTGCGGCGCCAGACCCACGAGGTCGCCGACGCGCCGGCGTGCCGGGTCGCACCCACAGATACTGACCGTCCCCGCGTCCGCGCGCTCGAGCCCGCACATGATGGAGATGAGCGTCGATTTGCCGGCGCCGTTGCGCCCCAGAAGACCCAACACCTGCCCCGGCCACACCGTGAGGTCCACGCCACACAGCACCCGGTGCGCTCCAAAGGATTTCTCGACGCCGCGCAGCACAATCTCCGGGGCGTCGCTTCGTCCATCTGCCATAGTTCACCTGGCTTCCTATAGATGTTTACAGTGTTAACTTAGCCGGCTGGCAAAAATGTTAACACTGTAAACTTTGAAGTCAAGCGATAGACGGAGAGCAGCGTGCTCGCCAGAAAATGCATCGGGGAGAAACGGTACGACGGAGCCGCAACGACGGACAACCCCAGACCGTTCGTCCCGGATCTCCCCGAACCGTTTGCCCAAAGGCGCCTCCCCGGACTTCTGCCCCTGCAGCACGGCTGGTGCACAAACCGTCACAACAGCGATCCGAACCTGCGGCGGTAGACACGGGTCGCGATGATTCCCAAGACCAGATACCCTGCGACCGCCGCCGCGAGGAACGCAAAGAACGCCGGCGGGAGCGGTGCCATGTCGAGCGCGCCCGCGACGGGCAAGAACGGGAGCAGCGTCGCCACCGCGATGCCCGCCGCCGTGAGCACACACACCGGTGCGCTCGCTCGACTCTGGATGAACGGAACCCGCTCGGTGCGGAGCAGATGCACCACAAGGCTCTGGCTCCACATGGACTCGACGAACCATCCAGCCTGGAACACCGCCACAAAGAGCGCCTGGCCCGCCCCGTCCAGGGCGGCATACGCCCCTGGAGCGAACAGCGGGCAGCCCGCCGCGAGCGGACACGCCACAAAGAACAGGAACGCGAAGGTAAGCACGTCGAACAGCGAGCTCAACGGACCCAGCGTAACCATGTAGCGCACGAGCGATCCCGCCTCCCAACGACGCGGCTCACACACCAGCTCGGAATCGACCGCATCCCACGGAAGCGCCGCGCAGGAAAGATCGTAGATGAGACCGAGCAGCACGATCTGCAGCGCGCTCATGGGTAAAAACGGTAGCACCAAGCTCGCCACGAGCACCGAGATGACGTTGCCGAAATTGGAAGCGAGCGTCATCTTGATGTATTTCATCATGTTGATATAGGTGCGACGCCCCTCGTCGATGCCCGCCGCGAGCACGCGGAGATCCTTCTCGAGCAGGGTGACGTCCGCTGCCTCGCGCGCCACATCGGCCGCCGTGTCGACCGAGACGCCGACATCGGCCGCGCGCAGAGCGCCCGCATCGTTGACCCCGTCGCCCATGAACCCCACCACGTGGTCGGAGGCGCGCAGCGCCCCGATGACGCGCATCTTGTGCTCGGGTGTGAGACGGGCGAAGACCTGACAGCTATTCGCCGCCTCGGCGAGCTTCGCATCGGAAAGTCGATCGATATCGTCGGCTGTGAGCACGGCGGACGCATCGATGCCCACCCTGCCGCAGACCGCCGCGGCCACGCGCTCGTTGTCGCCGGTGAGCACCTTCACGGCCACGCCGCGCCGGGCGAGCTCGCGCACCGCCTGCGCCGCCGACTCCTTGGGCTGATCCAGAAAGGCCAGGTAACCCAGTAGCACCATATCGCACTCGTCTGCGACGGTGAGCTCGCCCGCCGGACGCGGGTCGGCCTTCTGGGCGACGGCGATCACGCGCAGGCCCGCGCCCCCCAGATCGTCCGCGGTGCGGCGCGCGCGGACGAGCGCCGCACCGTCCAGCGGGACCACGGCGCCGTCCATCTCGGCAAACGAGCAGACGCCGAGCATCTCCTCCACCGCACCCTTGGTGATGAGTTGCGTCTTGCCGGCGGTATCGCGCACGACCACGCTCATGCGCCGCCGCGCGAAGTCGAACGGCAGCTCGTCCACCTTCTGGAAGCGGTCCGCATCCGCCATGAAGCTGTCGTCGCGCTGCGCGAGCGCGGCAACGTGCTCCACCACCGCGCGGTCGAGCACGCTGCGCAAGCCCGTCTGGTACCTGCTCACCAGGTAGGCATGACGCAGAACGCGCGTGTTATCGCGGCCCGACACGTCGAGCGCTCGCTCGAGCGCCACGGCATCGCGGGTGAGCGTGCCCGTCTTGTCGCTGCAGAGCACGTCCATCGCGCCCAGGTCCTGGATGGCATCAAGGCGCTTGACCACCACCTTGTGCTCCGCCATCGTCTGCGCGCCCTTGGCGAGGCACGTCGTCATGATCATCGGCAGCATCTCGGGCGTCAGGCCCACGGCGACCGACACGGCGAACAGCAGCGCCTCGATCCAGTTGCCGCGCGCGAAGCCGTTGACGGCGACGACCACCGGCACCATAGCCAGCATGAGCGCCACGAGCACGCGCGAAACGGAGGCCACGCCGCGATCGAAGGCCGTGGGGCCGCCCGCGTGCGCGACCGCCGACGCCATGCTGCCGAACATCGTCCGCGCGCCCGTCCGGATCACGACCCCATGCCCGGTGCCGGACACGACGCTCGTACCCATGAAGGCGAGGGTAGGATAGGCAAGGCCGCCGGCTCCGCTGGCGGCCTCAGAGGGAGCGGACGCGACGTCGGCAACCTTCTCCTGCGGCTCGGACTCGCCGGTCAGCGCCGCCTGCGCAACGAAGAGGTCGCGCGCCGCCACGATCCGAACGTCCGCCGGGACGAGGTCGCCCGCCGCGAGGCACACGACGTCTCCCGCCACCACGTCATCGAGCGGCACCTCGCGCGTGGCGCCATCGCGCACCACGGTGCAGGCATCCTCCGTCAGGTGCTCGAGGGCAGCCATCGTCCTGCCGCTGCGGACGTCCTGCACCAGATGCAGCGCGCCCGACACGACGATCATCGCCACGACGATCGCCACCGTGGCGAAGCTGCGATCGCCCGGGCTCGCGAGGCAGACATCGGTGTAGAACGATACCGCGGCCAGCACCGCGAGAATCGCGGTAAACGGGTTGACGAAAGCCGCCGCGAGCAGCTGCGCGACCGAACGCGAGCTCGCTCGGTCCACGGCGTTATCGCCATAACGGGCACGGGCGCGCTCGACCTGATCGGCGGACAGCCCCTGCGGACCGCTCTGCAGGCGCGCGAACGCCTCTTCCACCGAGCAGGTGGCAAGCTCGTCGAGCTGTCGGCGCTCGACGGCTCGGGTACGCGCATGCGCCGTATCCGTAGAACGAGAAACAAACTTGAATGCGTCAACGCGGCGCGCGAGCACGCGGCGCGCACGCGTCATGAGTGCCATGGTCATAGGACACCTCCTGGAATATCAGGTTGTGTGGTTGCAGAGGCGCAGCGCGCCCCGATGTATGACCAGGCAATGATGCGGTTGTTGAACGCGGAAACGCCCTAGGCGCTCATCGGAAGGCCCATGGGCAGCCGCACCACTGCATGGTCGCCGGCTGATCGCGGGCCATTACTGAAACCGTCCATGAGCACCTCCTCGACATCGCGGCTTCCCAGCCGTCAGAACATGAATCGAGAACCCGAAAGCACTGCATGTGCCCGGGCGCCCACATTGTGAACCTCAAAAGCGGGCAAGGGTCCGGGCATCTTGCGCGCGGCGACCATCTTCACGGACCCCGCACAATTTGCCCTCGGGCAAACCCCTTCCATGAATGGCATGCGCACGAGCGAGATGGGACTGTGAATGTGCCTGGAGAATGGGGCCACTGCAGATTCATGCCGAAAGAACCACGTTGTCGCAGCGGCACTAACCTCGCCGTGACAGGCCCGTCCCTTCTTCCGGGGACTCCTCAAGCGCAGTATGACCCAGCAGTAGCACTCAGCCGTAATACGGACAAGCGTCCGCGGCTCGGGTCGCGGCCGCCTGCCCGATATGCATTATTCTTCAGCGAATACGCCTATTGCACGATAGGCTGCGCTTCTGGGTGCTCGGCCATAACCTCGTCGAGCAGCTCCTGAAGCTCGTCTGCATGGTCTTTGAGCGGGTCCTCGTAGTCCAGCTCGCGTGCAATACCAAATGTTAAGCACTCTTTGCCACGTTGGCGCCACAGCTCTTGCATACGCTTGTTAGGATGCAGGCCGGCCGCCAGCTGGAATCGATGCCGATTGAACTCCGCAGGAATGTCCTTAGAAACTCCCACGAAGAGCTCCCCCGTTTCCTCACACTGGATGGCGATCACGCCCATCTGGGGGTGGCGCAGCTTCCACTGCTGCTTAAGCTCCTTTTTACGGTTCGCGTCCATTGCGCGTCCTTCATCAGTCGATAGCGTTGCAGACCTGAGCAAGCGCGATGCGCTACCGCTCCACCACGACGGTGAGCAGGCAGAGATCGTCGTCGCCCGTGTTGACGATGGCATGCTCGGAGCCCTTGGGGCACACATGGCACACGCCCGCCGAGAGCGGCTCCTCTACGCCGTCGCAGGTTGCCACGCCCGTGCCCGAGAGCACGTAGTTGATGTCGTCGCTTGTCTCGTGGCGATGCGCACCGATCGAGCTAGCCGGATGGATGCGGCACGGAATGATTTTGCCGCGCTCGCTCATATGCATACGCGCCGACATCTCGCCCGTACCGCCATTCATGCCGGGTACGGTCACTTCATTGATCTCGTTGAAATCGATGCGCATGGTGTTCCTTTCGGCAGCGGCGTACACGGGGGCTTGAAAGCTCGCCCATTGTATGCCAAGCAAGCGAGGCCCGCCGCTTGCAAAAGCCCGAATGATACAATCCGGAACCTGCCCCATTTTCAGCCGAAGAGAGTGATTTTGTCGCGCGGAGGGCGCAGCTCGCCGGGTGCGGTGAAGACTGCCTCGTAGAGAAAGTCGTCAAGCTGGTCGTATTCTGAAGGCATCAGGTCCCTGATTTTCGACACGATGGTTCCCCCATCCGGTGGCGAACTCAAGGATGAGGTTTGCGGTCGACTCAACGACTTCTCTCAGATACGCAAGCTCCGAATCTGAGAAGCCCAGGTTGTCTGTCCACGTCCCGTCCGGCAGGTAGCAGGTGACATGGTGGAAGCAATCCCTGGCGTCAGGTCGCTCGATATACACCTTCACGCGACCGTCGTCGCCCATGTCAGAGTGAACGATCTCCGTGCCGTCATTGAGCGTCATGAACGGGTATATCATGCAATCGCACCTCACTTCCGTTTTGTCTTGCACGTCAGTATACCCGCAGGCGATACCCCACAGCCCACCTCTGCCATCATCGGCTCATCTGAGGCGGAAACGCGGCGCCGTTGGGCAGCCGGGAAGCGACCGCCAGCCGTCAGCGGCCTGCCCGCGCGACCCCGGCTCGGCCGCCAATCAATCGACGGCGGGGCGCACGGGGTGGCGAATGACCGTCTTGAGGTTCTCCGGCTTGGTCCGGCGCGGGTCGCCCAGGTAGATCTCGTGATGCAGGCGAACCGTGGGCACGGCGCCGCCCGCATCGAGCGCCGCGAGAAGCGCCCCTCCGTCAAACGCCGCCGTGGCAACGTGACCCTCGGGCGACTCGCCACCCGAGGCGATGTCCGGCGCCAACCCCGCGGCTTCGATATATGCCGCGAGCTTGGCAATGGTCGCCGGCTCCTCGTCATAGGGGCCCTTGTGCATGACCTGCGCGCACGGCCCCTCGGCAAATCGAACAAGCCTCAGCTCATCAGAGACAAGCGCCGGGCCGAACTCAGGCTTCTTCTGAGCGACCATGTCACAGACCCGCTCGAACACCTCGGGCGTCACAAAGTCGGGCTGGCGTATGAGCGAAACCCACGAGAGCGCGTCCTTCTTGGCAATATGCAAGCCGTCGAAAGCCCCGGAGCCGGCCCACCACAGCCCCTCGAGCGGCGGCACCACGTAGTCGAAGTAGCCCTCGGGCTGCCACGGGCCCATCTTGAGCATCTTTGCCGTGTACGAGAAGGCGTAGAGCAGGCCGAGCGCCTCCTGGTAGGCCCCGCCCGCCGCGTTGGGATCGCCCGTCCCGGCCACCGCGACAAAGGTCATAGCCGGAACGTCAATGAGCGCTGGCGTGGTCTTGGGAACATAGAGGTCACGGTACTCGCGCTTGAAGTCGTACGCCATGGCGCCTCCTCGGCTCGGCTGCTTTCCAAAAGAGTATCAGAACATATGTTCTAAATCAAATGTAAGATACCTCTATACGTTTCCGCAGGCAGCAACCCCTAGGATGACCGCGAACACCGTCTGCTCCACGAACTGCCACACGACACACCGTCGAAGGTCTGGTACAGCGGCGACGCAAGCATTCTCACCATGTTGTTAGGGTTGCCTCCGGGAACATCCTTGCGCGCGCCAGTGGTCCGGCCATCGATTCCAATATCCCTGATATTCCGCTACCTCTGGCACAAAATCGACCTGATGCATGCAAAACGTCACGATTGGCTTTTTTGGAAGCCACTGCTCACGGTAGATGTAGCGCGCCGTCATACCGCAAGCTTCCATGACGGCGCCGCTGCGCGGATTGTCAACGTCATGCGTTGCCGTCAGAAACCCGAGCCCGCAAGCACGGGCCCAGGAGAATACCGCACGTAACGCCTCGCGCGCACACCCTCTGCCCCAGCTCTCGCGACGCAACGCATAGCCCACGTCATGTGCCTCATTGCAGCCGACGGTAACGAAGCCGATGAAGGAGCCGCTATCGCGCTCCTCAACGGCCCACCGCGCGTCAAGGGGCACCCCATACTGCGGCCCCTCCCCCGCATCCGCACGCCGATACCGGTCGAGGAACTTCTCGTCAAGCACTCGCTCGGCATAACGACGGGTCCGTATCCTTTCAAATGGCAGGAATCGCACCACGTCTTCATCTGAAAGCATCTCGAATAAGGCTTGGACATCCGCCTCGGTGCATCGTCGCAATCTGAGCCGCTCCGTTTCCAACGCAATCATTCGCTACCTCCAGAGCACGATGTTCGCCTTCGCTGCAACCCTATGGATGCCGCACCGAATGGCGAGCCGCCGTTTCAAGGCTCTCCGGGTTGGCGCAGCGCAGCTTCTCAGGCTGGCCGCACGCACCCGCCAGCGGCTAGACGGGCCGTGCGCGTTTAGGAAGCTTGGCGACGACGAGCTCGTAGCTCATATCGCACAAGTCGAGCACAAGCTCGCCGGGCAGATCGCAATCGAGATCGATGGAAATCCAGGTGCGTCCGTCCGAATAATAGCCGGGAAGAATCGCGTCGGGATACTCCGCGCGCAACGCCAAGATGCGATTGGGATCGCACTTGAGCGAGAGCAGATGGCGTCCCGCATAGGGCTGCTTGGCATCCCGCTTCGCCGTGAACTCGCAGGCAAACTGCTTACCACCGACCCAATAAACCATCCAGCCCCACCGCTCGTGGAACGCCTTAGTGGCGCCAGGATGGCTGAGCAGGCGCTCATCGATCGTCGCAACATCCATGACCCGCCTCGCTTCCTACAGATTTGCGCTGAGGCTGCCATCGGCTTCGATGACAGGCGGAGCTACATGCGCCTGCGTTCAATCTGCACGCGACTACGCATGAGCGAGCACGGCATCGCGCAGCCACGCAGCGCAACCGGGAACCTCGCGATCATAATACGCGGTGAAGCGCCCGTCCGCCACGTAGGACTCGGCGAGGGCTCGGTGCGCCTCGGCCGAATACGACGGCCAGGTATAGCCTAACCACCGACGATGCAAGTCGCAGATGTGCGCACCTTCCGGACCTGTCGGGTCTTTCCCCACGCGAACGGCGGCGGTGAGCGCGGCACGGATTTCGGCATCGAGCTCCTGCCAAGCTGTATAGTCCGCCTCGCTCATGTGCAACATCCTCCGATTGCTCTCTTCGACCGCCGCATCACCGAAACGGTCCCGCGCCTCCGCGCCATACCGGCGCTCGTTTTCATCTACCAGCCTGCGTTTGAACCCTTCGAACTTCTCCCGGTCTGCCATGGTAGGCCCTCCCTCCAACTCGGCGAGCGATCGCTCGACCGTTATGATCAATCCATCGAGTCGACGTCGCTCATCCCGGAGCGCATCGAGATGCTTCGCGAGCAATGCGCGCCTCTCGCCGTCCGAGGCGCTGAGCAGCGGCGCAATGTCGCGCACCGCCACGCCCAACCGGCGGAGCAGCAGGATCTCCTGTAGCCGGTCAACATCCGCGCGCCCGTAGCGACGGTAGCCGTTCTGCGCGTCGCGCTCAGGCGCCAGTAGCTCCGCCTCCTCGTAAAAGCGCAGCGTTCGCACCGAAACGCCCGAAAGCTCCGCAAGCTCGCCAATGGTATAAGAGCGGTTCATCGCGCCACCTCCTCGGCCACACGATAAACCCTTCCGTTACGGCAGGGTCAAGCGGGTAGGGACAAAAGGCTTTCGTTTTAAAAGCTGGCAGTGGCTCCCAACACCCCAAAGCGCGGATCCTCGCCCCTATGCCAAGAAGTTCATCACGAGCGCCACCATCGACTCCTTCTCTTCGGGCCGCGATTCGGCGATCATGAGCGCCACCGCTACCAGCGTGCTGTCGGAAATGCGCTTCTCGAGCCCGTTGAACAGCAGACCGTTCCGGTCGAGGAAGTAGAGAAAGAGGCTGCACCCGATGCGCTTGTTGCCGTCGACAAAGGAGTGGTTCTTGATGATGAAGTAGAGGAGGTTCGCTGCCTTTTCTTCGACCAACGGGTACAGGTCGCTTCCGCCGAATCCTTGGTAGATGGCGGCGATACTGCTGCGGAACGAATCGTCCTTCTCGCGCCCGAAGACATCGCTGTGAAAACGCGGCCGCATCTGGGCGATGAGGGCCATGCACTCGTCGTAATCCAGCACGTACGTGCCAACGGTTCCCTTGGGGCGCTCGATCTCCGCGCGGTCGTATTCGTCAAGAAGCCGGAGTGCGTCGGTGTAGCTTTCCACGATGTCGAGGATTTGACGCGACGCCAGCTCACCGGGAAGGCGTTCGATGATGCGCGCCACGATGCCGAGCTGGCGCATCCGCTCGTCGTTCTCAACATGACCTTCCATGATGAACCGGCGAAGGACACCCGTAGCCCAGCGACGGAACTCCACGCCGCGCTGCGACTTCACACGATAGCCAACGGAAATCACGACGTCGAGACTGTAGTAAGCAACCGGCCTGTCAGAATTTGCAATTTGCAAATAATGCAAATTACTCTCTTTTACCAGCTCTTTTTCTTCGAAAACATTCTTAACGTGGCGAGAAATAACCCCTACGCTCCGGTCAAACAGCTCAGACATTTGCGCCTGCGTGAGCCAAACGGTATCCGCCTGGGCATCCACCGTCACCGGCAGCGTAATTTCGCCGTCATTCGAAGTGAACAATACGATTTCGTGCTGTTGAACAGCCATAACAGAGCCTCCGCTTCTTCACGGCAATCCATGCACCTCTTAGGTGCCTCTGCGAAGTCCCAGCATTGACGGGCGCCGGGAAGCGGGAGCGCTACTCCGCCCAAAGCCGCATGTGTGCAGCCGGCCTCTTTGCTCATGGGCGGTATCCGGCATACCCGCTGACACGTACCATTGGGGGCCTCCGTGCCAACTCACATCCAGCTCTGTACTTTAGGTATATGATATCATAATTCAGAACATTTGTTCTATTTTTTTACTAATACTTCTTCGCGTTCGTCTCGCCCCGACTTACTGTCGTAAACACGGGAGCCGATGACGCGCCATGGACCATAATGGCCCCGTCCCAGAATGGGTCATCAGGAGCAAATTCCCCACTTGATGCGATTTGCCATCTGCCCGAGTTGTCGCATTTTTTGCGACAACCCGTCCATTGCAGCTTGAAACCCTCCTCCAGGCTTGCCTCGTCCGGTACCTTGTGCCAAACCATAACCCGACCGATTGCCCGAAGCGGGTCCGCTCAGTTACACTACCCCCAGAAGATCAAATCACGGCCCCGTTGGGTAGTCGGGGCGCGGTCACCTGGCCGTCCGTAGCCTGCCGCATGCGCGGTTGTCCCTTCTTCGCATGACCTTGTCGAGTCAAGGAGGTTTTGTCATGCGAACGTTGGACGAAAGAGCTACGGTTTCCACCACATTGACTGTATTTTTTGACGGGCAGTTCTGGGTGGGCGTCGCAGAACGCCGAAGTGCAGGTGGCGTCGAGGCGTGTCGAATAGTCTTCGGCGCCGAACCGACTAACGAGGAAATCTATCAGCTCGTGCTCAAAAAATGGGCAACTTTGTCGTTCTCATCTGCCGTTGAAGATGCGACGATGCGGCGCAAGAATGGCAATCCCAAGCGGCGCCAGCGTGCGGCGGCGCGGGAAGCAGCACGCGCTCGACCAAGCACCAAAGCACAGGAAGCGCTTGCCGTAATGCGGGAATCACGCAAAGACGCACGGCATGCGCATCAAGCGGCGTTACGACAAGCAGACAAACAGGAGCGATACGAGCAGAAGCAGGCAAAAAGGCATCGCAAGCGCAAGGGACATTGACATAGCGTGGGCCAAACGGGCCAGGGCGGCCCCGTCTCAAAATAGGTCACTCAATCCGAAATCGTCGCATAAGCTCGTTGAACGCATCCTGAGCCGCCAGGCATGTATCCAGCAAATACCCCGGCTCGCGGTCCCATGCGCTGAGTCCGCGATAGTAGAAGAGCTTGATCTCATCCGTGATGATAAATGGCACCACGCGATGGCGCAGGCACTCCTTGAACATCACCAGCCGGCCCACGCGGCCGTTGCCATCCTGGAACGGATGGATGCGTTCAAACGCCACATGAAAGGCAACGATGTCTTCGAGCGACTTTGGTGCGTCCGAGCGCTCGTAGCTGTCGATGAGCTCGCGCATACGCGCAGACACTTCCTCGGGCGCCACAGTCTCACGCCCGCCGACCTCGTTGGGCAGCAGCTTGTACTCCCCCGTCCGGAACCATGATTTACGACTATCGCTCGTCCCACTTTTGAGCTGCAAATGTAGCTGCTTGATCATGCGCTCACTCAACCGCCGCTCAGCCGCATCGATTACCATGTCGATGCAGCGAAAATGGTGTGCAGTCTCCACAATGTCGTCCACGTTCACGCGCTCCGCGATGCCCAGCGTGTTCGTTTCAAAAATATGGCGTGTCTGCTCGTGCGTCAGACGGCTACCCTCGATGTGGTTCGAGTTGTATGTCAGCTCAATCTGCACATGGTGATAGATGCCCCCCGAGATGCCGGAAGCCTTTTCACGTCGCAGCGCCTCGAGCAGCCCAACCGGCCGCGTTGACACGCGAGGCTTGCGCGAAGGCTTCTCCGCGCCCTCGGGAATGGCCCATGTCTTGCCGATAAGCTCCGCACCCGGCACGCGTCCTTGCGCGCAGTATCCACGCACCGAGCGCTCCGAGACACCCCACGCCTTAGCTGCTTGTGCAACGGTCCACATAGCTCCCAGGCTCCTTCCGTTATCGGCACTTTATCATGCAATATTTTACAATTTATGTCGAATTATTTTGCCGCTAGCGAAATGTGGAGCATCTTTTGCTCGCAACAGATGTGGTGGCAGCTGCAGTCGCCGGATTCCGCTCGCCCTGAGCCAGAATAGCCTGCCTCAGAATGAGTTACGCCCACAATGCACGCAATATGCTATACAATGTCATACAGAGGTGATCATATGGCGCAATCGGTTCTCAGCGTACGCATGGACAGTGACACCAAGGCCGCCTTCGCCGCGTTTTGCGAAGAAGTGGGCATGAGCGTTTCGACCGCAATCAATCTGTTCGCGCGGCAAACGCTTCGGGAGCGACGCATTCCCTTTGAGATCAGCACCGAGCCTGCGCATACTCGCACGGCATCGCAACCCGCACAACGAGTCCTCTCACGCGACGAAATAGCCACCGCTGTCGCCCAAGCCGCTATGCGCAAGCCGGGTATCTTGCGCGTCATGCTCTTTGGTTCATACGCGCGCGGAGAGGCGCGACCGGACAGCGACATTGACCTGCGCGTTTCCTATGACGAAGGAACGCTTACGCTCTTTGGTCTGTCAGAGTTCCTCCAAGATGTTCAAGCAGCCACGGGCAAATCGGTCGACATCGTTTCTCGACACGACCTGGGAAACGACGAGTTTGCCCGAGAGATTGAGCGTGATGGGGTGACGATCTATGAGCGCCCGTAATTCGGACGACGGCCGTGTTCTTGAGCTCTGGCGCATTCTAAACGAGACGAAGGCGCGCGTGAGTGCCCTCGGGCTCACCAAAGAGCGTTTTGTATCAGACGAATCGCTACAGGGGCGCATCAACGTCGATGCAATCTTCATGTGCGTCTTTCACGTCACCGAAGAAGCAGGCAACATGTCCGACGAGACGCAGCGTGCTTACCCCGACATTCCCTGGCGGGCCATCCATGGCATGCGCAACATCTTTGCCCACGACTACGGCAAGCTCGACCGCGCCGTTATCTGGAGCGCCGTAACCGACGATTTCCCCACACTCAAATCGTTTTGCCTGAAATATGCCGAGCGCCGCAATATCAAACTCGACGGCTACAAGCCGGAATGAGCCCGCTCCTGGATAACTCAGATAGGCGGATATAAGCTAGAGCTCAATCACCTGCTCCGCGACCTCATTGAAAAGCCCCTCATGATCAACCACGATTACAAGATGCTCGCAAGCAAGTTGGCTCAGAAGGGCGCGTAGCGCTGTCCGCGCTTCTCGGTCGAGCCCGGTTGCCGGCTCGTCAAGTAAGATCACATCCGCGCCACGCAATAGAGCACGAGCAAGGGCGACCCGCTGGCGCTCGCCGCCCGAGAGAAGCGAGCCGGATGGCCCCACAACCGTGGCGTCTCCCTCCGGAAGCCGCGCTATCACCTCTTCAAGCCCGGAGGCCACAAGAGCCGACTGGTATGCCGCATCGTCAATGTCTTCGGCGCCAAACAGCACGTTGTCACGCAGGCTTGCATTGAGCATAAATGGACGTTGCTGAACGACAGCACAATGCGCACACCATGAATCCGAAGAAATATCTTGGAGCGGTATGCCGTCCACAAGGATCTCCCCTTTCCATCCCTCGACTCGTCCGAGCAGGATTCCCAACAGCGTGGATTTGCCCGAGCCGTTTGAACCTTCCACCGCAACGAGCGAAGGACGTCGCAGCGTTGCCGAAAGACCACCAAGGATAAGTCGCATACCACCGCCATACTGGAAGAACAGGCTCTTGATCTCGATGGCGCGTATCGGCCGAGCAAGCTCGACACCACCGCGCCGGCTGGACTCGGGAAACGCTTCTGCGATGCGTCCAAGGGCAGCAAAAGCCGGTTGCACCGTGATTGCCGCTGAGACAGCGACGAGAAAGGGGCTGTAAATCCGCGCCGCAAGCTGCACGGTAGCGATGGTACGCCCAACCGAGAGCGAGCCCGCGAGCCCCGCACAGGCAACGTAGACGAGCGAGGCGCTCGCCGTTGAGAGGAGCGACATCCCCTCGCCTGTGAACGCAGCCAGCACACTCTGACGCACCGAGGTCGATCTGACCCGCTCGCTCGCACCGCCAACCCGTCCGGCAACCAGCTTTACACCTTCCGACGCAGCAGCCTCCTCACGCCCGGACACCGCCTCGGCAACCGTACCGGCAAGCCCCGCGCTCGCCTCGATGGCGGCAACAACAGAAGCCCGGTAGCCCCTCAACGACCGCACCGCGCACCATACATAGATGGGCACGGGTACGAGCGTAAGGGCAAGCACCGCAGGACTCATCGTCGCCACGGCCGCCGCAGCACCTGCCGCCTGCAACAAGCTGCTGACAAACGTAAAGCTCGTTTTTGAAAACAGGGACGAGACGCGTGACGCCTCGGTGATCCGCGCCGCGATATAGCCGTTATCGCGCCCCGCCATCCAGTTCATGCTCGCGTCGAAGGTGCGGCGCACAAGCTCCTTCCTAAGATCCGCCGCCACGTCTTCACCCACCTCTGAAAGAACGCGAGCCGCAAGCACCGAGGAGATTGACTGAGCAGCCGTGGCCGCAACGAGCGCACCCGCGAGCGCGGCGACAAGGGGAACATTGCCGGTTGAAAGCCCCTGATCGATGAGATGCTGGGTAATAAAGGCCGGCAGGATCGCCACAAGAGAGTACATGGCGAGCAGAACGACGGCCCCGGCGAGCTGCCTGGTGCGAGCGCGCACAAACGGAGCGATGAGGCGGAGCGCCCGAGCATCAGTCCTCATGACCGGTTGCCTCCCCGTTTACCAGGCGCTGGACGGCCGCTACGATCTCCTGATAGCGTGGGTCGCCTCCCGCAAACTCCCGCCACGTGTCTGATGCAACCTGCTCCGCAACGGCTTGCTTCAGCACCGCTGCTGCCCCAGCAGCCTGGCGTGTCTTGTGCTCAGCCCACGCGTCTCCGGCATGCGCCGGGTCAAGCCTGCTGCCCATGCGATCCCAAAGCGGTGCGTCAACGCGGCCGAGCTTGCGATAGACAGAGGCGAGCAGCATCACCGCGGCTCCGGCGTCCCGCCGCTTTGCCAGCGGCTCCAGGAGCGCTGCCGCGTCCTCATAGCGCCCCACCTGAAAGAGCGTCGTTGCCTTTTGCTGCTGCGCAAGGAAGAGCGTTGCCGGTTCCGCGGCGACATCGAGCATGCAATCAAGCAGCTTGAGTGCTTCGCCCGCGAGCGCGGCGGCATCGGGTGCGCCACTCGGGTCCCCCGCATCTGCACCGTTCCGCTCAGCTGCAGATCCCTGCGGCGCCTCGGTGCCGGTAGCCCACGTCGTCAGCAGAGATGCCATCATGAGCAGCAGGTTCGCATCCGAGTAATGCTCCGCCACGAGCTCGCGCAGCCGCGCGTACGCCGCGGGGAGATCCCGCTCGCCCAACGCGTAGACCTCGGCGTAGAGCGCAGCCGACTCCCCCTCTGTGAGCTCGTCGCGCCAGTCAAAAAGCTCGTCCATCGTGAGCGAGAAGTACGCGGCGATCCGCGGCAAAAGACTCACATCTGGTAGGCTCTGCGTGAGCTCCCATTTTGAGACCGCGGCTTTCGAAACCCCCAAGTGGCTGGCGAGCTCCTCCTGCGTGACGCCCATGCGGCGCCGCTCGCGCGCGATCGCGCGCCCGATGTTGAGCGAAGCATCCATTTCAGGCCTCCCCATCAGATACGTTGCCTTCAAGGCTTCTGCGTTCAGCCGCTTCGTTGCTTCCATTATTTGGTCAACTGTCTATGGATTCAATGGAGCCCTGGTTGACCTTTTGAGCGAGCAGTCAACCGCTGGACGAACTCAGGGGCCGGCGCCAACCGTCACTCGTCACACAGCCTCTCGCGGCGCTTTCGCCACGAACCGACCGCTCCCCTCTCAGCAGTTGACACGCCGCTGACCTGCGCATGTCACCTTTGGTTGACGTCGGCAGTGATCAGAAAGCCACCGGAAGTTGGTTTTCGTCCATAGCCTCGACGCTAGCATGAGATGTGCCACAGGACGCAATGCCAACGACGCATCTCAGCATATAAGGACGGTGCAAGCGATGGGCTTTCGAGAAAACTGCCAGCACATGCGGACGGCACACAACATGACGCAGGAGCAGCTCGCCATGCTGCTTGGGGTAAGCCGCCAGTCGGTTAACAAATGGGAGGCGGGGAAGGCCTATCCCGAGCTGGAGAAGCTGGTGAAACTCTGCGACCTCTTCGGCTGTTCGCTGGACGAGCTTGTCAGAGGAGACGTGACCTGCCGCGACGAGGAAGCGACCGCATGGACGCCTCTTGGAGGAACCCCTCAGGATGTGTCTGGATACGACGAAGCGGCTCGCTCCTACGCGGCACGCATGGCGATGGGAATCGCCGCTCTCTGCGCCGTGGAATCGGCCGCCCTTCTCCTGGCAGGCCTGTTTCCATCGGCAGGCTTCGCGCATGCAGCTCCTGTTGTAGCTTCTGCCGCGGCGCTCGTCGGCCTCGCTATCGGGACCGCCATCATCCTGCCCGCTCGATTTCGCCGGAAGTGGTTTTTCAAAGACCACCCGTTCGTCGAAGACTTCTACACCTCGAAGCAAAAACGACAGGCGGACATTGAAAGGTCGACCGGGCTTGCCATCGGGGCGCTCCTCGTCGTTTCCGGTGCTGTTGTGGCGTTTTTGACCGGTTCCAATGCCTGGGTCGCAGGAGGACTGTTCGTGCTTCTGGCGGGATTAGGCGTCTCGGCTGCGGCGTGGGGGCTTATATCTGGCGGACGATGCGATCTCGATGCGTATAACCGCAAAGCGCTTGGAGGCCTGAGCGAGCAGGACATCGACGCCATGGATGACGGCGACATCAGGGCTCGCGCCGAGCGTGCGAAAAGGGTGCGAAGCGTCTGCACCGTAATCATGCTGGCATCAACCGCCCTGGCACTCGTCCTCCTGTTTGTGCCACCCCTGCACGCTCAGAGCAGTTTCTGGGTGCCGTGGGCGGTCGGCGGCATTGGCTGCTGCATTGCCCGCGCACGCCTTTACCCCAAGGACGGAAACTGAGGCGCGAGCACAAAGGCTAGGGCCGTAAGCATCAGAAGTTGAAGCTGCGGATTCGAAGAGCGAACGGGGCCCGCCGCATCTCAGCGTGAATGGACCCGCCGCATCTCAGCGTGAATAAGCCCTCAACAACCATTACGGAGGATCTCATGAGCGTCCTGGTGTCTGCGCGCGCCGTGTGCAAATCGTTTCCTGTCGGCCGGAGCCGATGGCGGCGAAGGAGCGTCCGCGTTCTCAACGACATCAACATCGAGGTTCGCGCAGGCGAGATGGTCGCAATTGTCGGCCCTTCCGGCTCGGGCAAATCGACGCTGCTCTACTGCCTTTCAGGGTCGGAAGCGTTCGATTCGGGATCGGTGCGCGTCGCCGAGCGTGAGCTGCACGGCGCCGCCCCCGATACCATCTTCGAGATCCGTCGAGACCACATTACCTTCGTCTTCCAATCACACAATCTCATCCCCTCGCTTTCCGCAAGCGAGAACGTCGCCCTGCCCGCCCGGCTCGCCGGCCATCCCCTTTCACGCAAACAGGTGAACGAGGCGCTGGAACGCGTAGGCCTTGCCCAGCGAGCACGAGCACGCATCGACACGCTATCGGGCGGCGAGCGCCAACGGGTCGCCGTTGCGCGCGCCCTTGCCAGCGATGCCCAGATCGTGTTCGCCGATGAGCCGACTGCCTCCCTCGACTCGCACAACGCCAGCAACGTCTTGCATCTGCTGCGGGCTGTGCCGACCGACCCTGCAAGATCGGTCGTTATGGTCACTCATAACCTGGAAGCGGCGGCGCTGGCCGACCGCGTCGTTCTGCTGCGCGACGGCAGCGTCGCCGGCGAACTGGCGCGCCCAACCGCCCAGGAGATTCTGGAATGGATGGAGGCCAGCAGATGACGCATCTGGTATTCGCCGAGCTCCGTCGCAACGCCGCAACGTGGGCAGGCGCATTCGCGGTCGCCGTGGCATGTGGCTTCGTTGGTGGATGGGGCGCGTCGATGCTTGCCACGACGCACGCACAAACCTCCCTTGGATTTTGGGGCGACATGGTGCTGGCGTTTTCCGCCCCTTCCGCGGCAGCGGTCGTGTCCTCGGCGTCTCGCCTTGCCGTCGTAGCACAACGACGTTCTTTCGCGCTGTGGCAGCTAGCAAATGTAAGCCCCCGCCTCATCGCGCGCATCGTACGCGCCCAACTTGCCACCGTGGGCTTCGTAGGAGCGGCCTTCGGGACTGCTCTCGAGGCCGCATCGGTTCGGCCGCTCTTTCCGCTCGTGTTCTGCTCGCCCTACTACCAGACCATTTCCCACACCACCGTAGATGTGGGACTCCCCCTCATGCCATGGATATGGCTTGGAAGCGCTGCGGTCTTTGTCCTTGGCGGCGCTCGCAGCGCGCGTCTTGCCGGAACCACTCCGCCGATTGCTGCCTTACAAACAGCTGACGACGGTCCTCTTCCCAGCGGCCACCCTGGTACCCGTCCGCATGGCGCCCGGATAAGGCGCGCTGCAGCGGCCCTCGTCCCGATGGCGCTGTTTGGCCTCGCCTCGTCCTCTCTCTACGGGGCGGATCCCACATCGTCGAGCCAATGGAGCGTATCCCCGTTTCTTCCCCTGCTGGCTTCCGCCGCCTTCGCCGTCGCTGCCCCGCTTCTTTTACCCTCGCTGTTCGCGGCATGGACCCGCCCGATTCCGCAACGATGTACCCCTTGGATGCTCGCGCGGGCAAGCGCCCGCCACAGCCTAACGTCAAGCACCGCGATGGAGGTCCCCGTCGCGGTCGGCATCGGCGTGGTGTGCGGTGTGAGCTCGATATCCGACACGCTCCAGGAATACATCGCCCGCAACGGCATTGTCGACATGGCGGCCTCACTGGATTTCACGTCGATGCTGTTGCTGTTTGGCGGTCCCGTAATCCTGTGCGCCGTAGGTGCAGCCTCAAGCGTCATCATGACCTCCCGCGCCCTCACAAACGATGCGCGTCTTCTGGCGGCATGTGGAGCCCGACGCACGACGATCGTCGCTGCGCGCGTCCTCGAAGTCGTCGCGCACACGGTAAACGCTCTGATTGCCGGTCTGCTTATTGCCCTCGTATCGGACGCTGTGGTCTCGACGGCAGCAGGGCTGCCCGCGCTGTGCGGATTTTCCCCTATCCCTGCCATGGCGATCGCTGCCCTAGGGCTGCTCCTGCTTGCGAGCAGCATGTTGGCACCCACCGTCGCCGCAGTTCGCAGCCCCTATGGCATACCCATGCCCAACGATGCAGCGTGACGCTAGGAACCTGCAAGCGGGCATGCTTGAGTAGATGCGCTTGCTTACTTCGTGGGCCCGCCGGCACGACGGCGTCCATCGACCCAGAAGACGGCAAGGGTGACCGCTCCGCCTGCAATGGCAAACCAGGTCTTTGGCAAGGCGAGGGCGTCGGCCGCCGCAGCAAGCGCAACGGCACCCGCTATCCACAGCGCGGGCAGAACCGCCGCCGTCCATACCGAATGGGTGAAGCGGCCCAGAGCATACGAGCCGGCAAAGGCAGCGACGGCACCAACCACAACAGCAAGGCCGATGAACGCTTGTGTGTCGAGCACCAGGCTGCCCGCCACAAGCACGCCGATGCCCACGACGAGCCCCGCGAACACCTGCAGCACGAGGCCCATGACGTGCGCCGCCGTACTCTGCCGCACCGCCTCGGCGGGCTCGCCCGTCGCCGCACCAAGAAGCTCGGCCACGCTTTTGGCCGTCTGCCCCTGCTCGGCATTGTCCCGTCGCGCGACCAAGGCCACGATTGCAGACGCCAGCACGAGCACAGCAAGCAAAAGTCTCAGCACCGGCTCCAGATAATCGCGATCCACCATCGCCGTAATAGCGAGCACCACAACCACGGTAATCTCCACCGCGCCGAGCACTGCCGCATAGGTCTTCGTCCGCTGCTCGTTTTGCTCCACCATGCCGCGCATCTCGTCCACGTCTCCTTTTACGAGCTCGTCAATCGTAGTATCGAAGAGATTTGCGAGCAAAAGCATGCTCTGGACATCGGGCAAGGTTCGGTTTGTTTCCCAATGGCTAATGGTGACGCGACTCACGTAGAGCTTCTGCGCGAGGTCTTCCTGCGAGAGTCCGAGCGCCTGGCGCCGCTCCTTGATCTGGTTGCCGATGTCCATAGCCGCCCCTTCTCGTCATCTTCTCGACACCCCGAGCGTAAGGCAAATGCGCTGAGTACGCTGTATAACGTGGTTTACATGGCTTTTGACCTGGGATGATAGCAAACGAAGGCAGCCAGCACATCGGCGCCTTCACGCAGGAGCGGCGTCACACGGCTGCTCGGCCACAGACCCGGCTGCTCATGCCCACAGCTCGGCAACAGCCGCTGCCGCTCGCGCCCGCTGCTCAGCCACAGCCCCGGCCGCTCGTGCACGCTGCTCGGCCACGGCCCCTCCGTGCGTGTCCGCCGCTCGACCACAGACCCGCCGCGTGCCCGCCCCTCGCCCTCGCAAACGAAGTCCTCGATTTTGCCGTTTTTGGGCTATGTTAGACATTCTTGGAGGCTCGTGTCCGCACGCGGTGGGACCATCTTCCCGTCAACGAGAGACGGGAGGGGCGCCATGGGCTGCGCGGTCGAGGAAGTGGTGAGGGCGGCACTCGGGCTGGACGCCGGGGACCGGGCCGCGGTCGCCGGGGCGATCGTCGTGTCGCTCGCCGAGGAGGGCGCGGCCCGCGCCCGCGCGGAGCTCGCGGAGCCGTCCTGCTGCCCCAGGTGCGGCGCGGGCGCCCCGGCGCGGCGCGGGCGCGACGCGCGCGGCAGGCAGCGCTGGCTCTGCCGGGGGTGCGGCAGGTCGTTCACCAAGGAGTCGTTCGGGCTGCTCTCCCGCTCCCACCTGCCGGCGTCCACCTGGGCGGAGTACGCCCGGGCCTTCGCGGAGGGGGCCACCCTCAGGGACTGCGCGGAGCGCTGCGGGGTGTGCCTCAAGACCTCCTTCTTCATGCGGCACAGGATGTGCGAGATGCTCGGGATCGAGACGGTGACCCTCCGCCCGTCGGGCGCGCCCGTGGAGGCCGACGAGGCCTACCTGCCCGCCAGCTTCTCGGGCAACCACTCGCGCGACCCCTCGTTCAGCCCCGGGAGGCCCTCCCGCAGGCGGGGCGGGACGGGCGGGGGCCGGAGGCGCCAGGAGCGCCTGATCACCCTCGCCGACGGCCGGGGCGGCAGCGAGGTCGGGGTGGCCTGGGGCAGCCCGCTGGGCTCCGCCGTCGCCATGATGCGCTCGAGCCTCGGGGCCTCGTGCGTCGTCAGGACCGAGAGGGGCGGCCAGATGGGGCACGCGGCCAGGCTCGCCGGGCTGGCGCAGGAGCGCGCCGAGGGGCGGGTCAACGCCGTGAACGCCGTGCACTCGCGCATCAAGCGCTTCATGCGGCGGTTCGACGGGGTCAGCTCCAGGAGGATGCAGTCGTACATGTGGTGGTTCTCCTGGGCGGACACCGCGACCGGCGGGGTGGCCGGCCGGCTCCGGGAGCTCATCGCCCTCATCCCGGTGGGGCGGTACAGGACGACCTGGCGGGCGATGGTGGAGGCCCCGTACCCGCCCCCGCCGGTGCCTATCTGCGCCTCCAAGAATGTCTAACA
>NZ_NFJW01000008.1 GCF_002160065.1 Collinsella sp. An2 | reverse complement strand
TTCTCGCAAAGGACAGGGTGATTCGCGTGATTTCTTCCGCGCGCTCCCGTCTCGGGCGTCTCGGGATTTCCGGTTGCCTTGGATTTGTGCGTTGCCTGAACGCGCGGCATCCCCTATAATCCATAACGCCTTGGGACAAGCAGGGTCGAAACCCCTAGCTGCTCAGCACCTTCGGGACGTGGCGCAGTTTGGTAGCGCGCCTGCTTTGGGAGCAGGATGTCGCAGGTTCGAATCCTGTCGTCCCGACCATATCCGCGGGCGTAGTTCAATGGTAGAACCTCAGCCTTCCAAGCTGATGACGCGGGTTCGATTCCCGTCGCCCGCTCCAGAAATGTAATCGAGCCCGGTACCCTCGCGGTGCCGGGCTCGCTTGGTATACGTGCCGGAAATCGAACCCGGATGCGGGCGCGGAGCGGAGCAAACGCGTGAGCGTTTGCCGCGGAGCGCGCAAGGCGGCGCAGCCGCCGCAGCGGACTGAGCGAGCGAAGCGAGCGGCGATTCCCGTCGCCCGCTCCAGAAACGTAATCGAGCCCGGTATCCTCGCGATGCCGGGCTCGCTTGGTATACGTGCCGGAAATCGAACCCGGATGCGGGCGCGGAGCGGAGCAAACGCGTGAGCGTTTGCCGCGGAGCGCGCAAGGCGGCGCAGCCGCCGCAGCGGACTGAGCGAGCGAAGCGAGCGGCGATTCCCGTCGCCCGCTCCAGAAATGTAATCGAGCCCGGTACCCTCGCGGTGCCGGGCTCGCGCTGTTACACAGGCTAAGACGCAGAGCCAACCACAGGTTCAGGATGTCCCCGTCGCACGCAGATGATCTGTGCAGCAATGGAAATGGCAATCTCTGCCGGCGTCTCGTCACCCAAGGGGATTCCAACGGGCATGCGCAGGCAATCAATTTCATCCGCCGAGAACCCCGCCTCGGCGAGCTTTCCCTTGATGAAGGCGGTCTTCTTCGCGCTGCCCAGGCATCCCAAGAACCGCGGATGATGTGGCAGAACCTTCGAAACCACCTCGAAGTCGGAGCTATGCGCCGGCGTACACACCACAACATAATCGTGCGGCGTAATCTGGACCTGTTCATCGATATGGGAATAGCCCGCAGAGACCACACGCTCCGCCGCCGGATAGTTGCTCGCAATCGCCAACTCGGGCCGCGCATCGTAGACCACGACCTCGAATCCAATACCAGCAAGAACGGGCACCAGGGCTGCACCCACATGCCCGCCTCCGAAGATATACACACGTCCTTCGGCGGCAATCGGCAGCATGAAGCGCCGCCCGTCAAACGTGGGCTTCGTGCAAGCGAGCGCCGCGTCGAAGGCAGCCGCATCGAATGCGTCGGGCAGCATGATGGCGCCGCAGGTCGAGGAATCATCGCGCATCTGCTCGAGCACATGGCGCTCCTCCTGGGTCGTGTGCATTGAGGCGACCGCGCGGCCGCCATCATCGGCAACAACCGCTGCTGCAGGGTCGTCGGGGTCCTCAATATCGATAACGAGCACGGCGTGCGAGCCTTGGCGGCGGGCACGAAGCAAAGCATTCAACCCCGTCATGCCCGGCAACAGGTTGAGCAAGCACACCAGAGCGTCGCCGCCGCAAATCATGCCTGTGTCACTCTGCTCGCCGTCCATGGTGTAGCTGCGAACGCACGAGCGCGCCGCCCCAAGCGCCCTACGCGCCTCTTTGACCACCAAGCGCTCGAGCGCACCGCCCCCGACCGTACCCTCGACCGACCCATCTTGGCACACGGCAAGACATGCACCGGCTTTTCGAGGCGATGAGCCATGCGTCGCGATGAGCACGCAGAGCTCCACCGCGCGTCCGGCCTCCAGCTCCTTCTCGATGCACTCGAGCAGCTGCTCATCCATGTACGTTCGCCTCTTTCTCGCCCGTTGTGCGACCTGCTCTCGCCGCCCAGCCGCCTAGCCTCGCAGCGCTCCGGTAAGCGCCAGCACCGCCTCAAGCACTCCCCCGCCCACAGCACGGGCCTTATCGGACACGCTGAAGCAATGCTCCACCACGCCGCGCGGATCGATGTCCCCCGCCTTCATGCCCGGCGTCACCGAAACTCCGGGGGCCAAGAGGCCGCGCAGCACGCCGTCGATCGTGCAGGTCATCGGGATGCCCGCAACCGTTGCAGCCACATCCCCCGCATGCACCACGTCGCCGATTTCACGCACCGGCTCGAAGCGCCCCTCGGCCGGCGCGCGCAGCACGCGGTCGGCACCGTGACCCGCGATAATCCCCGGCACGCCCGTGTTAGGAATCGCGGACCCCTCCCAGATAACGCGCCCCAGGTAATGACCGCGCTTAGTCTCAACGACAGCATGACAATCAAGACCCGCCGTAAAGCCCGGACCTACGCCCACAACCGCCGGGGCGTCCGTGATGTGCGTCCCCAGGTTGCGCTTGGCAAGGATCGCATCAACGAGCGCATCGGGCGAAAGCTTCGAGACGCATGCCGCATCCGGGTCCACCAGCACGGCGATCTCGCCCTTCGCGAGAATGGCACGGGCCTTGTCCACATCGGCGGCAAACCGTGCGCGAACGCCCTCGACCTCCATCGTCCCCAGGCGAATGGCCTCGGAAAACGCGACCGTACGGCGCACCGTGGTAGGACGGGCGATGTCGCACATCACAACGCGGCACCCCGCCGCATGAAGGCGCACGGCAATGCCTGTCGCCAAGTCCCCGGCGCCTCGAACGACGACCAACATAGAAGCCCCTTCCCAGCGCGCCCGCGCGCTACAATCGCTCGTACCCAACAGTGTACCCGCCGTCGCGCGTCGGGACCTGCGGGAAGCCCCTATCCAGTCGATGTGTTCATGGGAGGAAGCATGGTCGAGCAACTATCCTTCGAGGCGCTCCCCGAAGCCCTGGGCATAGAGCGTGGCATCGCGGCCGTCGTGGGCAGCGGCGGCAAGACAACCACCCTCTCGACGCTTGCCCGCCTGCTCACCTCATGCGACCAGCCCTCGCAGGGCGTCGTCCTTACCACCTCGACACATATCCGGCCCTTCCCCTCCACGCCGCTCTACACGGGCGACCGCGTCGACGAGCTGGCCCAGGCGCTGCGCTTGCAGTCCGTCGTATGCTGTGGAACGCCCGTCGAGGACGGCAAGCTTGCAGCCCCGTCCCTCCCCCTCGACAAAATCGCCGCCGTCGCAGAGCACGTGCTTGTAGAGGCGGACGGCTCGCGCGGGCTGCCCATCAAGGCGCACGCCCCCCACGAGCCGGTTATCCCACGTCACACGCGGTCGCTGACAGTCGTTGTCGGCCTCGACGGATTCGGAGGAACTATCGCGGCAGACGTGCATCGCCCCGAGCGATTCTGCGCGCTTGGAGAAGCGCGGCCGGACGATGCCGTGACCCCCGAGCTTGTTGCACGCGTGCTCAGCCGCGAACTCGAGGGCGGCGCGATCCCGATCCCCGCAGGTGTGACGCCGCACGTGCTGCTCACCCATGTGGAAACGCCTGGGGACCTTGAAGATGCTCAGCGATTCCAGGCATCCCTAGGACGAGAAGTGCTTGCGGTGAATTATCCTCGCGAGGCTCTGTGGCGCATCTCCTGACAGAGAGACGGGCACAGCATCAGGCACCGCAGCCGCCCGGACGCACGGCGGCGGCACCCGTCCCACCGACCGGGCCGCGGCTGCTCAGCGCGCAACGTAGGCGCCCGGACGCTCGCCCGTAGGCTCGCCGTCGCGTGCCACAAGCCGCCCGTTCACAAACACCAGATGCGCCCTACCATGCGCCTCGAAACCCTCATAGGGGGTATAGTCGACCGCCTGCTGCTGCGTCGCAGCCGATATGGTCCATCGCGCCGCGGGATCCCACACCACCACGTCGGCGTCGGCGCCCTCGGCAAGCCGCCCCTTACGGGGCCACATACTGAAGACGCGCGCCGGATTCTCGCTCATAAGACGCACGAGGTCGCAGGGGCCCAGCTCGCCCTCGAACGTCGTGGCGATCACCGCCGGCCGATGCTCGATGCCCGGCCCTCCGTTCGGGATCTTCGTGAAGTCCCCGCCCGCCTCCGGACGGCCGCGGTCCTTCTGACCGTGCAGGTTGAACGAGCAATGGTCGGTCGCAATGGTCTCAATCTCGCCAGCAAGCACCGCCTGCCGAAGCGCGCGGCGGTCCGAGGGTTTGCGCAGCGGCGGGCTCATAACGTATTTCGCCCCGGCAAACCCGTCGTCGCCCTCTTCCAGATACCGTTCGTCATCGAGGACCAGGTACTGCGGGCACGTCTCCACATGGATGTTCTGCCGGCCGCGCGCCTTTGCCTCTCGGATGGCGCGAAGACCGAGCTCTGTGGACAGGTGAACCACGTTTACCGGAGCATCGCCCGCCAGATGGGCAAGATAGAGCAGGCGCGAGATCGCTTCCGCCTCGACCGCGGCGGGGCGGCTTAGCGGATGTCCCTCGGGACCGACGATGCCCTGCGAAATCACCCTGCGCTGCAGCTCGTTGACAAGCGTGCCGTTCTCGCAATGCACGCACAGCACGCCGCCGCGGTCGCGCACGGCCTCGAGAACCTCCAGCGTCTGTGCATCGTCAAGTCGCAGATGGTCGTAGGCCAAATAGGTCTTGAACGAGCGGACGCCGCCGGAGCAAACCTCGTCCATCTGTTCGAGCGAACCTTCGCCCCATTCGGAGATAGCCATATGAAACGCGTAGTTTGCGGTGCAGGTTCCATCGGCGCGGCGATGCCACTCCGCAAGGGCATCGGGCATGGTCACGCCGCGATCGGCGGTGGCGTAGTCGACGATGGTCGTGGTGCCTCCGCACGCCGCCGCGCGCGTGCCCGTCTCGAAGCTGTCCGCCGTCCAGTCCATACCGGTCCAGCATTGCAGGTGCGTATGACCGTCGATAAATCCCGGCATGACCCAGCAGCCGGCAGCATCGTGCACCTCGTCACCTTCGGCAGGCGCTATGCACGAAGCGATGCGGGCGATATGCCCACCCTCCAAAGCGATGTCTCCACGAACGAGCCCCTCGGGAAGGACCAGCGTGCCGTTGCGAATGATAATCATGGATGCCTCCTCTTGAAGTCGTGGACGAATACGGTGAGCTGCCCAACGGACCATGCGCGAACATACCTAAGTCGCGTCCCCGCGGCGGGAAGGTGCAGCGTCATGCGATGGATGCTGCACTGCAGCGAACTGCAAGAGCGCGCCCATCCTTAGGAAAACGCAGATCGAAGCCCCTCGCAACAACCTTTCTGCACACTCGCTTCGGAAAAGGGCGTCCTTTTCCGGAACCGCCGAGCAGGCCCTTTTGCGCTAAGCTGTCTACCTGGGGTTTTACTAGGCGGGCAGCCCGGTCTACTCGGCCAATCGCGTTTTGGACGCCCTTTTCCGAAGCGAGCTTGCGCGAGGGGCTCAAAGGCGACCATCAACCGGCGCTTCCTGAGGTTGGAATGTGCGACTCCCTGCAGGCAAGCACGCGCTCTAGCGCTGCAAGGTCCGACGGGGTGTCCACATCCCACAGCTCCTCAGGGCTTTGCGCCTCCACAAGCAGAACGTGCCCCGCTTGGGAGAGAACCGCGCTGCCGCCTTGGCTGCCTGTAAGCGCCATGAGCTGCGGGAAGAGCCATGCAGGAAAGAGCACGGGGCCGCCGGGGGCTCCGCGCCAGCCAAGCCGTACAGCAGCGTCAGGACTTGCCGCGAAGGCAGCGTACAGCCGCTCGAAGCCCTCGCGTGCAACAAGCGGCTGGTCTCCGGGCAAAAACAGACAGCCGTCCCACCGATCAAGCCCAACCACCAGGCCAGCACGAACAGCCTCGCTTCGCAAGCTGCCGTTGTGAAGCACCACGTGCGCACCCAGGTGCTCGCAAAGCCGCGCCACCTCGGGCCAGCGCGTTGCCACCACCACGTCGAAGGGCGCCCGCTCCCCCGCCGCAAGCACCGAACTAACGGTGCGCTCGATAAGGGGCGCGCCTCTAAGGGGGGCGAGGAGCTTCCCCGCACCGGGCTGGAGCGACGAAGCAGAACGCGCGTCTTCAACAGGAATACCCGACGCGGCAGACCCGGCCGCATCGCCGCGCGCGCAGGCCTCGGCAAACCTCCGGCCCTCCCCCGACGCCATGACCACGCATCCGATGCTCATGCGCCCCTCCTACCGTACGTCGCGAGTGACCTCTCTTGCTGCATCCACCATAGCAAATCGGGGTGTCCGGCAAACCGGACACCCCAAATGGATACGATGCTAGGCGCGGGCAATACGCGTGCCTGTCTTGCCGGCTAGGCCGTCTGCTGCCTTCTCGAGCAGGGTGATGAGCGACGTGCGCCCCTCCTTGCTCTCGACAAACGCACTCGCCGCTTGCACCTTCGGAAGCATGGAGCCAGCTCCAAACTCACCGGCAGCGGTAAGCTCGGCGGCGCGCTCGGGCGTCAGGGTGTCCAGCCACTCTTCGTGGTCGGTGCCAAACCCAATGGCCACCCGCTCGACTGCCGTCAGGATGACGAGAAAGTCGGCGTCAAGCTGCTCGGCCAGCTTCTCGGCGGCGAAATCCTTGTCGATCACGGCCGCCGCGCCCTTGAGGTGATGAGCTCCGGTCGGGATGACCGGGATGCCGCCACCGCCGCAGCACACGACGACATGATCGGAGTTCACGAGCGACGAGATCGTGTCGAGTTCAACGATCGACACCGGCTTGGGGCTCGCCACCACGCGGCGGTAGCCCTTCTGCTCGTCATGCATGAACTCGTAGTCGCGGTCGCGCGTGAGGGCGTCCGCCTCGTCCTTGCTCATAAATGGACCGATGGGCTTCGTCGGGGTCTTGAACGCGGGGTCATCGGGATCCACCTCGATCTGGGTGAGCACCGTCGCCACGCCCTTCTCGATTCCGCGGCCCAGCAGCTCCTCACGCAGGGCGTTCTGCAGGTCGTAGCCGATGTACCCCTGACTCATGGCACCGCAAACCGACAGCGGGCAGGGAATGTACTTCTCGGGGTCGCTGCGGGTAAGCTCGGCCATGGCGTTGGCGATCATACCCACCTGCGGGCCGTTGCCATGCACGATGACGACCTCGTTGCCTTCCTGAATCAGGTCGGCGATGGCGCGCGCAGTGATCTTCACGGCAGCCATCTGCTCGGGAAGGTTGGAGCCCAGAGCGTTGCCTCCAAGCGCCACGACGATACGTTTGCTCATACTCTCCTCCTTCTTCGCGCACGGTGACGCGCGATGCTTGAAGTCTTGGTCTCCTTGGTCTCAAAACAGCGATGCCCGGGCCGACACGCGCGGTCGCGCATCCACCCGGGCACGCCGGATCGATCGATTGCATGTGAAACGGCGAGGCGGCCGCGCGGCGTCGGCCCGTTCCGCGGTTTGGTAAAACCGTGGAACCAACTACGCCTGGAACCAGCGGGGCTTCGCGGCCTCCTCGAGGGCGCGCAGGGTCTCGACCGGGTTCTTGACCTTCTGCAGGAAGATCATGGCCGCGATAGCGTACGGCTTGTAGCTGGCCTCCTTGTACATGCCCACGCGATGCATGTCGAAAACGTCGGCCATGACCTCGCCGTGCTCGCAGGACACGCCGGAGATGTCGGCCGGCAGCGGATGCATGAAGATCGTGTCGTCACCATGGGCGGTCTTCGCCATGAGCTCACGCGTGGAGCACCAATCCTTGTGCGTGGCGTTCTGGGCGAGCAGCTCCTTCTCGAGCGCCGCGATACCGGCGTCGTCGCCCTCGGCGTAGAGGTTCGTGCGCTTCTCCATGGCGGCATAGGGAGCCCAGCTCTTCGGAATCACGATGTCCGCGCCCTCGAAAGCCTCCTCCATCGTGTTCACCTGACGGAAGGTGCAGCCGGACTCGGCGGCGTAAGCGCGCGCGGCCTCCACGCGGTCGCTCATGAGGTCGTAGCCCTCGGGATGCGCCAACGTCACGTCCATGCCAAAGCGGGGCAGCAGCGAGATGAGCGACTGCGGGCAGCTGAGCGGCTTGCCGTAGGAAGGCGAGTAGGCCCAGGTCACCGCGACCTTCTTGCCGCGCAGGTTCTCCAGGCCGCCGAACTCGTTGATGAGGTAGAGCATGTCAGCGGAAGACTGCGTGGGGTGATCGGAGTCGGACTGCAGGGAGATGAGCGTCGGGCGATGATCGAGTACGCCGTCCTCGTACGCCTCGGCCACAGAGCGAGCGACCTCCTCCATATAGGCGTCGCCCTTACCGATGTACATGTCGTCGCGGATGCCGATGACGTCGGCCATGAACGAGATCATGGTCGCGGTCTCGCGGACGGTCTCGCCATGGGCGATCTGGGACTTCTTCTCGTCGAGGTCCTGCAGCTGCAGACCAAGCAGGTTGGTGGCCTTCGAGAAGGAGAAGCGGGTGCGGGTGGAGTTGTCGCGGAACAGCGACACGGCCAGGCCGGAGTTGAAGATGCGCGGAGAGATGTTGCGCTCGCGCAGGTTGCGCAGCGCCGCAGCAACCGCGTACAGGGCGCGCAGCTCATCGGTGGTCTTGTCCCAGGTGTGCAGGAAGTCGGCGTTGTACATGCCGGAGAAATCGAGCCCCTGGAGCTCGTCGAGAAGCGCAGAGAAATCCTTGGCCATGAGTGTTCCTTTCTGTGGAAGCCGTGTTATCGAAAACCTTGCAGGTCAGAAAATGCCCGCAAGCGTCGTTGCGGCGAGGCGAGCTGCCCCGGACGGGGAGGCCGAGCGCCTAACGGTAGCGCTCGGCGGATGAGGGACAAGGCCCCGCCACAACGACGCGCTGCGTCAAACCTACTTGATGTCGTTATCGGTGGCGCCGGCGCGGAATACGGTCACGTCGCCGGTCTTCTTGGACGGGTCATAGAGGTTGAGAGCCGCGGTGTAAAGCGCCGCGCAGGTCACGAGGTCCTGCTTGTAGGTGACCTCGTTGGGTGCGTGCGCCTGGCTCTCGGCGCCCGGGCCGAAGCCGACGCACGGAATGCCGTAGCGACCCTGGATGGAGACGCAGTTCGTGGAGAAGGTCCACTTGTCCGTGAGCGGACGGCCCTCACGCTTGTCCATGCTGGCCGCGCAGCCGATGCGCTCGTCGCCAAAGAGGGCGCGATGCGCGTCGACAAGCGCCTGCACGTGCGCCGCGCTCTCGGCGTTGATCCAGGTCGGGAAGTAGGCCTCGGTCTCGAAGACGGTGCCCTTCCAGCTGGGACGGTCGTACATGTACATGGAGACCTTGACGTCATCGCCATACTTCTTGACGGACGGCAGGTTGCGAATCTCGTCCAAACAGGAGTCCCAGGTCTCGCCGGCGGTCATGCGGCGGTCGATGGAGATGGCGCAGGAGTCCGCCACGGCGCAGCGCGACGGGCTGGTGTAGAAGATCTGGGAGACGGTGCAGGTGCCGCGGCCCAGGAAGCGAGCGTCCTGGTAGTGCTCGGGGTTGTACTTGGGGTCGAGCATCTTGACGAGACCCTTGATATCGGTCGACTCGTCGCAGCCGTTGTTGTTGAGCGCGCGCACGTCGGCGATGATGTCGGCCATCTTGTAGATGGCGTTATCGCCGCGATCGGGCGCCGAGCCATGGCAGGAGACGCCGTGGACGTCCACGCGAATCTCCATGCGGCCGCGGTGGCCGCGGTAGATGCCGCCGTCGGTGGGCTCGGTGGAGATGACGAACTCGATCTTGTTGCGTGCGTCCTCCGGACCGTCGAAGTACTTGTTGACGATGTACTGCCAGCACATGCCGTCGCAGTCCTCTTCCTGGACGGAGCCGACGACCATGATCTTGTAGCCCTCGGGGATGAGCCCCAGGTCCTTCATCATCTTCGCGGCGTAGGTGGCACTGGCCATGCCGCCCTCCTGGTCGGAGCCGCCGCGGCCGTAGATGAGATCGTCGGTCTCGTAGCCCTCGTAGGGGTCGGCCTCCCAGTTTTCGCGGTTGCCGATACCCACGGTGTCAATGTGGGAGTCGATGGCGATGATCTTGTCGCCCTCGCCCATCCAGCCGATCACGTTGCCCAGGCCGTCGACCTCGACCTTGTCGAAGCCGAGCTTCTCCATCTCGGCCTGGATGCAGGCGACGACCTCGCCCTCCTCGCAGGACTCCGACGGATGGCTGATCATGGCGCGCAGAAATGCGGTCATGTCGGAGCCGTAGCCGGCGGCGGCTTTCTTGATGGCGTCAAAATCGAGTTCCTTGATCATAGGGCTCAGATCCTCTCTTTGGATGTTGGTGAACGTGTCGGGCGGGCGGGAGGCCCCATATGCCTCCGTGCTCAAACATCCTCACGCTTCGCGCTGCGGAACTGCGCGCGGAGGCATATGGGGCCTCCCTCGCACGGCCGATTTTCCTCAGCGTCCGGTGCGGCGGACAATCGTGCTGCAACTCAATCGATCTGCCACCCTCTCTCGTTGCGGAAGGGAAGATGGCGCGTCGCTTCGCGACGCCTTTAGCAGGAGGGGTAGGCGCCGTTCCAGACGACGTTGCGGTAGTTCACCGGGTCGGTGTCGCCCTCCGTGGAGAACAGCAGCACCGAGCTCTGGTCGGTCAGGCCGATGGCTTCGCGCAGGTCGGCGTACTCGTCGGACTCCATGATCGTGGTGATGAGGCCCGCACCCACGGCGCCCGACTCGCCCGAGATCACACGCGGGTCGCCCGCAAGCGGGGCGCCCAGCACGCGCATGCCCTTGGCCGCAACCCAGTCGGGGCAGGAAACGAAGACGCTCACATGGTTGCGCAGGATGTCCCAGCCAAGCGTGTTGGGCTCACCGCAGGCAAGGCCGGCCATGATCGTGGGCATGTCGCCGTCCACGATGCGGGGCTCACCGTCGCCGGCCACGGCTCCCTTATAGAGGCAGGCCGCCTCGGAGGCCTCCATGACCACGAAGGTCGGCGGGTTATCGGGGAAGAGATTGGCGAAGTAACCCACAACGGCGCCGGCCAGCGATCCTACGCCCGCCTGCACGAACACGTGCGTGGGGCGCTCGACGCCGGCAGCGGCGTACTGCTCGGCCGCCTCGGACGCCATGGTGCCGTAGCCCTCCATAATCCAGGAGGGAATCTCCTCGTAGCCCTCCCAAGCGGTGTCCTGAACGATTACGCCGTTCTCGCAGGCGTCGGCCTCGGCGGCGGCCATGCGGACGCACTCGTCGTAGTTCACGTCCTCGATGGTCACCTGCGCGCCCTCGGCGGCGATGTTGTCGAAGCGGCTCTTCACAGAGCCCTTGGGCATGTGCACGACAGCCTTCTGGCCAAGCTTGTTCGCAGCCCACGCCACACCGCGGCCGTGGTTGCCATCGGTTGCGGTGAAGAAGGTGGCCTGACCGAAGTCGCGCGCGAGCTCCTCACTCGTGAGGTAGTCATAGGTCATGTCCGAGACAGGCTTGCCGATCTGCTCGGCGATGTAGCTCGCCATGGCAAAGGAGCCGCCCAGAACCTTGAAGGCGTTGAGGCCAAAACGATAGCTCTCGTCCTTCACTGCAAGGTTCGCAAGCCCCAGGTCGGCCGCAAGGGCATCGAGCTTGGCCAACGGGGTGACCGAATACTGGGGAAAGCTGCCATGGAAGGAGCGCGCCGCCGCAACATGCTCAAGCGACATGATGGAGAGATGCTCGTCGGCACTTTTCTCCATGCGGTTCTTTACCCATTCGATCTTGCTATGCGCCATAGGTACAGCTCCTTCGAGACTCAAGACGATACTGTCTGTCGTGCGGACATGTCCGAACGCTTTGTTCGTCAAGCAAACTTTTTGTTTGACATCCATGTTGTACCACGCGGACATTACCTTGCGCAAGACAATTCGTAAGGGTCTGTGGACGGATGATTTCTGCCGGTAAACGGTTTTCTAGAGGTGGGAAGTGCGATAACGCTACACACATAACAAACTTTTTGTTAGGTTACCTTCAGAGCTATTGAGGAGGCATACATGACCGAACTCCAGATTGACTTCTATCGGCGTCTTGCAAAGGCCCTCGCCCTGCAGTTTGGGCCGCGCTGCGAAGTCGTGGTGCACGACCTTGAAGCGGACGACCTCGACCACGCCGTGGTGGCCATTGAAAACGGGCATGTAAGCGGCCGCAGCGTGGGCGCCGGCCCGTCGCACGTCGTACTCGAGGCTCTGCAAAGCGACCCGGAACAGCTTCACGACCGCGCGCCCTATCTCACCAAAACGGTTGATGGACGCACCCTGAAGTCGAGCACCGTCTTTATCCACGACGATGAGGGCAAGCCGGTGGGCATTCTGGCCATCAACTACGACATCACGCTTATGGCTGCCCTCGAAGACGAGCTGGCCTCCTTCACCCAGACGCCCGGCGACCATGAGGAAGAGCCCGAGGCCATCACCCGCAACATCGCAGACCTCCTTGACGACCTTCTGGCCGAAAGCGTTCGCCACGTTGGCAAGCCCCCTGCGCTCATGACAAAAGAGGACCGCATTCGCGCCATCGGATACCTCGACCGGCGCGGCGCCTTCCTCATCAGCAAGTCGAGCGAGCGTGCCTGTGAGTTCTTCGGCATCTCGAAGTACTCGTTCTATTCGTACCTCAATGAGGCCAAGGCCGAAAGCACTGAATAGCGGCCAGAACAGCGTCGGCTGACAAACAAAGCAGCGTCGGCGGGCCAAAGCAGCGTCGGCGGACGAAAAAACGGCATCGGCGGACGAAGGACGCAGAAGGACGCAACCTTGCAGCAAAAGCAACCCAATGGCTACCATAGTGCGATGTGTGACATGCCAAACCGCAGCAGGTAGCTATAAGGGGGTCTCATGGATGAGATGGTGACCACGGCGACGGATGCGGCGCCGAAGGTAAGCATCATCGTTCCCGTATATAACGCCGAGGCGCACCTTGAGCGGTGCATTGCAAGCATCCTCGCCCAGGACATCGACGACTTCGAGCTCATCCTTGTCGATGACGGATCGACCGATGCCTCGGGCACCATCTGTGACATCGCCGCTCGCGACGACGAGCGCGTACGTGTGATACACCAGGACAACGCCGGGGTCTCTGTGGCACGCAACGTCGCCCTCGACATTGCGCGGGGCACCTACCTGCAGTTTGTAGACGCCGACGACTGGATCGTCGCCGAGGCAAGCCGGCTCATGGTGCGCGCCGCCGAAGAAACCGGCGCGGATATGGTGATCACCGACTTCTTCCGCATTGTCGACAAACTCGCCTCGCGCAAGGGCGACATCGATCTTGACCGAACGATCACGCCCGAAGAGTACGCCGACTTCATGATCGAGAACCCCGCCGACTACTATTATGGCGTGCTCTGGAACAAGCTCTTCCGCCGCGATGTGGTGGAGCAGCACCACCTGCGCATGGACCCCGAGCTCAGCTGGTGCGAGGATTTCATCTTCAATATGGAGTACATCGTGCACACGCATCGCATCTATCCGCTGCGCGTGCCGGTGTATTACTACGTGAAGACCAAGGGCTCGCTTGTAAACAAAAGCCTCTCTATGGCAAACATCGTGCGCATGAAGCTTTCGGTCGTCGAGTATTACGACGACTTCTTCCGGCGCCTCTACGACGAGGCCGATTACGAGGCGCGACGCGGCGAGATTCGTGGCTTCCTGTTTACCTACCCCCATGACGACAGCGCCATCGGCGTGCTGCCCAGCACCAAAAAGCTCGGCCGCGAACGCGTGCGGGCGCAGGTGACACCCGGTACCGAACGACATCCGTTGGGTCCGCTCTACTTTATCCAGAAGGCATGGCTGCGCTCGCTGCAGGCGGTGGCGGACCGCTTCGACCTCGAACTTCGAGATGTCCAGGTCCTTGCCTACCTGCACTTCGCGGGCGGTATGGCCGGCCTGAGCGAGCTCGTGGACTTCCTGGATGTGCCCACAGTGACCCTTGCGCCCACCATCGCGGGGCTTGCCGCCAAACAGATCGTCAAGGTTGGGCCCAACGTGTCGGCGGTCTTCGACCGCGTCGCCGAGGCCGACGATGAGAGCAAAGTCGCCCAGGTACTTCGTTCGCTGAGCGACAAGTTGGACCTGGGACCCAAGGGTGCCCATGCTGCCGAGACGCGTCTGCGCGAAAGCCGGGGAGACGGCGAGGATACCATTCCCCTCGCCACCATTCGTCTCTACAAGATGCCACGGCATCTAACGGATGCGCTTGATCGAGCCGCCGACGATGTTCGAGAGCGTTGCTTCAAGGGCCTGAGCGCCACCGAGCAAAAGCAGGCCGAGGCACTCTTTAAGCGCGTGGGAGACAACGCTCGCCGCCTATTTGGAGAGAGCTAGGACACCTTAACGCTGGGCCTGATCGCGCGCGCCTCATGCAGAGGTCGGACAAGCCACGCGAGGTGCACGGGCAAGCACGGGCCGGCGGCTCCCCCTGGTCACATTTCTTGTGCGCTGGGCAAGGCCATCCCCAGCCGGCATGCCTGCTGGTCATTTTGCCTGCCCGCTGGGCATAGGCGCATGGGCCCGGGAGCCTTCTGGTCAAATCTCTCGCCCGCTGGGCATAGGCGACGCGCCGATGTCCTCCGCTTGGTCAATTAGGCCCTTGGCTGGGCATGTCCGCGGCATAAGTCGGTCGACGAACACCCTACCAAACCCACGATTATGCCCAGCACGCAGCTTAATTGACCACGCAAGCGCTCGCGAAAAGGCTCGCCATACCCAGCGGACAGGCATTTTGACCACGAGAGTCCATCGCCAACAACAGCGCTGCCCAGCGGAGCTGCTTTTTGACCAGCGGTCCCGCCCCAACGATGCACGCGCACCCAAGCGAAGGCCCTTTTGACCAAAGCCAATCTGAAGCCGACGGCATGGATGACCAAAGCCGGTCTGAAGCGGGGGTGCGGACGATTTCCTGGACAGGCCAAGGCAGCCTGAAGCCGGCCAGCATGGTTGGCCAAAGCTATCCCGAGGCCGGCCTATGCACCTCAAACGGAATCTCTCAACGAACCGAAGCGGCCAGGCGCTTGCGACGCATGACTCGGTTGAGGATCTCGGCCGAGCACACCATGACGACGAGCAGCGCACCAAGGTAGACAGGGTACAGCCGCACATCCACATTCTGCGCGATAACGCCGAAGAACGGCGACATAAGCAGCGAGCCGATGTTGGCGAAAGCCATCTGCATGCCGGTGAGCTCAAGCGCCACATCGTCTCCAAAGCGAGCAGGCGTCGCATGGATAATCGAGGGATAGATGGGGGCGCACCCTACGCCCAGCAGCACGAGCCCCGGCATGAGCAGCGCATCCTGTCCCGGCAGCATGACGGCGATAAGGCCAAGTGCGATTAAGACCTGACCCAGCCGAATCATGTTGTGCTCGCGCACCTTCATGGAGATGAACCCGCTCACCGCACGCCCGGCGGTGATTCCAATGAAGAACAGCGACGCCCAACCAGCGGCAACGCCGGCGTCGATCCCACGCCCCAACGTGAAATAAGTTGCGGCCCATGTCCCGCAGGTTCCCTCAAGAGCGCAGTAGCAAAAGAAGCAGATGAGAACCGGCAGGACCCCTTCGACCTGCAGAAGTTCGCGCCGCGTCTTGTGCGAGCGGTGCTCCAACGTTTCGGTACCCGGGCTCGGAAGCTTGCGATCGCGCCACAGTGGAAGCGAGAGCGTAAGCACCACGGCGATGGCGACTTGGATACCGCCCAACACGAGAAAACCCTGAGACCACCCCGCGCCAGCCAAGCATTGCGCCATGATGAGCGGTCCCGCGCTTGCCCCCACACCCCACATGCAGTGCAGCCAATTCATGTGCTGGGACTCGTAATGTACGGCAACGTACGAGTTCAGCGCGGCGTCGACGGCGCCCGCTCCAAGTCCATAGGGCACCGCAAGCACGCAGAGCTGCCAGAACTCCCCTGCAAGCGAGAACCCCACAAGGGCCGCTGCCGTGAGCACCACGCTCAGCACGGTAACTTTGCCGGTACCCAGGCGCTCGACCACGCGCACCGACATGAAGCTCGAAAAGATCGTCCCCAACGAGATGATCATGGTGATGCCGCCCACCCATGAGATGCCAGCGTGCAGGTCGGCCGACATCACCGGCCAGGCAGAGCCTATGGCAGAGTCGGGCAGACCCAGACTGATGAACGCAAGATAGATGATGGGGAGCAACCCAACAGGCATGGCAGACCTTCCAGACGACATCGATGTATGACCGCGCCAAACGACTCCGGCGGGCCCGGTCGGTGCAACCCGCCCATGATAGCAACTCGACCACAGGGGACAAAATACCCGTCGCGACCGTGGGTATAATGGTGAGCGTTGCTGCGAGGCGCTGCCCGCGTGACCTCGCCCGCCACAAAGGAGAAACCACATGAAGAAGACCTCGTTCATCGTGAACTTTATCGTCTGGGCTGCAATCGTGTTTGGCACGACGGCGTTTCTAGCCTGGTATCACCTCACCGACGCCGACCAGGTCGCGACGCTCGTCGCCAGCTCTCCGGTCGCTCAGGCGGGCACCGTGCTCGCCGCACCCTTGCTGCTTTACGCCATGGGCGTGGTGCTGGGCCTGTTGCTCGTCTTCTTCAAGAAGATTGAAATAGGTCGTACGTCAAGACTTGTCCTGCGCGTGCTCGCCATCCTCGCGCTCGTCCTCTTTGTCCTGGCGGCCATCCCCTCGTTTGCTCCCTCTATGACCAGCGTCTTCGAGCTTCCCATAGTCGTCGTGGTGTACGTCTCCATGGCCGCACCGATTCTCATCATGATGTTTGGCCTCTTCTATGCACTCGGCATTGCGCCCGTCGACTCCTCGCGGCGGGGCCCGTTTGCGAAGTACCTCCCAGACGACCACTTCGAATAACCCAAACGATCCTATCCGCCCTCGACCCTTCTCATCGCCATGACCACTATTTCGGACCTTCTCACTTCACGTCAGAGCGCAGCCGCGACGCAGCGGGCCGCCACAGAGACGCGTGACCGCTTCGTTCGGCTCTCGTTCTATCGGCTCGTGTGGACGTTTGTCATCTGCAGCGTTGCCGGGCTTTTCATCGAGACGCTGGTCAGCTACCCCATCGACCATATGTGGAAGAACCGCGCCGGCTTCGTTTGGGGACCGTTCTCCCCCATCTACGGTGCGGGCGCCGTGATTCTCACGCTGCTGCTCAACCGCTGCGCCGCCCTTCCCAATCTGGCAATCTTTCTCATTTCCGCCGCCACGGGCGCCACCTTCGAATACATAGCAGGATGGTTTTGGGAGAGTGCCTTCGGAATCGTGGCGTGGAGCTACCGAGGGCAGCCGTTCAACATTGGCGACCATACCTGCCTGGGCATGGCTGTGGTTTGGGGCCTAATCGGCCTTGTCTGGATCCGCTACCTGCTTCCCCGCGTGGTACGTCTCTCGGATATTGTGCCCAAGCGGCTGCGTCGGCCTGTCGCGGCTGTTGTCTTCGCCTTCCTTGTTGCAGACGCGATCACCACGGTGGGCGCGTTTAACTGCTGGTATCAGCGAAGCGCCGGCGAGGTGCCCCAGACGCCGGTGCAGATCTACTTCGACCAGCACTATGGCGATGACTTCATGAACAAGCGCTTCCAAACGATGTCGCTCTACACGAATCTGGCGGATCGAACGGACTGAGCAAGACGGCGAAGAGACGCATACTTTGGCAGGGACCCCTCAGTCCCCCGCCCGGCACAACGTTGCCAAGGGCCTCTGGGGTGAGCTGGCACCGAACTGGCACGGCGCTCTCTTCCCGTCCGATAACCCGGTAGCCTGCGGCAACGGACAGAAAGCCTAGAATGGCCACCTGCTCAGCACGCGCTCGATCTCATCCTTGTTCCTCAGAGCGGCAAGCCACGCCTCCGGTATGGCGTCATACCCCCACACGATGCCCGCCAAGCCGCCGGCGACAGCCGCCGTGGTATCGGTGTCCCCACCCAAGTTCACCGCCAAAAGCACCGCCTCAGCATAGCTGCTCGCCGTGCCAACACACCAACGGGCCGCCGCGAGCGTGTCGCCCACGTACCCGCCCGAGCGAATCTCGTCTCGTTGCAGATCGGAATGCGCTGGCGCCTCGCCGTCGATGAGTCGGATAGCATCTGTCACGAGCTCCCAGCAGCATGCCTGCGAGAAACGATGGGCATGCGTGATGGCAGAGACAGCTTCTACCTCCTCGACGGTTACGCCCGGCACAAACGCTAGGGGCAGAATGCGCATGAGCGAACCGTTCCCGTTGCTGTATTCGTCATCCAGTCCGCGGCCCAAGCGCAGCGCCTCCCGCGTGGTGTTGCCGATGTCGAACGTCTCGCCGTTGCAGGTGTACGCGTCGCCGTGCGCCCATGCTCGGAACTTCTCGCGCATGTCGTCGATATCGACCCCACCGCAATCCGCAATCGAGTCCATCGTGGCCAACGTCATGCTCGTATCGTCCGACCAGGTCCCGGCGGGTTGTCTCCATGTACCACCGCCCGTCATGCCGGTGCACGTAAACGTATCGCGATCGCAAAACTCGTAGGGCACGCCCAGCGCGTCGCCCACCGCCAGTCCGTACACCATGCCCTTAAGCGTGTCGTTCATACGACCCTCCTATCAAACCACATTAGGCGCGGGACGCCGGGGCGCCCCGGTTGTCATCAAGCTCCTGCAACCGCCGAAGCCAGCGCGCGATACAACCCGTCTGGAAAAAGCGCAGCAGCGCGCCGTCGCAAAACCGCTCCGCTCGCACAGCACCCACAAGCAATGCCATCACAGCCCTGCCGTCGAGCGCCGAGACATCGGCCGCCTCCATGGATTCAATCCCCCACTTCAACCCGTTGCGCTCAAGGATGTCTCCGTAGTGCCTGAGGCCGAACTCTTCATGGTCGTTGACGAAGGCATAAATCGCGTCCTCGACGTCGATTGCCAAGCGGCCGTACTCGACATAAGGCATCTGTTTGGGATCATCCATCGTTCCAGTATGCTCATGGTCGAAGAACCATACGCCGTACGTCTCGTCGCCCTCGACGAGCGGGATGAATCTGGTCAGACTCTCGTACATGGGCACTCCGTTTCTATGCCATTAGTTTTGCCTGTCCGTCTTGGCATCTGTGAGGCAGTAGACTCCTATCACGCTCTCCAGCGCGCCGTAATACGAGGGAATAGTCTCGCACTTGAATATGCAGTCGAGCTTCGCAGAAGGCAGATGCACACGGTCGTCTGCCGTTTGAGTCAATTGTAGGCGAGGGGGTTCGACGTCGGGGTTCGATACGGTGATGTAATTTGCTGCAATCCACACGCCAGTTGAGAGAATTGTAGCAATCCACACGGAAAGGCCCCTCTAAACAGGCCTTGAGCGTGTGGATTGCTACAGTACGCAGCGGTCTCAATACCCAAGCGTGTGGATTGCTGCAGAACGCAGCGGCCTCATTCCTCGACCTGGCGCAAAGGAGCCATCGCAGTCAGCAGAGAAAGGGCCGGTTACGAGCAGCGAAGAAAGGGCCGTCACGGACGGTAGTACGTATGCTCCAGCGGCAGCTTTGTCCTGAGCTCGCCATCGAAGACAAAGTAGGCGCCCGCCACGGCAGGAGCCGTCGGGATGGCCGCGATCTCGCCGATGCCCTTAGCGCCGTAGGCCACGGGCAGCAGCTCGTCCTTCTCGACGTAGATGGCGTGGACGTCCGGAATGTCCGGCGCACGGAAGAGCCCCAGTGTGCCGAACTTCACCTGCGGCACGCCATCCTTGCAGGGGAAGTCCTCCGTAAGCGCATAGCCCATGCCCATGAGCACTCCGCCCTCAATCTGTCCCTGGATGGAGATCGGGTTCACCACGCGGCCCGAGTCGTGCGCCGCGTAGACCTCAGACACACGGCCCTCGTCGTCCAGAATGACCACGTGCGTAGCGAAGCCGTAGCACACGTGGCTCTTGGGATTCGGCTTGTCCGCGCCCAGCTTGTCGGTCGGCTCGAAGTAGACGTAGTCGAACTCGCAGCCCTCCAGCGCCTCGAGCGCGGCCACGGGGTCGGCAGCCCGCGCGTCATCGATCCAGCCGGCGTTCACCGTGCCGTCCGCATACGTCGAGGTCACGCCGTCGCCCTCAGCACATACCGGCCCGGTCGGGGCAGCCTCGCCACGCTCGACCGCGCACATGGCGTCGCGCATGAGGCGTGCCGCACCGCGGACCGACTCGCCGGTGATGACCGTCTGGCGTGAGCCAGACGTGGTGCCGGAGTCCGGTGCGTTCTCGGTCGAGCACTCGCCGTTCTTGATGCGCGACAGCGGCAGCCCGGTCGCCTCGGCCACATCCTGCAGAAACACCGTGTTGCAACCCTGACCGATATCGCTCGTCGCCGAGCATACCACGGCCACGCCGTCCTCTACGCGGATGTTGCAGCGACCCTTGTCCGGCAAGCCCACGCCCACACCGGCGTTCTTCATAGCGCAGGCGATGCCCGCGCGCTCCGGATGCGCCTCGTACACGTCGCGCACCGCCTCGAGCGTCTCCTTGAGCGCGGTGGAGCAATCGGCAATCTGGCCGTTGGGAAGAACCTTGCCCGGCTCGATCGCGTTGCGGTAGCGAATCTCCCACGCCGAGATGCCAACCTCCTTGGCCAACAGGTCGATAAGCATCTCGAGCGCGAACTCGCTCTGGCACACGCCAAACCCACGGAAGGCGCCGGCCGGCGGGTTGTTGGTGTACCAGCCGTAGCCGCGAATGTCGGTGTTCTGGTAGCAGTACGGCCCCACCGAATGGGTGCAGGCACGCTCCAGCACCGGCCCGCACAGGCTCGCATACGCGCCGGTATCGAAGTTAATCTCGCAGTCCAAGCCACAAAAGATGCCGTTTTCGTCACACGCGAGCGTGAACGTGCCCTCCATGGCGTGGCGCTTCGGATGGAAGTTGATGGACTCCTGGCGCGTGAGACGGCACTTCACGGGACGACCGGTCTTGTAGGCAGCGAGTGCGGCGAGATGCTGGACGCTCACATCCTCCTTGCCGCCGAAGCCGCCGCCCACGAGCATGGTCTCGACGACCACACGCTCCGGCTCGTCGTCCCAACCGAGCATGTGCGCGCACTCCTTGCGCGTATCGTAGGCACCCTGGTCGGTGGAAAGAACCTTCACGCCGTTCTTATAGGGAAACGCCACCGCGCACTCGGGCTCCAAAAATGCATGCTCGGTCGCCGGCGTGCTAAAGCTGCGCGTCACCACGTGCGCCGCGTTGGCAATCGCCGTCGCAGCGTCGCCGCGCACCACGTGGCGGCTCTGGCAGATATTGTCCTCAAGCTTCACGCGCTCGCCAAACGCGAGAAAGCCGTCATGGATGAGTGGGGCGTCCGGACGCCGCGCCTCGGCGATGCTTCGCACGGGCTCGAGCTCCTCGTAGTCGACCTTCACGAGCCTCTTCGCGCGCTCGAGCGTGGCAGGGTCCTCCGCCACGACCAGGCAGATGGCGTCGCCCATGCACCGGGTGATATCGCCTTCGGCGATCATGACGTCCCAGTCGTAGATAAGATGTCCCACCTCGTTCACGGGCACGTCGGCTGCCGTGAGCACGGCGATGACGCCCGGCAGCGCCTCGGCGCGCGCTGTGTCGATCGACAGCATACGGGCGCGCGGGTACTTGGAGCGCACCGCACTCGCGTACGCAAGGTCGGGGAAGTCCGTCTCGTCGATGTCGTCGGGGTACCTGCCGTATCCGAGCACCTTCGGGCGCACGTCGACGCGGAAGGCGCGCGTACCAACACCATAGTCGTCGCCGCGCTCCAGGTCGGGGTCGATCTGGGCGTCGCCGCGCAGCACGGCGGCTGCCAGCGAGATGCCCTCGATGATCTTCTTGTAGCCTGTACAGCGGCACACGTTGCCGCGAATCGCCTCTTTGATCTCATCCTCGGTGGGGTCGGACACGCGGTGGATGAGCGCCGCGCCGGACATCACCATGCCGGGAATGCAGAAGCCGCACTGCACGGCGCCCACTGCGCCAAATGCGTACACGAAGGCCTCCTGCTCGCGCTCGGGCAACCCCTCGACGGTCACGATGGAGCGTCCATCCGCGAGCTTTGTCGTAAGCACGCAGGCCTTTGTCGCGCAGTCATCGACAAGAACGGTACAGGTGCCGCACGCGCCCTCCGAGCAGCCATCCTTGGCAGAGTGGATGTGCAGGTCGTCGCGCAGATAGCGCAGAAGCGACTTGTTCTCGCTGGTAGAGCGGGTAATTCCGTTTACTGTGAACATGTAGGTCTTCTCAACCTTGGCCATAGCACTCTCCCCCTCCGTCAGCGCGCGGCATAGATGCCCAGCGTGTCGTGGATCACGTGCTTAGGACACTTCGTCGCGCACATGCCGCACGAGATGCATCGCCCGTAGTCGATTGCCGCCTGGCCGTCTGCAACACGCATGGCTCCGCAAGGACAAGAGCGCTCGCAGGCGCGGCAAGCGATGCACCCCTCGGGAGCGACCCAGATCCTATGCCGTTGCTCACCCATAGTTGCTCTCCTCACCGTCGATCACCTGGTGAACGAGACGCATCCGCCGCGCAATACGTGCGAATCCGCAGATGGGGAAACGTTCCCACACATCGATTATCTCAGGAGCGCGCCCATGAACGCGGATACATCCATGGGCGTGCGAAGGCTTTACATTAGCGTTCGGCCGATGGCCCCAGCAGATAGCCGTAGCGGTCGCGGACCGCGATCACGACCGAGCGGAACTCGTCGACAAGGCCGCACGCGGCATCGTCCACGTCGTAGACCTCGGTATCGCCCGAGAGCCGCACGCGGAACGTTCCGTCAGGCAGCCGGCAGAAGCCGTCGTTCTCGCTCGCATCCATATCCTCCACGCTCCAGAAGATCGTGGGCTTATTGCGATAGGGACGACCCTCATAGGGGCAGAAGACGGCGCAGTTGCCGCACTCGTTGCACATGCCGTCCACGTGCACGATCTGTTTGCGCTTGAAGCCCGGCACCTCGATCACGACGTTGGCACGGTTCGGACAGACCGTCATACAGGCGCGGCAGGCCAGGCAGTCCAGGAAGGGAAGCTCGGCCGGAAGCGAGCGCTTGCCCTGCGCATGCTCGGGACGACGATACCTATCCCCTGCCACACAGGACTCGTCGAGTGCCGCGACGGCCTCGACGTCCACGTGGCGCTTGCCAGAGCCCGTCACCAGCCCCACGTTCTCGGCCATCTTGGCAAAGCGGTCGTAGCCCGAGGGGCGCAGCAGCGCCGTCGCGAGCGTGACCGGCCATACGCCGGCTTGGTAGAGCTCGGCGATGTTGTTCTCGTCGGCGCCGGCGGAGAAGGAAATGTGGATGTTGCCCTCGAACGTCTTGGCGATGCGATGCACCACGGCGATCGCCAGCGGGAAAAGCGCCACGCCCGACATGTACATCTGGTCGGAAGGCAGCTCGTTGTAGGTCACGTTCACCGGCAGGGTGTTGCACACCTTGATGCCAAACTGACGCCCCTCGCCCTTGGCGACTTCGATGAGCCGGCGGAACATCGCCTCCGCATCGTCCCACTGCAGGTCCTTCTCGAAGTTCGTGCGCTCCATGGAAAGCGCACCGTAGCCAAGGCTGTCGAGACGCTCGCGCACGAAGTCGTATCCCATAAGGGTGGGATTTACCTTCACGCAGGTATCGAGTCCCTTTTCGACGAGTAGGTAGCGCACGATGGCCTCGATCTGCTCGGCCGGGCAGCCATGCATGGTGGACACCGTCATAGAGGTGCTCACCTGCGGGCTGATGGACTCTACGAAGGCGGCGTCGACATGCTCAAAGCGGTCGAGGTTCGCAAGCGCCCAGGCGCGGCACTCTTCCCACGCCGGCGTGTTGCTCGCGTCCTTCATGCCCTCGATGAAGCCATCGACCTTCGGACTCTGGATGCCCTCGAGGTCATAGCCCACGCTCATGTTGAAGATGAAGCCGTCGTCTGCGCCCAGGCCCCATTCGCGGCCGAGCAGCTTCGCCGCAAACCAACCCTTCACGTATTCGCCCAGGGCGTCTTCGCAGGTGAGCTCGGTCGACCACTCGCAGTTGTAGCACACGTCTCCCGGGGCGATGCAGGGCTTGGGGATGCACGCCGTCATCTCGGCGCCGTCCATGACCTGCACGGTCTTGAGCTCGAAGAAGCGAGCCCCCGCGTAGTAGCCGGCCACCAGGTTCTGGGCCAGCTGGGTGTTGGGACCCGCCGCCGGGCCGAAGGGTGCCTCGATGCGCCCGCCAAACAGGTCGATGCCGCTTCCCGGCTCATAGGACGCACTCTTCTTGACGCCAAACACGGTGCCCTCGGCGTCGTGCTCGCTCAGCGCCCAATCCATGAGCTGCGCGAATGGCATGGGTTTCATGATGTCGCTCATAGTTCCCCTCCTGATCTGCCCCGTTGGAGTCGGGTCCCGCCGGGGCATCGTTCGTTGGCGGCGGCAACCTTATGCACCACGCTGCGTCATGGTCGCCGCAGCCGCCTGCCGGCGGCGATGCCGGCCTGGCGGCGCGCTTGGACCCGTCCCAGGCACGCCGCCGCTCGTTGCTAGTAGGTACGCCCGTTGAGGTCGCCCCACAGGCGCTTGGCCTGCTCGAGCGTCCAGGCGTCGATGCGCTCCTCGTCAAGGTCGACGAAGGCGCGGTCGCGATAGAGCACGCGTCCGTTCACGATCGTGGTGCGGCAGCTCCTGCCCATCATGCCAAACAGGATGTGACCGTCGATGTTCTCGCCCGAGAAGGGCGTGAAGCGCGGATAGTCCATGACCACCACGTCCGCGGCGGCGCCCGTCTCCAGCACGCCCAGAGTGCGCCCGAAGTAGCGCGACGCCATGCGTGCGTTGTTGGTGAAGAGCATGGTCATGGCCTCGCCCCAACCCACGTTGGGCATGGCGGCGTTGTGCCGCTGGATGATGAGGAAGACCTTCAGGCTCTCGAGCATATCGTGCGTATAGGCATCGGTGCCCATGCACACGGGAATGCCGCGGCGGAAGAACTCGAGCACCGGAGCGCAGCCCACGGCATTGCCCATGTTGGACTCGGGATTGTTCACGATCCACGTGCCCGTCTCGCGCACGATGTCCATTTCGGCAGGGGTCACATGGATGCAGTGCCCCAACATGGTATCGGGCCCCAGCAGGCCGTGCTGCAGCAGCCGCTCGACCGGCGGAATGCCGCCGCGGTTGGTGCGGGAGTCCCACACGTCGTTCATGCCCTCGCAGACATGGATGTGGAAGCCGGTAAGTCCGTTGTTGGCCTCGGCCATCTTGTCCATCGTCTCGTCGGAGAGCGTGAAGGTGGCATGCCCGCCAAACATGGCGGCGATCATGGTGTTGCCCTGCTTGCGAGCGTCTGCCGCCCACTGCGCGAACTCGGCGTTCTCGCGAATCGCCTCGTCACACTTCTGCTGACCGTCGCGATCGGATACCTCATAGCACAGGCAGGAGCGCATGCCGCACTCCTCGGCCACGTCCTTGATGGCAAAGAGGCTGCCGGGAATCTCCGCATAACTCGCATGATGGTCGAAGATGCAGGTCACACCGTTGCGGATGGATTCCAAGATGGTGGCATAGGCGCTTGCCCGCGTACCGTCCATATACAGGTTGCGGTCGATCTTCCACCACTGCTGCTCGAGGTTCTCGAGGAAGTTGTGAGGGTCGCACCCCTTGATGGAAAGCCCGCGCGCCAGACCGGAATAGATATGGGTGTGGCAGTTGATAAGGCCGGGCATGATCACGCCGCCCTGCGCGTCGAGGTACTCGGCACCAGGATAGGCGTCGACGATGTCCTGCTCCTCGCCCACCGCGACGATGGTGTCGCCGTCGATGGCGACGGCACCGCGCTCGATGAACGGGCAGTCGGGAGTGCGCGTGACAACGGGGCCGTTGGCTACGATAAGCATACATACCTCCCTAGGTAGACGGCGCGCGCCCGGAATGGCACGCGCCGCTCGGTCACAATCAGCGCGGTTCCTCGGATGTCTCGAGGCGCGCCTGCTCGGCTTCGGCGATCGCCTCGGCGTCCTTGGGCAGCACCAGGTTCAAGATGATGGCGCAGATGGCGGATACGACGAGCTCGGAGGCACCGAAGACACTCGACACCCACTCGGGCATGCCGGGGCCGGCCAGGCAGCCGGACACGTGGTAGATGCCCAGGCCGAGGGCGATGGAGGTGCCCACGATGAGCTTCTTGCGCTGCGTAAAGCCGCCCTCGATGATGAGGTCGAGGCCGGAAACCGTGATGGTGGCGAACACGCTGATCACGGCACCGCCGAGCACGGGCTGCGGAATGCAGGTGAGCAGCGCGGCGAGCTTCGGCAAAAAGCCGGCGACGATGAACACGATGCAGGCGAAGGTGAACACCAGGCGGTTCTTGACACCGTTCGAGATGATGATGCCGGTGTTCTGCTCGTAGGTGGACTGCGGGATGGCGCCGATGAACGCGCCCAGGATGCTCATGATGCCGAGCGATACGATGCCGCCGGTGTACTCACGGCTGGTAGGGATGCGGTGGTCAACCGCGTTGGTGGTCATGGCGACGCCGCCCATGTTCTGCAGGCAGTTCACCACGTAGACGATGGCCGCCGTGGCCATGGCTGCCGGCGCGAAATCAAGCTGGAAGTGCAGGATTCCGGGCAGGGCGACCCAAGAGGCGTCGGCCAGGTTGGTGAGGTCGAGCATGCCGAAGGGAATGGACACGATGGTACCGATGATGATGCCAAACAGGAGCGAGCCCTGGCTCAGCATGCCCTTCGTGAAGTTGGTGAGAATGAACACCACGATAAAGGTGATAATCGCCAGCAGCCAGTTGAGCGGGCTGCCAAACATGGGCGTGCCCTCGCCGCCGGCCATCCAGCGCACGGCGATGGGATACAGCGACAGGCCGATCGTGAAGATCACCGTACCGGTCACGACCGCCGGGAACAGGTGCTTGATGTATTTGATGAACAGGCCTACGACGATGGCCACGATACCGCCCACGATCTCGGCGCCCAGGATGGTGCCGATGCCAAAGTCGGCGCCGATGGTCTGGAACACGGGGACATAGGCGAAGGCGGCGCCCATGATGATGGGCAGACCGGTCCCGATGCGACCAAAGAGCGGGAACAGCTGCAGCAAGGAAGCCACGCCCGTCATGATGAGCGATGCCTGGATGAGCAGCGTCTCATCAGCTGCAGACAGGTCGCAGACGCCCGCGATGATCATCGCCGGCGCCACCACGCCCATGGCAGACGCCAGAACGTGCGACAGGCCAAGCGGGATAATCTGGACAAGCGATGGGCGGCCTTCCCAGGTGAAGAGGGGGTTCTGCTCCTGCCCCTCCTCCGGTTTCACGGTGGTTGACTCGGACATGACGTTCTCCTCTCGTGCAGCGGGCGACGCGGCCGCCCGCATGAGCCCTATGCATGTCTCCACCGCCAGCGAGACGGCCTGCAAAGAGCTCTGAATCCGTGAGGCCATTATAAGATAATAAATTCTTATAATTACGTGCAACGTTGCCACGAAGCAGACCAAATCACTGTTGAGACGCTCTGTTTTACCAGCTAAATGGCTGCAAAAGAAAAGTTTGGTCGAAAGAAAATATGTACTGCTAACGAACCGTTTACGGGCGCAAACCTACCGTTGACACCCGGGTGTGAATACGCTGAGCGAGAGCTGATGAGAAGCCTCGCAACATGAAGCCGCAGAACTATCGGAGCCGTGGGCTCCAATGCGGGTCGGAGCCGTGGCTCCGGGCTGGGCCGTGGGATATTTGCCAAATGTACCCGTCCCCAATGGCAATCGGAGCCGTGGGCTCCGGGGCGGGGCGGCCGGACGCATGCCGCCCCGCTCATACCGAACGCCGCGTATCGATTAATCCTCGCTGTCATCCTCGGGAATCACGATGTTCAGCAGGAAGACGACGATAAAGGCAACCATCAGCGAGCTGCCGAACACGTTTTGAACGAGCTGCGGCATGAACTGCAGGATGTCCGGCACGGCATCGATGCCCACGCCCAGCGCGAGCGCGACGCCGACGATCATGCGGTTGCGGTAGTTAAGCGGCTGCTCGGTGAGCAGCTGGATGCCCGACAGCGTGATCGCGGCGAAGACCGTAATCGTCGCGCCGCCCAGCACCGGCTGTGGAATGGTGGCCATGAGCGTCATGAGCTTTGGGCAGAAGCCCGCGATGAGCATGATGACGCCGACGATGGCGAACACACGCTTGGCAACGACCTTGGTGGTGCAGATAAGGCCCACGTTCTGGCTATACGGGTCGGTCGGCAGGCCGCCGATGCAGGCGCCGATCATGCCGCAGATGCTCTGCCCCTTAATGGCGCCGCCCAGCTCCTTGTCGGTCGCGTCGCGACCGAAGCCGCCGATGGCGGTCGAGGAAACGTCGCCGATGGTCTGTACGGCTTGCACCACATACATGAGGATCATCATGATGATGGCATCGACATGGAACTCGAGTCCAAAGTGGAATGGCATGGGAACCGATACGAACGCAGCGTCGGCGACGGGCGAGAAGTCCACGATGCCGCCCATGAAAAGCGCGATCACATAGCCCACCGCAATACCGATGAGCATGCCGGAAACCTTGATGAGGCCCTTGCCCAAAAGGCTGCACACCAACGTGACGGCGAGCGTGACAAGTGCGAGGATCCAGAACTGCGGAGAGCCGAACGTGCCTGCAGCCTGTGCCGCAGACCCGCCGCCGAAGTAGTTAAGGGCGGTCTCGTAGAGCGAAAGGCCGATGGCGACCACGACGGTGCCGCAGACGATCGGCGGGAAGAACCGCCGAATCTTGCTCATGAACATACCGATGAAAATGGAGGCGAAGCCTGCCACCAGCTGCGATCCAAAGATGGCCGCGATGCCATACTGCGTGCCGATGAGCGTAAGAATCGGCATGTAGGCGAAGGCCACGCCCATGACGCTTGGAAGCCCCATGCCGAAGCCCATCACCGGGTAGAGCTGCAGCAACGTCGTGATGCCGCCGATGATCATGGCCGCCTGCATGAGGATGGCCTGGTCGCCAGCCGAAAGGCCACAGGTCCCCGCAATGAGCATGGGCGGCGTGATGTTGCCCACCAGCATTGCCAGGACATGCTGCATCGCTTGTGGAAACGCCTCTGCGAACGACGGCTTGCCGTCTAGCTTAAAGAGTTCGCCTCGTTCCTGAACAGTTGTCTCGTTGGTACCCATGTGTTCTCCCCTCTTCCACGCTGGGTAGCTGTCCTGCGCGCTCCGTACGCGCCCGCAGGTAGAGACATTGTACCGGCCCAAACAGGCGACTGCGGCCCCAGGTTGGCAAATCCCGTACGGTTTGCGCGATTTACCTGCGGTTTCATCGTAATGTAACGCATTATTGACACCAGGGCAACGCACAGGAAACCATTCACTCGCCATTGGGGACGGGTACAAATGGCAGGGGGGTGCTGCGTGGCGCAGAGGACGCAGATAAATTATCATCGATGGTATCGAATACGCGATGCCGAGCACCATAAGGAGAGAGCCCATGCATGAAGCCGTTGCCGCCATGATTCCGCTGGTCGATTTCCTGGAGACGGTGCTTGGCTCCAACAACGAGATCGTTCTGCACGATTTCAGCGACCTTGAGCACTCGGTCGTCGACATTCGCAACGGCCGTGTATCGGGACGAAGCACCGGAGCACCCGCGACCGACTTCGTCCTCAAAGTGCTCAATGACGAGGCGTTTGCCGCGGGCGACCACACGGCAAGCTATCTTTCGCATAGCGTTGCTGGCAAGCCGCTTCGCTCCGCCTCGTATTTCATCCGCGAGAACGACAAGATCGTCGGCATGCTCTGCATCAACACCGACACATCGCTCATCGACGAACTTGAACGCCTTACCACGAAGATCGGCTCAGTCTACCATGCGATGTCCAAGGAGACGACGCTGAACGCCGAGGACGCCGCAGCCAGCGTCGAGCATTTCTCAACCTCCACAGATGAGTTGGTGCAGCGGTGTCTGAGCACCATCGAAACCTCGACGGGAAAACCGGTCGCAGCGTTTTCCGCCGACGACCGCCTGGACGCCGTGCGGCAGATGGACGCCGACGGGGTGTTTCTGCTCAAAGGCGCAGTGGCCCAGGTCGCCGAGACCATGGGCATCTCGGAGCCGAGCGTCTATCGCTATCTGCAAAAGATACGCCGAGCCTGACAGCGCACAAAGAAGCGTCAGACCCGGCATATACAACCGATCGTATGTAGGAGGCACCCCGAGGGATGCCGCTGCGCAGGCTAGCCGCGAACGGCGACGACCTCGATCTCGACGAGACCGCCCATGGGGATGTCCTTCACCGCAAAGCAGCTGCGCGCGGGATACGGCTCGGAGAAGCAGGAAGCGTATACCTCGTTGACCTGCGCGAAATCCGCGATGTCTGCCAGAAGGACCGTGGTCTTGACCACGTTGTCATAGGAGAGGCCCTGGCTCTCGAGCAGCGCACCGATGTTGGCAAGCGACTGCTTGGCCTGCTCGACGACGCCCTCGGCCAGCTTGCCCGTCTGCGGGTCAAGTCCAAGCTGGCCCGACAGGAACACCAGCTCGCCCGTCGCGATGCCAGCAGAATACGGGCCGACGGCCTTCGGAGCGTTCTCGGAAGTCACAACGGTCTTGCTCATGGTTGTTCCGCCTTTCATATCTGCATGCGGCCGTGCCGCGCGGATTGATACCATCCTTACTGTAATAAAAAATTATTATTCGTCAAGACAAGACCTTACGACGCACGCACGCGCACGCGCGGGCCTCCCGCATACTCCCCCACCGTGCCGATGCGTTGAACGGCCGGGACGACGCCTTCAAGATCGGCAAGAAGAGCATCGGCATCCTGTGCGTCCACGGCAAAGAGAAGCCCGCCCGAAGTCTGCGGGTCAAAGAGAGCGTCCGCCATAGCAAGCGGAAGCTCCGGGTCGATGTCGACCTCGGCCTCCGCATACCGACGGTTGCGATAGACGCCAGCAGGCAGAATGCCCATGCTGGCAAACTCGAGCGCCCCGGGGAGAAACTGGAGCGCATCGGCATAAAGCGTGACGCAGGTGTCGGAACCCTGGGCAAGCTCCAGGCAATGTCCCAGCATGGCAAAGCCCGTGACGTCCGTACAGGCATGGATGTCGTGCCCGCGCGCCGCCTCGGCTGCCGCCTTGTTGAGCGTGCACATAAGGCCCTCGACCTCGCGGCGCGCCTCGTCGCCGGCAAGTTCTCCCTTGAGCGCGGTGGTGATGATGCCGATGCCGACTGGCTTGGTGTAGACAAGCACGTCCCCGGGGCGTGCGGTATCATTGCGCAGCAGGCGCGCCGGATCGATGACGCCTGTCACCGACAGACCGTACTTGGGCTCGGCGTCATAGATGCTGTGACCGCCCGCCACGACGGCGCCCGCCTCGGCGACCTTCGTCGCTCCACCGCGCAGCATCTCTCGCACGGCCTCCGCAGGCATGTCCTCGGGCACCGCCATGATGTTGAGCGCCGTCACCGGCGTGCCCCCCATCGCATAGATGTCAGAAAGCGCATTGGCCGCAGCGATCTGCCCAAACACAAAGGGATCGTCGGCGATGGGCGGGAAGAAGTCGAGGGTCTGAACGATGGCAAGATCGTCGGCAAGGCGGTAGACCGCCGCGTCGTCGGCATGGTCGAACCCCACGAGCAGGTTGGGGTCGCGCACGGCAGGAAAACCCTCGAAGAGTTGGGCGAGCTCGCCCGCCCCCACCTTGGCGCCACAGCCCGCGCAATCAGCGAGCTTCGTAAGCTTGACCTTGGTCTCCACAGCATCCACGTCCTTTCGCATCACACCAAAAGCGTATAGAGCCCGTCGGGCACCAGGTGCCCCTCGACCGCCGCCAGAAAGGCGGCGCGCGTCTCGTCATCGGGCGGCATCGACCACGCGAGACCGCATTCCGCGGTAATCTCCACGGGAAGCGGAATGATACGCCCCGGCACCCCTGCCTGCTGGCAGAGTCGTTCCGCCTCCATAGCGTCGAAGGTGCTGGTAAACGAGACGACGGTATGCGGTGTCCGAGGGCGCGGCGGGCGCAGAGCGGCGAGCAACATGTCAGCCCACCTCGCGGGCGATGTGGCAAAGCGCGTCGAGTGCCGCATCCACATCGTGCTCCGTGGTGTACCAGCCAAATGAGAACCGCACCGCACCGCGGTCGAGCGTACCCAGAGCGGCATGCATGCGCGGCGCGCAATGCAGGCCGGCACGGGTGGCGATCCCGTAGTCGTAGGCCAAACGGTCCGCAAGCGTCGACGAATCGAGGCCCGCCAGATTCATGGCCACCACGCCGGTGTGGTCATGTCCGTCATGGATACCATAGACCTCAACGCCGGGTATCTGGCCAAGCCTATCCACAAAGCGCGACCGCAGCGCTCGCTCATGCTCCTCGACGCGCTCGACTCCCAGGTCAAGCAGCACGTCAAGCGCCGCAGCAAGCCCCGCGAGCCCCTGCGCGTTCATGGTGCCCGCCTCAAGATGCTCGGGATAGCTCTCAGGCTGGAGGGGCTCGGCACTCTTCACACCGGTGCCGCCATGAACCAGCGGCACAAGCTCCACGCCGGGAGACACAGCAAGACCGCCCGTGCCCTGCGGTCCCATGAGGGCCTTATGCCCTGTGAAACACACGATATCCGCCCCGATGGCACCCATGTTCACCGGAATACAGCCAAGCGACTGCGCAGCATCGAGCACGGAGACGGCTCCGTGCGCGTGTGCCACGCGGGCAAGGGCTGCGACATCGACCACCGCACCCGTGAGGTTCGAGGCATGCGTGGCGATGATGGCCCGGGTATTCGGCCGAAACATGCCGTCAAGGTCCTCGGTATGGAGGTGTCCCGCCGAATCGGCCGGCAGATGGTCCACCTCGATCACGCCGCGGCGTTCAAGCTCGTTGAGCGGTCGAAGCACCGAGTTGTGCTCGAAATCCGTCGTGATCACATGGTCGCCCGGCCGCAGCAACCCAAAGATCGCCGTGTTGAGCGCCATCGTCGCATTGAGCGTGAACGCCACGCGTTCAGGATGCTCAAAGCCAAGAAGGCGCGCGACGCGCAGGCGAGCACCGGCAACGGAACGCGCGGCGGCCAGGTCATCGGCCGAGGCACCGCGCGACGAGCTGCCCGCGTTCGCCATGGCATCAAGCACGGCCTGGGCTACCTCGGGCGGCTTCTGAAGGGTCGTTGCAGCGTTGTTGAGGTAGATCATGGCCATCTCGCCTAGAGTGTCACCTTGCGGTCGGGTCCAAGAATGATCTCGGATATCGCATAGAGGTTCGTGACCCCGCCCACGGCAAGCTTCTCGCGCAGGCCATGGAAGTCCAGGCAGGTTCCGCAGGTAAGAATTTCGCAACCACGGCGCTCAAGCTCGCGGATATCGTCGAGCAGCGGCGACCCCTCGCAGGTGAGCGGCGCGCCGCCGTTGTAAAAGACCATGCGATGAGGCGGGTTGTCGGCCTGCGACATGGCATAGACGAGCCCCTTGATGAGGATGCCGCCCAGCTCTTCGGACCCCCGCCCGAAGGTCGCAGAACCCACGAGCACCGTCGTCGGCACATCTGTGGGCTCGGGCACCGGACACGCGATGCCGGCCTCGGCAAGCGCCGCCTCGTCCCCCGCCGGATTCTCTGCAGCGGCGGCGGGAACGCCGGAAATCTCGACCGCCCAACCGCCTTCGATCTCAGCGACAGCGACCGAACCCTGTTTGCTTGCCGCCAGACGCTTTAGGTTCTCAACCGCCACGGTATTGTCCACGCGGACGCGCACCGCGCCTTCCGCCTCGGGCTTCTTCAGAGCCCGCATGGCCAGGATGACAGGCTTGGGACAGGTCATGCCAAACGCATCGATCTCAATCATCGTTCATCCTCCTTCTTGGCACCGCTGCCGTCGCGGTGATACACGAACCAATAGCCCATGGCAACGATTAGAGTCCCGCCCACGATGTTGCCGAGCGTCGAGGCGCTCAGGTTGTAGAGGACGCCGGCGGCGTTCAGCGCGTTCGCGCCTGCGACCTCCCCGCCGAAGCCCAGCGAGGCCATAAGGGCGCCCATGGGCAGGAAGAACATGTTGGCAACGCAGTGCTCGAAGCCGCAGACCACGAATCCCGAGATGGGAAGTAGGACGCCCACAACCTTATCGACCACCGACTTGCCCGCAAAGCCAATCCACACCGCCAGGCATACAAAGACGTTGCAGAGCACGCCGCGGAAGAAGATCTCGCCCCACCCGAGCGTTACCTTGCCAGCGGCGATCGAGACCATGGACGTGGCGACCGCGCCGCCGTTAAGGCTATACGTGCCCGCCAGGTAGACGAGCGCCACCACGACGAGAGCGCCGGCAAGGTTGCCGAGCCACACCACGACCCAGCTGCGCAGCAGCTCCTCGGGCATGATCAGGCGCGACCGTAGCGCGCACACCATGAGCGCGTTGCCGGTGAAGAGCTCGGCCCCGCACAGCAGCACCAGCACAAGCCCCAGGCAGAAGCACAACCCGCCCACCACGCGCTGCGGGGCCCACGAGAGCGTCGTATCGGATAGGACGACCGTGAAAAAGAGACCGCCGAACGCAATGAACGCCCCGGCAAACATGGCGAGGACAAATGCCTTGGACACCGGCATGTGGGCTTTGGTGACCCCCACGCCTTCCACTTTCGCCTCGATCTCTGCGGGTGCAAGACATTCCGGCGAGGGCTGTTGCAGCCCAGCGCGCTCCGAGAGCATGTCGTCGCACTTCGTATCCTGTGAAGCCATGCGGCCTCTCCTTCCTTTCACCACGACACGTGCGCCGCAGGAACATGCGGCGTCCCATCCAGCATAGCGTGACGGCACCCCTTCCCGCTCTGAGGGCTGCATTTTTCTTCTCACGGTCATGTTGAAACGGACGGGTTTGGACCCCGACCTCAGCGCAACGAGGGCCACGCATCTCAGAAAACGAGCGGCGGCGTCACCGGCTCAAGGTGATGGCGACCTTGGACGTGCGCAGCAGCTTAGCGGCACACAAGATGGATGCGACGGGCGTCGAAATGCATGCGCAGCACGTCGCCCGTCTGGGGAAGCTCCGCCGGATCTGCCCCCACCAGGTTGACGCGCCACTGCAGGCGGCTCGGAGCATCAACGCGCGGAGGGTCAAGCAGCACGAGGCGCTCGAACCGCGAGTCGCTCACGCGCGAGACGGTGAGGTCGTAGGTGTTCTGGCCCGGCTCGCGCCGGTTGTCGCGATGGAAATATGAGGCGCGTACGCCCAGGTAGGCAACATCGTCTGGCACCGGCGCACCCACGTCGAAGACCATGCCCCAGTCCAGCGCCTCCACACGCGTGGGCCCGACCTTCCGCGCGCGCGACGTATTCTTGCATCCCGTAAGGCGCAGCGTCGCGAGCGTCTTCGGGCTTCTCATGAGCTCGGAGGGAGTGCCTTCCTCCTCAACGCGTCCGTCGTGCATGACCACGATACGATCGCAGAGCCGGCACGCCTCGTCGATGTCGTGGCTCACGTAGAGCACCGTTGCCCCCACCACGTCAAAGAGGTCGAGCATATTCTGCTCGAGCGCGCTTTTGAGATAGGAGTCCAGCGCCGAGAACGGCTCGTCGAACATATAGATGCCCGGACGCGCGGCGATCATGCGCGCCAGAGCGACGCGCTGCTGCTGGCCGCCCGACAGCCGCGACGGATAGCGGTCGGCATACGCGGCCATGCCAAAGATGGCGAGGTAGCGCCGGGCAAGGTCCGCGCGCTTTTCGGCGGACAGCTTGCCGTCCATGCCGGCACAGACGTTTTGCGCCACAGTGAGATTGGGAAACAGCTGGTAGTTCTGGAAGAGCAGCGCCGTCTTGCGCTGCTGCGGCGTGAGGTTGATGCCGCGCTCGGCGTCGAAGAAGGTGACGCCGTTCACTACGATGCGTCCCTCGTCGGGAGTCTCGACGCCCGCGATGCAGCGCAGAGTGCAGCTCTTGCCGCAGCCCGAGGCGCCGAGCAAGGCCACGCGCTCCTCCCCTGCCTCAAGCTGAATGTCCAGGGAGAACCCAGGGTACGCCTTCCGTATGTCCAGCGAAAGCGACATCTAGCGTCTCCCTTCCGACGACGGGCTCACATTCCCACCGGACGTGCCGCCCGTAACGCCAGAGGGTGCACCGCCACCGGCACGCTCCTCGTCCGCAAGCAGAGCCCGCAGCGCCTCGCGGTCGATCACCAAGGCGTCGCCGCCCTGCGACTCCAAGCCGTCGCTTGCCGTCGAAGGCTCGTCGCCACCGCGCCGCGCATCAACGGCAAGCTGGCGCCGCTCGGCACGCGTGAGACCACGCCGGCGATAGGCCTGCGAGTGCGCGGTGTAGAGGTTGATGAAGAGGATCACCAGGAAGCTGAAGACGATGACCACGACCACCCAGAAAAGCGCGACCGAGCTGGAACCTCCCATCCACTGGAAGTAGATGGCGATGGGAATGGTCTGCGTGACGCCGGCGTAGTTGCCCGCAAAGAAGAGCGTGCAGCCGAATTCGCCCATGGCGCGCGCAAACGCCAGCACCGTTCCCGCGGCGATGGACGGCCAGGCAAGCGGCAGCATGAGCGTGCGGAAGATACGCGCCTCGGACCACCCCAGGGTTCGCGCGGCATCGAGCATGGCGGGGTCGAGCGCCTCGAAGGCACCGAGCGCCGTGCGATACATGAGCGGGAACGACACCACCACAGCGGAGACCACGGCGGCGGGCCAGGTGAACACGATGTCGATGCCGTGCGCGATGAGCCAGCGCCCGATGGCCGTAGACTGCCCAAAAAACAGCATGAGCAGAAAACCGCAGACCGTAGGCGGCAGCACCATGGGGATGGTGAAGACCGAATCGAGCACGCCTTTGAGACGGCTCGAGGTGCCCATGGTCTTCCATGCAGCAACAAGTCCCAGCACAAAGGTGAAGACGAGCGCGAGCGCCGAGGTCTTGAGCGAGACCCAGAACGGCCGATAGTCGATGCCCCCAAAGAACTCCTGGGCCTCTTCAAAGAAGGTCGGCGTCGCCTCGCGCGCCGCGGCCCCGGCCGAGACGAGAGCAGCGTTATCACTCCACAGCACCGCGTCACCCAAATCGAGTCCCAGGCTGGTTGCAACGTCGCCGGGGTCTGCCCCGTCGGGAAGCTCCGCCGGCACGACCGAGGTGTAGCTGCGCCCGGCAGCCTCGACACAGAAACGATAACGGTAGGCGCCGCGCACCACCTCGGCATCGCTCGTTACCGTCCAGGGCTTGTCCGCACCTTTCAGAAGGGCGCCGCCGCGCGAATGCGTCTCGTCCAGCTCTTCGATAAGCGTGCGAAGCGCCGAAACGTCGTCCGGATCGTCGATGGCAAAGCCGGCCGAGGCGGCTGCCTCAGTATCTACATAGACGAGCACCTCATCGGATGTGTTGACCACCACCAGGTCGTTGCCCTCGGAGAGCGGCAAGCGGTACCCAAGGTCCACGTCCTCTACCGCGCGCTCGGTGCCGGCATTGTTGCGCACAAACCCGTTCAGGCCAAACCCCGCCTCGTCGTCGACCGCAGAATCCGCCACGGCCCGCTCGTCCTGGCTGGATGTCGACGCGTCCTGCGCCCAAGCAAGACTCGGGTGCGCCGGCACCAGCAGGCACGCCATAGCAAACGTGAGCGCGCACACCAGGCGCAGAAGGAGGGACAGCGCCGCGGCGCCGCCCCTCATGCTTGCGTTGTCGATGTCTGCCATGAGCCCGAAACGCATAGGAACCTGCGCTATTTTGCCAGCTCGAAGCCGTACTGCGACCAGATGGCCAACGCGTCCTCGTTTTCCATGCAGAAGGTGATGAAGTCCTGCGCGACGTCGGGGTTCTTACTCGTGGTGGCCACTGCACCGGGGTACACGATGGCACTATGCGCCTCGGCCGGAACGGTGTAGACGACCTTCAAGCCATCATACCGGTAGACGTCGGAGGTATAGACGAAGCCGATGACGCACTCGCCCGAGGACACGTACTGCGCCGCGGTACCCACGCTGTTCGCCTGGTTCACACGGTCGGCGATCGATGCATCGTACACGCCGTTCGCACCCGAGTCGTCGCTGTACAGGCCAACCGAGGCAAGCGACTGGTTGGCGTATTTTCCTGCAGGCACGGCGCCCGGCTCGCCAATCGCAATGTTGCCGTCGATGTTCACGATGTCCTCAAGGGAGTCGATCGTGATGTCGGAGTCCTGAGCAGCAACGATCACCAGGTCGTTCACAAACATGTCGACGCGGGTGTCGGGATCAACGAGCTCGCCATCCTCGGCGTCATCCATGGTGCCTGCAGAAGCGGTAATGAGAACGTCCACCTGGGCGCCAGCCGTCATCTGCTCCACCAGATCGCCCGAGCCACGAAACTGCGTGTCGGCGAAGGTGGTACCGGTCTCGTCGGTGAAGAGCTCTTGGACCTTGGGCATGGCCTTCTCGAGGGAGTTGGCGGCGAAGATCTGCAGCTCGACCGCGTCGCCATCGGTTGCCGTCGGCTTGGAGCTGCCGGCAGAGCCCGTAGGAGCCTGCGCATCGTTGTTGCAGCCCGCCAACATACCTGCCGCCGCGGCTGCGGCGCCCGACTTAATCAAAGTCCTGCGGCTCATCATGTGGTCGAACATATCGTCCCCTTCCCTCGTCGCCGTCCGTGCGGCGTCCCGTATATCCTCATGTCGAATTATACTCAACTAAGAATAATATGGCAGCATAATTGTTTTCAGTGACCGCCGCCCGCCGTCATTTTCGCCGCGTGCTCGAGCTGGTCGTAGATACCTTCCCAACTCTCACGTGCCGCCTTGGTCGACCCGGGAAAATTGATCACCAGGGTGCCGCCGCGCTGCATGCAGACGGCGCGCGAGAGCATGGCGCGCCGCGTCTTGGTCATGGAGTAGGCGCGCATGGCCTCGGCGATACCGGGCACGTCGCGGTCGCACACCGACCGGGTCGCCTCGGGCGTCACGTCGCGCAGCGAAAGTCCCGTGCCGCCGCATGTGATCACCACGTCGACATGGCGTTCGTCCGCAGCGTCAACGATCGCACAGGAAATCTCCTGCTCGTCGTCGCGCACCACAACATGGCTTGCAACCGACCAGCCTTGGCCGCGAATGAGCTCTTCGAGCGCCGCACCGGCCTCGTCCTCGTCAAGGCCGCGCGTATCAGAGCAGGTGACGATAGAAAAACGCAGGTCCATGGCTACCTCCTAGATAACTGCACCCTCGGGAAGGTCGATGCGCACGCACGGAACCTCGTCGCCCGCGCTATAGCCACGCATGCCCTCCGGCACCATAAGCAGGCAGTTCGCGCGGTGCATGGTTCCCAGCAGGGCGGAATTCTGACTCTTGGCAGAACGCACCTGCAGTTTTCCATCTGCATCCCGCGACACGCACGCGCGGTCGTAGAAGCGACGCTCCTGGCGCTTGGTAACGTCATGGAGCACCTGAGCCGTCTGGACTGGACGCTCAAACGCGGTGTGGCCAAGCATCTTGCGAATAGCCGGACGTGCAAGCATCTCGAAGCCCACGGCCGCCGCCGCAGGATTGCCCGAAAGACCCAGGAACGGCACGCCATGCAGCAGGCCAAACGTAATGGCCTTGCCCGGACGCATGGAAATGCGGTCGAAAAGCACCTCGCCCTCGCGCCGCGCAAGAGCCGTCACGTAGTCGTAGTCGCCGGCCGACGCCCCGCCACTCGTCACGACGAAGTCGCAGGTCTGGACCAGCAACAGCACCGCCTGCGCAATGGAGGCCTCATCGTCCGGCGCGATACCGCCAAACCGCACCTCTGCCCCCGCCTGGATGGCCGCCGCCAAAAGGACCGACGAGTTTGCATCGCGAATCTGGCCGCGCGCAGGCACGGTCGAGGGATCGACGAGCTCGGTGCCGATCGAGAGGATGCCGACCACCGGCGCGCGGTGGACCCGCACCTCGGCGCAACCTGCCGAAGCGAGCAGCCCTGCACCGGCGGCCGTAACGACCTCGCCCGCCTGCATGACCACCTCGCCCGCATGAGCTTCGAGACCGGCCTCGCGCACATTGTCGCCAACGCTGGCAGGAGCATGGAAGGACACCTTCGAGCCCTCGTTGCCATCGCCCTCGAGCACCTCGACGATCTCGTATTTCACCACGGCGTCGGCACCTGCAGGCATGGGCGCGCCCGTCATGATGCGCACCGCCTGGCCGGGCTTGACCTCGCCGTCAAAGACATGCCCCGCCGCCTCGTGGCCCACGACGTCCAGCACGACGGCAGCCTGCGACGAAGCCTCGGCGAGGTCGGACGCATGCACGGCATAGCCGTCCATAGCGCTGTTGGCAAACGGAGAAAGGTCAATATCGGTCGTCGCGTCCTCAGCAAGCGGCAGCCCCACCGCGCGCCACGCCGGAACGACCGTCGTATCCAAAAGAGCCACGTGGTCGAGCACGATGGCGCGCGCCTCCTCGAGCGGAATCATGTTCTCCTGCATATGCTTCCCTTCCCTCGCCGGATGGTGACCCGACGCTCGCAGCAATATTCTCGAACAAGTATAATGCTACCTCGCGCGTTACCATACCAGAGCCTCACCTCCTCTACGCGCCGTCCCACCTTGTGCTCTGTCCTATAATGGCTCCCGTGCGTCCGTGCACAATCCACCCATTCGAAGGAGCCCCATGCCCGTGCCTCAACAGAACGCGTCGCTTGGCGACCATCATGGCCATGGAATCGTAGACCTCATAAGCCACGAGCTCATCCGCACCGAGCGGTCGCTTGCCGCAGACACGCGCCGAGACCTGGGCAACATGCGTGCAACCCTGCGCACGCTCGCGCTCACCGTCGTCGTTTCCGTGCTCATGGGCGCGGCGGCATGGGCGTTCTTGTCGGCGCTCGAGCTGGTCACTGCTGCACGCGAACGCAACCTGGCGCTTTTCGCGCTGCTTCCCGTGGTGAGCGTCGCCACCGCATGGGTCTACCGCAACCATGGTCTTCGAGCCGCGCGGGGCAACAACCTCGTGATCGACAGCTCGCTCGAGGGGACCCCCATTCACGCCCGCATGGCAATCCTCACCTTTATCTGCTCGGTCGCCACGCACCTCGCGGGAGGTTCGGCCGGTCGCGAAGGCACGGCCGTACAGATCGGCGGCACCATCGCAAGCAACGTGGCAGGTATCTTCAAGCTGCGTGGACGCGATCGCCAGGACGTTATGCTGGGCGGTATCTCCGCTGCCTTCGGCGGCGTCTTCGGCACACCGCTCGCCGGAGCATTCTTCGGCATGGAGATGTGCACCGTCGGTAAGCTCAACTATCGCGCCGGCCTTTATTGCCTTGCGGCGTCGTTTATCGGCGACGCGACGGCACGTGCGCTCGGCGTCTCCCATAGCTGGCAGACCATAGCGAGCGTTCCCGCCATGGGGCCTGTAACGGTTGTGGCCGTGGTTGTTTGCGCCGTCGCGTTTGGCCTCGTGGCACGTCTGTTCTCGCTTGCCATCCGCGTCGTCAAGCGCTTCTATTCCCAGCGGTTCCAAAACTATCTGGTCGCCGCACTCGTCGGGTCGCTCGTGCTGCTTGCCGTCTACGTCGCCGGCGACCTCTTTGCCTACGGCGGCCTTGCCGAATGGCTCACGGGCGCGGGCTTTCGCGGCGAGACCTCCTGGACGGATGCCCTCATCAAGCTCGTCATGACCGCGCTCACCCTCGGTGCGGGCTTTCAGGGTGGCGAGGTGACGCCGCTCTTCGACATCGGCGCCGCTTTTGGAGGATGGCTCGGACAGATCACCGGGCTCGGCCCCAGCTTCATGGCCGCGCTTGGCATGGTGGGCGTGTTCGGAGCCGCCCTCAACGTACCGGTCACCACCATCATGCTTTCCATCGACATGTTCGGAGGCCAGGCGGCGCCCTACATGGTGATCGTCGCCTTTATCAGCTATCTCGTCGCGGGACATCGCGGCGTCTATCCCGCGCAGCGCATCGTCACCTCAAAGCGTCGCTCGCTTGAAGCCGACGAAAACCTGACGGTGGACGAGGCAATCCGTCGCCACGAGGCCGCCGAGGAGAACCTCGATGTCTAGCGAGCGGAATGCCCGCTCCCCGCTGGGACGCGTCCTCATCATCGCCAACCCCGCCGCACATTCCGGAGACGCCCGCGAATCCGCAGAGCACCTTCGGCGATTTCTTGCCGAACAGCTCCCCGACAAGGCCTCGGCCACCCTCGTTTACACCGAGCGTCCCCGCCACGCGGTCGAGCTCGCTCGCGACGCCATGGGTTTCGACACCGTGGTCGCCCTGGGTGGTGACGGCGTGGTCCACGAGGTGGTCTGCGGGCTCATGCAGCGCCCCGCGGCCGATCGGCCGACGCTCGGGGTGGTTCCCGTGGGCTCCGGCAACGACTACGCCCGCACCCTCGGGCTTCCGCGCGGCGCGCACGCAGACATCTCCTACCTGCTTTCCTGCGAGCGCGTATCCATGGATGTCGGACGTATCGACGTGATGGACACAGGCGCGACAGCAACAGAGTATTTTGTAGAGACCTTCTCGATCGGCCTCGATGCGGCCATCGCTCTCGGCACGCAGGAGCTCCGCAAGAGCAGCCCGCTCTCGGGTACGGCGCTCTATCTGGCCAGCAGCTTCTCGGTGCTCGGCCCCGGCTATCGCAGTTTCCCTGCGCGTATCGCTATAGACGATGAAGCTCCCCGCGCGTGTGACCTCATCTTTATGGCCGTCCAGATCGGCCCGACCTACGGCTCGGGCTTTCGCATCTGTCCTCAAGCAGACCCGACCGACGGCCTGTTCGACACCTGCCATGCCGTCGGCCCCGTGTCTCGCATCCGCGCCATCCCGGTCTTTGTACGCGCGAAAATGGGCAGGCATGTGACCTCCCGGCTGGTCACCATGGGCCAGGCACGGCGCGTAGCGTTCACCCTGGGCGGTGACGACTATCCCATTCAGGCGGACGGAGAGCGCATTCACGCACGGCGGCTGACGGTAAGCATGGTGCCACATGCCATCTCCGTTCTTCGGCCCAACAACACGCGTCTCTGATACAGCGCGCCGCGAACAGGAACCTTCGACATGTTGTCGCTCCATCGTGAGCAACAGCGCCTCAAACGCAGCAATCCACACACATCGCAGACCCAGCGCGTGGATCGCTGATGCTCTCCCTGCCGCACCACCGTTTGCAGCAGGGTCATGTGCCCGACAGACGAATGCTATTCGATGAAGGTGAGCTCCCCTGTCTCACCGTCCATGGCCGAGATGCGAGCGAGTGACTCCACCCGGAAGCCGCGCGAGCGCAGCGCGTCGCCACCGCCCTGAAACGCCTTCTCGATGGCGATGCCGATACCCTCGACGGTGGCTCCCGCCATATCGCAGAGACGGATGAGACCCTCGAGCGCGCAGCCATTTGCCAGGAAGTCGTCGATGATGAGGACGTGGTCGTCCGGCGAGAGGAATCTACTTCCCACGATGACCGGATACTCGCGCTGCTTGGTAAACGAGTAGATGGTGGTGGCAAACTGGTCGCCGTCCAGATTGATGGAAGGCGCCTTCTTTGCAAAGACCACCGGCACGTTGTTAAAATGGCGCGCCGCGACGCACGCGATACCGATGCCCGAGGCCTCGATGGTCAAGATCTTGCTCACCGGTGTGCCGGCAAAACGCCGTGCCCACTCCTCGCCCATCGCATCGAATAGCTGGACGTCGCACTGGTGGTTAAGAAAGGCATCCACCTTGAGCACGCCGCCCGGCTTGACAACGCCGTCTTTGAGAATACGGTCTTCCAACAACTTCATGGCGCTCCCCTTCGCCCGTGTGAATGAATTGTAAGCAGAATACCACGCGGAGGCTTCGTCACAGGTGTCGGTCGAGCCAGTCCAGCACGTCGGCATATACAGCAGCCCGCCCCGGCTCGTTGAGAATCTCGTGGCGCATGCTCGAATAGATATGCTCTTCGACATCGCTGAAGCCGGCGTCGCGATACTGTGCGACCGCGCGCCGAACGCCCGCACCACAGTCCCCCACAGGGTCCTCGGCGCCCGCGATAACCAAAAGCGGCAGCTCGCGCGGCACAGATGCGAGCAGGTCCCGTCGCTGTGCGTCGCCCGCGAGCGCAGACACCGCCGCATAGCCTCCCACGGTGAACACCTGGCCGCAGAGCGGGTCGTCGAGATAGGCCTGCACCACCGCAGGGTCGGTCGAAAGCCAGTCGTTTCGCGTGGCGGCGCCCCTGACGGCGCGGGCGTAGGCCCCAACCCCCAAGGCATCGATCAGATGGCTGCGATAGCGCTCCCCCCGCACGGCGGCAATGAAGCGCGTGAGCACCCGGCCCACATCGGTGAGAAGGCGCGGCTGCTGGCCCGTGCCGCATATCACTACGCCAGACAGCCCTTCGGGATAGCGCGTCAGATACACGCGCACCATGAAACTGCCCAACGAGTGTCCGAACAGGACATAGGGCACGTTGGTGTAGCCCGCACGCGCAAGCATCTCGACCGTACGCGTCTGGAGGGTGCGCATGTCGGACAGAAGCATATCGACCCCGCCGTGCAGAGGGATGTGCCCCAGGTCATCTGGGCCGGAGGCGGTCAGGCCGTGGCCGATATGATCGTTCGCACATACTGCGAACCCCGCATCGGTGAGCGTCTGGGCAAACCCCGTATAGCGTCCAATGTGCTCGGACATGCCGTGCGCCAGCTGGACCACGCCGCGCAGCGCCGTCGATGGGCCCGTCGCATCGGCGGCATCGGGCAGCCAGAGCATCGCATGGACCTTCGACGTCCCGTCCGCGCTGGGATATCTCAGCTCCTCAGACCGCATGCCATCCCCTTTCCGTACCCCGGGTCGCGGTGTGTCGCGACGTTGTGATACACCAAGCCCCAGACGCCCGGTTCTCAGAACAGGCATCTGGGGCGTAAGCGGCAACTCTTGCTAGATGGTGTCGAGCGCCTGGTCGACGTCGGCAATGAGGTCGTCGGTGTCCTCGATGCCGCACGAGAGACGCACCATGTCCGGCGCGATGCCGGCGGCGGCGAGCTCCTCGTCGTTCATCTGGCGATGCGTCGCGTTTGCGGGATGCAGCACGCAGGTACGGGCGTCGGCCACGTGCGTCGCAATCTGCGCGACATGCAGGTTCTTCATGAACTGCTCGGCCGCGGAACGACCGCCCTCAAAGCCGAAGCTCACCACGCCGCAGGTTCCGTTCGGCATGTACTTCTGGGCAAGCTGATAGCTGGAGTCGGACGGCAGGCCCGGATACTTCACGAAGCGGACCTTCGGATGGTCGTGCAGGAACTCAGCCATTGCCTGACCGTTCTTCACGTGCTGCCTCATGCGCACGTGCAGACTCTCCAGGCCACTGTTAAGGAAGAATGCATGCATCGGCGACTGGATCGGGCCGAGGTCGCGCATGAGCTGAGACGTCGCCTTGGTGATGAACGCGCCGCCCTGGCCGAACTTCTGCGTGTAGACGACGCCGTGGTAGGTCTCGTCGGGCGTGGTGAGGCCCGGGAACTTGTCGGCATGGGCATCCCAGTCGAAGTTGCCGGAGTCCACAATCGCGCCGCCGACGCAGGCGCCGTGGCCGTCCATGTACTTGGTGGTGGAGTGCGTCACGATGTCGGCGCCCCACTCGAAGGGCCGGCACATGACCGGCGTCGGGAAGGTGTTGTCGACGATGAGCGGCACGCCGTGGGCATGGGCCGCCACCGCGAAGCGCTCGATATCGAGCACGTCGAGCGCGGGGTTGGCGATGGTCTCGCCGAAGACTGCCTTGGTGTTGGGCTGGAAAGCGGCCTCGAGCTCTTCGTCGGTGCAGTCGGGCGCCACGAAGGTGCTCTCGACACCCATGCGGTGCATGGTGTGAGCGATCAGGTTGTAGGATCCGCCGTAGATGGCCGAGCTCGCCACGATGTGGTCGCCCGCTCCGACGATGTTGAAGAGCGCGAAGAAGTTTGCCGACTGGCCTGAGCTCGTGAGCATGCCGGCCGTGCCGCCCTCAAGCTCGCAGATCTTGGCCGCAACGGCATCGTTCGTGGGGTTCTGAAGGCGCGTGTAGAAGTAGCCAGCTTCTTCAAGGTCAAAGAGCTTGCCCATGTGCTCGGACGTATCGTACTTCCATGTGGTGGACTGATAGATGGGCACCTGGCGCGGCTCACCGTCTCCGGGTCGATAACCGCCCTGAACACAGGTCGTTCCAATATGCTCTGCCATTCGTTCACTCCTTCGCGCAACGGTCTCGATTCATCTGCGCCGGCAATCGCCAGCAACAGATAAGCTTAGCTGCTTACGATGGACCCCGACTGGCCGGAGGCCATTCTTAACACAGTTGCCACCGTGCTTCCCGAAACGGCAGGTGCCGCCCAGGAATGTCGGCACCCTCAGACGTTGCCCGCCGGATCCAAGCAACAGGCCCGACACCTCACAGCATCGAACTGTGCCACAATAGGTGGTCTTTGAGCATGAAATCACCGAGGCCGGCGCTCGCCCGCGTTCGCGCGCCAGTCATGCACGTACGCCGCGCCACAGAAAGGATCGCCATGACCGAAGAGAACCTCGCCACCATCGCCCCGCAACTTGTCGACCAAGCCCTCGCCCTGCGCTCCGAGTATGGCTACAACTGCGCGCAGGCGATAGCATGCGTGCTCGCTCCCCTGGTGGGCGCCGATGCCGATGCCGCCTATCGCCTCTCCGAGGGCTTTGGAAGCGGCATGGGCGGTATGACCGAAACCTGCGGCGCCATCTCGGCTGCCGTCATGATCCTCAGCCAGCTGACCAGCGCCGGCACTGAACAGCCTGGCACCACGAAGGGCTCCACCTATAAGCTCGTTCGTCAGCTGATCGACCGTTTTGTCGAGCAGAACGGAACCACCATTTGCCGCGAGCTCAAGGGTGTCGGCCGCGAGGGCGGCGCGATCCGCAGCTGCCCTGGCTGCATTGAGGACGCGATTCGCTTCTCCTGCGACATCATCGACGCAAGCCGCGCGTAGAACAGCCAGGGTCCCGGTTTTCAGCACAGGCACATTCCTTCAAACAGTATTACACGCCTTGCAGCCGAGAGCCCTCAAACAAAGGTACGTGCCTTCAGGTGAAATTACGTGCGCTCAAACGAAGTTGCGTGCGCCGTTTTAAAGTTGATAGAGCTTTAGGGCCATTTTCAGGTGTCCAAAGACCAAAAAATGGACGAATCCGTCTATCAACTTGAAAAGGCCGCACGCAACTTCGAGAGAGCGCACACGTAAGGCGCTCGTCCCTCACCCGCCGCTCACTTAGAACTCGGCAAAGCGCGGCTTTCCGACCTCAACCTGCTCGCGTCCAGCGAACCGTTCGGTCAGAGCTGCCAAAAACGGAACCTCGTCCCCCTCTTTGAAAACCACATGGATAGCTACCGCATCGGTAAAATCGCTCGATGAGACCTTACCGCCAGCCTGTTCGATCAAATGCAGCATCTGGTCGTAATGGGAATAGGCCACCCCAACGTCCACCGGAACCACCGACGTCATCTCTACAAGCATTCCCTGCGCACGGGCGACTTCGATAGCCTCTTGAGCCGCCGCTGTATAGGCGCGGACGAGCCCTCCGGGCCCCAGCAGCGTTCCTCCAAAGTAACGTGTCGTCACGCAGCACACGTCGCGCAGGCCGGCTCCTCGCAACACCTCAAGCGTCGGCATGCCGCTCGTACGCTGAGGCTCACCGTCGTCGCTCGCACGCTCGCGGCCATCGGCCAAGATCCAAGCCGGCACGTTGTGGCGCGCGTCGTAGTGCCGCGCCCTCACGCGAGCGATGTGCTCCGCCGCTTCGTCTTCGCTCTCAACGTGGACCAACTGGGCGATAAAGCGGCTCTTTCGGTCGTCGTACTCGGCCTGCGCCTCATACCCCGCACGAACCGTGATATAACTTTCCATCGTACGCCCCGCTCCTCGCCGTTCGCCTTAATGTGTCCGCACCCCATTGTATCTGTGAGCCACATCGCCGCCAAAGCCCAAGCGCGGCTACGCTCTGCAACCTCAGCGTAAGACGGCTGCCGCCCCACATAAAACAGCGCCGTAGCAAAAGCGGCCCCGAAGGACCGCTCGCTTCAAACCGAATTACATACAGGATGATGAACTCACCCGCGGTGAAAACGCATTAGGAGTTCTTCATCACGATGCTGTCGACCGTGTCTGCCACGCTCTCGCAGCAATCGACGCAGTACTCCATGAACATATACACCTCGCGCCACGCCAGAATCTCCAGCGGATCGGTCGAGGTCGTATGGAGGGTCCTCATAGCCTTGATAAACAGGTGATCCGCCTCCTCCTCGAGCGAGTTCAGGGCGATCACGTGGTCGTGCAGGGTCTTCGAGCGCTTGAAGTGAGCCATCTCGCCCAGGAGCTCACGCATCTCCTCGCAGCTGCGGCAGATCATATCCACCATCTCGTGCGCGTCGGGACGCATGACCTGGATGTTGTCGAAGTACAGGCGGTGCAGCACACCCTCGATGCGATCGGTCACGTCATCCAGGTGCTGGCTCAGCAGGGCGATGTCCTCGCGCTCGATCGGAGTTACGAACGCGGTGATCAGTGCGTCGCGCACCTCATGCTTCTTCTCGTCGGCAGACTGCTCGATCTCGTGCATGGCGTCAAGAGCCTCGCCGATGCGATTGGGATCGTAGTTCTTAGTCACCTCGGAAAGCAGGTGCGCAGCCTTACATGAAAGGTCCGCGCATGCGATGAAGGCGTCAAAGTAGAACGCGTCATTCTTCCTGGCCATGATAGTTCCTCCTTGCTTGGAGAGTAAGCGATCGCGAGAGTGGCGTCGCCCGCCTGTTCGAACGGCTGGCACACGCCGAGGCCGCTCGATGAGAACCGACGAAAATATGGTGCCTAGAACACCATCATAAAGAGCTTAGCCATCACAAAACTGATGAGGCCGCAGCCCGGGAACGTGAAGACCCACGTGAGCATCATGTCTTTGACCACCGAGAAATTGATGGCCGAGAGACGCTTCACCGCGCCTACGCCCATGATGGCGCTCGTCTTGGTATGTGTCGTGGATACCGGAATGCCGGTCAGCGTCGAGAGCAGAATGCAGATGGCACCGGCGAGGTCGGCCGAGAATCCCTGGAAGGTCTCGAGCTTCACCATGTCCATGCCAACGGACTTGATGATCTTCTCGCCACCGACGCTTGTGCCCACGCCCATGGTCACACTGCAGATGAGCATGAGCCAGACAGGGATGACCGCACCCACCAGATCGGGCTGGCCGTTGCAGAACGCCACGCCCAGCAGCAGCACGCCGATGAACTTCTGGCCGTCCTGCGCTCCGTGCATGAAGCTCATGGCCGCGGCGCCGAAGATCTGCGCGTACTTGAAGACCTTGTTCGTACGCCGACGGTCCATGTTGGCACAGATGATGGTAAGCAGCTTGCAGATCACCCAGCCAAGCGCAAATCCAAGGGCGAGGCTCAGCACGAGGCCGTAGATGACCTTGATCCACTCCTCGCCGTTTACGCCGTCCAGGCCGCCCTGCACCGCGAGCGCCGCGCCAGTAAGGCCGGCGATAAGGCTGTGGCTCTCGCTCGTAGGGATACCAAAGATCGACGCACCGACGCTATAGACCACGATGGAGAACAGCGCGGCACAAAGCGCCACAAGCGCCATATCGGTGTTGGTGCCAAAGTCGACCATGTTCGAGATGGTCGAAGCGACCGACGAGTTGACGAGGGTCATGATGAGCACGCCCAAGAAGTTGAAGACCGCGCTCATGATGATCGCCGGGCGAATATTGATGGTTCGCGTGGTTACTGCTGTCGCAATGGCGTTTGGGGCATCGGTCCAACCGTTGACGAAGATGACGCCCAACGTGAGCAACACCGTGATAGCGAGGATAGGATTGGAGGCAAGCTCCTGCAAAAACAATCCCAACGTCACGTCCAAAACGTTCCACTCCCCCAGTAGATGCAAACTGGACCTCGACGCACCGGGATCTGGCTCCGTCAGCGGGACGGGCGACCCGCAGGGACGGCCGAGAGCGCTGTGTAAAGAGAAAGTCAGCTGATTATGTGGGCAAACTGTCTCATTTGCGCTACAACAGGGTAACACTTTACTTTTCTCTAGCCAACAGCTTACGCATGTGATTGATTGTAAGGGTTTTGTAAGCCGATTCCTGATATACCCTGTTCGCGGGTGAGGGGGTTGGTGAATGAGCGCGCTCGGCGGGCGTGAGGCAGACGCGCGGCTGCTCTCGGCGGCGGCTCGAAGCAGCGTCTAGGAAAACGCTGATTACAGCTTCCTTGCGCCTCCTCATGCTCACTCGCTTCGGAAAAGGGCGTCCGAAACGCGATTCGCCGAGTAGACAAGGATGCCCGACGGACAAAACACCTGGTAGATGGCTCGGAGCTTAAGAGTCTACTCGGCGATTCCGGAAAGGGACGCCCTTTTCCGAATCGAACGTGCGAGGGGCCGCCGCGAAAGCTCATATTCAGTGTTTCCCTAGCGACGGCTCGATACGGCAACTAACTACGACAGGCGGCAACTTGCAGCCCTTCGCAGAATATGTGCACCCCTGAGAGCGGCAAACAGACATGATACAATACCTCCCGCAAAGCGGGCCAGACGGTCGCGCGACCGGCGCTTCGGCGCCGGCGTGAGGAAAGTCCGGGCTCCACAGGGCAGGATGCTGGCTAACGGCCAGGCGGAGCGATCCGACGGAAAGTGCCGCAGAAAAGAAGACTCCCACCTGCGCGCAAGCGTAAAGGGAAAAGCTGAAACGGTGGTGTAAGAGACCACCAGCGTCGTGGCAACACGGCGGCTGGGTAAACCCCATCCGGAGCAAGCGCGAATAGGGGCGCTATGGGTTGGCCCGGCCCGCGCCCGGGTAGCGTGCGAGGAGCCGCGCAGCGATGCGTGTGCCAAGATAAATGACCGTCCTCGACAGAACCCGGCTTACAGGCCCGCTTTGCACCTCTCTCCCAACAATCGGCTGTATCACTTCGTATGCATGGGCGCACACGGGGATGTATCGCGCCTGGGCCCGATTCCACGTCTTGGACCCAGCCTCACGCCTGAACCCGATTCCGCGCCTGAGACCCGGCCCGCGCCGTGCCCCCGATTGTGCTCAACTACAAACGCGAAGCGATGCTCTGCGCGCAATCATTGGGGTATAAGGTTGCCGACACGCCAACCGCAACCGATGGGAGCCCCATGTCTTTCACCGATCTTACCCGCGCCCGCTATTCCTGCCGCTCCTATGAGAAGCGCGCCGTCGAGCCCGAGAAGCTCGACGCAATCATCGAGGCGGGCCGCATCGCGCCATCCGCCCACAATAACCACCCCACGCGCCTTGTCGTCTGCGACACGCCCGAGCTGCGCGAGAAGGCTACCAAAGCGGCGCATCACTTTGCTAAGGACGGCAGCGTCTTCGGTGCGCCCGTGGTGCTTCTCGCCTGCGCCAAAACCGAGGAGGCCTGGGTGCGTCGAGGCGACGGCATGAACTCGTCGCTCATCGACACCTCGATCGTGGTCGACCAGATGATGATGCAGGCCGTGGAGCTGGGGCTGCAGACCTGCTGGGTCTGCATGTTCGACCCCGACATCGCGCGCGAGGAGTTTGGGCTTTCCGCCGACACGCTGCCGGTATCCATGCTCACCCTGGGCTATGCAGCAGACACCATCGCCGAGCCCGATGCCCGCGAGGCCCGCTGCATCCCTCGTAACGAGTTCGTGCTCTAAAAAACTACGTCACCTATCCCACACCTAAAGACAAAAGTGCCGCCCCGAGAGGAGCGGCGCTTTCTATGCAAACTCTCTGTGAATGGGCACAGGCCTAGTCCAGGTCATCCATGCCGAAGTTGTCGAGCGGCGCGAAGGGGTCGGCCACCGGAGCCGCAGCGGGCGCGGGCTCGGGATCGGACGCCGGAAGCGGAGCGGGAGCAGCCGCAGCAGAGCCCACCGGCGTAGAGGACATGAGCTCGGGCGGGAACGAGTTCTGGGCATCGTCCATGAAGTGCTGGATGAGCTTGATGTACTCGGCCTTGAACTCCTCGCGGGAAGCCTTCAGGCGATCGATCTCCTTGATCTCCTCCTGCTTCTCCTGCAGCGCCTGGCGAATGACGTCGCGGGCCTTCGCGTCGGCCTCGTTGGCGATGCGCTCAGCGTTCTGCTGAGCGTCGTTGATGATGGCCTCGGCGGTCTGCTGCGCCGAAATAAGGGCCGCAGAGATCTGACGCTCAGAGGCGGAAATGCTGGGCTGGACAGGAGCAGGAGCCGTCACCGGCTGAGAGGCAAGCTGGGCCTGGGCGTCGGCGAGCTGCTGCTCGGCGGCATCGAGACGGTTCTTAAGATCGACGATCTTGGAAAGCATCGCGTCGACCTCGGCGGAAACATGCTCCAGGAAGACATCGACCTCGGCGGGATCATAGCCGCGCTTGGCCTCGGAGAAGGTCTGGGCCTGAATGTCTGCAGGTGTGATAGCCATGTCTGGTACTCCTTTTCGTCGCGTGAGCAAGCCGATCCATGCACGGCTGCCCTGCGTTTCCTAAACGATTATACCTATTACAAATCGAGCGATGAGATTGAGCGCAAGAATCGCAATAACCGGCGAGAAGTCTAGGCCGCCCATCGGCGGAATGATACGCCGGAACAGACCCAGAAACGGCTCGCAGATAGATTGAAGCACCACAGCGATGTCATATGCCAAGCCACCCTCGCGCAGAGGAAACCAGCGCAAGATGATATAGATCAGAATCAACATCTCGTAGAAGTTGACGAGCGTGCTGATTAGCTCGGCGAGCGAGTATGCGGTAATGATGAGAACCCCCTGTTATTTCAGGTAGCCGTCGTCGCGCAGCTTCTGCAGGTCGGAGTTTTTGACCTCGCAGCCGGCAGGCAGAACCATGAAGATGCGGTCGCCGACCTCCTGGACCGAAGCGCCCAGGCCGCAGGCGAAACCGTAGCTAAAGTCCAGGACGCGCTTGGCGACCTCGGTGCGCACGCCAACAAAGACGAGGGCCACGGGCTGCTTGGTGCGCACGCGGCGAACGACCGTCTCGACGTCGTCATAGCTCTCGGGACGCAGGATGTAGGCGGGCAGCTGCGGCGTCGCGTTCAAGATCGCGCTCGCGTGCTGAGCCGTCTCGACCGCAGACGGGGTGGGAGCCGGCGTCGAAGCCTGGCTGCGCACGGTCGCCGCATAGCTCGAAGGCGTGTCGTAGGCACCCGGACGATAACCGTCCTGACGCGAAGGCGGGTTATACGTGGTGGCATGACGGTCGGCGTCGCCCACGAGCTGACCGGAGCGGGTATACACCGCCACGGACTCAGCCTCGCCGCGGCGCGTCTGGCCCAGGATGCCGTTCGTGGAAGGCTCGGAGCCGCTGTATCCGCCGCCGCTGTAGCCATCGGCGGATGTCCCGTAGCTATCCTGCTGATAGCCGTCGGAGTAACCGGCGCCGTCGTAGTAGTCGTCACCATAGCCGTCGTCCTGGCCATAGCCGTCCTGCCCATACGAGCCCTGGTTCTGACCGAACGGAAGCCTACTCTTGATATCGTCTAAGAAGCTCACGTCTCTCAACCTCTCTGCGTGCACGATGGATGAGCGGTGCGGTAAGGACAACGCTAGTTCGTCTATTCTAGCTCAAACGCCGGGTCAAACACCACCCTGCCCAGGCGAACGAGCGTAGAGCCCTCCTCGAGCGCAATCTCGAAGTCCTCGCTCATCCCACAGGACAGCTCGGGCAGGCTCATGTCGGCGTAGGTTGCCTCAAGCTCGTCGCGAAGCGTCCTGAGTCCCGCGAACGTCTCGCGGGCACGTCCTTTATCCCCACGGGGGGCCATCGTCATAAGTCCCTCGATGTGAATTCCACGAAGTTCGCGCAGCGCGTCCATGGAAGCGCGCAGGTCGTCGGGGGCAAAGCCGGACTTGGAGGCCTCGCCCGAGACATTCACCTCCAACAGCACGGGCTGCGGAGCCGCAAGAAGCCCCTCCCCCATGCGCCGCTCGGCACGGGACGAGACGGCCTCGGCAAGATGCAGCGAGCTGATGGAGTGGATGCAGGCGGCCCTGCCGAGGACGGCGTTGATCTTGTTGGTCTGCAGGTTGCCGATCATGTCGAAGCGAACGTCCTCGCTTACGCCGGCGGCCTCGAGTCCCTCAAGCTTGCGCACGAGCTCCTGGGGCCGGTTCTCGCCAAAGAACCGATACCCCGCTCGAATCGCATCGAGAACCTGCTCGACACCGACGGTCTTCGACACCGCCATGACCTTCACATCGGACCATGAGCGCCCCGCCCGCGTCAGCGCGGCATCAGCCCGAGAGATGATCTCCTCGCGACGGCGGCGAATCAGGTCGAGATATTCAGTCATGGAACACACCCTCTTTATCACGTTGGTACGCCTTCATACTAACGCAGGGCGCGACCCCGTGAAACGGAGCCGCGCCCTGGACACGCAAGGTTTATAAGCGCACAGAGGCGATGGCCTAGGCGTCGAAATCCTCGTCGTCGGACTCGTCGTCATCGTCGTCGTCCTCGTCGACCGGGTTCTCGATGAGCGCCTTGAGCTCAGGGGTGACCTCGTCGACGGGAATGTCGGCCACATAGGCGGCATCGATCTCGGGGCGCAGGATGACGCCCTCGCCGGACGGCACGCGCAGCGCCTCGAGCTCATCCTCGTCGAAGCCCGCGATGTCGACGCTGTTCCAGCGCTGCCCCGTAAGCAGGAACATGATGCGGCTCGCGGCGTCGATGCTGTACTGCGCGCAGCGGTCGAGGTAGCGGGAAACCATGATGACGCGGCGGAAGTCGTCATAGGAGCGGTCGTCGGCCAGCTCGACCGAGGACATGCGGTTGAAGGCGCGGAAGAACTCCTCGTAGATGCTGTGCGCCGACTCCTCCTGGCCGCTCAGGGTGCGCAGCAGGGTCAGGTCGTTGGTCACCAGCACGGAAGCCGCGGTGCCCATGACCTTGTAGACGCTCGCCGCCTCCTGGTTCACAAGATCGATGAGCTCGGCAGGAAGCTCGATGTCGGTCTTCACCTTGAGCTTTGCGGCGCGAGCGACACGCTGCACCTTGTCGCACATGCGCTGCAGGCAGAAGTCGGTATAAATGAGGGTCTGAAGCAGGCGGAAGTCGGAAGCCACGGGCGCCTGCGTAGCGATGAGGTTGTAGCAGACGGCCTCGAGGTTGGCGCAGCGGGCGTCGATCTTGAGGGTCTTCTTCTTGGTCTTGGAGGCGAGCTTCTTGTCGCCCTCAACGAATGCGCGCACGGCGTCATGCAGCGTGAGGTCGATCGCCTCGTAGATGGAAAGCATCTCGTGACGAGCCTCGATGAGCTGGCGAGAATACAGTTTACGCATGTCAAAACTCCAATCAGTGTGTGCACAAAACGCGCCTTCCGCCCGTGGGGCGGCAACCGGCGCCTAAAAGCGACCGGATGGTACGGCCCGCGGGACGTCGCCGCGCGAGACGCGGGAGCCTGCTGTCATACCCTGGTTAAGTGTAGAAACTCACCATTAAGGATTTGTAAGGAAACGGCTAGCGAACGGTCTGCAATGAGCTCGCCATCGCAGGGTGTCTCCCATACACGCAACAAGGTGTCCCGCCCTAGCAGAGCACCTTGTTCTTGTCGCATAGAGACTGATTGGTGAAGGTCCTAGCCGCGCAGCATGGCGATGGCGCCGTGGCGCCCGCACCTGCCGTTCTCGGCCCGATACGAGAAGAAGCGGTCGTTGTCCTTCATGGTGGAAAGGCCGGTGTCCCAGATGTCCTCGTCGGCCACGCCGGCATCCCTCAGCGACGCCCGAATGCATGCCGAGAGGTCAAGCAGGCGGCCCTCCCCCACCCGGGTATTCGGGAAGCTATTGCGGAAACGCTCCATAAGCTCCTCGGAGACCTCGTATTCGTCACCCAGGATATGGGGGCCGATATATGCCCGGATATCTTCAGGGCGGCATCCCGACGCGCGGACAAGCTCGCGCGCAGCCAACCCCGCAATACCCGCGACGGTGCCTTTCCATCCCGAATGGACAACGGCAAACGCGCACGGAGCGACGAGGACCACGGGCACGCAGTCGGCGAAACACAAAAGCACAGGTACGTCGGAAGCGGTGCATACGACGGCGTCTGCCCCTGCGGTCGCCTCGGCGCGCGCAACCTCAACGGCGGCAGGCGCGTTGTCGGCAATCGTCACGATATGGGAGCCGTGCACCTGGTTGGGAACGATCAGACGATCTGCGAACGGCTCGGCACCAAGGGCGGCAAGCACGCGCCGACGGTTCTCGGCCACGGCAACTGGATCATCCTCGACATGGGTGCCCAGGTTGAGCGACGTATACGGCGCAGACGAGACGCCGCCAGTGCGCTCGGTAAACCCAAAGGGAACCGGCCCCTCCAGGTTGCCCACAAGCGTCACACCGCCCCGCGTCACCCGCTGCAAGATATCCCGTCCGTCACTCTTCATGACTCCTCCTCCTTATCCATCGTGTCGCCGACGCTCCTCGGCAAGGTGCGCCACCGCATACGTACACAGCACATGTACCCAGAGTGGCGCATCCACGCCACAGCTCACGATTCCAACACGCCTGCCCCTCACACAAAAGCCCCTGCCGTCAGCATGACGACAGGGGCTCCGGAACGGACGTGTAAATGCTCTTAGAACGAGCCACGCTTCAGGAAGTCGGGCAGCTCAAACTGGTCGTTACCGAAGTTGGGAACCTCGGTGCCACCGATGTTGCGCGTCGGAGCAGCCTTCTGAGCGGGAGCCGCATGCGAGCCAAGCGAATCGCGCTCGGACGACTTCGACGAGCTCGAGGTGAAGAGGTCGTCCTGACGGTTGACGTTGGAGTCGGAGAAGCCAGTCGCGATGACGGTGATGCGCACCTGATCGCCCAGAGACTCGTCGACGACGGTACCGAAGATGATGTTGGCCTCGGGATCGACGGCGTTCGCAACGAGGTCGGCGGCGTCGTTGATCTCCTGGATACCCAGGTCCTTGGAGCCGGCGATGGAGAGCAGCACGCGCGTGGCGCCATCGATGGAGCTCTCGAGCAGCGGGCTGGAGATGGCCTGCTGGGCAGCGTCCACGGAGCGGTTGTCGCCAGAGGCGGTACCGATGCCCATCATGGCCGTACCGGCCTGCTTCATGATGGTCTTGACGTCAGCGAAGTCCAGGTTGATGACGCCCGGCACGGTGATGAGGTCCGTGATGCCCTGGGTGCCCTGGGACAGGACGCCGTCGGCGTTGGAGAAGGCCTCGAGCATGGTGGTCTTCTTCTCGGCCGTGGCGAGCAGGCGGTCGTTCGGGATGACGATGAGGGTGTCGACGCTCTGGGACAGCGTGCGGATGCCCTCCTCGGCGGCCTGCTTGCGCTTGCGGCCTTCGAAGGTGAAGGGCTTGGTGACAACGGCAACGGTCAGCGCGCCGACGTCGTTCATAGCGATGTCGGCGACGATGGGAGCAGCGCCGGTACCGGTGCCGCCGCCCTCGCCGGCGGTGATGAAGACCATGTCGGCACCTGCAAGGGCCTCGGCGATGTCGTCACGGGACTCGTCGGCAGCCTTGCGACCCACCTCGGGGTTCGCGCCAGCGCCAAGGCCACGGGTTAGGTCGGTTCCGATGTGAACCTTGATGTCCGCATCCGAGATCGCAAGCGCCTGCGCGTCGGTGTTAATGGCAACGAACTCGACGCCGCGGATGCCCTCTTCGATCATGCGGTTGACCGCGTTGGTACCGCCGCCGCCGACGCCGACCACTTTGATGACGGCAAGATAATTGTTGATCTCGTTCTCGTGCATGTCGGTCCTCCGATAAACGGTACTGCGGGAAACTATGTCAAACTCTAAGGTTCAAGTTTACATGAAACGTCGAGGTAGACCGCCTTATATTTGCACAAAATGCAGGTAGCGGTCAAATCCGGTCTCCTGGATTGTGGAATTGGCGAACAATGCGCAGGTGGCGGCGGCAACCGTTCGCCGAAAAGATGCGGTCATCAACTGTCGGGTGCACTGCGGAACGAATAGTTGTCGGGCGTACGGACGTTGATATAGGTCACACCCTGCTCCTGTTCGAGCAGACGAGTCACCACGCGCTCCTTGAGAGCGATGTCGGTGGGCTCGCCGAGCGACACCTCGACACCCGAGTCCAGATCTGCCGAGATCGCCTCTTCCGAGGTGAGCGAGATCTCTTTGATCTGCGCGATGAAGTCGCTCGAGAAGCCGCGTGCATACTCGAGACCCGCAAGAATCACCTCGGAGGTGACCTCCTGGCCCGAGACAGGCTCCACGTCGGAGGCGATATCGGTAAACAGGACCGCACCGTCACGCCGCGCAAGGGCCTGCGCCGCAGCAAGACCGGTGAGCGTCTGGGTTCCGTCGGGATTGTTTGTGACCTCCCCCTCATCCGTCGTGTCGGCGCCCTGGTCGCCCGTCCCGTCCGACGTGTCGCCGGAGGCGTCTCCATCGGTCGCAGCGGCGTCGTCCCCAGAGGTCTCGGTGCCGGAAGCTTGATCTTCCGACGTCGCGTCGTCACCGCTTGCCGCGTCGGTTCCGTCCGCGGCGTCGCCCGATGCGGCGTCACTGCCAAGCGTGCTTCCTGCGGCGCTGCCGGAATCGGAGACGATGTTGCCGTCGGCGTCGACGGTCACGGTGAGCGAGACGGGCGAGATCCATTTGTTATCGCTGCTAATGGCCCACGCGACGTCGCTTGCCGTGATATAGGCGATGGCCGAGACGTCCCATTCGGTCGGCGTGATCACGAGCGTGTCGGGAAACTCGCGCTCGATGGTCACCCCGCTCACCCAAGGATTCGACTCCAGCGACGAGGCGATCGCCGACTCGTTGACGTTGAGCAGCGTGGTGCCGGCGGGCACCTTGATGAGCTGTTGGGCTGTCTGCTGGGGAATGTGCTCGCTGCCGTTCACGATGACGTTGGTCGCCGTGAAGAGGGCGGAGTTGACCACGACGATTGCAACCACGGCAACCAGCACGAGGGCGCCGGCCGCTGCGGCGACCACCTTGCCCGGAAGGTGCGGACGAGGGATGCGGGAGATGACATTGCCCAAAAACGCAAAGGGCGCAGCAAGGGCAGACAACGGGCTGCGGCCCGCAGAGGTGGGCTTCGACGCGACCTTATGCCCCGAGGTGGGAACGGAGGTAAGCGAACGCCCGGGCGTCATGCGCGGCGCGGTGCGCTTGCGCGCGGTCGCGGCCGGCATCTTCGAGCCGATGACCTTGGACGATGGCGCAACGTGCCCGCTCGACGCTTGCGGGCGGAGGGCCGCGGCCTTCGCCGAACCCCGCTTGGTGGGCTTCACGGCGGGCTTCGCCGTAGCCTTCACGACAGAGATAGCCGCAGGCTTCGCAGCGGGCTTTGTCGCGGGTCTTGCGGCGGGACGCTGGACAGCCTTTGACGCAGGAGTGCGCACCGCCGAGGAACCCTTCGGCGCGGAGACGCGGCGAGAGGTCGAGGCTGTCCCCTGCTTAGTGGAGAGCGCAGGCTTGCGCTTGGGCGTCGCGGTATAGGAACCGATGGGTTTTCGAGCCGGCGCGGGAGCAGGCGTGCTCGCCGGGCGGCTCTTGCTGCTACGCAGGTTCGCCGACTGTCGGCGCAAACCCGTGGCTTTGCGGAAGGTGGGCTTCGAGGCGCTAGAACCCGAGGAATTTAACTTCCGGTTGAAGCTCGACGCCATACGCCTCCCGCACCTTTCCATAGACGTGTCGAATGACCGCCGCAACGTCGGAGGCCGTCGCGGTGCCCGTGTTGATGATAAAGTTACCGTGAACCTGAGACACCTCTGCCCCGCCTACGGAAAAACCCTTCAATCCACAGTCCTCTACCATCTTTCCCACACTTCCCTCAGGTGGGTTCTTGAAGACCGAACCGCACGTGGCGCTCCCAATCGGCTGCGTACGCCGACGCCGCGCCAAGAAACGCTCCATCTTCTCGCGAATCTCACCCTTGTCGGCAGGATGTAGGCGCAGCGTAGCCTCGAGCACGATCTCGTCGCGCGGCAAGCCGCACTCACGGTAGCCCCAGGCAATCTCGTCATGCGCGTAGTGACGCATACCGCGACCAGGCTGGTAAGTCATGACGTCCTCGATGACCGAGCCGATCCACTCGGTACGTGTTCCCGCGTTCATGGATACCGCGCCGCCCATGGTGCCCGGTATGCCCATGGCAAACTCGAGGCCGGACAGCCCCTTGGAGTACACCTCGTTCACCAGACGCGCCAGAATCACGCCCGCACCCGCCGTGACGGTACGCCCGTCCTCGGCAAGCACCGTGCGCATAAACTCACGCCCGAGGGTGACCACCGCTCCCTCGTAGCCCTCGTCGGCAACGAGCAGGTTGGACCCACGCCCAATGATGACCCAGGGCACGCTCTCACGGTTGAGCGTCTCGATGGCGCGGCGCAGTGCATGGTAGCTGTGGCAGGTGATGAACAGCGCCGCCTTGCCGCCGATGCGGTAGCTGGTGTGGCGCGCAAGGCGCTCCTGCTCTATGACATCGGTGTCGATGGCACCGGAAAGCGACATGACGGCGTTGAACAATCCCATGGCCGGCTACTCCGCCTTGGCGGACGAGGTCTTATAGTCGATGAACTCAGGTCCGACGGTGGTCACGTCGCCGGCGCCCATGGTGATGAGCAGGTCTCCCGGCTCGACAACCTCAGCAAGGCGCTTGGACACAAGCATCCGGTCGCCCACGTAGATGACCTCCTTGCCGGGATGGCGCGTGCGCACCTTGTCGGCAAGCATGCGGCTCGTGACGCCGGGAATCGGCATCTCCCCGGCCGAGAACACGTCGATGAGCACAAGGCGGTCGGCATCGGCAAACGCGTCGGCGAAGTCGTCGGCAAACGCCTGCAGACGCGAATAGCGATGCGGCTGGAACACGACGTCGACGTGCTTGAAGCCAAGCGAGCGCGCGGCCGCAAGCGTCGCCTTGATCTCGGTGGGATGATGGCCGTAGTCGTCCACCACGGTGACGCCGTCGACGTCCCCCACGTGCGTGAAGCGACGACGAACGCCCTTGAAGCCCGAGAGCGCCTCGGCAGCGCGGGCCACATCGAGGCCGAGCGCCTGCGCTACCGTAAGCGCGGCGGTGGCGTTGAGCAGGTTGTGCACGCCCGGGTTCGCCTGGATGGACACCTGGTGCTCAGAGCCGTCCGGGAAGCGAACGGTGCACGAGGCGGAAAGCTCATGCTGGACGACGTGCGGCGTGCACACGACGTCGTTTGAGGAGTCGGTGCCGTAGGTCACCACACGGCGACCGCTCGAGTGGGCAAGCTCCGCCAGATGCGGCGTGTCGCCGCATACGATAACGGTGCCGTCCTCGCCCACCAGGCGCATGAACTCAACGAAGGTCCGCTCGATGTCCTCGAGCGAGTCATAGTGGTCAAGATGGTCGGCCTCGACGTTGGTGACTACCACGACGTTGGGATCGAGGTAGAGAAACGAGCTGTCCGACTCGTCGGCCTCGCACACGAAGAAATCGCCCGAGCCGTTGCGCCCGTTGGTGTCGTATCCCTCGACGATGCCGCCGATGAGGAAGCTCGGGTCCTCGCCCATGCGGTCGAGCATGGTGGCGCACATGGAAGACGTCGTGGTCTTGCCATGCGTGCCCGCGATGGCGATGGTAGTATGCCCATGCCCCAGCGCAGAGAGCATCTTCGCGCGCGGCCAGACGGGAATGCCCAGCTCGCGAGCGCGTACCAGCTCGGGGTTGGTCTCGGGAATGGCCGTGGAGACCACCACGACGTCCGGGGAAAGCTCGTCGATGGTCTCGGCGTGATGTCCCACGCGAACGTCGACGCCAGCGCGGGTGAGCTGGCGGATATAGCGCGAGGTCTTGAGGTCGGATCCGCTCACGGCGTAGCCGCGCTCGTGCAAGACGAGGGCAATGCCGCTCATGCCGGCGCCGCCGATGCCGATGAAATGCGCACGCTTAAAGGTCGATGCCGTGGGCGCGCTCGAAGTATCTGCCATGCGGATATACTCCCCTTCGAATATGGTCGATGCATATCCTTGACACTTTACCGCAACTTGACGCGACGTGCGACGAGCAGGGTCTTCGGCACTTGTGGCTTAAAGCTCCTCGAGCGCGTCGGCGAGGCGGGCCGCCGCCCGGTCCTGCCCAAGGCCGCGGGCGGCCTCGCGCATCGCAGCGCGGGCGTCCGGGTCGGACAGCAGGCCCACGAGGCGCTCCTCGAACTCCTGAGAATCGATCTGGGCGTCAGGGAACATGACCGCTGCGCCCGCGTCCACGAGATATCGGGCATTGGTGGTCTGATGGTCGGCCGTCGCAAACGGATACGGCACCAAAACCGAAGGTACCGCAAGGGCAGCGATCTCGGCGACCGACGAAGCCCCCGAGCGCGAGAGCACCAAATCCGAGGCGGCAAGGACGTCGCCCATGCCATCGATATAGGACACGACGTGATAGCGTTCGCGCTCCTCGGGCGTAAGCGCAAGGGCGGCCACGGTGGCATCGTAGTCGTCGGCGCCGGTGGAGTGCAGCACGTGCACGCCCTCCAACCCCAGCAGGCGGTCCTTCAGGGCAACCATGCGCGTGTTGATATGATGGGCCCCGAGCGAGCCGCCAAAAACCAGCAGCAGCGTGGCGTCGGCGGGAACGCCCAGCGATGCCCGACCTCGGGTGCGGTCACCGGCAAGGACCGAGCCGCGCACGGGATTTCCGACCATCTTCACCACGTCGGGATTGGCTCCGTGCTTCTCGAAGACCTCGGCCACGCTTGGCTGGGCGATACCGATAAGCGAGGCCCCCTTTGCGGACTGCTTGTTGGCAAGGCCCGGAACCGAGTTCTGCTCGTGAAGCGCATAGGGAATGCCCAGGCGCGCCGCCGCGCGGACAAGCGGGAGCTCGACATAGGCACCAAAGCCGATGACCACATCGGGACGAAGCGAAGGATCTTCCTTGAAGGCGCGAACGAGCCTGCGCTCTTCATGCGCCAGATGCACGAGCGCGGTCACAAGCGTCCAGGGCTTCTGACGGTCGAAGCCGGTCACGTTGACGGGATAGAAGGCAAACCCCGCCTGAGGAACCAGCTTGCCTTCAAGACGACGGGTCTCGCCAAAGAAACGCACCTCGTGCCCGCGTGAACGGAGCTCCTCTGCAAGCGCGAGGGCCGGGTTCACGTGCCCTGCGGTACCTCCCGCCGCAATGGCGATCCTTCTCTTATCGGTCATAGCGTCTCCCCCTTGGCGACCTGGTCGTCCGGCTGCCGCCGGGCGCGTATCCTCCCCTGTCGTATCCCACGCGCGGGCCGCTCGAACGCAGCCGGTCCGCGGGGTCGTTTCCCAAATCTATGCGCGAGCGCGCCGATGAGCTCGCTGCACCGCGCGCATCCGAACGCATGGAGGCAAGCGGCGTGTTGCGGCCCGACGAGGGGCGACGTCCCTCGCGGCGCCCGCCATCAGCGTCTGCATCGCGACGAGTGCGCGCATCGGGACGACCGGACGCCCCGTCCAACACCGTGAAGCCGCCCGACCGGGAAGAGCGCGGATGCGCCTCGCCGGCGGTACTCTCGTCCACCACGGCGAAGTCGTCGCGGCGCACATCGTAGACGGTCTTGGGATTGCTCTCAATGGACACCCGGAGAATAAGCCCCATAAGGATGAGCGAGGCGATCATGGACGAGCCGCCGTACGAGATGAACGGGAGCGTCTTGCCGGTCATGGGCGTCACGCCCAGGATGCCGAGCACGTTGATGAGAAACTGCATCGAGATGAGCACGATCGAGCCCGACGCGATGAGGCGCCCCTGGATGCTCGGCGACTGCCAGGCGATCTTGAAGGCGGCATACACCATGACGGCGAACACGGCGAAAAACGCCAGCGTGCCCACCAGTCCCAGCTCCTCGCCGATGATGGCCAAGATGTAGTCGTTATGGGCTTCTGGCAGGTAGTTGTACTTCATCGTGGAGTTGCCGACACCGCGCCCGAACAGCCCGCCCGAGGCGAACGCCATGATGGCAAGCGTGGCTTGGTAGCCCGTGTCGTACGGGTCCTCCCACGGGTCGCCCAAGAACAGGCGGTCTGCGCGATAGCTCGATGACAGGATGAGCACAAGGACCGCGACGACACCGACTGCCACGATGCATCCGATGAGCTTGTAGGAAAAGCCTGCGAAATACGCCATGCAGAAGACCGTGGCCCCGATGATGAGGCAGGTGCCCATGTCGGGCTCCAGGATGATGGCAAGCAGCGGCGCGAACACACAGGCGCCGAGCATGATCAGGAAGGTCTGTGTGTTGATGGACTCGATCTCGTAGTATTCGTAGAAGATCTTCGCAGCGGTGACCACGATGATCGACTTGGCAAACTCGGACGGCTGGAACTGCTGTCCCGCAATGACGATCCAGCGGCGTGCACCGCCCGCGTCACGGCCGATGGCAAGCACCAAGAACAGCAGGAACAACATGCCGAGCCAGACCCACCACACGACATCCGTGCGCATGGCGGCAAGGGGAACGCGGCTCACCGCGATCATGCAGATGAGTCCCACCGCGATGAAGATCGCCTGGCGCTGCAGGTAGTACACCGAGCTTCCGGTCTCCTTGAGCGCCTCGACCGACGAGGCCGAATACACCATGAGCAAGCCGAACCCCAAAATGGCGGCAAGGCAGGCGAGAAAGACGATGCGCGGGCGCATGATGCGCGCGGGCACGCCGGCGATGAGACGCTCGCCCAGGGCGGAGTGCTCGCCGTCGCGACGACGCGTGCGAGGACGGCCGGACGCGGCACGCCCCCTCGATTGTTCGACAGCGCCCGTCGGCGCATCCGTGCTATTCATGGGCTACCTAGCGTTCGTCGGACGCGGCGGCGCGAATCTCGTCGAGATAAGCCTTGAAGGCGCGGCCACGCTCTTCGAATCCAGAGAACTCGTCGAAGCTCGAGCAGGCAGGCGACAGCAGCACGACGTCGCCGCGCTCAGCAAGGTTGCGCGCGACGTCGACGGCGTCGCGCAGGTTTTCGGCCTCGGCCACCTCGAGCTCGTGCGTATCGTCGGCATCGAGGAAGGCCTGCAGGAACCGCGAGCGGGCCTCGCCGAAGCACACGACGGACGCCACGGTGGACCGCACCACGGCGCGGGCGAACTCCTCAAGCGGGGTGCCCTTGTCATGGCCGCCCACCAGCAGCACCACGCGATCGTGCGGAAACGCCGTGAGCGCCTTTACGACCGCATCGGTGTTGGTGGCCTTGGAATCGTTGACGAACCGGACGCCGTCGATCGAGCCGCAGGGCTCGATACGATGCTCAAGCGGCTCGAAGGAGCGCAGCCCCTCGCGAACACCCTCGGGCGCAGCACCCACGAAGAGCGCGGCGGTCGCAGCGGCCAGCGCGTTCACGACGTTATGGTGGCCGGCAATCTTGAGCTCGTCAGCCGAGACGAGCGGGGTCTCTTCCCCACCCAGACGCACCGTAAGAACTCCGTCCCGAACAAAGGCAGCATCAGGCGTGCCCGGATCGGTTACGGAAAGCGACAGCACACGCCTGCCCGGAGCCTCGATGAGACCCAGGTGCTCGCAGACGCCCTCGTCCTCCACATCGACGACTGCCAGGTCCTGCTCCCCCAGGTTCTGGAAGAGCCGGCACTTGGCACGGGCGTAGTTCTCGTGGCTGCGGTGCCACGACAGGTGGTCGGGCGTGATGTTGAGCAAAATGGCGACCCGGGGATGAAGCTCCTCGGTCGTGGCCAGCTGATAGCTTGAGAGCTCTGCGACGAACCACTCGTCCGCCCCACGCTCACCCACGCGCGAAATCGCGGTGTCGCCGATGTTGCCCACAGCCGACGAGACCATACCGGCAGCATGCAGCAGGTGATTGGTCAGCGCGGTCGTGGTGGTCTTGCCGTTGGTCCCCGTGATGCCGATCCAGCGCTCCGGCGTCAGCCGGTAGGCGAACTCCGGCTCGCCCATGACCTGCGCCGCGTGTGCGCGGGCGCTTGCGAAGAAGTCAGAGAACTCCGAGATGCCGGGGCTCGTGACACAAACGTCAAAGGACCCCTCGATATCCTCGGTGCCGTAGACGAACGTGGCGCCCGCCGCTTCGAGGGCGCGCGTGGCGTCCGTGGGGGTGGACGTCGCGCCGCCGTAGACGGTCACGCCGGTCACGCGGTCGGATCCGTGGGCAAGCGCCCAGCGGACGATGTCGAGGCCCGTGGTGCCCTGGCCGAGCACGAGCAGGCTGAATCGATCAGGAAGAGACATGCGAACTCACTATCCCAACTGGAAGAACAGCGCCAGGCCCAGCGCACCGAAGGCGGCGGCCACAATCCAGAACCGGATGACCACCTTGGTCTCGGCCCAGCCCAGTTTCTCGAAATGATGATGGATGGGCGCCATGAGGAACACACGCTTTCCGGTGGCCTTGAAGCTTAGGACCTGAATCATGACGGAAAGGGCCTCGATGATGAAAAGTGCGCCCACGATGAGCGAGACGACCTCGGTGTTGGTCATGATGGCCACGCACGCAAAGGCGCATCCCAGCGCAAGCGATCCGGTATCGCCCATGAAGATGCTCGCCGGATAGCAGTTGAACCACAGGAATCCCAAGCAGGCGCCTGCACACGCGGTGCAGAAGACCGACAGGTTGGGATCGCCGTGCAAAAACGAGATGGCAGCCATGATGAGCATCGCAATCATGGAGGTGCCGCCCGCAAGCCCGTCCAGGCCGTCGGTGAGGTTCACCGCGTTGGACAGGCCCGCGATGAGCAGCCAGGTGAACATGACGTAGAGCCACGGAATCTGGAACGGCTCTCCGCCGAGCTCAAACGAGGTGGTGAGCACGCCGAGGTCGATGGTAAAGCCGCCCGGGAAGCGAACCTCGGGGGCGACGCCGCACCAGTTGACGGCAAGCAGGCAGAAGACGACGCAAATGAGCGTGAGGCCGATCATCTTGGCGTGCGGGGTAAGGCCCAACGAGCGCCCATGCGACACGGACGTGCCGTCGTCGATGAGGCCGAGCAGGCCGCAGGCAAGGGTTGCGACGAGCACAAGCACGAGCTCGGTCGTAAGGCGGCCCAGCAGAATGCAGGTGACGGTCACCGCCAGCAGGATGATCACGCCGCCCATGGTGGGCGTGCCCTGCTTGATGAGGTGGCGCTGGGGTCCGTCTGCGCGCACCTGCTGGCCGATGCCCTCGACCTTGAGCAGACGAATCCAGAACGGCATGAGCACCGCGGCGATGATCGCGGACACGCCGAGCGCCAAGAAGGCCTGGAACGTGGGATACATCGGGTTACCGAACATCGGCGCACACCCCCTCAACAAAGCGGTCGAGCCCCACGGCATGCGAGCCCTTCACCAGAACGGTGTCGGTCGCCGAGAACGTGGACCCCCATCGTGTAAGCGCAGCATCGACGTCGGGCATGTGGGAGACGCGGTCCTCGGGAAGCCCCATGAGGCGTGCCGCGGAAGCCATGTGCTCCGCGTCCTTGCCGCCGACGCATACAAGCTGGTCGAGCTTCTTGGCGGCGGCGTAGGCGCCCACGAGCTCGTGAAGGCGCGGGGCCTCGTCGCCAAGCTCGCCCATCTCTCCGAGCACGGCAACGCGTCGGCCCGCCCCATCAAGCCCGCAGAGCAGATCCAGGCCTGCCGCCATGGACTCGGGGCTTGCGTTATAGGAGTCGTCGATCACCGTCGCGCCCGAAGTTGCATGGCGCAGCTCCTGGCGATGCCCGGTGAGCTTCAACGAATGGAATACCTGGTCGATCTCGTACTGCGCGATGCCGAGCCTATGGGCTACAGCCGCAGCGTAGAGCGCGTTCGGCACCGCCTGCGCACCCGTGATCGAGAGCCCCGTGTGATACTGGGACCCGTTCTCGAGCATGATGTCGAACTCGGGGCAGCCGTCGGCGCCCACCTGGATATCGCGCGCCCACACATCGTCGTCTTCGCTCATGCCGGCAAGCAGCACGTCGACGCCGGCCGGGCGGGCGAACTGCTCGATGATAAACGGCGTGAAGTCGTCCTCGCCGCCCAGAACGAGCAGCGAATGATGCCCCTCGAAGTTCTCCGACGAAGGCGGCATGCCTGCGAGGACCTCTGCCTTGGCGCGGGCGATGTTCTCCCGGCTGCCGAGCATGCCGATGTGCGAGGTGCCGATCTTGGTGATGATGGCGTAGGTAGGCTGGGCGCAGCGCGACAGACGCTCGATCTCGCCGAACGAGTTCATGCCCATCTCGAGCACCATGACCTGCGTATCCTTAGGAGCCGAGAGAATGGTGAGCGGCATGCCGATGAGGTTGTTGAAGTTGCCCTGCGTGGCATGCACGCGATAGCGGGTCGCCAACAGCGCGCTCAGGATGTCCTTCGTCGTGGTCTTACCCACCGAACCCGTCACGGCGACGACCGTGCACTTCATGCGGGCGCGATAGCCCTGAGCAAGCCTGAGCAGGAACTCCTCGGCGTCCTCTACATAAAAGACCGCGCACTCGTGGTTGTCCGCAAGCCGGATGAGCTCGCGCGTCGGCTCCTTGGTAAGAACAACAGCACCTGCCCCGGCCTCGATGGCCTGGGACGCGAAGTCGTTGCCATCCACGCGCTCCCCCGGAAACGCGACGAAGATGCAGTCTTCGGTGACCTCACGCGAGTCGATCACGCAGCCACGGCACACGCGGTCGGCGTTGCCGGTATACGGCCGGGCCCCCGTAACCCGCTCGATGTATTTAACGGCTATCTCTACCATGCAGCACTCCTTATTAGCCTTTACTGCAGCAGATTATTGTACCTAAGCGGGATGCCTCCATCGTGCACGCCTTATGGAGCCGCCGACAGCTTCGCGTAATCCCCCATCATCGCGTCGGCTTGATTCCGAGCGTGTTGAGAGCGCTCGACATGATGGTCCTAAAGGGAATCGCCGCCGCGTTCGAGCCGCTCGGGGTGCCGTCGAGGGTGATGTACACCGCCACCGCCGGGTTGCTCGCCGGCGCGAAGCCCAAGAAGGACGCCATGTACATGTTGGCCTCGTAGCCACCGGTCTCGCTCGCGCGCTCCGCCGTGCCCGTCTTGCCCGCCACGTCGTATCCCGGGACCTGTCCATAGACACCGGTGCCCTCGTCGACGACGGTCACCATCATGGAGGTGACCTGGCTTGCCGTGTCCTCGCTCACCACCTGGGTCTTGCCGTCCGACCAATCGACCTCTTCACCCTCGCTCGACTTCAGGAAGTGCGGGGTGCAGCAGACGCCCTTGTTGGCCATGGCGCACACCGCGCGCATGGTCTCGATGGGCGCGATGGCGATACCCTGGCCAAAGGACATCGAGCCCAGGCTCGAGCCGTCGTAATCCTCGCGCTTGCGCACGATGCCCGCAGACTCGCCCGGAAAGTCGATGCCGGAGTTGTGGCCGATTCCATAGGTGTCCAGATATTCGGCAAAGCGGTCGGCGCCGATCTTTTCTCCCACAAGCACCATGCCCGTGTTGGATGAGCGGCGCATGATCTCGCGCAGGGTCATGGTCATGCCGTAGGGGCGCTTGTCGGCGTCGGCAACCCAGTCGTCGCCCACCTTGATGGTCGCCGGCACCTCGAACGTGGTGTCGGGGGTCACCAGGCCAAGCTCGATAGCCATGCCCGAAACGAGCGTCTTGAAGACCGAGCCCGGCTCGTAGGCGTCCGTCACCACGCGCAGGTTCATGTCCGCCGCGTTGGTGTTCGACAGATCCGTCTGGTCGTAGGTCGGATACGAGCAGCACGCGAGGATCTCGCCCGTCGTGGGATCTGTGACGATGGCAGAGCCGTACTGCGTATTCGTCTCCTGCACGGACTGCGCCAGGGCATCCTCAGCCACGCGTTGAATGTTCACGTCGAGGGTGAGGACGATATCGATGCCGTCTTTTGCCGCGACCTTCTCGTAGGCTCCGCCGGCAATGTAGGAGCCGTCGCGTGCGCGCTCGCGCACGATGGAGCCGTTCTCACCCGTCAGAATGTCGTTGTACTGGGCCTCCAGGCCCGACACGCCCTCGTTGTCCATGTTCACGACGCCGAGCACCTGCGAGGCGAGGTTGCCATAGGGATAGACGCGCTTGATGGCCTGCTCGAACTCGATGCCCGCGATGTCGCGGTCCGCGAGCTCGTCGGCAATCTCCTGGTCGACCTGGCGCTGAATATAGACAAAGGTGGTGTCGCGCTCCACCTTCTCGCGGATGTCTTCCTCGTCGGCGCCGAGCACTTCGACGAGCGCCTTCACAGCCTCGTCGGTATCCTCGATAAGCTTGGGGTTCACATAGACGTTCTGGCATTCCACGCTCGATGCGAGCACGTTGCCGTTGCGGTCATAGATCGTGCCGCGCTTGGCGTAGAGCGTCTGGCTTGAGACGCGTCGCTCGTCGGCGCGCTTGCGGTAGGTTTCGCCGTTGACCACCTGATAGTCGACAAGACGCACCACGCCGCACGCGAGCGCGAAGCCCAGCGCGCCCGCCACCACCGTGCGGCGCGAAACCCTCTCGTGGGCAAGGTCGCTATGGAGCAAGTCGGTTCGCGGCCGGCTTCCGCGCTGGCTGCGCTGGCCTCGCGAGCCGCCAGAACCGCCCCTACCCGAGCCGCCGCCCCCTGGGGAGCGGCGGTTTCCGGTGCTGTATCGATTGTCGTATCGGTTGCTATACCGACTGCCGCGGTCATCTCCGCGACGTCCGTCACCGGACCCGCGGTATCCGTCACGAGCCATGTCAGGGCCTCCGTTGTTACTGGGCCTGCGAAGCGGCGTCCGTGGTCACAGGTGCGCCGCCACCATCGACGTTCGCGTCGACGCCGCTGGCCGCCGCGTCGCTCACGTCGATCGTCACGGTCTCCTCGGGCTCAACCATGCCCAGCGTGCTCGTCGCAAGATCGCGGACGCGGGTGTCGGCGCCGTAGACGGAGCGCATGACCTCAAGGCTCGAAGAGGTATCCTGAGCGGCCTCGAGCTCGTTGGTGGTCTGGGCGCTTGCGTTGAGCGCTGCGGCAGTGGCGCTCGCAATGGTAACGCGGGCAACGCCGATGATGCAGAACAGCGCCATGAGGACGCAGAAGATCTTTACAACGTGGGTGAATGCCGGGCTTACCGTCTGGTTTGCCTCGCGGGCCGCTCCGGTGTAGACGTCGAAGCGGGGACGCTCCCCCGCCCGGGGCGCACGCGGCGAGCCGAGCGGGGACAAGGGCGCCGGCGCGGCCTGCATATCATAGGCGAATGCTGCGTTTGAGGTGTTGATACCCATGATATGCGGCCTCCCCATCCCTAGGATGTGTGTCGTGCGTTTAAGCTGCGTTTATGGTGTGGCGGGATGGGGCCATGAAGCGTGTCGCCCGGAGGGTCAAATCCGTTCGGCGACGCGTATCTTGGCCGATCTCGCACGCGGGTTGCGCTCCACCTCTTCGGCTTTGGCAACCAGCGGTTTGCGGGTGATGACGTCAAGTACCGGCACGTTGCCGCACACGCATACCGGAATGTCCGGCGGGCACGTGCAGCCCCGACTCTGCTCTTGGAAGAGGTGCTTGACGATGCGGTCCTCGAGCGAGTGATACGAGATGACGCAGATGCGCCCTCCCGGATTGAGCCAGCGGACCGCCGCCTCAAGCCCCCGCTCGAGCACATCGAGCTCGTGGTTGACCTCGATGCGAATCGCCTGGAAGCTCTTGCGGGCGGGATGATGCCCGTGCCGGCGCGCTGCAGCCGGAATGGCTGCCTTGATCGCGTCGACGAGCTCCCCGGTGGTGCGGATGGGCTCCTTCTGCCTGCGGCGACAGATCTCGCGGGCGATCTGGCTCGCGAACTTCTCTTCGCCGTAGACGCGAAGAATCCGGGCGAGGTCGGCTTCGGTATAAGTGTTGATGACCTCTGCTGCGTTTAAGGGGTTGTTACCCGGATCCATCCGCATATCAAGGGGGGCGTCCTCGTGATACGAGAAGCCCCGTCCAGGGATATCGAGCTGCGGGCTCGAAACGCCTAGGTCGAACAGGATGCCATCGACACCCGGTACCTCTGCAGAGCAAAGCAGCTCGTCGAGGTCTCCGAAGTTGCCCTTCAGGAGTCGGTGTGGGGTGTCCGGCGCCTCCCGGTCAAGCCGGTCGGACGCCGCAGCGAGCGCCATGTCATCCTGGTCGATACCAAGGAGCAGCCCATCCGAGCCAACCTCGCGTGCCATATGCACCGAGTGGCCGGCCCCGCCGAGCGTGCAGTCGCACACCACGGCACCTGGTTTGAGCTGCAATGCTTCGAGCACTTCCTGAAGCATGACGGGTTCATGCCGATATGCTTGTGTCAACGTTCCCTCGGCCATGTCCGGTCCCCCTTTCGAACCTTACGAGAAGAAGAGCGCCATGAGCTTGTCCTGCGACTCTGCAAGGCGCTTGTTCCACGTCGCACGGTCCCAGACCTCCAGATGGTCGGCGTTGCCAACCACCGTGACCTCGCGCGAGAGGTGTTTGCTCGCACGAAGCGTGTCCGAGAGGCCTATACGCGAGGCGGAGTCGATATCCATCGGCGCCGCCATCGCGTTGAGCATACGTCTGAGATCCTGGTCTTCCGGGCTGCGCGGGTTAAATCCCCCACGCTTCTCGAAAAGGCTGTCGACCCAGTTCCCATACTCGCTCTCAGAGAACACGTACAGGGCCTCGACATCCGGGGCGGGCAACACGCGAACATGCTCACCGAGCTCGTTGCGGACGGCTGCAGGCAGGGAAAGGCGACCTTTGGCATCGAGATTGCGCTCGTATGTGCCGGTCAGCATCACTGCCGCACCCCTCCTCTCGGTTACTCGGCGGGTATGTACGCGGAGAACCACTCCGACTGTCGACGGTTTTTATCTTATGGTCTCGACTCCCCCGTTGCAACATTTTTTCCCACCTTCTCCCCCAACGGTCCCCTTTGACCCCTCGAAGTGAGATGGCACATTCGTTCGGCTGTTTTGAAGCAACACTATATGTTGTGTTTGGAATGGGTTATTCTTGCCAGATATCGGGCATGCTCAGCAAAGCTAAACCTTCGAGTTGAGGTTGAACCGAATTTTACGTGTCCCCCGAGAAGTTGTGTCGAAACAAAGAATCCGCAGGTCAGAGCGGTGGGAGCTGGTGGGAGGTGCATGACCAGGGGAAACGCCGCACGTCTTGTCGGCGCACGGGCGATGCCGGCTTGCGCGTGGACCTATATATGGTGGTCAACCCTGCCCATTTGGCGCCATGCGATGCCCCACCGGCTCCCACCGCGCTGCAACCGCAGGTTGTGTGTCGCGGAATACAGACAAGTTGCCGACACGCTGCGGTAGTCAATGGTCAGTACTGGTGCCGCCTGGGTACAGGCGAGCTACACGGGGATGGCTCGCGGTCAAAGGGCCTGCCGCCTGGGCACAAGTAAGGCGCCCAGGGATGCAGCGATGGTCAAAAGATTCGCCGTTTGGGTACGGGCGAAGCGTTCGGGGAGAGATGATGGTCGAAAGAAGGGACCTCTGGGCAGACGACATCCCCCCGAGGCGTCACTCCTGGTCAAATTGCGCATCGCCTGGGTAAAAATGATCGACTTTAATGCTGCGAGACCCTTTGACAAGCTCCTGGACTGCCCAGGAGAGACACACATTGACCACCACCCCTCCTCCACCGCAGGGTTCCTGCCCAGCGGTAGCATGTATTGACCATGCAGAAAGGAGGCGGGGCGCCCCGTGGAAGTTGGGGGCGCCCCGTGGAAGTTGGGGGCGCCCCGTGGAAGTTTGGTAGTCGAATCGTCCAAACGAGAGGCGCTTTCGGGGATTATTTGGACGGAAGACGCACCCAACTTTCTACGAGGGCACCGAACTTCCGACAGCAGCCCCGACTCGCGGCGGAGAAAACGGGCGAGGGACCGCACCCGCCTCGAGAGACGACCAGCCCCTACTCCCCCGCCAGCAGTCGCATCATGAGAGCCGCGGCCTGAGCGCGGGTAGCGGTGCCCACCGGGTCGAGGATGGCGGGCGAGCCGTCCGCGCGCTCGACGCCGGAGACGACGCCCGTCGCCACCGCCCAGCTCATGCACTCGCGGGCCCAGGGGGAGACGTCCGTCGCATCCGGGTAGTCCGAGAGGTCAGCGCGCTGCGACGTGTCCTCCCCGCGCAGGGCGGCCCAGCGCATGAGCACCGCTGCGGCTTGCTCGCGCGTGAGGGCGCCGTCGGGGTCCATGAGGGAGGTGCCGTCGTAGCCGGAGAAGAGTCCCTCGGAGACGGCCCAGGAGAGGGTCCCAGCGTACCAGGCGTCGGGGTCAGCGTCCGTGAAGCCGTCGAGCGCCGAGGGGTTGCCGGGGGCGGCGCCCTCGACGTTGGAGATGATCGTGGCCAGCTGGGCGCGGGTGAGCACGTCGTCGGGGCCCATGAGGCCGGTGCCGTCGTAGCCGTGGAGAACGCCGGCATCCACGGCCCAGTCGATTGCGTCGTGGTACCACGCGCCCTGGTCGACGTCGACGAAGCCGTGCGTCGCGCAGAGCTCCCCGCCGTCGCAGCCGAAGGAGACCTCGATGATCACCTTGCCCGCGGGCTGGACGAACGACCACGTGCCGTCGCCGTTGTCGACGACCTCGACGGGCTTCCCGTCCTTGTCGGTCACCACGACCTCGCGGACCTCCTGCCCCTCGTCGGGGACCGGCTCGACGGTGACCGTCTGGTCCTTATGCGGGCGCGCGGGCGAGACCTCGACGGTGCCGCCCGCCCCCGCGTCGACCGTCGGCGGGTAGGTCGGCACCGGCGGGGCCGAGTAGGAGACATCCACGGAACAGGATGCCTGCCCCGCGCTGTAGTTGACGGTCTCGGACGAGGTGGCCATGAAGGTGTATTCCGTCGACCGGTTGGGCAGGTAGGCCTCCCACGAGGAGCCCTCCCCCGTCACCGTGATAGACGAGTCGGAGCACGAGACTTCTGCCGCCGCGCCCTCGGGAAGCCCCTCGATCGTAAGGACCACGCGCCCGCCGCCCAGCAGCTGGCCGTGATCTGCGGCGAGCGACAGCCCGGGACGCGCCTTGAGGATATTTCCAGTGACGTTGCCCGGCAGGGCGATGTCATAGAACCCGGCAATGGTGTCATTCGACCATGTGGGGGTGGTGCCCAGAGTGATGGACTTACCCTCCCCCGCGTTCGCATCGCTGAAGCTGCCGGCAACGGTACCCGTAAAGCTATCGCCATCCACCAGCACACCGTTATCAAACGCCAAGCTAACCGTGACGTCCGTCGCGCTGTCGTACGTCTTGCTCGGCGTACCGGAGACGGAGGCGGTAGCCTCCTTCCGCTTCAACGTCACGGTAACGCTTGCCTCGCTGGCGACCATGTTGGTGTCGCCGTTGAACTTGACGGTCAGCGTGTTGTTCCCGACGGACAGGCCCTTGTCCGCCGTGTTGTACGTCAGGGTGTAGGAGCCGTCCGCGTTCTTTTTGCTCGTACCGGCAAGGAGCTTATCGCCGTTGTAGAGCTCAACGGTGTCGCCATTCGCGTCCGTCAGTAGGTCAACGAGCCTGTGCAATCCCGCGAGCAGTGTATTCTGCGCTGGTGCCTCCCCTGTGGCACACGGTGCTACGGTAAGCGTGAGGGTGTCGCCGTAGGTGAGGCTCGCGCTAGACGGCTCGACCTTTAGTTCGGTACTGCTCTGCATGATGGAACCGGTAACGCCGGTGGGGGCGGTGACCGTGTACCAGTCCGTGTCGTTGCCGCTGGTTCCCGTAATGCTAACGGTGACGGGGATATTTGTCCCCACCCCGGCGCTTTGGTAGGTACCGGTGCCAGTCACGATGATGTTATCTGTGCTCTTTACAAGATCGTCCGCAGCCACGGCCAGAGAAACCGCCGCGTCGGTGTTGCCGTTGTAGACCTTGGTAATGGCGCCCTGCACCTGCGCCGTTACCGCCTTCTTGTTCAGGGTGATCTGCACCGTGGTAGAGCCGCTGTTTAGAGTGCTGCTGCCGCCGTATTTTACCGTGAGGGTCTGCGGCTGGCCTGTCGGGATAGCCTTGTCAGCGGTATTGTATTTCAGGGTAAAGCTGCCGTCGGTGACATTCGCCGTGGCAATCAGGCTATCATTTCCCGACACATACAGCCCCACTTGATCCTGCGCCGGTTCGGTGATGGCGTTGATACCGTTGCTGGCCGCTGGCGGCATGCTGGAGGCGGCAATCGTGCCGGTGACCGTGATGGTGTCGCCGTAGGTGAATGTGCTGGTCTGGTCCTCGCCCTTGTATGTAGTGGCCGTGATGTCCGGCGTACCGGCGTTGATGGTGATGGACAGGCTCGCAAGGTCATGTGGGTTTTCACTGCCGGGCGCGCCGCCTTGTATGGTTGCCTGGACGGTGAAATTGTGGTTGGCAGCCGTCCCCTCTGGCGTGCCCGTGATGGTGCCGTCGTTGCTCAGTGTCAATCCGGCGGGCAACGTGGAGCCGGTAGCAAGCTCCCAGGTCACGGTCTTGCCGGTCTCCACATTGGCTTTCAGGGCTTGGGAATAGTACACGCCCACCGTTCCGTCGTCCAGGCTGGTGGTCATAATTTGTGGCAGGGTGGTGACGGTCAGGCCGGTAGTGCTGGGATCGGATGGGTTATAGTAGTCATTTCCGGCGTATCGGGTGTAGAAGGTGTAGTCTGTGCCGGGGTTCAGGTTGGTAAATGCGGCGCCGTCCTGCCAGTGGCCTGGCTCAGTCTCCGTACCTGTCACATAGCCGTATTGAATCTCGCCATAGGTGCCGATGTTGCCATCAGAAACTGTATTCAGCGTTATGCCGGTTTCAGATCGACTGGATGACGAAATGGGCCCAACTGGCGTTGCGTCGGTCGTCGCCTTGGACACGGTGAGGGGGGCGGTGCCGGTGTTCCCCAGCAGGCCGGCGCCGCCGCTGTAGACGGCGGCGATGGTGTAGGTGCCGGGTTTCCAGTTGGCGCCGGTCAACTCCAGCTCATACGTTGCGGTGCCGTTGGATACATTTGCGGGCGTGCTGTTCAGCGGGGCGCCGGTTGTATCCGTTCCCTGATAGAAGGTCACGGTGCCGTCATTGACCACCCCGGAGCCGCCTGCGACCGTGGCCATTGGAGTAACGGTGGAGCCGTAGGTGGCGGTGGCGGGGGTTACAGTCACGGAAACTGTGGCCGGGCGTTGCGGTGTAATGCCGCCTACCGTGCCGGTGATCGTCCCATAGTCCTCAATGGTGCCGCTGTTGGTGAAGGTGCCGCCGTCCTCTACGGTAACGGTGCCTTCGTTGGTCAGCGTTGTGCCGCTGGGCACGGTCAGGCTGGCGCCGCTGGGGATGGTGAGGGTGTAACCCTCCGGGATGGTCACATCGTCGGGGAGGGTGACGCTGCCGTAGACGGTGCCGCTTGTGCCTTCAAATACCACGCCGTTTTGATAGTTTTTCGAGGCGGTTCCGCCTGCAGTTACCGACACCTCGTTGGCAAATACCACTGCGCTGTTTCCGTTGACGGTAAAAGTTGCGGGACCAGTGCCGCTATTTTGGAGTGTGATTGAGTTTACGTCAACGACGCCCCCAGTAATATTGAGAGTACATCCAGTACCGCCATTCAAAGTTCCAGTTATGGCAATGCTAGATACCGTCACATGTCCGCCAGAGATAGCAAGTTGAACTTGACTGCTGATTTTTCCGCCTGCAACAAAATTTCCACTTGAAATGGTCAACTTACTACCTGAAGTCGATATATCTCCCGTTACTGTAATATTACCAGCAAGCGTTAAATCCCGATCTGATGTAATACTTGTTCCATTGCCCTGTGTCACTGTGAACTTGTCGCTTTGTTCAGACTGACCAATGAGACTTAGGATGGCATCAGTAGTCGTTTTAGTTTGATTTGCCTCCGTGGTATAGGTAAAGCCAGTTTCTTCTGCCGCCAGCGTCGTCATGCCATTGAACACGGCAAAGAGGTCGTTGATAACCTCCGTCCCGGTGATCTGCTCTTTCTGCTCGTCGGTAAGGGCGTTGTAGGCCTCGTAGGTCGTCTGCACCTGGTCGTAAACCGCCGATTGTTCGTCCTGGGACATCGACGCCAAGGCCTCCGCCGTGGGCAGCGCGTCAATCAACGCCTGCACGGTATCGCCGTCAGCGGGCGCCCCCATTCGAACAGTAGCACCTAGCACCTCGGAAAGCGTCGCCGCCTGGGCCACAGATTCGCCCAGCGCACCCGGGACCACACACCACGCCAAAAGCGCCGCAAGCACCAACGCGAGAACGGACATTGCGTGAGCGCGGCAGCGTCCCCGCTCCCCCGTCAAATGCTCAGAATGAGCGTCCCCCCCCCCAGAACGGGAATTCAATCACAGAACGGAGCATGGCGGCACCGGCCTTTCCTCAGCTGTCCGACACGCAGGCGAACAGCACAAACACACTATCTGGCATCAACGTAGCGAAAATGCTGCCCCTGCGCAAGCACGTCCGTCCGAACGGTTGTCAACACGTTCGAATGGTCAAAAGCGGTCAAAGATGCGCCACCTCAGCAATGCCCCATCACGCTCGCGGGTGCGCGGCCAGATAGACCTCGCGCAGCTGTGTGCGATCGACATGCGTGTAGATCTGCGTGGTCGAGATGTCCGAGTGGCCCAAGATCTCCTGAAGGACGCGAAGGTCCGCTCCACCCGCAAGCATGTGCGTGGCAAACGAGTGACGCAGCGTATGGGGATGCAACCCCTCGATACCGACGACCGATCCATAGCGCTCACACACCGCATATACCGTCTGTCGAGAAAGTCTGCCACCGTTTTTGTTGAGAAACACCGCCGACCCCGCTGCGGCGCGACGCGCATGGGCCGCAAGCTCGTCCCGAGGACCCGCGAGATACGCCTGCAGCGCCGATGCGGCCGACCCCATGATGGGCACGAGGCGCTCTTTCGATCCCTTGCCGAAGACGCGCAGATATTCATCGTCGAGATATATGTCGCGAAGGTCGAGCCCCACCAGCTCGCTCACACGCAGGCCGCAGCCATAAAGCACCTCGAGCATCGCGCGATCCCGAGCACCGGCAGCGGTAGCGGGAAAGGGCTGCTCCAGCAGCGCGCGAGCCGCCTCGATCGAGATGTAATCTGGCAACCGGTCACTTTTCTTTGGTAGGTGAATCGTCGAGGTGGGATGGGTGGTCGCAATGCCTTCACGCACCATGAAGCGGTGAAAGCCCTTCGCCGCGCTGAGCGCACGCTCAACAGAGGAATCGGCGTAGCCTCCGGCGCGACGGTCGGCAACAAACGCCTCGACGTCCGCACGGGTCACCTGGTCGGGCTCGCGTATGCCCCGCTCGGCCAGAAAAGCGCAGTACGTCGTGAGGTCACGCCGATATGCAGCGACGGTGTTGGGCGACAAGCCCCGCTCGACGGAGAGATGGTCCAGATAGAGCCCCACGGCATCGCCCAGCGGCGTGCCGCCAAGCGATGCTCCCCCGTCCGTCCCACCCGACGGCACGGGAGCGGAAGCCCCCGCCCCGGCAGACACCGGAGACGGGGGCTTGCCCACCATATCGTTGTTGAACGGCCTGGCCACGAATGCCCTAGTTCGCAGAAGCGTTCTTGGGCGTGATCTCCGTGCGATCCATTCCCTCATGGTTCGCGATCGTCGCGCGCATGAACTCACGGAAGAGCGGCTGCGGCTTGGTCGGGCGGCTCTTGAACTCGGGGTGCGCCTGCGTAGCCACAAACCAGGGATGCACCTCGCGCGGCAGCTCGATCATCTCGACCAGGCGCTCATCCGGCGAGATGCCCGAGATCACCAGGCCGGCGCGCTCCAGCTCGTCGCGGAACGCGTTGTTGAACTCGTAGCGATGACGATGGCGCTCGTAGACAAGCTCCTCGCCGTAAGCCTCACGCACCAGCGTGCCCTCGGCAAGACGCGCCGGATAGGCGCCAAGACGCATGGTGCCGCCCTTCTCGGTCACGTCCTCCTGAGAGCTCATGAGGTCGATGACCGGATGCTCGCAGTCGGGCTCGAACTCGGTGGAGTTGGCGTCCGTGAGGCCGGCGACGTCGCGCGCGAACTCGCACACGGCCACCTGCATGCCCAGGCACAGGCCCAGGTACGGAATCTTGTTCTCGCGAGCATAGCGAGCCGCGGCGATCTTGCCCTCAAGGCCGCGCACGCCGAAGCCGCCGGGTACGACGATGCCCGATGCGCCGCCGAGCACCTCCTTCGCGGTCTCCCACGTCAGCTCCTCGCCATCGACCAGCTCGACCTCGACATGGCGGTCGAAGAAGATGCCGGAATGATGCAGCGCCTCGATCACCGACAGGTAGGCGTCGGGCAGCTGGGTGTACTTGCCCACCACGGCGACCTTGATCTTGTCCTCGTGGTTGTTGGCGTGGTCCTGCTTCTGCAGGAAGGTGTACCAGTCGTCCATGTGGCGCTCGCGCGGGTCCAGCCCCAGGCGCTCGCAGACGCGCAGGTCGAAGTCCTGCTCGGCGAGCATGCGCGGCACGTCATAGATGCTCGAGCAGTCCTCGTTCGTAAAGACGCAGTCGACGTCCACGTCGCAGAAGCTTGCGATCTTGGCGCGGATGGAGTCGTCGATCTCGTGGTCGGAACGCAGGACGATGATGTCCGGCTGGATGCCAAAGCTGCGCAGCTCCTTCACGGAATGCTGCGTCGGCTTGGTCTTGACCTCGTGAGCCGCAGAGATGTACGGCACGAGCGACACGTGGATGTAGCAGACGTTCTCGGCGCCCGCGTCCTTCTTGTACTGGCGAATCGCCTCGACGAACGGCTGGCTCTCGATGTCGCCGATGGTGCCGCCGAGCTCGGTGATGACGACGTCGGAGCCGGTCTGCTCCTCAACGCGGCGGAACTTGTCCTTGATGGCGTTCGTGACGTGCGGAATCACCTGCACGGTACCGCCCAAAAAGTCACCGCGACGCTCGCGTGCGATGAGGCTCTTGTAGATGGCGCCCGTGGTGAAGTTGGAGTCACGGGTGAGGTTCTCGTCGATGAAGCGCTCGTAGTGGCCGAGGTCGAGGTCGGACTCGTAGCCGTCCTCCGTCACGAAGACCTCGCCGTGCTGGAACGGGCTCATGGTGCCGGGGTCCACGTTGAGGTACGGATCGGCCTTCTGCATGGTCACCTTATAGCCGCGCGACTTGAGCAGACGCCCCAGGGAGGCGGCTGTAATGCCCTTGCCCAACGACGAAACGACGCCACCGGTGACAAAAATGTGCTTGGTCATTCGTTTGTACCTACGCTTTCCCGCTTGGAACCCGTTAGTCCTTACGGGTCTTTATCGTAGCACTTAGCAGCACGGCAAACGGGCGTCACAGACGCTTTCTTTTTTCTCGCAACATTTTGCACGGACGAGCGTGCCGCCGCAGTGAGACGCGGGCTGACATACCACCGCCGGCGCACCCTGTTCGCAATTGACATTTGAGAACGGGAGTAAATTACAATAGGGTGTCCTAACGGAGAACGTTACCGCACAGAATGAAGGGGTCATTCATGTATGAACTTCAAACGCAACATCCTTCGACCAATGCGGCTGCGTTTCTCTCCAAGCTCACCGAACATCAGCTGTATGCCCGAGAGTTTTTCAACAAGGAGCTCCTGAACTCGATAAACCAGATGAGCTCCCCCGACAATATCGCCTTCTATTACTTTAACACCCACGGCCAATTCCTCTCCGTCCTCACGCAGGACGGTCTTACCCTCAAGGCCGACAGCCCGTATGCCAGCTATGCCGGTCTCGACGTGGTGCGTCATACGGCGCATCGAGATGCCGTACACGATCACCTGACCTATTTCAACACCACGCCGCGCCTCTACAAGTCGACCGACGTCATCAGCGGCGACCATTACGACGAGTCATCCTATACGGCATACATCGAAGAGCACTTCGGCTGCCATTACAGCGTCACGCTTGCCTTTGGCATGTTTGCCTATATCCAGGTCGTCCTCTACAAAACAAAGGAGCACGGCGACTTTACCCAAGAGGAAATGAACTGGCTCGAGCAGCTTTACATCTATCTTGCCAGCGCGTACAGGACATTCAAGAAGTACGAGCAGTCGAATATCATCGCTGACATCATGTCGAAAGTCATCGATAGCGGCGAGCGCGCGTTCTTTGTCTGCGATGACTTCTCGCACATGCTGAGCTGCAATGAAATGGCCGAGAACTGCCTGGATGAGCTGCTGGGCCCTCAAGCGCTCGACACCATGAACCCTGAGGATACCTGCCCGTGGCTACCTTTTCTTATTGACGCTCATGAAAACGAGCCCGCTGGATCGATCCACGAGCACACCATCAAGGACTTCACGTTTCGGGTGCGCGTCTACGACCGGACGTATTCCAACGGCATCGTAGACCGATACTACTGGGTCACCATCTTGCGCAAGGGCGAGCAACAGAGTCACGAAAAGAGTTCTCCCCTGTCGCTATTCACCCGCTCCGAACAGCACGTGGCATCGCTGCTCGACCAAGGCCTCACCTATCAGGAGATCGCCGACGAGCTCGTCATCTCGTTCCACACGGTCAAAAAACACGTGCAGAGCATCTATAAGAAGTGCGGCGTCAAAAACCGAGCCCAGTTCTCCTGTTGGCTCAAAAAAGCGCGAAAGGCATAGGTCTCCTTGGGCTGTGTGCCCCGAACGGTCGAGGCGTGAAACGCTCATCACGCTACATCAAACCCATCGACGCTATCAGGGTGATGATAAACGAGTTGATGACCGGGAAGATAGCGCCCAGGATGAACTCGTGGTAATAGGCGTTCCGATACGTCAGGTGGCAGTAGTTGAGACGGTTGATGGCGTTGCCGTTAAACGGCATGGTGTCGAGCCCGTAGCACGAGACGTTCACTATGCGATGGATGACCTCGGGCGATACTCCCATGGCAAGAAAGCGGTCGCCCAGGGCGCCGAGAGCGATGCCCTCTCCGCCCGCGGCAGAACCCGTGATACCGGCAACAAGGTTGCACGAGAACCAGAGCTGGAAGAGCGGCGGCCCCGGCAGATTGGCTAGGTTATCAACCAAAAACTTGAAGCCCGGCGTGAGCTCCACTACCGCGCCGAACCCCACAACCACCGCCACGTTCATAAGCGAGCCGATGGTGGACTTGCAGCCAGATTGCAGGGTGCTGCTGAAGTTCTCGAACTTGTTGTGGTAGAGCACAAGGCATACCACACACCCGAGAATAAGCGCCACATAGGGCTCAAACGAGAGAACGTTCATAGCAAAAAGCAGCACGATGGAAGGGGTAAGCGCCTTCAGCAGCTGCAAGTTGCTGCAGCTTGCCGTAAGCACATCCTCATCCAGGGTGTCGACGTGCCGTTCCATCTCGGCACCCGTGAGCATATAGCCCTCGCCGCGGCGCTCGCACTTGCGCACGGCATACCATATATAGCACGCTCCAAAAATGATGCAGTTGCCCGTAGCGATAAACCCCAACACCGGGGCGGCCATGGGGGTCGTGCCCAAGTATTCAATGGGGATGAGGTTTTCTATGCAGGGCGACCCGGGCAAGGTTGCCGTCCACATGCAACCGCCATACACAATGATCGGTATGACAAAATGCCAGGGAATGTCCAACCGCTTGAAAATCTGACGACAAATAGGCGCAATGGTGAACACCACCACAGCTCCGCTCACACCGCCCAGCGACAGCAGGGCGGTCACGATAGAGAGCCCCATAATCACCAAGAACTTAACGTGCTTGCCGCCAAAGCGCTCTGCCAAGTTGCCAAAATAGACGGCAATATCACGCGCGGCACCGCAATCGGCCAGAAGCGCGCCCATGATACACGCCGGCAAAAACAGCATGAAGTTAGAAATGATGAAGCTGCCGAGCCCCTGCGCGAATGCGCCATCAAGAGTCTCGAACAGCGGTAAACCAGATGTAGCAATGACGATGGCACCCGCTACAGGTGCCACGACAAGGATGGGAAAGCCTTTCATCGCACCGATGACGAGAACGATAAAAGCGACCAAAATCCCGAATAAACTAAGTATGACTGGGTCCATAGGACAACCGTTTCCAGTAAGGGCGACAGAATGGGCCAAAGAGGGAGCGAGGTGCCAGAGAGACACAGCAGCACCTCGCCCACAATATATGAGTCGCTAGTCTACCTGCGGCTCAAGCGAAAGAAGGCGACCGCCGGTGCGTTCGTTCAAGGCGGCGATCTCGTCAACGATGATGCCCAGCGTGGGGCAAACGGTGACGCCCGCATCCTTGAGTGCGGCGACCTTGGATTTCACGGTGCCCATGCCGCCGGAGACGATGGCGCCGGCGTGACCCATGCGCTTGCCCTCGGGAGCGTACATGCCCGCAATGTAGGCAAAGACCGGCTTTGTAAGGCCGATCTCTTTGATCTTCTGAGCGCAGAGCTCCTCGGAAGCGCCTCCGATCTCACCGATCAGCACAATGGCGTCGGTGTCGGGGTCGTCGGCAAAAAGCTCGATTGCCTCGGCGTGGTTGGTACCAATGACCTGGTCGCCTCCGATGCCGATGCACGTGGAGAGGCCGTAGCCCTTAAAGGTGAGGTTCGAAGCCGTCTCATGGGTGAGCGTGCCGCTGCGGGAGATGATGCCGATGTGGCCCTTGCCATAAATGTAGTCGGGCATGATGCCGATCTTGGACTTGCCGGGCGAGATGATGCCGATGGTGTTGGGGCCGATCACGCGGGCGCCGCGCTCGCGAGCATCGGTGACGATGGCAAGTGCATCAAGCACCGGCACGAACTCGGTGACGATGACAAGCAGCTTGATACCGCCCGCCAAGGCGTCGAGAGCGGCCTGCTTCACACCCTTGGGCGGAACGAGCAGCATGGCGGACTCAACCTCGGGGAACTGCTCGCGGGCCTCGGCCACGGTCTCGAACACGGGGACGCCTTCGACCTCCTGCCCGCCCTTGCCGGGCGCCACGCCGCACAACAGCTTGGTGCCGCTTTCAAGGGTGCGCTTGGTATGGATGCGGCCCTGCTTGCCCGTGATGCCAATGATCATGACGGGCGTGGTCTCATCGATAAGGACGCTCACCTACATCGCCTCCTTGATAGCCATGAGCTGCTTTACCGCCTCGTCGGTGGTGCCGAACTTCGTCTGGGCAAAGCCGAGCTCCTCGTAGATCGCCCAGCCCTGCTCTTGATTGAAGCCGCGGGATTTGACGACAACCTTTTTGCCGTCACCGAACTCCTTGTAGGCGCGCGCAATACCTTCTGCCATATCGGCGCAGTTGTTGATACCGCCGAAGACGTTCACGAGAATGTAGTGGGTGTTCTCGTTTTGAAGCAGGATGCGCATGGCCTGATAGGTCTTCTCGGCCGTGACGCCGCCGCCCAGGTCGAGGAAGTTGTTGACGCGTCCGCCATAGTGGCGGATGGTGTCGGTCGTGGCCATGCCGATACCCGCACCGCCGGCCATGGTGCCGATGTCACCCTCGGGATCGAGCTCGACGTAGGTGAGGTCGTGGTCGCGGGCGTCCTGCTCCTGCGGAGAGAGCTTGCGCTCCCGGCGCGGCAAGATGATGTAGTCGCCCTGGCGCACGAGCGAATTGTCGTCGATGACGAGCTTGCAATCGATGGCAAGGAGGCTGCCGTCCTCCAGCACCACGAGCGGGTTGATCTCGAGGGTGGTGGCGTCAAGCTCGAAACAGGCGTGCGTGAGCTTCTCGGCGAAGCCCGCCACATCCGAGATGCGCTGCTCGGTGAGCTCAAACTGCTCCGATGCCTTCGCGCAGAACGCGCCGGCGTCAAACCCGTGGGTCACATCGAACCGCATGAGCTTCTCGGGCTCGTTGGCAGCGAGGTCTTCGATCTCCATGCCGCCGAAGGGCGTGAAGAGCATGACGAGCGCGCGGCTCTTGGCGTCAAGCGTGATGCCGAGGTAATACTCTTCGGCGATGGGCAAGAAACCGGTGACGGCAATGCCCTCCATGACATGGCCGTTGATCTCGATCTGCTCGATCTCCTTCTTGGCCTTGAGAAACTCCTCTTGGTTCTTCACGACCTTGACCGCACCGTGCTGGCCGCGATGACCAGCCATGATCTGGCCCTTAAGAACGCAGGGGAACTCCAATCCCGCAGGCAACTCGTCCCCCTCGACAAGCGGCGTGGGATTCACCGGAATACCGAAGCGCTCAAGCTGGCGCTTGCCCTCTATCTCTAGATAATCCATTCATATCCCCTTTCATGCGGGGAACCGACACCGCGGCTCCCCGCACGCATTGAATCTGGACCCGGTCGCCACGCGCCCGGAATCGCTACGTCCTCTTACCAGACCTTGGAGGGGTCGGGCATGTAGGACTCCTCCAGCGGGTATCCCACACGCGTGATGTTCATGAGGTGGGTGTAGCTGAAGTTGCCGCTGAAGCTGTTGTTGCCCCAAGAACCGCAGCCGAGGGTGGTGGTGGGACCAAACCAGTTGGTGGGGCTGCCGCCGCCCGTGGTGCCGGCAGGCTGGTTGACCACGCAACGCGACACGGAGCACTGGATGGCGGCATACTCGACGTGCTCGGGGGTGTTGGAGTGCACGCAGATGCTGTGGCCCTTCCCCTCGAACTCGAGGTTCTCGACCATGTAGGAAACTCCCTGTTCCCAACTATCGTAGGGATACACGGCGCAAACCGGGCAGAGCTTCTCGCGGCAAAGCTGCTCGGCGGAGCCCACGGCGTCGGCCTTCACGAAGATGACGCGCGTGTCCTCGGGAACCTCGACGCCCAGCTTCTCGCCCACCTCGTGCGCGGAGAGGCCCACGACCTCGCGGGACAGCGGGCCATTGCCCGGGAAGAGGCCCTCGCGAATCTTAGCAACGCACTCGGGATCGTCGATGTAGCAGGCGCCGTGCTTGCCGACCTCTTCGACGAACTCGTCGTACGTGGAGGTCGGGACGAACACGGTCTGCTCGCCCAGGCAGATGAGGCCGTTATCGAAGCTGCGGCCCACGATGACCTTCTCGACGGCATCGGACATGTCGACGTCCTCGTCGATGATGCACTGGACGTTGCCCTGACCCACGCCCAGGGACGGCTTGCCGGAGGAATAGGCGGCCTTCACCATGGCGGGGCCACCGGTGGCGACCACGATGTCGGCAGCCGCCATAAGCGCTGCGGAGTTCTCCAGGGTCACCTGCTCAAGACCGAGCACAAGGTCGCGCGGCAGACCGAGCTTCTCAAGCTCGTCCTGGAACAGCTGGACGCACTTCTTGGTGATCTCGACGCAGCGAGGGTGCGGCGAGAAGATGACGGAGTTGCGGGTCTTGAGCGCATAGGCGGCGTTGCACATGGGGGTCACGACCGGGTTGGTCGAGGGGATGATGGCGGCAACGACGCCCATGGGCTTAGCGACCTCATACATGTGATGCTCGTCGTCGCGGGAGATGACACCGACGCTCTTCTTGTCCTTCAAGAACTGCCAGAGCAGCGAAGCCTTGTTGCGGCACTTGGCGATCTTGTCGGTCTTGTTGCCCATGCGGGACTCGACGGCGGCCTGGGGGCCAAGCTCCTCGGCGTTATCGTAGACGACCTTCAGGATGGCACGCGCCGCAGCGTCGGCCTGCTCCTGAGTCATGAACTCGATCTCTTTTTGGGCTGCCCGAGAGCGAGCGACGAGTTCTTCTACAGATGAAGCATTCTGAACGTCAGACATGGCGATGTTTCCTTTCTGGAAGCGAATGGACGTGCCATCCGCGAACGTGGAGACCTATGCGCGCAATCGCGCGCATCGAAAAGCGAGAGCTATTGGATGTGAGGATCTGATGACCCGTTACAGAACCGAGAACGCAGGCCAGAACTGCATGAGCGCATACCCGAGCACAATGACGATGACCATGCGGGCAAGCATCATGGGCAGGCCATACTTGAGCATCTGGCCAGCCTCCAAACCGTAACCAGCCGGCACGGCGCGGATTGAGACGGGCAGCAGGAACTCTGCGTCGAAGGCCATAACAACGATGCACCAATACGGAATGGGGTTGAGACCCAGCTGCGTGGTAAGCGCGATGACCAGAGGAACGGCAACAGCTGAAGAAACCGTAGAGCTCGTGAGCTCGGCGATAAGGCAGGCCAGCACGACGAAGACAATGATGGTGGTAAGCCCTCCGTCAAGCGAGAAGCCCTGAAGAATGGTGGCGATCACATTCGTCGCGCCGGAGCCGTTGATCAGCGTACCGATGGCAAGACCGCCGGCGAAGAGGTACATCATGCCCCACATGACACCCTTTTGAGCGTCATCCCAGCCCATAAGCGGCTGCTTCTTGTAGGTGAAGATAAACGACAGCATGCCCATGGCGACAAAGATGTAGGCAGGAACCAGGTCGGGAAGAATGCCTGCGAACAGCGGGCGGCAGAGCGCTCCCAAAAATGCGATGGCGAAGAAGATGCCGACCATGGCCTCGTTGGGCTTCATCTTGCCCATGGCCGCGTAGCCCTCGCGGAAGAACTCCTTGGAACCCTTGAGCGGCTCGACGTTGCGGAACATGAACATCATGATGCCGAAGAAGGCGAGCATAGCCACAATGGTGTAGGGCAGGAAGCGAATAATCCAGTCGAAATACATCACTTCGATGCCAAGTTGTTCCTGCAGAAGCGAAATCGCCGTAACATTCATTGCGCCACCGAGCGGGGTGATGATGCCGCCGAGCACCGTACCCCAGCAGATGGCCAAGAAGATGGGCGGACCCGAGGGGCAGTCCTTGAGGCCCTCGTAGCCTGCCGCCCGGAACATGGCGAGTGCAAGCGGGCAGAACAGCGACACCACGGCAATGTTGGGAAGAACCGCCGAGAACAGCATGCTCGCGATAAACCACACGATGAGCTGCGAGGTGAGCGACGGGCCGACAATAGCAAGAATCTTGTATGCCACGCGGCGGTCAAAGCCGGTAGCCTTCCACGGCACCGTGAGAAGACAGGATCCGAAAACAAGTACGATGCTCTCGGAGAAGTACTGAGAGATGACGTTCGCCATGGGGACGATGGAGAACAGGGCGTTCACCGGAATGGGGAGCAACGCCGTGACCGTAAGGTCAACGGGGCGGGAAACCCACCAGAACACCATCCAAAGCAACGTGCCCACTGCCTGGGCGCCGGGTCCGCCAAACACGTCGGACAGCCCCAACGCGCATGCTGCGAACAGCGCAGGACCGATAATGAGGTAGATGACTCGTTTCGTAAAGTCCATGCCGCAGCCTCTCCTTTCACATTGAACAGACCGAACAAATGAGCCTCACCCCGCGCGCTCGGGCGCCATTACACGCAGGTCAAGCTATCGCCATCGGGCCTGCGCCCGAATCGCGATCACACGATGTCACGCAGCGAGAACAGACACGGTGCAAACGACCGGATATCTCGGGTGACCTGTAGTTTTTCAAGAGCCGTTGCGTGCAAAAGTATATGGATGAGCCACGACTTCATGCGCCCCCAGAAACCGAGATGGGCCACCCGTCCCCAAATATGGGTAATTCGGGTACCAGACGTCGCCGCGGCGCGCCAATTGGCCCATCCGGTTCCAAAAATGGGCAACTCGGCCACTTACCCTCCAAGCAATGCGTGCGTACCTTGTTTTTTATCGAACGGGTTTGACCCAGCTACAGCAGCAGGAGGGAAACTACCATGACGTGCAGCGGTATCGTGTTCAACGTCCAGCGCTACACCATCCACGACGGCCCGGGACTGCGCACCGAGTTCTTTCTCAAGGGCTGCCCGCTCCACTGCCGCTGGTGTTCTAATCCCGAAAGCTGGAATCCCAACATCCAATACGGCGTTTACCGCAGCAAGTGCATCGGTCGCGACAAATGCGGCGCCTGCATAGATGTCTGCGAGCATCCCGAAGGCCTCATCTTCAAAAAGGACAAGCTCGATCGCATTGACTACAGCCTTGTCCCCGATTGCAAGCCGCTCTACGACGAATGCCCGTCGGACTGCCTCAAGCAGTGGGGCCGCGAGATGACGGTGGATGAGTGCATGAAGACCGTCATGGCCGACAAGGACTATTACGAGCAATCGGGCGGCGGCGTGACGGTCTCGGGCGGTGAGCCTCTGCTGCAAAGCGAATTTGTGGCAAAGCTGTTCGAGGCCTGCCACAAGGAGGGCGTCCAGACCTGCTGCGAGACCACCTTCCACGTGGGCTGGGACGCCATCGAGCGCGTGCTGCCTGTGACCGATATCTTCATTACCGATATCAAGACCATGGACACCGAGGTGCACAAGGAGTACATCGGCGCGGGCAACGAGGTGATCCTCGACCACATAAAGCGCGTCGTGGACGCCGGCGCAGATCTCATCGTGCGCATCCCTGTCATCCCCGGCGTCAACGATGACGAAAAGAACATCTCCGCCACGGCCGACTTCATCCTAAACGAGCTGGGCAATCGCATTCAGATACTCCAGCTGCTGAGCTTTATGCGCCTGGGTGTTGAGAAATACCAGTCCCTGGGCATGCCCTACGGCATGCGCGGCATCAAGGTCGAGCGCAAAGCGTTCCAGAAGCACGTTGAGGACATTGCAGAGTACTTCGCCAGCCGCGGCATCCGCTGCCGCGTGGGAAGCAACGACGAGAAATAGGGTATCCATGGCGGGAAACCCGCCGGACCATAAAGGAGGGTTTGTATGCAAACCGTTGACATGGCAAAGCAGCAGCACACGGATGCGTGCGGAACCGAGCCTTATGACAAGACCTACAGCCTTGGCTATCAGGTCCATCATGAGGATTGGTCTCCGTTCCCCCGTGTCAACCACCTGCGCCAGACGTTCCTCGACCGCGAGTACTACATCGACGTCGAGCGTCTTCGTCTCGTGACCGAGGCGTACCAGCAGCACGAGATCGCCCCGCGCAAGCTCCAGTGCGCCTGGGCGTTTGACAACGTGCTGCGCAACTGCAGCCTGTTCGTCTACGACGAGGACCTGATTCTTGGCGAGATCGCCGCGCCCGCCAAGGCTTCCCCGATCTACCCCGAGTTCTCTGTCGACTGGATCATCAAGGAGTCTCAGAAGGAGCTCGCCAAGGACGTGCCGGTCTTCTGGGAGCGCGAGCACGACCAGTTCTATTACCGCAACGAGGAGGAGCGCCAGGAGGCTATTGAGCTGTGCGCCTGGTGGAAGGGCAAGACGGTTGAGGACATCATCAATTGCCGCCTTGACCACGACCAGCTCAAGGGCTCCGAGGTCGGCGAGAAGATCTTCCAGACCAACCTCTACCACTACGCGGGCACCGGCCACCTCGCCATCGACTATCCCCGTCTCATGAGGCTCGGCTTCGACGGCCTTATCGACGAGGCTAAGAAGTACCTGGCCGCGCTCGACTACAGCGACCCTGAGTTCGGCGACAAGCGCGACGAGTATCAGGCCATGATCATCATGTACGAGGCGACCAAGGCCTATATCGAGCGCTATGCCAAGCTCTGCGAGGAGAAGGCCTCTGAAGAGGCCGACGACACCCGTCGCGAGGAGCTTGTGGCCATGGCCGCCAACTGCCACGCCATCGCCGGCCCCGCGCCCAAGAGCTTCTGGCAGGCCCTTCAGCTCTTCCAGATCGCAACGGCGCTCATTCAGGTCGAGGGCAACGGCCACTCCATCTCCTATGGACGCATGGACCAGTGGCTCTACCCCTTCTACAAGGCAGACATCGAAAGCGGCGCCATCACCAAGGAGTTCGCGCTCGAGCTGATCGAGGTCGAGTACGTCAAGATGAACAACCCGACCAAGCTCAAGGACTTTGGCTCCATGGCCGTTCGCAACGGCCGCGGCTTTGGCGGCGAATCCCTCACCATCGGCGGCGTGGACCGCGACGGCAACGACGCCACCAACGACCTCACCTTCCTCATGCTCGAGGCTTCCGCCCATACCCGCATGATGAACCCGTGGGTTGCCGTCCGCATGCATGAGGACACCCCCTACGAGCTGGTTGTAAAGACGGTCGAGTGCGTGCGCGCCGGCTATGGCCACCCCAAGATCTTCAACGATGGCCCCGCCATCAAGGGAATGATGCGCAAGGGCATGACGATCGAAGAGGCGCGCGACTACTGCGTCGTCGGCTGCGTTGAAATCGACCTTCCGGGCAAGGAATACGGCTGGCATGACGCCGCCTACATCAACACGCCCAAGATGATGGAGATGGTCCTGAACGGCGGCAAGAGCCTGAAGTCTGGCGAGCAGCTTGGACCCAACACCGGCAGCCTTGATACCTATGAGACCTTCGAAGAGGTTCTGGCTTCCGTCGATGAGCAGTTTGCTTACTGGACCGACCAGATTTGCAGCAGCCTGAACATCATCGACGCCGCCCACCACGACCGCAAGCCGCTCCCCTACGTCTCCGGCTTCTATGAGGACTGCATGGCCTCCGGCCATGACCTCGTTGAAGGCGGCGCCAAGTACAACGGCATTGGGCCCCAGGCAGCTGGCATGGGAACCTGCGCCGACTCGCTGTGCACCATCAAGCAGCTCATGTTCGACGAGAAGAAGGTCACCGGCGCCGAGCTTTTGCAGTGCGTGAAGGACAACTGGGAGGGCCACGAGAAGCTTCTCGCGCTCGTGAACAGCTCTAAGGTCCACCACTACGGCAACGACGACGACTACGCCGACGACCTCTTCAAGTGGATGTTCGAGTGCTACTGCCGCCACATCGCCGGCCGTCCTACGCGCCGCGGTGGTCAGTTCAACCCCGGTGTCTACTCGGTAAACGCCAACGTGGCCATGGGCCTCAACACCTTTGCCACGCTTGACGGCCGCAAGGCAGGCGAGCCCATCTCCGACAACATGGCCCCTGTTCACACCGACGCCGGCTCGCACGACACCGAGGGCCCGACCGCCCTGGTGAACTCCCTCGCGAAGGTCGATCACAGCCTTGCTTCCAACGGAACGCTCATGAACATGCGCTTCCCCGAAGATGCCGTCTCGGGCACCCAGGGCCGCGACAACCTCGTCAGCTTCATTGAAGCCTACATTCGCAGGCAGCCCATGCATGTTCAGTTCAACATTATGAGTGCCGCCAAGATGCGCGCAGCCCAGAAGCACCCCGAGGACTACAAGGACATGCTCGTTCGCGTGGCAGGCTATTCCGCCTACTTCGTCGAGCTCGGCAAGCCTTTGCAGAAGGACCTCATCCAGCGCACGGAGCTGCACTTCTAAGTTCTATCCACGCCTATAAGGCCCCAAGCAGTGCCCATCGTCCTCCCCGGTGGGCACTGCCCATGGATACACACCGTACGAAAGGTTGCTCATGAACACGTTCAGCTTCAAGATCCCCCAAACGGTCGAATTTGGGCTGGGAAGCCTCAGCCGAATTCCGGATATTTTGAAGGGCGAGGGCTCTGACCACGTTTTTCTTGTTTCCGACCATGGACTCGAGGGAATCGGCGTTGTGGACAGAGTCGTCGGCATCATCGAGGACGCCGGCATCACGTGCACCCGGTTCCTTGACGTAATCCCCAACCCCACGGTTGAAGTGGTCGAGAGCGCGGCTCGCCTCTTTGCGGAAAGCGGGGCAACAAGCCTTGTCGCGCTCGGCGGCGGAAGCCCCATGGATGTGGCGAAGGCGGTCGGCGTGCTCGCGACGTTTGGCGGCAGCATCACCGACTATGAGGGTGCCGATAAGGTTCCGGGACGCATTCTCCCCCTGCTCGCTATCCCCACAACAGCGGGCACTGGATCTGAGGCTACGGCATCTGCCGTGGTCACCGACACCAAGCGGAATTGCAAGTTCTCGGTAATCAGCTACAACATCCTTCCCACTCACGCCATTTTGGACCCGGAGCTCATCATGACCGCCCCGGCAGGCGTTGCTGCCTCCTGCGGTATCGATGCGTTCATTCACGCTATGGAGGCTTACGTCTCGCGCCAGGCCTCCCCGTTCACCGACGCCATGGCCGAGAAGGCCATGGAGCTCATCGGCGGCAACATTCGCAAGTTTGTCGCAGACCGCTCAAACCCCGAGGCCGCCAGCGCCATGATGGTGGGTAGCAACCTCGCAGGCATCGCCTTCGCCTGGGCTCGCCTTGGCAACATCCACGCTTTGAGCCATCCGGTCAGCGCTTACTTTGGCGTGGCTCACGGCGTCGCCAACGCCATTCTCATGCCCTATGTCGTTGCGTTCAACGCCCTTGCGGATACTGGACGCTACGAGAAGATCTACAACTTCGTGCGCGAGGGGCACGGCCCGGTCACATCGTTCCGTCCTCAGATGCTTGTCGACGAGCTTAAGAAGCTCAACGCCGACCTCAACATCCCGGAGCATCTCTCCGATGTGGGTGTCACGGATGAGCACTTCGAACAAATGGCTGCAGACGCCATGAACACGGTCAACGTCATCGCCAACCCGCGCATGACGACGCAGAAAGACTTGGTAGCACTCTACAAGCAGGCGCTGTAGACGCCGCGCCACAAGCGTCCCATATCACTTCGGCCGCGTTGGCCCTTCAAACGGACTCGCGCGGCCGTCGTTGTTAAGGTCGGAGAGATTGGGGTTCGCCAACGCCCGCGGCGCCTCTTTTCACCCGCAGCCCACCCGGAGCCCCCGCACGGCACGGGACATCACTTCTGCGCGTAGGTCGCCCAGAACGTAGGGATTCCCAGCTCGTGCAGACGGCCCTCACCATTCGTGTCCTCATAGAGGTCTACCAGGTGGAACCCCGCCTGAATCTGGCCGCGAATCTGCTCGTCGAGCGTATGCGAGAACTGCATCCCCCACTCGGGAAGAGACTCCGCCGGAATGAGCGAGGGGTCGCGCAGCGGGTTGAACGGCAGTCCGCGGATGATGCGCTCCTCGTCGTCGTCCACCACATAGTTGAAGCCGTTGTCGAGCCCCGCAAGCAGGCGGCCACCCGGCGACAGCACGCGGAAGCACTCGCGCCACACCGGCAGGACCTTCTCGATGTAGCAGTTTGAGACCGGATGGAAGATGAGGTCGAACTCCCCGTCGTCAAACGGCAGCGGGCGGGTCATGTCAGCCCGCACGCAGCGGATCTCGTAGCCCTCGCGCTCGGCCACCATGCGCTCCGACGCGATCTGCCGCTCGGAATAGTCGAGCACCGTGCACTCGGCGCCCATGGCCGCAAACTGCGGCATCTGCTGGCCACCGCCCGATGCGAGCCCCAGCACGCGCACGCCGCGCATGTCGTCGGGCAGCCAGCTGTGCGGAACCTCGCGCGTGGGAGTGAGCAGCATGGACCAGTCGCCCGAAAGCGCCGCCAGGTAGCGCTCGTGCGAGATGGGCGTTCCCCACTCCCAACCGTCCTCGACCCACTGGTCGACGATCCGCGCGTTGAGGTCGGTGTACGACCCCTCCTCGCCAACCTCCTGTGTGTCCTCGCCGTCACGCCGCTCCATATCCATATCTGTCTCCTTACGAGCCTGGTTGAAATGTTTGGACCTCGACGCTTTCCTGCCGGCACCCGGTAATCGTCAACGCTCAACAATACTCCAGAATGAGCCACGATTCTGGGGCGAAACTGAGCGTTGGCGAAAACGGCGCTCGCCGACGCTCAGTTTCGCCGCGACAGCTCAGCCCGCAATCAATCCCTCGACTCTGACACCCCGGGCCCCTACAGCAAGGGCCGGCGACGAGCCGACCCCGTAATCCCCTATTTGTGGTAATACCCACTGCGCTCGAACTTGGGCTCGCAGCACACGTTGATGCCGAGCTTCTTGAGCAGCGCCTCGTCCGTGGCGGAGATTATCACCGAGAAGAAGGCGTCGCAGCCGCGGAGCTTCGGCAGCCCCTCGAGCACGCGCTCGGCAACCTCGCTGGTGGCCGAGGTGATGGACAGCGCGATGAGCGTCTCGTCGGGATGCAGACGCGGATTGCGGCTGCCCAGCTGCGAGGTCTTGAGTCGGCTGATGGGCTCGATGGCATCGTCGCTAATCACCTCGAGCTCGATATCCACACCCGTGACAGACTTGAGCGCGTTCATAAGCAGCGAGCTCGCCGCACCCAGGCGCGTCGAGGTCTTGCCCGTCACCACCGTGCCGTCCGGCAGCACCATGGCCCCGACCGGCGCTCCCGTGGTCTCCTCCTTCAGAAGCGCCGCAGACCGGGCGGGCGAGAAATCCTTCGAGACGCCCGCCTTCTTCATGATGAGCTTGAGCTTGTCCACGTGGTCCTGGCCCATGCCCGTGCGCTTGACGTTCACCGCCGAGGTGAAATACCGGCGCACGATCTCCATACGCGCCGCGTCGCAGCACGCCTCGTCGTCGGTGATCGCGAAACCGACCATGTTCACGCCCATGTCCGTCGGGCTCTGGTAGGGGCTCTCCCCCGCAATCTTTTCCATGAGCGCGCGCACGACGGGAAACGCCTCGACGTCGCGGTTGTAGTTGACAGTGGTCTTGCCGTAGGCCTCCAGGTGAAATGGGTCGATGATGTTGGAGTCATCCAGATCGACCGTCGCGGCCTCGTAGGCGATGTTCACCGGATGCTTGAGCGGCAGATTCCACACCGGGAAAGTCTCGAACTTCGCGTAGCCCGCGGCCACGCCGCGCTTGTGTTCGTGATAGAGCTGCGACAGGCAGGTGGCGAGCTTGCCCGAGCCGGGGCCCGGGGCGGTCACCACCACCAGGGGGCGCGACGTCTCGACAAACTCGTTTCTGCCGTAGCCGTCTTCGGAGACGATGAGGTCGATGTCGTGCGGATAGCCCTCGATGGGATAGTGCAGTTTGCAGGTGATGCCGAGGTCGGTAAGACGCCGGCGGAACACGTCGGCGGCAGGCTGACCCGAATACTGGGTGAGCACCACGGCCGCGACGGCCAGGCCGTTCGTGCGGTAGATGTCCGCAAGGCGCAGCACGTCCTCGTCGTAGGTGATGCCAAGGTCGCCGCGCGCCTTGTTCTTCTCGATATCGTTTGCGTTGATGGCGATGATGACCTCGATGTCGGACGCGAGGCTCTTGAGCATGCGGAACTTGCTGTCGGGCTCGAAGCCGGGAAGGACGCGGCTCGCGTGGTAGTCGTCGAAGAGCTTACCGCCGAACTCCAGATACAGCTTGCCGCCGAACTGCTCGATACGCTCCTTGATGCGCGCAGCCTGCAGCTCGATGTACTTCTCGTTACTGAATCCCTGGCGCACGGCGCATCTCCTCTCGACGGATGGTCTTATGGGGTCCGTAACCCACACGAACGAACCCACCGCCGCGATTATACCTAAGGGAGGTGTTTGTTCATGACCCACGCAGGAGGAGGCGTCCGTCCACTACAAAAAGTGCGGGTTCCGGGTACTCTCCCGCCCGGAACCCATCCCCGTAGGGGCCCGCGACATGCATGTGCCGGAGAGCGGCAGCGGACTCTACCCTCGCCAAGCTGCTCAAACGCGTTCGCGCCCTACCCTCGTCAAGCTGCTCTAACGCGTTCGCCCCCTCCCGCGCACGGAACGGGAGGGGGCAGAAAGGTAGGGTCTCACCGGGCTCGGAACGCGTTCATCCGCGCCCGGCTAGACGATACGGGAGGCGGGCACCGCGGAAAGCCGCGTCCCACGGTCCGAAGCGCCTGGTCTTAGATGACCATAAGCGCCACGGTGCAGATCACCGCAGATACCACCGAGAGCACCACGACGACCTTCACGGCGAACTTAAGCCACGTGGTCCACTCAATGCGCGCCAAGGCAAGGCCACCCATGATGGCGCCGGACGTCGGGGTAAAGAGGTTCACCACGCCGATCGCGGAGCTGAAAATCATGACCATGACCTCGGGCGAGAAGCCCAGCTGCGCCGCAAGCGGGCCCATGATGGGCATGGAAACGGTCGCCATACCGGACGTCGACGGAATGAGGAACGAAAGCCCGAAGTACAGCAGCCATGCCAGCGGGGCAAAGAGCACGCCCGAGACGCCGGCGAGCGCGTTGGCGGCCGCATCGAGCACGAAGCGGTCAAGGCCGGTCGTGGCCATGAGCACCGAGATGCCGCGCGAGAGAGCGATGATCAAAACGACGCTCATCATGTCGGCGGCGCCGGTGATGAAGGTGTTCACGATCTGCTTCTCGGAAAGCCCACCCACGATACCGATGACGATTGCCATGACGAAGAACCACGTGGAAGCCTCGTCGAAGTACCACTGGCCGATGGGCAGGCCGGTGATGAAGGCGGACCAACCTTGCGAGGTCTCGACCTCGGCCGCCGAGGTGCCCTCAACAACACCGTCCATGGTAGTCACGGTGCCGTTGTCCTCGTCATACGCCGCAGCTAGGTCGTCGCTCGTAATGGGGTCAACAACTTCCTCGTAATTCGCGCCGGCATTAAAGAAATCGGCTACGCCCTGGTTAAGGTCGCCGATGGGGATGAAACCCAAAATCATGACTACGAACGTGAAGGCGAAGATAATGAGGCAGCCCTTCTGACGGCCGGTGAGTTTCACGTCCTTGTTGACCTCGGCAGCAGCCGCACCGTGCGCCTCCTCGGCGTCATGGAGCTCCTGCATGGAGAGAAGCGTCGAGCCCTTGTCGGCCTTGACCTTCTTGGCGTAGCGCATCACGAAGAAGATCGAGATGGCGGTGGTGACGACCCACAGAATGGCGCCCAGACCGATGATGATGGTCTGGTCGGCCACGATGCCCACGCCACGCAGGGAGTCCACCGCGGCACCCACGGCAAACGGGTTCACCGTGGAGCCCAGGCAGCCGCAGCCCGCGCCCAAAAGCACCGTTGCGGCGCCCACGAGCGGGTCAAAGCCGGCGGCCATCATGGTTGCGGCGAGCAGCGCATAGAACGGGACCGTCTCCTCGCACATGCCATAGGTGGTACCGCCCAGCGAGAAGATGATCATAAGGACGGGAATGATCATGAGCTCGTTGCCCTTGAGCTTCTTGACCAAAACAGCGATGCCGTTATCGAGGGCACCCGTCTCGGTCATCATGCCCAAAAAGCCACCGAGGATCATAACGAACAGACATACTGGCAAGGCGTCGGCAAAGCCTTTCACCGGCGCGGTAAAGAAGTCGCTGAACTTTGCTGCCGTAACGTCGGGAGAGAATCCGGCGACGATGGCGGTAATGATGGCAACGATGCCAAGCAGGATAAGAAGAATGGTAAAAGAAGATAGCATACCACGCTTTTTCTTCTGAGCAGCGGCCATATTCTCATCCTCCTTTCTGTTCACATTGTTTCAAGCGCGCTCGCCCTCAGCCGTGCCGTGCAAATCCATTCAGAGAGCAGCGCGCAACGGGTCCGTCGAACCCGTCAGGAAGTCGACGGACCCGGAGCTTCCGGACGCGCTACTTCAGCGTCGCGTACATGACAGCCTTGATGGTGTGCATGCGGTTCTCGGCCTCATCGAAGACCTTGGACTTCGGCCCCTCGAAGACCTCGTCGGTGACCTCCATCTCGGTGACGCCGAACTTCTTGGCAATCTCAGCACCGGTGGTGGTATTGGTGTCGTGGAAGCTCGGCAGGCAGTGCAGGAAGATCGAAGAAGGATCGGAGAGATCCATGAGCTCCTGGGTGACGCGATAGGGCTCGAGCTGGCTGATGCGCTCGGTCCAGACCTCGTCGGGCTCGCCCATGGAGACCCATACGTCGGTGTAGATCACGTGTGCGCCGGTGCAGGCGGCCTTGGGGTCCTCGGTGAGGGTGATGGTGCAGCCGTTGGCGGCAGCGATGGGCTTGCAGGCCTCGACCACGTCGTCGGCGGGCATGCACTCAGCCGGACCGCAGGCAACGAAGTTCATGCCGAGCTTCGCGCAGACGACCATGAGCGAACGCGCCACGTTGTTCTTGGCATCGCCCATGAAGACGAGGGTCTTACCCTTGATGTCGTAGTTGAAGTTCTCCTGAATGGTCAGGACGTCGGCGAGCATCTGGGTGGGATGCCACAGGTCGGTGAGGCCGTTCCACACCGGCACGCCGGACTTGGCGGCGAGCTCCTCGACGTCCTCCTGGGCAAAGCCGCGGAACTCGATGCCGTCATACATGCGGCCAAGCACGCGGGCGGTGTCCTCGATGGACTCCTTCTTGCCCATCTGCGAGCTGCCCGGATCGAGGTAGGTCACGCCCATGCCGAGGTCCATGGCGCCGACCTCGAAGGCGCAACGGGTGCGCGTAGAGGTCTTCTGGAACAGCAGGACGATGTTTTTACCCTCGAGGTAGCGATGCGGGGTGCCCGTGCGCTTGAGGTCCTTGAAGTTGCGAGAGAGCTTGAGCAGGTACTCGATCTCTTCAGTCGTGAAATCGAGGAGGCGCAGGAAGCTGCGACCGGAGAGGTTCACACCCATGTTCGTTCCTTTCGTATCAGGGTCCGTGCATTGAGGGCGAATTCGCCCAAAGAATCAGAATAACCGCAGTCGCACTCTTACGAGATCCAATCTGCAATGGAAACAACGGGGTTTTGGGACCCATCGATTCGGCCCCAACACCACCAGGGCCTTCCGGGGCCACTACAGTCAGCCCCGGACACCCACAGGGCTTCCCAGGTGCCGCAGATTGCCGTGAAAGAGGAGGGAGGACGCCTAAGGGCGCCGACCGACGATTGAGCGGCAAGGTGCGGTACCTGGGGAGGCCGTCATTACAGGTCTTCGCGCCAGAACGGCATACTCATGCACCGCGGGCCGCCACGGCCGCGGGAGAGCTCTGCCGAGGGCACCACGAGCAGCTCCATCCCCTCCTTGTAGAGGACGTCGTTGGTGACGGTGTTGCGCTGATACACGCAGATCTTGCCGGGCGCCACCGCGAGGGTGTTGGAACCGTCGTTCCACTGCTCGCGCGCCGCCGCGATGGGGTCGCCGCCACCGCAGGGAATGAGCTTCACCGCGTCGATGCCCAGGGCGCGGGCCAGGATGTGCTCGAGCGTGTCGGTGGTCTCCTTGATCTCGACCTCGCCGGGATTCTTGCCCGGGGTGAGCTTGAACACCTGCAGGGTGCCCATGATGGCAGGATGAATGGTGAACTTGTCCACGTCGATCTGCGTGAACACCGTGTCGAGGTGCATGAAGGCGCGGGACACCGGGATGTTGAACGCCAGGATCGTGTCGATCTTGGAGTCGGAGTTCCAGAACATGTTCTGTGCCATGACGTCGATCGCCGCCGCCTGGGTGCGCTGCGAGATGCCCACCGCGATGGTATGCTCGTTGATGTTGAGCACGTCGCCGCCCTCGGTGTGGAACGAGGAGTCGCGACGGAAGTAGAGCGACGTGTTCTTATAGTCGGGGTGATACTTGAAGATGTACTTGCCGTAGATGGTCTCGCGGTTGCGGGTCACGGAGTACATGCGGTTGAGGTTGACTCCGTTGCCCACCACGGCGAACGGGTCACGCGTGAAGTACAGGTTGGGCATCGGGTCGACAAGCAGGTCACTTTCGGTCTCGACGTTTACCAGAGAGTCGAGAGTGACAGAGCTCGTAAGCGGAAGCTCGACCTCGGCCTTGGTGATACCGGCCATGGTCTTCTTGACGAACTCGAGGTTGTCCGTGATGGACTCAAGCAGCTCGCGCACGGCGGCGGGAGCGATTTTGCCCTTTATGCCCGCCTCGGCAAGCCACTGATTGAGAAACTCCTCGCGCGCTTCGGGCACGGCGTCGAGCGCCTCTGCCATGAGCTGCTCGAGATAGAGAACCTGAACTCCCTGGTCGCGCAGGATCTGAGCGAAGGTATCGTGCTCCTGCTGGGCTACCTCCAGAAACGGGACGTCATCGAAGAGCAGCCGTTCAAGCTCGTCGGGCGGAAGGTTGAGAAGCTCGTCGCCCGGGCGATGTAGGCACACCTTTTTCAGGGCGCCAATCTCACTTGTCACATGCAAGCCTTTGGTCATCGTCCTCCTACCTTTCTGTCAGGACCCCGAGGGGACCGTTGGTCTCGCCCTATCCGTGAGGGCGGTGTGTACCGACATCCATAGATATATCCAGAATCGCCTCTGTTGTCGCACTTGCCCCTGAACGGTATAAAAGCGAACGGGAACGGTATATTATGTAACAAATGCCCATAAGACACTCTTGTACAATAAAGCGCATTTACGTGCTTGAATTCTTTTTTGTAAAGATTCCGTGGTGATTTCTTTTGTATATTTTAATCTGATTTCTGAATAATGTTTCCTCCTTTATGAGTTTGTGGGCAGAAACGGCCGACCCTTATTCCCGTTTATAGCAATTCAGGTTTTTAGGAATAATATTCAATAATCCCCTCTCTGCAACCGTTTGCGGGCCCATTTGGACCGCTTGCCCTCCAAGCCGCATTGGCCCCGACGGCGCGACCGCCGCCGAGGCATGAGCATACCCGTCCGAAAGCCCCGCTCACACGTGAGGACGAAACACATGCAGACACGCCCCCTGCCCACGTAAGGCTTTCATAAAGCTTTGTGTCCGACGAGCCCGCCTGCCTTCGAACGCCGTATAAAGGGAGGACTATACTTTCATGTAACCCCGTTGTGCCCCTGAGGCGCAACGGCAGTCAAATGTTCACGACGTCGCGGCGTGGCGCCGCGTGAGACGAGGAGACCATGGCAGCGAAGGCCGACAAGAAAGCGAAGGACAAAGGCGACAAGAAGCACAAGGGCGGCGTGACCGAGATTCCGCGGTCCGAACGCTATGACTTCTCCTACACCCAAAACCGCGAGCTCAGCTGGCTGCGGTTTGACAACCGCGTGCTGGACGAGGCGTTCGACACCACGGTACCGCTCTTCGAGCGCATCAAGTTCGTCGCCATCTTCGAGTCCAACCTGGACGAGTTCTTCATGATCCGCATCGGCGGGCTTTCGGACCTTGCCACCCTGAAGCGCCAGCCCGTGGACAACAAGAGCAACATGACGCCGTCCGAGCAGATCGACCGCGTCTTCGAAACGCTGCCGCCGCTCATGGAGCGCGCCACGGGCGTCTTCCACTCCATCGAGTCGAGCCTGGCATCGTGGGGCGTCCATCGCGTCACGCCCGACAACCTGGCTGGCGACGAGCGGACCTTCGTGGAGCGCTACTTCCAGTCCTACGTCTCCCCCATCATCTCGCCGCTGGTCATCGACCCGCGCCACCCCTTCCCCAACCTGCGCAACGGCGCGCTGTACCTGGCTTGCGGGCTGGACAGCGTGGACGAGGGACGCCTGCTGGGACTCATCGAGATCCCCTCGTCGATGAACCGTGTCGTCGAGATTCCAAGCGCCCCTGGCGAGTATCGCTACATCCTGCTCGAAGACATCATCCTCACGTGCCTGAACAGCTGCTTTGGTTCCTACACCCCGCTCGACCGCGCCGTGATCCGCGTGATTCGCAACGCCGATATCGATCCGGACGGAGAGGGCGTCGAGGAAGAGGAGGACTACCGCCTGCACATGAAGCGCATCCTGAAGAAGCGCCTACGCCTGCAGCCGGTATGCCTCAACGTGAGCGGCTCGCTCGAGCCTTCCACGCTCAAGACCATCCGCAAGTCCCTCGACCTCACGAGCCGCGCCGTCATGGTGCGTGACATCCCGCTGGACCTGGGCTACGTCTACAGCCTCGAGAGCCATCTGCCCGAGACCTCGCGCTCCGAGCTCCTGTTCACCCCGTTCCGTCCGCAGCCGAGCCCCATGTTCCAGCCCGGCCGGCGCATCTGTGACCAGGTGATCGAAGGCGACAAGCTGCTGTTCTACCCGTACGAATCCATGAACACATTGCTTGACCTCATGCACGAGGCCGCCTTTGACGAGGCCTGCATCTCCATGCGCATCACGCTGTACCGCGTGGCCAAGCAGTCGCGACTCTGCGAGGCGCTCATCGACGCCGCGGAAAACGGCAAAGAGGTCACGGTGCTCATGGAGCTTCGCGCGCGCTTCGACGAGCAGAACAACATCGAGTGGGCCGAGCGCCTGGAGGAGGCCGGCTGCACCGTCATCTACGGCTCCGAGGGCTTCAAATGCCACTCCAAGATCTGCCAGCTCACCTATCGCCACGGCATGGCGCTCACCCGCATCACGCTGCTGGGCACGGGCAACTTCAACGAGAAGACGGCGCGCCTGTACTCCGACTTCATGCTCATGACCGCGCATCCCGGCATCGGAGAGGACGCCAACTCGTTCTTCCGCAACCTGGCGCTTGGCAACCTGCGCGGGCACTACCGCTATCTGGGAGTCGCTCCCGCGGGCCTCAAGCCCATGGTCATGAACGGCCTCAACCGCGAGATCGAGCGCGCGCTTGCCGGCGAACCCGCCCGCGTGTTCTTCAAGATGAACTCCCTCACCGACCGCGAGATCATCGACAAGATCGTCGAGGCCTCGCAGGCAGGCGTGCAGGTGGAGATGATCATCCGCGGCATCTCGTGTCTGCTGCCCGGCATTCCCGGCAAGACCGAGAACGTACACATCCGCTCCATCGTGGGCCGTTTCCTGGAACACGCACGCGTGTACTCCTTCGGCGTCGATGCGGACATCATCTACCTGTCCTCCGCCGACATGATGACCCGCAACACCGAGCACCGCGTAGAGATTGCCTATCCGGTGCTGGACCCTGCCTGCCGCGAGCTGGTACGTGGCTATGTCCAAGCCCAGCTTGACGACAACGTGAAGGCGCGTGAGCTCTCCAGCACGGGCGAATGGGAGAAGATCAAGCTCGCCGAAGGCGAGAAGCCCTTCAACTCGCAGGAATTCCTGCTGGCTCAGGCATATGCCCGCGCCGCGGCCGCCGAAGAGGCACGCAAGGCGCACCATGCCAAGGTGGCCGTGGGTGAGCAGGAGCGCGAGGCCGCGGCCGAGACGCTGCGTGCCGCCGAGGAGGAGACCCGCGAGCATGCCGCCGAGGCTAAGCACGTCGCCTCAGAGGGCGAGGTCGAGTGCTTGAAGCCGACCGCTGCAGCTGAGGACGCTGACACGACTCCGAAGGCAGCATCGACGGATGCGGATGCGCCGGCTCAGCCGGCCGCTGACACCGAGGTGGCCTCGACCGCCGCGCCTGCCGCCGAGGCCACCTCTGCCGCCGAGTCCGCCTCCCCAGCGCCCGAAGTGACTCCTTCGAAGCCGATGGCTGACGAGGCCACGTCCTCCGCGCGCCCCGAGCACACCTCTTCCCCGGCGCCGGCCTCACCACAGCCCACGAGTGAGATTCCCGTCCAGGCAACGCTCATCGAGCCCGAGCAGCCCACCGGCTCTCAGCCGGCAACCGACGCGCCCAAGACGCCGGCTTCAAGCGCCGCCGCCACGCGCACGACCTTGGCCAAGCGCCAGCCCGGACGGCTGCGCACGGGCCTTGCCCTCATCGGCCTGGGCATCAAGACGCTCATTCGCGGCAACGCCGACTCGTCGGGTCGACAGTAAAGGCGCACACGGGCGGTCCCACCATCGCTCACCCCCGCGCTGCGTAGCCTTACCAACGATCGCGCTTGCCAAGCGCCCGGTGCGTAACAGCATCGGGCGCTTTTCGTGGACGTCCTGGCAACGTACGAAAAGCACCCTCTCAGTTCGCCGCCCGCGCCGCCACGGCGGTTTTCTTTTGCGCTCAGAGGCCATGCGCCTGCGACCACGACGAACACGCTACACTTGTCCAGACGACGATTTCGCAGAAAGGGATATCCATGAGACTCACCATCGAACGCATGGCCTACGGACCGGACGGCCTCGCTCACACCGAGGACGGCAAGGCTGCCTTCGTCTCGGGGGCCGTTGCGGGCGATGTCGTAGAGGCGCGCGTGGACCGGGAAGACGTCTCGCTCATCCGCGCCACCGCCGAAGAGATCTTGGAACCCTCGCCCCATCGCACCAAAGCCCCCTGCCCCTTTGTGGGGGTGTGCGGCGGATGCCCCTGGGGCGCCCTCAAGCGCGACACGCAGCTCGCCGCCAAGGAGGACAACCTTCGCTCGGCTCTCGAGCGCATCGGCAAGTTTGACCACGACGAGGTTGCCGAGCTCGTGCAGCCCATCCGCTACACGAAGGATGCCTGGGGATACCGTAACAAGGTTGAACTCGCGCCGTCCTTCTCGAACGGCCGCATGCGTCTGGGCATGCACGGCCTCGACCCCAACCAGATCATCTCGGTGGACTCCTGCCCCCTCTTTGAGCAGGCATATCCCCGCGCCATCAAGGCGGTTGCCGGAGCCCTGGGCTACCTGGGCAACTCACGCGACCTTTCGCTCGAACGCGTCGGCGTGCGCGCAAGCCGCCGCACCGGCGCTCTTGAAGTCGCCCTCTGGACGCCCACCGGCTCCTTCCCCCGCGCCCACGTGTCTCGCGTGCTTGAAGACGCCCTGTCGCCGACAGGCATCGTGCGCGTCATGACCAAGGGTGAGCAGCGAGCGCGCCGCGTGAGCAAGGTCGAGCTCCTCGCCGGCACCGGTTCCTGGACCGAGCAGATCGCGGGCGAGCGCATGCGCATCTCGGCGCCCTCGTTCTTCCAGGTAAACACCCCGGCAGCGGAGATCCTTATCGACCTGGTCATGGACGCCCTCAAACCCGGCCCCGAAGACCTCGCCATCGACTTGTACTGCGGGGCGGGCACCTTTACCCTGCCGCTCGCCCGTCGCGCGGACTACGTTGCCGCGGTCGAAGCATACGGCCCTGCCGTGCGCGACCTGCGTCACAACATCGACGCCGCACACCTGGACAACGTCGACGTCATCGGCGGCGACGCCGTGCGCGAGTTTCCCGACCAAGACGCAGACGTGCTCGTGGTCGACCCGCCACGCGCTGGCCTTGCGCCCGAGGCGGTCTCGCTCATCGCGTCCACCTCGGCGCGCGACGTGGCCTATGTCTCCTGCGATCCCGCAACGCTCGCACGCGACCTTGCGCGCTTCCGCAGCGACGGCACGTTCCGCCCCGTCTCCGTCACGCCGGTCGACCTCTTCCCCCAGACCTTCCACTGCGAGACGGTCGTCCACCTTACACGTAACAAGTGATGCCGCTTGCCCCCAGCGCCCGCATTGGCGTGCCTATTTGGGTATAAGCGCAGTTGATGTACCGCGTCGAAAGGATTTCCCATGTCTGCTGTTGCCATCTTGGTTGCCGATGGATTCGAGACCATCGAGTGTCTGACCGCACTCGACGTACTGCGCCGTGGCGGCGTGCGCGCCTCGCTCATCTCGATCATGGCCACCCGCGAGGCGGTGAGCGCCCAGCAGGTGAACATCGTGTGCGACTACACCCTCGACGAGGTCGACATGTCCGAATACGACTACATCGTGCTGCCCGGCGGCATGCCCGGTGCCAGCAACCTGCGCCGCGACCAGCGCGTTTGCGAGCTGGTGAGCGAGTTTGCCGCCAACAAGCACGTGGCGGCCATCTGCGCCGCACCGTCCATTCTGGGCGAGCTCGGCCTGCTCATCGGCCGCAAGGCGACCTGCTTCCCAGGCTTTGAGAGCTCGCTTCCCGCCGGCACGTTTGCCGGACCCAAGACGGTCGTCGTCGACGGCAACATCATCACGGCATCCGCCATGGGACAGGCCTTGCCCTTCGCGCTTGCGATTCTGAAGGACATCGCCGGCGAGAAGGCCGTCGAGAAGGTTCGTGAGAGCATCCAGCTATGATTCTTGCCTCGCAGTCTCCCCGCCGCGTCGAACTCATGCGCGAGGCGGGCTACGACTTCCAGACCATCCCGGCAGACATCGATGAGACGGCCCTTCCCGACGAGGGGCCGGCAGAGCTGGTCGGCCGCCTTTCGCGCCTGAAAGCGCATGCGGTGGCGTCCGCTCATGCCCAACCGGGCGAGCTCGTGGTTGCCGCCGATACCGTGGTCGCCATCGACGGCGCGATCCTGGGCAAGCCGCTCGACGCGAACGACGCATGTCATATGCTGAGACGCCTCTCCGGCAGGACGCACCAGGTCATGACGGGAGCATACGTGATGCGCTGCGAGCCGGAATATGCAGCACAGGAAACGGATTCAAGCGACGAAGCCGACGGGACATCCATCGGCTTCGTCGAAGTCACCGACGTCACGTTCTATCCCCTGTCCGATGATGAGATCGAGCGGTACGTCGCCAGCGGCGAGCCGCTCGACAAGGCAGGCTCCTACGGCATTCAGGGCACGGGCGGACGCATGCTCGTGCGCAAAATCGACGGCGACTTCTACAACGTCGTCGGGCTTCCAATCGCCCGCGTCGCTCGAGCCATCGACCAGCTTACGGCGGGGAGCACCCACGCGTAGGGACCCACCTGACGCACAGCACCGCCCGATCGCCTGCCATTGGACGGCGACGTCTCCGGCACAGATAGCACAACAACAGGGCAGGAATCTCACAGCTCGAACCGCCCCAAACCGTTATTGGAAGGAAGCCCATGACCGACACCGCATATCGCACCATCGGCATCAACGAAGTCGACGGTTTTCTTATTGGACACAGCACCAACCGCGAGGCGGGAACCGGTTGCACCGTCATCGTCGCCCCTCAGGGTGCCACCGGGGGCGTCGATGTGCGCGGAGGCGCTCCGGCGTCGCGCGAGACCGATCTGCTGAAACCCGAAAACACGGTCAATGTGGTCCACGCCGTCTGCCTATCGGGCGGATCGGCCTTTGGACTCGAAGCCGCATCTGGCGTAGCGCGCGAGCTTGAAGCACGCGGCATCGGACTGGACACCGGGGCGGCGCTCGTCCCCATCGTCTGCTCGAGCTGCATCTTTGATCTCGCCTTCGGCGATGCCACCATACGTCCCGGCGTCGCTGAGGGCATCGAGGCCACGCGCGCGGCCTTCTCACATGCAGGCGAGCCGATTGCCGAAGGCGTCGTGGGCGCTGGAACCGGTGCCACTGTCGGCAAGCTCAACGGTCCCGCCTGCGCCATGAAGGGCGGTCTGGGGGCGCGGGCCATCGCCGTGGGCGACCTTACGGTAGGTGCCGTCGCCGTCGTGAACGCCTGCGGAAACGTCGTCGACCCCGCGACGCTCTCACCTATCGCCGGAATGCGCACCGCTCCGGACTCCCATGAAATCGCAAGCATGGAGGAAGCGATGCTTGGGCAGGGCGCAGCGACGCGCATGCCGCTCGACCGCACCAACACCACCATCTCGTGCATCGTCACCAACGCCCGTCTCACCAAGGCACAGGCGACCAAGGTCGCCCAGATGGCAGCAGATGCCTATGCTCACGTCATTCGTCCCACGCACACCACCAACGACGGCGACACCATCTATGTGCTTGCCTCCGGGACCCTCGACGAGGAGCTGCCGCTCGATATCATCGGACTTGCGGCGACGCGCGCCCTCGAGTCCGCGCTCGTTGCCGGCGTCACCGAGGCGACCTCGCTCCACGGGATTCCCGCCGCCCGCGACCTTGCCTAGCGGCTTGCCGCAATACGGCCCTACCGACACGGTTCAACCCAGCCGTTACGGCCTCACCCTTCTCGCGACCCGCGAAATATGCAGATACAAAAAGCGCCACGTGACATACGTGGCGCTTTTTCTAGTTGAACTTAAAAATCTTACCCGCCAGGTGGTAGATGCCGATGGTGACCTTGTCTCCCACCTTGGTCGGCAGGTTGGTGCCGACTCCCAGAAGACCCCACCGGGCATGGCGATACATGCGCTCGTCGAACGCTCGCAAATCGGCCCACAGCTGCTTAAGGTTGTCCGGCATGGCAGGGTCGTCCGAAAGCTTCGTGAACACCGAGCAGATGGTCATCATCATGGTGAAGTAACCCATCATGTAGGACCGCAGCCGCGAGCTCTTCACGTCGTCAAACAGATGATAAGACCTCATCATGATGCGCGTGACGCGGAACTGCTGATCCAGGCGCTTGACCATGGTCGACTCGTTGACGCTCTGGCCCTCGCGGCCGATGAAGTACCGATACAGGTCGATATCGGCATAATAGAGCGTGTGGCACAGCGGCAACGGCACATAGGCATAGATGTTATCCACGTAGAACGTGTGCGCCGGCAGCGGAAGGTTGGCCGAGCGCAGCACGTCGGTGCGATAGCACAGACTATGCATGAGCAGATTCTGGTCGGGACGGAACCGGCCGATCTGATCCCACGTGAAGATCTTCTTGCGCGGCAACGCCGAGCGATAGCTGATGGCGGTGTGCTTATGCTCAAAGACCTTCTCGTACACGTAGTTCGAGATAAAGAGGTCGACACGCGTGCCGCGTTGAACGAATCCGCGCAGGATGGACAGCATGGTAGAGAGCGCCGCGCTATCCAGCCAGTCGTCGGAATCGACCACTTTGTAGTAGATGCCCTGGGCCTCACGAAGTCCAGAGAGCACAGCTATGCCGTGGCCTCCGTTCTCCTGATGCACCGCGCGGATGATGCCCGGATAGCGTGCCTCCCACTCGTCGGCCTTGGCAGGGGTCTCGTCCTTGCTGCCGTCGTCGACGATGATAATCTCGATGTCACCCGAATAGCTACTGCCCTCGAGAATCGAGGTAATGCAGCGATCCATGTCCCCCGCCGAGTTATAGCAGGGAATGCCAAACGTGATGATTTTACGCATGGCAGGCGATGATCTCATCCGAGAGCTCGAGCGCGGAGGCGGTCACGGCGTCCATATCGTAGTAACGATACTCGGCCAGACGACCCACCGGATGGAAGTTGGTGAGGTTCTGGACGCGGTCCAGATAGCGCTCGTAGAGCTCCTGGTTCTTGGGGTCGATGATCGCATAGTAGGGAGTCTGGCCGCTGCCCGGCTCGTAGGCGTGGCTGTACTCCTTCATGATGGTCGTCTTGCCCGGAACCACCTGACCGGTCATGTTCTTGAACTCGGTGATGCGGGTGAAGTCCTCGCTCGTGGTGTAGTTCACGGTGCCGACGGGCTGGAACTGATCCATATCCAGCGTCTCGAACTTCATGTCGAGCGTACGGTACGGCAGCGCGCCCAAATCGAGGTTGAACAGCTCGTCGAGCGGACCGGTGTAGACGATCTCGCCGCCGTAGCACTTGCCGCACACATTGACGTTGGTCTCGCCGATCTCGAAGATGTCACGCGCGTCGACGTCGCAGAAGACGTCGATGAGGTCGTGATCGAGCATGTGCTCGAACAGCGCCGTGTAACCGGCAGCAGGCATGCCCTGGTACGGCGCCTGCGGGAAGTAACGGTCGTCGTCGCCGATGAAGACGGGGACGCGGCCGGTGACCGACGGGTCGATCTCGTCGGGGGTCTGACCCCACTGCTTCATGGTGTAGTGCAAAAAGACGTTCTCGTACACGTAGTCCGCGACCTCCTGGAGGTCGGGGTCGTTCTTCTTGCGCAGCTCCATGATGGGAACCTTCTTGTTCTCACCAAAGGTGTCCACGAGCTTGCGATAGAGCTGCTCGCCGCGCTCGTCGCCAAACGCAAGCTTGAGCGACGTGTGGTTGAACGGCACCGGCATGAGCGTGCCATGGATGTTGGCAAGCACCTTGTGCTGGTAGTCGGTCCACTTGGTGAAGCGCGACAGGAAGGTGTGGACGCGCTCGTTGTAGGTGTGATAGATGTGCGGACCATACAGGTGCACGAGGATGCCGTCCTCGTTCTCATAGTCGTAAGCGTTGCCCGCGATATGGTTGCGGCGCTCGAGCACCGCTACGCGGAACCCCGCGCTCTCGGCAAGGCGCCGGGCGCACACGGAACCGGCGTAGCCAGCCCCCACCACGATCATGTCGTACAGGTCGGGGTTGAATGACTCAGGTAGACCAGAATGAATCTGCATCGCTGCTCCTCGCAGGCTCGACTAACCGTCTTTGGACGCATGGCGCCAATTGTTAGAGGGATTATAGCGCTGTCGGACGTATAATATGCCCTGCCACACAAGGAAAGCTCAACCTGCCCCAACGACAGAGCTTCCTCCCAGCTCAAAGGGTATGGAAGCGCTTCGCCCGGTGAGGAGAGCCCGATTTCGAGGAGAATCCATGAGCGATTTCCTATCCCGTATGAAGGCTGCCGCAAAGGCGGACATGAAGACCATCGTCCTGCCCGAGGGCGAGGACCCGCGCACCATCGAGGCGGCGAAGAAGATCGTTGCCGAAGGCCTTGCGAACCTCGTGATCCTGGGCGACCCGGCGAAGATCGACGTGGAGGGTGTCACCGTCATCGACCCCACCTCGCCGACCGCTCCCAAGCATGAGGCCTATGCCCAGAAGTTCGCCGAGCTGCGCGCCAAGAAGGGCGTGACCATCGAGCAGGCCCGCGCCCAGATGATGGACGCCACCTACTACGGCACCATGATGGTCAAGATGGGCGATGCCGACGGCCTCGTCTCCGGCGCCTGCCACTCCACCGCCAACACCCTGCGCCCGGCGCTGCAGATCCTGAAGACCGCCCCGGGCACCAAGCTCGTCTCGGCCTTCATGGTCATGTGCACCAAGACGCCCGAGTTCGGCGCCGACGGCACGCTCGTGTTCGCCGACTGCGGCCTGAACATCGACCCGACCTCCGACGAGCTCTCCGAGATCGCCATCGCCTCTGCTAACTCCTTCAAGACCTTCATGGGCGACGTCGAGCCCAAGGTCGCCATGCTCTCCTACTCCACCATGGGCTCGGCCGGCGGCGACACCGCCAAGAAGGTCCAGGAGGCCACCGCGTTCGCCAAGGACAAGGCTCCCGAGCTCGCCATCGACGGCGACCTTCAGCTTGACGCCGCCATCGTGCCCGAAGTCGCTAAGCTGAAGGCTCCCGAGTCCACCGTGGCCGGCCATGCCAACGTGCTCGTGTTCCCGAACCTCGAGACCGGCAACATCGGCTACAAGCTGGTCCAGCGTTTCGGCCAGGCCGAGGCGTACGGCCCCATCCTGCAGGGCATCGCCAAGCCGGTGAACGACCTCAGCCGCGGCTGCTCTGCCGACGACATCGTGGGCGTCGTCGCCATCACCGCCGTCCAGGCCCAGATGGCCGAGTAACGCGCGCCAGGGCTGCATGGCTACCAGACAGCTACCAGAAGACAGCTGCCAGACGGCACGCGGGTTTTCATACCCTATGGTGCAGAAGGGGGCTCCGGTTCGTCCGGAGCCCCCTTTTCGCGTGCGCCCGATCTTGCCTGCACAGCAGCGAGATAAGGTTCACTGCGATGGATCCCCGTGCGATGGGATCTCTGGCCTCCAAAGCCAGCTCCTTGAGGGCGCTTCTCGCCAACGTGCTGCACCCCGCTTGGTCATTTTCCTCGCCCTCTGGGCCTGCTCGGCACATGTAGAACGAGCTGATGGTCAAGAATGCTGCCCGCTGGGTAAGCTCGACGTAATCGGGGCGAGTCGATGGTCAAAACTGTGGCCCGCTGGGTACTCGAGAGACACCGGAGATGCAAGTGTGGTCAATTCGGGCGAGGGCTGGGCATGGGCCATGCCGCGTGGGGATGCGGATGGTCAAAACCGGCGCCGCCTGGGCATCCCCGGTGCTCCCTGGAGCCGCAAACGCCCTTCGGAAGGGAGCATGTCTGCCCAGGAGGCGAGGAAATTGACCTGGAGCGTCACCCGATCGCGAAATGCATGCCCAGGGGTCGACCAAATCGACCAGAGGCCCTCCCCTTCCGCCCTCGCAATGCCCAGCAGGCGGACAAATTGACCACGTGGGTGTCCCAATCGCTTATCCCTGCCCAGCGGGCGCGCAATTTGACCAGCAGCGAGCCTCGCAGCAGCAGGCCCTCAGCCACCACAACCAACAGGCCTTCGACACCACCACAACCGGCAGACGCCGCGGCGATGGGTCCCAGCCATTACGGCCAGCAGTCCCGCTACGATGAATCCCCGCTCGCCAGCAGTCAGCTAACAGACAACAGGCGGGCGGCAGTGCACATGCTCATCCCCTGCCGCCCGTCTTCGTCGTGCTATCCGCGGCCCAACAGGTCAAGAACACGACGCTTATGCTCAAGAAACTCCTCGGTGAGGGTGTAGCCGGACCGCTCGCCGCGCGGACACACGATGTGCTCTGCACCCACAATACGCGTCGGCTCGCCCGCCTGCGGAGCACCCCTCATGACGTAGATCACGTCCGCTATCTCAAGGGCCTCGTCGATGTCGTGCGTGACCATGAGCGCCGTGGTGCCAAACCGTTCGGCGACGTCGAGAAACCAGGTATGCATATCCGCCTTGGTAAAGGCATCAAGCGCCGAGAACGGCTCGTCAAGGAGCATGAACTTTTGCGAGAAGAGATAGCTGCGCAGAAGCGCGGCGCGCTGACGCATGCCTCCCGAGAGCTCGGCAGGCCAGCGATCGGCTGTACCCGCGAGCCCAAAGGTATCAAAGTACTCAAGCGCCTTCGCACGAGCCTCACGACGCGGAACCCCGCGAAGGATGAGGGGAAGAGACACGTTGTCGACGATGGTCTTCTCCGGCAACAACAGGTCCTTCTGAAGCATGTAGGCGAGCTTTCCGGGATGTCCGGTGATATCGGCATCGTCAAGCATCACCCGCCCCGTGTCCGGCAGCGAGAGCCCTGCGACCACATGGAACAGCGTGGTCTTTCCGCATCCCGACGGGCCGAGCAAGCAGGCAGCCGCGCCGGAATCTACAACAAGGCTCACGTCGTCGAGCACCTTGAGCCCATCGAATGCAACCGATACGTTCTCTACTTCGAGCCTAGCCATACTGGCTACTCCCCTCTTCCGCCCGCGACGCTAGGCAATAAACGAATCCGTCATGCCCGCGCCGGAAGCAATCTCGGGAGCGAAGCCCTGCTCGGACACCCAGGAGAAGAAGGCATCCCAACGGCTCTGATCGATCTCGCCCCAGCTGGGCGCATCGGCCTGATACTGGTCGGCCAGATACTCCTGGCTTGCATGGACAAGCTCGGAGTCCAGCTCGGGAGCCGCCGCAAGAAGCACCTCGGCCGCGCCGTCGGGGTCGGAGATGCAGTCTTCGTAGCCCTTGCGCGTCGCGTCTACAAACGCCTGGACAACATCCGGATCGGAGTCGATGAGGTCGTTGTTAGCGATGATGACCGGCGTGTAGAAGTCAAAGACGGGGTCGATATCGGCAAACGCGAAGTAGTTGTAGTCGATTCCTGCGAGCTGGCACTTCACGCCCGCCCACGCCCAGTAAATCCAAATGGCATCCACCTGGTCGGTCTGAAGCGCCGTCACCTCGTCGGTCACCGTGGAGGGAACCATCTGAACGCGCGAGAAATCGCCGCCGTCTGCCTCGACGCAGCGCTGGATCACGCCTTGCTCGATGGGCATCTCCCAGGTGGCATAGGTATGGTCCATCATCTTGGCAGGGCCCGTGATGCCTTTGTCCTTGCGGCTGATGATGCCCGAGGTGTTGTGCTGGATGATGGCGGCCACCGCCGTGACCGGCAGCACGGAGTCGCCGGAGACATAGGAAGCCATCGTGTCTTGGAATGAGACGCCGAACTGAGCCTCGCCGGTGGCCACGAGCGAGTCCGCACCGTTCTCGGGACCCTGGACGATTTCCACGTCAAGGCCGGCATCCTTGTAGTAACCCTTCTGGGAAGCCACATAGACGCCGGTGTGGTTGGTATTGGGCGTCCAGTCGAGCACGAAGGTGACTTTCCTGAGGCCGCTTCCCGCGTCCGCTGAGCCTGCGGAGCTGCCAGATGCGGTGCTGCCGGCACCGTTTGAGCATCCGGCAAGCGCCGTCGCACCCATCATACCAAGGCCAGCAATACTCGCCCGCACGAGGCTGCGGCGGGAGATGGGTCGCTTTGCACATGCGGCAAACAGATCGTGTTGATGCATGATAGATCCTCCCTATCGGCGGGCGCGGCGCTCGGCGCGCTCCCACGGCATAGCAATGCGGCGAACCAAGCCCACCAGCCACATCAGCACCAGCGACATGACCGAGATAAGCAAAATCACCGCGAACATCTTGTCAAACGAATACGCTTTACGGACGCGCGTCATGTAGACGCCCAGGCCTGAGAATCCGCCCAGCCACTCGGCGATCACCGCGCCCACGATGGCGTAGGCGGCCGAAATCTTGAGGCCCGAGAAGAAGTGCGGCAGCGCAGCCGGAAGCTTCGCATGGCGCATGATCTGCAGACGCGTCGCGCCCATCGAGCGCATCAAATCGATGGCGTCCGGATCGACCGAACGAAACCCGTCGAGCAAACCCACGGTGATGGGAAAGAACGTCGAAATAACGATCAGCACCACCTTGGGCAGCATCCCATAGCCAAACCACAGCACGAGCAGCGGTGCGATCGCAACCGTAGGGATGGTTTGGGTGAGCACCACGAGCGGATAGAACGCACGGTAAAGCGTCTCGAAACGGTCCATCAGAACCGAAGCCGTAAAGCCAAGAACGATGCCGAGCGCCAGGCCGGCGAGCGACTCGATAAGAGACGTCGCCGCATGACCGGCAAGCAGCTGCCAGTCGGAGACGAGCGCCTTCACCACCGCTACGGGGCTCGGCAGCAGAAAGGCCGGAATCAACCCCGCCGAGCAGACCAGCTGCCAAACGCCTATAAGCACGATAAGCGTGACCGGAGCCGCAAGCGCTTGAAGGCCTCCTGTCGCGCCCTGCGCGCGCGAGCCTGCGCTCGTCTTATGCCTCATGCTCATGATACTTGCCGATCTTCTGCTCGGTCGTGAGCACGCCCTGCTCGGGCGCATAGAAGATCTTGGCGTAGGTGGCGACCTCACCGGCACCAGCCTCGGTGCAGATGCGGCTTACGCCCGCCAGCACCTCCATGCACAGGTCATAATCACCCTGAATCGTCGTTTCAAACGGCCCCACATAGGCATCCGGGAATTTGGTCTGAATGTAGGCAATCGCCTCATCGACGATGCGGCACACCTCGTCGTTGCCGCCGACATTTTGCGGCAGAACCTGAATTGCTACGCTAGCCTCCATGGTGCTTCCTTTCCGGAGCGTCTGGCCCCTTTCTTCGTAGGGGCCCATCAAGGCTATCGAGCGGTCCCTACGCCGGCATTACCCGGATCAGGTTATCGGGTCGAAGCGGTGACGGTCATATCCGTCCGATCTTCCTCTCAGCCGGGCTCCCCCAGCTCCCCGTGTGTACGATGACTAGTATAGCGAAGTCGGCCCAACGCGGCGCGCATTTCGCTTTGGCTGAGCGTTGGCAACCGTCTTTGTTTGATTTGCAAGTTCATCGAAACGCTTCCAGGACTCAGCGGGACATGTCCCGCTGAGTCCTGGAAGCGTTTCGCGCTAGCCTCCCGGACGGGGGCCGGATCGGCCGGCCCGCGAAGA
>NZ_NFJW01000007.1 GCF_002160065.1 Collinsella sp. An2 | reverse complement strand
CCCGGAAGCTAAGCCCCCTCGCGCCGAGAGTACTGCGGGGACAGCCCGTGGGAGGGCAGGGCGCCGCTGGCCGTCGGGCGGCGCAGGGCCCGCGAGGCCCGCGCAGGGGGGAGGGGCTTGAGGCCCCTCCCCCCTCTTTTCATGTCTATTTCCATATCTAGATCGATGTCGATATGTCGGGCCGGCACGGCCCGCGCCGGGGCCGCTCCGTGCCGGCCCCCATCTCGGCCCGGTCCGCAGGCCACGCCGACATGTCTATGCCGCGGCGGGCGGCCCTCTCCTTTGCGGCAGACCGCACGCTTGGATCGGGTTCGGGCCGGGGTCCGCGCCGCAGCTAACGAGGTCCCTCTTTTGCGGCAAATCACGCGCTTTGGTTGGGCTTGGGCCGGGTTTTGCGGCGAATCGCACGCTCGGGCACCTCTCTGGGCGCCTAATCCGTGTGTATCGCCGCATGACTTATTCGGTGCATGTGGATCGCCGCAGGACGTCCCGGGCCGAGGGGGGCGACCTCCTCTCGATGTCGATGCCCGCGGCGGAACATGTATAGGGCGCGCCGATGCTGTCCCTCACCGGCGCTGCGCGGGAACAGGCCGACGATTCCCGATTAACATACATCATCTTCCCGGGGCGCCCGGCCATGCGCCCGTCCGACCCGAATAAAGAAGCGGGCGGATCCGTCATCTGGATTCGCCCGCTGCTTTTTTACCGCGCCTTGGATGCCGGCAGGCGCCCCGAGCCCGCGCCTAGGCGCGCTTGATGAACGCCTTGTAGCCCCTGTAGGCCTCGTAGACGTCGGCCTTGTTGGTGACCTCGTAGAGCGAGTGCATGGAGAGCACGGCCACGCCGGAGTCGATCACCTGCATGCCGTATTCGGCCAGGATGTACGCGATGGTGCCGCCGCCGCCCGCGCCGATGCGGCCGAGCTCGCAGGTCTGGAAGGCCACGCCGGCCTCGTCCATGATGTCGCGGACGAGCGCCAGATACTCTGCATCGGCGTCGTTGGAACCGCTTTTGCCGCGAGAACCCGTGTACTTGTTGAAGCACAGGCCGTGTCCCATGATGGCGGCGTTCTTCTTTTCGAAGCGATCGGCGTAGAGCTGGTCGAATCCGGCTGACACGTCGCTTGAAAGCATGCGAGAGCTGGCAAGGCAACGACGGAGTGCGAGCGGGGAATCGTTTCCAGTGAGCGCCATGATCTCGGCGACGGTATTCTCGAAGAAGCGGCTCGTCATGCCAGAAGCACCCACAGAGCCAATCTCTTCCTTGTCAACAAGAAGCGTGCAGGAAGTCCGCTCGACGTTCTCGACGGCAAGCTGTGCTGCAAGAGAGGTGTAGGCGCACACGCGGTCGTCCTGGCCATAGCCCAGAATCATAGAACGGTCGAAGCCCATGTCGCGCGCGGGGCCGGCGGGCACGACCTCAAGCTCGGCAGAGAGGAAGTCCTCTTCCTCGACGTCGTACTTTTCTTTCAGGATGTCGAGTAGCATCTGCTTGACGGGCTCTTTGGGCTCGTCGTCATCGCTGCCCTCGATGACGACAGGGCGGCCGCCAACAATGACATCGAGGTTCTCGTGGTCCACGGCCTCGCTTGCCGGCTTCTTCATCTGATCGCTTGCCAGATGAATGAGCAGGTCGGAAATGCAGAACACCGGGTCGCCGGCCTCTTCTCCCACCGCAACCGTGACGGTCGATCCATCCTTCTTGCAGATGACTCCGTGAAGAGCAAGCGGGGTCGCTACCCAGTGGTAGGCCTTGACGCCGCCATAGTAATGCGTGTCGAGATAGGCCATATCTCCCGCTTCATAGAGGGGGTTCTGCTTGAGGTCAAGACGCGGGGAGTCGATGTGCGCGCCCAGGATATTCATTCCCTGCTCAAGAGGCTGAGTGCCCAGGTTGACCAACATGAGGGTCTTGTTGTGCGAGACGGCGTAAACCTTGTCGCCGGCCTTGAGCTCGCGGCCTTCGGCAACGGCGTCGGCAAGGTTTACGTAACCGGCGGCCTCGGCCAGCTTCACGCTGCTGACGACGCACTCACGCTCAGTCTTGTTCTGGCTGATGAACGCGCGGTAGTCGTCGCAGAGCTGGTCGAGCTCGGCAAGTGCTGCCTCGTCGTATGCTTTCCATGCATTGGGGCGTTCCATAGAACTCCTTCCCGGTCATTCCCATGGCCATTGTTTAAGCGCCGCATGTGCCACAGGGCGCCATCGAAACGGCGTGTGGGATCGTTCGGTATACCGCACGTCATGGTAGCACGGTGGTGGGTCTACGCTTTGGGTCACGTGAGATTCTCGATGTGGCCCGGCGAGCGATGCGGCTCTATTCTAAGACTGGTCATCTCATGCGAGTGAAATGCCGCCGAGCCATCCCCATCGGGGCTCCGCCATGACCCCGTAGGTTGAAAGCCAGAGCTCAAGCGGAACGGTGCGAACGCGTCCATCCACGCTGTGCATAACGGACCTGTCGCCAATATAGAGCCCGACATGTCCCCAGGACCTTCCAGCGTTGCTATAGGGGTGCGAAGGCGTGGCCACAATCATGCCTACTAGAAGATCGTGTGTATCGGTATCGTGACACCAGTCATGATAGAGTGCTGCGGCATGACCGGTCACATAGCCGAGCCCAAGTCGAGAGAAGGCCCGTTCAACCCAGGCGGCGCAGAGGTCCGGCGGTGCTGCGGGCGTTGCATGTGCGCTTACCACGAGGTCTCGCTGACGCGTCGTGCTGTCCATCAAGGCTTGCGGCTCATGTCCGGGTGCAATGCCGCGCCATGCTGGCTGGCCGTAGATGGTGGCTGGGCATTCCACGTCGTCCCCGTGTCGTGCAATAAGGCCGCGTCGGGCGAGCGCGTCAATCATGGCAACGCGAAGGTCGGTCGCATCCATTGTCACAGCCCCTCCCACATGGTCGCGCGGTCAACTCTCGGAGCACAAGTGGCTCTATCTGAACAGCGGGCAGCGGGGACCATATGCCTGTATGGTGTCCAGCATGCCGTGCTGTGTATATTGTCGCCTAATCAAGCCTCCGCGTGGGCAGCTCCTTGAGGACGCGGCGCAACGCGGCGCGGCGTTCCATGCAGGCTTAGCTACGGGTCTGGGCAATCGGAGGCAGAGAGCGGTTTTCGATGCCGACCCTATTCGCTACGTCTTTCGCCCGGTATGATGCAGGACAGATTCAACCAAACGTTTGACGGGAAAGACGATGAACATTCAAATCTTTGGAACTAAGAAGAGCTTCGATACCAAGAAGGCCCAGCGCTACTTCAAGGAGCGTCGCATTCCGTTTCAGTTCATCGACCTTCGTGAGAAGGGCATGAGCAAAGGCGAGTTGCAAAGCGTGGCGCGCGCTGTGGGCGGGATAGATGCGCTGGTGAATGAGGACGCAAAAGACCAAGACACCGTCGCTCTCGTCCAGCATCTTGTGGAAAGCCAGCGGTTCGAGAAGCTGCTGGAGAACCAGCAGGTGCTGCGTGAGCCCATCGTTCGCAACGGTCGCCAGGCAACGGTGGGGTATGCACCCGATGTCTGGAAGGCCTGGGAGTAGACCCCGTCGAAGCGCGGCGTGCGCAGCGCCGAGGCCTGCCGTTTGCGAGAGCCGCTCGGCGGTTTGGCCATGCCTGTAGCTGGGGTGTGCGAGAATGTGGACAGTTTGTGTTCGCGTTCGCCGTTCTGGCTGAGGGGAGTCGCCATGAGCAGACATGAGCGGGAAGTCATCGGTGTGGATGACCGCGTCTCGGTGGGAAGGGCTATTCCGTTGGGCATCCAGCACATGATGAGCATGTTCGGCTCGACGGTGCTTGTACCCGTGCTTACCGGGCTCGATCCCAACGTCGCCATCATGTGCTCGGGCATCGGGACGATCTGCTATCTTTTGGTGACGGGCAACAAGATCCCGAGCTATCTGGGCAGTTCATTTGCGTTTATCAGCCCAATTCTGGCCGTCGGTGCAACCCAGGGGCTCGGCGCCGCCATGTCGGGTGTCATCGTTGCCGGCTTGGTGTTTCTGGCCGTCGCGGGCATCATACGTCTTGTGGGCACCGGCTGGCTTGACCGCTTGCTGCCGCCGGTCCTCGTGGCATCTGTGATGGTCGTGATCGGTGTCGGACTCTCCGCCACTGCGGTCGACATGGCCTTCATGACCGATCTGCCCGACGGTACGACGGCGTTTTTCGGGCTCGGAGCCATCGTCGCTGCGATTACCCTGATCGCCGCCGTCGTCTTTTCCAGCATGGGAGGCATCTTTGGGACCATCCCTGTGCTGCTGGCGATCATTGTGGGCTACGTCGTCTCGGTTCCGCTGGGGCTTGTCGACTTCGCGCCGGTGGTCGAAGCCGCTTGGATCGGCCTGCCCAACATCTCGGCCCCGCGCTTCGATATGGGGGCGATTGCCCTGGTGGCCCCGGTGGCGATTGTCGTGGTGATCGAACACATCGGGCACCTGCTGGCTGTCGGCGAAATCGTGGGTAAAGACTATCGCTCCATGTTGCCCCGGTCCCTTGCGGGCGATGGCATCTCGACCATGATCTCGGGCTTCTTGGGCGGTCCTCCCACAACCACGTATGCCGAGAACATCGGCGTCATGAGCGTTACGCGCGTCTACTCTACGCAGATCTTTTGGTATGCCGGCGGGTTTGCCCTGCTGATCGGAGGATTCTGTCCCAAGCTTGCCGCCCTTATCCAGTCCATTCCCGGACCCGTCATGGGTGGCGTGTGCCTGCTGCTGTTTGGCCTTATCGCCTCCAACGGCCTGCGCATGCTCGTGTCGAATCGTGTCGATTTCGACGTGAACCGCAATCTCATGATCGCGTCGGTTGTCATCATCGTCGGCGTGGGCATGGAGACAAGTGGCATCGCGATTCCCATTGGCGACTACACACTTCCTGGAATGGCGACCTCGGCTCTTGCCGGCATCGTGCTGAATTTGATTCTGCCGGGCTCCAATCAAGGTACAAAGGAATCCTAGCGGCGTATGCTCTAGGGGATTGTGCGATTTGCTCGGGGCGTCCGTACGGGCGCCCCTTTCCTATGAAGTTGCTGTATGCAAGCATTGACCAATGTTCAATCTAGAGGTATTCTGCGTTTCAAAGGAGGTGTGCGATGGTGCGAACAGTCAAACGTCCCGACGAACGGCGTCATGATTTGCTAGCGACCGCCATGAAGCTTTTTGCCGAGGAGGGCTACGACAACGTCTCGGTGCGTGCGGTGGCGCGGGCCGCAGGCGTTGCGCCAGGACTGGCGTATCACTACTTCGACTCGAAGCAGAATCTGTTTTCTGCGGCGATCGAGGAATATTCAAACGTGTGCGCCGAGGGCATCTGCGGGATTTTGGACGACCCCGGTCTTTCGCTTGAGGAGAAGCTCGACCGATCGCTTGCGGTGGGAGCTGACCACGACGCATTTCCCTATGCAGCGTTTTTCCATGCGCAGGGAAACGGCGCCCTGCACGATCGGCTTTCGCTTGGCATGTGCGAGGCGGTGCGTCCACATCTTCGGGCTGCCTTGGAACGCGATGCAGCAGCGCGCGGTAAAACGGCTCCGGACGCGGACGAGCTTGCGGCCATCATGGTCTATGGCTGTATTGGCTTGGTGTCTGGTCCCGACATGCCCGATGAGTCTGCCCTGCGAGCGGCGCGTCGGTACCTCGGTGCGCTGATCTCTGAATTCAGAAGCGCGTAGGTTGCTGTCTTGCGGCGACCTGCCTACAAGCATGCCGTGTTGAGGGCAGGCGAGGGATTCCGGCTTCCGGTAGAAGCCTAAGAGGTCCTCGCGGTGTTGCAGGCGAAATGCTCAGGCAGGAAATACCGGCCCTGGGGTGCCAGGGCTTTTTCTGAACACAACTATTGAACAATGTTTAACAAGAAAGGAACCATCATGAGCAAGCGATTCGGTCATGCAGGGCTCAGCAACGATGTGCGCAATACCGCGCTTTCATCAGGGCGGGAGCTTGTGCCGCAAGAGCTCAAGGCGCGCTCGCAGGCGGCGTTCGACCGGCAGGCTGCCACCTATGACCAGGATATGCAGGGCAGCCATGCGCGTCGACTCTATCCGTTGGTGCTCGATGAGGTTATGCGTTTCGCTGCGGCTCGCAAGGCTCCGCGCATCCTAGATATGGGATGTGGAACCGGTGCGCTTGCAGAGCTCGTGCTGCAGGAGGTGCCCGAGGTCCAGCTGACGGGCATCGACCTGTCGTCGGCCATGGTGGAGCGAGCATCTTGCCGGCTTGCCGGCGCAGCTACCGTGCTTCGAGCCGATGCCGAGGCGCTTCCGTTTCAGGACGGGAGCTTCGACATCGTGTACTGCAACGATTCGTTTCACCATTATCCCGACCCTGTCCGAGCGGCGTTTCAGGCATGGCGTGTACTTGCGGCCGACGGCGTGTGTATCGTGGGCGATGTGTGGCAGCCGGCGCCTGCGCGGTCGCTCATGAACGCGTGGATGCCGTTGAGCCACGAGGGGGACGTGCGCATCTATTCCGAGACAGAGCTGCGCGATGTGCTGGGAACATGGTTTGAGCACGTCAGGTGGCGTCGGGTGGGCATGACCGCCTGCCTGGCCGTTGCCCGGAAAGGCTAGTGCGGTGCGGCGACGCTCTTCATTGACACGTTTTCACAGGCAGGGAGAGCCCGGGGTATCTGGCATCGCCAGGGCATGCGGTTGGGATCTGGAGGCGTGGCGCGCTGCGCCCGCATGGGGCCCGAGTGTCGCGACCTATGGTTTCGCCGACGTGCCCTCGTTTTCGTCCGCTCGGTCGCGTAGACTGATGGGGAAACGTTTCGAGAGAGGATGACACTGCATGCCAGATACCGCCGAGACCTCTGCCCGCCGCACGATTGCCGTCGTCGACGGCAATTCGCTGATGCATCGGGCCTTTCACGCCGTCCCGCCCACTATGAACGCGCCCGACGGACGGCCTACGAACGCCGTCTTCGGGTTTTTGAACATGTTCCTGAAGATGCTCGATGCGTTTCATCCCGACGGAGTGGCCGTTGCGTTCGACAAGGGCAAGCCGCGCGTGCGCATGGAGATGCTGCCCCAGTACAAGGCCCAGCGTCCTCCTATGGATCCCGACCTACGCGTGCAGTTCCCCATGATCAAGGAGCTGCTCACGACGCTTTCGGTGCCCATTCTGGAATCCGAAGGCTGGGAGGGTGACGATATCCTGGGCACCGTTGCGCGGCAGGGCGAGGCGGCTGGCTGCGACATGCTGCTAATTACCGGCGACCGCGACATGTACCAGCTCACCACCGACCATGTGAAGGTCGTCGGCACCAAGAAGGGGCTCTCGGATGTCGCCATCATGACGCCGGAAAGCGTCGAGGACCTGTATCACGGCATCACACCCGAGCTCGTGCCCGACTTCTACGGCCTTAAGGGCGACAGCTCCGACAACATTCCCGGCGTGCCGGGTATCGGCCCTAAGAAGGCGAGCGCCCTCATCGCGCAGTATGGCTCGCTTGACGAGGTCATTGCTCATGCCGACGAGGTCAAGGGCAAGATGGGTGAGAACCTGCGGGCACACATCGACGACGCCCTCGTGTCGCGCGAGGTGGCGACCATCAAGACGAACGCCCCGGTCGAGCTCGACCTGGACGGGGTGAGGTTCCCCGCGTTCGACGCACAGGCCGTAGGGGAGGCGCTCGGCACGCTGGGCATCATGGCGATGCAGAACCGCTTCCTGGCGCTTTTGGGAGAAGACGGCGCCGAGGTGCAGTGCATCCCGGAGCTTTCGATGCCGCCCATGCAGGTCGTGTCGGCGGGCGATGCGGAGGCGATCGAGCGCGCCTCAAAGGAGCTCTCCCGCGCGATCGAGGCGGGGGAGTGGATCTCTGCGGTCATCGATGACGACAAGGAAGCGGGGGCGCTGTTCGGCCTGACGCACACCCTGTGGGTCGCGACCTCGGAGGCGCTCATGGCGTTCGAGGAGCCCGAGGGGGCTCCGGCATCCGAGTCGGCACACGTGGCCGACCTCGATTTGTCCCGCGGGCTTATTGCAGGGGTGCTGACCCACATGCTTGACAAGGGGCGTCTGGCATCGCCGGACGTCAAGGCGCTGCTGCACGAGCTGTCACCTGTCGACTCGGCAAAGCCCGAGGTGAGAGGTCCGCTTGAGGCCGATCCAAGCCGCCTGTTCGACACCGTTGTCGCCGCCTATCTGCTGGATTCCGTGCGCTCGAGCTTCGACGACGCCTATCTTGCCGACACATATGTTCACGTTACATTGCCCGCCGCCAAGGGTGAAGATGGGGCATCGGACGACGCGCCGTCGCCGGCTGCCCGCGCAGCAGTCGTCTGCCGCGCCGCGGTCGAGCCGCTGGCGCGTGCGCTCAAGGCTGGCGGGGCCGAGGCCGTCTTCACCCAGATCGAGATGCCGCTCATACCGGTGCTTGCTTCCATGGAGCGCACCGGCATGCTGGTCGATCCGGCGCGTCTGAGGGACATCTCTGCGGGTCTCGAAGGCCAGATCGATGACCTTGCGCTGCGCATTCGCGAGCTTGCAGGCGACGATTCGTTTAACATCGCGAGCCCCATGCAGCTCTCGCATATCCTGTTCGATGTGCTGGGCCTGCCCACGAAGGGCCTCAAGAAGACGCATCGCGGCTACTACTCCACGAACGCCAAGGTGCTCGAGGAGCTTGCGAAGGACTACGAGATCGTGCGGCTCATCCTGGAGTGGCGTGAGAAGACCAAGATCAAGTCGACCTATCTGGACACGCTCGGCGGCCTTGCCGAGGGCTACGAAGACCGGCGCGTACACACGACCTTCAACCAGACCATCACGGCCACGGGGCGTCTTTCGTCCTCGAATCCCAACCTGCAGAACATCCCCACGCGTTCCGAGCTGGGGCATACGGTCAAGACCGCGTTCTCGGCGGGAGAGGGCTGCGTGTTCGTCGCCGTCGACTACTCCCAGATCGAGCTGAGGCTTCTGGCGCATCTTTCGGGCGATGAGCATCTGGTCGCCGCATTCAACGAAGGCGAGGACTTCCACGCCGAGACGGCGGCCCGCGTGTTCGGCGTGCCGGTCGAGGAGGTCACGCCGCGCCTGCGCAGTCGTGCCAAGGCGGTGAACTTCGGCATCGTCTACGGCCAGCAGGCCTATGGTCTCTCGCAGTCGCTCGACATCCCCATGTCCGAGGCACGTGAGATGATCGACCGCTACTTCGAGGCCTATCCCGGCGTGCGCACGTTTTTGGACGATACGGTGGCCGAGGCGAAGCGGACTGGGTACGCAGAGACGATGTTCGGACGTCGCCGCCCCATTCCCGAGCTCAAGATGCGTAACCCCGCGCAGCGCTCCTTTGGAGAGCGCACGGCCATGAACCACCCCATGCAGGGAAGTGCTGCCGACATCATCAAGATCGCGATGGTGCGTGTGGCGCAGCGCCTGCGCGAGGAGGGCTTTGCGGCCCGTATGATCTTGCAGGTGCATGACGAACTCGACTTCGAGTGCCCCGAGGCAGAGGTTGATCGGCTGATCCAGATGGTCCGCGAGACCATGGAGGGTGTGGTCGAGCTCAAGGTGCCGCTCATCGCCGACGCCTCGGTGGGTACGACTTGGGCGGACGCGAAGTAGCCGCTGCCGGCGTCCGCGGATGGCCGAGAGCGGCCCACGGGCACGTGGCCGATAGTGACACAATGTGGTGCGCTCGTCGTCGCTCTGCGAAACTTGTTCGAACCTTTACGCCGTCGGCGCACCTACGGGAGCGTCGGCGGTTATAATCATGCGCCGGACGTCGTCCGCCAGGCCACAGGCCTCCGCGACGCGACTCGCACCATGACCACAAGTTGCCGCGCCGCGGCTTATGAAGGAGCTTCGCCATGCCTCAGCTGCTTACCATGCAAGATGATGACCTCGCAAGCATCAAGGTCATCGCCAGCGACATGGATTGCACCTTGCTTGCAGACGATGGATCCATGCCGCCGCGCATGTTCGACCGTATCAGGGCGCTCGATGAGGTGGGCGTCACCTTCTGTGCCGCCAGCGGTCGTCCAAGCTACACGCTTCGCGAAATGTTTGCCGAGGTAGCTGACCGGATGGCGCTGCTTTCCGATAACGGCGCCGCCATCTATTGCCGCGGCGAGCTTATCTTCAAGGACCTGATCGATGTGCCGACCTACCATGAGCTCATCGATTTCACCGCGGCAGATGGTCGCGGATTTGCCACGGTATGCGGCATCGACTCCTGCTTTGTCTTGAAGCGCTACGAAGACTGGGACCCCACGCTTCGCACGTTTTACAAGCGGATTACCTACCTGGACTCCTTCGACGACCTCACGGCAGACGTCAACAAATACACCGTGTTCTTCCCGGACAACGATGGCGAAGAGGTCTATGCGAGCACCTACCGCGATGTTTGGGGAGAGCGTTTTTCGGTTACCAACGCCGGAAAGCAGTGGATCGATGTCATGAACAAACATGTGGACAAAGGTCAGGGCATGGCTCATCTATGCGAGCGCCTGGGCGTCGACCTTGCCGATGCGATGGCGTTTGGCGACACCTATAACGATGTGCAGATGCTTGAGACCGTGCGCCATAGCTACGTGGTCGCCAACGCCGAAGAGCACATGCATGCCCACGCGCGGTTCTTGGCCCCGTCTAACAATGATTGCGGCGTGGCCCAGGTCATCGATGCTGTGCTTGCGGCGCATGGGGTGACGCTGTAGCGTTAGGCGACGTCGGGGCGCGAGGCTGCCTGAGTCCACCTGGTCCGTTTGACGGGGGAGGGCCCGCAGCGCTTGAAGGGTGCCCCTGCGGCGCTTGAGGCGCGCCCGACATGAGAAATAACCTTTTGGAGAGCCCGATGTGCCGTGCGGTGCAGCGGGCTTTTTTGTAACAGAGAAGAAATATTTAAATTCTCGGTTGCCCAGCGCGCGCTTTAGCGTAAGATAGCGACCAACCTGAAACGGATAGCCGTTTATCGATAGAGCGGGACCGTTTGCAGGTTTGGTATTGCACGGACTGACGTTTGTATGGAGAGCAACGTGGGCTTTGAGATGGCTACATACGAGGGCATGGCGACCGTCGCCATCCTTCCCAGCCAGAACGCCCTTGCGGCTGCTATCCGACGCCAGCGTGCTATTTCCCGACGACGATAACCTGTCGTCTCTGTTTGCATGAGGCTGTAGACCTCAGCAGAGTTCGTCGATAGGGTGCGTCGGGTGTTCCTCCCATGAGGGTCGTGGTGTCACGTGTGCGATCTAAGTAGGGGATTTTCCAAGAACAACTCGATATTCGCGTGTGCGCAGCGCAGCACTGTTTGACGGGCTCATCCGGTTCCATCTGCACAAACCATTTTCGAAAGGAACTCCCATGAGCAAGGAAAAAGTCGTACTCGCATACTCCGGCGGCCTGGATACCTCGGTCTGCATCAAGTGGCTCCAGGAGGAGAAGGGGCTTGACGTCATCTGCGTGCTCGGCAACGTGGGCCAGGAGCTTCACGGCCTCGAGTACAAGCAGCAGAAGGCCCTCGACCTGGGTGTCATCGCCTGCCATGTGCTGGAGCTCAAGGATGAGTTCGCCGACGAGTACCTCACTAAGGCCATCGCTGCGAACTCCATGTACGAGAACAAGTACCCGCTGCTGTCCGCTCTCTCTCGTCCGCTGCTTGCCGCCAAACTCGTGGACATCGCGCATCAGTACGGTGCGAAGTACGTCGCCCACGGCTGCACGGGCAAGGGCAACGACCAGGTGCGCTTCGAGGCCTCGATCCTTACGCTCGACCCCGAGCTCAAGGTGATCGCGCCGGTGCGTGAGTGGGACCTCAAGTGCCGTCCGGACGAGGTCGCCTACGCCCACAAGCATGGCGTGCCGGTGCCTGAGGGCGCTAACGACAACCCCTATTCCATCGATGACAACCTGTGGGGGCGCGCCATTGAGTGCGGCGTCCTGGAGGATCCGTGGAACGAGCCGCCGCACGACGTCTGGGTCATGACCAAGGATCCCGAGGAGACCCCGGACACCCCGACCTATGTCAACATCGATTTCGAGGGCGGCAAGCCTGTGGCGCTCGACGGTGAGAAGATGCCGCTTGCAGCGCTCGTCGAGAAGCTCAATCAGATTGCGGGCGACAACGGCTACGGCCGCCTGGACCTCATGGAGAACCGCATGGTGGGCCTCAAGTCTCGCGAGTGCTACGAGGTGCCCGCTGCCCTCACGCTCATCAACGCCCATAAGGCCCTCGAGGACCTGACGCTCGAGCGCGACGTTCTGCATCAGAAGCTCTATCTCGAGCAGACCTGGGCGACCTGCGTATACAACGGCCAGTGGTTCAGCCCGCTCAAGAAGGCCCTCGATGCCTTCATGGCCGAGACCCAGAAGTTTGTCACCGGCACCGTGCGCGTGAAGTTCTTCAAGGGCCACTGCACCGTCATGGGTCGCAAGAGCCCCTGCTCGCTCTACGACTTCGGCCTGGCCACCTATGACCGCGACACCACCTTTGACGAGAAGGCCGCCGAGGGCTTCATCCAGATCGAGACCCTGTCGCTCAAGACCTGGGCAAAGATGCAGGGCCCCACGTCCGAGGCTGCCAAGGACCTTGCGTAAGGCCTGGCTGTCAAGGGTCGCCCCTCGGGCTTGATCGCGCGCCATGCGCCCCGCACGGTTCGCGCCGTGCCGCACCGTAGTTCCCGCGCCTCCGGAAGCGACTCGCCGGAGGCGCGCCCCAAACCGTTTGGAGCAGTTATGTCTATCGTTTCCCTTCTGGCGTCCATGGCGCCCGAGCTTGACACCGAGCTCGTCTATGCGACCCCGTCTTCGCTCAAGGAATGGTGCGCGACGTCTGGCCCGCGCACAAACGTCGCCGCCTTCACCTCTATGGAGGCCGCGGACGAGAGCCACCATGTGAGCCTGCAGGCCATGCAGCACAACGGCGGCGTGAAGACTTCGGTCCATCGTTTTGCGGCCGGTCTGGCCGAGGGGGTTTGCTAGATGGCGCTCTGGGGCGGCAGATTCGAGCAGGGCGTCGCCGAGGTCACTCAGGAATTCGGGGCATCTCTGCCGGTGGATAAGGCCCTCTACAAGCAGGACATTGCCGGCTCGAAGGCGCATGCCGCCATGCTCGCCGCGCAGGGGATCATCTCGCCCGAGGACGAGGAGGCCATTCGCACGGGCCTGGAGGGCATCGAAGCCGACATCGACGCCGGCAACTTCGTCTTCGATATCAACGACGAAGACATCCACATGGCCATCGAGAGCGAGCTCACGCGCCGCATCGGCGAGGCGGGGGGTCGCTTGCACACCGGTCGTTCGCGCAACGACCAGGTGGCGACCGACACCCGTCTGGCAGCGAAGGCGCTCGCCAAGGGTCTCATGGAGGCAAACCTGAGCCTGCGGAGCGCGCTGCTGGACCAGGCCGAGAAGGCGGGCTCCACGGTGCTGCCGGGCATGACGCACCTGCAGCATGCGCAGCCGGTGCTGCTCTCGCATCACCTGCTTGCCTATGTGTGGATGTTCACGCGCGACTTCGGGCGTCTGCACGCCGCATTCGATGCGGCCGACGCCTCTCCGCTTGGTGCCGCGGCGCTCGCCGGAACGACCTATCCGCTCGACCGTCGCATGACGGCCGAGGCGCTTGGCTTTACGAGCGTGATCGAGAACTCTCTCGACGCCGTGTCCGATCGTGACTTCCTGCTCGACCTGGAATATGCCTGTGCCGTCATGTCGGTGCACCTTTCGCGGCTTTCGGAGGAGATCGTGCTGTGGAGCTCGCAGGAGTTCGGCTTCATCACGCTGTCCGATTCCTACTCCACCGGCTCGTCGATCATGCCACAGAAGAAGAACCCCGACTTCGCCGAGCTCATCCGCGGCAAGACCGGCCGTGTCGTGGGCGACCTTATGCAGCTGCTCGTGACGCTCAAGGGGCTTCCGCTTGCCTACAACAAGGACATGCAGGAAGACAAGGAAGGTGCGCTTGATGCGGCGCATACCCTCGCGCAATGCCTGTCGGTCATGACGGGAATGGTCTCCACCTGGACCGTGAACGCCGACCGCATGCGTGCGGTCATGCACCGCGGACATCTTGCGGCGACCGACGTGGCGGACTACCTGGCCAAGCGCGGTATGCCGTTCCGCGAGGCGCACGCGGTGGTGGGCCACCTGGTGCTCGAGGCGGAAAAGCAGGGCTGCGACATCTCCGAGTTGCCCTTCGAAGCGTTCCAACAGGCGAGCGACCTCTTCCGGCGCGACATTACGGGCGCGCTTGACATCGATGCAATCGTGGCTGCCCGCACCACCGAGGGCGGGACTGCGCCCTCTGCCGTGGCGGACCAGCTCAAGCGGGCGCAGGCGCGCTACCTGGTTGATGAGTCCGCCGTGTCGCTGCTGACGCCGGTGGTCGAGATGGGCGTCGGCGCCTAGTCAAAAAATCCATGTTGGGATGAGCTCGCCCTCATCCATTGAGAACCCCCTGTCGCGCGGGCACATCGCGCGACAGGGGGTTTTGCTTTCACGAAACGGTGGCGACGCATACAATTGAAAGCGACTGATTGAGCCGAACCGATAGGAGCACTCCGTGACGACCGACGTGCCACTCGATACCTCTGCCCGCGACCGCCTGTTCTGCGACATCCTTAATCGCGAACTCGTCTGTGCTCTGGGGTGCACCGAGCCCATCGCGGTGGCGTATGCGGCGGCTTTGGCCCGCGAGACGTTGGGCGCCGAGCCCGAGCGCATGCAGGTGGGATGCTCGGGCAACATCATCAAGAACGTGAAGAGCGTGACGGTCCCCAATTCGGGCGGCATGCGTGGCATCGAGGCAGCGGCGATTCTGGGCGCCGTGGGCGGCGACCCCACGAGCTCGCTCGAGGTCCTCGAATCGGTGGGCGAAGACGACCTTGCTCGTTGTCGCGAGCTGCTCCAGACGCCCGGTATGTGCGAGGTGACCCTTGAGCAAGGTGTGCCAAACCTCTATATCAAGGTGGTCGCCGAGGCGGATGGCCACACGGCGGAGGTCGTGATTGCCAACCACCATACCAACGTGGTGCTGCGCGCCCTCGACGGCGAGGAGCTTCAAGGGTCGCATGCGGCGGTGCAGGGGTGCATGGATGCCAAGACTTCGGCCCACGAGCAGGATGAGCTGCTGTCGCTTGATGCCATCATGGATTTCGCGCGGACGGGCGATATCTCGGCGGCTCGCGAAGCGTTGGAGCGCCAGATTTCGCTCAACAGTGCCATTTCGGACGAGGGGCTGATGCAGCCCTGGGGAGCCCAGGTGGGAAAGACCCTTCTGGCAAGCCGCGGCGAAGACGTCGCCTGCCGTGCGCGTGCGCGTGCGGCTGCCGGATCCGACGCCCGCATGAACGGTTGCTCCATGCCGGTGGTCATCGTGTGCGGGTCGGGCAACCAGGGCATCACCGCGTGCATGCCCGTGGTTGAGTACGCTCGGAAGTTCGGCGTGCCGCATGAGGGACTGCTCAGGGCGCTTGCGCTTTCCGACCTCGTCGCGGTGCATGTGAAGAGCTACATCGGGGCGCTTTCCGCCTTTTGCGGCGTGGTCTGCGCGGCGTGCGGCGCGGGAGCCGCGATCACGTGGATGGCCGGCGGCACGGCCGAGCAGGTGGGGGCGACCGTGGTGAACACGCTCGCCAACGTAGGCGGCATCGTATGTGACGGGGCCAAGTCCAGCTGCGCGGCGAAGATCTCGGCGGCGGTGGACGCGGCGATCCTTGGCCACGATATGGCGATGGTGGGCCGGAGCTTCCATGCGGGAGAAGGCCTGGTGCAGCAGACGGTCGAGGAGACCATCGCGAGCATGGGTTACGTGGGCCGCGTGGGCATGCAGCCGACAGACGTGGAGATCCTGAATATCATGATCGGCAAGACGCGGGTGTAGCCTGCGTCCAGCTGCTTTGGCCGCCTGAGGTGCTTCGGACGCCTGAGGCCTATCCTCTGGCGCGCTGGGCAAGCAAGTCGCTCAGCTCGGAGAAGCGGCGGCGACTCACCGGGATCTTCGTGCCGTCGGAGAGCGTGGCCTCGGTGGGCGTGAGCTCGGCGAGGCGGTCCAAGTTGACCACGATTGAGCGATGGCAATAGGCAAAGAGCCCTGCGGGCAGCTGCTCGGCAATCTGTGAGAGCGAGATCGGCACGCGCACCGCTTCGTTGTCTACCAAATGCAGGATGCGCACACGGTTGACGGACTCCACATAGAGGACGTCGGACGGATGAAAGCTTACCGCCTGGTTGGCGGTGGCAAGCACGATGGGCTCGTCGCGGACAGGCTCAAAGGACGTGGCGTCGTTGTTGGCCCTGGCCTCGGCGATCTCGCGTTCGAGGGTCTCGACGCGCGCCTTTGCCTGTGCGAGCTCGTGCATCAGGTCGATCTTTTGCATCTCGCGCCGCTCCAACGCTGAACGCAGCTGCTCTTGTCGGCGCGCCTTGACGGCGGCGGAGCGGATGGCGTTCATCGACCACCACATGAGCGCCGCGGTAAGCATGACCATGGTGAAGAGCATCAGATAATAGAGCTCTTCATGGTTGAGCTTTGTGCCGGGAAGCCAGAGTCCCACCAGCATGATGACAACGGTACCAGCGGGGACGAATGTCATAGAGTGCCAGTCGTGGTCGTCGAGCGGGGTGCTCGACAGGTCTCGGACTGCGGCGAGAAAACGTGCCATAAGGGGAAACAGGATGGCGTTAAGCACGATGAGTACCACAAGGCGCTCGGGACTGTAGAGCGAGCCTATGATGGTGGGAATGCCAAGTGCGCCGGGGATGAGGTTTCCCAGCGACGTAACCACGAATCCATAGCACATGACGAGGAAGAACACGAACGCCTTCTGCCAGGTGCCCGCCTGCACCGACCGTATATAGAGTGCAAGAAGCGCGGCAAGCGCGGCCAAGAAGATGACGTTCTGCAGGAGCGTGCGAACGCTGGCGATGAGGTCGTCCATCGGCCAGATGGAGATTATCGTGAACGGAACGAGCGCGATGACGAGGATGCCGGCCGCGACGAGATACGTGCGGCGATTGTCCCAGCGGAAGCGGCCGTGAAACGGCAGCAGGCAGAGCGCTGCGCAGGGAAGAATTTGCACCAAAAGGCCGACGATGTTGCGTAGAGCTGTGAACAGCACGGAATGGCTCCGTTCGGTTGCTGGACGATGGACGTGCTTGGCCGAGGTGCCGCACGCAGATGCATGTCATTGTACCCATTTGAGTAAGCTCCAAGGGAAGCGCCTGCGGGCGCAACACGGCGGGGCTGTGGTCGATGTTGACGAGCACTGGGCGCGTGATACATGGAGAGGGCAACCCTGTGGTCAGTTTCCCCGCCTGCTGGGCATGGTGGTTGCGGATGAGAAGCGGTCGTGGTCAATTCTGATGAGCGCTGGGTAGTGGAGTAGTCCGTATGGCGCGGTTTGCTGGCGTTTCGCTGCCTCCACTGCCCACGGGGCGGGAAAAATGGCCGGCCAGACCCTTCGCGGCGCACAGGGATGCCCAGCGGACGGCAAAAATGACTGCAGCGATATCTTCGGCGTGTGCACCCCACCCAGCGGGCGACGAAATTGACCGCGGCTGTACCTGTGGCGCAATCGCCCTGCCCAGTGGGCAGCGAAATTGACCTCGGAAGGTCTGCAACGTCGCCTTCTTACTTACGGGGCGGGGAAAGGACCGGGCGTGGCGGGAGATACGACCAGCGAGCGGCTGCAAGGCCACGGCCATCGCCGGCGTGACCGAGTGCGTCATCGAGCTGGCGCATGCCCTGCCGGGCGACCGCAGGCCACGCCTCTCCTGGGCCTTTGCCCGGAAGAAGGTTCTGCTGTTCGTGCCGCCGCTACCCGCGTCCTGCGGTGTCCTGCACGATATCCAGCAGATTGCGCTCCTGGCGCTCGTAGAAGCGCGCCTCGATTGTGTCGAAGTCTTTTGCGAAGTCGGCCATGGGGCCGCTCCAGGTGGCGCGCACGGGCTCGCCGCGTCCCACGAACGCTGTTTGCAGGCCGATGTCCGGCGTGGGGAAGTCGCGCTTCGGATCGTTTCCCACCATAAGGACTTCGCTGGGGGAGAGGCCCATCCGGTCCAGATGCTCGCGGTAGTACTGAGGGTCCGGCTTGCAGCGCGTGCTGTTTTCCATGGTGGTCACAACCTCGAACGGCAGGTCACCGAGCTCGCCCCATCCCATGCGGCACTCGACGCATGCGCGGCTGAAGCTCGGGTTGGTAAACAGCCCCACGCGCAGCCCGCGTGAAAGCACGAGCTCAACCGCCTCGCGAGCGCCCGCGCGTGGGCGAGCGGCGATGATCGCGTCGTTCTTGCGGGGAAGGATTTCGCGCTCGTAGCACGTAAAGGCCTCGACGATCACGGGGTCGTCGAGCGGCACGTCACAGCGGCGGCGGATGCTCTCGGCATAGAAGGCGCCGTTGGTGCGGTGGTCATCCTGGGGACGGTCGTTGTTGTTGAGCTCCAGCATGGCGCCCGTCACAGTGGCGAGCATGGCAAGCGGGTTGCGCCGGGCAATGTCGGCAAGCAGCCGAGCGACGTCCATGGCGTATACGGCTATAAACGCGCTGAGATTGATGTCTATGAGCGTGTCGTCCATATCGAACACGACCGCTTTCAGCATGGGCGCACCTCCTCGCGTCGCATATCCGGGCCGGCCTCTATGCCGGAGGGACATAGGGGGCACCTGTCGCACCTGCCGACAAGTTGTTCTTTCTTACCCATTTTGTCTCCGGTTGTTTCCAGGGCGTTTCGTGATGGCGCGTCTCCACATGCCGTAGAGGGCCGTTCGCCGGCCCAGGCATGCCGTCCGGAGAGCCGCGCCTGTAAAAGTTCCCGGGTCATCGATAAAAAATCGGTCGACAACCTTGAAAACCGGCCAAAATCCTCGTACCCTATAACACCGTGAATGCATATGCTTCACATCAGTATCTGTCGGCCCCCGAGTTGTTCCAGGCGGCGCACGCGGACGCCACGTCGGCGCTCACGTTCACTGCAGGTCCTTGCAATCGGGGCCCCGTAGTTCGAAAGGGGTCCACCTTTGAGTGAGATTCAGAACTCGTCCATCTTCTCCCTCGACGACGTCAACGATGAGGAGATGAACAGCCTTATCGACGGCACGATCACCGATTTCGATGAGGGCGATCTGGTCAACGGCACCGTTGTCAAGATCGAGAAGGACGAAGTCCTCGTTGACATCGGCTTCAAGTCCGAGGGCGTCATCCCGGTTCGCGAGCTTTCCATTCGCAAGGACGCCAACCCTGCAGACATCGTCTCCCTGGGCGATCCCATCGAGGCGCTGGTCCTTCAGAAGGAGGACAAGGACGGCCGTCTGGTGCTTTCCAAGAAGCGTGCTGAGTACGAGCGCGCCTGGAACCGCATCGAGGAGAAGTTCAACTCTGGCGAGAACGTCGAGGGCGAGGTCATCGAAGTCGTCAAGGGCGGCCTGATCCTCGACATCGGTCTGCGCGGCTTCCTGCCCGCCTCCCTCGTCGACCTTCGTCGCGTCAAGGACCTCTCCAGCTACCTGGGCACCCGCATCGAGGCCCGCGTCATCGAGATGGACCGCAACCGCAACAACGTCGTGCTCTCCCGCCGCGTGGTGCTCGAGGAGTCCCGCAAGGCCGAGCGCACCGAGATCCTGTCCAAGCTCAAGGCTGGCATGCGTCTCAAGGGCACCGTTTCCTCCATCGTGGACTTCGGCGCCTTCGTGGATCTGGGCGGCATCGACGGCCTCATCCACATCTCCGAGCTCTCTTGGAACCACGTCAACCATCCTTCCGAGGTCGTCAAGGTCGGCCAGGAGGTCGAGGTCGAGGTGCTCGACGTCGATCTGAACCGCGAGCGCATCTCGCTGGGCCTCAAGCAGACCACCGAGGATCCGTGGCGCACGCTCGTCAAGAAGTACCCCGTGGGCGCTATCGTCGAGGGCACCGTCACCAAGCTCGTGCCGTTCGGTGCGTTCGTTGACCTCGGCGAGGGCATCGAGGGCCTCGTGCACATCTCCGAGATGGCCAACAAGCACGTTGACCAGCCGAGCCAGGTCACCCATGTGGGCGCCAAGGTGCAGGTAAAGGTCATGGAGATCGACCTCGACCGTCGTCGCATCTCCCTCTCCATGAAGTCCGCCGCCGAGACGCTGGGCGTCGAGGTGGAGGTCGCTCCGCTGGACAAGCCGGAGGAGAAGGACGCCGAGTAGCCTGATTGCTTCTAGCGTTTGATACGGTCCGCTGCCGCAAGGTGGCGGACCGTTTTTCGTATGTACGGCCCAGGTGCCGGGACGTGGGGTGTATGAGCCTTGCTGCTCGTGCTTTGGGCCAAAAGGAGGACGGAATGCTTGAGCTATCGAAGTGCCCTGTGGTGCTGTTCGATTTCGATGGGACGGTGGTCAACACCGGGCCCGCCGTGCTGCGCGTCGCGCGCCAGACGCTGCATGAAGCCGGGTTCGACGACGCGGAGATTCCCGATCTGACACCGATCATCGGCCCGCCCATCGAACAGGGGTTCATAATCACTATGGGTGTAGACCGGCCGCAGGCAGACCGCCTTGTCGAGCGCTACCGCGAGATCTTCAACGAGACGGTGCGGCCGGGTGACTATCCGCCGCTGCCCGGCATGGTCGAACTCCTTGAAGACCTCAAAGCGTCGGGACGGCGCCTGGCGGTGGCGACCTCGCGTTTAGAGACAAGCTGCAACACGATGCTGCGCGGCATTGGTCTGGACGTCTTCGAGGTCGTGTGCGGACGTGTGCACGGCGTGCGTGAGACCAAGGCGGACTCTATCCGTGGGGCACTTGCGGGCCTCGGCGCCAGTCCGGCGGAGGCCGTGATGGTGGGGGACCGTCATAACGACGTCGATGGAGCCCATGAGGTAGGCCTGCCCTGCGTGGGCCTCTATTCCGGCGCCGCCTCTCCAGGGGAGCACGAGCGCGCCGGTGCCGAGTGCGTCTGCCATTCCGTTCAGGAGTTACGCGGCGTGTTACTTGCCTAGCCGTTCGTTGCCGTTCCATCCGCGGTTTGAGACAATCGGGTCTGTACATCGAACGGGCGCATGGTGCGCCATAACGGGAAAGGTTACAAGGCTATGGATGCTGATCTTGAAGCTCAGGTAGATGCCTATATCGACGGGGTATGGGAAGACGTCGTCGCCGACATCGCCGAGGTCGTGTCCCATCCGTCGGTGGCGGATACGTCCCAGGGCAAGGAGGGGGCGCCGTTTGGCGAGCCCGTTCGCGCCGCGCTTGACTGCGCACTTGGCATTGCGGAGCGCTTGGGATACCAGACGGGCGACGACGAGGGCTACGTGGGGTTTGCCGACATCCCCGGCGAGCGCCCGGAGCAGGTGGCGACCATTGCTCACGTGGATGTGGTGCCTGCGGGCACCGGCTGGGCGAGCGACCCCTTCACGATGGAGCGCCGAGAGGGCTGGCTGCTCGGTCGCGGCGTCATCGATGACAAGGGCCCGGCGATTCTGTCCCTGTATGCCGGCGCATTCCTGCTGCACGCCGGCATCACGCCGCGCTACACCTTCCGCGCCCTTCTGGGCTGCGACGAAGAGGTGGGCATGACCGACGTGCACCACTACCTCGCCGGCCACGACGACCCGCTGTTCCTGTTTACCCCCGATGCGGAGTTCCCGGTCTGCAACGCCGAGAAAGGCTGCTACGGTGCCACGTTCGTGAGCGGGCCCATCGAGGGCGGACGCATTCTCTCGTGGAGTGGCGCCGAGGTTACCAACGCCATTCCGGGCGAGTCCGTTCTTGAGATCGCGGCCGATGCGGACGCGCTCCCCGCGCCCAAGTCCCATGCCGACCGCATTCGTATCGAGGCCGTGCGTCCGGGCGTGGCCCGCATCGTCGCCACGGGCATCGGCGGCCATGCGTCGCTTCCTGCGGGAACCCTTAACGCCATCGGCCTTATGGTCACCTATCTGCGCGAGGCCTCGGCAACCCTTGCCCAGGAGGGCAAACCGGGTATCCTCGCGGCCGACGAGGAGCGCTTCTGCGACCTGTTGGCCCAGGTGCATGCCGACACCGCAGGAGAGGGCTTGGGTATCGCGACCGAGAGCGACGCCTTTGGCCCGCTTACGGTGAACGGCGGCACCATCGAGGTGCGCGACGGCCACATCTTCCAGACCATCGACGTCCGCTATCCCGACAGCACGACGGGGGAGGCCATGACCGAGGTTCTGGGCGAGCTTGCCGCCCGCTACGGCGCGACGCTGGAGGTCACGCGCGACAAGGTCCCGTTCTCGGTGAGCGCCGACCATCCGGCGGTCCAGACGCTGCTTGATGTATACCGCGAGGTGACGGGCAACGAGGCGAAGCCGTTCTCCATGGGCGGCGGCACGTATGCGCGCAACTTCAAGCGCGCGGTCTCCTTTGGCCCCGAGGGCGACGAGGGGGAGGTGCCAAGCTGGGTCGGTCCTATGCACGGTGCAAACGAGGGCGCAAACGAGGCGCTGCTGCGCCGGGCGCTCAAGATCTATATCCTGGCGATCGTGCGCCTGATGCAGCTCGATCTGTAAGACAGGGCGCTTGACGCCAATGACGATGAGGGGGCGGCATAGCGCCCCCTCTCTGCAAGGAGCGAGCATGGACCCCTCATCCTCCATAGCACAGCAGGTCGTGTACGTGGTCATCATCGTCATCGCGGGGCTCTTTGGCGTCACGCTGTACCGACGCCGTGCAGCTAAAAACGACCGTGCGCGCAGGGGCACGGCGCCTGCGCGTCGGCAGCAACGTAAAGCTCGACCGCGTAAAAAGCGCTGAATGTAAGCTGCCTGTTAATTCTCCGTCGTGCCGCCGTAACGTTTCATTAGCGACGGGTAATGGCTGGGGGATGAGGGCAAATACGTCGCAATTCGGGCGTTACAGTACCTTCCGGAACAACGGATGGAGCGTGCCTGGGCAGGTGGACATGCCAGGCGCCGGCGTTGCAACAAACGCCGATCCGTCCGCACCTCACGCAACGTGTTCTTTGGAAGGAGAACCATGCTCGACTTCAATTGCTCTCGTCGTCAGTTCCTCGGCATCTTCGGTGGTGCTGCCGCCGTGGCGGGCCTTGGGCTCGCCGGCTGCAACAGCAGCGCCCCGGCTTCTTCCGGCTCTGCCGCCGGCGCCGGCTCCAGCTCTCTCACCGGCACCGTGACCTACGATGGCGCCTCTTCGTTCCAGGCGCTCGTCGAGGCTGCGGCTGAGCAGTTCATGGAGGAGAACCAGGACGTTTCCATCACCGGCTCCGGCAACGGTTCCGGCACCGGCCTGACCGCTGTCGCCGACGGCACCGTGACCATCGGCAACTCCGACGTGTTCGCCGAGACCAAGCTCGACGCCGACCAGTGCGCCGACCTCGTTGATCATGAGGTCGCCGTCGTGGGCATGGGCCCGGTCGTCTCCCTGAACGTGACCGTCGACGACCTGTCGCTTGACCAGCTCAAGGGCATCTTCTCCGGCGAGATCACCAACTGGTCCGAGGTTGGTGGCGAGGATGCCGAGATCCATGTTCTCAACCGCAAGGCAGGCTCCGGCACCCGCGCCACGTTCGAGGCGGCCGTCTTCGGTGACGAGACCCCCGACTTCCAGGGTGAGGCCGAGCTCGACAAGTCCGGTGACGTCCAGACCCAGATCGGCTCCACGGACAACGCTATCTCCTACCTTGACTTCTCGCACTTCGACGACACCAAGTTCAAGGCCGTCAAGGTCAACGGCGTCGAGCCTGTCTCCGAGAATGTCTACGACAACTCCTTCCCCATCTGGGCTACCGAGCATATGTATTGCAAGAAGGACGCCGACGAGGCAACCAAGGCCTTCCTCGAGTACATGCTTTCCGATGACGTCCAGGGTTCGCTCGTCGAGGAGCAGGGCTTCATCCCCGTTTCCGAAATGAAGGTCGTGAAGGACGCCGAGGGCAACGTCACCAACAAGTAGGACGCCCCGTTCCCATGCCCTGTGCGCGCGCGATGGGCGCGCGCTGATATCTCTTCGAAAGGTGCGATATGGCAAAACAGATGCCAAAGCGCAGCCTTGAGAAGGTCGGACTGAGTGTCACGGGCGCCTGCGTCGCGCTCGTGACACTCGTCGTTGTGGCGCTCATCGTCATGGTTGCGCAGCGTGGCCTCTCGACCTTCCTCAAGGACGGCGTTGACGTCCTCAACTTCTTCACCGGCACCAAGTGGAACCTCGCCATGACGGACGAGGCGACGGGCCTGCCCTACACGGGTGCGCTTCCGCTTATCGTGACCTCGTTTGCCGTGACGATCATCTCCACGGTCATCGCCCTGCCGATTGCCATCGGCTCGGCCATCTACGTTGTGGAGATCCAGCCCAAGTTCGGTCAGAAGTATTTCCAGCCGCTCATCGAGCTCCTCGTGGGTATCCCCTCGGTTGTGTTCGGTCTCATCGGCTTCCACGTCATCGTGGCAGCCGTGCGTGCGATTTTCAACGTCGAGATGGGCCTTGGTATCCTGCCCGGCTCCATCGTGCTCGCGCTCATGATTCTCCCCACCATCACGACGCTCTCCATCGATGCGTTGCGCGCCGTGCCGCAGAGCTACCGCGATGGGTCACTTGCCCTCGGCTACACCCGTTGGCAGACCATCTGGCACGTCGTGCTCAAGAGCGCCACGCCCTCGCTCATGACGGCCGTGATTCTCGGCATGACGCGCGCCTTTGGCGAGACGCTCGCGGTGCGCATGGTCATCGGCGGCGTCGAGGCCATGCCTACGTCGTTGCTCAACTCCGCGTCCACTATCACCACGACGCTCACCACTTCCATGGCGGTCTACGCCACGGGCTCGGTGCAAAATGACGCGCTGTGGACGCTTGGTCTGCTGCTTATGGGCATGTCCCTTATCTTCATCCTGATCATCCATCTCATCGGCGCGAAGGGGGCGAAGTCCCGTGGCTAACGCAACCGCTCAGGCGCAAGACGCGCGCATTCGTCGCTCCATGCGCAACGACAAGATCGCGACGGGCATCCTCACCGTGATCGTCGCGATCGTCATGCTTATCGTTGTCGCCATGGTCGCCTACATCCTCTTCCAGGGCGTGGGCCAGCTCTTCCAGCCCGGCTTCCTCACTGAGGCGTCGCGTTCCAACGGCACGGAGGGCGGCATCGCCTATCAGTTGTTTGACTCGTTCTACCTTCTCGTGCTCACGCTTGTCATCTCGGTGCCCATCTCGCTCTTCGGTGCGGTCTTCCTCGTGGAGTACGCGCCCGACGGGCCCGTCACCAAGGTCGCGTCCACAGCCATCGAGACGCTCTCGAGCCTGCCGTCGATCGTCGTGGGCATGTTCGGCTTCCTCATGTTCTCGGTGAACTTCGGCTGGGGCTATTCGCTCATCTCGGGTGCCATCGCGCTCACGATGTTCAACATCCCTATCCTCACGCGCGTCATCACTCAGGCGCTCGAGGACGTGCCCGCGTCGCAGCGTGATGCGTGCCTGGCCATGGGCCTCACGCGCTGGGAGACGACGCTCCACGTGCTCATCCCTGCGGCCATGCCCGCGATTGTGACGGGTATCGTGCTCTCGGCCGGCCGCGTGTTCGGCGAGGCAGCGGCGTTGCTCTTCACCTCGGGTATGTCGAGCCCCGCGCGCCTCAACTTCCTGTCGCTCAACTTCGCGAGCCCCACGTGCGCGTGGAACATCTTCCGCCCGGGTGAGTCGCTCGCCGTGCACATCTACAAGATTTACGGAGAGGGCTCACCCGAGGCTCAGCACATCGTTTGGGGCGCCGCTGCGGTCCTCATGATCTGCGTGCTGCTGTTCAATGTGCTCTCGCGCATCGCCGGCAAGGCTCTCGCTAGGAGGATGACCGCCGAATGACGAACGAAACCGACCAGTTCCTAGCCGACGTCTCCTCGAGCGAGCGGGGGACGCGCGTCTCCGGCGTGGCTGTCTCCGACGAGGTCATGCTCGAGACGAAGAACGTCAACGTGTACTACGGTGACCATCACGCGCTGCACGACACGAGCCTGGCCTTCCATAAAGGTGAGATCACCGCGCTGATCGGCCCGTCCGGCTGCGGCAAGTCGACCTTCCTGCGGAGCCTTAACCTCATGAACCGAGAGATCAAGGGATGCCGCGTCACGGGCGAGATCATCTATGACGGCCACAACATCAACACCAAGACCGAGAACCTCTACGAACTGCGCAAGTCCATCGGCATGGTGTTCCAGCAGCCGAACCCGTTCCATAAATCGATTCGCGAGAACATCACGTTCGCCCTCAAGCGCCACGGCCTGAAGGACAAGGCCAAGCTCGACGAGCTAGTCGAGGAAAGCCTGCGCGGCGCGGCGCTTTGGGACGAGGTGAAGGATAAGCTCGACAAGAGCGCCTTCGCGCTTTCCGGCGGCCAGCAGCAGCGTCTGTGCATCGCCCGCACGCTTGCCATGCATCCCGACGTGATCCTGTTCGACGAGCCGTGTTCCGCGCTCGACCCCATCTCGACGCTTGCGATCGAGGACCTCATGTCGTCGATTGTCGAGAACCGTGCCATCGTTATCGTGACGCACAACATGGAGCAGGCCTCGCGTGTGTCCAACCGCACCGCCTTCTTCTACATGGGCGATATGGTCGAGTACGGCGAGACCAACCAGATTTTCCAGCGTCCAAAAGACAAGCGTCTGAACGACTATCTGACCGGTATGTTCTCGTAGCGACAGGCGGACGCCGTTCGTCCTGTGCACCCCGATTCAGACTTCGCCCGTCGTGTGTTCCTGCCATGCCAACTGTGCACGATGCGGCGCTCCCCTTGCTGCGGCGACCTGTGTCCATGCGGGTCGCCGCTTTTGCATGGGAAGGCGAGACGCGCTTTGATACCCTTTAGCCCTCGAGCTGCTCGCTCACTTCAAGCCAGGAGGTTTCGAGCTCGTCGATGGTGGCTTTCACCTGCGCGATCTTTTCCTGCTGGGCCTCGAGCGCCTGGTAATCCGTAGGGTCGATGTCCTGGAAGGCAGCCTGGAGCTCCTCTTCGCGCCGGCGCTGGGTTTCGATCTTACGCTCAAGCGAGGAGGCCTCTTTGCGCAGGCGCTGCCGCTCGGCGTTCGAAAGGGCGGGCGCACCGTTCGCGTCGTCTGCGGGCTTGGCGGGAGAGGAGCTCGGGGAGCCGGAGCGGGCGGCGTTGTGGCGGGCGGGCGCGCTGCCTGTGCCCACAAGGCGCAGGTATTCGTCGACGCCGCCGGGCACATGGCGCAGATGCCCGCCGATGAGGGCATACTGCTGGTCGGTCACACGCTCCATGAGGTAGCGGTCGTGCGTGACCAGGATGAGCGTCCCGGGCCAGCCATCCAGCAGGTCTTCCACGATGGCGAGCATGTCGGTGTCAAGGTCGTTGCCCGGCTCGTCCAGGATGAGCACATTGGGCTCCTCGAGCAGCGTGAGCAGCAGCTGGAGGCGACGCTTCTGTCCGCCCGACAGGTCGCCGATGCGGCTCCACAGTTGCTTGGTGGTGAAGTCGAGTCGCTCAAGCAGCTTTTCGGGGCTCGTCTCTTTGCCGTCGACCACATAGACGCGCTTGTAGCGTGAGAGCACCTCGCGAATGGTGAACTTCTCAAGGGGTTTCAGCTCGTCAAGCTGCTGGGAGAGCACGCCGAAGCGCACCGTCTGGCCGATCTTCACGCGGCCGGTCAGCGGTTTCAGGCGTCCCTGGATCACGTCGAGCAGCGTCGACTTTCCGGCCCCGTTTTCTCCCAGCAGGCCAAAGCGGTCGCCTGCGCCGATGAGCCACGTAATATCGTCGAGCACCGGATGGACCACGCCGGATTGAGATTGCTTTGAGCCATCTGGCCCGCCGGGCTGGTCGGCGTAGCCTGCCGTCACATCGATGACGTCGATGACCTGCTTGCCCAGACGCGACACGGCGAGGCGTTTGAGCTCGAGTTCGTTTCGCAGCGGCGGGACGTCGGCGATGAGCTCGCGAGCCGCCTCGACGCGAAACTTCGGCTTCGTGGAGCGTGCCTGGGCGCCGCGCGAGAGCCAGGCGAGCTCTTTGCGCGCCATGTTGCGGCGGCGTTCCTCGGCGACCTGCGCCATGCGGTCGCGCTCGACGCGCTGAAGGATGTAGGCCGAGTAACCTCCCTCGAAGGGGTCGACCTTGCCGTCGTGGACCTCCCACATGGACGTGCAGACCTCGTCCAAAAACCAGCGGTCGTGCGTGACCATGAGAAGCGCGCCCACTCCCGCCTGCCAGCGGGTCTTGAGGTGCTGGGCGAGCCAGTTGATCGTGCGCATGTCCAGATGGTTCGTGGGCTCGTCGAGCATGAGGATGTCGTAGTCACCGATGAGCAGGCGGGCAAGGTCCACGCGACGCCGCTGGCCGCCCGACAGCGCGCCCACGGTGCCTTCCCAGGGCACATCGGTGATGAGGCCGTCGAGGATCTGCCGCACGCGAGCGCTCGACGCCCATTCGTATTCCGGCAGGTCGCCCACGACGGCGTGATGAACGGTGTCGGTGTCCGCGAGCGAGTCCTTCTGTCCAAGAAGGCCCACGCTCACGTCGCGACGCCTGGTGACGCGGCCCTCGTCGGGCTCCTGGCTTCCGGAGAGCACCGAGAGCAGCGTGGACTTGCCGTCGCCGTTGCGCCCGACGATGCCGATGCGGTCGCCCTCGTTCACGCCGAGCGTCACGCCCTGCAGCACATGTTTGGTTGGGTATTCAAGATCGATGCCATCGCATCCAAGCAGAATCGCCATGAGACCGTTCCTTTTCTAGAGGCGCCGTCGGCACCTCGATGCGTTATCCCAACCATCCTAGCAGACCGGGCGACGGGCAGGTTATGCAGGCTCGTTGCAGCATCGTGCTCAATGGGTCGTCAGCGTGCTTCGAGGCTGTCCGTTGGATACAATGAGTCGGGCTAAAGGGCTACCACGAGTGGAGGACGATGTGATCAAGGCCGCGTTTTTCGACATCGACGGCACGTTGTTGAGCTTTAAAACCCACGGGATGCCGCCTTCGACGCGGCGCGCGCTCGCTCGCCTGCGCGAGAGGGGGATCAAGATCGTCATCTCGTCGGGGCGTCCGTCCTACCAGCTTCCCGAGGAGTTGCGCCAGGGCTTCGATGCCTATGTGTCGCTTTCAGGGCAGCTGTGCTATGACGAGCACGGCATCTACCACGAGAACCATATTCCGCGCCGCGATGTCGAGGCCGTCGTCGACCGGGTCAAGGCAGGCTGCTTCGACGTGCTGGTCATGCAGCGCGACCGGGCCTTCGCCAATGAGCTCAGTCCGCGCGTGACCCAGACGGCGCAGAATTCCGGCCTTGTCTACGAGCAGGATGACATCGACCACGCTTTCGATGCGCCGGTGTATCAGTTCTGCATGTTCGTTAGTCCGGAGGAAGAAGGGGAGTACCTGAAGCTCATCCCGACGCTTGAGCATACGCGTTGGACGGACCTCTTCTGCGATATCCTGCCTGCGGGCGGCGGCAAGAAGGTGGGCGTTACGGCGACGCTCGAGCGCTTCGGCATCTCCCCGGACGAGGCCGTCGCATTCGGTGACGGAGAAAACGACCTGAGCATGTTTGACGCGGTGGGAACCGGCGTTGCCATGGGAAACGCGTGGGATGCCGTCAAGGAGCGCGCCGACATGGTGACCGACGACGTGGACCACGACGGAATCTGGAACGCCTGCGAGAAGCTGGGGATGCTGTAGCCGGCGCATAAGGCCGGCGCGCGGCGTGGCCGGCCTGCGTGCCTGACACGCGGCGCGCGCGACCGCTCGGCAGCCCTGCCCCCGTTTTGTTCCGCCGCCGGTAACATATGGTCATCCTGTTAGCGCCTGGATTATCGCAGGGGGTTCGGATAGAGTAAGCTTGAGTTAACTAACAGGGGAGCGACGAGCTACCCTCAAGCTTGCGAAAGGTCCGCCCATGACGACCCTCCACGAATCAGGCGAGGATTACCTCGAGGCCATCTTGATGCTGCAGATCGAGCGCGGCAGCGTGCGCTCGGTCGACATTGCGGCGCGGCTGGGCGTCACCAAGGCGAGCGTCTCGAAGGCCATGGCGAACCTCGAGGCGCGCGGATATGTGGAAATGATCAAACGCGATGTGCGGCTGACCGATGCCGGCCGTGAGGTCGCGGAGCGCATGCTGGAGCGTCACGAGTTCTTCTGCAGCCTGCTTGTGGCTGCGGGTGTCGAGGCAGATCGCGCCGCCGAGGAAGGCTGCCACATGGAGCACTGCCTTTCGGATGATTCGTTTCACAAGCTTAAATCGTACCTATCGGATCTTTCGCCGCGATAGGTCAGGGCTATAGGCCTTTCGGCACGGGTATGACGTTTCGTTACACCGCTCATCGGCCGGGCCCACGGTCGCGACCGCGTGTTCGGCGAGGCACACGGCATGACCGTCGCCCTCCGACAGCTTTCCATTATGTGCCGCCCACATTCATATGAAAAAGGCGCCGGCTTGCGCCGACGCCCTAGACGTATCTATGCTTCGTGTGTTGCGGGCGTGCCTCTACAGGGCACAATCCACCGCAACTATTTCATGTGCGTCGGAGTGTAGCCGCTGTCGTTGCCCGTATCCGCGTCGTCCTTGTTTTCCTTGTTCTCGCCTTTTAGGTTGGGGATGATGCGCTTTACGATCCAGAAGATGGCGACCACCACGACGATGGCGATGATGACGTATTTCACGACGTCAGAGACCCAGTTGGCCTGCTCGGTCACGGTCTCCCACGCGCTGCCGGCGGCGGCGCCCAGCGAGCACAGCACGGTGTTCCATACCGCAGAGCCCAGAAGTGTGTAGATGGCGAACTTGACCATGTTCATGCGCGCCACGCCTGCGGGGATGGAAATGAGGCTGCGTACGATCGGCACGAAACGGCAGATGAGTACCGAAACCTGGCCGCGGCGGTCGAACCAATCGATGGCCTTGGCGATGTCTTCGCCCTTGAATCCCAAAAGACGCATGGGGCGCGTCTCGAAGAAACGCATGAGGCGGTCACGATTGAGCACATAGCCGATGCCGTAGAGGATATAGGCGCCGAAGACCGACCCCGCGGTTGCCGAGACGATGACGAGGGGCAGGACCATGTCGGTCGTGGTGGTGAAAAAGCCCGATAGAGGCAAGATCAGCTCGCTGGGGATGGGCGGAAAGATGTTCTCGATGAAGATGAGCGCGCCCACCGCGAAGTAGCCGAACTGATTGATGAAATTGAAGAACAGGTCTTCCATGACGCTCCTTTGATCGGATGCGCCCCTTTGCGGCGCATTTCCGTGCTGTGGGAAGTGTAGCGGAAGAGGGAAGGGTAGAGCGGTTTTCCACCGTACCCCCGCATAGGGCTTACCGTTGCGTTACGCGCGGTTTCGTCATTTTGGTTGTACTTATTATTACAGCATATATAATAAATAGCATAAAAATACGGAAAGGGGTTCCATGCGCGCTGCCGTGTCCGAGACGAGCAAGAATGCCATTCGTCGCATACTGTGGGAGGGGCGTGCCTGCAGCAAGCGCGAGCTGTCGCGGCTGACCGGGCTTTCTGTTGCGACGTGCAACGGGGCCCTCAACGAGATGGAGGCTGCAGGAGAGGTCGTGCTCACCGAGCGCGTGCAAGGCCGTGCCGGCAGAAGCGCCGCACTCTATCGCGTGAACGAATCGGCGGCGCCGATCCTTGCGGCCTACTGCGAGCTTAAAGGCGGAGAGCGCGTACTGTCCCTGCTGGTCGTGTCGGTGACGGGGCGTGTCCTTGCGCGCAGCGAGGAGCGCCTGGGCTATCTGGATGCCCGGGCTCTGGTCGATGCCTTAGAGCACGCGAGGACACAGCATCCCGAGGTTGTTCAGGTGTCCCTTGGGGTGCCCGGCATCATACAGGGAAGATTTGTGCGCGACTGCGACATCTCTGAGCTCGATGGGGCCCCGATCGTCTCCCTCGTCGAAAACGCCCTTGGCCTGACGACGGTGGCGGGAAACGACATGCACACCGCGGCATATGGCCTGTATCGCGAGCTTGGCATCAATGACGAGGTCGTGACCGTCGCGTATTTCCCCGAGGGCGTTCGCCCGGGAACGGCGACCGTCTATCGAGGCGTTGTCGTGGAAGGTGCGGGAAGCTTTGCCGGCATGGTGGGATTTGTCCCGGCGGAGCGCGGCGGCCGTCTTGAAGCTCCCGAGCCTACAGACTTCACAGCGCCTTGTCCGGAGCTGGTGGCACATTGCCTTGCCTCTGTGGTGACGGTGGTTAACCCCGACCTCATTCTTTGTACGGGCGAGCTCGTAGACGAAAAGACGCTCGAGGAAGTCGATGGCTTGCTGGCGTCTTGGATTCCGCGCCGCTATCTGCCGCAGTTGGATTATCGGGACAACATGGAGAACGGCTATGTGCGCGGTCTCGTGGCGCGGGCGCTCGACGCTCGGCTGGAGGCGGGCGCGCTGCGGGCCGCGCCGCTGTATGGGGTGGAATGACAACGACCTACCTAAGTGGGAAAGGATGGGCCATGACCGAAAAGGACAAGCGCGACCAGGGACGTTGGTACGACGCGAATTTCGACCGCGAGCTGCTTGCCGAGCGCATGGAGGCCGAGCGGGCGGTCTTTCGCCTCAACGCGCTGGCACCCGACCAGGTCGATATGAGGCGCAAGGTTCTCGATGGGCTTCTCGGAAGCCTTGGCCGCGATGTCGAGCTGCTCACTCCGCTCAACGTCGATTACGGCTACAACGTTCATATCGGCGACGCATCGTTTGTGAACCATCATGCGTACCTCATGGACGGCGCGCCCATCACAATCGGAAGCCACGTATTCATCGGCCCGTATTGCGGTATGTACACCGCTCAGCATCCGCTTACGGCAGAGGAGCGCAACGCGGGGCTGGAGCGCGCGTTGCCCATCACGGTTGAAGACGACGTCTGGCTTGGGGCCAACGTGACGCTTCTGCCCGGCGTGACCGTCGGACGCGGAAGCGTGATCGGGGCTGGCAGCGTGGTGACGCACGATGTGCCTGCGGGAGTGATCGCAGTGGGCAATCCGTGCCGTGTGCTGCGCCCGATAACCGATGCCGATCGACCGCAATAATTGCGTTTGTCACACATGTCGCCGCACATAATAGGGGCGGTTCCCGGGCTTGTGCTCTGGGGAACCGCCCCTTCGTGGCGCTTATCGTCTGGAGGCGACTTAAGGCATCGCGCGGGTGAGCGCCGCGTGCCTGTGCCGCCCTAGCGCTGCTCGACCTTCATGCAGCGCATGGCGTTCAGGATGGCGATAATCGCCACGCCCACGTCGCCAAAGACCGCAAGCCACATGTTCGCAATGCCGACCGCAGCCAGGATGAGAATCGCTATCTTCACGCCGAGCGCGAAGACGATGTTCTGCCACACGATGCGCATGGTTTTGCGCGAGATGCGCATGGCGCAGGCGATGTTCGACGGCTTGTCGTCCATGAGCACCACGTCGGCGGCCTCGATGGCAGCGTCCGACCCCATGGCGCCCATGGCAATGCCCACGTCGGCGCGCATGAGCACCGGCGCGTCGTTGATGCCGTCGCCCACGAAGGCGAGCTTGCCATCGCCTTGCTCGCGTGCAAGGAGCTGCTCGACGGCGTTGACCTTGTCCTCGGGCAGCAGCTGGGCTTGGAATTCGTCGATGCCCAGCTCATCGGCCACGGCCTTTGCCACGTCGCGTCGGTCGCCGGTAAGCATGACGCATTTCTTGACTCCGGCTGCATGCAGGTCGCGTATGGTTTGGGCGGCGTCGTCTTTCACCACGTCGGCAATGACGATGTGGCCGATATAGTGGCCGTCGACCGTCACGTGCAAGATGGTGCCGGTGAGCTCGCACTCGTTCCAACGGGCGCCGTGTTCGGCCATGAGCTTGTCGTTGCCCACGAGAATCAGATGTTCATCCACATGGGCCGAGACGCCGTGGCCCGACTCCTCATGCGCGTCGCGGATGCGCTTCTGGTCGATGTCGCCGGAGTATGCCTGCTTGATGGAAACGGCGATGGGGTGGTCCGAGAACGCCTCGGCATATGCAGCGCTTGCAAGCAAACGATCGGGGTCGACGCCCTCTTCGGGATGCACGGCCACCACGTTGAAGGTGCCGTTGGTGAGGGTACCGGTCTTGTCGAAGACCACGGTGTCAACCTTCGAGAGCAGCTCGAGGTAGTTGGAACCTTTGACGAGGATTCCTAGCTTCGAGGCTCCTCCGATGCCGCCGAAGAAGCTGAGGGGCACCGAGATCACAAGTGCGCAGGGGCACGAGACCACTAAGAACGTCAGGCCGCGCAGCACCCAGTCGCTCCAGGGGCCCATGCCTGCGAGGGGAGGAATGATGGCGAGGGCAAGTGCCGCGAAGACGACGACAGGGGTGTAGACGCGGGCGAAGCGCGTGATGAAGTTTTCGGTCTTGGCCTTTTTCTCGCTTGCGTTCTCCACGAGCTCCAGGATGCGCGAAACCGTGGACTCGCCGAACGGTTTAGTGGTCTGGACGTGCAGCATACCCGTCATGTTGATGCATCCCGAGATGACGCCCGCGCCGGCCTCGACATGGCGGGGAACGCTCTCGCCGGTGAGGGCGGCGGTGTCGAGCTGGCTTACTCCCTCGACGACCACGCCATCGATCGGCACGCGTTCGCCGGGCTTTACCACGATGACGTCGCCCACCTGCACCTCGTCGGGGTCAACCTCTACAAGCTTGCCGTCGCGCTCGATGTTGGCGTAGTCCGGTGCGATATCCATAAGAGAGCTAATGGACTTGCGGCTTTGACCGACGGCATAGCTTTGGAAGAGCTCGCCGACCTGGTAAAACAGCATGACGGCGCAGCCTTCGGCCATCTGGGGCTCGGTGTCGGGGAAGAGGATCGTGGCAAAGGCGCCGATCGTGGCGACCGTCATAAGAAACGCCTCGTCGAATGCGTCGCCGCGGCGGATGTTGTGCCACGCCTTTTTGAGGACGTCGTGGCCGGCGATGAGGAAGGGAATGAGGTAGAGCACGAACGCTGCATAGACTTCATACGGGCCAAAGATGGCGTCGAGCGCACCAAGCTTTTCGGCCGCCATGATGACGGCGAAGATGGCGATCGCAAGGATGATGCGGTTTCTCCAGCGGATCTGCTTTTTGTTCATGACGGATTCACCTTCTAGATGACGGGGCTACATAATCGGGCAATGTGTGACGTGTGTCCCAGCGGCTGTATGGGCGCCGCGGTCGGACGCGGGGCGGCGCTAGCGAAGGATTTCGCAGTCGGGCTCGATGTCGGCGGCCAGCTTCACGACGCGTTCGAACACGTCGTCGAAGGACGCGTCGTCGGCGGTGAGGGTAAGCTTCTGGGTCATGAAGTTCACCGTGGCCTTTTGGACTCCTTCGAGCTTGTTGATGGCGTCTTCGAGCTTGCGAGCGCAATTTGCGCAGTCGATCTCGTCGAGCTTGTAGGACTTACGCATGGTCGTTCCTTTCATGAGGCCTTTGAGGGGGCGGGATTGCGTGACATGTGGTGCGAAGGCAGGTCGAATCGGGTCCGGCGCTATTCGCAGATATGGTTCATGCCCTGGGCAAGCATGGTGTGCACGTGATCGTCGGCAAGTGAGTAGATGAGGCTGCGCCCGTCTCGGTCGAAGCGCACGAGGCGCGCCTGCTTGAGAATGCGGAGCTGGTGCGAGACGGCGCTTTGGGTAGCGCCGATGGTTTCGGCAATGCTGCCCACCGAGCGAGGCTCATCGAAGAGCGAGTAGAGGATTTTGATGCGCGTGGTGTCGCTGAACACTTTGAAGAGGTCTGCAAGGTCATAGAGCAGCTCTTCATCGGGCATGCAGCATTCCTTTGCTTCGTCGGGGACAGGGGGTTCCTGGTCAGCCATCGTGTTCCTTTCTCGTATGAACAGATGTTCATGTGTTTGTTAATTGCGATTATATGAACACGCACTCATATGTCAAGAAACTTGTTTGATCAATCCGCTACCGGTTGGAATTGCTGGCAAGCGGTTCGGGGTTGCGCATGGTGCTGGATTGAAAAAAGCGTTGTGTTCGGGGCTGCAAATGGTGTCAGATCGGGAATGGCGTTGTGTGCGGCGCCAAGTCGGGCTCGGACTGCTTGAGGGACTCTCTTACAGGTATGTGCATTGGTAACGTAAGGTGGGCGGACAGCCGCTACGCGGCTGTCCGCCCACTGCTCGATGCCAGCATGAGGCCTTGGCGGCCTCGCACTTGCTGCGAAAGGGTACGTTGCGGGCCGCTCGCACCTAGTTATGCAAAGATTCATGAAATAGTGGCCGGAATATGCGCGCCTTATCGAGGCGGAATTATAAGAAATCAAACGAGTGGTCAATTTACCCACTGAGGTAGTTTTTTCTGCAAAGGTTGGCCGGCGACCGGTGCGGCCATGCCGGGCAAAAGAAGTAAATTTCATTCTTCTGAACGTTCACGGGTTCGTTCGTACAGCCAGTTTTGGAAATGAGGGCCATGCGGGTGCCCGTAAACGCAATGCATACTGATTGTGAAAACTACTTCAGTGGGTAAATTGACCACTCGTTTATGTTTTAGCGATTTCGAGCGGCGTTTGGCTTGAAAAGGGTGGGTTACAAACCGTGTGGGCTTCAGGTTCCGGCGCTTCACGGGCGCCGCTTTGGCGCGAAAGACGCTACACTCGAATCACCCATTGCAACGACAGCCAGAAACGGAGCACTATCACATGATCATCGAGCAGCATGCCCTCTGGGGAGACGAGTCCACCGCGGAGCATCCGGCGACCTATACCGCCTACTTAGCAGATGCGCTTCCCGGCAAGCCGGACGAGCGGCGTCCCGCCGCTGTCATCTGCGGGGGAGGGGCGTTTCAGCGTGTTGCCGAGCACGAGCAGGAGCCGGTGGCATTTGCATTCCTTAACGCTGGCTACCAGGCATTCGTGCTCGATTATGTGACGAACTCCACCGGCGATGTTTCTTATCCTGCCCCTGAGGCCGATCTGGCGAAGATGCTCGCGACGGTTCGCGCCAACGCTGAGGCATGGCGCGTCGACCCCGATAAGGTGTGTGCCGTCGGCTTCTCTGCGGGCGGTTTTATATGTGCCTCGGTCGCGACGTCGTGGAAGGACCGCGATTTTGCTTCTCTCGTAGGTGACCGGCCGGAGCGCATCCGCCCCGATGCCGTGGTGCTGGGATACCCGCTCATCGATCTGCGCGTCACGCGCGATGAGCGGACGCGCGACCCTCGCATTGACTTGCGTGTGCCCAAGACGGGCGGCAAGACGGGGCGCGACCTGCTTAACGACTATCTATCGATGGTCGTGGGTGGCGAGGCGACCGAAGAGCGTCTGAAGGATGTCTGCCCCACAACCCACGTGACGCGCGATGTCCCGCCCACCTTCGTGTGGGGTACGGCCGACGACAAGACCTGCCCCATCGTCCAGGTCCATGCCTTCGCCGCCGCGCTGGCACGCGAGGGCGTGGCGCATGAGGTCCATGTGTTCGATCAGGGAGGCCACTGCCTTTCGGTCGCAAACCGCAACACCTGCTTTGAGAACGAAGAGCAGCAGCGAGCCGTTGGCGCTTGGTTCGACCTCGCATGCGCGTTCCTTGCGCGCCAGGGCGTCGCGTAGCGCTTGGCACGCGATTTCTTTCGCAGCGGTTTCGCGGCGTGACGGTAGCACTTGACCGCCGGGGGCGCGGGTAGCTTTCCTGGTATCGACGGGCGAGGCTGGGCGGTTTGCTTGTTCCTGTGGACGGCGCCTCCAGCTTTGGCGTATCGGCGAGCGGCGCGCGTGGCCTTGCCAACGGCGCTGCCGCCGGCCGCGTCGCCCGTACGCTACACTGGCACGTGGACAACCCGTCAACTAGGAGGTCGTCATGTGGGCATATGAGAGTACGTTCTACCAGATTTATCCCATCGGGTTCTGCGGCGCCCCGCGCGTCAACGACGGCGAGTGCGCGCCGCGCATACGCAAGGTTGCCGAATGGGCGGACTACCTTCAGGGCCTCGGCGTCGGTGCCGTCCTGCTCAACCCGGTGTTTGAATCCAGCACGCACGGCTACGACACGCGCGACCTACACCGCATCGATTGCCGTCTGGGAACGAACGAGGACTTCGCTGCGGTGGTCGAGACCCTGCATGAGCGCGGGATACGCGTGGTGCTGGACGCTGTGTTCAACCACGTGGGGCGAGAGTTCTGGGCGTTTGCAGACGTGCGCGAGAAGCGATGGGATTCTCCGTACCGCGACTGGTTCTTTACGAACTTCGACGGAAACTCTGCCTTTAACGACGGTTTCTGGTATGAGGGATGGGAAGGGTGCTTCGACCTTGTGAAGCTCAACCTGCGCAATCCCGAGGTCGTTGAGTATCTGTTGGATTGCGTGCGTTCGTGGCGCTCCCAATTTATGATCGATGGCCTGCGTCTGGACGTGGCGTATTCTCTCGATCACGACTTCATGCGTCGTTTGCGCGGCGTCGCCAATGAGCTTACGGCCGCATCCGGTCCCGAGCACGAGTTCGTGCTCATCGGCGAAACGTTGCACGGCGACTACAGCCAGATCGTCAACGACCAGATGCTGCACTCTTGCACGAACTATGAGTGCTACAAGGGCTTGTATTCGAGCTTCAACAGCAAGAACATGTTCGAGATCGCCCATTCGCTGCATCGCCAGTTTGGCGGCGACCCGTGGTGCATCTATCGCGGGCTGCACCTGCTGAGCTTCGCGGACAACCACGACGTCACGCGCTTGGCGAGCATCCTTACCGACCCTGCGTGCATTCGCCCTGCGTACGGCGTGCTGTTTGGCATGCCGGGCATTCCGTGCTTGTATTACGGCAGCGAGTGGGGCCAGACGGGCGTGAAGGGCGCCCACGACGACTGGGACCTGCGTCCATCGTTCGACGAGCCCGCCCCCAACGAGCTCACCGATTATATCGAGCGGCTCATTGCTGCGCGAACAGGAGGTGGCGCTGGGTCGCGGGCGCTGTGCTACGGCGCATATCGAAACGTAGTCATCACCAACAAGCAGCTGCTGTTCGAGCGTGCGGTCGATGCCGCAGATGGGCAGGACGCCGAGTGCGTGCTTGTTGCGGTCAACGCCGTGGACGAGCCGTTTGACCTTGCGGCCGGAGAGCTCGCAGGCGACTTCTATGACATGCTGGGCGACGAGGGGGAGGGTCCCATCCATCTGGACGGCACGCTCTCGCTCTCCCCGTATGAGACGCGCTATCTTCTGCGCGCATAACGCTGTCCCCGGGGAAGCGCGCCAGCCCGACGTTTTCGTCGGCTTGACGTCTTTCCCGGGGACATTGTGGAACAAGGGGGCGTCGAGGGGGCTTCCGGAGGCCTAATTGTCCTCGAGGCCGCCGGTGTAGAGCTGCCAGTAGCGGCCGTGCTGCGCCATGAGCTCGTCATGGTTGCCGCGCTCGATGATGCGACCGTGGTCCATGACCATGATGCAGTCGGCGTTTTTCACTGTGGAGAGACGATGTGCGATCACGAACGTGGTGCGCCCCGCCATGAGGGCGTCCATGCCGCGCTGCACGATCTCTTCGGTGCGCGTGTCGATCGATGAGGTCGCCTCGTCCAGGATGAGCGCCGGCGGGTCGGCCACGGCGGCGCGGGCGATGGCCAGCAGCTGGCACTGCCCCTGCGACAGCGAGGCGCCGTCGCCCGAGATCACCGTCTGGTAGCCCTCCGGCAGGCGGCGGATGAAGCCGTCCGCGCCGGCGAGCTTGGCCGCAGCGATGCACTCTTCGTCGCTTGCTTCCAGGCGGCCGTAGCGGATGTTGTCCATGACGGTGCCGGTGAACAGGTGCGTGTCCTGCAGCACGATGCCGAGGCTGCGGCGCAGGTCGCCCTTGCGGATCTTGTTGACGTTGATGCCGTCGTAGCGGATCTTGCCGTCATCGATGTCGTAGAAGCGGTTGATGAGGTTCGTGATCGTGGTCTTGCCTGCGCCCGTCGATCCCACGAAGGCGATCTTCTGGCCGGGCTCGGCAAACAGGCTGATGTCGTGCAGCACGCACTTCTCGGGCGTGTAGCCGAAGTCCACGTGGTCCATGACCAGCGCGCCCTCGAGCTTGTGGAAGGTGAGCGTGCCGTCGTGGTGCGGGTGACGCCATGCCCGGGTGCCCGTGCGTTCCTCGCACGGTTCGATCCCTCCGTCGGCGGTCTCGCGGGCGTTCACGAGCGTCACGTAGCCGTGGTCCTCCTCGGGCTTCTCGTCAAGCAGCGAGAAGATGCGTTCGGCGCCGGCGGCTGCGGTGGTCACGAAGGTCATCTGCTGCGAGATCTGCGTGATGGGCTGCGAGAAGTTGCGGTTGAGCGTGATGAAGCTCACAAGCGCGCCGAGCGTGAGGCCCGACAGGCCGTTGATGGCCATGAAGGCGCCCGCGGCGGTGATCAGCACGTAAGAGAGGTTCCCGATATTGGCGTTGATCGGCATGATGATGTTCGCGTACTTGTTGGCTGCAAACGAGCTCTCGCGCAGCTGCTCGTTCACGCGGCGGAAGTCCGCCTTGGTGTCCTCCTCGTGGCAGAAGACCTTCACGACCTTTTGGCCGTCCATCATTTCCTCGATGAAACCGTCGACGGTGCCCAGGTCGCGCTGCTGCGCGGCGAAGTAGGTTCCCGACAGGCCCGAAATGCGCTTGGTGACGACCAGCATGATGACGACCATCGCAACCGACAGCACGGTCAGCGGAACGTCGAGCGTCACCATGGAGACGAAGGTCACCACCAGCGTGACGAGCGAGTTGACCACCTGTGGCACGGTCTGGCCGTACAGCTGGCGCAGGGTGTCCACGTCGTTGGTGTAGATGGACATGATGTCGCCGTGGGCGTGCGTGTCGAAATACTTGATGGGCAGGCTTTCCATGTGCTCGAATAGGTCGTCTCGCAGCGAGCGCATGGTGCCCTGGCTGATCGTGACCATGAGGCGGTTGTAGACGGACGAGGCGACGGCGCCCACGACGAGGACAGCGGCCAGGCCGACAAGATCGCCGAACAGGCCGGAGAAGTCGGTGCTGCCACTGGCGAGCATGGGTGTGATGTAGTCGTCGACCAGGGTCTGCGAGAACAGTACCGAATAGGCGGTGACGATGGCCGAGACGATCACGCAGCACACAACGATGACGAACGGCAGACGGTAGTGGTCGAGCATGTACCCAAGGGCGCGGCCCAGCGCCTGGAACGAGAACGTGGCGGATTGTTTGGGCTGCTTGGTGGAATCATGAGTGCTCTGTGCCATTGCCTATGCCTCCTTTCGGGCAGAAGGGGTGGATGCAGCGTCGGCAGAGGCGCCGGGCTGTGCTGCGGCGCCGCTTGCCTGGATGTCGAAGTCTCCGCCGCCCTCCATCTGCGATTCGTAGATGGAGCGATAGATGTCGTTGGACTCGACCAGCTCATCGTGCGTGCCTACGGCGTTGATGCGGCCACCTTCGAGCACGATGATCCGGTCGGCGTCGGCAACGCTCGAGATGCGCTGGGCGATGATGATCTTGGTCGTGCCGGGGATGTAACGGGCGAAGGCCTCGCGGATCTTGGCGTCGGTGGCGGTATCGACGGCGCTCGTGGAGTCGTCGAGGATCAGCACCTTCGGCCGCTTGAGCAGGGCGCGGGCGATGCAGAGGCGCTGCTTCTGGCCGCCGGAGACATTGGTGCCGCCGCGTTCGATGAAGGTGTTGTAGCCATCGGGCATCTGGTCGATGAACTCGTCGGCGCAAGCGGCGCGGCAGGCTTCTCGGCATTCCTCGTCGGTCGCGTCGTCGTTGCCCCACCGCAGGTTCTCCAAGATGGTGCCCGAGAACAGGACGTTTTTCTGGAGCACCATGGCGACGCCGTTGCGCAGCGTATCGAGGTCGTAGTCGCGCACGTCCCGGCCACCAACGCGTACGGTTCCCGAGGTGGCGTCATACAGGCGGCAGATGAGATTCACCAGGCTCGACTTGCCCGAGCCGGTGCCGCCTATGACTCCGATCGTCTCGCCCGAGGCGATCTTCAGGTCGATGTCCTGCAGCACGTTCTCGCCCGTGCCCTGACCGTAGGCGAAGTTGACGTGGTCGAACTCGACTGAGCCGTCGGCAAGCTCATGGACGGGCTGCTTGGGGTTTGCGATGTCGGGTACCTCGTCGAGCGCTTGGCTGATACGACGGATGCTTGTCATGCTCATGGTGAGCATGACGATGATCATGGAGAGCATCATGAGGCTCATGAGCACCTGCATGATGTAGCTGAACATGCTGGTGAGCTGGCCGGTCGTCATGCTGCCGGCCACCACGAAGCGCGCGCCGAACCAGGAGAGGCCCAGCACGCAGGCGTAGACCGCAAGCATCATGATGGGGTTGTTGAACGCGACGAGGCCTTCAGCCGAAACGAAACGCTTGTACAGCGTGTCGACGGCCTTCTTGAATTTGCTGTTCTCGTAGGCCTCGCGTACGAACGCCTTCACGACGCGGATGGCGCCGATGTTCTCCTGGACGCTGGCATTCAGGTCGTCGTAGGTGTCAAATACGACGGTGAAGCGCTTGTTGGCCTTTACCATGATGACGCCGAGCGCGAGCGCCAAGAAGATGATAGCGACACCGAAGACCCAGCTCAGGTGTCCGGAGATACTGATTGCCGCACACAGGCTCGAGATGAGCATGATGGGCGAGCGCAGGCCGACGCGCAGGCACATGAGCACGGCGTTTTGGACGTTGGTGACGTCGGTGGTCATGCGGGTGACGAGGCCTGCGGTGCTGAACTTGTCGATGTTGGCGAACGAGTAGGTCTGCACCTTGTCAAAGACCGCTTCTCGCAGGTTGGCGGCTACGCCGGTCGAGGCGCGTGCGGCGAACGCGCCCGACGCGGCGCCGAAGGCGAGGCTGGCGAACGCCATGACGATCATGATGAGGCCGTAGCGCCCGATAGCGCCCATGTCTCCGGTCTCGACGCCCTGGTCGATGATGAACGCCATGACGAAGGGCAGCAGCACCTCCATGAGGACCTCGCCAACGGTGCACAGCGCTGCGAGCGCAGCGTCTTTCGTATAGCGACCGAAGCAGGCGAAGATGTGATGCATGTCATACCTCCTTTGGGGTTTTGGTTTTCAGCAAGGCGGTACTAGTATTCACGCATTACATCTGCATCTATCTGTCATTTCTTCTATAACTAATAGGAAATGGTTATAAGTAATATCTATATACATAATGGTATGCAGGCACGCACGAGCAGAACCGAGGTGAAAGGGGCCGCATGAACACGATGCAGATCTCCTGTTTTGTCGAGGTGGCGACGCAGCTCTCCTTTTCCAAGGCGGCCTCGTCGCTGCATGTGTCGCAACCGACGGTGAGCCATCAGATCAAGGCGCTCGAGGACGAGCTGGGCTGCGCGCTGTTGACACGCAGCACTCGTACGGTGCGTCTGACCGACGAGGGCATGAGGTTCCTTGGGTACGCCTACGAGATGCTGGACCTCATGGCGCGTTCCCAGCGCGACCTGGCACACGGGCGGGCCCGCGACATCTCGACGATTCTGAAGGTCGGGGTACACGACGGCATGGAAGCGCAGCTCATAGCGCCCGTACTGCGTGCGTTGCGTCAAGAGCTGCCACGGTTCGATCCGGTGCTGCGCATGGGGGCGGAGTCGGCGTTGCGCGATATGCTCGAGACCGGAGGCGTCGACGTGGTGCCAGAGTACCGTGACCCGAAGGAGCACGCGCAGAGCGCGACGACGTATTGCGGCGTCTGCGAGATGCCGGTCGTCTGTGTCTGTTCGACCGACCACCCGCTTGCGCTCGCTGCGTCTGCATCGGTGCGCGTTTTAGACCTCGTGACGGCGGGACGTATGGCCGTCGGTGACCCTCACCACTGCGCAGCGCCGCTCGTGCGCGCCCAGCGGCAGGTAGCGATGGAAATGGAGACCGATCACGTCATGATGGGGTCGAACATCGAGGTCTGTATGGCGCTCGCCCGCGCCGGCGTGGCGTTTGCGCTCATGCCGCAGCTTCCAAAGATGGCAGGGTCGGACCTGTGCACGATTCCGGTCGAGGACATCGACCCGATCGGGTTCGGTGTGCGCGTGCGGCGCGGCAGGCGCTCCGAGCTCGTCGACCGCTTCATTGCGGCGCTGGGGAGGGAGTTCCGGTCTTGATGCCTTCTGCGGCGATGTGCACCTTTCAAAACTGTCACCTGGCCGTTTGTCCGTATCGGTTCCTTTTCGCCGCGTGATGCCGCACAATGATGATGGTGGACGGAGGTGACGATGCGCATCCTGCTCAAGGTGGTCAAACGAGTCCTGATTGCGGCGGTCCTGCTCGCCGTGGCGGCATGCGCCGTGACGGTATGGCACGGATACGACCTGTATCGAGATGCCCTGGCTCACAAGAGCATCGAGCAGGCGGTGGCAGACCTCCGCGCCGAGCCGGGATATACGCCGATCGACGACTTGCCGACGGTGTACGTGGATGCGGTGGTCGCTGTGGAGGACCATCGCTTTTATGAGCACGGCGGCATCGACGTCATTGCCATCGGTCGAGCTGCGGTAAACGACATCCGTACGTTGAGCCTCCGCGAGGGCGGCAGCACCATCACGCAGCAGCTGGCAAAGAACCTCTTTTTCACGCAGGAAAAGCGATTCTCGCGCAAGGTCGCCGAGGTCTTTATGGCGTTCGACCTCGAAGCCGCCTTCACGAAGCGCGAGATTCTCGAGCTCTATGTGAACTCGTCGTACTTCGGCGACGGCCTGACCGGAATCGGACAGGCGTCGCGGGGGCTGCTGGGGAAAGACCCAGCGGAGATGAACGATTACGAGTGCACCCTCATGGCGGGCCTGCCCAACGCTCCGAACGTGTTCTCGGCGGACCCGGAGGCGGCCGCCGCTCGACAGCGTGTGGTGGTGCGCCAGATGAAGAAATACGGATTCGATCCGGGCACGGCGGGGTAGGGCCAGGCGAAAGGAGAAGGCATGGCGACACCGGACTTCATCGTTGAGTTGCGGAAGGGCATCGGTCACGACCTGCTGTGGCTTGTGGGCGTGACAGCCTTTGTGCAGGATGGGTCGGGGCGCCTGCTGCTTGGACGCCGGGCGGATACAGGCGAGTGGGCTCTTGTCTGCGGTATCAACGAGCCGGGTGAGGAGCCGGCCGACACCTGCGTGCGCGAGGTCTTCGAGGAGACCGGCGTCGACGTGGAGCCTGTGGCGCTCGCCGCCGTCAAGGCGGCGCAGCACGAGACCGTCTATGCCAACGGAGACCGCACCATGTATCTTGACCTGCTATTTGTGTGCCGCCTGCGCCCGGATGGGGCGGCAGAGCCGCGGGTGAACGATGACGAGAGCCTGGATGTGGGATGGTTCGACCCCGACGATCTGCCCACACCGCTGTCCGCATCCGCTGTAGGGCGCATTGCGCGGGCGCAGCGCTATCTCAAGCTTGCGGCCGCAGGCGATGCGCAGGCGCTGTTTTGGGGTGGTGCGAATGAGGCCTCGTCATAGCCCTATGACAGCTGCGGGGATAGCTCCCATGCATACGGCAAGCGGCCCCGGCCAGAGGCGCGTCGTCGCAGGCAGGGCCGCTTGGGTGGGTGTTCGGGATGTCACGGAGATGGTCAAGGCGCTTCTGCAAGGTCCCGTGTCTATTGCTTTGAGCTCACGTAGCTTTCGTCAACGGTGATCTTGCAGATGGTGCGCGGATAGTGGTCCGACACGATCCGCGAGATGCGCTGCCGTAGCTCGTCCGGCGAGAGCGGCAGGTCGTGTGGGCGCACGCAGTCAAAGATCACGTTGGTGTGGGTGGGCCCGGGTACGGTGCGCAGGTCGTGGATTGTGAGGCGCTCGTCGATCTGCTTGACTGCCCGATTGATCCAGTTGCGCATGTCGTTGACCTGCGGGTCGTCGGTCACGATGGGGTCGTAGTGCAGCGTCACGATGAGCCCATCCTCGTCCTTGAAATCCTGTTCGATGTTATCGATGAGGTCGTGGCTCTCCATGGGGTCGGCCTCGGCGGCCATCTCTACGTGCGCGCTCGCGAACTGGCGGCCGGGACCGTAGTCGTGCACCATGAGGTCGTGCGTGCCGAGCACGCCCGGGTAGCTCATGATCTTGTCGCGAATATGTGCCACGAGCTCCGGCGAGGGCGCCTGGCCAAGCAGGGGGTTGATGGTATCACGGACAAGGCCGACGCCGCTCCATACGATGAACAGGCCCACACCGGCACCGGCCCAGCCGTCCAGGTCGATGCCCGTGACCTGCGATATGCAGGCGCAGACAAGTACAGCCGCGGTGGAGATGACGTCGTTGCGCGAGTCGACGGCGGTCGCTTCGAGCGTGTCGGAATCGATACGGCGGCCGATGGTGCGGTTGAACGCCGCCATCCAGAACTTCACGAGTATGGACAGAAGGAGCACGACGACAAGCGCTGCGGAGAATTCCGCCGCCTCGGGATGCAAGATCTTGGTTACGGAAGACCATACGAGGTTGATGCCGATGGCAAGGACGAGCGCTGCCACCACGAGCCCGGCGAGGTATTCATAGCGGCCGTGTCCGTAGGGGTGCTCTGGGTCTGCCGGACGGCTTGCCAGCTTGAAACCGAGCAGGCTGACGATGTTGCTCGATGCGTCGGACAGGTTGTTCACGGCGTCCGCGACGATCGAGACCGAGCCCGAGGCGAGGCCGATGATTCCCTTTGCCAGGCAGAGGGCCAGGTTGCAGAGGATGCATACGATTCCCGCCAGCTGCCCGTATGCGGTGCGCACCGCAGGGCTCGAGGTGTTTTGGGCGTCGTGCACGAAGTGTTTGACAAGCCAGTTGGTCATGGCCGCCTCCAGATATGACGTTTGATGATGGCCGGGGCTCTGAGGTTCGTCCGGCCCGGAGCGTTGTTCAAAAACAGGTATTCTAGCACGCTGGCGCGTCGCTCGAGGCTATTCAGCGTGTCGCGTCATGTTGAAACATGGCCTGTGACGTGGCGATATGAGCACGGCGACCGAGGGGTCCCAGACGTCGCGCTTCTCGGTGCGGGCAGATTCTCTGTTCGCTTGCGCCTCGACGGGGTTAGAGTTTTATCCGTTACAACATGTGCGCGCCGTACCCGCTGCCGGCGCGTCGTCACCGGTAGGGGGTCCCGTGGAGTTCCAGTTCGTTGCCTCGCAGATGCTTATGGTCTCGTTGCCCATCCTGTTGGGCTGGGCCGTGCACAAGCTGGGTTTCCTCGATGACCAACTCGACTCGGGGCTCTCCCGCCTCGTCATGAACATCGGTCTGCCCTGCACGATTCTCTCATCGCTGGGCAGCACGCCCGTCTTGCCCGAGACGGGCGTCATGCTGCTCATCATGGCTGCGACGTTGGCGACCTATGTGGTCGCGATCGTGATCGCGGTTGTGGTCACGGCCGTCTTGCGGGTTCCCGACGGCTCACGCGGCGTCTATCAGTTCGCCATGGCGTTTGGCAACTGTGGCTTCATCGGTCTCCCGGTCATTTCAGCGATTTTTGGCGATGAGGCGCTGCTCTATGCTGCGATCTCGCTCATTCCTGCCAACTTCGCACTGTTCAGCGCTGGTGCCATCATGTTCGACGCCACGTCGGAACAAGGGCTTGCCCGCCGCCTGCGCCACGCCATGGGGTCGCTCAAGAGCCCTACGCTCGTCATGAGCGTGGTCGTGTTCGTGCTGGCCATGCTGGGCATCAGCGACCTCGGTCTGATAGGCGACTCGGTGTCGATCGTGGGGCAGATGACCACGCCGCTTGCCCTGCTGGTCACCGGCTCTTCGCTTGCTAACTACCAGCCCCTTGCCATGCTGGGCAACTGGCGCGCCTACGTGGCGTGCGCGGCGCGCCTGTTGATCATCCCGCTCGCGAGCCTGGCGGTGGCTCGCCTTTTCCCGCTCGACACCTACCTGCTGGGCATTGTGGTCATCGACTGCTCCATGCCGGTTGCGACGGCGGGAATCCTCTTTTGCCTCCAGCACGACCGCGATGTCATGCCCATGCTTCAGACCACGTTTCTCTCCATCATCGGCTCGATTGCAACGATTCCGCTCGTGACGGTGCTCATCGGGTCGTGATGTCGCCGCACTATTCGCCGTCGAGGTGGTAGTAGCGTCCCAGCGCGTCGGCTGCGATGATGGCGTCGCACACCATGGCGGGCGTGACCGCGAAGGGGAGGTTGCCCATGGTGTCGGTCGCGGCGCAAGCGCGTTCGGCGACGGGCATCAGGTGGTCGCGCGAGGCATCTTCCACGCCGAGGTCCGCAAGCGTCGTAGGTAGGCCGACTTCCATGCAGAAGCCTAGGACCTGCTCTATGGTCTCGGTGGGGGCGTCTTCCAGCACCAGCTGTACGAGCGCGCCGAATGCCACCTTCTCGCCGTGAAGCATCGCGTGTGTCTCCGGCAGCAGCGTAAGGCCGTTGTGAACGGCGTGGGCCGCCGCGAGGCCGCAGCTTTCAAAGCCGATGCCCGAGAGCAGCGTGTTGGCTTCGATGACGTGCTCCACGGCCGGTGTGAGGCAACCTGCCTCGACGGCGAGCTTCGCCTTCACGCCGTCGGCCATGAGGGTGTCGTAGCACAGGCGCGCCAGGGCAAGAGCCGCAGCCGTTGCCTGGCCGCCTGCACAGGTGCTGCCGTCCGCGTCGACCGACGCCTTGGCTTCGAAATAGGTTGCGAGCGCGTCTCCCATGCCCGAGACGATGAGGCGGGGCGGGGCCGCGGCGATGACGGTGGTGTCCATGAGGACCACGTCGGGGTTGGCGTTGAGATAGAGGTATCGATCGAAGGCCCCGTCTTCGGTATAGATGACGGAGAGCGCGCTGCAGGGCGCGTCCGAGGATGCCGCCGTGGGGCAGACGATCACGGGCGCGTTCAGCTGGTAGGCCACGGCTTTCGCGGTGTCGAGCACCTTGCCGCCTCCAATGCCGGCGATGACGTCACAGCCTGCTGCGCGCGCCACCTCGCCCAGCCGTGCGATCTCGGTGTCGCAGCACTCGCCGTTAAAGGCCTCGAGTGCCACGTCGGCGGAAGAGGACTCGAATCCGCGGCGCACCTTGTCGCCGATGCGCTCGATGCCGGACGGCGTCGACAGCGCCAGGACCTTGCTGCCCAAGGGCTCGACGTATCGGGCAAGTTCGGCAAGGGCGTCTGGACCCTGAACATACTTGCCCGGGCTGTTGTAGATGCGTGCCATGTGCGGCTCCTTTCGGCATTGCTTGCAACGTGTTCACTGTACCCCACGGATGTGCCGCGCCGAGGTTTCGTGCGCCCTATGCGTGAAGAGCGCGCGTTTTCGCGCGCACCAGCGCGCACCGTCTTGCTCGACGCCTGCGGGCACGGCCCAGAGAAACACTGATCAAAGGCTTGCCCTAGAGTGCGGAATCGTCGGTGTCGATGAGCTTCTCTTCCACGAACCAGAGCTTGCCCGTACGCCACAGGTAGGTGGTGACGCCTCCGAAACGCAGGGTGTAGCGCACCCCCTCGTCCCCTCCGATGCTGCCCTTCGTGTGGCGCATGTCCAAGATCTCGTCCACGGGATACGAGATCTTGTTGCTCCAGTCCACAGAGATCGGTCGCGCCACGCCGGCGGTGTCCACTTTGAGCGTCACACCCACATAGCGCTTTCTCCTGTGCATGACACGCCTCCCAAGTCCGTGGTGCATCCAAGGCCAATCTAGAACATATGTTCTTCTTCTATGATGCATCTCGTGCGGACACGGGTCAATCGGGTTGAACCTGACTTTTGCAGTAGAAAAGGACGGTTCTCCCGTATCTAGCTGGGAGAACCGTCCTCTATCGCATGACATTTATTGACGTGGAACGCCTCAGCTCCTCGGTTTCCTCACGGAGGCCATGATGTCGCGGACGCGGCCCCTGGTCGCCACGCGGCGCGTGAGGTCCACCCCGACGGCGTCGCCGAGCGCGTCGGTGAGGTCGGTCCTGTAGTCGAACAGCCAGCTGCCCGCGTCGAGGCGGTGGCCCACCACGTTCGCGAGGGCCTCCCGGACGGCGCCCGCAGACGGGCGCGAGCCCGTCAGCCTCTCGACGTCGGCCTGCATGAGGCGCATGACGAGCAGGGCCAGGAAGCAGACCAGGAAGTGCGCCCTGATGTGGGCCCCGGTCGAGCAGTAGACCGGCCTCGCGCCCAGGTCGCCCTTCACGACGCGGAACGACTCCTCGATCCTCCAGAGGCCGCGGTAGCAGTCGATGACCTCGCCGTCGGCCATGTCCTGCTCGCTCGTGACGATGCAGTAGTAGCCGTCGCAGCGCGCGTCCTCCTCGATCCGGGCCTCGTCGAGCGCCCAGGCGGTGGCGCCGACCTCGCCGGTCTCCGGGTCCACCGGAACGGGCCGCGCGTAGCGGGAGCTGGAGCGCTCGTAGGCGCGCGCCGCGTCGCCGCGCGCGATCGCGCGCAGGCTCTTCTCGACGACCTTGGCGCGCTCGGCGCGGCTGCGCTCGGCGAAGTCCCTGGACCAGAAGGCGACCTGCTTGACCGGCACCATGACCCGGTGCCTGCGCCCGTCCTCGCCGGCCACGTAGACGGCCTTCTCGCCGACGCGGGACTTGACCTTGTAGGTCCCGGCCTCGTTCGCGGCGTAGCCCTCCTCCGAGAGCACCCAGGACTTGAGCTCGCGGTCCGCGCCGCGCACGCTCTGGGAGAAGACGTAGCCGTTGCCGTCCAGGACGCAGCGCGCGATGTTCGCCGACGCGTTCAGCCCCCTGTCGGCCACGACCACGACCCGCCCCGGGGTGTCCGGCCCGAACCTCACCCCGGCGGCGTCCATCGCCGGCACGAGCGTCGAGACGTCGGGCACGTTGCCCGGGAACAGCGCGTAGTCCAGGGGGATGCCGTCGGCGTCCAGGAACAGCCCCATCTGCACGATCGGGCTGGGCCTGTGCTCCTTGGAGACCCCGCGCATGCGGAACCCGTCCTCGCCCTCGGCCTCGAAGTAGTAGTTGGTGACGTCGTAGTAGAGCACGCGGGTGTCGCGCGGGCCCCGGGCCGCCTCGAGGGAGGCGTTGGCGTGCGCCACGAGCCCGCCGCGCCTATCGTCCAGGTAGGTGAGCGCGCGGTAGACGTCGTCGAGCGAGAAGGGGCACTTCCTGGGGAACGCGGCCCTCTTCTCCCAGGCCCCCTTCTTGGACGAGGGGTGCGCGATGCGGTCCCACACCAGCAGCTCGAGCACGCGGTAGGGGTCGAACCCGACCTTGCGGGCCGTCCTCCTGCGCTCGAAGAAGGACAGCAGCCCCAGGTCCCGGTTGAGGTAGGCGTCGACCACGGCGGCCCCGAGCTCGAGGCGCGCCCCCTCGTCGCGCTTGTCGACCCTCTGCAGGGGGCTGATCTTGGCGATCACCGGCTCCGTCCCAGCCCGTCTGGCCTCGTTGCGCCTGGCGCACTCCGCCGTGAAGTGGGCAACCGGGTCGGCGATGCCCGACCTCTCGAGGTCGTCGACGTAGCCGAGGCTCTCGACCGTCCTCGACATGTTCTTGCCGCGCCCGTCGCGGTAGCCCTCCACGATCGTGAGGTAGACGCGCCCGTTCTTCTTCCTGGACTTCCTGAGGTACATATCCGGCCCCTGACCTGCGGGAACATATACCCGCATTATACCATACACCGATATACACCGTGCATAAAAGTCATAGAATCCCGACGAAGAAAAAGCCCATTGAGCAGGGCGAATGTGGCCTGATCTATTCAACTATGCTGCAAAACTCGGGAGATCGGTCGCGCCACGCCGGCGGTGTCCACTTTGAGCGTCACACCCACATAGCGCTTTCTCCTGTGCATGACACGCCTCCCAAGTCCGTGGTGCATCCAAGGCCAATCTAGAACATATGTTCTTCTTCTATGATGCATCTCGTGCGGACACGGGTCAATCGGGTTGAAGGCCGCGCGTCACCTTAACAATTCCTTTAAGACTTCGCGCCCGCCCTGCGGTACGCTGAAGCGCGACGTGGCGACAGCTTGAACGTGGTCGAAGGAGGAGCATGGCGGGCGAGAGGATCCTCGTCGCAGACGATGAACGCGAGATCTGCGACCTGGTGAAGGTCTACCTGGAAAACGAAGGCTTTGTGGTCGAGCCGTTTCTTGACGGCGACGCCGCCCTGGCGCGCATAGAGGACGCTCAGGCCGCTCCGATCGACCTTGCGGTCCTGGACATCATGATGCCGGGGACGGATGGCTTCGAGGTGTGCCGCAAAATCCGCGAGCACCACACGTATCCGGTGATCATGCTCACCGCGAAGGGCGAGGAGATTGACAAGATCCGCGGCCTTGCCCTGGGTGCCGACGACTACGTGACGAAGCCCTTTTTGCCGCTTGAGCTCGTGGCGCGCGTAAAGGCGCAGCTGCGACGCTATAAGCGCTATGGCGCCGAGGTCGACGGGCCGGATGCAGAGGGCCACGGGACGCGCCGACCGGGGGAGGTCATCACCTACGCCGGCCTGGTCATGGACGTGCCTGCGCACGCCTGCACGCTCAACGAACGCCCGCTCGCGCTTACGCCTACCGAGTTCTCCATCCTGCGCATCCTGCTCGAGGCGAACGGGTCGGTCGTCTCGGCGCGCGACCTGTATTTCAAGACGTTTGGCGACGCCTACTACGACAAGGGGTCGGGTTCGATCGCCGTACATATACGGCACCTGCGCGAAAAGATGGGTGACTCGTTCGAGGACCCGAAATACATCAAGACGGTATGGGGATGTGGATACAAGATTGAACGCTGAATCTCGTCAGGGCGGTCCCATGCCGCCTGCAGGACTGTCTGGCCGCGGTCGGAGCACGTCGTCCGACGCGCCGGTCACTGCAGGCGCGGCCGACCTCGCTGCTACGCGGGGGCAGCGGCAGAACCGTGAGCGCCTGCGCTTCGCCGTGGTCATCATCGCGGGGATCGGCGTCGGCATCATGCTGTATCTTCTGCTGTTTCGCTTTGTCGATGACGGGCTGAACGGCGCCTTCGTGAACTGGTTTTTCAACACGTTCGTGAGCTCCTGGGAAGTTGACTACCAGACCAACACCACCTATAACCTGGTATTCGATCCCGTGGGCGCCAAGGAGTTCTTCCTCAGGCTCGGGCTCATATTCGTGATCGTGCTGGTGGTGGTCTCGGCTGGGGTCGCCCGGTGGTATGCGCGTCGTCGCTCGCGCGCCACGGTCGAGGAGGCCGCATCGCTGCTCTCGTTTTACATGCGGCACGATGCCGAGGCGAGCGAGGTCTTTCCCGAGGGCTACGACGCGTTGGCCCTGCAGGCGACCCAGATGAAAGGGACGATGCTCGACCACGAGCGCGCCTTGCGCGACGAGGCCGCCCGCAAAAACGACCTCATCACCTATTTGGCGCACGACCTCAAAACGCCTCTGACCTCGGTGATCGGTTACCTGTCGCTTTTGGACGAGATACCCGAGATGCCCATGGAGCAGCGCTGCCGCTATGTTGGCATCACGCTGGATAAGGCCCGCCGCCTGGAGCGTCTCATCAACGAGTTCTTTGACATCACGCGCTACAACCTCACGCATATCGAGCTCGAGCTCGAGCCGGTCGACCTGTCGTTTCTGCTCGTGCAGATGGCCGACGAGTTCTACCCGCTGCTGGGCGCACATGGGAACACTGTTCGGCTGGAGGTCGAAGGGCGCGTTGTTACCACCGACGATCCCGGACCCGCCCTCATGATCATGGGCGACGCCGCGCGGCTGGCGCGTGTGTTCAACAACATCTTGAAAAACGCGATCGCCTATAGCCACGAGGGCACAGAGATCGCTGTGGTTGCCGAGCACGTGGCGGCAGGGGAGGCCGATATCTCCGGCGACTCTGCGCCAGCTGCTTCGGACGGCGCGACGGCCTGTGCCGACTCGGGCGCGCCGGAAGATGGCTCCGCGGCGTCCTCCGAGATCGTGCGCGTGGCCGTCACGGATGAAGGGGTCACCATTCCTCCGCACAAGCTCGAGGCCATTTTCGACAAGTTTTTCCGCTTGGACGAAGCCAGGGCCAGCTCCACGGGAGGAGCGGGCCTGGGGCTCGCCATCGCGCGGGAAATCGTCGAGCTCCACGGCGGCCGCATCTTTGCCACGAGCGAGGCCGGCCGCACCACCTTTACCGTCGAGCTGCCGATGGAGTAGGCGGCCGCGGGCGTCGGAGCCCATGGCGGCGTCGGCCCTCGCGTCCGCTTGCGACGGCGCGCGCTGGGCCGCCGCGTCATCATGCTCGCGTTGGGGCCGTCGCCCCGCTCTCGCCCCGTCGCGCCCGCGCGGAGCACAACATCTTGGTCAAGGGGGTTTCTTGACCGCTCGCCGAATCGTAAGGGTGAAGAAGTCGTTGAATGCTGACACCCCATCCCGTATGCGCCATTCAAGGCAACCGCAGGTGGGACGCGTGGGCTTTGCCCCCACCGACGTTATTGAAAATCTTCACAGTAATGTGAGGCAAGATTCACCAATTATGCTGACCTGCTAAAACACAATATGTAGTGATGACCCGCAAAACATTTACTGCATATAGTGAGCGCGGAACCGCTAAGATGGGTACCCGACACAACAGCGTTAAGAAAGCAGCGTTAAGAAAGGCGACGGGACATGAAGATCATCAAGCGCAGCGGTATTGAGGTCGCGTTCGACATCACCAAGATCGAGAACGCCATCCGCGCCGCGAACTTGGATGCCCCTGAGTCCGAGCGCCTCACCGAGCGCCAGGTCATCTATGCCTCGCAGAACGTCGCGGAGGCATGCGAGAATGCCGGCCACACCGTCTCGGTCGAGGAAATCCAGGACATGGTCGAGGACGAGCTCATGAAGCTCGACAAGTTCGAGGTTGCCCGCAAGTACATCATCTATCGCTATGTACAGAGCCTGAAGCGCCAGAAGAACACCACCGACGACAAGATCCTCTCGCTCATCGAGTGCAACAACGAAGAGGTCAAGCAGGAGAACTCCAACAAGAACCCCACGGTGAACTCGGTGCAGCGCGACTACATGGCAGGCGAGGTCTCCAAGGACCTCACCCAGCGCGTGCTGCTGCCGGCCGACGTGGTCGAGGCGCACAACGAGGGTCTTATCCACTTCCATGACTCCGACTACTTTGCGCAGCACATGCACAACTGCGACCTCGTGAACCTCGAGGATATGCTGCAGAACGGCACCGTCATTTCCGGCACACTCATCGAGCGCCCGCATAGCTTCTCGACGGCCTGCAACATCGCTACGCAGATCATCGCCCAGGTTGCTTCCTGCCAGTACGGCGGGCAGTCCATCTCGCTCACGCACCTCGCGCCTTTCGTGGACGTGAGCCGTCAGAAGATCCGCCGCCAGGTGCTTGCCGAGCTCGAGGAGCTGGGTGTCGATGCCTCCGAGGACAAGATCTCCGAGGTCGTCGAAGGCCGCCTGCGCGACGAGATTCGCCGCGGCGTGCAGACCATCCAGTATCAGGTCGTGACCCTTATGACCACGAACGGCCAGGCGCCCTTCGTGACCGTGTTCATGTACCTGGGCGAGGCTCGTAACGAGGCCGAGAAGCACGACCTGGCCATGATCATCGAGGAGACCCTGCGCCAGCGCTACGAGGGCGTAAAGAACGAGCAGGGCGTATGGATCACGCCGGCGTTCCCCAAGCTCATCTACGTGCTTGAGGAAGAGAACATCCACGAGGACAGCCCGTACTTCTACCTTACGCAGCTCGCGGCCAAGTGCACCGCCAAGCGCATGGTGCCCGACTACATCTCGGCCAAGAAGATGCGCGAGCTCAAGCTCTCGAAGGGCGAGAAGCCGGGCGAGGGCGATGTCTACACCTGCATGGGCTGCCGCAGCTTCCTCACGCCGGACCGTTCGGGCAACGGCTACGACAACGTCGCTCGCGCCAAGAACTACGAGCCGAACAAGCCCAAGTACTACGGCCGCTTCAACCAGGGTGTCGTGACCATCAACCTGCCCGATGTCGCGCTGTCCTCGAAGGGCGACGAGAAGAAGTTCTGGGAGATCTTCGACGAGCGTCTGGAGCTCTGCCACAAGGCTCTGCGCTGCCGTCACGAGCGCCTGAAGGGCACCCTTTCCGACGCCGCGCCGATTCTGTGGCAGTATGGTGCGCTCGCGCGCCTGGACAAGGGCGAGACCATCGACAAGCTGCTCTATGGCGGGTACTCCACCATCAGCCTGGGATATGCGGGCCTCTACGAGTGCGTGAAGTACATGACGGGCGCCAGCCACACCGATGAGCACGGCAAGGGCTTCGCGCTTTCGGTCATGCAGCACATGAACGATAAGTGCGCCGAGTGGAAGGCCGCCGAGGACATCGACTATTCGCTCTACGGCACGCCGCTTGAGTCCACGACCTACAAGTTCGCCAAGTGCCTGCAGCGTCGCTTCGGCATCATTCCGGGCGTGACGGACAAGGGCTACATCACGAACAGCTACCACGTGCATGTGACCGAGGAAATCGACGCGTTTGACAAGCTCAAGTTCGAGAGCGAGTTCCAGGCGCTTTCCCCGGGCGGCGCCATCTCCTACGTCGAGGTGCCCAACATGCAGGACAACCTCAAGGCCGTCATCCGCGTTATGCAGTACATCTACGACAACATCATGTACGCGGAGCTCAACACCAAGAGCGATTACTGCCAGGTTTGCGGCTATGACGGCGAGATCAAGATCGTCGAGGACGACGGCAAGCTGGTGTGGGAGTGCCCGAACTGCGGCAACCGCGACCAGGAGAAGCTGAACGTCGCACGCCGTACCTGCGGCTACATCGGAACGCAGTTCTGGAACCAGGGCCGCACCGAAGAGATTCGCGACCGCGTGCTGCATCTGTAGGGGCGTAGCCGGTCGAGTATGCGCTCGGTCGGCCTGCCGCCCGGGATATTCCCTTCGGTCGTGGTCCTCGGCGGGTCGCGCGTTGCGCGACGCGCCTGCGGGAAACTCCCTTTGGGAATATCCAAGGCGGCAGGCCTACGGTGAATCGGCTGCGCTGGGTCACCACAGGTTCGGCTTTTATAAGAGAACGGGCACATGGGGGGGCGTGGCTGTGACGGCCACTGCCGTTGGGGCTTGCACTTTGGAACGCTTGGGTGTCGGGATGAAAGATAGAAGTGCGAGCTTCTTTTGTTTGCAGCGAGAATCGGGTATAGTTACGTATGCAAGCCCCGTGTGACCGCTGGTTTCCATGTCACCGGGGCATCGTTTTTGGAGGGCTCAAATGAGGGAGGGACGAACGAGCGATGACGTGCGTGCATGGGCGGAGTCATGGCTCTCTGCTCCTCGCTTCCAGCGGTATCTCGATGCATGTGACGGAGATCCTCGACGCGCTCTGGCGCTCTACGAATGGAACCTTGATTTAGGCGCTGCCCTTCTCAAAGACATTTCCTATTTTGAAGTCGCTCTGAGAAACGTATACGACCGCGTTCTTTCCTCTTGGAATCATGAGGGATGCCATTGGCTCTTTGACGACGCATCGCCGGTGCGCGCGCCGTTGTTGCGCACGATGCGCTCGGGGGAGCAGCGCGATGTGAATACGCTCAATCGGCGCGCTATCGATGCTGCTATTCCCCATGGCGTCCTGTCGCCCCAGGCGGGGAGTGTCATCTCGCATCTTTCCTTTGGATTTTGGGCGCATCTGACGGATCGTGCTCATGAGCGCACGCTTTGGATCCCCTATCTTCGTCATGCGTGGCCAAAAGGTACTGACCGTTCTGAGCTTGACGCAAAGATTCGCCTTGTAAATACCGCGCGCAATCGCATCGCTCACCACGAACATCTTTTTGACCCAAAGGACCCGGCGTTTGAGCCGCTCAATATCGGGAGAATGACGGTCGAGTTATTTAGGATGCTAGTTTCTGAGCCGACGCGTTATGGAGTGTCTCTGACGCATACCGAAACGTTTTTGCGCGACAATCCCTATGCGAAGATGGTGGGAGTTCCTGCGAGGGCATCCGGTTTGGTTCAAGGGCAGATGGAGCAAGCGGTACGTTCCTATTTTGCGATGTGGGTCTCGCGCGATTTCTCGCATTTCGACGAGCTGTTTTCTCCCCGATGCCGATATGAAGAATGCTGCGGCCCTATCTACGATGGTGCAGCAGAGCTACACGGATGGATTGACCATATGCTGGCAGTGCAACGTGTCAGTTCGTGGGATATCCACGACGTTGTGGAGGGCGCTGATGGTAATACGGTTGTAGTGACGTGGACCTTTGCTGCAATGGAGTCTACTCCGCAGGAATTTGACGGATGCTCAATTATTCATTTTGGCGCTGATGCCCGTATCGATCGCGTGAGAGAGTACAAGGCAGAGCATGAGCGGTGTTTCCCACAGCGAGATGCCGCAAAGGGGGAACTATGAACTACGCCGAGATCAAGTACTTCGATATCGCCAATGGGGAGGGCGTGCGTACGTCGCTCTTTGTGAGCGGATGCCGGCGCGGCTGCCCGGGGTGCTTCAACTCGGGTGCTTGGAGCTTCAAGGCGGGCGAGCCCTTTACGCGTGAGGTTGAGGATAAGATCATCGACAGCCTGGACCATGAGTTCTGCGACGGACTCACCATCCTGGGCGGCGAGCCTATGGAGCCCGAGAACCAGGCGGGGCTCGTGGACTTTGTCGAGCGGGTTCGCGAACGTTTCCCTCGCGGAGAGCACGCCGGCGGCGCTCCCGCCAAGACGATCTGGTGCTTTACGGGCGACACGCTTGACGAGCTCATGTCGGGAGCCAAGCACCACACCGACGTGACGGATCGCCTGCTCGACTGTATCGACGTTCTCGTCGATGGACCCTGGGTGCAGGAACTCTACGATATCTCGCTGCGCTTTCACGGCTCGTCCAACCAGCGGCTTATCGACCTCAATGCCACGCGCGCCGCGGCCGCCGAGCGCGGCTGCTCGCTTGCCGAGGCCGTTCAGCTTTGGCAGGACGAGCAGATCTATTCGACGCACAGCATGTAATTGCCGCGTGTGCGTATCGGCGTACCACAACGAGGATGAAGGGGGCCGCATGGCTGAAAGCGTTCCGCATAAGCAGGGGCTTGCACCGATGCCGCGGGTGCAGGCCGTGTGGGAGCACTCGGTGTTTCAGCGCGAGTTAGCGCGGCTTGGCGCGCTCGAGCAGGACCGGGTGTTTTGCCGCCACGGCGTGCAGCACCTTATCGACACGGCGCGCATCATGTGGGCGCGCAACCTGGAGTTTGGGTTTGGCCTTGACCGCGAGGTCGTGTATGCGACGGCGCTGTTGCATGACGTTGGCAAGGCGACACAGTATGAGTCCGGTGAGCCGCACGAGCTTGCCGGGGAGCGTCTTGCGGGGGAGATTCTTGCGAGCTTGCCGGAGGGGGCTCACTTCTCCGACGATGAGCGCGCCGCGATGCTGACGGCCATTCGAGGCCATCGCCGCCTGCGCGACGATGCCGAACCACTCGAGCGGCTGCTTTACCAGGCCGACAAGGCCTCGCGTGCCTGTTTTGCCTGCCAGCCCGAGGTCCGTGCCGCCTGCAGCTGGTCTGAGTCCAAGAAGAACCTCATCATTTGCGTCTAATGTCAAGCGGCCAGCGCGGGCGTCGCAGTTACGGCGGGTGCACCGCCACGCTTTGGCAGCCTGGCCAATTGGGTATAGAACATCCTTGGAATACTAGGACGGTGTAGGCGCCCATAGAAGCGCCCGCACAGAGGATGGAGTTGATATCCATGGCAGACAAGAAGCTTCCCGAAGATACTTCGGCGGGGGAGGAGCGCCGGCTGGCACATCGCGACAAGGCGGGGCTGCCGGTGGCGCGTCGCGAGCTCGCGACGGTCGAGCCCGGCATGCTTGAGCGCGCCGACAAGATTGTCATCTCGGGTCTTGAGGTGTTTGCGAACCACGGCGTCTATCCCGCCGAGACCGAGCTGGGACAGAAGTTCGTGGTGTCCGCGACGCTCTACGCCAACCTGCGCACCGCCGGCGAGAACGACGACCTGGACGCCTCGATCGACTACGGTGCCGTATGCCACGACATCGTTGCTTTTATGCACGATCATACCTACAAGCTTATCGAGGCGGCGGCGGAGGCGCTTACGGCCTATCTTCTTGGCCGCTACCCGATGTTGCTTGGCGTACGCCTTAAGCTCGAGAAGCCCTGGGCACCCATCGGGCTGCCGCTTTCGAGCGTAGCGGTCGAGATCGAGCGTACGCGCTAGCGGCGACATACGTTGTAACAAGGACAGGGCTGGCTGTCGCTCAGGCCGGGAGGATGGTGCTTCGTGCTCCCTCCCGGCCATTTGCTTGCCGGGTGTTCAAGCGCTGCGGTAGACTCGAGAGCATCGAAGGAGGCGGCACCATGGATATCAACCAGATCGCACAGATGGCGGGCGTGTCTCGCGCCACGGTCTCTCGCTACCTCAACGACGGCTATGTCTCCCAAGAGAAGCGCGTCGCGATTCGCCGCGTCATCGAGCAGACGGGATACGTCCCCTCGCAGCAGGCGAAGTCGCTGCGCACCGGCAAGTCCTACGTGGTGGGTGTCGTGATTCCCAAGATCAATTCAACGTCGGTCGGTCGCATGACGGCCGGTATCACGTCTGTTCTCAACGATGCCGGCTACCAGGTGCTGCTTGCCAATACGGACAACGATGCAGCGCGCGAGGTCGAGTTTCTGCGACTCTTTTCCGAGCGCAGCAAGGTTGACGGCGTCATTCTGGTGGCCACGGTCTTCACCCCGGCGCATCGCGAGGTCCTGGACCAGCTGCCCGTTCCACTCGTGGTGCTCGACCAGGTGCTTTCGGGCCGGTCCTGTGTCTATCAGGATGACTTTGGGGCGCTGCGCGAGGTGACCGAGCGCGTGCTCGAGCGCGCCGAGCACCCGGCGTACATCGGCGTCTTTGAAGAGGACGTCGCTGCCGGCCGGCAGCGCCACGATGGCTTTTTGGCAGCCTGCCGCTCGCGCGACGTGCATGTTCCCGACGAGGCCCAGCTGGTCGCGGATTTCTCGGTCGATGGAGGCTATGGGTGCTGCGAGCAGCTGCTTGCCTCGTATCCGCAGGTGGACGCCATTGTGTGTGCGACGGACTCCATCGCCTACGGCGCCCTTACCTGCCTGCGCGAAAACGGCATCGAGGTGCCGCGTGACGTGCAGGTGACCGGCGTGGGCGACAGCGAGCTGTCGCAGGTGGTGACGCCGCGGCTTACGACGGTGCATCACCATTACAAGACCTCGGGCGTCGAGGCCGCCAAGATGCTGGTGGGCCTCATGACGAGCGACGATATGGTGCCGCGAGAGGTCAAGATGGGATTCGAGATCGTGATGAGGGATTCGACCGACTGCCCTGCGTAGGCACCGGACATGCATGGCGCGCGTCCCGCCCGACGGGGTGATGTCGGACGGGACGCATGCTCAGGATAATCGGTAGGCTTTATCGACGATGCACGGGCCGTCCTCTCGGCCCGCGGCAAAGCGGCGGCACAATTTGCTAGCGACGCCTGTAGAATGGCTTTTGCTGCCGAGCGCACAGAGCGTCTTGCTAGACGGACCTCCTGCCGTTTACCGATAAATACCTACCGCCCACAATCAAAAGTCTGTCAAAGAAGGCTTGTAACCCGATGTCCGGCGTATGGTGAGAACGATTTCATATGGGAACGATTTCATACACCAAGTCGGAACCCATTGAGCGTAGGGCATAGGAAAGGGAAAGGTGGTCCTATGGCGCTTGACTATAGGCAGGCGGCCCAACAGATTCTGGACGCAATCGGCGGACCCGGCAACGTGGTCTCGGCGGCGCACTGCGCGACGCGTCTGCGTCTGGTGCTTGCCGATGACTCGAAGGTGAACCAGCAAGCGGTGGACAATGCCATCGGTGCAAAGGGCAACTTCAAGGCGTCCGGCCAGCTGCAGGTCATCTACGGCACCGGTACGGTCAATAAGGTCTACGACGAGTTCATCGCGCTCGGCAACATCAGCGCCGCCTCCAAGGAGGAGGCCAAGGCCGCCGCGGCGGGGCAGCAGAAGAACCCCTTCATGCGCGCAATCAAGCTGTTGGGCGACGTCTTCGTGCCCATCATCCCGGCAATCGTGGCCTCGGGCCTGCTGCTGGGCATCATGAGCGCACTCTCCTTCATGGATTCGAACGGGTTTATCACGCTTGCGACCGATAACGCCTGGTACCAGATCCTGAACCTCGTTTCCAACACGGCGTTCACCTTCCTGCAGATTCTCATCGGATTCTCGGCCGCCAAGGCCTTCGGTGCCAACCCGTATCTGGGCGCGGTCATGGGCATGATTCTCATCAACCCGGCCCTGCAAAACGCCAACACCGTCGCGACCGACGGCGTGGCGCAGACCTTTGCGGTCATCCCCGGCGTCTACAGCATCGAGTGGGTGGGCTATCAGGGACACGTCATCCCCATCGTTATCGCCGCAGGCATCCTTGCCTTCTTCGAGAAGCGTCTGCACAAGGTGGTTCCCGAGGCCTTTGACCTGTTCGTGACCCCGCTGGTCTCGGTCGCTGTCACCGCCTACATCGTCATGATTGCCGTCGGCCCCATCTTCGTCTGGGCAGAAAACGCTATCCTCGGTGCCATTCAGTGGCTGCTGACGCTGCCGCTCGGTCTGGGCTCGCTTATCATGGGCGCGCTGTATGCGCCGACGGTCGTCACCGGCATCCACCAGATGTACACTACTATCGACCTCGGTCAGATCGCACAGTACGGCGTGACCTACTGGCTGCCGCTCGCGAGCGCCGCAAACATCGGCCAGGCCGGTGCCGCGCTTGCCGTCGCGCTCAAGACGCATGACGTCAAGATTCGTTCGCTTGCCCTTCCGTCGTCGCTCTCGGCGTTCATGGGCATTACCGAGCCCGCCATCTTCGGTGTGAACCTGCGCTTCTTTAAGCCCTTCATCGCCGGCTGCATCGGCGGCGGCCTGGGCGCCATGTTCGCCTCCATCGTCGGCCTTGCTGCCAACGGCACCGGTGTCACGGGCATCTTCGGCATCCTGCTGTGCCTGAACCAGCCTGTTCAGTATGCGATCATGTTCGCCATCGCGGGACTTGTGGCCTTCGGCATCTCCTTCATGCTCTATCGCGACCCCGTCGAGGAGGAGGCTGCGCCTACCGTCCAGGCGTCGGTGGCCGCCCCTGCCGACGATGCCGAGACCGCAGCCGCACTTTCCGCCGCTGCTGCCGACGCTGCGCTCTCTGCTGCCACGCCTAAGGCCGAAGACGCTCCTGCGGTCGCAGAGACCATCGCATCGCCGATTGCCGGCCAGGCCATTCCCATGAGCGAGGTTCCCGACCCCGTCTTTGCCGGCGAGATCATGGGCAAGGGCGCCGCGGTCGTCCCGAGCGAGGGCAAGCTATTCGCCCCGGTTTCGGGTACCATCACCGTCTTCGCCGACACGGGACATGCCGTGGGCATGATTTCCGACAGTGGCTGCGAGCTGCTCATGCATGTGGGCATCGATACGGTGACGCTTGAGGGCAAGCCCTTCACGGCGCATGCCAAGGTGGGTGACCATGTCGAGCGCGGCCAGCTGCTTCTCGACATCGACCTTGAGGCCATCAAGGCTGCGGGGCTCAACCCCGTGACGCCGGTGATCGTGGCCAACACGCCCACCTACGACACGGTCGAGGCCCATGCGGGCGCTACGGTCAAGCCGGGCGATGCGCTCATCGACGTGCGCTAGGCCGAATCGTGCGGTAGCCTAGGGAAACGCTGATTGAAGGCTCTCGTGCTCGGGGCCGTAGGCGCCCGGCGCGGCGGGGCCGGGTACGGAATGCTTTGATCGGTGTTTCCCTAGAAGCCTTCACGACGCAATATGTCGCCGGCGGGATGCCGTGCGTGTCCCGCCGGCTGTTCGGGACGAACGAGAACGATGGGAGAACGATGTCCACGGTCATGCAGCGCGAAGCGGCGGTCCAGATTCCGACGGAAGTGACGGTGCCAGAAGGGCGGGGCGACCTTTCGGCGCGTGCCGCCGAGGACCCTTCCGCGACGCTGGACAAGGAGGTCCTGAAACGCTGGCGCATGGGCTTTCACATCATGCCGCCGACCGGCTGGCTCAACGACCCCAACGGACTCTGCCAGTTCCGTGGCGTCTATCACGTGTTCCACCAGTACAGCCCCGAGTGGCCGCAGCCTCATGCGCCGCGCGGGTGGGGGCACGTGACAAGCCGTGATTTGGTGCGATGGGAGCATCACGGGATGGTGCTTGCCCCAGACACCCCGGATGACGCTTCGGGAGCTTATTCGGGCTCGGCCGCGGTGGTGCCTGGTGCGGCAAGCGACGGGGGAGACCAGCTGCGGCTGTATTACACCGGCAACGTCAAGGAGCCGGGGGATCACGACTACATCCACACGGGTCGCCAGGCAAACGAGATTCTCGTGACGAGCGATGATGCGCAGGTCTTCTCGGCCAAACGGGTCTTCATGCGCAATGCCGACTACCCGGTCGTGTGCTCGCTTCATGTGCGCGATCCCAAGGTGTGGCAGCAAGACGGATGCTGGTGGATGCTCCTGGGGGCTCGCGACCTCTTTGACCGCGGCATGGTTCTCATCTATCGCTCGGAAGACGGGCTGGCGTGGGAAGAGTATTCGATCGTGCGCCCGACTGCGGAGTTTGGCTTCATGTGGGAATGCCCGGATCGCATCTGTCTTGATGGGTGCGAATACCTCGCCCTGTGTCCGCAGGGCATGGAGGAGCGACCCTGGGCAAACGGCCAGCGCGACCAGGCAGGCTATATCCCCCTTGAGGCGGGGGAACGCCTTATTGACGTGACGGCCGTCGATCCTGCGCGCTTCGAGCGCTGGGACAAGGGGTTTGACTTCTATGCACCTCAGACGTTTGTCGACGATGCCGGGCGCACCATCTTGATCGGTTGGATGGGTATGCCAATCGCGCCCTATGAGAGCGCGCCGGCGGGGCTAGCGTGGTGCCACTGCCTTACGGTGCCGCGTCTTTTGACGAGGGGTGCTAACGGCCTTGTTGCCCAGGTACCTGTGCCCGAGCTGGAGGCACTGCGGGAGTCGCACTGCGAGCTCGCGTCGAGCGGAAAGGTCGAGCTCGACGGCCGCCGAGCGGATGTCGTGCTCGACGGGATTGCGGGAGATATCTCGCTGGTGTTGGACGGCGTGCTCGAGATCGCTTGCGCCGAGGGGGAGCTCTCGCTTGTTTTCCATTACAGGGAAAGCGACGGCCATTCTGTGGGCGCAGGCCGCACCCGGCGCACGTGTGCGGCAGGCGAGCTGCATGACCTTCGCGTGCTGGTGGACGGCTCTGCCGTCGAGGTCTTCGCCAACGGGGGGCTTCAGGTTATGGCGACGCGCTGGTTCCCCACGGCGGAGCACCTGTCGCTTGAGCTGCGCGGCACCTGCGCCTCCGCCGATATCTGGTCCATGGGAGACGGCATGGCCGAGACGTACCGCTCGGCTGATCGGTAAGGTCTATTCTGCTGCAATTCGCACGTTCAAGGGCCTCCAGAAGGGGCCTGAGCGTGTGGATTGCCGCAACATAGAATCCGAGCGTGTGCGTTGCCGCACAACACGCCTTTGTGTTCGAGGTGCGGCTGCTGTCAACGCGCCTAGGCGGGATGGCGAAGTCGCTCGGCGATCGTGCGGTTGTGCGGGCAGTAGATATCGAGAAGCATGTGGAACCGCGCGTTGTGCGTGGGCTCCATGAGGTGAACGAGCTCGTGGGTCACGACAAACTCGAGGCAGATGGGCGGATAGGCGGCAAGAAGCGAGCTGATGCGGATGTTTCGGCTCTCGGGAGTACACGATCCCCAGCGGCTCGTCATGTGGCGCACCTGCCATCGATTGGCCTGCACCCCCATGCGGTCCTCGACGCGATGGGCCACGATGGGCAGGGCGCCTTCCATCTCATGGCGGTAGAGCGCCTTGGTGAGCTCGGCGTGGACGACGGGGTCAAGGGGATGCGGCGGACAGGAGCTCTCGGCGTCGGCGGCCGAGAGCGAAAGGGCAGCTGCTAGGCCCGTCTCCCGCAGGGCTTCGATGAGTGGGGTCCGTTCTCCCCAGAGTGGAACCATGCCGTCGGCAAGCGGCATCTCATGTTGGCGCGCCGCATGGTCGCGGCGGCGTGCGACGCGTTCGGCGATCCAGTCGCGTCGGCGCAACAAAAAGTCCTCGGCATCGGCCCGCGTGCCGCGCAGGGGCACGCTGAGGTGAACCGAACCGTCGGGTCGAACGCGCAGGTTGAGGTTTTTGACCCGCTTGCGTTCCACCTCGACGGGAATGCGGCCGATAGCCGTCTCCAAAACGATTTCATACGACGTCCCGCTGCGGCCGCGCGAGGGGCCGCCGCTCAGATAGCTCATGGGTCCTTCTTCCTGCATCATCGAGTCGAGCCGTCGTATCTTGGAGTATAGCAAAGCCCGTCGAGGGGCTGGGCGCGGCCGCCTCTGCGAGATGCCTGGCAACGTGCGTCTTATCTTTTGTAAGGGATTGCCTGCGAGCGTGCGTATAAGCGATAAGTCATGTATAGTGGGCCGCAATATTCGGGCGGGAGTTCGCGGCAAGCTGTCGCAGCATGGGATGCCTGCCCCAGAGTTGCAAGGAGAGAGACATGTCCAACCAGGGAAAGAAGGTCAAGGCGCATTATCGTGGCACGCTGGATGACGGCACGCAGTTCGATAGCTCCTATGATCGTGGCGAGCCGATTGAGTTCACCTGCGGCGCGCACCAGATGATCGCCGGCTTTGACGCCGCGGTCGTGGACATGGTCGTGGGCGAGAAGAAGACGGTGCACATTCCTGCCGCCGACGCATACGGCGAGCGCCGCGATGACCTCATCCTGCAGTTCCCTGCAGTGCAGGTTCCCAATATCGATCAGATCTCGAAGGGCGATAAGCTGTTCCTTTCGGGCCCGGGAGGCATGCCGGTGCCGGTCGTGGTGCTCAACGTCGACGCCGACGGCGTGCTGCTTGACGCCAATCATGAGCTGGCGGGCAAGGACCTCAACTTCGACATCGAGCTCGTCGAGGTCGAAGAGGACTAACGGCACGGCAGCGCTGCTTGGTGCGCGGTGCGGACCGTCTACAAACGAACGAAATAACAGCGCGGCCCCGTGATTGGCGGGGCCGCGTTTACGTACGAATGGATTGTGTGGACCGCATCCAACGGGTGCGTGAAGACTGATACGAGACGCGGTTGGAACCGTTGCGCCTGCGTTGGAAAGGAGGCTAGCGGGAATCTTCGGCTTGTCGCTTGCGGCAGGTCGGGCACAGGCCCTCGAAGAACGTGTAATGCGAGTGCACCTCGTAGCCTGTCGCCGAAGCGGCCTTCATGTCGAGGGCGGGGTCATAGGGAAGCGGCAGGTCGGCGATGGCTCCGCAGGAGGAGCACAGCACGTGGGTGTGCTCGTCGGTACGCCAGTCGAAACGGCTGCCGCCAGGGGCTTTGAGTATGCGGATCGCGCCTTCATCTACCAGCAGGTTGAGGTTGCGATAGACGGTTCCGCGTCCGATGTGCGGGTCGTGTTCGCGAGCTGCGAGGAAGATCTCGTCGGCGGTGGGGTGGTCGTCCATGGTGCGGACGATATCCAGGATGAGTTTGCGTTGCCGTGTGTTTCTGCGCTGCACCATGCCCTCCTTCCTCATCGCGGGGCTGCGACGTCCCTGCGCCGGGGTCGGCGGGACATCACGAGGGTCCGTCTTCCATGATTGTAATGTTATCGCATGAATAGCTTTTTATGCGACCGCGCTGGCATATACGCCACAGAACAGGCAAAACCTCTGCAGCGCGGCATGCGCGGGGCGGCAAAAACGCACGACGGCGGAAGATCTGCTTTTGCGGCAAATCTTCCGCCGGTATCTCGTCGTTGCTTTGCATGTGCGTTGTTACGCATCCGGCCGCGCCGCGCGGCGTATCCTTCGGCAGCGGCGCTCGTCTGGAGCGAGGCAGCAGCTGCAACGGGCTAGAAATGCACGTCGAACGTGTCTTCGTCGGTCTGGAGCGGCAGCCCGTGCTCCTCGTCCAGGCGAATCTCGTAGCCGGCATGGTTGTAGTAGCTGTGCACGCCGTCGAGATGCTTGATGATCGCAGCAGGCGTTCCCTGCACCTCGAGCTCGACCTTGCCGTCGCGCAGATTCTTTACCCAGCCGGTGAGGTTGAGCTGGTTTGCCACGCCCTGGTTGGTCCAGCGAAACCCAACGCCCTGGACGGTGCCCGAAAAGAGCAGATGAAGGCGCAAGGGCTCGTTGCCATCATTCAGGCTTGTCTGCAGTCGCTTGATGAGGTCGCGCTCAAGGGGACTCCGAAGCGTCGGGTCGATCGGCTTGTAATTCGATGCGTCGGGTGTGCGGAATCGGTCGAAGAACCCCATGGCATCACCGCCCGCTCTCGCTTGTTGATGCTTCTTGAGAGGCAGCGTTCCCGGCGTCGGCAGGGAACGAGATGCCACCCTGGCGGCGCGCTTCGTCCATGATCGACAAGGTTGCAAGCGTCATGGCACGGAAGGTTCCCACGGTGCCGTATTCGCCAGCCGGCGCGTCCGAGACGGGGCAGCCGCCGCGGACCGCCTCCACCGCAGCAATAAAGTCTTCGAGCTCGTAAGCCATGGTGTTGGAGCAGTGGGGCAGGTCGAATTGCTCCACGTGGCCGCCCTCCTGCGAGCGCATGACCTTGGCCGAGCCACGCTCGGCCTTGCCGCGGAAGGAGATTTGGGCGTGCGCAGGAACCGAGATGGAGTCGAGGGTGAGGGTCGCCGTCTCACTTTCAAACTGTACCGGCAGGTCGTCGTTGGAGATCTTCGAGTAGGCAAGCTCCACGATATAGCTGGGATAGCGCGCCAGAATCGAACCGGCACCATCGATGGGTCCGTTAGTGAGCGCCTGAGTGGACTCGTCCAGCAGGACGGGGGCAAAGCTGATGGACTCCGGCTCACCGAAGAGCGCAACCATGGCTTCGACAGGATAGACGCCCATGTCCATGAGGGCTCCCGACGCCATGGCGCAGTCGAAGATATTGGTGCGCTGCCCCGAAAGGATGCTGTCGTAGCGGGACGAATACTTGCCAAAGCGAATGCTTGCGCGGCGGAGGCGTCCCAGGCGCGGCAGAAGGTCGCGCACGGCGGCAAGCGCCGGGTCATGCACCGGCCTCATGGCTTCAAGCGCCACCACCCCCGCACGTTCGGCGGCCTCGAAGACCTGCTGGGCTTCGGCGCGGTTGGAGCCAAAGGGCTTCTCCACGAAGACGTGCTTCCCCTGGGCGATGCAAGCAAGGGCCTGGGGCGCGTGGAGCGCGTTGGGGGAGCCGATGTACACGGCGTCGACCGCGTCGCTCGCGGCGAGCTCGTCGAGGTCCGTGAACGGCTGGGTGCCGCCATGCTCGGCGGTAAAGGACGCGGCGCGGTCGGCATCGCGCGACAGCGTGCCCACAAAGACGGCCCGATCGCTTTGGTTGAGCACCTCGATGAGATTGTCGGTGATCATGCTTGTCCCGATGGTGGCGATACGAAGCACAGAGACCTCCTTTGTGTGAAGCGGGCGGGCGCCGCGCGGGCCGGCGATGTGACGGACGCGTTGCCGTGCGGCTGTCAGTCGGCGTCTGCCGCGGTGAAACCGGTATCGATGTCCAGTCTACCCGAATCGGCCGCGGTGGTAGCAAGCTCGTCGCAGCGCTCGTTGAGCTCGTGTCCTGCATGACCTTTCACCCAGACGAACTCGACATGATGGGGCCGCTTCGCCTCGAGCAGGCGCTTCCACAGATCGATGTTCTTCACCGGCTTTTTCGACGCCGTCTTCCATCCGCGCTTGATCCAGCCGTCGATCCAGTGCTTGTTGAACGCGTTGACCACATACTGGGAGTCCGAGTGCAGCTCTACGTCGCAGGGTCGGTTGAGCGCCTCAAGGGCTGCAATGACGCCCATGAGCTCCATGCGGTTGTTCGTGGTGCGTTCAAAGCCGCCGCTCAGCTCGCGTGTGAACGTTTCGCCGTGGCGGTTGGTATATGAGAGTACGGCTCCAAAGCCTCCGTTGCCGGGGTTTCCGCGGGCGGAGCCGTCGGTGTAGATGGTTACCTTCACACGGGTCCTTTCTTGTAGAAGGGCTCCCGGTCGATGCGGGACGCGTGCGACCTGGGTGCTCTATTGTCACGCGAGAGCGGGATGTATGGGCGAAAAACGAGAAAAAACCGAGACGCGTTGCGGGTTCTGGGTCCCATCGGAGCGGCGCCTTGCTCTTTGCGGACAGCTTACCAAGTCTTTGCCATGGCCTGTCGAGCGGAGCGTAAGGTGTACGGGTGCGATGCCGCGTCGCCTTCCGGGCAGGTGTGGCGATATGTCTGGGAAAGGGGTCTCTATGACCGAGTTCGGTTGGGTGGTTGCAATGGTCGCGGGGGCCGTCGGTGCCTTTATGGCGTCTGAGGTCGTGCGCGAGCTTGAGCGCCGCCACGATGAGATGGCGCTGCAAGAGGCCTCTGAGCGGTCCTGCTAGCAACCACCGACACCTGGGACACGCCGCGTCGTGCAGCTTTGGTTGGTTGCGGCGCTCCAAAGGTGGGTGTCGGGCTTTCCCGTGACGTCGCACCTCTTCGGCTTTCCCGTGGCGTCGCGCTCCTTCGCAGGTGGGCAGGTACAATGGTCGAGGGCCGTGCTCGATGCGCGTGCCCGCCCTGGCTTCCTGTGCCCATCTGCAAGACGCCGGGGCTTCTCGGCGTGAGGAGGATGCATGCAGTATCGAGTCGACCCAACCAACGGGCAGCGTATATCCGCTCTTGGGCTGGGGTGCATGCGGTTTCCCGGCTTCGCCTTGGGTAGGCCCGATGCCAAAGCGGCCGACGCCATCATTGCCCGTGCCGTCGAGCGGGGCATCAACTATCTGGATACCGCCTACCTCTATCCGGGCAACGAGCAGTGTGTCGGCGCGTCGCTTGAGCGGCTGGGCCTGCGCGACCGCGTGCTGCTTGCAACCAAGTTTCCTCACGGCTCATGTAAGCGCGCGTCCGACTTCGACCGGTTCTTTGACGAGCAGTTGCGCCGCCTACGGACCGACCACGTCGACTATTACCTTATCCATAACGTTACAAGCCCCTCGCAGTGGGAGCGGCTGTGCGCCTTGGGGATCGAGGGCTGGATCGATCGCTGCAAGAAGGAGGGGCGGATTGGCCGCATCGGTTTTTCCTACCACGGCAGCGCCGGCGACTTTCCGACTATGCTCGATGCGTTCAAGTGGGATTTCTGCCAGATTCAGTACAACTACCTCAATGAGCACTATCAGGCGGGCACTGCAGGTCTAAAAGCGGCCGCAGCGCGCGGTATGGCAGTGTTTGTTATGGAACCGCTGCTGGGAGGTCGCCTGGCCCAGCACCTGCCGCCGGATGCGAGTCGTATCCTGGAGCGGGCGGCGACCCCCGAGCGCCCGACCCCGGCGGCGTGGGCGCTATCCTGGGTGTGGAATCACCCGGAAGTGACCATGCTTCTGTCTGGTATGGCCTCGCCCGAACAGGTGGATGAGAACGCACGCGTTGCCGAGACCGCCCTGCCTGGGTCGTTCGGTGTTGACGAGCAGAGGACGATCGAGCAGGTGGTGGAGGTGTTCCAGCGCTTCGAGCGCGTCCCCTGCACCGGCTGTAACTACTGCATGCCTTGTCCCCAAGGCATCAACATCCCTGGCTGCTTTTCTGCCTACAACGCATCGTATGCTCACGGATGGTTCACCGGCGTGTCACAGTACTTCACCGCCTCAGCCATCCGCAGCGGGCATCCCAAGCTGGCGACGAACTGCGTGCGGTGTGGCGCCTGCATGCGCCATTGTCCCCAGCATATCGAAATACCCGATCGGCTGGATGACGTCAGGCGCCGGTTGACACCAGGACCGGTAGGTGCCGCGCTCAAGCTGCTTGCTCGGCGCTAGGATTCGGTTGCTGCGGTGACGCTGCACCGGCGAATAATAGCCCTGCTGCCGCCTCATGTCCTCTTGTAGACAAACATCTTTGCAGGTAAACGACCTTAATTTAGCTGTCCTTGGGAGAGGAGCATAACGAATTGGCGCGTCGAGCCGTTTTCTGTCTTGAGCCATCGCAACGTTGTAGAGCCAAAAATGCATAGTTTTGTTTGGTTCTTGCATAGCATGAGTCGGCTTTCGAGCGCATTTGTCGTTGGCAAGGCGCTGCCGGGTTGCAAGGTGGACAAATTTTCGAGATGTCTGTAGGTATAGGGTGTCCAATAATTGAGCTTCATAGCCATTGGCCTTTATTAGACGCCCTATTATGAGGCAAATCTTGATACATAGGGCATAAATGGGCGTCGCGGTTACAGACAACTCGATTATTTGTCCAGTTCGGTAAGGTACGACGTCCTGCTATCGGAAGAGGGGCTCCCGTCCTCAAACGAAGCGTATGCGATGCCGCGTGTGTACACGCTATCGGAGGGGAATCTGGTAAGGTATCCGTTGCCTGTGGGGTAACAGTTTTCATCGGCGAAAGGCGGTCGCGGTGCTTACGATCGGTTGCCATCTATCCATAGCGAAGGGCTTTGCGGCGATGGGTGCCGACGCGCTCGATATCGGTGCGAACACCTTCGCGTTCTTTACGCGAAATCCGCGAGGTGGCAGCGTCCGTGCCCTCGATTTGGACGATGTGGCCCGGCTGCGAGCAATCATGGAGGAGCATAGCTTCGGTCGACTCGTTGCCCATGCTCCCTACACCTATAACCCCTGCTCTGCCAAGGAACATGCGCGGGAATTCGCTCTCCAGGCAATGCGCGAAGATCTGGAGCGGCTGGAGGCTTTGCCGGGAAACCTCTATAACTTCCATCCTGGATCCCATGTGGGACAAGGTGTGGAGCGCGGCATCGAGCTCATCGTCGACACGCTCTGCACGGTCATGGAACCCACCCAGCGCACGTGCGTGTTGCTAGAGACCATGGCGGGCAAGGGAACCGAGGTGGGCAGCAGGTTCGAGGAGCTCGCGCAGATCATCGAGGGCGTTTGTGTTCGCCGGCCAGAGCTTTCCGACCTGCTGGGAGTGTGCCTGGACACCTGCCACGTAAGCGATGCGGGATATGACATCATTCATGACCTCGACGGCGTGCTGGCCGAGTTCGACCGCGTGGTGGGGCTGGACCGTCTGAAGGCGGTTCACATCAACGATTCCAAGAATCCCTGCGGTGCCCATAAGGACCGTCATGCACGCATTGGGGAGGGATACCTGGGAGCCGTCGAGCTTGGCGGCGGTGAAGACGTCTTTGCTGCGATCGTTTCGCATCCCGCCCTGCGCGACCTGCCGTTCATTCTCGAGACGCCTAACGAGCTTGCTGGTTATGCGCGCGAGATCGAGCTGCTGCGCGGCTTGTCCGACGCCGCTTCTTGTGGCAAGTAGGGAGCCGTAATGGAGAAAGCGGATGCGCGGGGCGGCTGGAAGGTCGGCGTGCTCCTTGTCAATACGGGGTCGCCTGCGGCGCCTGAGTCCGAGGCGGTCCGGCGCTATCTGGCGGCGTTTCTCATGGACCCCTGCGTGCGCCCGCTGCCGGCTCCGATATGGTGGGCCATTTTGCATCTGTTCGTGCTGCCGGCACGTAAGCACGCATCGGCTCGCAAGTATCGCCTGATTTGGGAAGAAGATGGCTCGCCGCTTCTATCTCGCTGTGAACGCCTGGCCCGTCGTGTAGAGGACGAGCTCAAACGCCGACATTCAAAGATGGATGCGCCTGTGGTGCGTGCCGCCATGTCCTATGGGGAGCCGTCATGTGCCAGCGCGCTCGTGGAGCTGCGTGAGGCGGGTTGTGCTTGCCTCGTCGTCGTTCCGCTCTATCCTCAGAGTGCGATGTCGACCACCAAGGCGGCGCTGCGCGGTGTGCACCGGTCGCTCGCTAGGCTCGGATGGGCACCCGACCTCGTCGAGGTCAGCGAATATGCTTCGCGGTCGAGATATCTCGATGCCGTGGCGGAGAGCATAGCCGACGCGGGTTTTGACCCGTCGCGCGACTTCGTGCTCTTCTCTTTCCATTCCGTGCCGCTTGCCAATATCGAAAAGGGCGACACCTATGTGGAGCAGGTGAGGGCGACGTGCGACGGCGTCGCCGAGCGGCTTGGCCTTGCGGCGGGAGCATGGGACCTGGCGTTCCAGTCGCCCTTCGAGGACAACCGCACCTGGCAGGGGCCGTTTACGGCGGATGTCATCGCGCACCGAGCGCAAATTGCCCAGCGCACCTTTGTGGTCTGTCCCGGGTTTTCCGTCGACTGCCTGGAGACGCTCTACGATGTGGAACACGAGTTTCGTGCGTGTTTCCAGGCCACGGCAATGCCTGGTGCAGAGCTGATATACGTGCCGTGCCTCAACGATGGCGCGGCGCAGGTCGAGCTGCTCGCGTCCGTTGTCGAGGAACAGGGGATGGCGCGGGCATAGCTCGCAGATCGCACGGCGCTGTGCGGCGTTGCCGTGCGACCTGCCGTTTTAGTGCTATCAGGCAGCGGTGAGCATGCCAGCCTGCTCCTTGAGGCGCAGGACGCGCAGGACCTTCTCGTCGATGTCCTGCTGGGAAAGCGTGCCGTCGTTTACGGCTGCAAGCACACCGTTATAGGACACGCGCAGGTCCTGCGGCATGAGCAGGACGTCGCCTCCGGCCTGGAAGAACCTGACAGCCGCCTCCGCCGGTGCGTAGCGCTGGGTGATGGCGCCCATCGCAAACGAGTCCGAGACAATGACGCCCTCGAAGCCCAGGCTTCCGCGGAGCACGTCGTTCATCATGATGGGGGAGAGCGAAGCGGGCAGACCGTCCGCCGCATATCCGGGTGTTTCGATGTGTCCCACCATCACGAGTGGGCAGCCGGCGGCGATGGCCGCCCTGAACGGCTCGAGCTCGCAGGAATCGATTTCTTCGCGCGACCGCGTCGAGACGGCGGCGCCTGTGTGCGAGTCGCCCGCGGTGTCGCCGTGTCCGGGGAAATGCTTGACACAGGGCAGGGTTCCCGTGGCGAGCATCGCGGCGACCTCGGCCTCGACCATGCTTGCCACCAGAGCGGGATCGGAGCCAAACGAGCGCGGGCCGATCACGGTATTCTGGGGGTTGGTGAGCACGTCTGCCGAAGGGGCAAAGTCCAGATTGAATCCAATGTCTGCCAGGTAGGTTCCGATAGCCTCACCGACCTCTGCAGCCTTCGAAGTGTCTCCGGTCGCGCCGATCTGGGCCATGTTGGGGAAGGTCGGCACGTTGAACAGGCCGGAGTTCGCGACGCGCGCGACGAGCGTTCCGCCCTCCTCATCGACCGTGAGGAAGGGCGCGATGTGCGCTCCCGCCGCGCAGCAGAGCTCGCGCGTTCCGGACAGGAGGTCGCGCACCTGCTGGGCGCCGGTGAGGTTCTTGCTGAAATAGCAGAACCCGCCCACCGGCAGCTCGGCCAGGGCAGCCTCGGTGAGGCCGCCTGCGATGGTCGCGCGCTCGACGCCGGTCAGCGACTCGGGGGTGACGATGAACAGCTGGGCGACCTTTTGCTCGAGCGTCATGGTCGAAAGCAGGCGATCGGCGGTGGCCACGGGCGTCTCCTCGCGCGTGGGCTCGTCGGAGATCACGGGAACGTCCTCGCTGCCGGGGTCGGTGGTCTCCGGTTGCGGGCTCTCGGTGTTGCTTGGTGCCGTTGGAGTGCTCGGCTCCTTGGATGCGTTGCAGCCGCTCATGGCTGCAGCGCTTGCTCCGAAGGCGGCGGCAAGTCCGGCGGCGACCACGCCGCGCCTGGTGATCGACGTGCTGCTGAGCTTCGTCATGTTCATCTCCTAATTGGTTCGCAATGCGTCTAGCGGGGACGGTTACAGGGCGCTTCGATAGATTTCGCGCGCGTCGTCGAGCGTGAGCTCTTTGAACGACCCAAAGCGCTCGCCGCGGTTGATCGCAAGGCCCGGCATGAGCTTCTCGATGTCTTCCTCGGCGATTCCCAGCTCGCCGAGGGTGCGGGGCATGCCGAGGGATACGAAGAAGTCCTGCAGCTCGTCGATGGTGGCCTCGACGGCGTCGTGCACGGCGCGCTCGGGGGTGATCTCCTCGTCGATGTCGGACAGGTCGTCCAGCTCGGGATCGACGGGCTCGATGCCAAACACCTGGCGGCCGAACTCGAGGAAGCGCTCGGGGTGTTCACGCCACACGAAGCGCATCCAGGAGGGGAAGATGACGGCAAGTCCGGCGCCGTGGGTGATGGCGGGGTCGAGCGCGGAGAGCTCGTGCTCCAGCCCGTGGCAGGTCCAGTCGCCGTCACGCTTGCCCGGGATGCCCAGGCCGCACCCTGCAAGGCCGTTGTGGGCGAGCGTGCCCACCCACATGAGATTTGCCCGCGCGTCGTAGTCGCGGGGGTCGTCCATGACGCGCGGGGCGGCGTCGATGGCGGCACGGATGAGACCGCAGGCGATGTTGTCGGTCACCGGCACCGCCGGCTCTCCCGAGAAGAAGCGCTCCATGACATGGGAGATCATGTCCGTCACGCCCGCTGCGGTCTGGTAGGGAGGCAAGGTAAAGGTGAGCTCCGGGTCCAGGATGGCAAGCACGGGGCGGTTGAGGTCGGTGTTGATGCCGCACTTGAGCTGCTGTGCGTCGTTGTTGATGACACAGGAGTTCGACGCCTCCGAGCCCGATGCAGGAATGGTGAGGACGACTGCGACGGGCAGGCGGTCTGCTGGGACGGCTCGCTTTGCAAAGAAGTCCCAGACATCGCCGTCATAGCGGACGCCCAGGGCGATTGCCTTTGCGCAATCGATGGCCGAGCCGCCGCCCACCGGCAGCACGACGTCGACGGCTTCCGCACGAGCGAGCTCGATACCTTTGCGCACGAGCTCGACCTCAGGGTTGGGGCGAACGCCGCCAAGCTCCACGTAGCCGATGCCCGCCTGGTCAAGCGAGCGCTTCACGCGGTCGAGCGTTCCGGTGCGCACCACCGAGCCGCCGCCATAGACGATAAGGGCGCGTCGGAATCCCTCGGCGGCCACCTCTTCACCCGTTCGGTCGCATGCGCCGCGCCCGAATACGCATCGGGTGGGAGAGTAAAACGAGAAGTCGTTCATGGCCGCTCCTTAGCTGTTTGGTAGTTAGGCATTCTTACTCATCAAGATAGCGCAACCGTGCCGCTGCGACCGCCTGGCTGCGAATACAGGGACAGGGTTATAGGTTCGTTGAGGCTCGAGGCATTTGAGGCTGCCGAGGCTCGAGATGGCGCGTGTCGTGCCACCCGCGCGGGGCCAGATCGGGACGGTGCGCACCATGGCTGAGGCGCATGGGCCAAACGAGTAATACATGGTAAACTTTATACGTGACACATGAGGGGCGTCAGACGCGGTGATGTCCGTTTTGCCGCATGAAGGGATGTGGGGGCTGTGGGAGATGTGATTACGCCGGCAAATGCTCTGGTGGCCGTTATCGTGCTCGTTGCGCTGGTGGTGGGGGTGCGGCGTGCCGTCCGGGGCCTCACGAGGGGACAGAGCTGCTGCTCCGATGGCGCGCCTATGCCCTCGTCGCAGCGGGCGGAGGTCGCGGACACCGACTGCTCACACTATCCCTATGCCGAGGAGTTCCTTATTGGCGGGATGAGCTGCGAGGGGTGCGCCAGGCGTGTGGAAGGCGCCATAGATGCGCTCGGCGATGTCTGGGCGACGGTCGATCTTCGCGAACACACCGCGCGCGTTCTCGGCAAGACGCCGATCGACCGCCCTGCCGTCGAGGCCGCCGTCAAGGGGGCGGGCTACTACGTCATGAAGCCGTAGGTGGTTCGCGCGGCGTTATCGTCAGCACGGCACGACGGAGAGCTCGCGGATGTCGTCCAGGGCGATGACGGTGCGCACCACCGTGAGCTCGCGCTGTACAAGATCGATGCGCGCCACGCATCCGGTGAGCGTCGTGTAGGCGTCGCGGTCGTAGTAGGTCACGCGTACCATCTGCCCGCGACGCAGCTGGGAGATGGTGCTCGAAAGCGCGACAGCCTCCTCATCGGTGAGCTCGTGGCGCGGCTCCTTTACCCGTTCCTGCTGTCGGACGAGCTCGTAGTAGCCGCGCAGGGCTGCGAAGGGCATGAACTGGGCGGCGCGGTCTGCGCGCGGCCGTCCGCTGGCGGTACACCGCGGCGCAGAGCTGCGCGATGGCTCATGCATGGTGGCCTCCTACCTGTTCGTTGCGCTCGCGGCCGGTCGCCTTGTCGCGCAGGCTCACGCCGCGGATGAGCGCGTTTTTGCCAAACTTGTCTTTGACGGCAAGCACCGCTCGTTGTAGGTCACGCTCGCGCCCCTCCGCCTCCTGGTCGGTAAATAGGTCACAGGTCGCAAAGTCCTCGGGAAGCAGGTTGCCGAGCCCTACGTTGATGCGGCGTATGGTGCGGCGTGCGTCGACGGTCTCGCTCCAGAGCCGGTCGAACTCCTCCATGAGCTTGCGCAGCGAATTGGTGCGGACGGCAAGCTTGCGCGAGCCGCCTCCGTGCGCGCCTCCGCGGCCGCCGGCCCGCCTGGTGCCGTGCTCGCCCACGATATAGGAAGGCGCCGCGCTCAGCCGCGTCGTGCCCGTTTCGGTGCGCGCGGCATGGCCTCTGGCCCCGCCGCCAAAGCCGCGTTCTCCAGGGCTTTCTGCGCTCCAGTCGGCTGCGGCGCCGTGTCCGTATCCCACGTAGAGCGAAATGTGGTCGCATACCTGCTGTCGGTCCACCAGCTCCAGCACCGATGCGTCGACCATCTCCTTGAGCACGATGTGCGCGTCCTCATAGCGATAGTCCCTCGGCAGCACCTGGCCGTTCACGTAGGAGGTCTCGGTCGGCCGATAGGCCTGGATCTCGGCAATGGTCACTGGTTCGCGCCCGAAGGCATGGTCGATGAGATACTCCGCGTTCACCCCCAGCTCGTCGTAGAGCACGTCCTCGTTGAGCGCGGCCACGCCCATAAGGTCGTATACGCCGTGGGCGGCGAGTCGTGCGGCGATGCCTGGCCCGATGCCCCAGATGTCGGTGATGGGCCGATGTCTCCAGATCTGGCGGCGGAAGCTTTCTTCGTCGAGCTCTCCGATGTTGTCCGGTACGTGTTTAGCGGTGATGTCGAGTGCGACCTTGGCAAGGAAGAGGTTGGTGCCGATGCCTGCCGTGGCACAGATGGCCGTCTCTTTGCGCACGGCTTCCATGAGTCGCTTCGCGAAGGAGCGCGCGTCGGTGCCGTAGAGCTTGAGGTAAGGCGTCGCATCGATGAAGCATTCGTCGATGGAGTAGGGATGGATGTCCTGTGGGCTCACGTAGCGCAGGTAGATGCCATAGATGTTGGCCGATACCTCCATGTAGTGCCGCATGCGGGGTTTTGCCATGATGTAGGGGATGTCGTGAGGGATGTCGAACACGCGGCAGCGGTTGCGCACCCCGAGCGCCTTCATGGCGGGGGTGACGGCCAAGCATATGGTGGACTCGCCACGGGTGGGATCGGCGACCACGAGGTTGGTGGTAAACGGGTCAAGCCCGCGGTCGGCGCACTCGACCGACGCATAGAACGTCTTGAGGTCGATGCAGATGTAGGTCTTTGTCTCGTCGCGCTCCACGGGCCACCTCCTCGTGCCCCAAGTATACCCGAGCGACCGGACATATGTTCGACGACTCATGGAAACGACGAAGGAACAGCCCTTCGGCGGGCTGCTCGTCGCTCGTCTCTGGCTGCGCTAGAATAGAGACGCCTGCGCCGGCAGGCATGTTCTACGCATGTCGTTAGGAGGAACCATGTCAACTGTTCCCGCGCCGATCGATGCCACCGCTACTCCCGCCTGGGAGGCCTTGAAGCAGCATCACGCTCAGCTCGTCAAGGAGGGAATCGACCTCAAGGGTTGGTTCGCCGCAGACCCCGACCGCGTCAAGAAGCTCAGCTTCGAGGCGGGCGATTTGCACTTTGACCTTTCGAAGAACCTCATTACCGACGAGACGGTCAAGCTGCTGGCCGATCTGGGTCGCGCCGTGAACCTCGAGCAGCGCCGTGACGACATGTATGCCGGCGTGCATATCAACACCACCGAGGACCGCGCCGTGCTGCACACCGCGCTCCGTCGCCCCAAGGACGAGATCGGCTCCATCATCGTCGACGGCCAGGACGCCGTGAAGGACGTGCACGAGGTCCTCGACCGCATGTATGCCTTTGCCGAGAAGGTTCGCTCTGGCGAGTGGAAGGGCGTCTCGGGCAAGCGCATCGAGCATCTGGTGTCCATCGGCATCGGCGGCTCCGACCTCGGCCCGGTCATGGTCTATGAGGCGCTCAAGCCCTATGCGGATGCCGGCATCGACTGCCGCTACATCTCCAACATCGACCCCAACGACCAGGCCGAGAAGCTCAAGGGACTCGATCCCGAGACCACGCTCGTGATCATTGTGTCCAAGACGTTCACCACGCTCGAGACCCTCACCAACGCGCGCGAGGTCAAGGCCTGGATGCTCAACGCCCTCAAGGAGGCCGGCGCCATCGACGGCTCCGACGAGCAGAACGCCGAGGCGATCAAGAAGCACTTCGTCGCCGTTTCCACCGCGCTCGACCTGGTGGCCGACTTTGGTATCGACCCCGAGAACGCCTTCGGGTTCTGGAGCTGGGTCGGCGGTCGCTACTCCGTCGACTCCGCCGTGGGCCTCTCGCTCATCGTGGTGTACGGCCCCGAGCGCTTCCAGCAGTTCCTTGCCGGTTTCCATGCAATCGATGAATACTTCCAGAAGACCCCGCTCGAGGAGAACGTCGTCGCGCTCATGGGCCTCATGAACGTGTGGTACGTGAACTTCTTTGGTATGAAGAGCCACGCGGTGCTGCCCTATACGCAGTACCTGCATCGCTTCCCGGCCTATCTGCAGCAGCTCACGATGGAGTCCAACGGCAAGAGCGTGCGCTGGGATGGCACGCCCGTGACTTCGGGCACCGGTGAGGTGTTCTGGGGCGAGCCGGGCACCAACGGTCAGCATGCGTTCTACCAGCTCATTCACCAGGGCACGGAGGTTATCCCGGCCGACTTTATCGCTTTTGCGAACACGGCCAACCCGGCAAAGGACGGCGACCAGGACGTGCACGAGCTCTTCCTGGGCAACTTCCTGGCTCAGACGAAGGCCCTTGCCTTTGGCAAGACGGCCGACGAGGTGCGTGCAGAGGGTACGCCCGAGCAGATCGTTCCGGCGCGCGTGTTCACGGGCAACCGTCCCACCACGTCGATCTTCGGCGACACGCTGACGCCCTTCGCGCTGGGTGAGCTCATTGCGCTCTACGAGCACATCACGTTTGTTGAGGGCACGGTTTGGGGCATTGACTCCTACGACCAGTGGGGCGTTGAGCTGGGCAAGCAGCTTGCCAAGCAGATTACGCCTGCCTTCCACGACGACGAGGCGCTCGCTACCCAGGATGCATCCACGAAGGGCCTCATCGACTTCTACCGGAAGCATAGGAAGTAGTAGCTACCTATCGCGTTCATGCGAGGGGTATAGGGCGGGTGCGTTGCGCAGCAGGGTGTGGCGCACCCGCCTGTTTTGTCTAACGAGGCTGGCTGATGATGGGCGTTTTCCGTCAAATGCTTCCTACAAACGGATGGAAATGCCCGGTGAGCGGCTCAGTTTTGCCGCTTACGTAGGGGATTGTTTGAGGGTGGTTGTCTTTTATCGCATAGGGCATGACAATACGATATATATTGTATTGTCCTCCTGCGAATCAAAGGATCCGTCTCATGATTGAAGCAAACAGCGTTATTCCCTTGTATAAACAAATCGTGCATGCGCTTCGGGATGAGATAGCTGCTGGAACGTATCGAGCAGGGGACAAACTTCCAGCTGAGACCGAGCTCATGGAGGCGTTCGGCGTGAGCCGCATTACGGTGCGCTCGGCAATCAAGGAGCTCGAAGAGGCCGGCATGGTTGTTCGTGCGCGAGGCAAAGGAACGTTCATCTCGTCGAAAAAGCAGCTTATCGCCGCAAATGACCAAGAGAGCTTTTCTCGTTCGTGCCAGCTTGCTGGAAAGACCGCTTCTACCGAGGTGCTTGATCTTGCGTGGACTATCCCCACCTTTCGAGACGCTAAGTTTCTTGGCGTAGATGAAAACACAAAGGTGCTGCGGTCGCGCCGCTTGCGCTATGTTGATGGCGAGCCCACGCTGCTCGAAACAAACAGCTATTCCCGCACGCTTGCATTTTTGGAGCACGAGGATCTTAACGGATCGCTTATGGATGTGCTGAGTGAACACAATGTTGCTATGGGACGGAATATTCGTACGCTCGAGGTGTGTAGCGCAACTGACTATGAAGCGGAGTATCTCCACGTGGAGGTGGGGTCTCCCTTGTTGCTCTTTGTTGACAAGCGCTTTGACGCTCACGATGACCCGCTGTTTATATCTCGTCAGGTGTATTGTACGGAGCGACTCAAGTTTTATCTGTAGGGCAGAAGCGTCTTAAGCAACAGAAACAACCACATTACATGGGGGCATGGAGCGCCGATACGTTCCATGCCCCTTTTCTGATTCAGGCACAAATACCTTTTATGGGCTAATAGATACCGTTCACGGACGCATTACGTTAAGTTTGAGGCTCATCAGCGGTCCTCCACAACGGAATCGTATACTCAGCAGGACAATATAATACGTAATAATATTTTATAGGAGGACTATGAATCGGATACTGTTAGCGAGTCATGGACCGCTTGCACGCGGTATGAAAGAAACGCTCGCCTTTCTTACCGGGGAGAACCCCCGCATTGAGTGCATGTGTGCATACGTAGATGACAATTCGCGCGACGTTGCCAAGATGATTGATGCTTGGGATGCCTCACGCGAGGAGGGCGATTGGTGGATTGTTGTAACCGATGTGTTTGGCGGCTCGGTTAACAACGAATTCTTGCGTCGCGAGGCTTCTGGCTCATTTGCGCTGGTTGCCGGTATGAATCTAGCGTTGCTCGTTGAGCTTACGATGACGCTCGACTCGCTCGATGAAGCAAAGTTGGAAGCTGCGGTAGCGGCCTCTCGCGAAGCTACTCGTATCTGCCACATCAGTGAGGCGGCGACCGAAGATGAAGAGGACTTCTAGTCCTTATTGATGGCACAACTGTTATTTCGATTGGAGAGGTTATTGCCATGATTAAGCTGATGAGAGTTGACTACCGACTGATTCATGGTCAAGTTGCCATGGCGTGGACGCACACGATTGGTGCGGATTGCATCTTAGTTGCAGGAGATGCGATAGCTGCGGACGATATGCGCAAGGCGACGCTTCGGCTGGCTCGTCCCAGTGGAGTAAAGCTCGTCATCAAGGATATCGACAACGCTATTGCTGCACTGAAAAGCGGTGTGACGGAAAAGTACTCGCTGTTCATCATTGTTGAGTCTATTGAAGACGCATATCGCCTTGCAATGGGGTATGACGGCATCACTTCGATTAATTTGGGTGGCACACGTTCCACCGATGACACCAATCACCGTCTTGATACGGCGATTTTTGCTACGGATCATGACATCGAGATGCTCCGCGAGCTTTCCCAAAAGGGTGTGGAGATTGAGATACGTCAGGTTCCTACCGACGACAAGGTGGATGCTTCGAAGCTGCTGTAGCTCTTCAGATATTGGTAACCCATGAGGTAAACGCACGGGGCGCCTTTCGAGGCGCCCCGTTTCTGTAGAGGGGAGCGGTCTTGTTGCTCACGTGCTGATGGGGCCGCAAAATGCCTGTTCCGCTTCACGCGGGACGTGGAGGAAATCCGTTGGAGGCGGCTTGTTGCCGTTTACCGGTCAAAAACAACCGTCTGTCGCGTGTGCGGCGCATGCTCGATTTCATTCTTGCTTAATACATACTGCAATGTATTATAACGTTATAGGATGAACAGAGGGATCATCCACTAACGAAAGGGAGGAACAAGTATGTTCAACTTTGACGAGCCGCGCTACGAGAAAGTTGTGAGCGACGCCCTCGCACTCCGTCCGCAGATCGAGGCTGCGGTGGACGAAATCTGCGAGCAGGGCTATTCCAACATCTTCTTCATTGGTTGCGGCGGCACCTGGGCTCACACGCTGCCCATGAAGTATTGGGTTGACACCACCACCGCCGACATCGATGTTCACTGCGAGATTGCTGCCGAGTTCCTTGCATGCCCGCCCAAGGCGTTCTCCAAGGATTCGGTCTGCGTGTTCTCCACGCGCACCGGCACCACGCCCGAGATTATCGAGGCTGCCAAGTATTGCCAGGAGCAGGGTGCCCGTACCCTTATGTATGTCTCCAACGACAACACTCCTGCAACCGAGTATGCAAATTACAAGTTCTTCAGCTTTGCAGAGGACGACGTACTTTGCGAGGCTATCTACACCTATCAGATTACGCTCGTGGCACGTTTCCTGAAGAACGCGGGCGACTTCCCCAAGTACGACACCTTCATGGAAGAGTTCGGCCAGATCGCCCCGTATCTCATTAAGGCCAAGGAGGCCCAGGATGAGCGTTGCGCAGCCATGGCTGAGGACTTCAAAGACACTGATTACCACATGGTGATTGGCTCCGGCATGCTCTGGGGCGAGGCCTATGACTATGCCATGTGCATTCTTGAAGAGATGCAGTGGATCAAGACCAAGTCCATCCATGCGGCAGAGTTCTTCCATGGAACTATTGAGCTCTGCGAGGAGGGTACGAGCCTCATCATGCTCTATGGCGAGGACGATACGCGCAAGCTCATGGATCGCGTGGACAATTTCACCCACATGCTCGCCGACGAGAAGGACGTACACGTTCGTGTGAACAAGTTCGATACGTCTGAGGTCGAGCTTCCGTTCAGCGACCCAGAGTTCCGCAAGATTGTCTCCCCGATGGTCATCTACACCATCACTGAGCGTCTGAGCTGCCATCTCGAGGATGTTCGCAAGCATCCGCTCACCACGCGTCGTTACTACCACCAGATGAACTACTAAGCGCTTGGGGCGCCCAGCTTTGGGCGCCCACCCCTGCGCGTGTTTGATTAGGAGCTGATGAGATGCTAGTGCAATATATCTTGGTCGCTCTGGTTGCCTTTGTTGCATCGATGGATGAGCAGCTGTTTGGCATCACCATGCTTGGCCGTCCCCTGTTTACCAGCTTGTTTGTTGGTTTGATTTTGGGAGATGTCACAAACGGCGTTATCGTTGGCGCTGCGCTGGAGTCCATGTTCATGGGTGCCATCATGGTAGGCGCCGCTGTTCCGCCTGAAGTGTACGCATCCGGCGTGTTGGGTTGCGCATTCGCGCTTATTACGGGCACGGGTGCTGCCACCGCGGTTGCCTTGGCTCTTCCGGTCTCGGTGTTCCTTCAGGTTTGGCGAAACTTCTGCTATGCCGTTCCGGGAGCATTTGCATGCCGTAAAATCGAGGCTGCCGTTGAGAAGCATGAGCTTGCAAAGGCCAACCTCTATCATCTTACGATCGTTCCGCTTTCCATTGGTATTCCGTCTGCATTGCTGGTGTTCTGCTCGCTGTTCTTTGGCGCCGACCTTATCAACAATGCGCTGAATGCGATTCCGCAATTTGTGATGGATGGCCTCAACGTTGCTTCTGGTGTCATGGTGTGCGTTGGCTTTGCCCTGCTTATTCGTACTATGGGCGACAACAAACTGCTCCCTTGGCTGTTCCTGGGCTTCATCATGGTTATCTACCTGAGCATGGACGTCATTGGTGTCGCTGCCGCAGCCTTCTGCATCGCCGCCCTGTTCGTGTTCAACCAGGGCTCTGCCACCAAGGTAGCTGCTGAAGAAGAGGAGGATTTCTAATGGCAACACTTGAGAACAAGGGTGTCCAGACTTCCCCTTCCAAAACCTCTGAGGTCATGACGCCTGATATGTACCGCAGTATGTTCTGGCGCCAGTTCACCAGCCAGTGCTCGCAGTCGTACGACAAGATGATGGCAATGGGCTTCATGTACACCATCGAGAAGCCGCTGCGCAAGATCTATCCCAATGACGAGGATTACTATGCGGCCCTGGAGCGTCATACCGAGTTTTTCAATATCACGCCGCATGTGCTTCCCTTCGTAGCCGGCCTTACGGTTTCCATGGAGGAAGAAGCAGCTCGTGACAAGAACTTTGACACCTCTTCAATCAACGCCATGAAGGTTGGTCTGATGGGCCCGCTTTCCGGCATTGGCGATTCCTTCTACTGGGGCACGTTCCGCGTGGTTGCTGCTGGTATTGGTGTTGGCATCGCAGCGACGGGCAATCCCTTGGGCCCCATCGTGTACGCCCTGCTGTATTCGGCGGTCAACGTGATTACCCGCTTGATTCTTCCTCATATTGGTTACAACCTGGGTACTTCGTTTTTGCAGCAGTCGCAGGAGAACCATCTCATTGATCGTCTCACTCAGGCAGCTGGCATCTTGGGCATGACGGTTATCGGCGCCATGATTGCCTCGCAGGTGGCGCTCTCTACGTCGCTTGTGTTTAATGTCGGCGGATCAGAGATTGTCGTCCAAGACTTGTTTGATGCAATCTTCCCGGGCATTCTTCCGCTTGCCGCTACCTTCATTTGCGTGGCGCTGTACAAGCGCGGGGTGAAGACCATCTATATCATTATCGGCATCTTTGCCGTGTGCATTCTGGGTACGTTCTTGGGCGTGTTCAGCGCGGCATAACGGTTACGGCTTGCATGTTGCCTAACCTACTACGACCTTCTTAGCTGCAGATGGCCTCATGTCCAAGGATGTGAGGCCATCTTGCTCTCGCGTATGTTTGGGCGGCTGAACATGCGTGCAACGCCGTAGGGAGCAACGGGTTCTATGAATCATAAAGGGACATATGCTGTCATTGTGCAGCATAAGACATGACATACTAGGACGTTTTATCATAGCAACGCTTTGTGATATGTATGCCTGCAAAACGCCATACACAGACAAGGGGAGAGCATGAATATCAAGGCTATCGCACTCGATATCGACGGCACGCTTACCAACGACCAAAAGGTTATTACGCCGCGTACAAAAGAGACGCTGATGCGCGCTCAGAAAGCGGGCATCACGCTCATTCTGGCATCGGGCCGTCCCATCCAAGGTTTGCGCCGTCTTGCTCACGAGCTAGAGCTCGATAGCCATCACGGCATGCTTATTGCCTACAACGGCTCAGAGGTGCGCGATGCCTCCTCGGGCGAGCTCCTGTTCAACCAGGCTATTTCTGTTGAGGACGCGCGGGCGGTGCTGGAGCACATTCGCTCGTTCGATGTCATCCCGATGCTTGTTGACGGCGATCGGCTCTACGTTGAAGATGCGTACGATTGCACCATCTTCCATCGTGGAAAGCCCAAGAACATTATCAAGGATGAGCGCGATGCGTGCGACCTGCGCCTTCATGAAGTGCGGTCGTTGCTCGACTGGTGCATCACGCCGCAAAACAAAATCCTTACGGCGGGTACCGACACCTATCTTCAGGAGCACTACCGCGCTATGGAAGCACCCTTTGTGGGCCGCTTGAGCTGCATGTTTACCGCGGATTTTTACTTTGAATATACGGCGTGCAACGTCAACAAGGGCAATGCCCTCCTGCATGCTTTGCCCGAGCGCGGCATTGACCCTTCGGAGCTTGTGGCGTTTGGCGATGGGCAAAACGACCTGCCCATGCTGAAGCTTGCTGGCATGGGTGTTGCCATGGCAAATGCAAACGATGAGGTTAAAGCAGGTGCAAACATGGTCACCGGTTCGAATAACGACGACGGTATTGCTGCGGCGCTTGATCAGTTGCTTGCATAAGAACACCGCTTGACGCGTGTGCGCCCCTCCATAACGATATAATGGATTAACCCGTATTAATTGGGGCATAACCATGTATCGAAAAGGAGGGGCGTGCCATGGCGATTTCTACCAAACTTGATGAGACATCATCGACGCCGCTCTATGCACAAATCATGGCGGCCATCGTATCTGGGATTGACAGCGGCGAGTACAAGCCTGGTGACCGCATTCCCTCCGAAGAGAAGCTTATCGAGGCGTTTTCGGTGAGCCGTATTACGGTTCGCCGAGCCATTCGCGAGCTGGTGGCCGACGGACGCCTCGTCAAGCGTCCGGGTAAGGGCACCTATGTAAGCGAACCGCAGGTTAAAGCCAAGTTCACACAAGACAATGAGGTCAACAGCTTTACTATTGCGTGTGCGCAAAACGGCATGCTTGCAGGCGCCCATCTTATCTCGCTGACGGTTGTGCCGGGCATGGAGCAGGAGTGTTCCTTCTTTGGATTTGGTCCCGAGGGAAAGCTCTTGCGCATCGAGCGCGTTCGTACGGCAGATGGCGTGCCCATCATGGTGGAAGAGAACTACTTCCCCTATGAGCGGTATGCGTTTCTTGAGCAAGAAGGCCACGAGAACACATCGCTTTTTGCGGTCATCTTCGACCATCTGCATATGAAGCCCAGCCTGAAAGAGCCATGCACGCTCGATATCGAGAAGGCGTCAACTACTTTGGCGGCACACTTGGAGGTACCTTGCGGCGAGCCGCTCTTCCTGTATGTAGGCCGCTATTTTGACGATAACGGCGAGGCCATGTATCTAGGCAAGCAGCATATCGTGGGGTCGCGCTACACGTTCCGTATCTAGCGGTTGCCGGTCCGCCCCATATTGGCAACCCGTCATAACCCGTACTACCGTTTATCCCTGTTTTGATACCGTTTACGGAAAGGGATAGATTCCAGGTGGGTTCTATAATCTGCGAGCGATGCAAAACTTACCATATCTACCTGCGGTAATGTTATTTCATTTCCTATTTTAGGTTTTCGTCCAACGCCTATGTCCTAAATTGTCAGGTGGTCATAACCCGTAATAGATGATATAACGGGTTATGACAGGTTATACCGACTCGCAAGGAGAGGGCGGAAACATGGCGCACATCATCATCGCCTCGCATGGCGGACTCGCCGAAGGTATGGTCGATTCTATCGGCATGGTTGCGGGAGGTGCCGCAGACCGCATCGAAACCTACAGCCTTCATCCGGGCGAGAACCCCAACGACTTTTATGAGGCGATGCGCGAGCGCGTTGCTCATGACAGCGAGCAGTACATCATCATGTGCGATATCAAGGGCGGCAGCGTTCACAATGCCCTTTTCCGTCTTACCGAGTTCCCCAACGTTGTTGTATTCGCAGGCGTGACGCTTGCTATGGCGCTCGAAGTTGTTCTGACGGTTCAGGATCGTCTTGAGCCCGATGCAGCAGAGCGCGTTCTCGATGCCGCGCGTGCGGGCGTCACCGTTTCGTTTGGTGGCGCGCTTCCGACTGACGAAGCGGAAGACGAGGAATTTTAGCTTCAAGCCGCGCGAGGGGCGCGGTTGCAAGGGAAAGGGGAGGCTCATGATTAAGCTTCTGCGTGTCGACCATCGTTTGCTCCACGGACAGGTTGCTGTGTCCTGGAAAAGTGCGCTCGACATCGACTGCATCCTGGTGGCAAACGACAAGGTTCCGGGCGACGCATTCCGTAAGTCTGCCATCAAGATGGCTAAGCCGGCAGACACGAAGCTTGTTATCAAGACCATCGATGATTCCATCGCGGCAATCACAAGCGGCGTCACCGACAAGTACAAGCTGCTTGTTGTGGTGGAGTCCATTGCCGACGCTGCTCGCCTGTGCCGCGCCTGCGGCATCAAGCAGCTCAACCTCGGCGGAACCAAGGCAACCCCCGAGACGCGCAGCCTTTCCAAGGCTGTGAATGTCACCGAGGATGAGACGGCGCTTCTGCGCGAGCTTATCGCCGAGGGCGTGGATGTCGAGATTCAGATGGTTCCCGACGATAGCCCGGTCAAGGCGGAGCGCGTTCTCTAAAGCAGCCTCGCAGGCGAATCTAGCACACAAATCCATAGATGCGTAAGCCCCGCATGCCGGGCTCGATACACCCGTTCAGTTTTTCGCTCAGCGGGAAGGGACTTTTGTGCGCAAATTCGCCCATACATCGGTCACCGCGACGCTGGTCAAGCCATGCGTTCGGGAAGATACGGCGGTCTAGCTACAGGTGCTAGACCAAGAAGGAAGGAGTGGAGATGTTAGTCCAAGCGATTTTGCTCGGCCTCGTCGCCATGCTCGGCAACGCTGAGTACCTGTTGGGTACCAGCTGCCTCTCCCGTCCCCTGGTTATGGGTGCTCTCACGGGCATCATCATGGGGGATATTCCCACCGGCGTGACGCTGGGTGCCACGTTGGAGCTCGCCTTTATGGGTTCGTTCTCCATCGGTGCGAGCATTCCTCCCGAGATGATCTCGGGCACGGTGCTGGGTACGGCCTTCACCATCTCGACGGGTTCGGGGCTGGAGACGGCGCTCACTATCGGCATTCCTGTGGCATCGCTCGTCCTTATCGTAAAGAATGTCGGCATGGTCTTCATTCTGCCGCCGTTTGTGCACAAAGCCGATGACTATGCGGCCAAGGGTGACATGAAGGGCGTCGCTCGCATGCATTTCCTGGGCGGCTTCTTTGGCGTGAACCTCATCATCGGCCTGTGCGTGGCAATCGGCTTCTACGCAGGCGGCCCTGCTGTCCAGGCACTGCTCGACATCATTCCTGAGTGGGTTTCCAACGGTCTGCAGATCACCATGGGCCTGCTGCCCGCCATCGGCTTCGCGCTGCTGCTCAACATGATTATGAACAAGAAGGTTGCCTGCTTCTTCGTGCTTGGCTTTGCACTCTCTGTATATCTCGGTATCCCCACTACTGGCGTTGCCATCTTTGGCGCGGTCGCCGCGATTGTGCTCAGCCAGCTCCAGCATGCTGGCTCCACGCAGGTAGCTCTCGAGGGAGGTATGGACGATGACGACGAAGACTTCTAATGCGGTTGAGTCCGCGGCTTCGGGCGAGAAGAAACTCACCAAAAAAGATCTCAACAAGGTTGTCCTGCGCTCGCTGGGCATGGAGTGGGACTGGAACTACGAGCGGCAGATGAACATGGCATTTTGCTACAGCATGCTGCCGGTGATCAAGAAGCTCTATGACAAGCCCGAGGATCGTATCGACGCCATGAAGCGCCACCTCGAGTTTTTCAACACCACCCCTCAACTCTCCACGCTCATCCTCGGCATCACTGCCGCAATGGAGGAGACTGCTGCCAACGACCCTTCGTTCGACAAGGAGAGCATCTCCAACGTCAAGGTCTCGCTCATGGGTCCTTTGGCGGGCATCGGCGACTCCTTCATCTGGGGAACACTGCGCATCATTGCTACCGGCGTTGGTGTGTCGCTGGCGAGCCAAGGCAACATTTTGGGTCCGTTGCTCTTCCTCCTCATCTTCAATGTCCCTGCACAAGGTCTGCGTTACTACCTCATGCATATGGGCTACAAGCTGGGTAGCGGCTTCCTGCAGAAGATTCAGGAGAACGGTCTCATGGAGACCCTCACCTATGGCGCATCGGTGCTCGGCCTCATGGTGATCGGTTCCATGACCGCGGGCAACGTCGCGGTGAATGTGCCGCTCGTCATTGGCGAGGGAGATGCCGCGACCACGTTTGGCGATATCTGCAACACCATCATGCCTGGTCTGCTGCCCCTCGCTTTCACACTGTTCATCTACTACCTGGTGAGCAAGAAGAACGTCAAGACCACCACCTTGCTGCTGCTGTTGGTTGCCGTGGGTCTGGTCGGCTCGTTCTTTGGCATCCTGGGCGTCTAGGCGTCTGACCCATTCTGGCGGCGCGGGAGCACCGGAAGGTTCCCGTCCCGCGCCGTTTCGCGGCGCCGCAACGCATTTTTGTCCTGCACGCCGCATTCGAATTCACATCTTGAGAGACTTTTTTGATTCGTAAGGAGCTTAACTGTGTCTGATATGGTCAATTTCAATATGCAGAAGAAGGTCGACAGCGTGAACGGCGCCCTTGCCTTGCGCCCCCAGATCGAGCAGATCGTTGACGGCATCTGCGAGAAGGGCTACCGCAATATCTGCTGGATGGGCATCGGCGGCACCTGGGCGAGCGCCATGCAGGCGACGGTGCATATGAAGCAGTACTCGGGAATCGAGGTCTGGGCGGAGAACGCCGCCGAGTACCTCACCACCGGCAACAAGCGTATCGGCGAGGGCACCGTTGTGGTGACTTCTTCGGTCACCGGCAGCACGGTCGAGGTCGTCGAGGCCATCCGCAAGGCCCAGGCCGCTGGAGCTGAGGTAATCGGCTTCATCGACCGTCCCGAGACCGAGCTTGCCAAGATGGTCGACCACGAAATCGCCTACGACGAGAACGAGCAGCTCAAGTTTTTCATGGTGGCGGACCGCTTCATGAAGAATGCCGGCGATTTCGACCAGTACGACGCCCAGTACGCCAACTACGACGCACACCTGGCCCAGGCCCTGGTGGACGTCGAGTGCGCAGCCGACGAGTTCGCCGCCGCCTTTGCCAAGAAGCACTGCGAGGACGAGATGCACTACTTCGTGGGCGCGGGCAACCAGTGGGGTGCCACCTACTCCTACGCCATGTGCTACTGGGAGGAGCAGCTGTGGATGAAGACCAAGTCCATCACTGCGCCCGAGTTCTTCCACGGCATGTTCGAGATCGTGACCAAGAACACGCCTGTCACCATCTACGTGGGCGAGGACGCCCAGCGCCCGCTCTCCGAGCGCGTGGTGCGTTTCATCCCGCGCATCTGCGCGAACTACACGGTGATCGACACGAAGGACTACGAGCTCGCTGGTATCGAGACCGAGTTCCGCGGTGACATCTCGCACCTCGTGATGCACGCCGTGAACAATCGCATCGACGTGCACATGGAGATCGAGACGCGCCATCCCATGGAGATCCGCCGCTACTATCGTCAGCTCGACTACTAACAATCACGTTTGAGCAATGTGCCGCGCGAGGCCTCAGGGTCTTCGCGCGGCGTAGGCGGGAGGTGCGGCATGGACCGGAAGATGACCATGCTCGATTACATTGACGAGGCCCCCTCGGTAGCGCGCGCGAACATCATTCGGCGTGACGAGCTTGTCGGACCGGTGGTGGAGCTTTGCAAGAACGGGGTGCCGCGGCGTATCGTGCTTGTGGCCTCGGGCTCATCATACAATGCGTGCATGTGCGCGATGCCATTCATGCAGTCCTGCTTGGGTGCGGCTTGCGCGCTACGGCTCGTGACGCCGTTTGCGCTCACGTATTACGAGCATGACCTCACGCCGGACGACTTGGTGCTCGTGGTGACGCAGAGCGGCCTCTCTACCAACGCGATTGAGGCGCTCGATGCCCTGCGTGTCCGCGGCCTTCGCGCCGCGTGTCTTACGGGCAACGTGGAGAGCGACGTGCGCGACCATGCGGATACGGTCATTGACTACGGCGTGGGCGAGGAGCTCGTTGGATACGTGACCAAGGGCGTCACAACGCTTACGGTGTTTTTAATGCTGCTCGCGGCACGTCTGGGAGCGTGCGAGGAGCGTGTGAGTGAAATCGAGGGCGCCCTTGGCGTGGCCGAGGCCGTTCGTGCTGCGGCCGATCCCTTCTACGAACAGCACATCAAGCGCTTTACGGGTATGGACGTATGTTATTGCTGCGGGACTGAGCCCACGCGCGGCGTGGCCCGCGAAGGCGCTCTCAAAATCGGTGAGACGGTGCATATTCCCTGTCCGGCATACGAGGTTGAAGAGTATATTCATGGGCCCAACCTCCAGCTGACGCCTTCCTACACCTGCCTCTTTTTTGATGCGGGCGACGAGGCCTCTGCACGGGTGGAGCGAGTGTGGAGGGCAACCTGCGAGGTCACTGACAGCGCATTTCTGGTGACGCCGCATTCTCTCGCTGGGTCCGACGGACGCGTCCTCGTCACGCCGCCGCTGCCCACACCCGATGTCGCTTCCCTTGCGTACCTGCCGTTCATTCAGTTGTTGAGCTATCGGGTGAGTACTGCTTTGGGAGGCACGCGCCAGCATCCGCTTATGAGGAGGTTCAAGGCGGTTGCCGCGGCCAAAACAGGGCATTTCGTCAATTACGACGAGGACGATTGATACAATGCCACTACCGTGATGGATGGCCCCACAGCTGCGGGGTTCATTCATATAAAGGCAACATGAAGTAAGGGGGCATGGCTGTGCCGTTTCCGTATCAGGCCGTCATCTTTGACATGGACGGCGTCATCGTCGACACCGAGCTGTACTACTGGAACCAGATTCGAGACTTCTCCGAAGCGTTCGGGCTGGGCCTGACCGTGGACGACCTCAACAAGCAGGTGGGGCAGTCCCACCAGGCTTTCCAGCGCAGCGTCGCCCGTTGGCTCAAACAGGGCGGCAGGGGAGACTACACCCCCGAGGAGGCCGAGCGCGTCTATGACGATTGGGCCCGCGACCTGCCGAAAGACTATCGTGCCCTGATGAACCCGGGAGTGGGCTCCACCATCGAGGCACTGAAGGGCATGGGCGTGCGCGTCGCCCTGGCCTCGTCTTCTCCTCGCCGCAACATCGATGCCGCGCTCGCGGAATGCGGCCTTACAGACGCTTTCGAGCTCATCGTATCGGGTGCCGACTTCAAGGAGAGCAAGCCCAATCCCGAGATCTACCTGCATACCATCGAGGCGCTGGGGCTGCCTGCGGAGAAGTGCTGCTGCATCGAGGACTCCGTTCCGGGCATTACTGCCGGCAAGCGCGCCGGCCTCACCGTGATTGCCAAGCGCGAGGAGCGCTTCGGCTTCTCGCAGGACGCCGCCGACATCATCATCGACCAGATTCCGGACGTGTTGTCGATCGCATAGAGGGGCTATCGACCTGCTCGGGGCCGGCGAACCCGGTTCCGAGATATTGTGGGCGACGCGGACCTAATGCATGTGGAGGGGCGGAGGCCATACGCCCCTCCTTCTTTGACCAAGATGAAGGCATGACGCGCCGGTCTCCCGACAAATCAAGCTTGATGGTCCAAAGTGTTCGGCACGTTTATGCTGGTTGGACTTTTTGATACATCGCTATGTAAAGTAATCGCAGTTTATCACGTCGAGCGCGTAAAGAATATACATGGTGTGAGAGGGCCAGCGGGCGCCGTCCCTCCGAAGCCGCCCCGAAGTGTGCAAAAAATCGATTTGTCGGTCAACTTAAGGTGGCGCAGGGAGGACGCATAAAGAAAACCCGAGGATGCTGTTGAGATATATTCTCAATAAATGTGATGGGGCATGTGTATAAGCCATCTCATTGACCGACAAATCGATTTTTTGCACAGAATTCGCGCGCTGCGAACGAGAAGCTTTTCTCCAGCTCGATCTGGAGCACATTCTTATCCAGAATCAATCCATTCTTATGCATTTTGATGGAGTGTCTCCCTTTATTGAGTGTTTGCGGCCCGTCGGGCAAGATGTCGGACGTGGCGACTCGGGAACGCGCCGATGTCGACGCTGGTTCCTAGCGCAAGAGGCCTATGCTGCATGAAAAGCTTCTTGCGTGTTTCAAGCGGGCGCCCATATCCGAAGCGCGTCGGGGGCGTGTCGGGCAACGCATATAAGGCGGCCGGCACGTCGTTCTCATTGACGCGCCGGCCACCCCATTATGCCGTGCAATCCGAGAGCGTGTTCAGGCGGATAGCGGCTATGCCTGGCGTATGGGCAGCGAGTTCATGGCGCCGTGGGCGGAGCGGACGGTTGCGGCGGCGCGAGCCCCCGTCGAGGAGCCTTCGTCATGCCATGTCGGCTTGACGCGTGCAGTCCAGCCGAGGGAGGCGTCCTTTGGCTGGAACCAGGTAGACCAGCGACGTGCAAGCGAAGGCGCGACCGAGCCGAGCCCCTCGGCTGCAAGACACGCCACCACCGGCAGGGCGATCATTCCAACGAGTGTGAAGACGGCGTTTGCGTTCATCATCGGTCCTCCTATCGCAAGCTCGGCGGCTATTGATGCCTCATCAATTGCATACCCGCTTTTATTGCGGCTAAGCGGGAGTTTTGGCGACCGGCGTCTATGGGCCGCCGACCCGTTGGTCGGCAAGGCGTCGTTTGGAGGGGCGTATTCGCATGGAGGTGCGGCCTGGCTTGAGCACGGCGTGGCCGGCTAGCAGAGGAGCGACAAGCTTGTCTGCGCTATATGAGCGCCGAGGTCGTGGGAGTCGACGTTGCGGATCGCTGCGACGGCGTCAAGCGTGCGCGCAAGCGATGCCTCGAGGTCTTGTGCGTTCCAGGGCGCATCGAGCTGAGGGGGCGCATCCGTCTCAAGAAGCAGGCGATCCTCTGGGATGATGCGCGCATACTCCCGCCCGCGCCTGGTGGCGAGCATGTGCTCATTGACGGAAAAGAAGCAGCCTGCCCGCCGTGCCCGCGCGAGCTCATCAGAAGTTCCCGAGAACCAATGAAAGATGCATGAGAGCCCAGGCGGGGCGGCCTTTCCCGCAAGGCTGTATCGTTCCAGCACATCGAGCGCCGCGCCGGCGGACCGCACCGCATGGATCGAGAGCACGCGGTGGGGGAGGTGGCGCTCCGCAACGGTCTCGGCCATCCGGCAAAACGCTTCAAGCTGTCGCTCGCGCGCATGCTCGTGGCGACGGCTAAAGTCGAGGCCGACTTCCCCTACGAAGGCAGAGCTTGAGACGAGCTCGACAAGAAGGTCGACATCGCTGTCGGTGCAGCTTCCGTCCGAGAGCCACCACGGGTGCAAGCCGACACCCACGCGAACGGTGTCGCAGGACCCCAGCGTGCGCCGTGCCAGGAGCGCTTCCCGAGGCGCGACGGTGGTGTCAAGAATTGCGATCCCGAGTCTGGCGGCGTCGCTCGCGACCGCCGGCGCGTCAGCGATGCGGTCAAGGTGGCAATGCATGTCTACGAGACGCGCTTCCATGGCTACGCCTTCCGATTTCCGGCAGGCATCGAGGCGGGCTCGTGGGTGCGCAGCCGGAGCGCGGGGGCGGCCGCCGCCTCGTCTGGGTGGCTGGTGGCAGGCTGGCCGCCGGCTGGCGCGCCTCCTGCCTCGGTACCGCGCGCGCGGCCCTGCCCTTTTGCCTGGGCGCCATCGATAATCGAGCGAATCACGTGGCCAGCGATCATCTGTCCCATGATGGGCGGCAGGTACGATGCCGTGCCAAGCGGGGCTTTCGGGGCGCCGGCTTGCCGCCCGGCGCGCGCGGCCCCGCCCGGTCGCCTCATGGGCTCCTCGAAGGAGGACAGCACGGTGAGGCGATCGATGCCGCGCTTGCGGCACTCCTTGCGCATCACGCGCGCAAGCGGGTCGTTTGCAGTCTCGAATAGGTCGCAGACGCGCAGCTTGGATGGGTCGAGCTTCATGGCGCCGCCCATGCTGCTGATGAGGGGCACGCCCCGCTCGGCCGCCCATGAGGCGACGGCGAGCTTTGCGGACACGGTGTCGATGGCGTCCACCACATAGGCGGGCATGCCCTGCTTCGAGATGATGCCGTCCATAAGCGCGGGGACGTTTTCTGCTTTCAGAAACACATCGATGGGGCTGACCTCTGCCTCGGGGTTGATGCGGGCGATGAGGTCGCGCATAGCCTCCACTTTGCGTTTGCCGACGGTGTCGACGAAGGCGATTGCCTGCCGGTTGATGTTGCTCGGAGCCACCTCGTCGCCATCCACGATGACGAGCCTGCCCACGCCGCCGCGAACAAGCGCCTCCACGCAGTTCGAGCCGACGCCGCCCACGCCGAGCACGACGACGAGGCTTCGGCGCAACCGGTCGAGTCCCGCCTGCCCCCACATGAGTTCGAGCCTCGAAGTCGCCGTTTCGGGCGCGATGTCGCGTGAATCGTTCATAGGTGCCGCCTGCTCGTCGGGGTTCACTGGTGCTACGTAAGTATAGGGTAGCGCTCGAAATGAATCGAATGCGGTGGGTCTCCTGCTTAGGTGGTTTCGTGATGGAGACGGGGCGATAGTGCGGCAAATCGTCGCGGTACCTGAGACTATACGGTACGACCGACAAAGCTGCCGATTAATGTCAAGGCGGCAGGCGTGCGAGCAACAAGGAGCGACATGGCAGAGTTCATCTACCAAATGTATCAGGCGCGCAAGGCGCATGGCGACAAGGTCATCTTGGACGACGTGACCCTTTCGTTCTATCCCGGTGCCAAGATCGGCGTCGTGGGCCCCAACGGCATGGGCAAGTCTACGCTGCTCAAGATCATGGCGGGCGTCGAGGAGGTCTCGAACGGCGAGGCGCGCCTCACGCCGGGCTACACCGTCGGCCTGCTTCCGCAGGAGCCGCCGCTCGATGACGACAAGACCGTCATCGAGAACATTCGCATGGCCTTTGGCGACATGCTTGCCAAGATCGACCGCTTCAACAAGATCGGCGAGGAGATGGCCGAGCCCGATGCCGACTTCGATGCGCTCATGGCCGAGATGGGCAAGCTTCAGGACGAGATCGACGCGGCCGACGCCTGGGATATCGACAGCAAGCTGGGCGTGGCGATGGATGCGCTGCAGTGTCCCGACGCCGATACTCCGGTGAGCGTCCTCTCGGGCGGCGAGCGTCGTCGCGTGGCGCTCTGCAAGCTCCTGCTTGAGGCGCCCGACCTGCTGCTGCTCGACGAGCCTACGAACCACCTCGACGCCGAATCGGTGCTGTGGCTCGAGCACTTCCTCAAAAACTACCAGGGAGCGGTGCTCGCCGTCACGCACGACCGCTACTTCTTGGACAACGTCGCCGAGTGGATCTGCGAGGTCGACCGCGGCCACCTCTATCCCTACAAAGGCAACTACTCCACCTACCTGGAGACCAAGGCGGCGCGCATCGCCGCGCAGGGGCAGCGCGACGCCAAGCTTGCCAAGCGCATGGCCTCGGAGCTCGAGTGGGTGCGCTCCAGCCCCAAGGCCCGCCAGGCCAAGAACAAGGCCCGCCTCGCCCGCTACGAGGAGATGGAGGCCGAGGCCCGCGCGAGCCAGAAGCTCGACTGGACCGATATCCGCATTCCGGTGGGCCCGCGCCTGGGGGCGAAGGTGCTTGAGGTCGAGCACCTGCACAAGGAGTTCGACGGCCGCGTGCTCATCGACGACCTCAGCTTCAGCCTGCCGCGCAACGGCATCGTGGGCGTGATCGGTCCCAACGGCGTGGGCAAGTCGACGCTCTTCAAGATGATCATCGGAGCCGAGCAGCCCACGTCGGGCACCATCACGCTCGGCGAGACGGTCAAGATCTCCTACGTCGACCAGAATCGCGAAGGCATCGATCCTAACAAGACGCTCTGGGAGGTGGTCTCCGGCGGGACCGACAAGATGCTCGTGGGCGAGACCGAGGTGCCAAGCCGTGCCTACGTGGCGAGCTTTGGCTTCAAGGGCTCCGACCAACAGAAGCGCGCAGGCGTGCTCTCGGGCGGCGAGCGCAACCGTCTGAACCTCGCGCTTACGCTCAAGCAGGGCGGCAACCTGCTGCTGCTTGACGAGCCTACGAACGACCTGGACGTCGAGACGTTGTCCTCGCTCGAGGCCGCGCTGCTCGAGTTCCCGGGCTGCTCGGTCGTCATCAGCCACGACCGCATGTTCCTCGATCGCGTGGCCACGCATATTCTGGCGTGGGAGGGCACCGACGAGAATCCTGGCAATTGGTACTGGTTCGAGGGTAACTTCGCGTCCTACCAGGAGAACCGTGTGGCGCGTCTGGGCGAGGACGCCGCCTGTCCGCACCGCATCCATCGCAAGCTCACCCGCGACTAGGAGCCCGGCACTTTCTTCTGCCGACATCTGCGCACGTAGAGAAGCCCCGCCGTCTCGCATGGAGTCGAGACGACGGGGCTTCCTCTATATTGATGTGCGGTCGCGGAGGCCAAATCGTTTGGGCCGGGGCTTCTAGGCGTCGGGGCCTTCGACGGATTCGACGGACCAGGGGACGCTTGCCCCGCTTCGGCGCTTGATGGTCACATGCGCCCAGAGGCGCTTGCCGTCACGGACGATGCCCACGGGGAAGGTCGCACGCGAGCGGTTTCCTTCGATGGTCTGCTGGAGCTTTGCGATATCGAAGTAGCAGCTCAGGATTCCCATAACATCGGCGCCGTACGGCAGGAGGCGGGCAAGCTCGCTCAGTTGCTCTCCAGGGCAGAAGGCCTCGAGCACAAAGTCGGTCGGGTAGCTGTCATAGGCGCGAGGCGGTCGGTGGGTGTTCGTTCCGCTGGTCGATGGCTTGGGACCCCCGGATGCGTGCGGTTCCGTTTGCACCGACGCGTTAGGAGCGGGGGAGGACGCCGCCTGCCTCATCTCATGCGAGGGAGGCTCGGCGGCTTGTTCGTTGTGGATGGCTGCCGCAGGTGTCGAAGCTGCGGGAGCTTCGGTGCTCGTGTTGGCCGGCCTGCCCGTTGTGGGTGCAGTCGCGTCGGCCATGGATGGCGCGACTGCGGCGGCGTCGATCATGAATGGCGCGGCTGCGGCGGTGCTGGCCTTAGGAGCTATGGGTTTGGTCGAGGATGCAGGACGGGAAGCCGCCGACGCGACGATAGTGGCGGCTGCGGCTTGCGATGCCGGTTGGGCGGCCTTGGGCTGCACGGCTTCCGGCCGCGCGGTTTCCGTCCGCACGGCCGCCGGCTGAGTAGCCTCGGACTGTGCGTCTTCAGGCTGCTCCGACACCTCCGCTGCCGCTTCGTCCGGGTCATACAGGATAGTGAACTTGATGCTCGGCTCATGCGTTGCCGGCTCGACTGCGAGCTCTGGGGTAGGAGGGACGGCCGGCACGGAGGCGTTCTCCGGCTCGGCAGCAGCCGCCTGACCGGCGGATGCCGCGGCGGTGTTGTCCTTCGGCTCGTCTGCTACTTGCATGGCAACGACGTCGGGCGTTTCCGCCTCGCTCGCGGCAGCCTGGTCGGCAGAAGGCCGGGTATGCATGTCGGCCGCGCTGTTCGAATTCTGCCTCGTGGGTTCTTGGGCTGCTTCGGCCCCGGCTGTCTGTGTGCCTTCGGCGGCGTTCAGCGCTTCCGTGGCGTTTTGAGCCGACTGTTCCGACGTAGGTTCGGTACCGGGGGTTGTCTCTGCGTCAGGACGGGGAATGGACTCCTGCTCGGGTGCAAGTACAGGCTCGGGACGCTTTACCCGCCGCGGCTTAACGGCCTTGAGGTCCTTGGAAGTCTTCTTTCGTTTCCAGGACTTTCCGCCCTGCTTGCCCTTTGCGCCCTTGTTGCGATCGGCGGTCGCTAGGGCCTCGTCCCAGGCGGGTTGCGCCACGACGGTCGCATAGATGCGCCCGCCCTTGAACACCGTGAGGGTCAGGAAATCGTCGAGCTCCTCCAACAGCGTGCGCGTGTCAGAAAACCCCAGGTCATCGGCCGATAGGTTCTCGCCGGACAGAACCTCTTCGATCTGTGACACAAAGGTCTGTTTACCGGTTCCCACGGTATCGCGTAGCAGGCGATAGAGATAGATATGGTTGCCAGGCGATAGCCGTGGCGCTTGTGGATTCGTATGAGACATGCATGCTTCTTTCTTTGTTGCTTGCCCCAGCATCTTAGCATCTTGTCTCATACGGCCGCGGTGTGTCCCCGTGGAGGGGGCATTCGGCTCCGCGTGCGGAAACGGGCGGTGGTGTGGGCGCGCGGCGCCGCCACGGGACGCGCGGCGGCGCCGCAGGCGTCGAGGCTCGATGCCCCCCGATGCCTCACGGTCGACGCGTCTCACGGTCCGAGCAGGCGGAGGGTGTCTCCGCAACTCTGAGACGTAGCGGTGGGGGGAGGTATGCTACGACGCCTGGTTATTCGCGGTGCCTGTTGTCGCCCCGGTTCCATTCGTCGTGGTTCCGGAAGTTGACTCGCTTCCCGTGTTGCCCGCGGTCCCAGACTGCGTGGAGTCTCCTTGGGCGTTGCTGCCATCCGTGCCCGTCGAGGGCGCGGTGTTTCCTCCTGTCGCGCTGCTCGAGTCAGAGGCACTTCCGCCCTGATTCTCGGTGCCGCTGTTCTGCCCCGTCGCATCGGCTCCGCCCGCGCCCGTATCGGACGTGGACGTGTCGGTGGTGTTTTGCGTATCCGAGGTCGCATTGTGAGACGTCGTGTCGTTGGCGGCGTGGTCGCCGACCGAAGGATTGGCGTGCGCCTGGTCCTCGTCTTCGAGCTCGGTTGTGGAGGCGCGCGGGATAAGGGGCTCGGTCTTGGTTCCAATGCCCTCGCCGGCGGTTCCGATCAGGATGGCTGCTGTGCAGACAATCACCATGACCACGGCGATAACAATGGAGAACACGACCACCTTGCGCTGCGTGGCGCTTCGTTCGGCGGCGGCGCGCGCCTGAAGCTTTGCCGGGGCTATGCGGGCTCCGCGCACGTTCGCGCCCGCAGCAGCTCCTCCGCGGCCTTCCAGAAGCGCGGTCTCGTCCGATGCGTTGCGACCGGGTCGAGGAAGGTCGCTCACCCGGCCAAGCGCGTCATAGCTATCTTTGAGCTTTCGTGCTCCCGCCGAGAGAAAGTTGCGATACAGCTGCGAGGCGATCACGGTGACGACGGAGCTCACGGCGGCGCCGATCACCGAACCGGCAATGCCGATCTCGGACGCAAGCACCATGGAGGTGACGGCCGCGCCGGCGCCGGCAATGAGCTGGGCGATCGAGATGCCCTCCAAGAGCTTCGGCTTCTGTGTGATGGCCTGGGTGTCGCCGATAGACGCGCTCGTGCGAGCGTGACGTTCAAGTTTTTTGCGGTCCACGACGCGGGTCCGCTGCTGGTCGGTATATTGAGATGCCATGCAAGGTCCTCCCTGTCCATGGCTTGAGATGTTCTAGAGCCGTCGACAGGCGATGCGCCTGCCGGCGATGTCGCGATGGGATGGTACGACTTTGGTACCCGGATGAGGCGGGTTCCAAAAAACATGTGCGAGACAACACAAAAGCGCCGTCTCCTGCTGTCCGGTTCCTGACGCACGGTCTTGACATCGGGCGGCGCGTCAGTCTGTTCCATTGGGGACGGGTACATTTGGCAAATCGTATGGCAGATGGGCCATCCGCCTGCCAATTGTACCCGTCCCCAATGGCAGGGGGCGGCTGTCTGTCTTAGCGCGTATCTTCTTTGAGCGGCGGCATGGGGCGCCAGTCGCGATCGCGATAGATCTTGCGTGCGTCGCGCATGCCGCGGAAGAGCGCCGGGATGCCCGTTTTGAGGGAATCGCGGTTGACCATGACAAGGCGGATGACCTCCTTGGCGAAGGTTGCTGCCGTGCCCAGGCCAAATAGGAAGCGGTTGTAGTCGCCGTGTAGACGGAAATACTGCATCATGTAGCCGCGGTTGCGCATGATGTGGTAGCGGTTCATGTCCGAGGTGCCGTTGAGCTGGCGCACGCCTGCGATATCCCAGTTGGGGATGTCACGACTTCGCTGCAAGATCAGGTCGGAGACCACGATGGGTTCGGTGACCTTCGAGGCCAAATATCCGTAGACCGTGTCGTCCCAGTAGATGAAGAAGCGCGGGTCGGGCAAGCCGATGCGCTCAACGACCGAGCGGGCAAAAAGCCCGCCCTCGAAGCAGAGCGTGTTCATAATGCGGTATCTCGATTCGTCGAAGGCGCTCGGTGCCACCGGGTTGGGAATGCCAAGCGGCACGATGAAGTCGTACTGCCAATAGAAGGCGCCGCCATCGTAGTCCAGGCGCGACCCCTGGACGACCTCGTGGCCATGCGTCCAAGGCTCAAGTTTGTCGATGGCGTCCGGAAGGACGAGCACATCGTCGTCCATGACCCAGAACCACTGGGCTCCCAGCTCCCAGGCACGCTTGACGCCGGCCGAAAAGCCGCCGGCTCCGCCCAGGTTGTCGGCCTGAGGCGCGTAGACTACGCGCGCGGTGCCACCTTCGGTGTCCGGTCGCTCCTGTTCCACGCCCCACAGGGCGTCGGTGCGACGGCCAAGGTCTGCCACCATGTCGCGGGTCTTGTCGGAGTGCTCGTTGTCTACGATGATGATGCGCCAGGGTGCTTGCGTGAGGGCGCAGAAGGAATCGAATAGCTTTGCCAGCAAGTTCTGGCGCTTAAAGGTAACCACCACCAACGCGAGGCGGTCGATGCCGCTGTCATCCGTTGCGGTGGGGAAGGTTGTGGTGCCGGGGCGTGCGGATTCGCTCACGATCCTGCCACCTTTCATATATCTATCGTTTCGGGCGCAGGGCCCGTAGGTGTTTCGCGCCTCCATTATACGGCGAGTCGCACTATCCAAGAATCTCTACAGATGTGTGGGGGAGCGACAGGCAGCGACGAGGTGTGAGCACCGTTGCCGCTGCGCCGTGGATGTTCTGGACATGGGCTCATGCTGCGGTTGCCAGAGCACGGGGGCGTCGCGGCCTCCGAGGGGATGTGAGAGGCGGCTGTGTCCGGGCAACCCTGCTGTATCGATGCGATGTCCCGAAGCCACGGTACAATGGATGTCGGAAATCATCAGCGGGCGCGTCTGCGCTTCGCCGTGCAAAGGAGTTGCTATGGACGAGCTGTTCTTTACGGACGCGAGCGATGGCGCCGGCGCAGGTGCTGGCGACGGGTTCTTCCGCATCGCGGCGGCAACGCCCCATATTCGCGTGGGTGACGTGCGGAGCAACGCCGAGGTCGCACTTTCTCGCGTTCGCGCGGCTGCCGAGGCGGGCGTGGGCGCGCTCGCGCTGCCTGAGCTGTGTCTCACGGGCTACACCTGCGCAGACCTCTTCTTCGACCGCTCCCTGCAGCGCACGGCCGAGCAGGCGCTTGCCTGGCTGCTGCGCGAGACGCAGGGGCTGCCCATCCTCTTCACCGTGGGCGTGCCGGTGCCGCAGGCGGGCGCGCTCTACAACTGCGCGGCCGTGTGCTGTGCGGGCCAGCTTTTGGGCCTTACCGCCAAGCAGTACCTGCCCAACTATGGTGAGTTTTACGAGCGTCGCTGGTTCACGCCGGCGCCGCGCGCATGCCGCATCGTGGAGTTTGCGGGCCAGATGGCGCCGCTCGGCGCGCGCATCGTCTATCACTGCGCCGACGCGGGCATGCAGGATGTAGTCGTGGGTGTCGAGGTCTGCGAGGACCTGTGGGTGGCCGACCCGCCGAGCGTCGACATGGCGCGTGCGGGTGCCACGGTCATTTTGAACGCCTCCGCTTCGGATGAGATCATCGGCAAGGCGGCCTATCGCCGCAGCCTGGTGAGCCAGCAGTCGGCGTGCCTGTACTGCGCATACGTCTACGCGGATGCCGGCGCGGGCGAGTCTACGACGGACCTCGTGTTTGCGGGTGAGAACCTCGTGGCCGAGAACGGCTCCGTGCTTGCCCAGACGCCGCTCTTTAGCTGCGACATGGCCGTGGCCGACGTGGACCTCGACCGCTTGATGGCCGAGCGCCGCCGGTCGACCACGTGGGTGGGGTCTGACGATCTGGACACTTCCGACGGCTGCTTTGCCATGGACTTCTCGTTTGCAGGTATCCCGGGGATGGTCGACGCGCTGCCCATAGACGGCTCGGCCTCGCTCTTTGCGGCGGACGAGGAGTCCGGTGCCGCAGCCGCGAGCGAGGATGCCGGTGCTGTCGCGGGCGATTGCGGAGCAGGCGCCGCGGGCGACGATACTTATGCCACGGCGGGCGACCCTGTCGATGACCCCGCGGCACTCCTCATGCGCTCCGCCCTCGACATCGATCGCGTCTTTCCGCAGACGCCGTTCGTTCCGGCCGATGCCGGCGACCTCGCCGAGCGCTGCGAGGAGATCTTGAACCTGCAGGCCGCGGGTCTCGCCACGCGCCTTGCCCATACGGGCACCAAGCACGCTGTCATCGGCCTTTCGGGCGGGCTCGATTCCACGTTAGCGCTCCTTGTGACGGTGCGTGCGTTTGATGCGCTCGACCTTCCGCGCACGGGCATCACGGCGGTCTCGATGCCGGGCTTCGGTACCACCACGCGCACCAAGACGAACGCCCAGGTACTCGCCGAGGCGCTCGAGGTGAGCTTCCGAGAGGTACCCATCGGTGCCGCGGTGGAGCAGCACTTCAGCGACATTGGCCACGACCCGGCCGTGCAGGACGTGACCTACGAGAACAGTCAGGCGCGCGAGCGCACCCAGGTGCTTATGGACCTCGCCAACCAGCAGGGCGGCTTTGTAATCGGCACGGGCGACCTCTCCGAGCTGGCGCTCGGTTGGGCTACCTACAACGGCGACCACATGAGCATGTACGCCGTCAACGCGAGCGTGCCCAAGACGCTCGTGCGGCACCTGGTGCGGTACGCGGCCGACGTCTTCGGCGGGCAGATTGAAGCGACGCTCCTCGACATCCTCGACACGCCCGTCTCGCCCGAGCTCCTGCCGCCCACAGGCGACGGCGAGATCGCTCAGCGCACCGAAGATCTCGTAGGTCCCTACGAGCTGCACGACTTCTTTCTCTACTATCTCCTGCGCTTTGGCTTTGCGCCGGGCAAGATCTTCCGCATGGCGTGCCGCTCGTTCGAGGGCGTTTACGACCGCGTGACCATCCACAGCTGGCTGCGTGTGTTCTACCGGCGGTTCTTTGCACAGCAGTTCAAGCGGAGCTGCCTGCCCGATGGTCCCAAGGTCGGCTCGGTCACGCTCAGCCCCCGCGGCGACTGGCGCATGCCGAGCGACGCGAGCGCCCGCCTCTGGCTCGCCGAAATCGACTCCCTCGCGTAAAACGAAAATGCTCAAGTTGGGGACGGTCCCCAGTTTGAGCATTTGGTGGCTATGCTATGATGGGGCCATAATCGTGGCCCCTATTGAGGAGGTGGCTATGCCTGCGTGCGTTCCCATTAAAGAGCTCAAAAATACGGCTGAGTTCGCGGCGACGGTCGAGGCTTCGCCGGAGCCCGTGATCGTGACGCGCAACGGGCGCGAGGTCTTTGCGGTAATGACGGTGGATAAGCTTGATGCCTTGCGTATGGAAGCGGCGCGTGCCGAGCTGTATCGCACCATTGCAGCTTCGGAAGCCGATATTGAGGCGGGCCGTGTCGTGTCTGCCCGGGATGCCCAGCGTGAGGCGCGCGAGCGTTATGGCTGCTAACGTTTACCTAACGCAGACGGCCTTACGCGAGCGCGACCATATTCTCTCGTACCTTGCTGAAAGCGTTGGCAATGTGTCGGCGGCGGCATCCGTTTTAGACGATCTGGACCGGCTCATTGAGGTGCTCGAGGCATTTCCTTTGTCCTATCGTGTCTCGGAGGACGAAGCACTTGCAGCGCGGGAGCTCCGCGTAGCCCCCTGCGGGCGCTACCTTGTGCTGTATCGTGTTATCGGCGACGATGTATATCTTGAGCACATGTTTCACGGCTCCCAGGACTACGCGCGCCTTGTCTAACGTGAAACGAGGGCAGAGGAAATTTCACCTGACCTAGTTCGCCTATTTCACCTGTTGGCTTACGCGGCATTACCGGTAGAAAGGATTCGATATGCAGTTTTCCCAGCGACTCGACCGGTTTGGGGCCGAGGTCTTCAGCTCGCTCAACCAGAAGCGTCTGCAGCTTGAGGCGGAGGGGCGCACCATCTATAACCTCTCTGTGGGCACGCCGGATTTCGCGCCGTACGACCACGTGGTCAAGGCACTGCGCGACGCTGCGGCCGACCCGGCCGAGTGGAAGTACAGCCTGGGTGACCTCCCCGAGCTCAAGCAGGCCGTGTGCGACTACTACGAGCGCCGCTTCGGCGTGACGGGCATCACGCCCGACATGGTGGCCAGCTGTAACGGCACGCAGGAAGGTGTGGGACACCTGGGGCTCGCGCTCCTTGACCCGGGTGACACGGTGCTCGTGCCCGACCCGTGCTACCCCGTGTTCGAGGCCGGCGTGAAGATTGCCGACGGCAACCTCGCCTATTACCCGCTCAACGCCGAGCATGATTTCTTGCCATACGTGAAGGGCATCGACCCCGAGGTCGCCGACCGCGCCAAGTACATGATCGTGTCGCTGCCGGCAAATCCCGTGGGTAGCGTGGGCACGCCCGAGGTCTACGAGGATATCATCGCCTTCGCGCGCGAGCACGACCTGCTCGTCGTGCACGACAACGCCTACTCAGACATCGTCTACGACGGGCCGCGCGGTGGCAGCTTCCTCGGCTACCCTGGCGCGCTCGAGGTGGGCGTGGAGTTCTTCTCGCTCTCCAAGTCGTTCAACGTCACGGGCGCGCGCATTGGCTTTTTGGTCGGTCGCCCCGACGTGGTCGCCGCGTTCTCCAAGCTGCGCAGCCAGATCGACTTTGGCATGTTTTTCCCCATCCAAAAGGCGGCCATCGCTGCGCTCACCGGTCCGCTCGACGAGGTGGAGCACCAGCGCATGATGTACCAGGAGCGCCGCGACGCGCTCTGCGACGGACTTGAGGCCATCGGCTGGGAGCGTCCCAACGCGCACGGCACCATGTTCGTGTGGGCCAAGCTTCCCGGCGGCCGTACCGACTCTATGGCCTTCTGCGAGGAGCTCATGGAGCGTGCGGGCGTGGTCGTGACGCCTGGTGCGAGCTTTGGGCCGCACGGCGAGGGCTATGTGCGCATGGCGCTGGTGCTCCCGCCGGAGGGTCTGCGCGCCGCCGTCGCTGCCATCGAGGCTGCTGGCATTCGATAGCCGGCATGTGCTGCCATGTGCCATTGGGGACGGGTTCGTTTGGCAGACGTGATGGCGCGCGCATCCCATGTCCCAGTCAGTCTGCCAAACGTACCCGTCCCCAATGGCGAATGGCAGACAGGGCGGGCCGTGCCATATTGTTTCAAACCGTGTAGGAGATGGGCCGTTTGGGCCCATCTTCTGTATAGCGAGCCTGCGTGGGGGAGATAATCGGCTGTGGAATCACGTCGTGCCGGAGTGGCCGGCACTGTCCCAAAGGAGTGATAACTATGGTTAACGACAGGAAGGTTGCCATCGTAGGTTGCGGCTTTGTCGGGTCGTCGTCTGCGTTTGCCCTCATGCAGAGCGGGCTGTTCTCCGAGATGGTGCTTATCGATGTCGATCACGCACGTGCCGAGGGCGAGGCGCTCGATATCGCACACGGCGTTCCGTTCGCGAGTCCCTGCAAGATCTACGCCGGCGACTACAGCGACGCTGCTGATGCTGCAATCATCGTGGTCACCGCCGGCGCTGCACAGAAGCCCGGCGAGACCCGTCTCGACCTGGTGAACAAGAACGTCGGCATCTTCAAGAGCATCATTCCGCAGATTCGCGAGAGCGGATTTGAGGGCATCTTGCTCATCGTCTCCAATCCTGTGGACGTTCTCACCTATGCCGCCATCAAGATGTCCGGCCTGCCGGAGGGCCAGGTCATCGGCTCCGGCACCGTGCTCGACACCGCCCGTCTCAAGTACATGCTCGGCGAGCACCTCGAGGTCGACCCGCGCGACGTCCATGCCTACATCATGGGCGAGCACGGCGATTCCGAGTTCGCGGCCTGGTCGAGCGCCATGGTCGCAGGCGTGCCGCTCAACACCTTCTGCGAGATGCACGGCCATCACGACCATAAGGCCACCGAGGCGCGCATCGCCGAGGAAGTCAAGAACAGCGCCTACGAGATCATCGAGAAGAAGCATGCCACCTATTACGGCATCGCCATGTCGGTAAGGCGCATTTGCACGGCCATCATGCACGACGAGGATACGGTGCTGCCGGTCTCGAGCCTCATGGTGGGCGAGTACGGTCTTAACGACATCGCCATCTCCATGCCGACCATCGTGGGTCGCCGCGGCGTGGTGTGCCGTGTGCCCGTCTCGCTCTCCGAGGCCGAGATGTCCGAGCTCCAAAACTCTGCATCCGCTTTGAAGACCATCATCGACCAGGTCGATTTCGAGGCATAGCCGATCACACGAGATGGGGACGTCATGAAGGCACGGGCGCAGCGGTCCCTGGTGGGACGAAGTGCCGCCAAGGCGAGGACCGGGGCTGAAGGCGCGGTCGCCGAGGCGGCGTCCAGTCCTGCCGCTTTCGCAGCGCGTGAGGACGCTACCTCGTCCATGGCGCCCGACGCTCCTGGCCCCGCGCCCTCCAAGGCGGAGGGGCCTGCCGGCGTGTCCGATGCTGCTCATGACGCCCCGTCTATCCGCGATGCCGCCTCGACGTTGTCGGCGGCGGCGCGGGCCTATTTGCCATCGCTCCCACATAAGGCGGGCACGATGCTCACCTATGTTCAGTCTCAGCTCGATACGTTTGACGAGCGACCGCTCTGCGCGGTAGACAGTTTGGTCTTCTCGTGGCTGTCGTACTTCCGGCTGGGGGAAGGTCTGCGGGCTGCTTGCACTCCTGTGGGTATCCCGTTGTACGAGCTGCTTCGTGCGGAGGATTTCGAGTCCATGTTTGGGACGAGCTGGGATCCCGACGGAAGTCGTGAGCTGTTGTTTGCCGCATGTGCCAGCCCGCGTTTTCGCGAGGTTCGACTGTGCGATTTTGTCTTCAAGACCGATGCCGCCCAGGAAGAGCAGTTTGCGGCCACGACCTTCGCGCTGCCTTCGGGCGGTATCTACGTTGCGTTTCGTGGAACGGACTCAACCATTGTGGGCTGGAAGGAAGACCTCAATATGGCATACCTCTGCCCGGTGCCGGCGCAGGAGGAGGCACAGGCCTACCTGGAAGAGGCGCTGCGTCACCACGAGGGACCGGTATATGTGGGAGGCCATTCCAAGGGCGGCAACCTGGCCGTCTACGCCGCGGCGTCCTGTCGCGAAGGCTTGCAGAAGCGTATCTGCCAGGTGTACTCGCACGACGGCCCGGGGTTCAGCGATGAATTTCGAGCCGGTTCGGGATTCCTGCGCATTCAGAAACGCATGACCAAGACGGTTCCGAAGTCTTCTGTCATCGGTCTCATCATGGACGACGGTTCCGACTCTCGGGTGGTGGAAAGCGGCGGCTTCTCCATCTTCCAACACAATCCTTTCCTATGGGAGGTCGATGGCTGCGCGTTTGTTCCAGCGGATGGCTTGACGGCTAGCGCACGATACCTCGCTGCTACAATCGCCGACTGGATGGCGCGCTTCACGCCCGAGGAGCGAGGGCGCTTCATCGATACGCTTTTTGACGTCATCGGCGTGACAGGCGCAACGCGTTTTGCAGACATTCGCGATTCGTGGAAAGAAAGCGTGCCTGCTATGCGAGCTGCGGCAGAGGCGCTTGGTCCCGACGGGCGCGCGTTTGTGCAGGATGTGCTCAAGGCGCTTGCGCGAACGGCGACCATCGACAAGGTTTCCGATGCGGCGGGGTCGCTGCTGGCAACGCTTAAACCGGTCGATGACGCCTCAGAGGAGGATGGCGGCATCTAAGCGGCCAGGCCTTCGGGCGTCCTATGACGCATGCTATACTGGCCTGCGCTCAATAGACGACAGGAGGCCAGCCGCATATGAACATCAACCACGCGATCCTGCACATCCTGGATTTTGATTCCGGGGTGAACGTGTTCAGCCAGCGCGAGCTCGAGCTCGATACGCGTGCAGTGCGGTCGTTTGTCACCAAGCATCTTGCCCGCGCACGTGGCGCCGCAGACAATCGACGAGGTTCGTTTGCAGAGAACAGCGCCTTTGCCGGCGAGCTCAAGCGGTTCTTCTTCGGCGAGCGTGATTTTCTCGACCTCTCGCTCGATGTTGCGGAATTCCTTTCCGGGGAGCTGTCTCGTGCCGATAAGCTCGAGTCATGCGACATCCTCGTGGCAGATTTTGACGACGATGACGATGCCCGTTGGTTTGCCGTGCTGCTGCTTCAAAGCCGCATGGCATTCATGCATGAGGTCGAAAACGGCCAGGGAGGCACCTCCTGCGGCATCGCGCGGCACTACGCCATTCTTCCGAGCCCCTCGCAGAAGGTCACGTCGTTCGCGCTGGTGAGGGCAAGCAACCTCGAGGTGCTCTATCAGGACAAGGAGCGCTCCATCGCAGGCGAGAGCCGCATGCTCATACCCCAGGGACTGCTTCAATGCTCCGAGGGTGTTTCAAGCAAAGAGGTCATCGATACGGTCTCGCGCATCGTCGAGGAGGCGGCCGAGGAGCATGGCGCGAACGCCTCGGTGGCGCTGGCGGCGGCGAAGGCCGCAATCGTGGAGCGGGTGGAGGAAGACGAGGACCTGCCGCCCTGGGACGTGGTCGACGAGGCCTTCGAGGACGAACCGGTGTTGCGCGACACCATCAAGCAGGCGCTTGAGGAGGAGCGTGTTCCCGAGCATGTGACCGTTGAGCGCGCTCAGGTGCGCAAGGCCGCGGTGAAGAACCAGAAGATTCGCACCGACACAGGCATTGAGATCTCGTTCCCCGCAGAGATGGCCCGCAACTCTGAATACATTGAATTCGTGAACGAGCCCAACGGCCTCATCTCAATCGAGCTCAAGAACATCGGGTCAATCGAGAACCGCTAAGCGGCGAGACCGCTGGCTTCTGCGTGTGCCTGGGGGAGATCGGCGCGCCGCCTTCGCTTGCCATATCCAAAAAGAGTCCAGCAACTACCTTTGTCTAAGATAAGGGCCAAAATCTGGCCTTAACGTAGTCAATCATAGCTGCTGGACTAAAAACAGCTGTCCGAGGCGAGGGAGGCTGTTCAAAGCGGTTGCTGGGTGAGGGCGACCGTTCGGAACCGTTTAGCGAAGCTACCCCGTATAGATTTCTCTGCGCGGGGCAACATGCGCCTACAGCGAACGAAGCGACTCCACCAGGCCGGTCTTGCTATCGGTCTTCTCGTCGCGATACTTGATGACGCGCGCGGGCACGCCGGCGACCACGGCGCGTTCGGGCACATCTTCAACGACTACCGCGCCGGCTGCGATGACGGCCTTGGGACCAACGTAGACGCCTTCGAGCACCACGGCATTCGCTCCAATCATGACGTCGTCTGCAATCTCCACCGGCTTGGCGCTTGCTGGTTCGACTACGCCGGCGAGTACGGTGCCTGCGCCCACGTGGCAGCGCTTGCCCACGATGGCGCGTCCGCCCAAGACGGCTCCCATGTCAATCATGGTTCCCTCGCCAATCTCTGCGCCGATGTTCACGATGGCACCCATCATGACGACGGCGTTGTCGCCAATGCTCACGTGGTCGCGAATGATCGCGCCAGGCTCGATGCGAGCGTTTACGCCCTTGAGGTCAAGCATCGGCACGGCGGAGTTGCGGCAGTCGTTCTCGACCTCGTAGCTTTTGATGTTCGCCTTGTTGCGCTCGAGTACCGGTTCGAGGTCGGCCCAGTCGCCGTAGACCACGCGGCATTTGCGACCGCCGTATACGCGTACGGGGTCGGCAGCGCCCGAGCCCGTACCGGCCGCCCAATCAATAGCGGCTCCGCGCTTTTCGTGCACGATGAGCTTGACCGGCGTCTTCTTGGGCGCCGAGGCAATGTAGTCGATGATTTCCTGGGCTGTCATGTCACATGCGTTGGTAGCCATCACATACCTTTCTGATTGAGGTTGGTCGTTGAGGGAAACGTTAATCAAAGCATTCCATAGCTGGATTGCCTGTCGAGCGTCTAAGTACTCAGGCTGCATGGGCGCAGCGTGAGTATGCGTTCTTGCCTTTAGGCCCAGTCGTCCGGCGCGCCGTCCTGCGCATGAAAGTCCTTCATCAGCGTTTCCCTGGGATCGGAGCGGATAAGTCGTCGCTGGCGGGTTGGTCTCTTGACTCTTTGTACCCCCGCTCCGTCCGAACGTATCGGGTTTGCTTACGGGGCAAACTCGATTTCGGAGCATTTACAGCCCCTCTGTGCACGCTCGTTTCGAAAAAGGGCGTGCACAGGGCGACTTGTCGAGTAGGCCCATTTGGCTCAACCGTTCTACCTGCGAATTTGTTTTTGGTAGACTCCGGTCTACTCGCCGGTTCGCGTTTTCGACGCCCTTTTCCGAAACGAGCGTGCGCGCCGGGGATGGCAAGATCCCCGGCGGTGCATTTTTAGCTGAACATCACCTCGTCAAAGGTGTAGAAGCCGGCGGGTTTTCCCGCAAGCTTTTGGGCGGCGGCCAGAGCGCCCCGTGCAAAGATCTCGCGGCTTTCGGCGCGGTGCGTGAGCGACACTTCTTCGCTTGGCCCGAAGAACGAGACGGTATGCGTGCCTGCCACGGTGCCTCCGCGAAGCGCATGCACGCCGATTTCGTGGGGGTCGCGCGCCCCACATGCGCCTTCGCGCCCGTAGACGGCATGCGCCTTGGCGTCGCCTTTGTTGTCCACGACGGCGTCGAGCAGCATCTTCGCCGTGCCGCTTGGTGCATCGGCTTTCTGGTTGTGATGGCATTCGACAATTTCAACGTCGAAGCCGGGAAGCTCATGTGCCGCCTGTGCGACCAGGTGTCGCAGCGCCGCTACGCCCAGAGAGTAGTTGCCTGACCATAGGATGGGAGCTTGCTCGGACAGTTCGCGAAGGGCGCTCATTTGCGCGTCGGTGTATCCCGTCGTGCCCGAGACGAGCGCTGTTCCCGTGCGCGTCACGTAGGCCGCGACGGCATCGAGCGTGCTGGCGTTCGAGAAATCGATTGTCACGTCGGCCGCGGGCATCGCGCGAAGGTCTTCCACGTTCGACCCCACCTGTCCTACGATGTCAAAGGCGGGCAGCCCGTCCGTGTCGAGCGCTTCTTCGGCAAGACGCCGTATAAGGGTTCCCATGCGCCCCGCTCCAACAATCATCATGCTAAGCAAGAAGACCAGCTCCCTTCATGGCTTCGACGAGCCGCGCGCGCGTATCGTCTGCCATGGGACAGAGCGGCATGCGATAGTTTGCCTCGATCATGCCCATCTGGGAGAGCGCCTCTTTGACCGGAATGGGGTTCACCTCGGAGAAGAGGGCACGGACCAGCGGGATGCCTTCGATTTGGATCTGCGTCGCGCGCGCGATATCCCCGTCAAGATAGGCTCGGCACATCTCGTGTACAAGCGCCGGCTGCACATCCGCCCATACCGAGATGACGCCGGAAGCCCCGAGGCTCATGAGGGGCAACACCATGTCGTCGTTGCCCGAGAACATTTTGAAGTCCGGTCCCAGGCAGTGGGCGATGTCTGCGGCGTAGGAGACATTCCCGCTTGCCTCTTTGATGCCCATGACGTTGGGATGTGCTGCCAGGCGCTCCACGTTGGCAACCGAGATCGAGCAGCCGGTACGGCCGGGGATGTTATAGAGGATGCAGGGGACTTCCACGGCGTCTGCCACGGTGGCGAAATGCCGATAGATGCCCTCTTCGTTTGCTTTGTTGTAGTACGGCGTGATGATGAGCAGGCCGTCGGCGCCCAAGTTCTGGTACGAAAGGCTCTTGCGCAGCATGGTCTCAGTGCAGTTTGAGCCCGATCCAGCGATGACCGGCACGCGCCCGGCGACGCGCTCGACCACGAAGCTGCAGACCGCATCGTCCTCTTCGTCGGTCATGGTGGAGCTTTCGCCGGTGGTGCCAAGGGTCAGGATGCCGTCGGTGCCCTGCTCGATCTGAAAGTCCACAAGCCTGCCGAGCGCGTCAAAATCCACGTGGCCGTCGGCGTCAAACGGGGTCACCAGGGCCACGATTGATCCGGTGATGTCGCGAATGTCCATGCTAGGCTTCCTCTCTCTTGCTGCGTTCGATAACTGCGCACCCCAGCGGCGTGACGTCCAGGGTGGCAAAGTAGTCCGCCGGGTTCTCTGCGCGGCGGATGAGTTCGGTGGAACCATCTTCGCGCAGCAGCACTTCTGCAGATCGCAGACGGCCGTTGTAGTTGTAGCCCATGGCGCGTCCGTGGGCTCCGGTGTCGTGAATGACCAACAGGTCGCCAAGCTCGACTTCAGGAAGCGATCGATCGATGGCGAACTTGTCGTTGTTCTCGCACAGGTTGCCCGTGACGTCGTAGGTATGCGTGGGCGGCATCTCGGACTTGTCGGGGCCGCCTTGCTGGCCCATCACGGTGATGTGGTGATAGGCGCCATACATGGCGGGCCGAATGAGGTCGCATGCGGTGGCGTCCACGCCGATATAGTCTTTGTAGATATGCTTTTCGTGGATGGCGCGGGTAACAAGGCATCCGTAGGGGCCGGCCATGAAGCGTCCCATCTCGGCGCAGATGGAGACATCCTCCATGCCGGCGGGTACCAGAACCTCCTCGAAGGCGCGGCGCACACCCTCGCCGATGGCGTGGATGTCATTCGCCCGTTGGTCGGGTCGATAGGGTATGCCAACGCCTCCCGAGAGGTTGACAAAGGTGACGTGCGCCCCGGTCTCGCGCTGAAGGCGCACGGCGAGCTCGAACAGCAGGCGAGCGAGGACGGGATAGTAGTCGTCGGTCACGGTGTTGCTGGCAAGTAGGGCATGAATGCCAAACTCCTGAGCTCCTTTTTCGTGCAGGATTCGGAAGGCCTCGAAGAGCTGGTCTTCGGTCATGCCGAATTTGGAATCGCCCGGGTTGTCCATAATGCCGTTTGCCAGCTGAAAGAGTCCGCCGGGATTGAAGCGGCAGCTAACAACGGGTGGTATGGGCCCCGCGACCTCTTCAAAGAACTCGATATGCGAGATGTCGTCGAAATTGACGACCGCTCCGAGCTCGCGCGCGAGGCGAAAATCCTCGGCGGGGGTGTCGTTGGACGAGAACATGATGTCGCGTCCGCGAATCCCGAGAGCGTCCGCCAGCATGAGCTCGGTTGCCGACGAGCAATCGCAACCGCAGTCATATTCATGCAGGATCGAGACGATGGTGGGATTGGGATTGGCCTTTACGGCGAAGTATTCCTTGAAGCCCGGGTTCCATGCAAAGGCATCGCGAACAGCTTGCGCGTTTGCCCGCAGACCTGCTTCGTCATAGAGGTGAAAAGGGGTTGGATATTGCTCGGCAATGCGAACAAGCTGGTCTTTCGACACAAATGGCCGCTTCATGGGCATGCTCCTTGGCTGATAGCGCTCCTGCAGACTCTTGCAGACAGTCCCGCAGGTATTTCCCGCGGACCCACCCGGCGCCTGTGCCCAGGCAGTCGAGTTCGGCGGGGTCGCCTCTCTGCGGGGTCTCTGCCTGCCGGCTCGCCCGCGATTCTTCTTCCCCGCGCCTCTATCAAGTCGTTTCACGGTATCACAGCGTCGCTCTGGCGGACAAGAGTGCGTGCTGGGGAAACGTGCACGAAATGTTATAGCGCGCAGATTTGACGCTGCGGCGGCGCGTGTTCGCTCCAGGTATACTGGCCAAAGATTTGAGTGAAGCCAGGGAGGGAACTATGTCGGAACGCGATGGGCAGAGCGTATCGATTGCCGGGGGCGGATCGGCTGCAGCTGCGGCTTCGACGAGCAGAGATGCCGAGGGTTCGCGTGATATCGCGGCAGGTGCCGCTGCTATGCCCGCGGGATGTGCACCGGCGGCCGATGCGGCCATCTCGAGCGACCTTGCAGAGCTCACGCAGATGCGGCGCGACCTGCATCGCATTCCCGAGCTTGATGACGACCTGCCCGAGACCACCGCATATGTTCGCAACGTTTTGAGCGGGCTCTCCTGCGAGGTGTTCGAGCCCTGCACGGGGGCGTTGTGCGCCTACTTCGACTTGGGCCGCGACGAGACGGTGGCCCTGCGTGCAGATATGGACGCGCTGCCCATCGAGGAGGCGACGGGGCTCGGTTTTGCCAGCTGCCATCCGGGGCGCATGCACGCTTGCGGACACGACGGACATATGGCCATGGTGCTTGCCGCCGGGCGTTGGGTCGATCGGGTGCTTGCCGGGGAGGTCCCGGGGGTCGGCCCCGAAGCGTTTCCGCGCAATGTGCTTCTGGTATTCCAGCCGGCTGAGGAGACCACGGGCGGAGCCAAGCGCGTGTGCGAAAGCGGCGTATTCGAACGCTTCAGCACGACGCGCATCTTTGGATTTCATCTGTGGCCCGACCTGCCCGAGGGCGTCGTCGCGTCGCGCCCCGGCCCACTTCTGGCGCGTTCGAGCGAGACGACGCTCGTGTTCCACGGGCTTTCGGCGCATATTGCCAAATGGCGCGAAGGCCATGACGCGGTGGGGGCTGCGGCGCGTTTTGTCGTGGGCGCCAAGTGGCTGTCGCGTCGGCTTGAACAGGACGAGCCCTGCACCCTGCGTTTTGGCCGCCTGGTGGGGGGCACCGTTCGAAATGCCGTGGCGGGAGAGGCGCGCGTTGAAGGCAGCTTGCGCGTGTTCTCTGACCACATGTTTGACCGCGCGCGCGACGAGGTGCGCTCGCTTGCACAGACGGCTGCCGATGAAGAGGGCTGTACGTTCGACTTGACCTTCTCGGAAGGATATCCGCCTGTCGTAAACGACGAAAAGCTGTTCGAGGACGTGTGCGCTACGCTGCCCGGCATGCAGACGGTGCCGGAGCCGCTGCTCATCGCCGAGGACTTTGCCTTCTACCAGAGGCATCTTCCTGGTGTGTTTCTGCTGCTGGGCACCGGCACGGGCATTCCGCTTCATGCGGACACCTTCGCCTTTGACGAACGCGTGCTGGTGCGAGGCCTTGAAACCTACCGCGCGCTGCTGCTCATGCCGTAAGGCTCGGAACCTCTAGGCAGGGACGCCGGGACACGCCTCTAGGGCCGCGAGGTCGTGCGGCGGTGAGGCCGCGAGACGGGACGATCGACGGCCGCTTTCACGGTGCTAGCAGTTACCGGTATAGACGTGGCGTAGGTGTCGGCGGGCCACATCGGCACACGCATAGACGGTGTCGACTGGCGTGGGGCCGCGGTCGCGCAGGCGCCAGCGGGGGAAGAAGCGCGTGACGTGGTAGGTGAGCTCTTCCGCTCCGGTAACGGTGCCGGCGGGCGTTTGGTAGGGAAGCGCCGCGAGCCATGACGAGGCGGTGTCGATTTCGGATTCGGTATCGTTCATGCCCGGCACGATGAGCGTGGTCACCTCTACGTGGCATCCAGGCTTTGCTGCCAGGAGCTGGATGGTTTTGCGCACGCAGTCAAACGCGTCGGGCCCGCCTGCGCAGCGCTCGTAGAAGGTGGGCGAAAACCCCTTGAGGTCGATGTTTGCGGCATCGATGAGCGGTGCGATCTCACGGATGACGTACTCGTTTGCCAGGCCGTTCGTCACGAGCACGTTGACAAGGCCCTCCCGGTGGGCGCGCTCTGCGCAGTCTCGCACGTACTCCCACCCCACAAGGGGCTCGTTGTAGGTGTATGCGATACCTGTCACACGTTTGTCCTGAGAGCGAAGCCGCACGGCCATGGCCACCAGCTCGTCAGGTGCGATCTCGCGCCAGGGAACGTCGCCCTCACCGACTTGCGCGATCTCGTGGTTTTGACAAAACGGACAGGTGAGGTTGCAGCCGTATGAGCCGACCGAAAGCACCAAAGTTCCAGGCATATATCGGGCAAGCGGTTTTTTCTCTATGGGGTCGAGCGCCAGCGAGGTCACGCATCCGTAGTTGGCGGCAACGACGCTGCCCTGGCTCTCCCGCCGCGCGCGGCAGCGGCCGAGCTGGCCGGGACGCAGCCGGCAGCGATGCGGGCAGACCGGACAGGTCGCCGTGCCGTCGCCGCGGTCGGTCGCGGCCGGGGCCGCAGGGGCTGGGGCCTGTTCCTCGATGCTCGATAGTGATCTCATAGATGCCTCGTCACCGTGAAGCGCTCAAGCTGTACGTCGTCCGCGTCGGGGTCGATGCGGCCTTTACGAGCGGCTATGTGTATCTGCTCCTCTGCCGTATCGATGCCGTCGAGGTCCGGCAACAGCAGGCCGCGCCTGCCATCCGACGTGCTCACGATGACGCCGTAGCGGCGCGGGTCAAGGTCGTTCGCCGAGGAGATGCGCTCGGGTGTAGATAGGACGTCCACGTCATAGACGAGCTCGTCCAGCTCCGAGGGTTCCACCGGATCGAAGCGTGGGTCTCGGCATCCGGCCGAAATCGCGTTTGCACAGATCTCCTCCGCGAGCGAGTCGCGCGTGGGGAGGATGGTGCCGATGCATCCTCGAAGCTGACCGTTCTTTTTGAGAGACACGAAGGCGCCTGCCTGTTTACGGAAGAGCTCCGGAGGCAGCGTATCGGCCAGCTCCGGCGTCAGGTCGCGCCTCGGGTCGACGCGCCGCCCGCCGCGCACGTACGATTCCAGCGAATAGCGGGCGAGTCTTACCCAGTGGTCTTCGGCAGAGCGCCGTATCTGCAGGTCTTGGGCGTGCCAGGTCTCGTATTGGTCTTCAAAGGCGCGGCTCTCGTCAGACCCTGCAGGTCCTGTGGGAATAAACGCGGCTATGCCATAGCCCACGCCGAAGGGTCCTTCATGGGACAGCAGCTCAGAGCGAACCGGCGTGCGGTCGAGCGCTCCGGCCATGATCTGGAACGACCGCAGGCCACATTCCGCGGCTCGCTCGCACATGCCAGGGTCTGCGGTGAGCAGGTCGAGGAAGGAGCCGTCCCGAAAGACGTTGCATATGAGTTCGTCGAATACGGGTCCGTCCGGCGAGTAGCCATAAGGCCCATCGTCCTTCAGCTTGTGCGAGAGGTCTCCCGAAGCGATATAGACCACGTCGCGTCCCAGCTCCTCAGCGGTTTGTTGTACAAGCTTGCCCATGCGGTAGTGGTCGGCGGGGGAGAGGCCGGAAAGCCCCATGCGCACCACCGGGCAGGGGAGCGTGGGCAGGCCGGCGGTGCGCTCGATGGTCGTGCCGGTTTCGCGATACCCCTGCATCACGAAATGGAGCGGGACGAGCACGCCCCAGTCGAGCTGGGGGTCGCGCTCGCCCTGGGTGCCGGCGGGAAGTCCCGCGGCCCGGGCGACGCGACAGAGCTCCTGCACGAACTCCTCGTCGTAGCGCACGCGCGTGCCGTCATGAGCGGCCCCGAAGCGCGCGAACGTCCCGGATGCCTGAGCTCCGCCTGCGATGTGGATGTAGTCCAGGTACATCTCGGTGTGAGGGCTTGAGATGACGATCGTGTCCGGCTTCAGCGCCGCGATATGCCGGCCCACTTCGCGATAGGCATCAATGGTGTGCGAGATTCCCTGCTCGCGGCCGTGTCCGACGGCGGGGATGATAAGCGGCGGATGCGGCACGGCAAAGCTTGCGACAATGGACATAGATGCCTCCCAATGCGCTGTTTCTCGACAGTATTCCCCGTTTTTGGTGGGGAAATAGCCAAGACAAGCCGGGAGAGGAAAAAACGCACGAACGGGTGAGGGGCGGTGAGGGGCCTCCTTACGAAACACGCGTCCCTCCTACATAATTCATCTTCTCGTGATAATGGTCCTAAGGCTGTGTTAACCCTCTATTTGTATCCTTGTCCGCTCGGCGCGCTACCCTTCCGCTGGAAGTCCGTTCCCGGGGAGAGGAGCTTGAGATGTCGGCGATGGGCTGGGAGAGCATGTT
>NZ_NFJW01000006.1 GCF_002160065.1 Collinsella sp. An2 | reverse complement strand
TCTTCGCGGGCCGGCCGATCCGGCCCCCGTCCGGGAGGCTAGCGCGAAACGCTTCCAGGACTCAGCGGGACATGTCCCGCTGAGTCCTGGAAGCGTTTCGATGAACTTGCAAATCAAACCTCAGCGTGGTTTCTACGTGGCGCTACGTAACCTGCACAATCCCGTAAGAAGCAAAGGGATAGAATAGCCTGCGTCTGAGTATGTCCGTCGGGGAATTCACGTGCGTGACCTGCTGCAATGTCTGCATGTTGCGCCGCGATGCACCCGACGCTACCACGAAAAGGGAAACCGCATGGGATTCGTTTCAAAGCTGCTCTCGTTTGGCTCCGACAAAGAGCTTAAGCGTTATTGGAAGACGGTGGCACGCATCAACGAGCTCGAGCCCACCTACGAGAAGATGGACGACGAAGAGCTCGCCCATCAGACGGTGCTGTTCCGCGAGCGCTACGAGGGTGGCGAGTCGCTTGACAGCATGCTGCCCGAGGCCTTCGCCGTGGTCCGTGAGGCCGCGAAGCGCACCGTGGGCATGCGTCACTTCGACGTGCAGCTCATCGGTGGTATGACCCTGCACGATGGCCGCATCGCCGAGATGAAGACCGGCGAAGGCAAAACGCTCGTCTCTACGTGCGCGGGTTACCTCAACGCCATCCCGGGCAAGGGCGTGCATATCGTCACGGTCAACGACTACCTGGCCAAGCGTGACTCCGAGTGGATGGGCTCCATCTACCGCTTCCTGGGCATGAAGGTCGGCCTGCTGCAGAACGGCATGCCGCTCGAGCAGAAGCGCCCGGCATACGCCGCCGACGTCACCTACGGCACGAACTCCGAGTTCGGTTTCGACTACCTGCGCGACAACATGGTCACGCGCGCCGAGCGTCGTGTGCAGCGCGGCCACGCCTTCGCCATCGTCGACGAGGTCGACTCGATCCTGATCGATGAGGCACGTACCCCGCTTATCATCTCCGGCGCCGGCACCAAGTCGGCGAGCACCTACAAGGACTTCGCGCGTGCCGTCCGCGGCCTTAAGCGTGCGGAGGAGGTCGTCCGCGACCCGCTCGACCCCGAGCCTGCACCCGAGCCTGACGGCGACTTCGTCATGGACGAGGCCAAGCACACCATCGCCGCGACCGAGCAGGGTCTGAAGAAGATCGAGCAGCGCCTGGGCATCGACGACATCTACGCCGACCTGTCCGGCCAGCTTGTGAACCACCTGCAGCAGGCGCTCAAGGCCCAGTACATGTTCCATCGCGACAAGCAGTACGTGGTTACCAATGGCGAGGTCAAGATCGTCGACGAGTTCACGGGCCGCATCATGGAGGGCCGTCGCTACTCCGAGGGCCTGCACCAGGCCATCGAGGCCAAGGAAGGCGTGCTCGTCCGCGAGGAGAACCAGACGCTCGCAACCATCACCCTGCAGAACTACTTCCGCCTCTACGACAAGCTTTCGGGCATGACGGGTACCGCCATTACCGAGGACGCCGAGTTCCGCGAGATCTACAACCTGCCTGTCCAGGTGATTCCGCCCAACAAGCCGGTCCAGCGTATCGACCACGAGGACCTCGTCTACCGCACCATCGACGCGAAGTATCGCGCGGTCGCCGACGACGTGGCCGAGCGTCACGCCAAGGGCCAGCCGGTCCTGGTGGGCACCGTGTCCATCGAGAGCTCCGAGCGCCTCTCGCGCCTGCTCGACAAGCGTGGCATCAAGCATCAGGTGCTCAACGCCAAGTATCACGAGCGCGAGGCGCACATCGTCGCGCAGGCCGGTCGCCTGGGCGCCGTGACCATCGCCACCAACATGGCCGGCCGTGGTACGGACATCCTGCTTGGCGGCAACCCCGACGAGCTCGTGGACGGCATGCTGGCCGACCGCGGCATCGAGCGCGAGGACGCCGATCCCGAGCTCGTGGCCAAGCTGCGCGAGGAGGCCAAGGCCACCTGCGCCGAGGAGCGTGAGCAGGTGAAGGCTGTCGGCGGCCTGTGCGTCATCGGCACCGAGCGTCACGAGTCCCGCCGTATCGACAACCAGCTGCGCGGCCGTGCCGGCCGTCAGGGCGACCCGGGCGAGACCCAGTTCTACCTGTCGCTCGAGGACGACCTCATGAGGCTCTTCGGCGGCGACAAGATGGATCGCATCTCCGCCATGATGGCCGACGCCGACATGGAGAACATGCCCATCCAGCACAAGATCATCTCCAAGGCCGTCGAGGGCGCCCAGCGCAAGGTCGAGAACATCAACTTCTCCATGCGTAAGAACGTCCTTGAGTACGACGACGTTATGAACAAGCAGCGCCAGGTCATCTACGCCGAGCGCAACAAGATCCTGGACGGCAAGGACCTCGCCGGCCACATCACCGACGTCATGGAGGACACCGTTTCCCGCTGCGTGGGCGAGTTCGTGCCGGCCGACTCGCACAAGGGCGAGCGCGACCTCGAGGGCCTGCACAAGTGGCTCGTCGAGCTTACCGGCCACATCGATGCGCCCACCTTCGAGGACGACTTCGAGAACGTCGACGAGCTCAAGGAGAAGGTCCTCGACTACGTGAAGACCTGCTACGACGAGAAGGCCCAGCGTCTGGGCGACGAGCTCATGCGCGAGCTCAACACCCAGGTCATGCTGCGCGTCATCGACACGCGCTGGATGAACTACCTGCAGGAGATGGACTACCTCAAGCAGGGCATCGGCCTGCGCGGCTTTGGCCAGCGCGACCCGCTCGTTGAGTACAAGTCCGAGGCCTTTGCTGCCTTCCACCTGCTGGTGAACACCATGTACGAGGACTACCTGCGCACCGTGCTGCGCATTGAGGTGAAGGCCGCGCCCATGGCCGCGCGCCAGCCGCAGCCCTCGGAGCTCTCGGGCGCCAAGTACTCCGGTCCTACGGATGCCGACGCCGGCGCCTCGACCGTGACGCGCCAGGCTGCTGCGAATGCTGCAAATGCCGCCGGCAAGGCTCCCGCGCCTGCTCAGGGCACGGTGAAGACCTATGTGAAGGCCGAGTCGGGCGACCCGTACGCCAACGTGGGTCGTAACGATCCGTGCCCCTGCGGCAGCGGTAAGAAGTTCAAGAACTGCCACGGCAGGGACCGCTAATGGCGGATGCTGCCGCCTCGGTGGCCGACCAGCTTGACGCGCTTGAGACGCGCCTGGGTGAGGTTGAGTCCTACCTGCATGTGGATGAGAAGCGCGCCCGCGTCGCCGAGCTCGAGCAGGCAAGTGCTGCTCCGGGCTTTTGGGACGACGCGGCGCACGCCCGCTCTGTCATGGCTGAGCTGTCTGCCGCCCGCGACGATGTGAAGGCGGTCGAGGACGCGCGCGCTCAGCTGGCCGATGCTCGCGCCGCGCTCGAGCTTGCCTCCGAGATGGACGGCGACGACGAGGCTGCCGAGCTTGCTTCTGAGGCCGCATCAACGGCAGAGGCGCTCGGCCGCTCTGTCGACCAGATGGAGCTTTCCAGCTGGTTTACCGGAGAGTTCGACCACGGCGACGCGATCGTGACCATCAAGCCCGGGCAGGGCGGTCTTGAGGCTCAGGACTGGACCTTCATGCTCTTCAAGATGTACATGAAGTACTGCGAGCGCCGTGGCTGGAAGGTCACGGTGAACGATTGTCCGGCGGCAGAAGGCATCGGCATCGACCGCGCCACCTTCACCGTGGAGGGCAAGAACGCCTTTGGTATGCTGCGTGCCGAGGCGGGCGTGCATCGTCTTGTGCGCATCTCGCCCACCGATGCCAAGAAGCGCCGCCAGACCACCTTTGCGGGCGTCGAGGTCATCCCGGTGCTTCCGGACGACATCGACATCGAGGTTGCCCCTGATGACATCCGCGTGGACGTCTACCATGCGAGCGGCCCCGGCGGCCAGGGCGTGAACACCACCGACTCCGCCGTCCGCGTGACACACCTTCCCACGGGCATCGTCGTCACCTGCCAAAACGAACGCAGCCAGATTCAGAACAAGGCCGCGTGCATGCAGATCCTGAAGGCCCGTCTGTACGAGCTGGAGCTGCAGAAGCGCGAGGACAAGCTCGACGAGATCCGCGGCCCCAAGCACGACATTGGCTTCGGCAACCAGATTCGAAGCTATGTGCTGTACCCCTACCAGATGGTGAAGGACCTGCGCACGGGCGTGGAGACGGGCAACGTCGACGCCGTGCTGGAAGACGGCGACCTGGATCCCTTTGTGGTGGGCTATCACCGTTGGGCCACGGGTAACGCGGACTACGCTGCCGGCACCGAGGGCGAGGAGCTGTAGCGCTTCCGGGCGTAGCGTCGGCGGGGGACGAGCAGCTGGCGCGATGCCGCTGTGCGTGTCTCGGTGTCGTGCGGCCCGAGGTTGGGCATCCCGGCGCTGGATGACGTATTGTGTGTTGAAAGACCTGTTAAGCGTTTTGATCGTTCGGCGCGATTCGACCGGATTGGACTGCATGGTAGCGAGGGCCATCCTGGACGAATCGCGCCGAACCTTTTATAACGTTCGATATAAGCGCGGTTGATTGCGCCGCGTCGTGAGAGGGGGACGCATGATTCGTCGGATGGATGCCAAGGCGATTATCAAGTCTCAGTTCATACGCGATGTGCCGATGGTGGCGGCCGGGTGTGCCATAGCCGCGCTCGGCATCGACGCCTTCATGGTCCCCAACGGCCTTGCCGCCGGCGGCGTGACGGGTCTTGCGACTATCATCGCCGAGCTGGGGTCGCGCGCAGGGCTTGTGCTGCCCGTAGGCGTGCAGACTATCGTTTTCAACGCGTTGCTGCTGCTTTTGGCCTATCGCGCTGGCGGCGCGCGCTATGCTCTGCGCACCGTGGTGGGCTTCGTGCTCCTGGGCTTCTTTACCGATGCCTTCGCACCGCTTGTTGCCGCGTTCGTTCCCGACGACCTTATGCTCTCGGCGCTTTGGGGCGCCATCATCTCGGGCCTGGGCTATGGGCTCGTGTTCCGCAGCGGTGCTAACACGGGTGGCTCAGACACCGTGGCGCAGATCATCTCCCGCAAGACGTCGCTTCCGGTGGGCAGCACCGTCATGGCGATCGACGTGGCGGTGTGCGCGGCAAGCGCCCCGGTCTTTTCGGTGGGAAACGCCCTCTACGCTGCACTTTCCATGGTGATTATGGGATACGTCGTGGACATGGTCGTGGACGGCGGCAACCGGCGCCGTGCGGCGTTTATCGTCTCCGAGAACTACGAGGCCATCGCGCAGGACATCATGCGCGGTATGAACCGCGGCGCCACGCTCATCGATGCCCACGGTATGTGGAGCGGGCAGGACCGTCCCATGCTCTTCGTGATTTTGGGTAAGCGAGAGGTGACGATTCTGAAGGCCATCGTCGCGGAGCACGACGAGCATGCCATTATGGTTATCACCGATGTGAACGAGGCGTTTGGCGAGGGCTTCAAGGGTTTGACTCTGTAGAGCTCCCGTAGTCACCAGGATGAGTCCGGGCAGAGCAGGGTAGGCCAGCTGCCCTGCTACAATGGGGTGACCACTTCGATTCCGGGAGTTCAACATGGCCGAATCCAGGGACAGCCTGCACAGCGATCAGGACCAGAGCCTGCATCGGGACGCTGCCTTCGAAGCATATGTGTCCGGAGACGCTTCGGCGGAGGACGGGGCGACCGATGCTGTGCCTGTCGACGAGCCGGTCGATGCCGTCCAGGGCGACGCCGCACCGGTCGATGTAGAGTCCGCTGGCGTGTCGACCGATGACGTCTCGGCCGATGCCAGGCAAACTGACGTCGCAGCGACCGATAACGTGCCGGTCGATTCCGCGCCGGCTGCCGCCGCGCCAGCCGATGCGGCACCAACGCGCGCACTTCCAGACTTCTCGACCGACTTCTTCGCGAACGCCTGCGAGCGTGCGTCCATTGCCGAGCAGGAAATGCGCGAGCGCGATGAGGCTCTGCGATCGCTTGCGGGCGAGCCGTCTTCCACCTGGCGGCTGCCCGGCGGATCGCGCGCCGTCTCGGGAACTCAGCAGCTGCCCGAAGAACTCAAGAAAGCTGCTCAGGAGGCTGCGTCGGCCTCACCGAACCAAGATGCCGCCCAGGATGACCAGGCTGTGACCCTGCGCACCCGCCGCAACGTGATTGTCGGCGTGGCCGCAGCGGTGGCGGCGGTTGCCGCCATTGCGATCGGCGGCTTTGTGGCGATGGGCGGCCCAGCGCTGTTTTCCAAGGTCGACGTTGCAGACGTTGAGCGCGCTTTGGAATCGGACGATGCGTTCATGAGCGGTTTTGCCGCGGACGACTATGTGACGCCCACGCCCTACACCCTTTCGGACGTGCAGATTCAGCAGACTGGCGAGGGGGAGGACGGCTCGGTTACCGTACAGGCGACCGCCGAGCTTACTAACGAGAGCTTTGAGAGCGACTGCTCGGCGACGCTACTGTTCGTGCGCGCAGGCGACGCGGCACGCTTTCCGCAGTTTGCCGACGTCTTAACCGACGGGCTCGACCGTGCGGATTGGGTAGGCGTTTTGCTTGACAGCTCTGCTACGACGCGGGCTATCGCGGGGGTGACCGAGGACAGCGACATCGCAGGCGATTTCTCGCCCACCTTCGACGAGGCCGCGCAGACGTGCACCTATACCAGTGAGAACACCTACGAGCTGTGGTTTGGTGTCCGCACGGTGGACACGACCTATACCTATACGTTTGACGGCGAGACGTGGACGCGTTCGGCCGGCGATCCTCAGTCGACCATCGCGTACGACGCCGATGCGCTTCAGGGTTCGTACACTGGACAGGGCGGGGATGCGTCTCGCATGACGGCGTTCCGCGTGGGCAACGTCGACGCGGCTGCCGGCACCTTCGCCCTTGAATACCAGGCAACACCTTCCGGTTTTGGTAGCGATCCCATTTCGGGCGTTATCACCTGCACGATTTCGGTGGTCGATGCTACAGACGCCGCGCGTGGATATCGCCAGGCGGACGGGTTTGCCTATGCCTTCTCGGGCGATGGTTCTAGCACGGGCGGTGACAATGCGGCGCATATCGAGGGCTATCTGGGCCTCGACGGGAGTATCGTCTTCGATTTCACTGGCGACTACACCCGCATGCCCTTCCTGTTCGGTGATCCCACAAATGAGTCCATGGAAATCGCCGGCTCCGTAGTGAAGGAATAGCTGGGAGGAATCATGGCGCAGCTAAGGCAGTGGATACGTCGGAAGAGGTTCACTGTGCTTGTTGTGGCTGCAGTCGTTTTGCTGGCAGCAGGAGCGATTCATGCCGAAACTGCTTGGCGGTACGCCATGGATCGAACGATCAGCTCCTGTGACGCTGTTCAAAGCGATATCAACCGAGCGCTTCAGCTACAAGGAAAAGATCGCCGGGAGCAACTGGAGTGGGTCGCATCGATTGATGTGAATGGCCTAGGAGCATTGTGCGACCAAGGTTCTATACATCTTTCGGCAAAGCGTTATGGGGAACTTCGCGCTGTTCCTGCCAAGCTTTCCGAACAGATTCCCGTTTGCAACGATACGGAGCTCACGCAAATCAGCGGTACCTGTCTCGAGGCGGGACTCCTGCTACAGGATGTTCGCGATGGCGGTTTTGTTGACTCGCTGCTTGACCACTTCGACCCTGCTCATTGTCGCTTCTGCGAGGCGATTGATCTTCTGGTGTTCGCGGGAGAGATTGGTTCCGCATAGCTGCATTTTGTCGGCCTTGTTGTCATAGCCCAACATATCCGCTATGGAATGTTGAGTCTCGCTATAATGTACGGTGAATTACCGTACATTAGGAGGCGAGGGCATGGAAGCAACGGCAAGGAAAACAGGGCGCCTGGATTTGCGCATGTCCGATATGCAGAAAGGGCAGATCGAGCAGGCGGCACATCTCAATGGCATGAGCGTGTCGCAATGGTCTATCAGCAGGTTAGTTGAAGCCGCGCGGCAGGAAATTGCGGAGCAGCGGTTTTTCGAGCTGTCAACTCAGGCATTCGACGAGTTTGCGCGGTTGCTTGAAGAGCCGACTGAGCCACGGTTCGATGCGTTTCGTCGGGAGACGACCCGATGGGAGGCGTAGGTTTCGACAGGCCCAGACCGCTCCAGAACGATGATGACATCGATGGTTTTTCCTCCGGAACGGAACTCATCGACCACTGGGTCGCGACGCGCGCACGGCATGCGCGAGAGGCGGGGACAGCTGTGGTATACGCCTCGTTTTGCGGCAAGACTCTGGCGGGGTTCTATACGTTGAGCGCCCAGTCGGTACTTCGTGCTAGCACGTCAGGCTGGCTGGCTCGCAATGCGCCACTGCAAATTCCCGTCATTCTGTTGGGAATGCTGGGGGTCGACGCTCGCTATCGGGGGCAGGATCTGGGGAGAGACCTGCTTCTTGACGCTGTTCACCGTTCGGAGCTGGTTGCAGAACATATCGGTGCACGGGCACTTGTGGTTGACCCCATCGACGAGAGTGCTAGGCGGTTTTACGAGCATTTTGGATTCCGTCCGGTTCCAGGGTCGGACAGGATGTTCGCGAAGTTGCACTGAGGGGGGGGCGAATGGCTCGGTTTGAGCCGTGTCCTGTGGTTCCGCCTGCGGCGGCTATTGTGCCGCTGGAGGGCCGGCGAATCGCATCGTATGTGCAAGGGTATGCTCGCCGTATGGGGAGATTCGTCGAAAGGGGCGGCCATGGAAATGATCGACTACCTCTATATCCTGCACAATCAGCTGTATGTCATCTTGGTTGCCTTTGCGATTCCCTTTCTGATCGCACTCGCCATTTCCGCTCTCGTGCTCTATTTCGTCGTGCGGCGTGCTGTGCGTGTCGGAGTGACCAGGGCATATCACGAAATTCATGGTGAGCCGTCGTCGCCCAGCTCCCCGCAGACGCCGGGCCAGCCGTCCGGAGGAGCCGCATCCGCCCATCCGCCGGTGACGCCGACCTCTGCGAGCCACTTCAAATCCTCGTAGAAGAAGGTCTTGCTTCCCATGCTGGCGGGCGAGTGGTTCGAGTGGTCAAAACATCGCTCGGCTGGGCAGCGTTCAAGTTTATTCATCGCCGTATTGCTTTGATATGGGCGTAATCGGGTGGTCCATGGGGCCGGGTGGCGGCGCGCTGTGGTCAAAACCATGCTCCGGTGGGCAGATGGCGCCTCGGACATACGGGTCGATGCGTCGTAAGCGGAGCGCGCGCGCCCAGCGGGCGGCAGAATTGACCGCGCGGGCGACGCGCCGGGAACGGCTGGCAAAATCGAGTGAATAAAAGCCTCTATTTCGAGCCAACCTGTGTATAACGGCAGGCGGGACGATGCGGGACAGCAAGTTCAGGCATCACCCAAGCGGATGGCGACAGCCGGTCGACTAAGCGGATGGCGACAGCCGGGCGCCCAAGCAGATGACAGCGATCGGGCGCGGGGGGACAACCGCACTTGATCTTCCACCCTGCGTAGAACCTCGGGGCTCCCAAGCGCGCCTTGCGACCCCAGCCAGCTGGCCCCCCCGTGTCGCTTCTGTGTACCTGCGGCGCTCCTGTTAAAATGAATCCGTTTATGTAGTTGAAACGCACGACACGAAGGAGTACCAGTGGGTAACCACTTCCGTAAGCCCGGGGACGGTGAGAGCGCGCCTTCCGTGCAGATGCCGGATACAGCCGCCTCGCATTTCGCCGCCTCGGATGTAGCGGGGCAGGCCTCCGCAGAGCCGCAGGACGTACCTGCGGCACCGACCGCCGAGTCGGACCCGTTTGCGTACAATCCCGATCTTGATCAGTCCATGGCGATGGACCCGGTGGCCGACGTTGCCGCTCCCGCCGCCGACGTGAACATGCCCGCTGTGCCCGCGGTAGACGCCGCGGCCTCCGATGTGGACGAGTCGCGTCTGTTCATGTCTGCCACGCCCGAGGTCACCCAGGCCCAGCCGAGCATCGCCTCGGTGCCCGATCCGTCCCAGCCTCCTCAGGTTCCGGACGTTCGCGTGGTGCCGGAGGTCACGGCCGACCAGCAGGCCGAGGTGGCAGACCTCGACGCTGCTCTTCAGAACCCCGATTTCACCTCGGTCTTTGCACCGGTGGGCGATTCTCGTCGCAAGATGGCGCGCGACGCCGGCGTGGACCCCGTAATCCTCATGGAGCACGTCACCAAGGTCTATCCCGCCCAGCCCAACAAGCCCGCGCTCGACGACGTGAACCTCGAGGTCTATCCCGGCGAGTTCGTCTTCCTCGTGGGCCACTCCGGCTCCGGTAAGACCACGCTGCTGCGCACCATGACCCGCGACGTGAAGCCCTCTTCGGGCCGCATCCTCATCGCTGGCCAGGACCTCATGCGCATCAAGAACCGCAAGGTCCCGTTCTTCCGCCGCCAGATCGGTACGGTGTTCCAGGATTACAAGCTGCTTCCGGGCAAGACCGCCTACGAGAACGTGGCCTTTGCACTTGAGTGCATCGGCAAGCCCAAGGGCGTCATCCGCAGCCAGGTTCCCGAGGTGCTGCGTCTGGTGGGCCTCGCCGACCAGATGGACTCCATGCCCGACCAGCTCTCCGGCGGCGAGCAGCAGCGCGTCGCCGTGGCCCGCGCCATGGTCAATCGCCCGCCGCTGCTCATCTGCGACGAGCCTACGGGCAACCTCGACCCCGCCATCTCGCTCGGCATCATGAAGCTGCTCGAGCGCATTAACCGCACGGGCACCACCGTCATCGTGGCCACCCACGACCGCGAGATGGTCGACTCCATGCATCGTCGCGTGGTCGCCCTCGAGGCGGGCCATGTTGTCCGTGACCAGGAGAGGGGAGGCTACGGCAACTATGGCGCCTAGTAATCTTGGATACTCGCTGCGCGAGGCGGGCAGCCACTTCGTGCGCAACTGGACCACGTCGCTCGGCGCGGTCATCACGATTTTCCTGTCGCTGTTCATCATCGGTCTGTTCATCGTTGGCTCGGCCATGATCACCTCGGCTATCGGCACCATCGAGGACCAGGTGACCATCAACGCGTTCATCTCGGACGACGCCTCGGACGAGGACGTCGAGGCCTTCATGGAGAAGCTCGAGAGCTGGGAGAATGTCCGCAGCGTCGAGTTCAACGACAAGGACGACGCAATCAACGACTATCGCAGCATGTCGAGCAACGCCGACGCCACGCTGGCCGCGCTTGACGGCGAGAACCCGCTGCCGCGCTCCTATCGTATCGAGATGGAGGATCCCTCGCAGGTGGCCGACATGGCCCAGCGCATCAAGGAGGACCCCGACTTCCAGCAGATCGTTGACGGCGGCGACGTCGACGCGAGCGTGCTGTACGGGCAGGAGGAGGTCAGCCGCCTTTTCGAGGTGACGGGCTACATCCGCTTCGCTGCCGTGGTGCTGGTGGCGCTGCTCACTTTCATCGCGTTCATCTTCATCAACAACACCATTCGCCTGTCCATTACGGCGCGTCGGCGCGAGATCGCCATCATGCGTCTGGTGGGCGCATCGAACAGCTTCATTCGCGGGCCGTTTGTGACCGAGGGCGTTATCCAGGCCATCCTGGGTGCGCTTCTGGCGATCGGCGTGCTCGAGGTTGGGCGGAACGTTTTGATTCCGCGCATCCAGACGGCGATTCCATGGCTGTCGTTCAACATTCCCATCGAGATGTACCTGGTTACGTATGCCGCCCTGGTCGTCGTGGGTATCGTGATCGGCCTCTTTGGCTCTGCAATCGCGATGAGGCGCTATCTGAAGGTGTAGCCACGGTTCAATCCCATCGAGAGGCCTCCTCACTGCCTTCGCTGGTCCTCGCCATACCGCCTTGCGGCGTGGCTGCGGAAGCGCCCAGACAGTGAGGGGGCCTCTCTGCTTTCACTGTCGTGGGTGCACGACCGATGAATGCATGCGCGGCCACCGCGGTTGACAGCGTGTACGAACTGCTCACTATGGCTGTTTGAGACTTGTAACAATGAGGAGGTGCGCCGTGGGGCGCAAGCGACATAGAGGCGGGCATCGCTCGCCAACGCGGGGCACGCGGCGGCCGGGGCTTACCGGCACCGTCCGGCTCACAGATGCCGGCGGCGTCGTAGAGACGGCCGAAGGACAGTTTCGACTCACCTCGCGCGGAGTGCGCGAAGTCATGAACGGCGACGTCGCGGTTGTAAGCCTGCATCGAGGGCCGCATGGCGAGCGGCGGGCCACGATCGAGAACGTGGTCGAGCGCGCCCAGAACGCCTTGGTGGGAACCTATGGCGTGGCCGGGCCCCTCGGCGTCGTGCACCCGCTTGACACGCGTATCAAGGCAGACTTCTTTGTGCTGCCGCAGGACACCTCTGCGGCGGATGTGGGCGTGGCCCCCGGCGACGTGGTGCAGGCGCGTATCGTGAGCCATCCCACGCGCTACGAGTCGGGCGTGGTGACGATCGAGCGCCGCTTGGGTGACGCCGATGCGCCCGACGTGGGCGTTCGCTGCGTCATGGCGCGCTACGACCTGGAGGATGGCTACCCCGAGCAGGCGCTCGCAGAGGCGGAAGGCCTAGCGCTCGACGTCGATGCGGCGCTCAAAGACCCGCTTCGGCGCGACGTGCGCGACCGGTTTGCCCTGACCATCGACCCGGTGGATGCGCGCGACTTTGACGACGCGATCTCGATCGAGGCGCAGCCCGACGGTGGATGGCGCCTGAGCGTGCACATTGCCGACGTGTCGCATTACGTGGCGTGGGGGAGTTCGATCGATCTGGAGGCCCGCCGGCGCGGAACGTCGGTGTACCTGGCGGACCGCGTTCTTCCCATGCTGCCCGAGCGCCTCTCCAACAATCTTTGCTCGCTGCGGCCGGATGAGGACCGCCTTGCGGTCACGGCCGACATGCAGCTGGACTGTCGTGGACGTCTGCGTGGCTACAAGCTGTATCCCAGCGTCATACGCTCGCGCGTGCGCCTTTCCTACGACGAGGCCGATGCTCTGCTTTCGGGGGAGTCCGTGGAGGAGAAGGCGCAGGGCCACATCCTGGCCGCCGAGCGCGAAGGCGTTGACCTTGTGGCCTTCCTGAAGGCGGTGCACGAGGTTGCCGAGCTCCGGCAGACTTTGCGGCGCGACCGCGGCGCGGTGGATTTCGACACGGTGGAGGTCCACGCCCTGCTGGACGAGGACGGGTATCCCCGGGAGCTAACCGTTCGTCGACGTACGCCGGCGACGGGTCTGGTCGAGGAGGCCATGCTGCTTGCCAACGAATGCGTGGCAGACTTCTTGGCCGGCGACGACATTCCCGCCGCCTATCGTGTACACGAGCCGCCCACGCCCGACCACCTTCACGCCGCGGCTGAGACGCTGGCGAACATGGGGGCTATCGGCCGGGGTCAGGCTGCTGCCGTGGCTGCCGGCGATGTCCGCCAGATTCAGCAGGCACTGTCCGACACCGCCGGGACCCCTGCTGCGGAGCCGGCAAACGCCCTGCTGCTCCGCGCCATGCAGCGTGCGCTCTACAAGCCGCACAACGAGGGGCACTATGCTTTGGGGGCCAAGGCCTACTGCCACTTCACGAGCCCGATTCGTCGCTATCCCGACCTCATCGTCCATCGGGTGCTCAAGGTCACGCTCGCCCGCAAGCGCTTGGGCGCCCGTGCCGCCCGCACGCGCCTTCCACACCTGTGCGGCAGCGGAAAAGAGGCGCTCGATGCCCTGCTGCCGCAGATCTGCCGCTCCAGCAGCGAGCGCGAGCGCGTGGCGGACGCTGCAGCCCGCTCGTCTCAGAAGGTCAAGGTCGCCCAGTACTATGCGGACAGCGTTGGAGAGCGTCTAGCGGGCGTGGTCTCGTGGATCGACCAGCTGGGCGTCTTTGTGCGCCTGGATGAGACCCATGCCGAGGGGCTCGTGCATATGAGTGACGTCGGCGACGAGTGGTTCGACCTCGACGAACGGGCGCTTGCGCTTACCGGCGCGTCTACGGGGCGTCGCGTCCAGGTGGGCGACCGGGTGATTGTTGAGGTGGCCGGCGTCAACCAGGTACGCGGGCACCTGAATCTCAAGATGGTGTCGCTGCCGCGCGCCTCGCGCCATGCGCTACACTGATGATTCGACCGTTTCCGGAGGAGTTACCATGGACCTACCGTTCACCGCGCAAAACATCCAATACGCCGAGAACTTTTTGGCGCAGGGCGACATGGGAACCGCCCTGCCCATGTTGCTTGCTCTGCGCGACCAGGCCGAGGAATACATAGAGGCTGAGTGCCAGACGACCGACGACACCCAGTACTTCAGCTTTGCCGATACCTTCGAGCGCCTGGCCTATCGCAAGGTCGAAGACGACCCGCGCACGCTCGTGCAGGTGGAGGTTCCCTTCGACCGGCTCTATTCCGACCTGGCGTTTGCCTATATTCGCCAGCAGGAGTACGTCCTTGCGCGCGACATGCTCATGCAGGCCGTGCGCTGGAACCCCATGAACTGCAACTATCGTCTGGACCTCGCCGAGCTTTTCCGCGCGCTGGGGGACAAGCAGGAGTGGGCGGCCCTGTCGGTGTCGGTGCTCAAGCGTGCTTCCTACCCCGTCGCGGGAGGTCGTGCGTATGCCAACCTGGGCCAGTTCTTCCTGGACGAGGACAATCTGGCGGCAGCGGTGGGATGCGCCCGTCTGGCTGCGGGAACAGCGGGTGACGACACCCGTACCGTGCGCCTGATGAACCGTCTGAACTCCGAGCACCCCGATTGGCAGGAGCTGACGGACGACCATGTCATGGCGGAGCTCATGCAGCAGGGCATTCCCACGAGCCCCAACGCCGAGATCGCGATCTGCCTGCTCATGTGCGCCTCTGACGCCGCTGCGGCAGGCGACCGCAACGAGGCAACGCGCCTGACCGTGCGCGCCCGCGATCTGGTGGGCGAGCCGGCTTCCAAGGTGCTCATCAAGTTGATTCACGAGTCCGACGAGGAACTTGCCCGCGAGAAGGCGGCTCATGCCGACCTGAATTTCGTGGTCACGCGTCCGGCGAAGGGCGCCTCGAAGGATGACTCAGAGGACGGCGGTGCGGATGCCGCGGGCGCTGACGCCGGCACCGCGGACGCTACCGATACCGCCGGGGATGCGCCGTCGGGCGACGCCGCGCCCGAGGCCGTCGCCGCGCCCGAGGCGGGCGGCAACGCCGCTACGCACAGCGAGGGGGAGAGCGCCGATGCCCGGTCGTAAGGAGCGCAAGACCATAGCGAAGAACCGCTCTGCTCGGCACGAGTACTTTATCGAGGAGACGTACGAGTGCGGCGTGGAGCTTGCCGGAACAGAAGTTCGCAGCCTTCGTGAGCGCGCTTGCCAGATCAGCGATACGTTCGCGCTCATCCGCGGCGGCGAATGCTGGCTTATGGGCGTGCATATCCATCCCTACAGCCACGGCAGCATCTTCAACCGCGATCCAGATCGTCGTCGCAAACTGCTCTTGCATCGCAAGGAAATCGACCACCTGGATGCAAAGCTGCGAAACCGCGGTTATGCCCTGGTGCCGTTGGAACTCTACTTCAACGAGGACGGCCGCGTGAAGCTTCTGCTGGGTTTGGGACGCGGCAAGAAACTCTATGACAAGCGCGAGGACATGGCGAAGCGCGACATGCAGCGCGAGATCGATCGCGCGCTGAAGGAGCGCAATCGCTAGCAGTGTTTAGCCTTGGCGGCATGCGGCCGGTATGTGGTTCGCGCGCCGCCAAGGCTTCGTTGTTGTGGGCGGGTAATGCCCGAACAAGAGCGGCGGCAGGGACCGCCATCTGTTGAGAAAGGGGCCGAAATGGGCGGCAAGGGGCTCTTTGACGAGCTGCATATCGGGGGGCTTGCGGCACGCAACCGCCTGGTTCGCGCTGCGACCTACGAGCGGGCGTCCGACGCCCACGGCATGGTGACGCCCGAGATCATGCGTATCTACCGCGAGCTTGCATCGGGCGGGGTAGGGACCATCATCTCGAGTTTTGCCTACGTGCGCGAGGATGAGTATCGTCGCGACCGCATGCTCGGCCTGGATCGCGATGAGGTGCTGCCGGGATATCGCGAGCTGGCCGAGGCCGTGCACGCCACGGGGACTCGCTTCGTCGCGCAGATCGTGCACTGCGGTGCGACCGCCGGCAAGCCGCCGTTCACGGGTCCTGCCTGGGCGCCGTCCGACGGGGTGTCGCCTGTCGACGAGACGCGGTCGGTCCGCGCCATGACGCGCGCCGACATGGATGCCCTTGCGGCGGACTTTGCTGCTGCGGCACGTCGGGCGCAGCAGGCCGGCTTCGATGGTGTCGAGGTGCATGCGGCGCACGGTTACTTGCTCAGCCAGTTCTTAAACCCGCTGTGGAACCATCGCGAGGACGAGTACGGCGGCTCGATTGAGGGACGCATGCGCTTTCCCGTTCAGGTCTTGCGCGCAGTTCGCGATGCCGTGGGGCCGGACTTTCCGATTCTCGTCAAGATCAACAGCTCGGACGGCGTGCCGGGCGGCATGACCGAGGACGAAAGCCTCGTGGTCTCGCAGGCGTTTGCCAAGGTCGTCGACGCCATTGAAGTGAGCGGGACAACCTATGGCAAGGTGCGCATCGCTGGGCCGGACGGCCAGCACTGCCTCTATGCCCCGTATGCGGCGCGCTTGGCGGAGCTCGTGGACATCCCCGTCATCCTGACCGGAGGCAATCGTCTTGCTCCCGAGCTGCAAGAGCTGCTGGACACAACGGGAATCAGCGGTTTCGGCCTTGCGCGTCCGCTCGTGTGCGAACCCGACCTTCCCGCGCGTTGGCAGCGCGATGTAGCCTATGTTCCGCGCTGTGTCTCGTGCAGCCGGTGCTTCCCTGAGGCTGGGCGCAACTGCGTGCTCCATTCCGCCCGGTAGCCCGCCTCGCCGCCCGCTTGCCTGCATCTTTTGCAACGTGGCCGGCTTCTGCGGTTGGGAAAATGCTACTGTGATACCCTCATAGGTATAACTATGGAGGCCGCGCCGGCCTCCGCGATTGAGGGGAGACGGTATGGATCTCACGGCACTGTTCAAGATGACCTATGGCCTGTATGTCGTATCTGCCGAGGCGGACGGCAAGAAGGCAGGCTGCATCATCAACACGGCGACGCAGGTGACCGCCGAGCCGCCGCGCATGACGGTGGCTGTGCACAAGGACAATGTGACCACGGGCGTCATTCAGAAGGCGGGCGCGTTTACCGTGACGGCGCTCGATATGACGGCCGACATGCCCTACATCGGTAACTTCGGGTTCCGCTCCAGCGCCGACTACGACAAGTTCGAGAAGTACGGATGCGCTGAATCCGCCGTGGGGAGCCCCTACTCGCCCGAGCACGTGTGCGCCGTCTTCGCGTGCAAGCTGATCGATACCGTAGACGTGGGTACGCACTATCTGTTCGTTGGCGAGGTCGTCGACGCGCAGAAGCTCTCCGACGAGGAGCCGCTGACCTACGCGTACTATCACTCGACGCTGAAGGGCAAGACGCCGCCGAAGGCTTCGTCGTATCAGGCCTAAAACTGAGGCCTGATTTCGGGCTTGCTTCGCGAGGCGGATTTCGAGAGTCGGTAAGAATCCGGGGCCGTATGCAGTGCTTAATGGCGTTGCATACGGCCCCTTTGTTGTTGAGGATGAGGCGTGGGGTGGGGTGCAATGACGAGATTCCCGCCAGCAGCATCATCTGATTGCTGCCCGACTAGAGCGTTTCTTTCGTGGCGTAGCGATTGGTCTCAATCGACTCCTCAAGTGCAACCTTGTTGGTGAGGTTTCGGTCATAGTCACGTGCGAAAAGCATCGCGAACAAGCAATCAAGCGAATAGCTGATAGACGATTCAGTCGAAAACGTCGATACCTTGGTGTACAGCTTTTCCTGAGAACAGATGCTCAATACTGCTTGAGCATGCTGACGCAAATAGTTATCTCCCTCGCTGGTGAGGGCGATGATGGGGGTGCCTTTCAGCTCAAGGATGGGGATGAGGTTCATGGGCGTTCGTTGCTTGCCCGAGCCGGAGTATGAGACCATGATGGCGCAGTCATGGTCGGTAAGGCTATGGGCTAAAAGCTTGTACTCTGCCTGAGGGACCATAAGCGCCGGGATGCCAATGGTGAGTAGCTTGCGCTGAAATAGCTTGAGCAGCATTTCGTTCACGCTGATGCCAAACAGAGCGACTCGTCGTGAGTGCCAAATAAGATCGGTAGCATGAATAATCGTACCGACATTTTGGGTTTGTCGCGACTGCCAGACGCTCTCCATATGAATTTGGCATAGAGCATCAAGAATTGCCTGGGGCGTGCTCGTCTTTACGAAGGGCACGTTGTGATCGACATTGGTGGCGAAGTGGCTGGTTTGATACTTCAGCTCATCGACATAGGCTCGCACGAGGGCGTTCCATCCCGAAAAGCCTAACTGTTTTGCGATGCGCACAAGAGTGGACTTGGAGGTAAACGTTTCATCGGCGACCTGTTGCATCGAGCGTGACTCCACGTCAATGCCCTCATTGAGCAGGTATGTGCCGACGACGCGTCTAGAATCGTCGTGTTTGACGGCCAGCTGTTCAATCTTTTGTGATATCAGCATAGCAGCCTCCGTTTTGTAGGTGGGCGACGAACATACCGTTTTCGCTGACGAAATTGGTGTGCGGCGGGTCCACTGAGGTTTTCTCGCCGTTCCATGCTCTCACGAATGCGGAACATCGTTTCGCATAAAACTGATAATAACCCCTCGATAGGGTGCTAGATGCGAAATGCTGTGCCGCGCGAAGCCGATACGGTACGTATTGTCAACGCAAAGCATTGGCTGGAAGGGAGCTAGGCTGTGGGAAAATACAGCGGCCTTGCCCACATCATCATCACGAATGTGGGTGGCAAAGGCAATATCGTGGGCTTGACGCATTGCATCACCAGACTTCGTTTTACGCTCAAAGATGAATCGAAAGCCAACACTGACGTGCTGCAGCATACTGATGGTGTCGCACAGGTCATTCGGAGCGGTGGCCAGTATCAAGTGGTCATTGGTTCTCAGGTTGAGGACGTATTCGACGAGGTCGTAAAGGTAGGACACCTGGAGAGCATCGTGTCCGGTGAAGCCGTAGATGAAGATGGAGGGGACGCACCCCAGCAAAAACAGGGGCTTTTCTCGAAGTTCGTCGGTATCGTAACAAGCGTGTTCACGCCGTTCATCGGCATCCTTTGCGCTGCGGGCATGCTCAAGGGTTTGAGCGCGGCTGCGGTTTCGCTTGGTTTGTTCTCGCAAACAGACGGTGCATATCTTTTCTGGTACAACGCAGGTGACGCGCTGTTCTACTTCCTGCCGGTTGTCATTGGCTACACGGCGGCGCGCAAGTTCAAGCTTTCAGAACTGATGGGCATCATGATCGGCCTCATCATGTGCCTTCCGGCCCTTACGTCTTTGGGGTCAATGGACGTCATAGGTCAGTTTCTGGGCATGGATTATCGCTTCACGTTCTTTGGCATCCCGGTAATCCTCCCGGCCAACAATTCCTATGCGCAGACAGTTATTCCGGTGATTGTGGCAGTATGGTGTGCCTCAAAGGTTGAGGGCTGGCTCAAGAGGATCATCCCTGCTATCGTGCGTTCTTTCCTGGTTCCGTTTTTCACGCTCGTCATTATCATTCCGGCGCTGTTCGTTGTTATCGGCCCGGTGACCAGCGGTCTCTCTTCGGTGCTGTCCTCGTTCACGCTGTCTTTGTATAGCATGGCGCCGTGGCTTGAGGGACTGGTGCTTGGCTTGCTGCATCAGACGCTTGTCATCTTTGGTCTGCATTGGGCCTACTCACCGCTTCGCTACAACAACTTTGCAACGCTTGGCTACGATACGCTCATTACGCCCAACTTCCCAGCAGCATGGTGCCAGGGTGCCGCTGCTATGGGTGTCTTCTTCAAGACGCGCGATAAAAATGTCAAGGGCCTCTGCACGTCCTCGTTCATCTCTGCCATCTTCGGCGTGTCCGAGCCTGCAATTTACTCCATTAGCCTTCCGCGTAAGATTCCTTTTGTTTGCGCTAGCATCGGCGCCGGCGTTGCGGGTGCGCTCGTTGGTCTTATGCAGATCAGGATTTATTCCGGTGGTGTCGGCCTGTTTGCGCTCGCGAATTTCATTGATGTCAACACGGGAGATATGTCCGGCGTGGTGAAGATGGCTTGCTGCATCGTGGTCGGCATGCTCGTCGCATTTATCCTCACGATCGTGTTTTACCGTGAGAAGTCGCTCGAAGAGGACGAGCTTCTTGCCGGGGAGATCGCTGAACCTACACAGCATGCCATGCCTCTCGCAAAGGCACCGAGCATCGACGGCGGAGCTGCGGGCAGCACGGTCGAAGCTGGCGGGATGCCAACGTTGGTCATCGATGCGCCTGTTGCCGGAAGCGTTGTGTCCCTTTCTCAGGTGCCCGACGAGGCTTTTTCCTCAGGCGTTCTCGGTGATGGATTTGCCGTTCTGCCACGTGAGGGCAAGGTGCTTGCGCCCTGTGATGGCACCGTGACGGCGTTGTTTCCTACCGGGCATGCTATTGGACTTACTAGCGATGATGGCACCGAGGTGCTCATTCATGTAGGCATCGACACAGTAAAACTCAATGGCCGTGGATTTACCACCCATGTGACGCAGGGAGAACGTGTTGCTAAGGGTCAGCTGCTCATCGAATTCGACATTCCCGCCATCGAGGCAGAAGGCTATTCGACGGTTGTGCCTGTGGTGGTGTCCAAAGCATCCGGTGCTATGTCGGTAGATATGGCAGGCGGTCAGATTCTGATTGGAGCGTAAAACATTATGGGATTCCCAAAGGATTTTCTCTGGGGCGGTGCCATGGCTGCCTGGCAGGTCGAAGGTGCGTATCGTGAGGATGGTAAAGGTCTTTCCACTGCGGATGTAGAGGCTCGTGGCGCCAAGGGCGTTCCACGTAAGATTTACGACAAGCCGGTCGAAGGCGTGCTTTTTCCAAGTCACGACGGCATTGACTTTTACCATCGGTTTCCTGGCGACGTAGAGCTCTTTGCCGAGATGGGTTTCAAGGCTTTGCGCGTCTCTATTGCCTGGACGCGGATTTTTCCCAACGGTGACGATTCCGAGCCCAACGAGGCGGGCCTTGCGTTTTATGACCGTCTTTTCGATGACCTGAACGCACGCGGCATCAAGCCGGTGGTGACGCTGTTCCATTACGATACGCCGCTCGCGCTTGTGAAGAAATACGGTTCGTGGCGTAGCCGCGAGATGGTCAATCTTGCCGTGCGTTATGCCCGCACCTGCCTTGAGCGGTATCGTGGCAAAGTCACCTGCTGGCTTACGTTCAACGAGATTAACGGCCTCTTTATCAGTCCAAAGCCCTGGCATCAGGCGGGTATTGTTTATCGCGATGATGAGGTGATGAATCAGGTTCGCGTGCAGGCGGCACACTATCAACTTGTTGCTGCGGCGCGTATTGCCAAGATCGCGCATGAGGTCGATCCGGCAAATCGCGTTGGTGCCATGGTGATTTATCATTTATCGTACCCCTACACGTGTCGCCCCGAAGACCAGGTTAAGAACCGCGAAAAGATGCTTCCACAGTTCTACTTCTTGGATGTTCAGGCGCGCGGACGCTATACCAATCTTTGTCAGCAGGTATGGGATCGTTTGGGTTACACACCCAAAATGGAGCCGGGCGATAAAGACGACCTGCGCGCCGGTACGGTGGACTTCATTTCACTGAGCTACTATTTCTCGTCGGTCGAGAGCGTTGAGCCGCTAAAAGAACTCGTTGGAAATGTTGCCAAGGGTGGACGCAATCCCTACCTTGAGATAACCGAATGGGACTGGCAAATTGATCCGGTAGGTCTGCGCGTAGCGCTCAACCAGCTCGAGGATCGCTACCAGCTGCCTCTGTTTGTTGTAGAAAACGGCATGGGCGCTCAAGACACCGTGGAGACAGACGGTTCCATCCATGACTCGTACCGTATCGACTATCTGCGTAAACATATCCAGGCTATGCATGAAGCTGTGACTGTTGACCATGTTGACCTCATGGGATACCTCATGTGGGGTCCAATTGATTTGGTGTCGTGTGGAACGGGGGAGTACAAGAAGCGTTATGGCTTCATCTATGTCGATCGGCACGATGATGGAACGGGCTCGTTCGAACGAAGTCGAAAAGACAGTTTCTATTGGTTCAAGAAGGTCATTGCAACCAACGGCGAGGATCTAGACGATTTGGATCGATAAAGCAAGCTTGAGGCGTGCTGCACCTGCGGTACTCGTACTTGGTGCAGTGCGCCCTGTTGACTGAAGGAGAGAGCAATGAATGTAGGGATAGCTGGTGCAGGGACCATCGTTCCGGCTTTCCTCCAAGCTCAGCAGCAGATTTCGGAGCTGAAGGTGAAGGCGATCTGCGCTACGCCGGATATGGAGAGGCGTTTGCATGCACTTGCCGATGATTACGACATCGATCGGGTGTATCTCGACTATGAGAAGATGGTCGTTGACGAGACGCTTGACGTGATATATGTTGCGGTGCCCAATGTGCTGCATTACGACTTCTCTCGGAAAGCTTTGGAGCAAGGTAAGTCGGTAATATGCGAGAAACCATTCTGTTCGTGCGTTGAGGAGGCCGAGTCGTTGGCGACGCTGGCTCAGGAACGCGGCCTCTTTTTGTTTGAAGCGACCAGCAATCAATATACGCCGGCTTACGATATGGCGAACACTCTGGTACCGCGACTTGGTGATATCAAGATTGTGGCGCTCAATTATTCGCAATATTCGCGACGCTATGACGCATTTAAGCGCGGGGATCTACCGCCGGTCTTCGACCCGGCTAAAAGTGGCGGCGCGCTCATGGATTTGAATGTCTACAACGTTCACTTCGTGGTGGGGCTTTTCGGCGTGCCTGAGAGCGTGTCGTACACCGCCAACATCGAGCGTGGCATTGATACATCGGGCGTGCTGGTGATGACCTATCCGACGTTCGTCTGTTCACTTATTGGTGCAAAAGATTGCAAGACCGTCGATTCGATTAGCATTGAGGGAGATGAGGGATTCATTCATTCGACGGCTCGGCCCAATGCGTTCTCGGAGTTTTCATGGTCTCTGTATCGCGGAGGAGAGGGATCGTTTGCCGAGGATGGTTCGGTGCCGCGCCTTTATCACGAGCTGCGACGCTTTGCAGAGATTATGCACATGGGCGATTACGCTGCTGGTGAACAAGCGTTGAGACATAGCGTAGCAGTGCAGCGTATTCTAGACGAAGCCCGTAGGCAGGTGGGTGTGCCGGTTGTGCATCCTGAGGGAAGGTGAGACCGTAATGCCGAGTGACGAAAGGGAGCATGCTCGGGTATTAAGGGGTTTGTCAGCGAAACCGGGCGCGCCCGTGCGGCCGCGTGCTGTCATCTTTGACATGGATGGCCTTATGTTTGTAACCGAGCGGTTGCATTGGATTTCTCTGTATGATGCAGCTCGGCAGATGGGCATTCGAATCGACGATGCCTTTATGGTGCGTACGCAGGGCGTAAATGCAACTGAGATGCGATCTTTGTTTGTCGAGGCGGCTGGCAGCGTTTCTGCGGCCGATGAGCTTCTCTCTCGTAAACGTCTAAGGTTCCAGTCGTTACTTGCGACATGCGACGACATCTGCAAGCCCGGGCTGCTCGCTCTGCTCGATGCTCTTGAGACGTGGGGATTGCGTCGAGCGGTGGCGACCGGGGCAGGTGCGGCGTATTGTAGGCGGCTACTTGATCGAGCAGGTATTACGAAGCGGTTTGATGCGATTGTTACGGGCGATGTAGTAAGGCGTGCGAAGCCTGAACCTGAAATCTTCGAACTCGCCGCTCGACGTCTGGGATATTCGCCTTCAGAGTGTGTGGTGCTGGAGGACAGCCCCAACGGAATTGAAGCTGCCTATCGAGCTGGATGTTATTCGATTATGGTCCCTGACATGGTCACACCTGGTCAGAGGGAATACGACCTCGCGAATGCGGTCGTCCCGTCCCTGTTCGATGTTATTGACCTGATGGATCGGGATTGGTGGTAAGTGGAAGAGCGAGCCGAGGCAAATAACGGCCACACAATAAAATGATACTAATATTGTGTCCTATTTGCGAAGATATGCCGTCGGCAGATTTGCGGGTTTGAACGGTGCCCGGGCGGATATACTAGCCATACGTTCATCGCCTACGAAAGGATGTACCATGGCTGACGAGAAGAAGACCTACAAGTTCGTGTGCGTCGTCTGCGGCTACGAGGTCGAGGTCGACACGCCTGAGCTTCCCGAGGACTACGTCTGCCCCGTTTGCGGCGTTGGCCCGGATCAGTTTGAGCTGGTCGAGGAGTAACGACCCCTGCACAACGTGACGCTGTGAATGATGGCCCGGGCAACCGGGCCATTTTCTTGTCTAGAGGCCTTCTGAAGCCCCGGGGCATTCAGCCCCGGGGCCAAACAGCGCGACTCCTACGCGACGATGGGCATCTGTTCCCAAGAGCCGTCTGCTCGCGGCACCTCGACGGTGCGGTAGCCAAACGATGCGGCGTGGTCGTATGCCTTCAAGATGCCGTCGCAGATATCGCCCGGCGTATGTCCGTCCGACCCGACGGTGAGCGGCACCTCCGCGTGGTGGAACCGCGCGAGGAGCCCTTCGGAGGGATAGTAGTCTCCAACGCCCTTGCGCCAGCCGGCGGTGGAGAGCTCCACACGCTTGCCGGTGTCGTGGGCGCAGGCGGCCATCTCGTCCCAGAGCGGCGTCAGGTCGATGGTGGGTGCAAAGCCCTCGTTTACAAAACGCATGGCGAGATCGGGGTGGGCCATGGTATCAAAGAGCGGGCACTCGCAGGCGCGGCACCAGGTCGCTGCGTAACGGCGCCATACCTCGTCGGGCCCCAGCTCGGTCCAGATATGCTGGTCGGTGGCATCGTCGATCCAGGCTCCGTCATCCTGAGTGCCCAGCCAGTGGACCGACCCCAGGCGAATCTGCGCTCCGGCGGTCCAGCGCACGATGTTGTCTTCACAGCCCTCGTACCAATCGCACTCGAAGCCATAGAGATACTCGAGCTCGGGATGCGTCGCACAGGCCTCGTGCCAGGAAGCCCGGTGCGCGGGAAGCTGGTCCTCGGTGACCTGAACCTCTCCTGCGGGGTCCATGCAGCGGGGCAGCGTGAGATGGTCGGTGGAAACGATAACGCGGCATCCGGCCGCGACGGCGGCATCCGCGTTCTGCATAAAGGTGCCCACGCCGTCCGAGAAGTGCGTGTGGGTGTGCATGTCTACGATGGAACGTGCCGGAAGCGGGGTAGCCATGATTCTCCTTTGTTCGTGGCCGCTCGACAATGCGACTGACCCTCCTATTGTAGGGGCCGTGGAGGCGCCGCGCGGTCCCGTTACACCTGTGTTTCGAAACGGGGGCGAAACATGGGGGCAACGGTTTCGCAACGGCCCGGCCCTACGATAAGTCAGCTTCATCCGCGTCCCCGGCTGCCCTGTGCGCCGGCGGGCGCTCGGAACGACGAAGGAGACGCAGATGCAGACGAGCAAGGATCGACGCCCCGCAGCGTCGCAGGCCGCAGCGGGCCTCTATCGGCCAGAGTTCGACCATGACGCATGCGGCATCGGCGCGCTGGCCAGCATGAATGGCACCCGGTCGCATCAGATGCTCGACGACGCCCTCTCGGTGCTCGTGAACCTCGAGCACCGCGGCGGCAAGGGTCTTGAGCACAATACCGGTGACGGCGCAGGCATTCTGTTCCAGGTGCCGCACACGTTCTTCCGCAAGGAGGCGCAGAAGTGCGGTCATATTCTGCCGGACGAGGGCGGCTACGGCGTGGCCATGCTGTTCTTCCCGCAGGACGATCAGGGCGTGGAGGACGCGCGCCGCACGTTTGAGGCGGGTTGTGCCGAGGCGGGCGTGCCCCTGCTGTTTTGGCGCAAGGTTCCCGTGGACCCGCACGACCTGGGTGAGACGGCGCGCGCGTGCATGCCGACCATCCTGCAGGCGTTCCTGGGCCGTCCCGAGGGGGTCGAGCCGGGCGATGCCTTCGAGCGACGCCTCTACGTGTGCCGCCGTATGATCGAGAAGCGTGCGGACGCCGAGCATGCACTGAAGGGCAAGATCTTCTACATTTGCTCGATGAGCTCGCGCACTATTGTCTACAAGGGTATGCTGGTGGCCACCCAGATGCGCCGGTTCTTCACCGACCTCAATGACGCCGCGGTCAAGACGGCCGTCGCGCTTGTGCACTCGCGCTATTCCACCAACACCACGCCCAGCTGGGAGCGCGCGCACCCCAACCGCTACATCATTCACAACGGCGAGATTAACACGCTCAAGGGCAACGTGAACTGGATCCGCGCCCGTGAACCCAACTTGTATTCGCCGCTGCTCCAGCACGACCTGGAGCGCGTGCTGCCCATCATCAACCGCGAAGGGTCCGACTCCGCGATCCTGGACAACGTGCTCGAGTTTCTGGTTATGAACGGACGCCCGCTGTCCCGCGCTGTGTCGCTGCTTATCCCTGAGCCCTGGGACCACAATGCCGCGCTGTCTGAGACGCGCCGCGCCTACGATGCCTACCAGTCCATGCTTATGGAGCCTTGGGACGGCCCCGCGGCGGTCGCGTTCACGGACGGCCGCGTGCTGGGCGCCGCGCTCGACCGCAACGGCCTGCGTCCGGCGCGCTATTACGTGACGCGCGACGACCGATTCCTGCTTTCCTCCGAGGTGGGCACCATCGAGGTCGACCCGGCGAACGTGCTGACCGCGGGATGCCTGGGGCCGGGCGAGATGCTCGAGGTCGATCTGGGCTCGGGGCGCGTCGTGTACAACGACGAGCTGCGTGAGCGCTTTGCCAAAGAGAAGCCCTACCGAGACTGGATTGCCGAGGAGACGCTCGAGGTGTTCGACCTCGCGCTTCCTGCTGCCGCGACCCGTCCTGCAGACGCGGGCGTCGACCCGGTGGTACGCATGGCCCGGCTGGGATACCACTGGGACGATGTCGACGAGGTGGTTCGCCCCATGGCGCAGACCGGCTCGACACCGCTGGCCTCCATGGGTATCGATGCGCCGCTTGCATGCCTGTCCCAGCGCCATCGTTCGTTCTTCGACTACTTCTTCGAGCTCTTTGCCCAGGTCACGAACCCGCCGATTGACGCTCTGCGCGAAAGCTTTGTGACCTCGACGGTGCTCTATCTGGGCAACCACGGCAACCTGCTCGAGGATTCCCGCACGTCCTGCCAGCTCGTGCGCCTGCCGGGGCCGCTTCTTACGCAGGAGGACTTCGACCGTATCTGCGCCATCGACCGCGTGGGCTTTCATGCGCGTCGGTTCCGCGCCGTGTTCGTGCGTGCGGCCGGCGTCGGGGCGCTTGAGGAAGCGCTTGAGCGTCTCGCGGCCGAGGTCGAGCAGGCCGTGCGCGACGGTGCGAACATCATCGTGCTGTCCGACCGCGCCGGCGCCGACGAGGTTCCCATCCCGTCGCTTCTGGCTGTCTCCTCCGTGCACAACCACCTGATTCGCGCGGGCGTGCGCACCTTCGCCGACCTGGTGGTAGAGACGGGTGACGCCGTGTCTGCCCACGACTTCGCAGCGCTTGTGGGGTACTCCGCGAGCGGAATCTTCCCGTACATGGCGCACGACTGCATCCGCGCTTTCGCCGAGCGCAGCGACCTTCACGCGAAGGACGGACACGCGCTCACTGCGGAGGAAGGTATCGCGAACTTCAACCGCGCTGCGACGGCGGGCATCGTCTCCATCATGTCCAAGATGGGCATCTCGACGGTGCAGAGCTATCACTCCGCGCAGATCTTCGAGGCGGTCGGCCTCGACCAGGAGTTCGTCGAGCGTCACTTCGCCGGCACGGTGAGCCGTGTGGGCGGACTGGGTGTGAATGACGTCGAGCGCGAGCTGCGCGAGCGCGTGGACGATGCCGACAAGATCGCGTCGAGCCCGGCTCCGTCCGAGCTTCCGAGCCTGGGCCTTACCAAATGGCGTCCGCTGGGCGGCGAGGATCACCTCATCGACCCGCAGACCATCTACCTGCTGCAGAAGGCCTGTCGCGAGGACGATCCTGACCTCTTTGCCACCTACAGCGAGCGCCTGCATCGCACCGGTCGCGCCGTTCGTCTGCGCGACCTGCTGGACTTTGACTTCACAAGCCGCACGCCGGTGCCCCTCGACGAGGTCGAGAGCGCGCGCGAAATCGTCAAGCGTTTTAACACGGGCGCCATGTCCTTCGGCTCCATCAGCCGTGAGGCCCACGAGTGTCTGGCCATTGCGATGAACCGCCTGCACGGGCGCTCCAACTCTGGCGAGGGCGGCGAGGACCCGCGCCGCGAGACGCCGCTGCCCAACGGAGACTCCGCTAACTCCGCCATCAAGCAGGTGGCGTCGGGCCGCTTTGGCGTGACGAGCCGCTACCTGTGCTCTGCGACCGAGATCCAGATCAAGATGGCTCAGGGTGCCAAGCCGGGCGAGGGCGGACATCTTCCGGGTAAGAAGGTGTACCCCTGGATTGCCGAGGTGCGCCGCTCCACGCCGGGTATCGGTCTCATCTCGCCGCCGCCCCATCACGACATCTACTCCATCGAGGACCTGGCCGAGCTGATTTTCGACCTGAAGAACGCCAACCCGCGCGCCCGTGTGAGCGTGAAGCTCGTCTCGGAGGCGGGCGTTGGCACCATCGCCACCGGCGTGGCCAAGGGCGCGGCCGACAAGATCTTGATCTCGGGCCACAACGGCGGCTCGGGTGCGGCGCCGCGCGACTCCATCTGGCACGCGGGCCTGCCGCTCGAGCTGGGACTGGCCGAGGCGCAGCAGACGCTGCTGCAGAACGGCCTGCGCTCCCGCGTGGTGCTCGAGGCCGACGGTAAGCTCATGGACGGCACTGACGTCGCGGTGGCATGCCTGCTGGGCGCCGAGGAGTTCGGATTCGCCACCATGCCGCTCATCGTCATGGGTTGCCTCATGCAGCGTGACTGCCAGCAGGACACCTGCCCTGCGGGCATCGCCACCCAGAACTGCCGTCTGCGCCGCGGTTTCGCCGGCAAGCCGGAGTACGTCGAGAACTTCATGCTGTTCGTGGCAGAGCAGATGCGCGGCGTCATGGCTCGCCTTGGATTCCGTACCGTCGATGAGATGGTGGGCCATCCTGAGTGCCTGCGCCAGGTGGGCGTCGAGGGCAACTGGAAGGCCAACCTCATGGATCTCTCGCCGGTCCTGGCGCGTGCGACCTGCGAGTTCGGTGCGCATATCGAGGGCGCGGCCGGTCGCCACTTCCTGCCGGAGATGGCTGCGGACTCAGAGCTCGAGCGCACGCTCGATGCCACCCTGTTCCTGCCGGTCACCCGCGATGCTCGCGAGCATCTGCGGCCCGTGCACTTCCGTGCGGACATCGCGAACGTCAACCGCTGCGTGGGCACCATCCTGGGCAGCGAAGTTACCCGGGCACATCCCGAGGGACTGCCCGAAGGGTCCATCGTGGTTGACTGCGACGGCTCGGCCGGCCAGAGCTTCGGCGCGTTTTTGCCGGCAGGCATCACGCTCAACGTGACCGGCGACGCCAACGACTACTTTGGCAAGGGTCTTTCGGGCGGCATCGTCTCGGTTCGCCCGCCCGAGACGGCTACGTTCAAGTTCGACGAGAACGCCATCGTGGGCAACGTCGCGTTCTACGGCGCCACGGGCGGCCGCGGCTTTGTGAACGGCCTTGCCGGCCAGCGCTTCGCGGTGCGCAACTCCGGTGCCACCGTGGTTGTCGAGGGCGTGGGCACCTGTGGCTGCGAGTACATGACCGGCGGCTGCGTGCTCGTGCTCGGCGAGGTTGGTCAGAACTTCGCCGCCGGCATGACGGGCGGCGTGGCCTTCGTGTTCGATGAGTACGGCACGCTTGCCTCGCGATGCAATATGGGCAGTGTGCACGTGGTCGACCCCACGCAGGCCGAGCTCGACCAGATTCACGATCTGCTCGAGGAGCACGTGCGCTACACGGCAAGCCCGCGCGGCATTCGCCTACTGTATCGCTTCGCCCATGTGGCGCGGCATTTCCGCAAGGTGGTCTCGCCGGAGTATGAGCATGTCATGCAGATCGTCGCGACCGAAGAGCGCAACGGCGCCACGCATGCCGAGGCGCTTGAGACCGCCTTCGAAGCGGTAACCGCGTGAGATGCCGGAGGCGGCCCCACGCATGTCGCCAGCGCGCGAGATGACGGGGCCGCTCCGGACCCTCGCTCTTCTAAGGACACTCCTGCGTCCGTCCGGGGATTTCGGCGGGCAATAGAGAAAGGATTTCAAGATGGGCAAGCCGGGAGCATTTCTCGACCATGACCGCCAGGCGCATAGCCTGCGGCCGGTGGACGAGCGCGTTCACGACTTTGACGAGCTGTATGTGAACCTCGATGCCGAGGCGCAGCGCGTCCAGGCCAGCCGCTGCATGATGTGTGGAGTCGCCTTCTGCCAGATGGGCGCTTCGTTTGGGTCGGCGCGGCCGAGCGGCTGTCCGCTGCACAACCTCATTCCGGAATGGAACGAGCTCGTCTATCGCGGGCAGTGGGATCAGGCTGCAGCGCGTCTGGCGCTGACGAGCCCCATGCCGGAGTTCACCAGCAGGGTGTGTCCCGCGTTGTGCGAGGCTGCCTGTAACCTGGGGCGCGTGAACGACGAGCCCACGACCATCCACGATAACGAGCGCGCTATCTCCGACTGGGAGTGGGCGCACGGCGGTCCTCGTCGGTTTGAGGCGGCGGGGGAGGGCGCCCCGCGCGTCGCCGTGGTGGGCTCTGGTCCTGCCGGCCTGGTGGCGGCGTGGGAGCTTGCCCGCCGCGGCGCGCAGGTGACGGTTGTAGAGCGCTCCGACCGTGCGGGCGGCCTGCTTATGTACGGCATTCCCAACATGAAGCTGCCGAAAGACGTGGTGGAGCGCCGCGTGGCGCTCATGCAGGAGCTGGGTATCGAGTTCCGCCTGGGCGTCGACGCATCACAGGCGGACGTTGCTGAGGAACTCGCACACGAGTTTGACGCGGTCGTGGTGTCGGTGGGTGCCGGCGCCGCGCGCGGAATCTCGGCTGCAAACGCTGACGCGCCTGGCGTGGTGCTCGCGGTGGATTACCTCACGGCGGCAACGAAGGCGGTCCTGGATGGCGGGGAGCCCGCCGTTGACGCGGCCGGCCTTGACGTGGTGGTTATCGGCGGCGGTGACACCGGTAACGACTGCGTGGGTACGGCGGTGCGTCAAGGTGCTCGCTCGGTCCGCCAGCTTGAGTTTATGCCCGCTCCGCCGGCTCGACGTCTGCCCAGCAATCCCTGGCCCGAGTGGCCCAACGTGGGCAAGACCGATTACGGCCAGGAGGAGGCCATCTCCCTTATGGGTGGTGAGATGCGTTCCTGGGCTGTCGATACGACCGAAGTCGAGCTGGACGACGAGGGTCATGTGCGTGCGCTGCACGTGGTCGACCTCGACTGGAGTGCCGGTCGTCCGGACCATATCGAGGGCTCCGATCACGAGCTGCCGGCCCAGCTGGTGCTGATTGCCTGCGGGTTTACCGGTCCCGAGCATGGCGTGTTCGACGCACTGGATGTGGCGATCGCCTCTGAGGGACGTCCGCTGCCGGTGATGGCGAAGGAGGGGTCGCATCGCTGCGCGCTTCGCGAAGATGCGGCTGCTGAGGGCTCGCATGGTGCCGACGCTGCCGAGAAGCGCGCGCTCGTGTTTGCCGCAGGCGATGCCCGGAACGGCTCCTCGCTTGTGGTGAACGCCATGGCCGACGCCCTCGCCTGTGTTGCCGAGGTGACGGAGGCTCTCGGCCTGTAGCCTTGCCGCTGCAGGAGCGCCCGCGTGCGGTGTCGGAAGTGTGCCCATCCGTGCCAGCGGGTACGTAAGGTGGGCCGCGTCTCCGTATGCGTCCGTTCGGCTGTCTCGACGAGTTCGGTCATGTCGGTTGCATCTTGTCCCTCCGGCGGTGTTCTGCGACGTGGGTCGCGTCTCGCCCTCCGGCGGTGTTCGGTAATGTGGGCTGCGCCCCGCCCTCCGGCTGCATTCTGCGGCAATCCACACGCCCGGATTCTATGTTGTGGCAATCCACACGCTCAGACCCCTTCTAGAGGGCCTCGAGCGTGTGGATTGCCGCAGTTTAGCCCCTCACCCTCCCCGCAGCGTGTGTTTTGCCGCAGAACAGATTGCTGGACACTTGGAATGCGGCAGAAGGGACGACGAGTTCCGAAAGGGCAGAGGTAGGGTCGGCGTACTATCGAAGGACATTCCACTTCTGTCGTATGTGCGCCGCGGCGTTTTCGTCCCTGGGAATTCCCGCGGTATCAAGAAGCCGCCGCAAGCGTGCAGGATGCGTCAGATCGTCGAAGGTGAATCGCAGCACCGGATAACCGAGCAGGGTGAGACGGCTTTCTCGCTGACGCTCCTGGATGATTGCGTCGAGTGCGCTGCCGCCCTGCAGGTAATTCTCGTCCTGGTATTTTGCCTTGCCGTCAAATTCTCCAATAACGATGCTTCCATCTGCAAGCATCCATAGATAGTCGACGCGAAACGTGCCGCCCGATTCAATGGGATTCGGCAGCTCGACTTGAAGTTCGGGAATTTGATACCCATTCATGATTAAGAACGCCCGGACGCGCGACTCACCACCGTTTTCCGATTTGGGGTCTGCATGTTGCAGGATGAAGCGCACGCGGGGCAGCTTATGTCGACGCGCAGCTTCTTCGTACATAGCGTCCCATGCAGTGCGGGAGTTCATGCCAGACAGCCGAAGCGCCGAGTCTGCTACAGCAAGACCAAGATCAAAGGGCGCCTCCGTGAGGGATTCATACACCGTTGTCCAGAATGATGTCGCCCTGATTCCGCCAACTGGCACGATCCGGTCCCTTGGCGAGAGCCTTCGCGTGCGCGTTGACCCATCCCGTGTCGGTCGGCTCTGTGCGATGACGCGTATTGGCATGAGAAGTGGATAGGGGACATCGAGATCCCACAACAGCGCGGCAGAATGCGAACGGAATGTCCAAGAGTCGTGCAATGCGGCGAGGGAGCGGATGAGCTTGAGTGCGCGCGAACGGGGATCGAGCGCGCGCCATTGGTCGGCGGGGGCATACAGTCCGTTTGCGGGCGAGATAAGTTGACCGCTGCGCAGACGGCGCCGCAGCAGTTCACGGTCGGATGCCGTTTGAGGGGCGATAAGCCTATCAGAAGCTGCTGCATCTTTGGCGAGCTGCTCATATCGCGCTGCAGCGCGCATTCGCTGACTCATGTTGCCCGTGGGCGGTTCTTCGGACGCGCGGCGCTCATGGGGTTGTTCAGAAGGGCGCTTGAGTAGCCGATCCGATGAGGGGCGATGCGTCAATTCGCTCGCGGGGTACTTTGGTGAAGCGCTCCACCGTCCGGCGTGCTCTGTCGTTCGCAGCGTTGGATCTTGTGACGCATGCTTCCGTGGAGCCGGTTTCCATGCTTGTTCATTTGAAGTGGGGCGCATCGACACTCCTTTCAATGAGCGTGAGGTTGGTTAACGCGAGGCTGTTTGACGCGAGGGTGGATGGCTTCATTGTGCGTCGGCCGGTTCTGCGCGATGGGGTGCCTGTACGCATCGGTGGTTTTGGCGACGCGGGCCGCTCCTCGCTCCCTGACTGTTTTCGACGATGTGGGCTTCGGCACGCCCCCTGCGGTGTTCTGCGACGTGAGCCGTGCGTCGCTTCCCGGCGGCGTTCGGTAACGCTGGCTGCATCTCGCCCGCCGGCGGTGTTCTACGGCAATCCACACGCCCGGATTCTATGTTGTAACAATCCACACGCTCAGACCCCTTCTAGAGGGCCTCGAGCGTGTGGATTGCCGCAGTTTAGCTCCTCGCCCTACCCGCAGCGTGTGTTTTGCCGCAGTATCGTGGCCGCACACCGCCTTGCCCCGTGTTATCGGTCGGACCATTCTGTCGATACCAGTTTGGTCGTTGCGCGATAGCGCCCATCGAGGCCGATGAGGTCGCGAATGAGCCGCAGGTAAAAGCCGGCCTGCTCGGCCCAAGGTTTATTGATGCGGTCTTCGGGATGAAAAGCTCCCGGCCCGTCGACCGCAGTGAAGTGAGCCTCGGCGCGGTCATACAGATGGACTTTTCCCACGTGCAGCCAGAGATCTCCCACACGGGCGATTCGCATAGCGATGGTTCCGCTCTTCCAACGGTCAACGTTGCACAGCACCTCGTCAAACACGTCGTAACGTTTGCTGGTGCAGACGTCGACCAGCGTGGTCATGCCACTCGCGGGTTCTTTGTGGCGTATCTCGAACCGTGAGAAGAATTGAGCGTCCATGACTTCTCGCATCCAGCGCACGTCCTGCGGGGAGGCATCAACAGGCGGGTGAGCCGCGTACTCTTGCAACGGCGTAAGCCCCTTATAGAAAGGAAATTCGAAGAGCGTCCATTCGGTAAAGAGGAGATTGAACATGTCCTGTTCGAAAAACGGCTCCTCACCGTAGAACATGGCGGGATCGACAAAACCAAGGTACAGCTCGCCGGCAAGCCAAAGGAACTCCTCTTTGCGCGTCGCCCAATAGTCCGCTGCAGCATCGATGCTGTGCGTGACGTCGTCAAGCAGTTTGCGGCGTTCTTCGAGTGAGTCGCCGGGTTCTCCCGTCGCCGGGCGCATAGTGGGCGATGTTGTATGCGGAGGGACAGGGCGCGAGTCGGGTGGAATTCGTTGGCATGCGGTCGAGGAGGTGTGCGTCGACGCGATCCCGGTCATTTCTGTTCCGTTGTTCGTTGAGATATCCATGGGGCTTCCTCTCATACAACGTCGCTGCCTCCATCGATGAAGCAACGGCTTGTGGAGAGGGTAGACCCGGGTATCTTGGCGATTTCTTACCGGGACGTGGCACGAATCTTGCCGGAATCTGTCTCAAATCTCACCGAGACGCCTGCCCTGCAGGTAGCCGAGGCGTCCGGTGTAAACGCAGCTGCGCTGGCTAAGCTGCCTCGCGCAGAAAAGAATTCAAAACATCAGAAATGGGCCAGGGACATGCTTGCAGCAGGGTCGCACTCACGACGGAGAGCCGACTGATTGCCGCGGGGCTGGGTCACATTCGCGGCAGAGTCAAGCTCGTGGTGATGAACCGGTCGATCGCGTTCTCGGTCCCACGGACACGCTCGCGGTAGCAGAGCCGCGCTTACGGCAGAGAGCCGACCGATTGTATCCATGGCCACACGGGGCTGGGTCGCATTCACGGCAGAGCTACACTCGTGGCGATGAGCCGGCCGATCGCGTTCAGGGCTCAGGGATGCGCGGGGCACGGCCATGCATACGGCGGGGCCGTGCCTATAGCAGGAAGTAGGCCGGTCACATTCTTGGCCCCGGCTCAGTAGCTTTGCGGCTTCGTTTCAGCCGCCTTACGACTTCGTCTCCATCCTGGTGTGGCACTTGGGGCAGGTGACGATGATGCGCCCCTTGCCCTTGGGGACAGAGAGCGTCTGGCCGCAGGTGGGGCACTTGAGGAACGCCTTCGTCTTGCGATCCTTCCACATCTTCTTGGCGGTACGCGCCTGACGCTTGAAGTCGGATGCAGCGGCGCCGGCATTCGAGGGACGCGAACCGCTGCGGCTGCTCGAGGAGCCGCCAAAACGGGACCCCAGACCAGGAATCCGGGCCATGATGCGACGGAATGCGTCGTTTTCCTGCTGTCGTGCCGCGCTGTTCTTAGATAGCGCGCGTACAAGGGCGAGCACCAGCAGCACGAGCGCTACGTAGGAGAGGGGATGGAGCGAAAAGATGGTCCCCACCAGGGTGAGCACGACGCCTACGCCGCCCAGGGCAAGCGAAAGGTCGTCGACGCCGTATCGGTCCTTCATGAAGTCTTGCATAGAGGGTCATCGTCTTTCTGTGCGGGCTTGGTCAATCCCGTAAGTGATACCCAGAACGCACGCGGTCATTCTTGGGGTGATTCTAGCGTCAGAAAAAGCTGACGAGCTGCGTTTCGCATGGCCCCACGCCGCGTGACACGTAGGCGCCTGGAACCCGGTTGTTGCTTCCGGGTTCCGGGCGCCTTGGAGGCTCGCCATGTCTGCGATTGCACGGCGGTCTGCGCAGTAGTCCGCACGGTGGCCAGTCCAGCAGCCAGCGCGGTAGTTCGCACGAGCCCCACGCGACCATGCGAGCACGTCTTTGCCAACCTACTTCGTCAGCTTGTCGATGATGCGCTCGACCTCGGCCAGCTTTTCGTCTTTTTCCTGGTCGGAGCCGGACTCCACGGCCGTCCGCACGCAGTGCTCGATATGTGCCTTCAGCACGTCGGCGTTGATGCGCCCAAGAATGGACTGCGTAGCCATGAGCTGCGTCGAGATATCGATGCAGTAGCGATCGGACTCGACCATCTTGATGATGCCGTCGATCTGGCCGCGTGCGGTCTTAAGCAGACGGAGCGTCTTGTCGGTGTCGGCCTGCATGACTAGGCAGCGGCAACGGAGAGGGCCTTGAAGTCGCCCGCGGCGGCCACGGCAGCCTTGAGCGCCTCCGGCGCGACCTCGCCGTCGCAGTCGACCTCAACGGTGTTGGTCTCGTGGTTGGCGTCGGCGTCAGTGACGCCAGCGACCTTCATGAGCTCGGACTCGACGGAAGCGTCGCAGTGTCCGCAGTGCAGGCCTTCGGTCTTGATGGTGTAGTGCATGATGATCTCCTTTTCTATCGGTCGGTCTTATCTATTCCTCCGCAGCAATGCGGTCGGAAACCTTGGGACGGAATCCGCGCAGGCGCAAAGCGTTCGTGACCACGCAGACGCTCGACAGGCTCATGGCTGCCGCGCCGAACATCGGCGATAGCTGCCAGCCAAGCAGGGGATAGAATACCCCCGCCGCAAGTGGGATACCGCAGGCGTTGTAGAAGAGCGCCCAGAAGAGGTCTTCCTTGATGTTGCGAATGACCCCGCGCGACAGCTCGATGGCGCGCGCCACGTCCAGAAGGTCGCTGCGCATGAGCACGACATCGGCGCCTTCCTTGGCGATATCGGCGCCGGTGCCAATGGCGAGGCCCACGTCGGCACGGGCGAGCGCCGGCGAGTCGTTGATGCCGTCACCAACCATGGCCACGGTCGCACCGGCGTCCTGCAGCTCGCGCACATGGCGCTCCTTGTCCGCCGGCATGACGTCGGCGATCACCTGGGTCACGCCGACGCGTCGGGCGATGGCCTCGGCGGTCAGGCGGTTGTCGCCGGTGAGCATGACCGTCTTCACGCCCAGCTCGCCAAGCGCTCGAATCGCCGCGGCGCTCGTGGGCTTCACCTCGTCTGCCACGGCGATGGTTCCGGCGAGGCGTCCGTTGCGAGCAAAGAAGAGCGGCGTCTTGCCGTCGCGGGCGAAGGTTTCAAGCTCGTCGGCGGGAACGTCGATGCCGAGCTCCGCCATGAGCTTGGCGTTGCCCGCGGCGATCGTGTTCGCACCCTCGCGGGCGGTCACGCCACGTCCGGGCACGGCCTGGAAGTCATCCACAACGCGCCCCACAATACCCATCTCGTCGGCGCGTGCCATGATGGCCTCGGCAAGCGGATGCTCGCTTTTGCGCTCAAGCGCAGCGGCAAGCTTCATAAGGGCCTTCTCGCTCATCACGGGGCGTCCGTCCTCGCCGACTGCCGGCAGGATGTCGGTCACAGCGGGCTTGCCTTCGGTGACCGTGCCCGTCTTGTCCAGCACGACGGTGCCTACCTTGTGCAGGGTCTCAAGCGCTTCGGCGCTCTTGAAGAGCACGCCCATCTCGGCGCCCTTGCCGGTGCCCACCATGATGGCGACGGGCGTGGCGAGCCCCAGGGCACACGGGCAGCTGATGACCACGACGGCCACGGCGGCGGTAAGAGCATGGTTCACGTCTCCCGTGACGATCATCCACACCACGAAGGCGATGGCTGCGATTCCCAGCACCGCCGGCACGAAGACTCCGGCCACCTTGTCGGCAAGGCGGGCGATGGGCGCCTTGGTGGCGTTGGCGTCTTCGACGAGCTGAATGATCTTTGCAAGGTTCGTGTCGGCGCCCACGCGCGTTGCGCGGAAGGTGAAAGCGCCGGTGCGGTTGATCGTCGCCGCGTTCACGGTGTCGCCCGGGCCCTTTTCGACCGGGATGGACTCGCCGGTGAGTGCGCTCTCGTCCACGGCGGACGTTCCTTCAAGGACCACGCCGTCAACGGGGATCGATTCGCCGGGGCGCACGAGCACCGTCTGCCCAAGCTCGATGGCGTCGGCGTCCACTACGGTCTCGGTGCCGTTTTCATCCACGATGGTCGCCGTCTTGGGCGCCAGGTCGATCAGCTTCTCGATTGCGCCGCCCGTCTTGGACTTGCTGCGCGTCTCGAGGTATTTGCCCACCGTCACGAGCGAAAGAATCGTGCCGGCGCTCTCGAAATACAGGTTGTCCATGCCGATCATGTGAGCCTCGTGGACTGCCTCGGGTGTGCCTCCGGCAAGCGCGTTTGCCATGAGGAACATGGCGTACACCGACCAGGCGACGCTCGCCGTGGCTCCGATGGCAATCAGGGCATCCATGGTGGGCGCACCGTGGAAGAGCGACTTGAAGCCGTTGATGAAGTACGAGCGGTTCATATACATGATGGGGAGCAACAACATGAGCTCCGTGAGCGCCAACGTCATGGAGTGCACGCCGTCGGTGAAGATGCTCGGCAGCGGCCAGCCCAGCATGTGTCCCATGCCAATGTAGAAGAGGGGCACCCAGAACACGATCGAGGTGATGAGGCGCGTCCTCATGGAATGCGCAGCGGCTTCGAGCTTCTTGGTGGGCGACTCCATCTTGGAGACGCTCTGTGTGGCGCCGCCTTGCGCGGTACTTGCGCTTCCGGCTCCTGCGGTGGGTGCGGCTGAATAGCCGGCGCGGTCGACCGCCGAGCAGATGTCGTCGTCTGAGAGCTGGGACTCGTCGAAGTCGACGGCCATGGAGCCGGAAAGCAGGTTGACGGCGACGTTGTTCACGCCGGACAGCTTGCAGACTGCCTTTTCCACGTGGGCCTGGCATGCCGCGCAGGTCATGCCGCCCACGTCAAATGTTTCGTGAGCCATGTCGGTCCTTTCGTATCGGTGGCGCCCCTGAGCGAGGATTGTTGGTCTGTCGCCTGGACGTCTCTGTGGTTCGAGGCCATCCTACACCCCCACCCCCTGGGGGTGTCAAGTGGGGATGAAAGCCAGGCGGATAATCTCAACACAGCGGCAGCTTTGGGACGGAATTCCCGGGGGGGGGATTGGCAGGACGTGGGATTTGCGTGCGGGCGGGGGAGTTGGTGATAGGGTCAGGGCTATGGCGGCTATACTGTCCTGCGGCGGTTTCTGCTCCCGCGCGCCATGTGGCCGACAAGCTCGGCATTTCGCGCGATGCCGTCCAGCAATCGTTCACCAGGCGGCGCCACGCGCCGCGCTTCCCGCACGCCTGGCGCGTGCAGAATGGAATACGACTCTATGTCTACAACCGAAGAGTTCTTCGACGCCGCCTCGGCGGCAGGTAACCTGTCGAGCGACGTGGAGGGCACGGCGTCTGCCGCCGCGCCTGTGGCCACGCCGGCCTCTCAGGCCGATGCCGACCAGGACGGGGCTGCCGAGCCGTCCGTCCCCAGCTTCGCCGATCTCGGCCTGTCCGACGCGGTCCTTCAGGCCGTGCGCGACCTGCGCTACAGCGAGCCTACCCCTGTCCAGGCGGCCTCCATCCCGGCGGTGCTCGAGGGTCGCGACTTGCTTGCGGCCGCGCAGACCGGCACAGGCAAGACGGCGGCCTTCCTGCTGCCGTCGCTCAACAACCTCGGCCATGTCATGCGCCCCGGTCGTGACCGCAAGCGCGCTCGCGGCCGTGGACCCCTCATGCTCATCATCACCCCCACGCGCGAGCTTGCGCAGCAGATCGATGAGGTGTGTACCAAGATCGCTGCCCGCACCCGTCACATTGCGGTGACCGTGGTGGGCGGTCTGAGCTACAACCCGCAGCGCGGCGCCCTCAAGCGCGGCTGCGACGTGCTGGTGGCTACGCCGGGACGTCTTGTCGACCTGCTCGAGCAGGGCGCCTGCCACCTGGACGAGGTGTCGGTGCTCGTGCTCGACGAGGCCGATCGCATGCTGGACATGGGCTTTCTACCTCAGGTCCGCAAGATCGTGAGCCAGACCCGCGAGGACCGTCAGACGCTGCTGTTCTCCGCCACGCTGGACGAGAAGGCCGTGGGCTCCATTACCGATCTTGTGCGCGATCCGGTTCGCGTCGAGATCGCCCCGGCGACGGCCACGGCCGACACCGTCGATCAGTTTGTGCTGCCGGTGTCGCTCGAGGCCAAAAACGCCCTGCTTGCCCAGGTCCTCAAGAAGGAGGGGCCGCAGCGCGTGATCGTGTTCACGCGCACCAAGCACCGTGCCGACGCTTGCTGCCGTCGCCTTAACCGCGCCGGCATCTCGGCGGCGCCTATTCATGGCGACCGCAGCCAGGCTCAGCGCGAGCGTGCCCTCAAGGCGTTCCGCAAGGGCGAGACCGACGTGCTTGTGGCGACCGATGTGCTCTCGCGCGGCATCGACATCAGCGACGTTCGCTACGTGGTGAATTTCGACGTACCGGTGGAGCCCACTGACTACATCCACCGCATCGGCCGCACGGGCCGCGCCGGCGAGCTGGGCTGGGCGCTCACGTTCGTGACGACTCAGGACGTATCTGAGTTCTATGCCATCGAAGGCCTTATGAAGAAGATTGCCGACCTGTACGATGCCGAGGGCCTGGATGCGGGCGAGGAGCCGCCGGCGGTCGATCCGGATCGCGTGCCGGGGCGTTTGGTTGCAAAGCGCAAGACCAAGCGAGGGAAGTCGACGTCTAAGCGTAAGCGCGGCGACCGTTCGCGCGGTGAGCGCGAGCCGCGTGCCGCGCGCCCGAAGCGTTCGGGGCGCGTCCGCGTGCGTGAGGACGTGCCCGCATCTGGCGGCTCTGAGGGGAAGGACGTCTCCGCGCGCTCCTCTGCAGACGAGCGTGGCGGCATGTCTCAGCAGAAGAGGACTGGTCGCACTGACCGCAGCGCCGAGGGTGCTCCGACCGAGCGTCGCCGTTCTGGCAAGCGTCGCAACGAGGGTGCCTCAGGTGAGGCTCGCGGCGCCGAGCGCGCGGGTCGCGGCGGCCGTTCGGGGAGTTCGAGCAGCGGGCGTTCCGATGGACGCGGTCGCTCCGGTCGTGGCGGTGCGCACGGTCGCGAACAGGCTGCGGCGCACGACTGGCGCAATAGCGACTACCCCGAGGAGCGCGGGCGCCGTGGTTCGCGTGGCGGACGCGCCGGCGGTCGCGACAATCGCGGGTCGTATGCAGGCGGCCGCGCCCGCAGCGGCAGTTCTCCGCGCCGCTCCAGCCGTCGCCCGGGAGACCACGGCGGACGCTAGCATTCGATGGCGGGTGCGTGTCTCGCCGCCCAGGGGAGCCGGCGCATCCGCATCCATCCCGTCGGCGATGGCGGCGGCGGGAGCGACCGCTCGGGCGCTGCGTGAGGTGATGTTCCTCTGCAGGGCTGCCCCATTCGAAACTCAATAAACAAGCTGCGGGGCCCGCTCCACTGTGGAACGGGCCCCGCGGCGTATTGCTGTCGTATCGTTAACGGCTCGGTATCGGTTGTGCCGTCCTGCCTATCCCGTCACCTGGCCGATGAAGGCGCGGGTGCGTTCGCTCTTGGGATGCTCGAAGACCTGCTCGGGCGTGCCGTCCTCCACGATCACGCCGCCTTCCATGAAGATCACGCGGTCGGCGACATCGCGCGCGAAGCTCATCTCGTGCGTCACGACCACCATGGTCATGCCGCCCGTCGCAAGCTCGCGCATAACGTCGAGCACGCCGCGTACAAGTTCGGGGTCGAGTGCGCTCGTCGCCTCGTCAAACAGCATCACGTGCGGCTCCATGGAAAGGGCGCGCGCAATGGCGACGCGCTGCTGCTGGCCGCCGGAGAGCTCGTCGGGGTAGTAGTCGGAGCGCTCGGCCAGGCCAACGCGGGCAAGCTCCTTGAGCGCGACCTCTTTCGCCTCGGAGCGGGAGCGGTGGAGCACCTTTTCCTGGGCGAGCATGACGTTATGAACGGCATCGAGGTGGGGGAACAGGTTGAACTGCTGGAACACCATGCCCATGCGCTTGCGGATGTCGTTCACGTCGGCCTTCGGGGCGCAGATGTCCTGCCCCTCGAAGAAGATGTGGCCCGAGGTGGGCTGCTCGAGGCGGTTCAGGCAGCGCAGGAACGTCGACTTGCCGGAGCCCGAAGGTCCCAGCACCACGACGACCTCGCCCTTGTGGATATCGAGCGAGATGCCGTTGAGCACCTTCGTCTCGCCGAAGCTCTTATGAAGATCGCAGATCCGAATGATCGGCTCGTCAGCCTGCGGGGAAGCGGCTGTATTCGTGCTCGCGGCCATCAGGCGGCCACCTCCTTTGCGGTGCCTGCGTTCTCGGCGTCAGGCGTGTGGGTATGGCGTTTGCGGCTGCGATGACCCCGGACGCTCTCCTCCAGGACGCGCGTGATGCGCGACAGCGGCAGCGTGATGACCAGGTAGAACAGGGCCGCCACGATGTAGGGCGTAATCGAGCCGGTCGAGGCGACGATGGTGCGCGCGTACATGACGAGCTCCATGACGCCTACGGCGGCGAGCAGCGAGGAATCCTTATACAGGGTGATGAACTCGTTCGTGAGGTTGGGGATCACGATGCGGAACATCTGCGGGAAGATGACGTGCAGCATGGTCTGGAAACCGGTCATGCCCAGCGAGCGCGCGGCCTCGGTCTGCCCCTTGTTGATGGACTGGATGCCGGCGCGGAAGATCTCGCACATGTAGGCGGCGGAGTTGAGCATGAGCACGATGACGCCCAGCGGGAAGTTGGGGATGTTGATGCCCGCGAGTGGCAGTCCGAAGAATGCGACGTAGATCTGCAGGAAGAGGGGCGTGCCGCGCATGAGGTTCACGTAGGTGGCCGCAATGCCGCGCCACAGGAAGAACTTCGAGAGGCGCATGAGCGCAAGCACGAGCGCGAACGGAATGGCGAGTGGGAACGCGACCGCGACGACGCCCACCGACATGAAGAAGCCGTTGAGGACCACCGGGAAACTCGTCACCAAGATGGTGGGGTCAAAGAACAGGTGCAGGAAGGTGTTGGAGTTCCAGGCCTGGACCCATTCCTGCTGCTCAAGCCACTGCGAAAGCGCCTCGGGGCCAGAGATGCCCACGACCGGAATGGTGGGGATGTTGGCGATGTCGTGCTTGGACCCGTCGGTGAGGGTATAGCTTGCCCCCACCTGAATGTCGCCGCCCTCCTGCGGGAAGTACACGCCGTAGACGATGATGTTGAGGTGTCCTGCCTGCACGAGGGGCTCGTCGAAGTCGAGGACGATGTCCTGTCCGTCGACCGACAAGTCGTAGGAGACGTCGTTGCGGGTCATAAGGTCGTCGCCCGTGAGGAGGGTAAGGGTGAGGTCGTCCGTCTCAAACGTAGTGCCGTCCGGAATGTGCAGCACAAACTGGTCGACCCCCTCGCCTTCGTCGACCGTCGCCTCAAGGGTGATGCGTGACTGCGTGGCGCCTTGAATGGTGGTCGCGTCGTCGTCGGAGTTGGGACGACCGGTGCAGCGCACGATCTGCATGGCGTCGGCCGTGCGGGCCGGCAGGGCCAGCCACATGCAGCAGCTTGCCAGGCATGCTAGCAGGACCAGGGCTGCGGCCGGCAGACGTTTGGATAGGGTACTCACGGTTGGACCTCGCTTACAAGAAACCTTGCGGGTGATGTGACACGACGTGCGGCCCCTTCTCGCCATGGGGAGGAGGGGCCGCGTCGGGAACATGCTGTGGGTAGCTCTCAGCGGAGACTAGCCCATATTGGCGGCGACGAGCTCGTCGATCGTGCCGTCCTCCTTCAGCTTATCAATGGCGTCGTTAATGGCTGCGAGCAGCTCGGGGTTGTCTTTGGAGACGGCGATGGCGTACTCCTCGCCCGTCGCGGAGGTGTAGATCACATGCTCGTTGGCATAGGCACCGCCGACCATCTGGTTGACCACGGCGATGTTGCCGCACACGGCGTCGGCCTGGCCGGCCTGGACCGCGGCGAAGCAGTCGGTGAAGTTGGCGAAGGAGACGAGCTCGGCGTTGGGGAAGTTCTCGCCGGCGAAGGCCTCACCGGTGGAGCCGGACTGAACGGCGATCTTGACGCCGGCCTGGTTGAGGGCGTCGGTGGCGTTGTCCTCGGTGAGGGCGGTGTTGTCGCTCATAACGGCGACGGCCTGGTTGTCGACGTAGTACGGCTCGGAGAAGTCGACCTGCTCCTCACGCTCGGGCGTGATGGAGATGCCGGAGAGGCCGGCGTCGGCCTGGCCGCCGGCGACGATGGCCGGGATGATGCCGTCGAAGTCGATGTTGGTGTACTCGCAGTCAAGGCCGAGCTCCTCGGCGATGGCGCGGCCAAGGTCCATGTCGAGGCCGACGTACTTGCCGTCCTCGAGGTTCTCGAACGGAGGATAGTCCGGCGAGGTGGCGAAGGTGATGGTGCCGTCCGTCACGAGCTCATAGGAGCTGTCGCTCTCGGCGGGAGCGGAGCCGTTGCTGGAGCCGGTGGAGGCGGGGGTGCCGCCGCACGCGACGAGTCCGAGCGCCGCAGCAAGCGCCACCGTGGCGACGCCTGCCTGGGGCAGGAACTTCTTAAGGTTGAGCTTTTTCATGATTCTCTCCTTCACATGCATGTCCGGCGTGGCTGCCGCGCGACGTCTTGGGCGTCTCCCCCTGGTGACGTCTGCGCCCCGCGTGTCGGCGCCGAGCCCTTACACATGTCCGTTAGTATCTCACGTTTCTCATTATTTGCAATAAATCGGCGACCTTTATTCATTTCCACAACGAAATTGGCCATTTCAACGCATCAATATTCAGTTTCAAGAATAAAGACAGCTTCTGTTCCCCATTTGTTCACAGCGCCGAAACGCGCTTGAAACCGCAGCGCCCATACGGTACAGTAGTGCGCGGGGTATAACGAAGGAATACTAAGTAATACCGTCGTCATACACACAAAGCCGCGGGGGTTGTCCGCGGGTGGGCACGATCGATCTGGTAGTGCAACACGCCCGCCCGTCGGACCGCCGTCGCAAACGCAGCACCAACGTTCCAGTGAGGACACCATGACGGAGCACATGACCCCAGTCGTCGCGAAGGTCCTGCCCGAGGAAAAGGCGGCCTTCGCGGCGGCGACTCGCCGTGTGGGGACCACCCCTTCAAACGCCATTCGCATGTTCATCGCCGCATTCAACAGGTGCGGCACCTTTCCGTTCGACATTTCTCCTACGGGCGCTTTTGGCCCGGCCTCGTCCGGCATCGACGCCGCTGGCGACGCATCCCTGTCCTCATCGGAGGGGGAGGCTGCGGCATGACTCGGGCCGACGCGTGGGGACGCGTGGTGCGCGGCGCGGGCTGGCTTGCGGCCTGTGCGGGCGTCGTTGCGGTCTATCTCGCCTCGTCGGTCGTCGCCTATCTCCTTGTTGGTTCGCTGTGCTCGCTGCTGGGCGAGGCGACCGCGTCTGCGCTTGGCATGGAGGCCGGCGGCGCGGCGAATATGTATCTCACGCTTGCGATGCAGCTGGTGTCGCTTGTGGTCTTCGGGCTTTGGTGGCGCTGGCTTCGCCCTCGTTCGTTTTTAGCGTCGCGAATGGTTCCGCTTGACCACACGCATGCGGCAACGGCCCGGCGCGTGGGTGGCATCGTACTGCTAGGCGTGGGACTGCAGGTGCTTATTTCGTTCATGCTCTCGCTGGTCGCCATCTTCTTTCCGGCATCTATAGAGGAGTACGCCGGTGTTATGGAAGAGTCGGGGACCAATGTATTCAATGTGCTTTCGGTCGTCGTGGTGGCGCTTGGGGCCCCGTTGACGGAGGAGCTCACGTGCAGGGGCGTCATGCTGGAGTTTGCGCTGAGGGCCGTGTGCCCCGAGTGGCGGGCGCGCTGGCGTCGTTCGGAGTGCCGCCCGAAGCCTCCTGTGGCTGTGGGAGTTACGCAGGAAGATTGCCCGGCGTCGCTCTCGACGGACGGCACTTCGTCCTGTGGCGGCCTGCCGACGCCCGTTGGACCCGCTGGGGCTGCAGGGTCCGCCGAGGCCGTGGTGCTAGAGACCGCGAAGCCGGCGGACGCGGGCCAGGTGGCGGAGGTTATCACGCCGAAGCCGTGCGCGGAGGCGCCGGTGCCGTGGAAACGCTTTGCAGTTGCGGCGGCGGTCCAGGCGCTCGCCTTCGCGTGGCTTCATGGCAACATCGTTCAGGGCGCCTATGCGTTTGTGATCGGGCTCATATTCGCAACGGTCGCCTGGCGCACCGGCAGGCTTCGTTACAACATGTTGCTTCACCTTTCGATTAATCTCTCATCGTATGCGCTTTCCGCGCTGCTTGATGTGTTGTCTTGGGGAGGCACCTTTGGCGTGGTCATCGTTCCGGCCGCGGCATGCGCGGTGGGGGCGTGGCTGTTCTGGCGGGGAAGCGAGCTCTCTGCCTGCGTGTGATGCGCATAACTGTGCATAAGTGCGAGCGGGCGCGTGTGGTCCTGGTGAGCGGCGGCGCAGCAGATGTCCAGAGAGCTCTGTCAGCGGAGCTCGTCGCAGCGCGCTAGCTGCTTCTTCTCTCGCGTGTCGGCGCCGGGCCGCGGTCGTTCCTCAACCCGCGGTCCTTCTCGGGTCACGGCGGACCACGATTGTTCCCATATGGTTTCGCGATGCATGCGCCCCGCTTGACGCTCGATGTGCGGTACCATAGCCGCCGACGGCGGGGGAGCGCCGCCCGAAACGAAGGGTTGCTAATTATCATGGAGCGAGCCAAGCAGGCCTCCGAATCCATAGAGCTGGGCATTGTGCTCGCGCTTGCCGGCGGGTTCATGGATGTGTACTCGTACGTAGCGCGCGACGGCGTGTTCGCCAACGCCCAGACGGGCAATATCCTGCTCACGGGCGTGCATCTTTCCGAGGGCGACTTTGCGCTCGCGCTTCGCTATGCCATCCCGGTGTTCAGCTTTGCGATTGGCATCATGCTTGCCGATCTCGTTCACGAGCGGTTTTACAGCCGCTTTCACTGGCGTCAGGTCACTGTGTTCGCCGAGGCGCTCATCCTGTTTGGCGTGAGCTTCATCGGGCCCGAGTTCAACCTTGCGGCCAACTGCCTTACGTCGTTTGCCTGCGGCATGCAGGTCGAGTCGTTCCGCAAAATCCATGGTCACGGCGTCGCCACCACCATGTGCATCGGCAACCTGCGCTCCGCCCTGCAGAGCGTCGACGACTACATCGTCACCCACAAGCGCGGCTTTCTGGAAAACGGCGTGCTCTACTTTGGCATCATCGGCTGCTTTGTGACCGGTGCCGTCATGGGCAACTGGTGCGTGAGCATGTTGGGGCTTCATGCCATCGCGGTGTGCAGCGGCCTGCTCGTGCTCGCCTTCATCATCATGTTCGCCGACCGTGAGCGCGCTCGCCGTCGGCGGATGGAGGACGCGGCGTAAAACTGCCTCTATGGGTTAATAATATATGTGGATACCTGGTCTTCCGTGGGGCGAGCGGCCGTTCGAGGCTCTCGCGCGGCGTGCCGCTGACCGAACACCTCCTTGCATCCGTAGACAAAGTCGGGTATATCGTGCAACGGCGGGCTGAGACCCGTACGTTCGTATCGAGGAGGTTCCATGTCCAATCGTATCGTTCTCAACACCATCTCCTATCACGGCTCCGGCGCCATCAAGGAGATTCCGGGCGAGCTCGAGCGTCGTGGCTACAAGAAGGTTTTCGTTTGCTCCGATCCCGACCTGGTGAAGTTTGGTGTCACGGCGAAGGTCACCGACCTGCTGGACGAGGCGGGCATCGCTTGGAGCCTGTACTCCGAGATCAAGCCCAACCCCACGATCAAGAACGTCCAGGACGGCGTCGAGGCCTTCAAGGCTGCCGAGGCCGATTCCATCGTGACCATCGGCGGCGGCTCCTCCATGGATACCGCCAAGGCCATCGGCATCATCATCAACAACCCCGAGTTCGCCGACGTGCGCTCGCTCGAGGGCGTTGCTCCCACCAAGAACCACGCCGTGTTCACCATCGCCGTGCCCACCACAGCCGGCACCGCGGCCGAGGTCACCATCAACTACGTGATCACCGACCCCGAGAAGGTCCGCAAGTTCGTGTGCGTCGACACCAACGACGCGCCCGAGGTCGCCGTGGTCGACCCCGACATGATGGCCACCATGCCCGCCGGCCTCACCGCCGCCACCGGCATGGACGCGCTCACGCACGCCATCGAGGGCTACACCACGAAGGGTGCCTGGGAGCTCACCGACATGTTCCACCTGAAGGCCATCGAGCTCATCGCGAAGAACCTGCGCGACGCCGTTGCCGAGGCCAAGAGCGGCAAGCCGGGGTCCGGCCGCGAGGGCATGGCGCTTGCCCAGTACATCGCTGGCATGGGCTTCTCCAACGTGGGCCTGGGCATCGACCACGCCATGGCTCACACGCTCTCTGCGCACTACGACACTCCGCACGGCGTGGCCTGCGCCATGCTGCTGCCGATCGCCATGGAGTTCAACAAGCCCGTCGTGGCTGAGCGCCTGGCCGAGGTCGCCGTTGCCATGGGCGTGAACACCGAGGGTATGACGACCGACGAGGCCGCCGACGCCGCCATCGACGCCGTGCGCCAGCTCTCCGCCGACGTCGAGATTCCGCAGGTGTGCGAGGCAATCAAGGAAGACGAGCTCGACCAGATCGCCGACGACGCCCTTGCCGACGCCTGCTATCCGGGCAATCCCCGCGACGCCGACCACGATACCGTTGTGGAGCTGTTCCGCAAGATCATGGCTTAAGAAGGCTGCGCGGCTTTGAGGGCCGTATAGCCGCTTGATGCTATGGACGCCCCAGGTGTCCCGTTATGCTGCCTGCCAGCTGCTCGCGTGCGATTACGCGATGCCGCTGAGGTTTGGCAGCCTCGGGTGCCTGGGGCGTTTTTGTGTCGTGATTGCTTGCCTGGTTTTCGCTGGGCCGCCGCTTGGATGAGGCTTGGCTGAGGCTCGGCTGCGGACCAGCACCCGCTGTGTCCGACGGTTTCTTCGTGGCCGGCGCCTTCGCTAGGCGCGCGGAACACAGACGACGGTGCCGCCGCCCAGGACCACGTCCCCCTCATAGACCACGACAGCCTGACCGGGCGCGATGGCGCGCTGGGGCCGTGCGAAGTCAATCCGTATGCGGCGGGTGCCGTCGGCGTGGCCGGCTGTGTGCTGCCCGCCGGCGTGGCCGGCTGCGTGCCGCCCGTCGACATCGCCGTGTGTGCGCTGTTCATCAACATCGCCCCGCTGGTCGCTATCCGCCCAGCTGAGAGACACGTCTTGGTCGGGCTGGTGATAGCGGATCTGAGCCGCTGCCTGGAAGGGCGTGCCGCTTTGGGCCTCGTCCAGACGCGAGGCCATGACGTGCGCCGGCGCGCTCCAGACCCAGTCGTCGGCTATGAGGGAAGAGGCGAACAGGTCAGCTTCCTCACCGAGGGTTACCGTGTTAGCGACGGCGTCGGTGGCGGTCACGTAAAGTGGGTGCGCAGCGGCGATGCCCAGCCCCTTGCGTTGGCCCACGGTGTATCGGATGGCACCGCGATGGCTTCCCAGCACGTTGCCTGCGGTGTCAAGCACCTTGCCCTCGGGAAGGGCGTGGCCTCGCCTGCGCTCGATAAAGCTTGCGAAGTCGTTGCGAGGAACAAAGCAAATGCCCTGGCTGTCGCGTTTCTGGGCGTTCGAGAAACCCAGCTCGGCAGCGATGCGGCGCACGTCTCCCTCTTTGGTGAGCTCGCCGAGCGGAAAGATCACATGGGCGAGCACGTCCTGCGTCAGGCTGTAGAGGAAGTAGCTCTGGTCCTTGCTCGCGTCTGCCGCCTTGACCAGCTCGTAGGTGGTGCCGTTTGAGCTCTCCCGCGTGCGGATGCGGGCGTAGTGGCCCGTCGCTATGGCGTCGCAGCCCAGTTCGCGCGCATGTTCCAGCAACAGGCCGAATTTGATGCGGCGATTGCAGACGGCGCAGGGGTTGGGGGTGACGCCGCGCTCGTAGGAGCGCACGAAGTCCTCGACGACGTCGCGTTCAAACTCGGCGCGGCAGTCAAGTGTGTGATGGGGAATGCCCAGGCGTGCGGCGACGGCGCGGGCGTCTTCGATGTCCTTCGCGTTGCCGCATGCTCGCACGGGGCTTTCACTCGCATCGTTGCCAGGCTGCTCGGTGTCGTACAGGCGCATCGTGGCGCCGATGCATTCGTATCCGCTTTGCTGCAGCAGCCAGGCGGCGACGCTCGAATCGACGCCGCCGCTCATGGCAACAAGTACGCGCTGGGGCTTGGGCATTACGCCTCCTGCGCGAACAGCGGCGTGGAGAGGTAGCGCTCGCCGGTGTCCACCAAAAACGCGACGATGGCCTTCCCCTCGTTTTCGGGTCGGCGCGCGAGCTCGATCGCCGCGTGCAGGGCTGCGCCGGAGGAGATGCCCACCAGCACGCCTTCGGTGGCGCCCATGCGGCGCGCCGCGGCGTAGGCCTCATCGTTCGTTACGGTCATGACCTCGTCGTAGATGGAGGTGTCCAGCACCTTGGGGACGAATCCCGCGCCGATGCCCTGGATGCCGTGAGGACCGGGCTTGCCACCCGACAGGACGGGGGAGTCTGCCGGCTCCACGGCGACGACCTGCACGCCGGGCTTGCGCTCCTTCAGGTAGGAGCCCACGCCGGTCACAGCGCCGCCTGTTCCCACGCCGGCAACGAAGATGTCCACGTCGCCGTCGGTGTCGTTCCAGATCTCGGGGCCGGTGGTGGCGCGATGCGCCGCGGGGTTAGCAGGGTTGTCGAACTGGCCGGCGATGATGCTCTTCGGCGTCTCGCGGGCAAGCTCTTCGGCGCGCGCGATGGCGCCGGACATGCCCTCGGAGCCGGGGGTGAGTACGAGCTCTGCCCCGTAGGCAAGCATGAGCTTGCGGCGCTCGATGCTCATGGTCTCGGGCATGACGATCACGGCTCGGTATCCGCGCGCGGCTGCAATCGATGCCAGGCCGATGCCCGTGTTGCCCGACGTGGGCTCGATGATGGTGTAGCCCTCGTGCGGACGCAGCTTGCCGGCGGCCTCGGCGGCGTTGATCATGGACAGGGCAATGCGGTCCTTGGCGGAGCCGCCGGGGTTGAAGAGCTCGAGTTTGGCGAGCACGCGTGCCGAGAGGCCGTCTTCGCGCTCGATGTTCGTGAGCTCCAAGAGGGGTGTCTTGCCGATGAGTTGGTCGATGGACGTGTAGATCTTGCTCATGGGTTCCTCCCAAGGTCAGGGTGGTTATCTGTATTGTCATGCCCCGCCCGCGTCGGGTCAACGAAGGCGATGCTCCGCAGTATACCCTAGCGAATAGCTAGGAATTAATGAGCACAAAAAAGATACCACTTTGCCAGAAACGCACATCGTGTGTCGTGCGGCGGGCATATCTGATATATTCTGAGATGGTAAAGGGGGTGTTAGTTTTGCTAGTTTCCACCAAGGGACGATATGCGCTGAGGGTTCTGGTCGATCTTGCCAGGCATCAGGGTTCAGGGCGCGTTCCGCTCAAGGAAGTTGCCGAGCGGCAGGGTATCTCCGAGAAGTACCTGGAGAATATTTTGTCCGTACTCGTTCGCAGCGGCATGCTGTCGGGCATGCGCGGCAAGGGAGGCGGGTATCGCCTTACCCGCGAGCCGGAGCTCTACACGGTGGGCGAGGTGCTTCGTCTCACGGAGGGAACCATCGCACCGGTCTCCTGCTTGGAGAAAGATTGCCTGACCTGCGGTCGCTTACAAAACTGCCCCACTCATCCCATGTGGGTCGAGCTCGATCGGCGTATCAGCGGCTATCTGGACAACGTGACGGTGGCGGACCTCTGCAAAGCGCCTGAAGCGCAGCTGTAAGGGCGTTTTTCTCAGCTTTTGCAAACCCACATGTCGGGAATCGAACAAACGATATAGATAAACGCCGGGACGTCTTATGGAGGCGGCGGTTCACTGTGCGTGTGCTGCGGGCGCCTTGCGGACGTCGACGAGCGGGGCTGCGGACGCCCGTGGGCGTCAAACGCTCATATGGCCGGTTGCCGCGCACGAGCTCGCGGCACTCGCGCATAGGGCAGGCAGCTATCGAAGCGCGGGACTATGGCTGTCCACGCATGGGGCTGCAACTGCTTGCGCGCGGGCCTACGCGCGACTGCGGATGCCAAGCGTTCATATGGCCGGCTACCGACCAGTTTTGCGGCTCCGGACCCGTTTTGTTCCGGGAGACGTCCATCCTCTCGTCCATTTCCCCTCCAGGTTACGTGCCCCATACCCGAGTTGCGTACCCTGTTCTCGAGTTGCGTGCGCGCTTTTAAAGTTGGTAGAGGGTATCGGCCATTTTCACCTTCAAAAGTGAGGAGTTTTGGACGAATCGCACTCGCAATTTTGAAAGCGTGCACGCAACTTTCGTCAGGCGTACGCAACTTGAAAACGGGGTACGCAACTCGAGAGCGGAGCACGTGATTCGCGCACGGGGAGCGCGATTTCGTATGAGGAAGGTGCCGCGGGCGTACCCAGGGAGCTGCCGGTGCCGCCGTCAACGAATCGCCGCCGCGCCGCGCGGCGCGGGCCTGTCGCCAGGTTGCGCGACTCGGGTCCGCCATCAGGTCGCGTGGTTCTGGGTTGCCGGTTCGGGGTGCCCCTTCGGTCCATCCTTTCTCGGGTGCTGCACTCAAGAGGTCCCAAAAGAGCTTTATTGTGTGTAAAACTTGGCGTTTTGTACGACATGATTTCGATATACAGTTTCAAAGCTTCTTTATGCATGTGCTTACCAGGTGTTTTGATGCCGAAAAACCTGTCCGGGGCTGGATGTGAGATTTCAGTCGTACAAAACGGCCGATCTTGCACACATAGGGTTCCATTTTCTGCCTCGTGGCTCTTGGAGGGCGCCGAGAGCGCGCATAATTCCTGCGTCGGAAGGTCCGCGTGATGCTTTCGCGAGCCTCCCAGGAACGGAGGAAGGCCCGGACGGTGCTGCCGAGGTCCCTCGATACGGCGGAGGAGCCGGGTAGTACTGTCAAGTCCCCCGGCGCGGCGGAGGAACCGGACAGCACTGTCGAGGTCCCCCGGCACGGCGGAGGAGCCGGACGGTGCGGCCGGGCCTCCCCGGCACGGCGGAATGCGCGGGCGGTGTTACTAAGGTCCCCGACGCGCTAACGAGATCTTTGGCATGCTCACGGCAGTTACGACTCAATGCGTCCAAGTTCCGTGACGCAGTTCAACCCTATCAGCACCCGCGCCAAGTCCTTGGGTTAGTTCTTAGTGGCGATACCCAGAATCGAGCACATAATGCTCACGATGATGCCGCCAAAGAACGCCGACCAAAAGCCCTCGATGGCAATGCCCGCGCCCAGCAGATTGACCGAGAGCCATCCCGCGAGCTCCAGCATGAAGCTATTCACAACCAGCTGGAAGATGCCGAGCGTCATGATGGTCACCGGTAGGGAGATAAACGAGACAAGCGGCTTGACCAGCGAGTTCACAATGCCTAGGAACAGGCCGGTGAATGCGAAGCAAACCCAGGCGTCAACTGGCCCAAACGGCATGATGCCCGGAACAATAAACGCGGCGACCGAAACGGCAAGCGACGTGACGATCCAGTTCAGCAGAAATCTCATGGGGGACGTCCTCCCTCGATGGGCGGTGCCCGTGTTGGGCGCGCTATGATGGCAAGGTTACGCACCGGCTCGGTGCGTCGCCCCCGATTATGCCCTACCCAGGCATGATTCACGGCGGGCACACAAAGTGGCATCGGCCGTAGCACGGCACAAGGGTGGAGGGGCTATGCAGCAGACATACCTGTATGGAGATGCGACAACGGCAGAGCCCGTCGAGGGCGCAGATGCCTCGCGGGTCATCTCGTTTTTTATCTTCAACACGTGCGTGCATGTGCATGGCTATGCCTCTGACGGTGAGGACCTCCGCGACTCTGCGGTCGTGCGCCGTATCGACGAGGCGCTGCTTGCTTTTCGCGACCGCTGCCTGTTCTTCGAGCATGCGTTTTCACGCACCCGCCCCGATTCGGACATTGCTCGGGCGCACGCCGCATCTCCCGAGCCCGTTGTAGTCTCGTCCGAAACGGCCGAGCTTGTACGCCTTGCCCTGGGGTACTGCGAAGGCAGCCGAGGTCTTTTCGACATTACCATGGGCACGGTAACGTCGCTGTGGGATTTCCATACCGGCGTGGTGCCCTCGCATCTGTCGCTTGCCCGCGCGCTGCCCCACGTGGGCTTTCAGCACATCGTTCTAGGGAAGCGCGGCGACATGCCCACACTTGCCATCGACGACCCGGAGACCATCCTCGACTTGGGCGGTGTAGCGAAAGGGTACATTGCCGACGACCTGGCTCGCCTGCTGGAAGAGCACGGCGTCAAGCGCTTCGCCATGAATCTGGGAGGTAATGTGCTTGTGCGCGGGGGAAGGCCGCGCGACGACGCCCATCGTCCTCCGGTGCATGCCGGGTCGCCTTGGAAGGTGGGCATCGTGAACCCGTGGGATGCGTCTCACAACCGCGCGGTGGTCAAACTCGTGTCGGGGTCGGTCGTGACGAGCGGCATCCAGGAACGCAGCTTTACGCGCGGCGGCATCACCTATCATCACATCCTGGATCCGCGTACCGGCATGCCTGCGCAGACCGATGTGGTGAGCGCCACCATCGTGGCCGAGCGGTCGATGGACTGCGACGGATGGTCCACGACGGCCTTCATGCTGGGTGCGCGCGACGCGGTGGCGTTTATCGAGGGGCTTCCCGGCGTAGAGGCCGTGCTTATAGACGACCGCGACCAGGTGAGCTGGACCAGCGGCATCGCCGACGCCCTGTCCATCGTTCCCACGCTGCCGCGGTTCTAGGTTTCGCGCGGCGGATCGCGCGGTGGATCCCTCGCGACCACAGAAGCCCTGTGCAAGATTGCGCTTGCCTTCGGAGAACATGTTGGGGAGATTCTTTGTGCGCGAGCCAGACAAATGTGACCGCTCGCAGAGACGTGCTTGGCTTGACGCCTGGCTATGATACACTGCTCCCCGGCCCGGTTTAGTTCGATAAAGCGTGCATAGATTTCGCTATATCGGCTATTCGAAGGTATCTTATATGTACATTTCTAGTGGATTTGGCGGTCTCTGATGAATATTGATGCGATGTTTGATCGGCCTGACGTCAGCCAGCTCGTGCATGCGTTCTCGCTGCTTGAGACCGAGCAGGACATCGAAGCGTTTCTCACCGACCTCTGCACCCCGCGCGAGGTGTGCGATTTTGCCCAGCGACTCCAGGTGGCGCGTTATCTGGACGAAGGGGAGCCCTATGTACAGGTCCAGGCGCGCACCGGCGCGTCGTCCACCACGGTGAGCCGCGTCTCGAAGGCGCTCAACGGCGAATACGGAGGATACCGCCGCATACTCATCAAGCTTGAGGACGGCGAGTAACACAGAGGACGGCGAGCGACAGGACGGCGAGTAATAAGACGGCGAGTAGCGCCAGAAAAGGGCCGCGCGGCGTTTCCCGGTCGGTGTGGCGGTACCATAGACCTCTGGAACAATGGACCGAGCCATACAGGGGGAACGCGCATGACCGTCAAGACGTCGTTTGAAGCTGTGAAAACGCCGGAAGACCAGGAGCGGCTCGCGGAGCTTGCGGGTGGCATCTGGCGTGAGTATTGGCCGGCGCTCATCGGAGCAGACCAGACCGAGTACATGGTTGCGCAGTTTCAGTCGCTTGACGCCATTCGCCGAGACATGGCCGAGCACGACTACGAGTATTGGTTTATCTGTGCCGAAGACGGCCATGTCGTGGGCTATACGGGAGGACACGTAGAACCCGAGACGAACCGCTTCTTCATCTCCAAGATCTACCTTTTGGCTGCCGAGCGCGGGCGGGGGTATGCTCGCGCGGTCGTGGAGTTCTACGAGCGCCTGTGCCGCGAGCGCGGCCTTCGAGCCATGCACCTCACGGTAAACAAGCACAACGAGCTCGGTGTCCGGGCATACCGCGGCACGGGGTTTGCCACGATCGACTCTGTTGAGACTCCGATTGGTGAGGGCTTCATCATGGACGACTACATCATGGAGAAGGCCGTCTCGTAGGGCGTTTGCCTGCGCTGGGGCAGAAGCGCCCGAGCCGCCGGCGCCAATCTAGAGTCCAGCGTCTGCGGGCATATGCGCTCCGTCTTCGTGTCCGCACGGGCAGGTAGGATAAGATTCGGATACGACGTGAATGGAGGACCATGGCGATCCGAATCCTAGAGACCGGCTCTGGCGCAGGGCTCACCGCGCGGGAGATGGACATCCTTGCGAGCGGCGTGGAAACGTCCACGCTGCTTGTGCCTGCCTATGCGGCGCGCGAGCGCGCGCGGCGCGAACTTGCCGACGCGGGACATGGCGTAGGTATAGACGTGCTTACACCGGCTTCATGGCTGGAATCGCTCTGGGAGTTGTTGAGCGATGGGCGCCATATGGTGCGCGACATCGAGCGGCAGCTGATAATCGCAGAGATCGTCGACGGCGTCGCAGATGACGCGCTTGCCCCTCTCAGGAAAAATCCCGGAACCGTCCGGATGATTGCCCGTATGGCCCGCGATCATGCTCCCCACCTGGGGAACGCGACCTCGGGCGCGTCGGCTGATGGCGTCGCGGGGGTGTCCGACAGCGCTGCGAACGAGGCCGTGGCACGTGTGGTTGCAGCCTATCGCGAGCGCCTAGAACACCTGGGTCTCATCGAAGCATCGGAGGCGGCCGAGCAGCTTGCCCTTGAGCTTGCCGCGGCCGATCCGGCCCATGTCCCTTCTCGGCTGCGCTCGGTTACGCTGCGCGGCGTCCTCTCTCTTTCCGGCTATCTGGTGCGCCTGCTTGCCGCTATCTCTGCGGTGGGGGACGTGACCGTCATGCTCTGCGACGGGGAAGAGCCGTTTGCAGAGGAGCTTGAGCGCGAGTTCTCCAAGCGTGGGTGCACTGTCGAGCGCGTGTCCATGCAGTCGGACGGCGATGCGGCGGGCGCGTGCGGGGATGTCGGCGCGGTCTCGTTTCTCGAGGTCGCCGGGCCCCACGCGCGCTCGGAGGCATATGCCGTAGACATTGCCGAACTTGCGCGTGATGCCGCAGGCAAGGCGGATGGCGTTCCCTCGGTCGCCGTGGTGGCGCCCCGGCCTGCCGAGCTGCTCGAAGATATTGCCCCGCGCCTTGCCGTGCGGGGGATTGCGGGGCATGCGACGGGCTTCGTGCGCTTTTCGCAGACTTCTGCCGGCACGAACTTCATGGCGCTTATGGACCTCGCACGCCGCATGGCAGATGCGGAGGCAGGCCGGGGCGGCGCGTCCGAGTGGTGGCCTGCGCCGGAGCTCACCGACTGGCTTTACTCGCCCCTTTCGGGGGTGGAGGCCTCGCTTGCGCGCGCATTTGACAAGAAGATCCGCGGCGACCGGTCGCTTACGCCCGAAGGCGTGATGCGGCAGCTCCAGTCGGTGCAGGGGCGGCAGCGTGCGCAGCGCAAGCACCTGGACGCCACGTCTCCGTGGGCCGACGTTCCCGCTATCTGCGCCGACGTGTTTCAGGCCGTGCGCCAGGGGCGGCCGGTGACTGCGCTCAAGACCCTGCTCGCGCAGGTCGACCTTCTGCCCGCCTCGGCATGGGGCGCCGACGCCGGGCGCCTACGCGCCTCCGTCGAGCGTGCGGCGATTTCGCGAGCGCTCGAGGTCGTGGGCGACCTCGCACATCGTCTTGGCGTCTCGCAGGCGGTGGCATGTACCGTGCTCGACGGTATAGCCGTCTCGGTTTCAATGGACTGCGTGCCTGAGGGCGAGCCGTGCGGCCACGCCGAGTTCCTTACGCTCGCCGACGCTGCCTGGCGTCCTGCGGGGGCAGCGTCTGCGGCGTTTTTTGCCGACGTCGATGTGCAGAGCTACCCGCTTGCACACGCCGACGGTCCGCTTGCGACCTTGGCTGCCGAGCTGGGCGCCGAGACCATCTCCATTGAGCCTGCGGCGCTCTTGCGGGCCCGTACCGCGTGTGTGCTGCAGGCGGTAGGGCAAGCGACGTTCGCCCGCGTCACACACGATCGCCAGGCCAAGGACCGCTACCCGGCGGCCATTTGGACGGAGCTTGCCGCCCGTGCGGGCGATGCGGCGCCAAAGCGTTCGGTGGGCGAAGGGGACATCGTTCAAAACCTCGACGATGCGGGTGCGATGGGCCTGGTCCGTCGCCGGGTTACGTGCGAGCCTCCTCAGCGTCTGAGCGAAGACGCCATTCCGTATCTTGTGCTCAAGCGGCGGGTATGCGACGCGGACGGCACCGAGCGGCTCGAGCCGCGGCAGTTCTCGGCATCGCAGATCGAGAGTTACGCGACGTGTCCCCTCTGCTGGTTCATGTCATCGCGCGTTCGCCCTCAGACGATCGACGCGGGCTTTGGAAACATGGAAAAGGGCAATTTCGTCCACGACGTGTTGTATCGCTTCCACACGGAGCTTGCCGACGACGGCGTGCCGCGCGTAACTCCCGAGAACCTCGACGCATGCCTTGCGCGTCTGGCAAACGTCTTCGAGGCGGTGCGCGAGGAGCATCGGCGCAACAAGACCTCGAGCTCCGCAGCGCTCATTCCCCAGTCCGCAACCGAGGAAGCTGCGGTCGACGAGATTCTTTCGCTGCTGGAACGAGTCGTCCGTCTTGAGGCGCGCACCTTGACGCCGTTTGCGCCGGCGTATTTGGAGTACGCGTTCAACGATCTGGATGTCTCGTATGCCGGCATGCCGCTTGGCGGGCGCATCGACCGCGTGGATGTGGATGCGGAGGGCCGCGCCGTGGTGATCGACTACAAGCATCGCACCGGCGCACGCCAGTTTGCACTTAAAGATCCCACGCTTCCCCTCAAGGACGGTTCCGTTCCCGCCGATGACCCGCGGTGGCTGCCGGAGCACACGCAGACGCTCATCTATGCGCAGGCGCTGCGCCGTGCCCTGGGGCTCGATGTCCGTGCGGCGCTCTATATGGTTACCAAGGAGCGTCCGCCCAAGATCGTCGGCGCGGCGTCGGAGGAGCTTGTAGAAGAGGAGAAGGGCGATGGCCGCATCCCGGGGCTCAGCCACGGTTTTCCCGATGCCGACGGCGGCAGCATGACATTCGACGAGCTGCTTGACCGCGTGGAGAGCAGCATCGCCGACCGTTTCGACGACCTTGCGCATGGCGTCGTCTCCGCCGTGGAGGAACCCGCCTCGCGCTGTGCATTCAACCATCCGTTTGGATTTACCAGAAGGGACGCCTAGCCATGGCGATCGACCTCAGCACCCTCATGCCTCAGCAGCTCGAGATCGTGAAAACGCTCGATGGGCCGCTCTTTGTTTCCGCGGGAGCAGGCTCGGGCAAGACGTTCACGCTCACCCAGCGCATCCTTTGGGCGCTGAGCCCGGAGTCCGGACCTTATGTGGACCATCTGGACCAGGTGCTTGCCATCACGTTTACCAAAGACGCCGCGGCAGAGATACGCGAGCGGGTGCGCGCCGCGCTCGTCAAGGCGGGCGTGGAAGAGGAAGCGCTCCGCGTCGACGACGCCTGGATCTCGACCATCCATGGCATGTGTTCGCGCATCTTGCGCGCCCATGCGCTCGAGCTGGGCCTGGACCCCGAGTTCTCGGTGTTGGGCGACCCTGACGAGCTCATGGACCAGGCTGTGGAGCATGTTCTTGCCCGCATGCAAGCGGAGGGCAGGCTGCCCTTCCATGGCGGCATCCGCGACTGGTTTGCGCTGCGCGGGGAGGTTCGTCCCGGGGGCGGCGAAGGCGGGACAAGCGTCGTGGGCATCGTGCGTCGTCTGCTTGAGCTTTCGTGCGCGCTGCCCCACGGCATGGACGACGTGCACCTTGCGCGCGGCTATGTCGACTTCTCGGGCCTGGCGGATGCATGCCGCGCCTATCTGGCGGACGCAAATCCCAAGAGCAAGGGTGCACAGAAGGCCCAGGAACTTCTGGGGCGCGCGGAGGCCATCGACGCTTCCACAGCGACATTGGATCAGGTCGTCGAGCTGCTCATGAACCTCGACGTGCCGGCTGCGAGCGGCAACGCCAAGGCTGCCGCGACGCTCATCAAAGCCGAAGCTGCCGAGGCGGTCGTCAATGCCTATGTAGCGCTGTCTTCGGATGCTCTGGACGAGCTCTTACTCTTTGCGCGCAACGTCGAGGCGGAGTATAGACGGCTCAAGGCGGAGCAGTCGCTGCTCGACAACGACGACCTGCTGCGTCTTGCCTTTGCGGCGCTGCGCGACCACGAGTCGGTCCGCGCCGCCTATGAGGGCAAGTTCAAGCTGGTCATGATCGACGAGTTTCAAGATACCGCTCAGCAGCAGGTTGACCTCATCGACCTGCTTGCGGGGGAGGGCGGCATACACCTGTGTACCGTGGGTGATGCTCAGCAGTCGATTTATCGGTTCCGCGGTGCCGATGTCGAAGTCTTCCGGCGTAAGGAGCGCGAGATCTCTCGCATGTCCGATGCGGGCGCGGACGGCATCGCCGGCCAGGACGGCGCTGTCAGCAAGGACGCCGCTGCCGGGCAGGACGCCGCCGGGCACGGGCATATCGTGCGCCTCATCAAGAACTTCCGCAGCCATGCCGACATCCTCGACTATGTGGCGCAGGTCTTTGATGATGGTCGCGGCGGCATCATGAGGGATTTTCTGGACCTCGTGCCCAACGAGGGGCGCGCCGACGGTCTTAAGGCGCAGGGCGCGTCGCGTCGGCAGGCGATCTTCGTGGCGGCCCAGCACACCGAGGACATTCGTCCGGCGCTCGCCGCTTCCATTGCCCGTCGCTTTCGCGAGCTGTCCGATGCGGGCCAGCCGGCGGGCGGCATGGTGCTCCTGTTGGGCGGCATGACCTATGCCGATCTCTACGCCGATGCCATTCGGGCGGAAGGGCTCGACTGCGTCATAGCGGGAGGATCGGTCTTCTCTCAGGCGCCCGAGGTCTCCGCGGTGCGCGCCCTTGCCTGCGCGCTTGCAAACCCGGCGGATACCGCCCAGGGTCTGGCGCTGCTGCTGCAATCGCCCATGTTCTCGCTCGGCGTGCAGGAGTTCTTGGCGCTCACGACCGCCTGGGATTCCGAGACCGGTGAGACGCGCCGTCGCAACCTCGACGCGGGCATTGCATCCAGCGACGACGCGCCGGGGCTTGCGGGTCTCGAGCTGGTCGGGCGCGCCCGCACGGTGCTGCGTCGGGCGTTCTCGCGTGTGGGTCGCGACCCCTTCGCCCGCATCGCTCGCGACGTGGTGAACGAGTCCGGCTGGTTCGTGCGCCTTGCCGATCGCGGGCCGGAAGGCAAAGCGGTCGCGGCAAACGTGCTCAAGGCCCTCGACGCCCTGGGCGAGGCCGAGGCAGAGCTGGGGAACGCTCCGCGAAAGATCGTCCTGGCCTTCGACCGCTTTTTGGCGGGCAAGGAGGCGCCGGGAGCCCTCAACGAGGAGGGTGGCGACGCGGTGCGCATCATGACGGTGCACGCGTCCAAGGGCCTTGAGTTCCCCGTGGTGGCGGTTGCGGAGTGTTTTTCGGTTCGAAGCGACGCCTCGAGGTTCCGCGTGCGGCGGGAGAGCGACCGCGTGGATGCGGCCCTGCTGCCTTCGCGATTCCCCTCGATTACCGCCTCTGACGGTTCGAGTATTTCGGCGACTGCAGTCGAGAAACAGTTCAAAAAAGTGACGAAGTGGCTTAACGATGACCTGGCAGACGAGGTGTGTGCTACGGGGTCGGCGCTTGGTGCGTTCAATAGCTTTGGCGAGGAGAATCTTCAGCTCGAACTCGCGGAGCGGGCGCGCCTGCTCTACGTTGCCATGACCCGCGCGCGAGAGCTTCTGATTCTTGCCATGGGGGAACGAATCGGGTCTGAGGGCAAGATTCCCACGCTCAAGTTTGACGAGAGGACCGACCTCACCGGGCGCGTGTTGGAGCGTATCCTGCCTGCGTGGCCATCGCTTGCAACGAATCGTCTGTATTACGAGGGCTCGCAGCCCGGCGACTTCGAGTTCATTCCTCTGAGCGGATTCGTGTTTGAGGACGCCTCATATGAAGCGGTTGAGGCGGCGACGCCCGAGGGGGAGGAGCCCGTTGGCGCGCCCGGGGCGGAAGACGCGCTTCCAGATGACGACGGTCCCATGGATACGTTTACGCTCGTCGAGCCGGTACGTGTTTCCGTGCGCACCGCTCCGTCGCCCAGGCCCCCGCGTATCTCGTACAGCTATACGTCCATGGCGGCAGCGCTGCACGCCGAGGATGAGGACCGAGCTGTTGCGGCAGATGCTGGTGAGTTTGCCGATGCCCTCGACGCCGCTGGTTTGGGGGAGGGCGAGTCTGTTGCCTCGCTTGTCGCATCCTCCGATGCGGATGAGGTCGCACCTGCGCCTCCGGTGGTCGACGTTGTAGATGCGACGTTTGGTGACGACGCTGATGAGGGCGCCGGCGCGGAGCCCGTATCAACGGCGCAGGCTGCTGTTCCCGAAGACCCTACGGCGCTCGGCTCGGCGTTCCATGCTGCGGCACAATGGCTTATCGAGACCCGTCAAGGCACGGTCCCCGCGTCGCGCATCGCCTCCCTGTGTGCCTATTGGGGGGTTTCGGAGTCCCAGCGCGCGCGGCTCTTGGAGGCGCTTGGCCGATGGGAGAGGTCTGCGGTGCGCCGAGAGGTGCTGTCGTGGCCGTGCGTGCGTGCCGAGGTGCCGTTTTTCTCTGAGGGCATGGACGGGGCGCGCGAGCGGTTCGGCTCTTATGCCGAGGGCTCGATCGACGTCTTGTGCACCGATCCCGCCCGGCCGGACGAGGCGTTTGTAGTTGATTACAAGACCGGTGGCTCTGCATCTGAGATGCCCGAGAAGCTTCGGGATAAGCATGAGCTGCAAGCTCGCGTCTATGCCGATGCGCTGCACCGGGCGGGGTTTGCTCGTGTGACGCTTACGTTCGTTCGCGTACAGATCGAGGACCCCTCCTGTCCGGGAGAGCCTCAGACAGTGACCTATCAGTTCTAATACGCGGGGCCTGACGGGGCCCCGTTTGTTTTTCACGGCTCGACGCGGTCGTATGCCGTGTCGAGCTTGGTTATATCCGCGCGTGCTCAGCAGGCGGATGGTATCTCTCCATAGAACGTACATATATCGCGACCAAAAATCGAACATATGTCCGGTCGAGCAACTATCGTTACCTATAAGGGGTTAATCGGTCTATACAGTGTTGCCTCGCGAAACGTTATGAAGGGCAGGGAGGATGTATGACGCAGCGAGAGCATTGGCCGGAGGTTGCGCGGTGGGAACAGTATCTGGTGCACAGGGAGGCCGCTCCGGCGACCGTTGAGCGCTATCTGCGCGAGGCGCGTTACTTTGCAGCGTTCGCCAGCGAACGCTGCGTGGGCTCGGCGGCGGAGATTGGCCGCGAGGATGTTCTTGCGTATAAGGCAAAGCTGTTGGAAGAACGCGCTCCTTCGGGAGCAAACACCGCCATTGCGGCAGTCAACGGCTTCCTCGCGTTTGTAGGGCACTCCGAGCTCAAGCTGCGTCGTCTTCGCGTGCAGCCCATGCCGCGCTGTGCGGTCGACGGCATTACAAAGGCCGATTATAAAAAGCTTGTCAAAGCTGCCCACAATAAGGGCGACAACGTGGAGGCGCTTCTGGTACAGACGCTCTGTTCGACAGGCATTCGCGTCAGCGAGCTTGAAGCGGTGACGGTGGATGCCGTACGCGTGGGCTACGCCGTGGTGAGAAACAAGGGGAGGACGCGTCGCGTTTGGTTTCCCGAGCGGCTCTGCAAGTTGCTCACGATCCATGTGTTTCGGCAGAAGATACGGTCGGGCCCGGTGTTTGTGACGCGAAGCGGCAACCCGATCGATCGTACGCGGGTGTGGCGCATTCTCAAGGAGCTCGCGCGCCTTGCCGGCATCGAAGTACGTCGCGTGTTTCCGCATGCACTCCGGCATCTGTTTGCCACGACGTTTCAACGGGTGCATCGCGATCTGGAATCTTTGAGCGTCCTGTTAGGCCATGCCCGATTGGAGACGACGCGATTGTATTTGGCGGAAGATGAAGCCGAACGGCGCCGCCAGGTTTCATGCTTGGGATTCGTCTAGCTGCGTCTGCTGAGGACTGAGTCCGAGGCTCGTTGAGACGCCGCCCGTTGCGTCTCTGTGAGCCGAAATAAAAGCAACGGAATGGGCGTTCCGTTGCTGGCTAACACCCCATTTACCTGCGGATATGAAGAAATATATACCTTGCAGACAAATGTAGCCAAATTTTAGCACAAAGCCCGTAAATCCCTTCCGGCTGCCGGGCCCTCGCGCGGCCGATACCTCGACCTGTCGCTATTTGCGCGGGTCGTTTTTCATTTTTAGTCACCCCAATCTCCACCTAGCAACGGAACGCCCATTCCGTTGTTGACCGTCAAACACGGCCTGCGAACAGGCATTTTCTGTTTGCGACGACGGAAGGAGAACCATGGGAGAAACATTACGGAGAACGGTTGGGAGGTTGTTCGCCACCCTTGCCGTGCTCTTACTGGCGGTGACGGCCTTCTCTCCGGGGAAGGCTTTTGCTGCCGAGGTGACAGATGAGGCTGGCTTTATTGCGGCCATCGAAGCTGGCGGTGACGTTACGGTTACCGGCGATATTGAGCTTAAGCAGCCGGTTACCGTGAAGAAAGACGTCACGCTTAATGGCACGGGCACCATCAAGCTAGCGGATAGCTTTGAAAAGGGCGAGAGCCTGGCACCTCTGGCTATTTCTGAAGGTGCTACGCTCACGATTGACGGCGTAACGCTTGATGGCAATCAACAGGACTGCAATTACGGTGCTGATACCGGCAGCATGATCTATGTTGGCGGTTCGCTTGATCTGAAGAGCGGCTCTATTGCGAACGTTATCAACTCGGGCAGCGCGACCGGGCGTGGTGTTGTGTACGTTGCTGACGGCGGCCACTTCATCATGGAGGGCGGCTCCATTGCGGACTGCCAGCTCACGGGTGGTAACTATCAGGGAATCGTGTACGTTGCTCCGGGATCGGTGTTTGATTTTTCCGATGGTACGATTTCCGGCTGCTACGTGAAGGACCCTCAGGGTGCTTCAGGTGTTGTCTCTGTTAAGAATGGCACAGAATCTAATGGCGTGCTTAATATGAGCGGCGGCAGCATTTCCAACAACGATTCATGCGGTCTGTACATCGGTAGCAACTCCGATCTTGCGCATCCCGGCAAGGTCAACCTGTCCGGCGGCGAGATCTGCAACAACACGTACGGCGATTCCTACTACGCCGGCGGCGTCTACATCGTCAATGGCGACCTCGAGATGACGGGTGGTACGATTTCCGGCAACGAGGGGCAGTTCTACGGCGGCGGCATTGCTCTGGTGGCAAACCCAACCGCGAAATTCAACATGACGGGTGGCACCATTTCGGGCAACAAGTCTATGTACGGTGCCGGCGTGTACCTTACCGGTATCCAGAACACCGATTGGGCATGTGATGTTGAGCTCTCCGGTGGCCGAATCGAAAACAACGTGGCGTCTCGTCAGGGCGGCGGCATCTATGTGGTCCGCGGCCAGGAGGTCAATCTTAAGAACGTTGTGGTAACGGGCAACAATGCGGAGAAGATCGGCGGCGGCATCTGGACCTGCTCGACCGGCGACATGCGCGTCTACGTTACCAACGGCGGCGCGGTCTTCGGCAATACCGCTTCGGGCGACGAGACAGGTTCGGCCGGTGCCGACCTTGCATTTGTCAAGCATGACGACGATGAGGGTATCCAGGACTTCTCCATTGCCATGCGCGCTCTTGGTGGCGGTAGGGTCACCTATTACAACGATGGTGGCGTCTACGCAACCAACGACAAGGGCGAGGGTCTTGATGGTACCGGCATGTATTATCTGGGTGTTTCTGATGGCACGCCGCGTTATGACGCGTCCAACCCGGGTGATGCTGTGACTGATGTCAACGTTGCGGGCCAGAGCTACGCGCTGGTCTCTAGTATGAGCGAGGATGCGCAGGCAGTGGCAAATAACAATGCCAAGCTGATTATCACGGGAAACCAGGCAAACCGTGGCGCTGGCGTTGGTGCTAACGGCAGCGTCATCATCGGAACTGCTCCCAGCCCAGAGACCGGTGTCACCGAGCATACGCTTACTGTAAAAAAGGTTTGGGAAGGCGTTTCTGAGGACGCCACGCTTCCTGAGGTGGAGGTAGCGCTTGTCTCTGATGGTTATCAGCTCGATACCGTCAATCTCAACCAGGAGAATGGCTGGACTGCGCAATTCACAAATCTTCCCGAAGGCGAGTACGCGGTTAAGGAGCTTACGACTGTTGAGGGATACACCTCAACAGTCGGTGATACGGTCACGGGCGAAGATGGTAATTACACCGTTACCATCACTAACACGAAGAACTCCGAACCCAGCCCTGAACCTGGCGGCGGCACCACACCCACTCCTACGCCCACCACGCCGGCTGATGTGACCATCTCTGCCGACAAGGTGCTCAAGGGCGCCGACCTTAAGGCTGGACAGTTCACGTTCCAGCTGGTGGACGAGACCGGCAAGGTCATCGCCACGGCTACCAACGACGCCAACGGCAACGTGACCTTCCCGGAGCAGACCTTCAAGGCCACAGGCGAGCACACCTACGTGGTGAGCGAGGTTCTGCCTACGGACGACGATCCGAACACGCCGGGCGTTCAGAAGGACGGCATCACCTACGACGAGGCGACCTACAAGGTCGTAGTCACCGTGACCAAGAGCGGCACCAAGTATGTTGCGAAGGTCACGGGCAACAATGCAACCTTCACGAACGTGTACGACACCACGGGCACTACGGTGACGGTGGGCGCTAAGAAGGAGCTCCAGGGCGGTAGCCTCGAGGCCGGACAGTTCACCTTCGAACTCAAGGACGAGGCCGGCTCGGTTTTGGCAACCGTTACCAACGCCGCCGACGGCAGCTTCGCGTTCCCGGTGCTTGAGTACAAGAAGGCCGGAGCTTATCACTACACCCTCGCCGAGGTCAACGACGGTCAGGAAGGCGTCACCTACGACGGCGCCGTGTTTGACATCACCGTTACGGTGACCGACAACGGCAAGGGCGAGCTTTCTGCCCAATACACGGTGCAGAAGCACGGTGAGAGCACCTATCTCACCGACCTGCCGACGTTCGTCAACGTTTACACGCCTACGGCCGAGCCTCCTGTCGAGACCACCACGCCGAGCGGGCCGACGCTGCCTCACACGGGCGATATGGTTCCCTTCGTGGTTGGCATCGTCGTTGTTGCCGGAGCGGCGCTGATCGGTGTCTCGCTGTACGTGAAAAAGCACGGAGCGTAGCACCATGGACGAAACGAATGGAGTGGTTGCTGAGCCCGAAGCTACGAACGGACATGCATGCGGTCGTCATGCGTTTGTGCACGAGCGGGTGCTTGAGCTCATTGTTCAGGAAACGGTGGTATCCGGTTCCCTTGCAATGAGAAAGCGAGAGCTCGCGCAGAAGCTGGGCTGCTGCGATAGGATGGTCGACCGAGCCCTCACCAAGTTGAGGCGCGCAGGGCAGATTGTCTCCACTCCTTCGTTCGATGCGTCGGGTGCACAGCTGGGCAATACGTATCGGGCGACGCAGGCCGGCATCACGCGTGCAGAAGAACTGCTGAGAGAGCGGGCGGCCGGGCGCATCGTTACGAGATAGCCCACCGGAAAACAAGCAGCACCTTTAGGGGCGGCTCTGGAAGTTCATTCCGGGGCCGCCCCTTTTTGTTAGAGGTTGGAAGTGTTGGTGTGCCGAGCGTGTCTCCCTGTTTTGTAGTTTTGTTGGGAGCCGGAAGGACTGGCGAGGGGAATGTGCCTCTCTGTTTTGTGGCAATCCACACGCACGGTTTGAGAACTGTGGCAATTCACACGCTCAAGGGCCGTTTTGGGTGGCCTGAGCGTGCGTTTTGCTACATAACAGGACCGTGTCCAAGGACGAGCGTGTGTTTTGCCACAGGATAGACGCGTGCCAGAGGATGAGCGTGTGTTTTGCCGCAGGATAGGACCGTACCAGAGGACGAGCGTGCGGATTGCGACAAGATGGGACCATCCGCAAGGATGAGCGTGCACATTGCAGCAAGATAGAACTTCCCAACACCTCCAATCCAGACCTTAAAAATGCTGAAATGCATGCAGCCCGGCGAATACCGTGCCGGGCGGCCCCGTACAATGGCAGCAGGCTTACAGCCGCTTTGCCGGGAGGAGGGGCATGCGCGTTCTCATTTGCGATGACGAGCTCGATGTTGCGCAGATCGTAGCCGAGTTGCTGCGTCGTGAGGATATCGAAGCCGTCGTGTGCGGATCAGGACCAGAGGCGCTTGCCATGCTCGACCGCGCTCGGTTCGACCTGGTGGTCCTCGACATCATGATGCCCGGCATGGACGGCTATGAGGTATGTCGTCGCATTCGGCGTTCATCGGACATCCCCGTGCTGTTTCTCTCTGCCAAAACGGAAGAGCTCGACCAGGTGATGGGCTTTGCCATTGGAGCGGACGACTACGTGACCAAGCCGTTCAAAGCCCGCGAGCTCGTTGCACGCATCAGGGCGCGCATCCGGCGGGACCGCCGCGCGTCGTCCCATGTGGTCCGTCACGAGCTGCTGTGTTCGGCGGGACTTGAGCTAGATGCTACGGCGCATGAAGTCACGCTGAACGGAGAGCCGGTGTCGCTGACGCCTACCGAGTTTGACCTGTTGGCCGAGCTCATGCGTGCTGGAGAGTCGCCGGTACCGGCCAGCGACCTCTACGAGCGGGTGTGGCACGAGGCCTATAACGCCTCATCGCGCAACTCCGTCATGGTCTACATTCGCCACCTGCGCAAGAAGCTTGCAGACATCGATTCGTCCCGACCGTTTATCGACACGGTATGGGGCGTAGGCTATCGCATGCGGCAGGCGGCGACGCGCGAGGAGGTCTCCGATGAGTAGGTCTGCCGCCGACGACCCTCGCCAGCAGGTATCCGAGCAAGACCTGTCTACCCCGACGACGCGTCCCGACGAGCAGCCGTCTGCGACTCCGACGGCAGGTGCCGACAGGGGGACGAGACGGTCCCGGCGTGCCCGCGATGTGCTGCATGGACGCCGAACGCCGCGCCGGCCGCTGTCCGTGCGCGGGCGTCGCATGCTTGCACGAATGGTGGCGCGCACCGCTGCGGCGCTGGTAGTCTTTGCCATCGCGTGCGTTGCCGTCGTCTATGCCGTAACCGCTACGTCGTTTGGAAGCTGGTTTACCGGCGGCTTGTACCGCGCTTTTAGCCCCTGGATCACGGTCGAGGCACCCAGGTGGGTCGATCAGGCTTTGGCGTCCGAACCCAACCTGGCGGGGCTTTCGGACTATGAGCAGGGGCTGGTGTCGGACCTGCGCCAGTCGGTTCGTGCGATTCAGGCTGACGGCATCCGAAGCTATCTTGTCGGGTGCGTGAACGGTACGCTCACGCCCGCCTCCGACGAGGCGGCGACGTTGGTCGACCAGGCGCGCCAGCTCATGGTCGGCGACGAGGCAGATGCCGCTGCCGAGGCCGATGCCGACGCCGAGGCAACCAAGACGATCACGATCGTTAACACGGGTGAGGCTTCGGACAGCGCGAATGCGAGCGTCGTTGACGGCGGTGCTATGGCCGCATCCGATGCGGTGTGGTCGGTCACCAAGGATCTTTCGCACGACCCGGAAGCGGTCGAGCGGCTCTTTCCCGAGGCTCAGAAGGCGACGGGATTCGACTATTCAGAGATGGATCTGCTCTATTGGGAGGACCCGGATGCCTCTGGCCGTCTAGGCTCGGTCTCGTATCGTGTCTTTGGCGACGGACATGTGGAGCGCTGCGACTCGGGGCCCTATGTGGCCGTGACAGCGGCGCTGGCTGTGTGTGGATGGATTGTAGCGGTGGGCGGCGTGCTCGCAATCATCGTGTTGGGGATTCGCCGGCCGCTTGCTCGCTATGATGCACTGTTCCAGGCGATCGTTGCGCTCTACGACGACCCGCGCGCCATGCCCGATTTGCCGCCCGAGCTCGACGAGGACCGCCGTCTGCTGTCCGACATCCGCGAGCGCAACGAGGCCGACGAGATTGCGGCCCGCGCCGCAGAACAGCGCAAAGACGAGCTTGTTGCCTATCTCGCGCACGATATCAAAACGCCGCTCACCGCGGTTACGGGGTATCTCACCCTGCTCGAGGAAGCGCCCGACATGCCCGAAGGGCAGCGTGCGCGTTACGCCTCCCTCGCGCTCGACAAGGCGTATCGTCTGGACGGCATGCTGGACGAGTTCTTCGATATCGCCCGCTACAACCTGGGCCAGCTGGTCGTAGAGCGCGAGCACGTCGACCTGGCGCTCTTCTGTCATCAGGTGGCAGACGAGTTCTTCCCCGAGGCGTCTGACCATCATTTGACGATATCGGTTTCTGCTCCCGAGGGGGTTGAGGTCTACGCCGATGCCGCCAAGCTCTTCCGTGCGGTGTCAAACGTCATGAAAAACGCCGTCGCCTTTGCCGACGAGGGGAGCGTGGTGGAACTCGAGGCGGTGGTCGACGAGCCCGATGCCCAGGATGGCGCCACTGTTGGCGAGGGCGTACCTTCTTGCGGTGCCGCAACGTCTCGGGTCAATCCAGGATTTTCCATCGTGGTGCGCGACCATGGCCGCGAGATCGCGTCCGAGCACCTGGACCGGATCTTCGACCGGTTTTTCCGCGAAGACGCCGCCCGTCCCTCGCGCCGCGGGGGAGCGGGTCTGGGCCTTGCGATAGCCCGTGAGATCGCCCGGGCCCATGGCGGGGATATCGTGGCGACAAGCGACGCCGGCGTCACCACGTTCACGCTCACCATCCCCGGTTCCAAGGCGTGACGTTCGCGGATGTCCTCGCGGACGGTTACGTTTTGCGGTATACCTACAGGCATATGGTTTTCGGACGCAGGGAGCATCATGGAGATCACACTGCATTTGGACGTTACGCCCGAGGAGTTCTTTGACCTGTTGGCGCGTAACGTCGCAAAGGACATCGAGGACGCCACCGGCAAGACCGTTCCCACCAGCAAGTTCAACGGCTATCGCTATGAGAAGGTGGTCCGCCAGGGACGCCTGCGCTCCGAGATGAAGGTGCGCATCAAGAGCTACCAGCCGCCGAAGCGCTATGCGGTACGGTTCACCACGTCACAGGGCGAGACCTCGATTGTCTACGAGGCCGAGCCCGTCGCCTCCGGTGGCATCGACGTGACCTATACCGAAGAGTACAAGCCGACGAATCCGGGCTTTGGCCTCAATCGCCGCTTGGGCGAACTGCGCTATAACTTCAAGGTGCGCGAGCGTGCCAAGAAGACGCTGCCGGCCATGGAGAAGTACATCAAGCAGGAGCGTCGCCTCAAGGCCGAGGGCATCGATCTTGATGCGACCGGCGAGGACGACGCCGAAGGCTCGGACGCCAAGCAGTAGCCCGGGAGCGGGTCGGCGCCTCTTGGTGCCGTCGGCGCCGTCTGCGCGCCCTCACTCGTCCTCTGCACGGTTCCGCCCTGCTGTCTGAGTTGTCGTACCCCGCTGTCTGTACGGCCCTGTTGCGTCGCCTGTGCCCCCACCCCATGCCCTTACAAGGGCGGGGGCACCAAGGGATGGCGCGCGGCACGAACGGGGTACAATGGCTTGCATCGAACGGATGCGGGCCGTCCCGCAGGGCCTTGAAGAGGAGCGCGCACGCCATGGAGCTCACCCGAAAGCTTGCCATCTCGCCGGAGGAGTTTTTCGAGCAGGTGGAGCAGTCGGCAATCGAAGACATCGAGCGCGCCACCGGCAAGCGAATCTCCCCGGACAAGCTGCACGGCTTTCACTATGCGAAGGTGGTCAAGCAGGATAAGCACACCTCGAAGATGAAGGTGAAGGTGCGCTGCTGTCGTCCGCCCGAGCGGTATCAGGTGCGCTTTGTGTACGACCAGGGCTCCAACACCGTCACCTACGAGGTCGAGCCCGCCGAGGGCGGCTGCACGGTGCGCTATGTGGAGGAATTCGAGACCGCAAGACCTACGAAGGGCATCGGCGGGATGCTACACCGCAAGTTCTACGAGGGACAGGTTATCAGCAAGGCCAAGCAGACGCTTTCCACTATCGAGAAGCGTGCCATGAAGGCCCGCCACACCTCGTAGCGACAGCGAGGCGTGACGGCGGTACGGGCTGGAGGAATCACCATGGATTACACGAGACACCTCGACGTTTCGGTCGAGGAGTTCTTCGAGGAGATGGCGCGCACCATCAAGCGGAGCGTGCAGCACGAGACCGGCAAGGAGGTCTCTACGGGCAAGCTCGACGGCTACCGCTATGCACGAAGCGAGCAGGAGGGCAAGAAGGTCATCCACGGCAAGACGCGTGTGACCTATAAGCCGCCGCACACGATCGAGCTCAAGCACACGTGGCCCGACGGCGTGAAGACCGTTCGCTATCTGGTCGAGGATGCCGGGGGAGACGGCATCGAGGTGACGTTTAGCGAGAACTTCCGCGCGAAGGACAAGACGCGCGGCCCGCTTTCGGGCGTGGCCGACCGAGTCTACGACTGGGACATGCGTCGCAACGCGAAAAAGGCCCTACGCTCGATCGAGCGGAACATCAAGGTGGCTCGCGGGCGCATCTAGGGCGTGCCCGGGTACGGGGACGTGCTCTCTGGAGGTGTTGCGGGACCCGACGGGCGGCGCCGTGGCGTGTCCGGTCGCTGCGGTAGAATGCTCCCAGCACACAACGACTGGCAAGGAGCATCTCGCCTATGGCCTTCGTCCATCTGCATAATCACTCCGAGTACTCCATGCTCGACGGCGCCACCCGCGTTTCGGACATGGTGAGCCGCGCTGTCGAGCTTGGCATGCCGGCGGTTGCCTTGACCGACCACGGCTACATGTACGGCATCCCCGAGCTGGGCCTTGCCTGCGACGCCGCCAACGCCGCCGCGCCGGATTTCAAACAGTGGAAGCACGACAAGGTCGCCTTCGCCGAAGGTGATTTCGGCGAGGCACCCGAGGGCGAGAAGGCCCGCGCCCAGTGGGAGCGCGACCGTGCCGTCTGGGACGCGGAGGGGTCGCTCGACAACGCCAAGCCCGCTCCGGTGATCAAGCCCATCTTCGGCTGCGAGGTTTATTTTACGCCGGACGAGACCCTCTCCCGCGACCACAAGCCCGAGCTCTATCACATGATTCTCATCGCCCGCAACCATACGGGCTACGTCAACCTCATGCAGACGGTCTCCGAGGCCGCCGTGCAGGGCTTCTACTACAAGCCGCGTGTCACCCTCGACAACCTGCGTCGCCACCGCGAGGGACTCATCGCCTCCTCGGCGTGCCTGTCGGGCATCGTGATGAAGAACCTCGACAACGGCAACCCCGCCGAGGCGCTCAAGTGGGCCGAGACCTTCCGTGACCTTTTCGAGCCTGGCAACTTCTACATCGAGATTCAGGAGCACGGCATCACGACCGAGCACGGCAATACCGAGGAGCAGATCAACCGTCAGCTCATCGATATCGCCAAGCAGGTGGGCGTGAAGGTGATCGCCACCAACGACTTCCACTACCTCACGCGCGACGACGCCCCGGTGCAGGACATCATGATGTGTATCGGCATGAACGCCAAGGTCGACGACCCCAACCGCATGCGCATGACGGGCACCGAGTTCTACATGAAGACCGAGCAGGAGATGCGCTCGCTTTTCCCATACTGCCCGGAGGCCTGCGACAACACGCTCGAGATCGCCGAGAAGTGCGACGTGCAGCTTGAGTGGGGAAAGATCATCCTCCCGCGCTACCCGTTGCTCGATCCCGGCGAGACGCACGAGAGCCAGTTCCGCCGCGAATGCGAGGAAGGCCTGGCAAAGCGCTATGGCGCCGATTGGGAGACCAAGGTCGTAAACGGCATCTCCGTCAAAGACCGTTTCGAGTTTGAGTACAAGGTCATCTGCGACAAGGGCTTTGCCGCGTACTTCCTCATCGTGGCCGAGTACGTGCGCTGGGCCAAGCAGAACGGCATCGGCGTGGGCCCGGGCCGTGGCTCGGCGGCCGGTGCCATCGTCGCGTACGCCATGGACATCACCACTTTCGACCCGCTCGAGAACGGCCTCATGTTCGAGCGATTCCTCTCGCCCGAGCGTACCGAGATGCCCGATATCGATATGGACTTCGACGATGAGCGGCGCCTGGAGGTGGTGGAGCACGTCCGCCAGCTCTACGGCCCCGAGAAGGTCACGCACGTCATCACCTACTCGACCATCAAGGCCAAACAGGCCATCAACGACGCCGCGCGCGTGCTCGACTATCCCGTCTACATGGGACAGCGCCTCTCCAAGATGATCTCGAGTGACCCCAAGGTCAAGCTCAAGCAGGTGCTCAACAAGATCGACGGGCACGAGGAGAACTTCAACCCCGACTTCGCCGAGGCCTACGCCAAAGATCCCGACGCCCGCCGCATCATCGACGCGGCGCTCTCGATCGAGGGCCTCACGCGCGGCGAGGGCGTTCACGCGTGCGCCGTGCTCATCTGCCGCGACCCGGTGAACGAGCACGTGCCCACCAAGCTCGACACCAAGGGCGGCGTGGAGATCACCCAGTACGAAGGCCATACGGTCGCCGACATGGGCCTGCTTAAAATGGACTTCCTGGGCCTGCGTACGCTCACGGTCATCTCCAAGGCCAAGGCCAACATCAAGGCCAACTACGGCATCGACATCGATGTGGACAAGATTCCCTTCGACGACCCGGAAATCTTCAAGCTCATGCAGGGCGGCCACACCGCCGGCGTCTTCCAGGTCGAGTCCGCGGGCATGACGGCCACCATCAAGAACATGAAGCCCACCGAGTACAAGCACGTGGTCGCTCTGATTGCTCTATACCGCCCGGGCCCGCTCGGCGCCGGCATGGTTACGAGCTATATCAACCGTATGAACGGCAAAGAGCCCGCCGTCTCGTACGACCCGCGCCTCGACGACATCCTGGGCGAGACCTACGGCACCATGGTCTACCAGGAGCAGGTTATGAACATCTCGGTCGAGATGTGCGGCTTTAGCAAGGGCGAGTCGGACAGCCGAATCCGCAAGCCGGTGGCAAAGAAGAAGATCAAGATGCTCACCGAGCAGGTCTTCAGCTGGGAGGATGGCCACGAGGAGACCATCTACGACCACTGGATGAACGGCGCCGAGCGCAACGGCTACAAGCGCGAGACCGCCCAGCGCATCTGGGACGACGTTCTTGAGTTCGCCTCCTATGCGTTCAACAAGTCGCATTCGGCCGGTTACGCCATTCTCGTTATGCAGACCGCCTGGCTCAAGGCACACTATCCGCATGAGTACATGGCGGCCGTGCTTACCTCCTACACGGGTAAGACCGAGAAGATCACCCACTACGTAAGCGCATGTCGCCACGACGGCATCCCCGTGCTGCCGCCAGACGTCAACGAGTCCGGCAAGGAGTTCACGGCAACCTCCGAGGGCGTGCGCTTCGGCCTTGCCGGCATCCGCGGCGTGGGCGAAGGCGTGGCGCAGGCGATCATCGACGAGCGTGAGCGCGGCGGCGCGTTCAAGAACCTGCATGATTTCGTGGACCGCGTGGACTCGTCCCAGGCGAACCGTCGCGTCATCGAGGCCCTTATCAAGGCAGGCGCCTTCGACTCCACGGGGTATCCGCGGCGCCAGCTCATGGGATTTGTGGACAAGAACAACCCCGAGAACATCATCGATGCCGCGGCGCGTCGCCAGAAGGACCGTGCGAGCGGACAGACCTCGTTCTTCGACATCTTTGGCGACGTCGAGGGGTCGGGCTTCGAGGTCGTGGTGCCCGAGCCCGACGGCCAGGAGTGGGACCGTCACATGAAGCTCTCGTTCGAGCGCGACGTGCTGGGCATCTACGTCTCCGACCACCCGCTGCGCCCCTACGAGTACGCGCTCGGCAAGGCGCGCGAGTTCTCGCTTTCGCAGATCGATACCGGCTACGAGGTCATGGTGCCCGGCGGCGGCACCCAGAACCAGGCCATCCCCGAGAACAAGCCGTTCTGGTTTGCCGGCATGGTGGCCGAGGTCTCCAAGCGTGTCACCAAAAACGGCGATCCCATGGCCATCGTCCGTCTGGAGGATATGGAAGGCGAGGCGACGGTCGTCATTTTTCCGAAGGTCTACAAGAGCTGCGAGAACTTCCTGTACGGCGAGACCGACCCCGAGACGGGCGCCGTGCTCTCGGACGCGTTCATCCGTGTGCGCGGCAAGGTCGAGCGAAGCGACCGCGGCGATCAGATCATTGCGCAGGAGGTCGTGGCGCTCGAGCTGTCCGAAGAGAACAACCGTCCCAAGGTGTTCGAGATCATGATTCCCAGCTCGCGCTTTAGCCAGGGCAACATGGCGCGTCTGGCCACCGTGCTCTCCACGAACCCCGGCGGCGACCGCGTAGAGCTCTTCATCGAGCAGAGCGACGGGCAGACCATGCGCGCCGAGATTCCTGCGCGCGTGAACGCCCGGTCCGTCCCGCTGATCGCCGAGACGAAAGCCATCGTGGGCAACAAGGGGCGCGTGACGGTCATCTAACGCATGAGCACATCGCCCGACCAGGAGCGCCACTCGCCGGAAGCGAGGGGAGAGCCTGGCCGGGCGGGAGTACAATGCGCGGTATATCGTCAACATATGCCACCGTCGGTGGAGAACGGAGTGGGTCGTCATGGCAGCGCTCGAGATGGATGCGTTGGGCAAGATCGAGGTTCTTGACGAGGTTGGCTCCACCAATGACGAACTCATGGCCCGTGCCCGCGCCGGAGCGCCGCACGGCGCTGCCCTGCGCGCCCGGTCACAGGTTGCGGGCAAGGGGCGGCGTACGCATCAGTGGTCGTCGCCGACGGGCGGACTCTACATGTCGGTCCTTGTGGTGCCTGAGGTTCCCGACCGCCTGCTGCCGGGGCTGCCGGTCGCCTGCGGCATAGGCGTCGCGCATACGCTGTACCACTTGGGATGCAAGAGCGTGCGCCTCAAGTGGCCGAACGATATCGTGGTCGATGAAGGCAAGCTCGGCGGCATCCTGGTCGAGGTCAGTCGCTCCTCTGGGCGCACCGTCGCCGTCTGCGGGCTGGGCATCAACTACCGCACCCCGCGGATCGAGCATCCTACGGACGGGTCGCTGCCGGTGGTAGGCCTTATGCGCTGTCTGCCCGACGGCGCCATGCTGCCCGAGATCGACGAGCTGGCCGAATGTCTCCGCGAAGGCATCCTCGTCTCGGTCGAGGAGTGGACCGAGCGGGCGCTCGCCGCTGGAAGCGATGCCCTGCCGCTCACGGGCCTCATCGACACCTATCATCAGTTCCTGGCCTATATCGAGCAGCCCGTCGTGGTCTTTTCGCCTGAGGGGTCAATGTATGAGATTCATGAGTCCGGGATTCTGCGCGGCGTCGACGGTTGGGGCCGCGCTCGCGTAGAGACCGAGCCGGGCAAGATCGAGTACTTCGATGCCTCCCAGGTCTCGATTCGCCTGAAGCAGGATGCCGGCGAGCAGTAGCCCCAGAGGCTGCCGGGCCGGCATCTCTGTGGCATCGGGCGGATGCTGCCTCCAGGCGAACGCGTGGCAAGCTTAGCCGAACAGCGTATCTACAATCGACGCTATGTTGTAGCCAACGAACCCGCCGATAGCGGCGGCGATGAGTGCGGTGCCGGTGGCGCGGATGAACCTCATCCATCGGGGAATCATGCGCTCGCGACGGCTGCGCTCGGTGGTGCGGTCGATGGGCTCGCCTTTCGAAAAGGCGAGGATTTCCTGGTAGGTCACCACGTCGTTGCGCTTTTTGATGCGCTCGACCCAGACCGCGGCAAACATTGCGATGCCCCACAGTACCAAGGCAAGTACAACGGTGGGCACCGTCTGCTCGAGGCTCCAGTCCCACACGCAGAGCTGTACTGCCATCCAGACCACAGCAAGCACCTCAAGTACAAGAAATGCAAGCATCGTCCCGGTGAGGCACAGCATAAGGTTGGCATCGTTGTGAACGGTTTCGGCCATGGTTTCCACATCTCCCTTGATGAGGTCGTCTGTGGACACACCGAACACGTTTGAGAGGAGCAGCAGGCTTTGGACGTCGGGGTAGGTCTTGTCGTTTTCCCACGACGATATGGTCTGACGCGAGACATAGATCCGCGCGGCGAGGTCGTCTTGCGACATGCCTGTCTCTGCGCGGTGCTCTTTGATACGCTTCCCGATTTCCATGTGCTGCTGTGTTCCTTTCGACGGTCCGGTGTGCCCCTGTCAAGGTGCACCATGGCACGGCGCGCTTCAGCCTACCATCAAGAGGACCTGACAGCCGCCCCCACCTTGCCAGAGCGCCGCGTCAAATGTTCTTGACGCGGCGGATACCTGCGGAAATGATTCAGCCATACGTGTTTGGATGCTCTTCTGGCGTGGGGCGTCTGATGGCCTATCGCGTGCCGGCGCGCGATCTTCGACGGGCTTTCGCGTGCCGGGATGCCTGCTTTTGCATCCTAGTTATCGCGGGAGACGCGCTTGAAGAGCGCGGCGAACAGCACGCATCCCACGACGATCCAGGCGCCTGTCACCGCGAGCGGTGCGATCGCCTCTGCGCTCATGAGCGCACCGTCGACTGCAAGGCCCATGAGGTCGTAGATGCCGCCGAGGGGCGAGAGGCTGGTTATGCGTGCCAGGCCTTCGTCGGCCATGCCAAACATGGGGACGAGCGCGGCAAGCACGACGGGCACGCTGAAGAAGCCGGCGGTCATCTGGTCGCGGCAGGCCAGCCCCAGCACCAGTGAAACCAGCACGACGGGCAGCGACCCCACAATGCCCAACACCATATAGGGCGCCAGCCAGGCGACGTTTCCGCCCGCCACGAAGAAGCAGGCAAGGTTGACGACGGCGATTGCGGCAACCGATACGACGCACTTCGATGCGGCCACCTCGCCAGCGCTCACGTTGGCAAGCATGAGGGTGCGCAGCGTGTGCTTTTCTTTCTCCTCGGCGATGCCGTAGATCATGATCATGGAGCCGATCATTCCGATGGTCATACACAGGGCGGCCCCCAGCGTGAACTTGATGATCTCGCGTCCGGCAAGCACCGCCTGTGCGGCATCGAGGCCCGCGTCGGCCGTGGCGTCGCCGATGACCACGCGATAGAGCGCCATAAAACCGATGGGCATGAGGCACACGACGGCCATGGCGGGATTCTTGAAGAGGTCGGTGGCATCTTTGGCAACAAGCGCCCCGATCTTTCGCAGCGATGCGTTCATGTTAGAACTCCCGTCCGGTCAGCTCGAGGAAGACCTCCTCGAGATCGGGTTCGTCAGAGTGGATGGAGAGGACTTCGCCCTGTGCCAGCAGCTTGTGCACCGTGTCGGCTCCGGCGGCGTCCTTGGTGGTTTCAACTGTTCCCTGCGTTCGCGTCTCGATGACGATTCGATTGCGCGCGAACCTCAGTGTAAGGGAAGCCGGCCGGTCGCAGGCTGCGATACGCCCTTCGTTGAGGATCGCGATACGGTCGCAGACGTTTTCGGCCTCGGCCATGTCGTGAGTGGTAATGAAGATCGTGGTTCCCGCGCTCTTGAGTTCGGCGAGCATACGGTGCACTTCGGCGCGGGCCGCCGGATCCAGGCCGCTGGTGGGCTCGTCGAGAAACAGGAGCTCGGGGCTGTGGATGAGGGCCGCAAGGAGTGCGGCGCGCTGCCGCATGCCCTTGGAGCAGTCTTTCACCAGCGTCGAGCGGTCTTGGATGAGGTTCACGCGCGCAAGCAGACGCTCGACGTCTCCCGCTCCACGTCCGCGAAGCTTTGCGTAGAACCGCAGGTTCTCTTCGATAGACATACGCTCATAGAGGGAGCTTGTGTCCGAGAGGATGCCGATGCGGTCGTAGTCGGCATCGCAGGCGTGTTCCAAGGGTCGTCCGAAGAGGGTAATGCGTCCGGCGTCGCGCACAAGCTGGCGGGTGAGCAGCTTGATCGTAGTGGTCTTGCCCGCCCCTGACGGTCCCAAAAAGCCAAAGGTCTCGCTGCGGGGGATGGAAAAGGTGAGGCCGTCGAGCACGCGCTTGGACCCAAAGGAGAGCGTGACGCCTTCCATGGAAAGGATGGTGCTAGACATTGCGATCAGTCCCGTCTGTGCGCGTTGCGCTGCTGGCTTCGGAGCGCGTGCGGGCGCAGCTGGCGTTTGTGCGACTGCGGCGGGTGCGACCGATGCCGGCGCGGGCGCATCGGGCGCTCCCGTGGTCGTCACGTTTCTTCGGGGAATCCGAGAAGACCCCTGCGGCAAAGCAGCAGGCGATGATGATTGCTCCCATGAGTGCGGGTTCCATGGCTAGCACACCTCCTGTCCCTGCTCGGTGCGTGCGGCGGCCTCAAGGGCCTTCACGCGGCGGTCCAGCTTGGCGGCTTGGTAGCCCAACCCCATGGCAAGAAGTACGGTCGCGACGGCGAGCACGAACAAGAGCATGGAGAGCTGCTCCAAGCTGAGGGGTGCATTGGGGCCGAGGATGTCGGTCGCGATTTGGGCGATGCGCTGTTCGGTCATGATGTTCCTTTCGTTAGGCGGCGGGGCCGCTGCTGTTGGGCACAGCTGCATCATTGCCGAGCACGGTGCGTTTTACCAGGCAAGTTGCGTATCAGGAGCACTTGGTCCGACGAAAGGAGCAATACGGGGTACGACAGGAGCAGGCCGCATCGGGCTGGTACAAGCCCGGTCCCGCTACGGCGGTGCGAACGAATGGTCTTTGGGGCTGTCTTCGCGGCCGCAGCCGCGCTCGCCCGCCACATGCTGATGCATCGTCAACGCTCAGTAATGTTCCAGAATCGGCATCGATTCTGAAGAAAAACTGAGCTTCGGCGAAAAAGGCTGTCGCCGAGGCTCAGTTTTTCTTCGAGTGGCGTGCCGCAGCGGCGCGGGCGGTGGAATGGGGCAGCCGACCGGCCGCGCTCGGTATGGAACGACCGACCTGGCATGGAACAATCGACCCCTCGCGCTCGGCAGGGAACGACCGGCTACACATAGAACGGCCGCACACGGTCTGCGAGGCCCCGAGGGCGCGCCTATCACCGACCTCAAGAGAAACTCGTTTCGGTTTTATGCAGTTAATTTGCGACTCGCCGAGTAGACCGCCTTCTTGGCCCTTTGAATCCAGGTGTTTTGTCAGCGAAATCGGCCGTCTACTCGAGGATTCCCGAACTAACTGCATAAAACCGAAACGAGTTTTTCAGGTTGCCTTCGAAACGACGATTTCAATCGATTTGTCGTGCCGCCGCGCCCATCCGGCAGCCGCAGGCGCGTGTCGCAGCGTCCGTCCACCCGCCACAGCTACCGCCGACTGGCGCCGTCGCTCGCTATTTCCAGCCGTAGCGAACGCGCATCTCTTCGGCGCGCCCTTTTGCAAGCGGAATCGAGGTCTGGGCGGCGTCCGACAGCGTGAGGTTGAAGCTGTTGCGGGTAAAGCGCTCGACCTTTGCCACCTTCTGCACGTTTACGATGTAGGAGCGATGACAACGGAAGAAGCCAAAGCGCTCAAGCTCCTCGGTCAGCTCGTCGAGCGTCATCGAGACCGGATAGAGCTCGCCACGCACCGAGGCGAAGTTCTGGCGGTTTACGCTTTCAATAAAGTCGACCTCGCGCGGATCGAACAGAAGCGTCGCGTCGCCGGAGCGCGCGGGGACCTTGAACACGCGCACCTCATCGCCTGCGTACTCAACGTCTTCTTCTACATCCCCCAGCGCGGTCTTGGCGGGGAGGTATCGGCCTTCTTCCTCGTAATAGGCACAGCCCGGCATGAGGAGCGCTTCGCGCAGGGGCTCTCCACAGGTAATCACTGTGCCGCCCGCCTCTGCGATTTGCCCAAGCCATGTGAGCACCACCGTGCGCGTGGCAGGCGTGACGTCGGCGAGGGGGTGCTCGCAGAAAACCACCTCGGGCTCGAAGAGGCTCATGCGGGCAAAGTTTACGAGCGCGCGCTGCTCGGGGGTGAGCTTCTTGAGCTGGGTCTTAGCGACGTGCCGGAGGTCAAAGTGGGCAATCGCTTCCTCGGGTGTCACGTTGCCCCCGGCAATACGGGAAAAGAGTCGCAGGTACGAGCGGACGGTATCCCGGTCGAAGCCGCGGTCTGTTTCCAGGAAGAACGCACAGCGCCTGCCGGCATAGCGCTCGTGAACCAGGCGTGCCGCGCGGTCTACGGCCTCTCGTCCGCACTCGATATGAACGCTTGCGCCTTCTTCGTGGCCGAGCAGCTCCTCGATGGAGTCGTATCCTGCCATGGGTTTGCCCTTTCTTGTCCTGTGCGCCGTGGCTCTACAGTATATCGAGTACTATGGGGTCCATGAACAGACACACTGCCTCACATATCGGCGCGCTTGTTGCGCACGACCTGTACGATGCCCTGCGCAATCCGACCATGCTCATGATGCTCGCCGCCTGCATGGCGATCGCGGCGTTCTTTGGCTTTATCGCCCAGGCCGGCACGCGCTTCGATGCGGGCGAGGCACCGGCCTTCCTCATGGCGTCGATGCTTGCCTGCGCTCCATCGTTTGCGGGCTGCACGCTCTCGCTTTACGTGATGAGCGAGGAACGCGAGCGCGGCGCGTACGTCACGCTCGTCGAGGCAGGGGTATCCATGGGGTGCATTGCCGCATCGAAACTGGTCTCGGCGCTGGTGGCGACATGTGCGGTCGAGCTGGCGATGGTTGTTGCGATGGGGCCGGGGCAGGTGGATCCGACTGTCCTGGCCGCGTTTCTTGCCCTGAGCGTCGTGGCGTCACTGCCCGTACTTCTTTTGGGCGTGAGTGCCGGCCTCGTCGCCAGCGAGCAGATGGCGTCGAGCGCGCTGTCGGTGGTTGTCATGGCCGTGGCGGTGTCGCCGCTGCTGTCCTTCATGTCCGAGCATATCTATGCGTTTACGTGGTTTTTGCCTATGGGTCCGGCGGTGGGTCTCATTCGCCACGCCTGCGACATCGCGGCCATAGGGTCTCCCGCGCTGCTCGGCGGGCTGGCATTTGCATGGACGGTCGGCTTTGCTGTGCTTACGGTTGCCTGCTGCCGACGCGCCGCCCGCGTGGTCGAGGCCGAGGTCATGCGACGATAGGTACCGTCTATGTTGGGTATCATGGGGCAGACCAACGTTGGAAGGCGGTTCCCATGACCCAAATAACGAGTGACGATGCCACGCGCGAGCACGTGTCGATAACCGACGCCGATGTCGAGGCGGCCCACGGGCTGCTCGAGTTCATTCAGGCGTGTCCAAGCATGTTCCACACCGCGCAAACGATCGCGCGCCGGCTTGACGATGCGGGGTTCACGCGCCTGCGCGAGGGCGACGCTTGGTCCGTCGAGCCCGGCTCTTGCTGCTACGTGGTGCGCAACAACTCGAGTGTCATCGCTTTCAAGGTGGGGGAGGGCGCAACCGACTCCGGTCGTTTTCATTTCCAGCTGTCTGCCACCCACGGCGATTCCCCGACCTTCAAGGTCAAAGACGTCGCCACGCTCGACGGGCCCGAGGGCGGCCTGCGACTCAACGTCGAGGCCTATGGCGGCATGATCGACTACACCTGGTTCGATCGCCCGCTCTCGCTGGCGGGGCGCGTGTTCGTGCAGGTGGACGAGCGGGTAGAGAGCCGGCTGGTCTCGCTCGACCGTCCTGTTGCCATGATTCCCAGCCTGGCGATTCACCTCGACCGAAGCATGAACGACGCCTTTTCGCCCAACCGTGCGACCGACGTATGCCCGCTCGTCTCTGCCGGCCTCATGGACGAGGCGACCTTCGACCGGCTGGTTGCCGACGCGGCCGGCGTCGAGCCCGAGCAGGTGCTCGCGCGCGATCTCTTCCTGGTGAACCTACAGCAGCCGTGCGTGTGGGGCGCGGAGCACGAGTTCATCTCGTCGCCCAAGCTCGACGACCTCATGTGCGCCTACGTGTCTCTCGAGGCGTTCCTTGAGGCGCGCAACACGGCGGCGGTGAGTGTGTATTGCTGCTTTGACAACGAGGAGGTCGGGTCCAACACCAAGCAGGGCGCCATGTCCACCTTCCTGCCGGACGTGCTGGTGCGCCTGAGCGCCGCGCTGGGCGCGGGCGAAGAGGGGTATCGCCGTGCGCTGGCAAAGTCCATGCTGGTGAGCTGCGACAACGCCCATGCGGTGCATCCCAACCACCCGGAACGCTACGATGCGTCGAACCGCTGCAGGCTGAACGGCGGCCTCGTGGTGAAAGAGGCGGCAAACCAGCATTACTGCACCGACGCCTTCAGCCGCGCCGTCCTTGCCGCGGTGTGTCGCCGCGCCGAGGTTCCGCTGCAGACCTTCGCCAACCGCAGCGACATGGCGGGCGGCTCGACCTTGGGCAACCTCTCCAACATCCAGGCGAGCATGCATGCGGTTGACGTGGGATGCCCTCAGCTTGCCATGCACTCTTCCTATGAGACGGCCGGTACGCGTGACGTGACGCTCGCGACAAAGGCCCTGAAAGCGTTCTTCGAAGCCGACCTGCGCATCGTCGAGGCCGATGCTGTCGATATCGCATAACGACCGGGACCGATACAGATTCTTGGGCATCGTTTGGCATCTGTTGCCGAGCGATGCGCTCATGACACGTGCGGCCCGCAGCGCGACGACACGAGGGTGGTCGCGGTGCGGGCCGCACGTCCTGTTAGTCGTTTGAGGCGGTGCGGCCCAGCTTGAGCACACGGCCCAGCTGCTCGATGTCTCGCACAACGGGGATGCCGGCGTCGCGTGCGGCGTCGAGCAGCTCGGCATTGCGGGCGTTGAGGGCGCCAAACGACTCGAGGGGGCAGATGACGGCGCGACAGCTCCGAAGCGCGTCCGCGGCGCGGCGCAAGGCATCCTCTCCAACAGGCTCGAAGTCATCCTCGAACACGCTTTTGACGGCAAGGTGGGATGCCAGCAGGCCGTCGATGTCATGTCGATGCAGGACGCCGGCGGCAAAGGGGATGCCTTGCCGCTGCAGCGCGCGGAAGATGGTGGCGCCGGCACCTCCTCCGGCGATAACGAAGACCTGCGGCTCGCCCTCGGGCCGGGCAAGCTCGACGCCGCCAAAGAACGGGTCGTAGCTTGTGGAATCCAGGTCGTATAGGACGGGGATCACGTCGCTGGTAAAGACCTCGTCCGGCGTGCCTTGGAACATGATGTGCCCGTCGCGCACGCATGCGATGCGGTCCGCGGCCTTCTGTGCCAGGTCGATCTCGTGGAGGGACGCCAGCACCGCCATGCCGCGCTCGCGCGCCCAGGCACGCAGCAGCTGCAGCATGTCGACCTGCGAGCGAATGTCCAGATACGATGTGGGCTCATCCAGCAGCAGCACGCGGGGCTCCTGGCAGAGGGCCCGTGCGATAAGGGCGCGCTGGCGCTGGCCGTCGCTCATGTGCGCAAAGTCGCGGTCTCGCAGCGCCCAGGTGTCGGTGGCCTCCATAGCCTCCCGGACGCGCCGGTGGTCCTCATCGCTCAAAATGCCGAGGCTTCCGGTGTAGGGGTGACGGCCTGCCTCGACAATATCTTGGCAAGTGAGGAGATCGGTGCGCGGGCGGTCGGTGAACAGCGCCGCCATGGTGCGGGCGCGTTCTGTGCCGGTCAGCGATGCGAGCTCATGGCCGAAGAGCTCAACCGACCCCGCAAGCGGTCGCAGCTGTCCGGCGACGGTGTGCAGGATGGTGGTCTTGCCGCTGCCGTTTGGCCCGATCAGGGCGACGACCTCGCCGGGGTCGACTACAAGGTCGATGTCGCTCACCAGGGCGCGGGCGCCGTGGCCCACCGCCAGTCCTCGAAGCTCAAGGGCGTGGGCTGCGCCGATATCGCCTTGGTCATGTGTGGCTTGGCCGTCGGGGCACGCCGCCGCGGTCGCGCGCATGCCAAGGCCCGCCTGCGCACCCGCCGCGGTTCGCACGTCGCTCTGGGTATCGTAGGGTCGCTCGCTCATCGGTACCCCTTTCGCCGCAGCATGAGGGCAATGACCACCGGCGCGCCAAAGACGGCGGTGACGGCGCTCACCGAGAGCTCCACCGGAGAGAACAGCATGCGGGCCAGCAGGTCGCAGCCGCAGCAGAAGACGGAGCCCGCGAGAAAGCAGGCGGGGGTCACGACGAGCGGTCGCGAGGAGCCCACTGCCAGCCGCGCCAGGTGCGGCGCCGCAATGCCCACGAACGAAATGGGTCCCGCAAACGCCGTCACGCACGCCGAGAGCAGGCTCGACACGAGTACGATGAGAATCCGCAGCCTGCGCACGTCGACACCGACGCTCTGTGCATAGGTTTCGCCCAGCTGATAGGCCCCCAGCGGTTTGGAGAGGGCGAAGACCACGACCGACATGACCGCCACGGCGATGACTATCACCGCGAGGTCCGACCACGATGCACCCGAGAAGCTTCCCTGGGTCCAGCTTTGCAGGTTGACGATATCCTGGTCGTCGGCGAAGGCGATAAGGAAGTTGGTCGCCGCCGAGCAGACGTATCCCACCATGATGCCGGCGATGATGAGCATGCTCTGCGTTCGCACGCGCCGCGCAAGCAGCAGCACGATGCCCATGGTCGCAAGCGATCCCACGAGGGCTGCCGCAACCGATCCCCATGGTGTCAGGATATTGCTGCTGCCCAGCAGGGCGATCATGACGAGCGCGACCGCCATACGCGCGCCCGACGATATGCCCAAGACATAGGGGTCGGCGATGGGATTGTTGAAGAAGGTCTGCAGCAAGAACCCGGAAAGCGACAGCGCCCCGCCCAGAATCGCCGAGGTCAGGACGCGCGGCAGCCGGATCTGCCAGATCACCTGGGAGAGCGTGGCGTCGGTGGGGCCGCTCAAAATCGCGCCGAGCACCTCGGCCGGCGTCGCGCCCACGCTGCCCAGGCAGACGCTGAGCGCCATGAGTGCGACCAAAACGATGGCAAGGGCGACGTCAACCACCAGGACGCGAGTGTGGCGCGACAAGCCGCCTCGCCGCGCTTTTGTCGCCGCGCTTCCTTGCGGGTCAGCTGCCGGCCGCAGTTGTCCAGCGTCCGGCTTGCTTCTGTGCCTTGCTCGTGCCGAACCGGGCATCTCAGCCGAGCCTCCAGATGAAGCCCGCGCTCTCGCCGGTGCCCTCGAGTGCCGCCCGGATATCGCCCAAAATCTCGTCCATGTCGGTCATGCGCTGGTACATGTGCTCGTCGCAGGCGTAGACCGCGCCTTGCTGGACGGCCTTGAAGTCGGCGAGCAGGGCGTTTTTCGCCACCAGGTCGTCCAGCGAGGTCACGCTGGCATCGACGGTGGTGTTGTAGATGATCACGTCGGCATCTTTGGCGCCGGCATAAAACGCCTCCATGTCGATGACCGCCTGCACTGAGGACGACCCGTCGTTTTCCTCTGTGGGGTCAAAGCTTATGAGCGTGCCGCCGCCCAGCTCAATCATCTGCGAGAAGTAATCGGTCGAGCGGCGCGTGACCGCTGCGCCGTCGTCGTTGATGTAGAAAAATGCGACCGTCTTGCCCGTGGGCTCCTGCGAGGCGACCGCCTCGACACGCTCGGCGATGCGCTCGAAGCTTGTCTCGGCCTCGGTCTCGCGTCCGAAGAGCACGCCCATGAGCTTGAGCCACTCCAGGCGCCCAAGCGCTTCGGGCTCGCTGCTGGATTGCTCGGTGAGCACGGTGACGCCCAGGTCCTGCAGCTTCTGTTTGATGTCGGGCGCATGGTTGATCTTGGTGTTCTCGATGGCAAGGGTGCAGCCGCGCTCCGCCACGAGCTCGAAGTCGGGGCTGCTGTATTTGCCGCCGTATGCCACGCTTCCCGCCTGGATTGCCTGGGTGAGGTCCTCGACGGGGCTGTCGTCGGCGGTCACCGAGGACACGGTCACTGCGTCGAGCGCGCCGATTTCGTCCAGAAGGCAGATCATGCCGGTGGAAACCAGGTAGACGCTCGTTAAAGGCTGACGGACCAGGGCGATGTCCTCGGCAAGGCCGTCGGGGTCGTCTTTGCCCTCGGGGACAACCAGGAAGCGCTCGCCGTTCGAGATGCAGGCGAGCTGATAGCCGCCGTCGTAGCGGTCGACGGTGAAGTTTTGAGCGTAGTCAAGGGCGAACGACTCGGTGGGCTCCCAGCCGCATCCCAGATCTGTGTTGCGAAAGCTCGGTTGCTTCGTATTGCTCTGGGAACTGGATGTGGCGCTGCCCGCCGCCGTTGACGTGGAGCCTGCCTTCGACCCTGCGGGGGAGGTAGCAGGGGAGCAGGCAGCAAGAGGCAGGCTAAAGGCGGCAGCAAGGATGCCGGCGCACAGTCCGCGCCGTCCCATCAGCAGGGGGTGCGGGCTCGCGGTCATATCGCGGTCACCGGTGGTGCCGCGGAACATGGTAAACGGCAACATAGAGGTCCTTTCAAAAAACGGGGGGCCTGCATGGGGCGAAGCCGGGGCAATCGCGCCTCAGCGCAGACTCGCTCTCTATGATACGTGCAGTCGATTGCTGCAGGGTGGACGCTCCACCGCAATCCCCGACTTTCCGACATTCGTGTCGACGCGGCTTGGGCGCGCTCGGCTCTCGCCTGCTGAGTTGAGGCTCACTATAAGTTACCTCTCTGAAACTTTTGCAAAACGTCTTGTACTACGTCTGAAGTTCTACTAGGTTAACTTTTGGTGGACAGTAGCCGGGTGCGTCATATGTGCGGCACAAGGAATGGGGGATTACGGGTCAACCGCTTTCGCGAAGCCGGTTTGCCGAGGCGGCGGCGCGCGGTCATACCGCGACCTCCTTGTTCGCCATCTGACCGACGAGCGCATCGTGCGCGGGCGAAGGTGCAGCGGCTGTCCCTACGATCGGGTTTCCCGTCTTGCGCAAAGCGAGACACGAAGAGAAAGGAACGTCATATGAGCAAGGTCGCAGTCGTGTACTGGAGTGGCACGGGTAATACCGAGGCGATGGCGGAGTTCGTCGCCGAGGGCGTTAGCGAAGCGGGTGGAGAGGCCGACGTCATCCAGGTGTCCGACTTCTCTGCCTCGAATTTGGACGACTACGATGCGTTTGCATTCGGCTGCCCGGCCATGGGTTCGGAGGAGCTTGAGAGCGATGAGTTCGAACCTGTTTGGGACGAGATCGAGCCGGAGCTGCCTGGACGTAAGGTTGCTCTGTTTGGAAGCTACGATTGGGCGGACGGCGAATGGATGGACCTGTGGCGTGAGCGCGCCGAAGCTGCAGGCATCACGGTAGGCGACACGGTCATTGCCAAAGACTATCCCGATGAGGTTGCCGCAGGCGCCTGTCGGTCGCTAGGCGCTGCCCTCGTGTAGACGCGTTTCATGCTTCGCGCGAAGGAAGCATGATGCGGGCTGACCGCCCGCCCATGCGCGCCGTATCCGTCGTAATGGTGTCCTATACTGGCTGAACAATGCAGTCGATAGGGGAGATGGCGCATGACGGCACAGGATTGGCCTCACGTGGTTCTTGCAACCGAACGGCTCGTTCTTCGTCCGTGGCGCGACGAGGATGCCGAGGCGTTGTACGAGCTGGCACGTGACCCGCGGGTGGGAAGCGCCGCTGGATGGCCACCTCATGCAAGTGTGGCGGAGAGCCGGCAAACGATTCGCGATGTCTTGTCGACGCCATATACGTTCGCGATGTTTGAGCGCGTGGCGGATGAGGATGCCGCGGCAATCAACGCGAGTGCTGCGCGAGCTTGCGATGTGCCGGTGAGCAACGTGCGCGAAGAGGCGGCGCCCGCGTCGGACGTATCGTCAGCCGTCCAGGAAGCCGCGTCCCAGGTGTCTGCCACGGCAGGGCGGCTCGTCGGATGCATCGGGCTTACCGCCGTGAGGCATGTGGACGCAGACGACGTGTTGGAGATGGAACTCGGCTATTGGTTGGGCGTGCCGTTTTGGGGCAAGGGATATATGACCGAGGCCGCGCGCGAGCTGGTGCGTTTTGGCTTCGACGACCTGGGACTTTCGACCATATGGGCCTGCTATTTCGATGGGAATGAGCGGTCAAAGCACGTCATGGAGCGTCTGGGCATGACGTATCATCACGTTCAGGACTGTAAAGAGAGAACCGGTGGGGCACACGATCTGGAGCATGTCATGGTGCTGCGCCGCCCCTAGACTTGCTTGTCCCTGCAACCCAACATGCGCACCGCGGGGTGCGGGCGCACCATGGGGGTCGCGCGAGAGCGTCTTCGACGAGGGGATCTTCGACGAGAGGGGAGGCGTATGGACGGGCTTGAGCTAGCGCTGCTTCATGGTATCCAGACCGTGCGGTCTGTGGGGCTCGACGCGTTCATGGTCGCTGTAAGCTCCCTCGCAAACGGCGGCTTGGTATGGATCGTGCTCGGCCTAGCCTTGCTGCCGCACCGCCGTACGCGTCCGGTGGGCGTTGCAGTCCTGCTTGCCCTGGTTGCAAGCGAGCTCGTATGCGATCTCCTGCTCAAAAACATCGTCATGCGCCCGCGACCCTGCATGATCGACCAGAGCGTCGACATGCTTGTTGCCTGCCCGACCAGCTGGTCGTTTCCTTCGGGGCATGCCGCGCGGGCGTTCGCCGCGGCGGCAGCCCTGGCATCGGCGTTGCCTAAGGGCTGGCGGCGTGCGTCACTTCCCGCATTTGCCTTTGCTGTTCTGGTCGGCTTCTCTCGCCTCTACCTGTTTGTGCATTTTCCCACGGATGTTCTTGTCGGCGCGCTCATCGGAGCCGTTCTGGGCCTGCTTGCTGCGCGCGCGGCGCAGGCGCTATTTGGGCTGGCACGCAAGGCGTGAATGCGCGGGTCTGGGTGTCTCGGCAGGGCTGCATCGGCGCTGCCGGGCTCTACGCCCGGCCCATGCCGGCGCTCAGGAACATAAACAAACCGAGGCAATTTGTTTATAAATCGTGATGATACTTAGGTACCCATGAGATATTGGCTATAGTACCCACCCGGAAAAACGGAAGCATGCCCGCGCCGGCCCCCGAAGTCGTTGCGCTGGGTGTTGCAACAACGTTACCGATGGGAGCTGATTATCTTGGCCGCTTCTACCTCTGCTGTGGTGGACACCCGTCAGCGGGCGCTCATCTTCATCAACATCGTGGTGACCTGCATTGCGTCCTCAATGCTTTCGACGGCTTTGACGACGGCGCTGCCGCCCATCATGTCCGAGCTCTCGCTCGATGCTTCGACGGGGCAGTGGCTCACCAGTGGCTATTCGCTTGCCATGGGCATCATGATGCCGCTCACTGCCTTTCTCATCACGCGGTTTCCCACACGTCGTCTCTACCTTACGGCGCTTGGTACGTTTATCGCGGGCTCGGTGCTCTGCGTGATTGCCCCGGGTTTCGAGATCATGATGGTCGGCCGCGTCGCCCAAGCACTCGGTGGAGGCGCGCTCACCTCCATGGCACAGGTCATCATCCTTACCATTTTCCCGACCGAGCAGCGCGGACAGGCGATGGGATGGTACGGTCTCTCGGTTGGCGCGGCGCCGGTCGTGGCGCCCACGCTCGCCGGCATCCTGGTGGATTCGGTGGGGTGGAGGTGGATCTTCTACCTGGCAATTCTCATCATGGCGTTGTCGTTCATGCTTGCGCTGCGCGTGTTTGGCAACGTGCTCGAGACCAAGCGCAAGCAGTTCGACATCGTCTCGTTCGTGCTGAGCATCTTCGCGTTTGGGGGCGTCACGCTGGGTGTAGGCAACATCTCGAGCCTTGGTCTTGGCAACGTGCAGACGCTGGTTCCCCTTGGGGTGGGAGCGGTCGCCGCCGTCATCTTTGTGTGGCGTCAGCTGCATATGGACGAGCCGTTCCTTGAGCTTCGCATTCTGCGACAGCGCGACTATGCGCTCTCGGTAATAGGCAGCATGCTGCTCTATCTGGTTATGATGGGTTCCTCGGTGCTTATGCCGCTGTATGTCCAGAACATCCTGGGCGAGAGCGCCACCGTGTCCGGCTTGGTCACATTGCCCGGCTCGCTTGCCATGGCCATCGTGAGCCCGTTTGCCGGACGTATCTACGACGCGCTGGGCATGAAGCGCCTTTTTGTCGCGGGCGCAGCCTTCATGCTTGTCAGCAACATAGGTATGACCTGCGTGAATCTTGAGACCAGTGTGGCCGTGGCCGCCGCGTTCAACGCCGTGCGCTGCGTCGCGATCGGTTGCCTCATGATGCCTCTGGTCACCTGGGGAACAAGTCGCATCGGGCTCGACCTGACCGCCCACGGAACCGCGCTGCTCACGTCGCTGCGCACCATTGCGGGCGCCATCGGTTCGGCGGTGTTCGTAGGCGTAATGACGAGCGTCGCCGCTGGAGTCGAGGCGGGCGCGGAGTCACAGGCGGCAGCCTCTATGCAGGGCTTTTCCATCGCCTTCATGGCGATGTCCGTCGTGACGGCGGTGCTGCTGTTCATAGCGGTGTTCCTGGTTCGCGGCAAGCGCGCTCGTCGCACGGGGACGTGTCGCTAGCGGTCGCTGCCGCCCTGCGTCTTGCTGTCTCCGGCCGCACGGGGAACACGTATGGTGACACGCGCCCCTAGGACGTCTCCGTTTGCGTCGCGGCGGTTTTCCAAGCCAAGCGATCCGCCGTGTGTTCGAAGCGTCTGGGCCGCGGCGAAAAGCCCTATGCCATAATGGCCGTCTCCGCCGCGCGCGCTGTCATCGCGGAAGAAGCGCTCACAGCCGTGCTCGAGCGCCGCCGGCGTGAAGCCGGGACCGTTGTCATCCACGACGAGGACGAGCTCGCGTGCATCCATGTGCGCGGACAACTTCACCGAGGTGCGCGCGTGGTCGCAGGCGTTCGAGACCACGTTTGCAACGGCGCGCTCCAGCGCGGGCGCGTCAGCCAGGATTGTGGCGCTTGCTAGCGTCGGGTCAACAGCGGCGCGAAACGATATGCCGGCCGCACGCGCAAGTCCGGCCGCCTCGTCCTGCACGTTGCGAATAAAGGCAGCGACGTCGACGGCCTCGCGCCCCAGGGGCTCCGCGTCGCCGCGGGAAGCCTCGATCAAGAGGTGGATGTAGGCATCGAGGCGCGTGGCTCCGCGGGCTATGTCGTTTGCCGCCGCAACAAGGTCTACGAGCTCCTTGGAGGCGGGCAGCGCGGCGGCCTCCTCGGCCACAAACTCGGCGTTTGCGCGCACGATGGTGAGCGGCGTCTTAAGGTCGTGCGCAAGGGCCGCCACCTGCTCGCGCTGAGCTCGCTCGGCCTGGAAGCGCGCCTCGAGCGACGCTTTGAGCTCGATGCGCATGCGGTCCATGGCCAAAAGGACGTCGTCGACCTGGCGGACGTTGCTTGTGCCTACGGGCTGATCGAGGTCCTGGTGGGCTATGGCGTCTGCGGCGGCGGTGAGCGGCGCCATCTTGCGGGTGAGCACGCGGCTAGCGCGGTGGGCGACGGCCGCAATCACCAGGATGCTCGTCGCGCTGCCGGCGACAAGCAGCAGGTCCTGGGGATTAGGCAGGGCGTCGCGCAGGGCGCGGTCGGCAAACTGGGGCAAATAGCTGCAGACCAAGATGCAAGCCGTTCCGTCGTCCAGCGCAAACGCCGTATAGGTCGTGCCGTTGCCGCCGCCAAAGACCGCGGGTTCGGCGGGGTAGACTGCGTCCTCCGATGCGTCGCGGCCTGCAAGCTCGGCCCGCACGGCTGCAAGGGCGTCTGCCCGCTGCGTGGCGGACAGGTCGCCTTCCACAACATTGCCCGCAGCGTCCAAGTGAAGGTACCGGTAGGCGGTCGGGATGGTCTGCGCGTCAAAAGAGGTCTTGTCCTGCAGGCTCCGAGCCACCTCGGCGGCATGGGCCGGACCGAAGTTGGCGGGATACACGAAACCGAGGTTCATGGAGACCGAGAACGCGGCGAACAGAACGAGCCACGTCGCGGCAAGGCCGACAACGATATAGGCGAAGTACCGGGCGATTACCAGCGCAAGCGGCATGCGCCACCGGCTCGCACGGCTGCGAGAGGCTGTGTCGCACGAATCTAGAGCTGCCATTTATATCCCATTCCCCAGACTGTCGCGATGGGGTCTGCCCCTGCCGTGGCGAGCTTCTTGCGAGCGCGGCTCACGTGCATGGAGACCGCCGCTTCATCAGCCTCGCGTTCCCAGCCAAAGGCCGCCTCAAGGATTTGCGAGCGCGAAAGCACCTGGCCGCGCCGGCGCGCCAGGAGCTCGCAGATGGCGTATTCGGAGGGCGTGAGGGCCACGACCGTGCCATTTACAAGCAGCTGGCGCGCGCCGAGGTCGATGCGCACGTTCCCAAACGAGAGTGCGTGGGTGTGGGCGCGCCGCTCGCGTCGCAGATGCGCCTGCACCTTCGCGCGCAGCTCGGCGGCCCCAAACGGCTTGCGAATGTAGTCGTCTGCCCCCATGCCGTAGCCTGTGACGGCGTCGTCTTCGGCGACCTTCGCCGTGAGGAAGAGGATGGGGCCGTCGAAGCGCGGGCGAATCTGACGCACCAGCTCGAAGCCGTCGATTCCCGGCATCATGACGTCGCAGAGCATGAGGTCGAAGCGCCCCAGGTCGAGCGAGGTGACCGTTAGGGGGTCCGTGACGGCGGTAACGTCGTGGCCGTCGCGCTTGAGGATGCGCGCGAGCGTGTCTAGGATCGCCTGCTCATCGTCGACGGCAAGGATGTGCGCCATGACCTTTGTCTCCTTTCCGGCTGCGTCTGTGCGTATGCCTCCTGGCATCATAGCGGTCCCGACGCTAGTGCGGGGCGTCAGTGTCATCGAGGGCGTCGAGCGCTGCCTGGGGCACCTCTGCGTCCTCGACCGTTTGGTAATGCGCACCCGATGCCCCCTGCGCGTCGATTTCGAGCCAGCCCGTGCCCGCTGCCTTGCGTCCAAAGAAGATGACCGTGAGCGTGCGCAGATCGCCGCGTTCCGTTGCGGCCTCGACGCGATAGACGTAGTTGGTTCCCGCTCCCGTGGCGTCGCCATACGACTCGACAAAGGAGTCGGGCGCGGGGGCGGGCGCCCACATGGTCACCTGGGGGCTCGTGAGCCGGTCGAGCACCGACTGAGCTGCGTATCCCCAGGCTCCGCACCCGGAGAGGGTGGTCGTGCATACAAGAGCGGCTACGAGGGCGCAGATCGTGAGTGCTCGACGGCGTGCCGGGCGGAGCGTGCGGGGTGCGTCGGCTGTGTGGGGCACCCGGGGCATGCGGCGTGCACGGGGTGTGCGGGCTGCGCGGGCAGTGCCGGCTGTATGGGGCTCCCGGCGTATGTGGGGCGTGCGGAACGCGTCGGCCCCGCGCCACGCCGTACCGGGTGTGTCGGTCACGTTGGTTGCGCGACGTGTGTCGTCAGTCATGGCTACTCCCATCTTCGAAGCGGTCGAACCAGATCACCAGTGCGATAGTGCTTACGACCACAACGATGAGGGCCGTGGCAGCAAGCGTGAGGTAGGAGCCCTGAATGGCGGAGAGCAAGGCGCCGCCGGCGTGTTCCGCCGCGATGCCGGCTTCGATGCCAAGCGATCCCAGGCGCGCCGGCCAGGAGAAGGGAATCCATCCAAGGACGCCCGCAGGCGCGGCTCCGGTGAGCTCGCCGGTCATAAGGCCATGGGCAAGGCCTCCCACCGAGAAGAACGCGATGACGAGCCCCGCGGCGCCGACGGCTATGGAGGCGTTGCGTCCCCATCTGAGGGAGAGGGCGACCATAAGCACATAGAATGGGGCGCTTCCCACGGCAAGGCCGCCCAGGGCGGCGACGAGGTGGGCCGGTCCGAGTACAAGCCTTCCTGTGGCGGCAAGCACGGTGCAGAAGATGCCAAGGGCAAGGGCCAGCGCGCCTGTTCCCATGATCCAGAGGACTGCCGCTTTGGCGGTGATTGCGATGCGGCGTGAAGGTACGGCGACGAGGTTTGCTAAGCGGCCCGCGCGGCGTTCCTCGTCCAGGGCGAGCCCGCAGACGATGCCTGCCATAAGCGGCATCATGGCACCGAGGAATTGCACGTAGGCGTCGACGCCCATGTTCGGATCCCAGGGCGCGACGGAGAAATAGGCTCCGCAGGCAAGGCCAGCGGCAATCGCGCAGACAAGGTGCACGGGTAGCAGGGCGGAGCGGACGAGCCGCCGTACCTCAGAGCCCAGCGCGCGGGGCATATTCATGGCTGCAGGCGACATCATTGCAACCATCACCGCCCCTCCGATCGCGAGAACCAGGCGGCTCCGAGTGCGGTGAGAAGCACAAACGCACCTGCGCACACAACAAGGCCGAAGGCGATGATTGCTCCTCCCTGGGCAAGTGCCCCGCCCAGCGCGACATCTGCTCCAAAGGGCTCGCCGCTCGGCAGCACAGGGATGAACGCCGTGGGTATGACCATGGTCGCCGACGGCGGGAAGAGCTGCGGCAGTGGGATGAGCGACCAGGCAAAGCCTCCTGCGAGCTGGATGGCGAGCGGCGCGAAAATGCCGGCGAGCATGCCGGCTCGCACGGTGAGGAAAAGTCCCGCAGGAATCATCCACGAGCAGGTGAGGGTGTTGACGCCTGCGCAGGCAAGCATGGTGAGCGTGCCTGCCGGCGTGATGCCCTGCGCCGAGAACGCCGAGCCTGCAAGATAGACCAAAAAGACGACAAGATTGGAGAGCGCGCTCAACGCGAGGCACAGGAGCGCCTTGGCCCACCAGGAGTGGGCGGGCGGAGTGCCCTGTCCCAGCACAGAGCGCATACCCAGGCGTGCGTCCGCCTGGGCGACGCATGCGGCGATTAGCGCCGAGGCGACCGGCATGAAGAGCGCGTACCAATAGTTCCAGGCCGAGAAGGACTGGTAACCGTGGTATGGCATGGCGCCGAGCAACGGCATCGGCAGCGCCAGGCCGATGGCGAGGCGGAGCGGGGCGGCATGCCGGAACTTGCGGGCCTCGGCGCGAAGCGTCGCGATAAAGCCTGGACGCGCGTTCGGCGCAGGACGTCCGGACGGCTCAGCGGCCGTCGGGTTGAGATGGGTCGCGACTGAGTTCGTCATGCTGCCCACCCCCTCTTGCCGGCGCGGCTCGTTCGGCAGACATCCATAAACAGCCGTTCGAGGTCGTCGCCGGGACGCAGCTCGTCCTCGTAGGCAAGGCGTCCGTCTGTGATGATGCCAATGCGGTCCGCCATCTGCTGGACCTCGGAGAGAATGTGGCTCGACACGAGCACCGTGATGCCCTGGGCGGGAAAGTCCCGTATCAGGTCGCGGAGTTCCTCGATGCCGATCGGGTCGAGGCCGTTGGTGGGTTCGTCCAAGATGAGCAGCCGCGGGTGTGCGAGCAGCGCGAGGGCGATTCCCAGGCGCTGGCGCATGCCCATGGAGAACCTGCCGGCCCGCTTCTTGCCGGCGCTCGTCAGGTCGACGATCTCGAGGACCTCGTCGATGCGCTGCTCGGGCAGCCCGAGCAGTGTGGTGCGCACGCGCAGGTTCTCTCGCGCCGAAAGGTTGGGGTAGACGGGTGCCTCCTCTATGAGCGAGCCGATCTCGTAGAGGTCGTCGCGCCGCCAGGGGTGCCCGTCGAACACGATGTCCCCGGAGCTTGGGCGAAGCATGCCGCAGATCATCTTCAAGGTGGTCGACTTACCCGCACCGTTCGGCCCGAGCAGACCGTAGACGCGCTGCCGCTCGACGTGGAGGCAAACGTCCTCGACGGCGGTCTGCGTGTCGTGTCCGCGGCCGAACCGCTTGGTGAGTGCTCGCGTCTGGAGTATGCAGTCCATCGGAATCCTTTCCAGTCGTGTGGTTCCTACGCCTTCAAGGATGGATGCCGTCTCTAACGAATCCCTAACGGCGGCGAAAAAAGTGATCCCGCCTGCGATGAGCCGCCAGGGTGCCGCCACGCAACGGGCTGTTGCTTGCGGCTGCCTGTGGGCCGGGGGATACTGTGGTCAGCGGTGACCGCCGACCTGCAACGAGCCGACGAGAAGGGAATCGTCATGGCAATCAAAGACGTGCTGCCCCGCTTGCGCAACGAACGCGGGCTTACCCAGGAGGACCTGGCGAGCAGGCTCTTCATTACCCGTCAGGCGGTGAGCCGCTGGGAATGCGGCGAGACGACGCCGGGAATCGACATGACCAAGCTCATAGCCCGTGAGCTCGATGTCCCGGTGACGGAACTGCTTGAGATGCCCGACCACTACTGCCAGAGCTGCGGCATGATGTTCACGGGGCCCGATCAGCATGGGCACGAAGCGAACGGCGCCGAGGTCGCCGACCTCTGCCGCTGGTGCTACGACGACGGGGCCTGGGTGGAGGACATCTCGATGGAGGACATGATCGAGGACTGCGCGCCACGGATGGCTGAGGCCGTGGGCTGGTCTGTCGACGAATGCGCCTCACTGATGGGCGCCGTGCTGCCTACGCTCAGACGTTGGCGCGACGACGCGGCGGAGGACGCCTTCAAGTAGCTACGTGATGTTGAGGACGTGGGGAAGCGTGCTGGAACGGAGGCAATCATGGACTTGTCTCGTATCGATGCCGTGCTGCCTTCGCAGCCGGGCGCATCCGAAGGCCCCTGCGCGTGTCTGATAATGGCACTGCTGTCTGCGTTCGAGCTCGCGTTCAGCGATACCCTGACCGACACCACGAGCGGACTCTCGGCTGTGTGGCCTTCTTCGCGCCGATTCTCTCGTTGCCGGCAAGCTGAACGGGCAACACGGCCGCCCCCCGGCCTCGGCGAGGCGTTTCTGAGCCGAGGTGGACAAATAATCGAGAAGTCTGTAGCCAGGGCCGCGGATTCGGGTTCATGTATAAGCTTTTGGGCGATATAAGGCCCGGAATCGCATTAACCGACCCTCTGTCGGGCCCCGATTCGGGCCGTCGCGTACAGACTTCTCGAAAATTTGTCCACCCCGGCCGCTCTGACCGCCGCCGTGCCCCGCCGGGAGCCCAGAAGCCCCCGAATCCTATGCAAGCCGGGCTCGATATTATGCATGCCGGGAATCGTGCGGGGCGTCGCGCCGGGAGGGACGGGGCCGGGCTGCGGCGGGACGCTCTATAAAGGCCACGGCGGCCTTTGTCGTAAACGAGCGCGGCTCGCAGCCCATACAAAGGCTGCGAGCCGCGCGGTTTTCATGTTCGATCATCGGCGATAGAGCCACGTCGCTCTGAGGCCGCCCGAAGAGGCGAGCGCCGTTGCTGGCTATCGTACGTCGATGGTGACGTTGACCTCCTGTACAGGCACATCGTAGAACGGGTCCTCGCGGCGCCCCAGGAAGTCGCGAGCCTGCTCGGGGAAGAGAGCGTAGGACAGCACGTCTTCCTCAGAGCGTGCGTAGCAGGCGATCTCTTCGCGAAGGCGGGGCAGCTGCGGCTCGATAAGGTCCGCCGGCCTGCAGGAAATGACCTCGTCGTCACCGATGATCTGTCGGCGAATGCTCTTCGAGATGGATACCGGGGGCCGCCCATACATACCGCGCACGTAGTCGCGAATCTCTTTCGGAACCACCTTGTAGCGCTCGCCTGAAAGTACGTTCATAAGGGCCTGCGAACCCACCATCTGCGAGAGCGGCGTCACGAGCGGAGGATAACCCAGCTCGGCGCGGACGCGCGGCACCTCTGCCAGGACTTCGCCATAGCGGTCGCTCGCGCCCAGGTCGGCAAGGTTGCTGATGAGGTTTGAAAGCATGCCGCCCGGCACCTTGTACAGCAACGCCTTGGGCTCGACCTCGAGCACCTTGGGGTTCAGTCCGCCGTCGGCGATGAAGCGGTCGCGCACCGTCGCGAAGTGTTTCGCGATGCGGTCGAGCCCGTCCACGTCGAGCCCGGTGTCGTAGCCCAGCGCGTCGAGCGCGATGGCGAGCGACTCGGTCGCGGGCTGCGAGGTGCCTTCGGCGAAGGGGGACAGGCAGGTATCGATGATGTCCGCGCCAGCCTCGACGGCCTTGAGGTAGGTCATCTGGGCGATGCCGGCTGTTCCGTGGGTGTGTACCTGAAGCGGCAGGTCGGTTGCTTGCTTGATTTCGCGCACCAGGTCGTATGCGACGTCGGGCGTGAGAACGCCGGCCATGTCCTTGATGCAGATCGAGTCCGCGCCGGCGCGCTCCATCTCGCTTGCGAGCGACACGAAGTAGCGGATGGTGTGTACGTCGCTCGTGGTGTAGCAAATGGCGGCCTGCACCTCGCCGCCGGCCTCCTTGGCGGCGCGAATCGAGGTGGTCAGGTTGCGCGTGTCGTTGAGCGCGTCGAAGATGCGCAGGATATCGATACCGTTTTCCACGGACTTCTTGACGAAGGCCTCCACGACGTCGTCGGCGTAGTTGTGGTAGCCCAGCAGGTTCTGGCCGCGCAGCAGCATCTGCAGCTTGGTGTGCTTCACGTGCTCACGGATGATGCGCAGGCGCTCCCAGGGGTCTTCGTTGAGGTAGCGCAGGCAGGCGTCGAACGTCGCTCCGCCCCAGACCTCCAGCGCCTCAAAGCCGCACGAGTCGAGCGGCTCCAGCATGGGGATCATGTCCTCGATGGGCATGCGCGTGGCGATCTGGCTTTGCTGGCCGTCGCGCAGGATGGTCTCCATGAAACGGATCTTGCGGGTCATATGGGTTGCACCTCCTTCAAGGTGGCGAGGTTATTCGTTCTCGGGCGGGAACATCCGCGAGAGCACGAGGGAGACAAGGTAGATGACGAACATCACCAGAAAGATGCCGCCCCAGCCCAGGCCGAGGATCTCTACGGCGATCACCAGGTTCTCAGACATGTGTCACGCCTCCTTTTAGAGCAACAGGCCCAAGATCAAGCCGCCGGCGACGACCGAGGCGATCTGGCCGGCAACGTTCGCGCCCGCCGCCTGCATGAGGATGAAGTTCTGCGGGTCCTCTTCGGTGGCAAGCTTTTGGATCACACGCGAGCTCATGGGGAAGGCCGAGATGCCCGCCGCGCCGATCATGGGGTTGATCTTCTCCTTGCGGAACAGGTTGAGCAGCTTAGCAAACATGACGCCGCCCACGGAGTCCATGACGAAGCCCACGAGGCCGAGCGCCATAACGATGAGGGTGTCGACCTGAAGGAATTCGCCCGCCTGCATGCGCACGGAGACGCACAGGCCCAGCAGGATCGAGATGAGGTTCACCAGCTCGTTTTGGGCGGTGTTGGACAGGTTGTTGAGCACGCCGCATTCGCGCAGCAGGTTGCCGAACATGAGGAAGCCCACGAGTGGCAGCGAGTCGGGGGCAACGAGGCCGGCGACCACGCAGATGATGACGGGGAAGAGGATCTTGGCCGTCTTGGAGACCGCGCGCGGGTTGTAGGTCATGCGGATGCGACGCTCTTTTTTGGTGGTGACGGCCTTGACCGCGATGGGCTGGATGATGGGCACGAGGGCCATGTACGAATACGCCGCCACCATGATCGCACCCATATATTTCGACCCCAGCGAGTTCGCAACGAAGATCGAGGTGGGGCCGTCCGCCGCGGCGATGATGCCTGTGGAGGCCGCGTCGGCGATGTCGAAGCCCAGAAGCGTCGCCACGATGATGACGAAGAAGATGCCAAACTGGGCGGCGGCGCCAAAGAGCAGCAGGAACGGGTTCGAGAGCAGCGGGCCGAAGTCTATCATCGCGCCGATGCCGATGAACAGCAGCAGCGGGAAGAGCTCGGTCTCGATACCCATATTGAAGAGCACCTGGAACGGGCCGTCGGCGCCTCCTGTCGAGAGCACGCCCGAGTTGGGGATGTTCACCAGAATGGTGCCGAGTCCCATGGGAACGAGGAGCGTCGGTTCGTACTCCTTCTTGATGCCGAGATACATGAGTATGCAGCCGATGACCATCATCACGATGCGGCCCGGCTCGGCTGCGAGCCCCATCACTCCTTCAATCAAAACTTCCAACGGAAATCCTCCTGTCGGTCGCATGCCGCCGCGACGAGATGCGCGGCGCCGGCACACGAAGCCTGGTTATTCGATGCTGAAGAGCGTGTCGCCCGGATTGACCATGTCGCCCTTGGCGACGTTGATGGAAGCGATGACGCCGTCCTTCTCGGCGACGATTTCGTTCTCCATCTTCATGGCCTCGAGCACCATCACGCGCTGGTTGGCGGTCACGGCGTCGCCCACGTTGACGTGGATGTCGATGATCTTGCCGGGCATGGGGGCAGCCTGGACGTGCGCCCCTGCGGGCGCGGATGCCGACGGGGCCTCGGCGGTAGCGGGAGCCGGAGCCGGCTGTGCGGCGGGGGCTGCGGGAGCAGCAGGCGCCGCCGGGGCGGCAGGTGCCGGTGCGGGCGCGGCGGCAGGGGTTGCGGGAGCGGGGGTCGGCGCGCCGATCTCCTCCATCTCCACAAGGTACTGGGTCCCGTCGATAGAAATCTTGAATTTACGCAGCATGGGTGTTCTCCGTCACTTTCTTTCGATAGATGCGTTTAATCGTGAACGAGCTTGTTTCCAGCGCCCCCGCGCCCAAAGCGGTGGCGATGCACGCCACGCGCGTGTACTCGGGGTTTGCCACGCTTATCCGACGCAGCACGAGGTTACTCTCGGCGTGCTCGCCGGCAGCGATGGCGGCGGCGACGATGCACGCCACCTTGTGACCTGCCGGGTCGACGGGGAGGTATGCAGGCAGCTCTTCCCAATCGGCCGCGGGGCAGCCGGGCGCGATCATCTCCACATGCGGTGCCGCGGATCCTCGTGGCGGACGGGCCCGCCTGTTTCCACGGCGCCGTGCCATGCGCGAGAAGCGCTCGCGCAACCAGGAGCGAAATCCCATAGACCGTCCTCTCCCGCGCGCCTGGAGGCGTCGCCCGGCTTCTTGGGGGCGGCGCCGCAGGGGCGCGAAGTCCAATAGTGATGATTGTATAGAGAATTTGAGGACATGCGAAGGGATGGATGTCAAAAAGCGGTGGACGGTAGGCGGTTGTCGTCGCTGCTATGTACGGGCAGGTGGCATCTGTTTCATGGCGCGACGCCGGCGGGCGCGGGCGCGTGCCGTGGGTGGAGGGGGTGTGGTCTGACCCGCGCGAGATTAGCTGACATGCATGAGGGGAATACTGGAAGGGATTGTAGACAGACCGTTTATATCTTGAAGGGATATCGATCATGGCAACGTTTTACAAGGACTCTCAGGGCAATCTATTCGCGGCGTTGAAGGCCGACGCGCCCGCCCCGCAGGGCTTCGAGGCTATCGAGGCGAACTCGGTCGACGCCGCTCAGGAAAAGCACGTGCCTGTTGTCGACCTGCAGCGCGACGGCCACGTGGTGCACGTGACGGTGGGCGAGGTCGAGCATCCCATGCTCGACGAGCACTATATCGAGTGGATCGCGCTCGAGGCGGACGGCCGTCTGGAGGTCCACGAGCTCAAACCGGGCCAGACCCCTGCCACCTTCTTCGCCGGCGGCATGAAGACGGGTACCGTGTACGCCTATTGCAACCTGCACGGCCTGTGGAAGAAGTCGTTCTAAAGGCCATGCAGCCTGCAGCAGACCGCTTGACGGAGCGCTGAGGTCCGCCGGAAGGTCAGCCCGACCAAACCGCGTCTCGGCGTACCGTCGCGCCCCCGGTTGGAGTAAGGTTGCTATAACGAGGGGTCGCCTTCGGGCGACCCCTTTTCGCGTTCGAAAGGATGGTGGCGTCGGTGAACATCGCGCTCGCGCAGATTGACATGCGCCTTGGCGATATCGAGGGTATCTGCGCCCGGGTCGAGAGTCAGGCTGTTCTCGCGAAGCAGCAGGGGGCAGACCTGCTCTGCGTCCCCGCCCCGCTGCTTGGCGGCATCATGCCCGGCGGGCTCATCGACGCCACCAACTACGAGCACGAGCTCGTGTGCAGCCTGGAGCGCCTGGCGACCCGTCTGGAAGATCTGGGCGTGGTGGCGCTCGTGCCGGCCATGGTCTCGTACGGAGGGGCACCGCTGTTCGAGGTCTTCGTTTTGGATAGGGGACATGCAGTTCCCGCCCGCACCATGCTTGCCTATCGACGCGAGCAGAACTCCGACGACCTGTGGGCGCCGCCGGTCTTCGACGTCGCGGGCACGCGCATCGCGGTGACCTTTGACGCCCGCCGGGACCTCGAGCTCTTGCCGCGCGGCTGCGACATCGTCGTCTATTTCCAGGCGAATGCCTTCGACGTGCACGACGAGTCGTCGAGCGCCGTCGCTTCGGTTGCCGACGGGCATTTTCGTCGCAAGGTGGCCGATGCGGGGGTCTGGCTGGCCTGCATGGCCCCGGTCGGCGCGTTCGACGAGGCGGTGTATACCGGCGGCTCGTTTGTGATGGACGAGGCAGGTCGCGTCGTGGCCGCAGCGCCTTGCTTTGAGGAAGCGCTGCTGGTGCAGGAGGTGCGCCGTGGGATGCAGCTGCCGTGCATCGAGACGCACGAGCTGCCGCAGTACCGTCGCGAGGAGTGGCTCTGGGAGGCGCTCGTGCTCGCCGTTCGTGACACCGCTGCTGCCCGCGGTTGCCATCGCGCCGCGCTGGTGCTCGCAGGGGATTTGTCTTCGTCGCTTGCCGCGGCGCTGTGCGTCGATGCGCTCGGCCCCCGCAACGTGGTGGGGCTGCTCGTCGAGCGCTCGGAAGTCTTCACGCCGGCACAGGAGGCCGAGGAGCGGGAGCGTGTGGAGCAGGTGCGGGCACTTGCCACAAATCTGCATATCCGCCTTGTCGAGCACGAGGCGCCGGACACCGCCGCGCTTGCCGACCGCACCCTGACGCGTCGGGAGGAGCCGTTGCTGCGCGAGCAGGCCGAGGGCATCCTGCTGGAGGACCTCGCGCGCCAGGAGCATGCTCTGCCAGTCTCGTCGATCACCAAGACGGATGCCGCCATCTCGGCGCCCGCCCTCGCGTCCGCATACCGTGGCGTCATGGCGCCGTTCGGCGACGTGTATTTGTCGAATCTGGAGTTCCTGGCGCGCGTGCGCAACCGTTCGGGCGCTGCGGTTCCGGCTCGGCTCGTCACGCTGAACGCCGTCGAGCATGCGCTCTCGGAGGCCTTTGCGCGCGCCATGAGGGGTGGTTGGGACGAGACCGAGTGGGCGGACCACATCGCACGCGTCCTCACGCCGCTCGAGCCCAGCCAGGTCGATGGCATCCTTGAGGCCCATGTCGACCGCAACCTGCCCTTTGAGGACCTACCGTTGGTGGAGACCGACCGCGAAGCCGTGTCGCTGCTGCTGGTGTTGGTGCGGCAGGGGGAGTATGCCCGCCGCATGCTGCCGATGGCGCCGATCGTGTCGGGTCGCTCGTTTTCCGAGCGTCTGTGGCCCTCATCGCTTGCCTGGTCCGACCTGGGACGTCACGGCGAGGAGCCGCGCGGGGTCGATGCGCTTGCGAGGGAGGAGCTCGGCCGCATCTCTAAAAAGGGTGACGAATACGGAGAGCGCGTGCGCGGCGAGGTCATGGGGCTCATCGGGGACATGCTGGGCATCACGCCCGAGCAGCTCGAGCACCTGCAATCCGAGGAGGGGCAGCGAAAGATTCGCGAGAACCTTCAGCGATTTGAAGGACAGGTGCAAGAGGCCATCAACCGCATAATCGAACATGCGGGCCAAGAAGGGCCGTCCGATGGGCGTCCCTCGGCTGCGGGCGGTTTCGAGGTGCCGCATCCTGACCGGAATTTCCCGTTTTTCTCGCAGAACTAGGCGCGCGCACATCGGTCATGCTATAGTAGAACAGATGTTCGAAGATGTGCGGCTGCACCGCGCATGGCATGCGAGAAGGAGGTGCCCGTGGTCATTCTGGGTCTCGATCCCGGCCTGGCTAACACCGGCTGGGGCATCGTCGAGGAGCGCCGGGGCGAATGCCGCTGCCGTGCCTACGGGTGCATCCACACCACCACCGATCAAGAGCTCGCGCCGCGTCTCAGGCACATTGTCGATGAGCTCGCCGCGGTCGCGCGGCGCTATCATCCAGACGTCGCGGCCATCGAGAGCATCTTTTTTGGTGCCAACACGCGCTCGGCCATTCCGACGGCGCATGCGCGCGGGGCGGCGCTCGTGGCCTGTTCGCTTGCGGGGCTCGAGGTGGGCGAGTATACGCCCATGCAGATTAAGCAGGACGTCGTAGGCACCGGCGCCGCCGACAAGCGACAGGTTATATATATGGTGCGCAACCTGCTGCACCTGGACCACGATCCTCGTCCTGACCATGCGGCCGACGCCCTTGCCTGCGCCATCTGCCATGCCCACCGCTGCTCCACGGCGGAGCTCACGAACGGCCGGTTCGTGCAAGAGAAAGGGAATCCGTACTCATGATCGCTCAACTGCGTGGAACGCTGCTGGAAGCCACCATGTCCACCGCTGTGCTGGACGTAGGGGGTGTTGGCTACGAGGTGGGCATTTCGGGTACGACGGCCGCCGCGCTGCCCACACCCGGTGAAGAGGTCCGTCTCTATACGCGGATGCGCATCTCGAACGACGTCGTGTCGCTCTTTGGGTTCTCGACCGCGGCAGAGCGCACCGTGTTCGACCGGCTCGTCTCCGTTTCGAGCGTCGGGCCACGCCTGGCGCTGTCGGTTCTCTCTAAGTTCACGGTGGGACAGCTCTACACCGTCGTGCTCTCGGAGGACGCCAAGGCCATGGCGACGGTTCCCGGCGTGGGCAAGAAGACGGCACAGCGCTTGATCTTGGAGCTCAAGGGCACCTTTGCAAAAGACCGCGGCCTGGCCGGGGAGGCCGTTCCGGCCGCCGGGCAGCTTCCCATCGGGGCCGCCTCCTCGGACGCGCTCGGCGATGCGCGCGAGGCGCTGCTCTCCATGGGCTTCAGCCCGCAGGAGACAGACCTTGCTCTCGAGGGGTATGATGGCCGTGACATGCGGGTCGAGGATATCCTCGCCGCCGCGCTCAAGCGACTGGGAATGGGAGCATGATGTGGGAAGCCGATGACTCGCGAGACCTGTGGGAGGACGTTCCGACAAGCTCCGGCTCTGCCGTTTCCCACGGCGGGGCGCATGGCGATCGGTTTGTCACGGGCAGCCTGACGAGCGACGACCTGGATGTCGAGCGATCGCTACGCCCGCAGCGCCTGGACGACTACTGCGGACAGGACCATATCAAAGAAAGCCTGCGCATCCTCATCGAAGCGGCGCAGAGCCGCGGGGAGTGCCTGGACCACGTGATCTTCTCGGGCCCGCCGGGCCTGGGCAAGACGACGTTGGCCACCGTGGTCGCCAACGAGCTTGGCTCGCAGATCAAGACTACGTCGGGCCCGGCAATCGCGCGGACGGGCGACCTCGCCGCGATTCTCACCAATCTCCAGCCCGGAGACGTGCTCTTCATCGATGAGATTCACCGTCTCAACCATTCGGTTGAGGAGGTGCTCTATCCCGCGATGGAAGACTTCGCGCTCGACATCGTGATTGGCAAGGGGCCGGCGGCGCGCTCCATTCGCTTGGAAATTCCCCATTTCACACTGGTGGGCGCGACGACGCGCTCTGGCATGCTTACAGGTCCCCTGCGTGACCGCTTCGGCATCTCGTTTCGCTTGGACTATTATTCGGTGCGCGACCTGGCCCAGATCGTGACCCGCTCGGCGACGATTCTCAACGTGCGTATCGATCAGGAGTCCGCCGAAGAGATCGCCTCGCGCTCACGCGGCACGCCGCGCCTGGCAAACCGTCTGCTCAAGCGCGTTCGCGACTACGCGCAGGTGCGCGGCGGGGGAGACATCGACCTTCCGATCACCCGCGAGGCACTTGAATTCTTCGAGATCGACGAGCTGGGGTTGGACTGGATGGACATCCGCATCCTCGAGACGCTGGCGCGCACGTTCCGCGGAAGGGCGGTGGGTCTGAGCACCCTGGCGAGCGCGGTGGGAGAGGACCCGGCCACGTTGGAGGACGTCTACGAGCCCTATCTGCTGCAGCGCGGCCTCATGGTGCGCACCAAAAACGGTCGCATGGCAACGCTTGCCGCCTACGACCATCTGGGCATGGAACCCCCTGCGAATCTGTAAATGTGCTTACGCGGCAGTATTACAAAAGAGAAGAGGCCTGTCTCGCACGAGCGGGGCAGGCCTCAAGGCATATTGTGACGAGTGCTCAGCATACAACGCAGTTCTCATAGAGCTCTTCCGGCGCTATGTCCACACCGCACGGCCAGACCGCCGTGAAGCCATCCGAGCAAACGGAAGCGAACTCCGAAGGGCTGGAGAGTTTGGCAAACACGCCTTTCCCAATGAGCGGCGCCATATCGTATGTTCCGTGGCGTCCGTCCTGGAATTCCAGGTAGAGGGTTGAGTTGTCAATAGCTTTGGCAAGCGTGACGTGATACTTCATGGCGACTCCTACAGCGGGCGGATTCTGAAAAGCTCCTGTTTGTTGCGAGCCAGTTCCCAGTTTGCGTTGAGCTCGTCAGTGTTGAGTACGGCCCATGCTGCTACGAGTTTCTTCTGCTTGGTCGGAAACTCTTCTTGTAGAAGCTCTCCGTCAAAGGTGAAGCACGCTTCTTCGTCTTGATAGCGCGCATGAAAATGAGGCGGTACGTGATCTTGGTAGTACATGTAGATGATGATGCCATAGAACATCGAAATTGCTGGCATACCAACACCTCCATATGGATGCGTTGTTACATGCGGTTACAATGCCTTTGAAGGAGCGCATGCGGTCCCGTTGAGAAAGATCAGTGATAATTATGCCCATTTTTGCTCATAGCACCATCGTCAGTGTTTTGCGAGCATGCTGCGTCATCGTTGGCGCGGGAGTTGCTTATGGACGGCTTGAGCTGATGTATTGAGGAGATGTCCGGAGAATTAGCTCGAGAGAACGCACGGACATGACTTCAGCCAACTTGAGTATTGTATCGAGCGGCTATGCGGGAAAGAAAACAAAACGGGGCGTCCCACGCCAGCTTTTGATCTGAGCTCAGAAGCTTGAGGGGACGTCCCGTTTAGCGCTGCAGCGGCTTAGCCGATCTTCCTCACGTTGAGGGCCTGTGTCTCGCCCGGCTTCTTGCCCGGACCGACCTCATACTCAACGCGATCGCCCTCGTCGAGAGACTTGTAGCCATCCATCTGAATGGCGCTGAAATGCACGAAGACGTCGGAATGAGGAGCGTTTTCCGGAGCCTCGTCCGGCTCGATGAAGCCATACCCCTTCTCACGGAAGAACGATTTCTTAAGCGTACCGGTAGCCATGCTAACCCTTTCTTCGTAGGCCCCGCGCGGGGCTCATGCGGTGTGTCGCGGTCGCGGCACACTGATTGGGCATCATACCCCGGGACGCGCCGCCTCATGCATGAATTTGACAGATTGCAATCCGCCGACGACAGAGCGTTTCCGCGCAGCCCGACCACGTCTGCAAGGTACCTCTCTTCGCGTGTCGGGGGTGTCTGCGTGCTACCCTGTGGAAGGTATGACTTCGATCTCAGGAGGAACCCCATGGCATGTACCACCATCTTGATCGGCAAGAACGCCAGCTATGATGGGTCGACCATCATCGCCCGCAACGAGGACTCGCCCAACGGGCAGTTCGAGCCCAAGCGTATGCACGTCGTGAGCCGCGAGGAGCAGCCGCGCGTCTATACGAGCGTCGAGTCGCATCTTACGATCGAGCTTCCCGAGGAGCCCATGCGTTACACCTCCGTTCCGGACGCTCTGCCGGGTCACGGCGTGTGGGCGGCCGCGGGCTTCAACGAGCGCAACGTGGCGATGACCGCGACCGAGACCATCACCTCGAACGAGCGCGTGCTGGGCGCGGACCCGCTTGTGGTCTACACGCCCGCCAGGGGCACCGAAGGCGAGGACGGCTATGTCCCCGAGGTGCCCGGCGGCATCGGCGAGGAGGACATGGTCACCCTCGTGCTGCCCTATATGACAAGCGCTCGTGACGGCGTGCGCCGCCTGGGCGCCTTGCTCGAGCGCTACGGCACCTACGAGATGAACGGCATCGCGTTTTCCGATGTGGACGAGATCTGGTGGCTCGAGACCGTGGGCGGTCACCATTGGATCGCCAAGCGCGTGCCCGACGACGCCTATGTGACCATGCCCAACCAGCTGGGCATCGACTCCTTTGACCTTGCAGACGCCGAGGGTGAGGCGCGAGAGCACATGGCGAGCCCCGACCTGCGCTCCTGGATGGCCGAGAACCACCTGGACTTGACGCTTTCCAGCGCACGGGTCGGATTCTCTGCGGAGCGCTCCGCCAAGGGAGGTTCGGTCTTCAATCCGCGTGACGCGTTTGGCTCGCACAGCGATTCGGACCACGTATACAACACGCCTCGCGCCTGGTATATGCAGCGCTGTCTCAACCCGAGCGATCGCTGGGACGGCCCAGCCGCGCCGCTGCGTCCCGAGTCCGACAACATTCCGTGGTCGCGCGTTCCCGAGCGCAAACTCACCATTGAGGATGTCAAGTATGTCCTTTCGGCCCATTACCAGGGAACACCTTACGACCCGTATGGCAAGGCGGGCACCGACGCGACGCGCGGCATGTATCGCCCCATCGGCATCAACCGCAACGGCCAGCTCGCGGTGCTGCAGATTCGTCCGTATCGTCCCGAGTCCTCGCGCGCCGTGCAGTGGATGGCCTTCGGGTCCAATCCGTTCAATGCCCTCGTGCCCTTCTATGGCAACGTCGACGAGGCTCCCGAGTACCTGTCCAACACGACGGCGCGCGTGACCACAGAGAGCTTCTATTGGGCGAACCGTGTGATCGCGGCGCTTGCCGACGCGCGTTTCCACGAGAACTCCGCCGCGGTCGAACGGTATCAGGAAACGGTAGGGGCGCTCGGCCACAAGATGCTGCGCGAGACCGATGCGGCCGTGGCCGACCTGCCCGCCGCCGAGGTCCCTGCCGCTCTGGCAAAGGCCAACGAGCGCATGGCGGCGACGCTCAAGAAAGAGACCGAGGGGCTGCTGGCGAGCGTGCTCTATACCACGAGCTGCGCCATGAAAAACGGCTTCGCGATGTCCGACAACGAGCGATAGCGAGCTCTGTTCGGGGCCGTCGGCACACGGCGGCCCCGCAGCGGGGCGCGCCGTCTGTCCGCACGCCTCGTTATGCTGTGAGCCAATGGGGTACAAGGAGGGAAACGCCGGCCGGCCCAGCACCGCCGGCTTCCAGCAGAAAAAGGAGACACCATGGCCACGACTTTCGAAGACCTCGTCAACAACATGGTCAATATCGGCATCGGCATGGCTGCGACTGCGGCCGAGAAGGGCAAGGAAGTTCTGGATGACTTCAACGCCAAGGGCGAGCAGGTTCGCAGCGAGAAGCCGACGTCCGATTTCGCGCGCTCCATGTCCGACGTGTTTGTGCGGGCCGGCGGGGCGTTTAGCGATGTGACCGAGCGTCTGAGCTCCCAGGGTTCGACTGTTGCCGAGCGCGTGCTCGACGAGCTGATCTTGGCCCGCGTGCGCACGCTTACCATGGCGGAGCGCACCGCCTTCCTGGCTCATGTGCGCGACCTCGTCGATTCGGTTGACGATGCGACGGTCACCGTCGAGGTCGAATCGGTCGAGGAGGACTCCGAGGAAACCGCGCAGCCCGATGCGGACGCGGCGGACGCCTCGAGCACGGACGGACAGGACGCTTAAGCACATGCCTATCGATGCCGGCAAGCCTGAGACACATCGCGAGCCCCTCATTCCCGAGGAGCCCGGCTTTACCGAGGATGAGCCGTTCATCCCCTCGCGCTCGATGCTCCATCGTGAACGGGCGGTGGACGAGTTTCCCGAAGAGCCCGAGGTCATGGCTGAGACGGAGAAGTACCAGCTCAGCTTTGCCGGCCGTCGCAAGCGCATCGCAGAGATCTTCCGCCTGGCGCGTAAATACGAGGTCTGGAACAACATCACCCCCGTGCGTCTGCGCTGCCTGCTCGAGGAGCTTGGCCCCATGTTCGTCAAGATGGGGCAGATTCTTGCCAACCGCTCTGAAATCCTGCCGCAGCGTTTCTGCGATGAGCTGCGCCGTCTGCGCACCGACGTGGAGCCGGTTCCTTATCCGGTGGTTCTGGAGTGCCTTGAAGCGGAATACGGCAAGAAGCTGGGAGATCTTTTCGACGCCATCGATCCCAATCCGCTTGGCAGCGCTTCGCTCGCCCAAGTGCATCGCGCGCGCCTCGTTTCCGGCGAGGACGTGGCCGTAAAGGTCCAGCGACCCGGCGCCCAGCAGGTCATGGCACAGGACATCGACATCATGCGCTCGCTGGCCCGGCATGTGTCGCGCTTCATCAAGACCGACCAGATCGTCGATTTGCGCGACGTGGTGGAAGAGCTGTGGCAGTCCTTCCGCGAGGAGACCAACTTCCTCATGGAGGCACGCAACCTCGACGAATTCCATGCGTTTCATGCGAGTGCCTGGGGCATCTCGTGCCCTCGATCCTACCTTGACCTCTGCACCGAGCACATCGTGGTCATGGACTACATCGACGGCATCTCGATTGCCGAGCCCAAGCGGCTGGAAAAAGCGGGATACAAGCTTCGCGACATTGGGTCGAGAATCGTCGACGACTATGCGACGCAGGTACTCGACGACGGTTTCTTCCATGCCGACCCCCACGCCGGCAACATCATCCTTTCGGACGGCGTGATTTACTTTATCGATTTGGGGATGGTTGGCCGCATGTCCTCCCATGACCGCGGCGTGGTGAAAGAGATCATCTTTGCCGTGGCGCAAAACGATGTGCCGCGCCTCAAAGATGCCTTCATGCGTTTTGCCGTCTCGCGTGGGGACACCTCTCAGATCGACCACACCGCGTTTCTGACGGACCTCGACTATATCGTGCAGGACTTCGGTGGACGCGACCTGGCAGATCTTGATATCGGCCGCTTCCTGACCGCCCTTATCAATCTCGCACGCAAAAACGAGATCGAACTACCCAGCGTGGTCACCATGTTCGCACGCGGCATGGTCACACTTGAAGGGCTGCTTTCCGAGTACATGCCCGACGTGAACATGATCCAGATTATCTCGGAACACATTGCCAACGAGACGAGTTCCTTCGAGCGCGCCGAGCAGGCCCTGCGCGATTTGGTCTCGGGGACCGGCCGCGCGGTCAAGGGATCTCTTGAGGCTGCGGAGTACCTGGGCCTTGCCTCGCGCATGCTCACGCGCGGGCAGCTCAAGGTGAACACGGAGCTCATGGGCTCGGAAGAGGTGCTGCGCCATGTGGGCGGCATCGTGGACCGCGCTTCGATGGCCATCGTCATCGCCGGCCTGTTCATCGGGTCGTCGGTGGTGTATTACGCAAAGATCGAGCCGGTCATCTTCGGCATCCCCGTTATCGGGTTTCTAGGATATCTGTCGGCGCTCGTGCTCGCGTTGATGCTGGGCCGCGAGATTTGGCGCAACTCCCATGGGAAGCGCCGATAGCGGACATTCCGGTTGGCGCCCTTCTGATTCCCCGCGGGCGTTTCCCGCAGGCGAAGCCGAGGACCACGCCCGCGGGGAATCAGAAGGGCGCCTTGCGGCGGAGTCTTGGCTCGAGCTTAGGCCTGGTCCGCCTGGTTCACGATGCGGGTGTTGGTGAACGTGTGGTCCTTGGGGTCGTAATCAAAGACAAGGATGCAGCAGTTGCCCAAGAAGACGTCTTGGGGGCATGTTGCGCGGGATTCCCAGGCGAGTTTGAACTGCGTGATGATCGCCCCGTGCGCGACCGCTAGCACGTTTTGGCCGGGGTGCTCGTCCATGGCGCGCGTAAGCGCCTCGACGATGCGCTTACGCGCATCCAGCTCACGGTCGCCGCCACATGCCACGAGCTCGTCGTGGGGGTTCCACGGGCTGATGGGCATGTCGGCCATCGGGCCTGCCTCGTAGGTGCCGTAGCAGCGCTCGATGAGGCCGGGCTCGTCGGCTCGCGGGACGCTCGCAAACGCCGGATTCTCATCGATCACGATGCTCAGGGTGTCGTGGGCGCGCCCGAGGGGAGAGGAGCATGCATAGCCGATCTCGACGTTTTGGTCGGCAAGCCATCGCGCCGCCTCGCGTGCCTCGTCGATGCCCTTTTGGGTGAGCGGCGAGTCGCAGTGACCCTGCACGAGGCCCTTGAGGTTGTATTCGGTCTGGCCGTGTCGCATGAGATACAGCCGTTGCATGGTGCTCATCTTCCTTCCAGCGGGCGCGTTCCCGCAATCTGAGGTCTCACGTAAGGGACGTTACAGCAGCTTTTCATAGCCGATGCGCACGACATCGGTCTCCTGGTCGCCCTTGGTGGCAAGCTCGAAGCGCCCAAGCTCGGTAAAGCCGTTGCGCTCCAAAAAGCCACGCATAGCCAGGTTGCCCGGATGTGTGTCGATGCGGATGCTCTGGCGACCCGCTCCACGCGCGACGTCCTCGGCGGCAGCAAACAGGAAGCCCATCACCCCCCGTTTGAGCGCAGACGCGGCGGTCGCGCAGCGGTGGATGGCAGCGTAGGGGACGGGCTCTTCCGTGGGGTTCGGGGTAAGCCAGGGAATGTTGGCAATCGAATACTCGGGGTCGACGTCAAGCCGGAGGGCGAGCGTGCCCACAAGCTCCCCTTCATGGTCGACGGCGACATAGCAGGCGTTCTGGGCAAGGTCTCCCTGCACGGAGTCCAGGTTGGGGTAGCCGCACTGCCACTGCTCGATGCCGAAGCGGGCGATTGAGCGCTTGCCGTCTTCAAGAATTTCAAGTACGCGCGTCGCCTCTTCGGGGAGGGCGCGGCGCATGGTCAGCGTATCGGTCATCTGTGCCTTCCTATGCCTTTCGGTAACCGGTCACATGGATTGCATGCGGCGCAACTTCTTGGCTGCACTACGATAGGCCATCTTTTCGCCGGCGTGTCGTTCGCTTGCCGACTTGAGCAAACCGGCACAAAAGGCTGCCTGTCGTGCTGGCTTGCATCGTGCTTTCGGCTCCACGTACGGCCGGGTTGCGTCTCTAGGAGGCTGAACCCGGCCGCCCGCGCCTGTGGATTCGGTCCACGTGCCGCGCTGCGACGCGCTGTGCTACGAGATCTTGCGGAAGTAGGCAAGCTGCCCCGCGTTGCCGGAGACGATGGCGTGAAGCTCTTCGATGATGTCGGCCGAGTCTGCCATCTGCTGGTACATGTTGCGGTTGCAGATCCACACCTGGCCGTTCTGTACGGCGCGGAACTGTGCGAGCAGCGGGTTTTTGGCCACGAGGTCGTCGATGGCGTCAATGCTGTCGTCGGTCGTGCCGTTGTAGATGATGATGTCGGCATCGCGGGCCATGGCATAGAACTGTTCCATCTCGACCGTGACGGTGGAGGACGAGGTCCCGTCATCGCCGGGGAGGTCCGAGAAGAGGTACGTGCCGCCGGCGAGCTCGATCATCTGCGATACGTAGTCGTTCGAGCGCCGGGTCACGGCCGCTCCGTTGGAGTTGATGTAGAAAAACGCCACCGTCTTGCCACTCGGCTCGTCCGCCGAGACCTGCTCGATGCGCTCGCAAGCCTCGTTGAAGAAGCTCGTCGCCTCGCTTTCGCGTCCGAAGAGCACGCCGAATAGCTTGACCCACTCCAGCCGTCCCAGGACCTCGGTCTCGCGGCTCGAGAGCTCGGTGAGGACGGTGACTCCCAGGTCTTCAAGCTTTTCGCGAACCTCGGGCGTGTGGTAGATCATGGTGTTCTCGACGGCGAGCGTGCAGCCGGCTTCGGTGATGACCTCGTAGTCGGGGGTGTTGTAGCGGCCCGCATAGGGGATGGACCCGTCTTCGATGGCGTCCTTCAGGCGCTCGACCGAGCAGGTCTGAGGGGTTACCGAGGTCGCGGCCACATGGTCGAGCGCATCGATCTTATCCACAAGACACGCCACGGCCGACGACACCAGATAGACCTGGTCTGCCGGCTGCGCGACGACGCGGATGTCCGAGGCAAGGCCCTCCGGAGCCTGCTTGCCCTCGGGAACGAGCAGGTACCTGCTGCCATCGGCAATGCAGATGAGCCGATAGCCGCCCTCGTAGTCATCGACTGTGAAGTTCTTCGCGTGTGAGAGGTCAAGCGACGAGACAGGCGCCCATCCACAGCCCAGATCGGGATTGTGGTAGTCGGCGACCAGGATCGCGTCCCCATCGCTTGCCGTAGAGGCACCTTGGTTTTCGTCGCCAGCATCGCCAAGGTGCAGGGTGTAGGAGATGAGGTGCGGGTCGCCCATGGCGGTGGTCCGCGCCTCGACCGCCACGTTGCCTTCGAGCGCGGGCACGGCGATCTCGAAGGTCGAGCCGTCCTCGGTCGAGGTGGGCGCGTATTCGACGCCGTCTACGACCATGAGGTCATAGTTCGAGCTCGACCACACGACTTCAAGCGTGATGCGCCCATCCTCCACACGCGCCTCGGCAGGGCTTTCGACCGTCGCCCTGCCGGAGCCGCCCTCAAGCTCAAGCGATACCTGGTAGGAGCCATCGGCGGGCGTACCGTCGGCTGTAGGCGCCGAGGTGCATCCGACGGCTGTCAGCAAGGCGAGCACCAGCAGCGCGACGCATGCGAGGCGTGCAAAGGGGGCTCTAGTCGTGGAGGCGCGCATCATGGGGATCCTCGTTTTTCGATTAGGCGTTGGCTGCGAAGGCGTCTGCCGGCAGGCTGTCGGAGCGGAACACGAGCACGCGGTCGTACCACTTCTGCTTGCGGATGCTGAACGCCGCGCAATCGACGTCGCTGTCCAGGGCGGGAACCGCGACGGTGTAGGAGTAGGAGCCGTCGGCGCCCTCGACGAAGTACGAGCAGTCCTCATCCGGGGCTGCGGCGGCCTGCTCGCCCGTGCCCATATAGAGCTTCTCGTAGCCGGTGCCCGAAAGCGTCATGGTGCAGGTCATGCCGTCGTTCGTCACGTCGAGCGTCGCTGCGACGATGCGGAACATGCTGGAGCTCGAGTCGACGTCGATCTCATAGGACCCCGGCACGAGCATGTCGGCCGTGATGGGCGTCGTCTTTTCGCTGGAGGACGCGTCCGTGGAGCCTGTGGATACGACAGCGGAGCCTGTGGCCGCCGGCGCGGAACCGTTTGTCGCTGCTGGCTGAGCGCTGCAGCCGGAAAGAGCGACGATAAGGGTGAGCGCGCACGCGCCGTAGGTGAGCTTCATGAATACCTATCCTTTCAGGCTGTCGATGGCAGCCGAGACGTGGTCGACGTAGATTGAATCGATGCCGGCGTACTGACCCAGGCCGGCGAGGATGCAGGTGGTCTCGATGCCAGCCGCCTCGAAGCGCGAGACCCAGGACTCGGGGTCGTTTCGGTCAGCCATGTCGTTGGTTGCATGGTCGCCGGCGACGACCATGAGCGGGGAGAGCGCGGCGCGCGTATAGCCGGCCTCGGTCACCGCGCGGATCACGTCGTCGCAGGTGGGTTCGGCCTCAACCGTGCCCACGAAGAACTGGTGCTGCCCGCGGGCGTCGAAGGTCTTCTGCAGGGCGGCGTAGACACCGTTCGCGTCGGATTCGGTGCCGTGCCCCATGAGGACGAGCGCGCACGATCCGTCGTCGTAGTCGGCGAGTTCCTCGGTCAGCGCGTCGGCGACGGCGTCGAGGTCCTCCTGCGTGTCGAGAAGCGGCCGTCCGAGCACCACGTCGTCAAAGCTGTCGCGCACCTTCTCGAGCGCGTCGGCGAGGTCGGTGTACTCGTAGCCCTCCATGAGATGCGTGGGCTGGACCACCAGGGTGCGCACCCCGTCGTCGATGCAGCGGGAGATCGCCTCGTCGACGTTGTCGATGGAGATGCCGTCGCGCTCTTTGAGGATGTCGATGATGGTGTCAGAGGTGAACGCGCGTCGCACGTCATACGTGGGCTGGAAGCGTTCGCGGATCGCCGACTCGATCGCCCCGATCGTGCTGTGACGGCTCGAGGCATAGCTCGTGCCAAAGCTCGTTACGAGGATGACGGGCTTGACGGCGGCCTGCGCGGCCGTCTGTGCGGCGTCGTTGGCGCAGCCGGCGAGCATCGCGGCGGCGGCTCCGACGCCTGCCACCGTCGCTCCTTTCACCAGGTTTCTGCGAGTCATGCTGGTTTTGGCCATGGCTTCGTCCTTTCTTTGTGCGTATGGGGTCCGCCCGTGCGGTCGCACGGGCTCACGGGACGTCTCGCGCATACGAAAAACGCTCTTCGACCGGTCGGAGAGCGCACAGGACGAAGCGCCCGCCGGCCTCCATGCCGACGCGGCTCTTGAATGTGCGGTCCCTCCGGGGTTCACGGAAGGTCGGCGCCACGGCCTCGAGGGCCGAGAGGGGACGGCAAAGCAGTCTGGCTCGCGCGGTGAGGCCGCGCACACAGTAATGGCCCTTGCTCAGGATTCGCACCTGATTCCCTTTGATGACCCGGCGGTACGAGCGCCGGCCGTCTCCTGGTTCATATGTCGGCCGCCCCGCTGAGAAGCGGCACCGCCCCATCTTAACGCGTCGCGCCCCGCGCGTCTCACGGAGCGGGGCTGCAGGCTAAATGTGCGCAAGGAATCCGCAGCAGGTCCGTCGGCGGCGGACATGGGTGGCCGTGCGCTACAATGCTCCCACACGCGCCCGGCCGGACGGGCGCCGCCATGACGAAGGGAGCGACCCCTATGGTGCATTTCGTGGGTGCCGGCCCCGGCGCGCCCGACCTCATCACGTTGCGCGGGGACGCGCTGCTGCGCCGTGCCGACATGGTGATATGGGCGGGCAGCCTGGTGAATCCCGAGCTGCTGAAGGTCTGTCGCGAGGACTGCGAGATCCTCGACAGCGCCCGCATGACGCTCGAAGAGGTTCTCGATGCCATGGAGCGCGCCGAGCGGGACGGCCTTGAGGTGGTGCGCCTGCACACGGGCGACCCAAGCGTCTACGGCGCGATCCAGGAACAGATGGACGCTCTGCGCGAGCGCGGTATCCCCTTCGACGTGGTCCCCGGCGTGTCGAGCTTCTGCGGCGCGGCGGCCGCATTGGAGCAGGAGTTGACCCTGCCGGGAATCAGCCAGACGGTCATGCTCACGCGCCTGGCAGGGCGTACCCCCATGCCTGCAGGGGAAGACATGCGGAGCTTGGCCGCCCATGGTTCTACGCTCGTGATCTTTTTGAGCGCGGGGCATCTTGAACGGCTGCAGGAAGAGCTGCTCGCCGCGGGCCGCAGCGAGCGGGAACCGGCGGCGATCGTCTACAAGGCGACCTGGCCCGACGAGGTCGTCCTGCGCTGCCAGGTGGGAACGCTTGCGAAGACGGGCAAGGAGCACGGCATCCGCCTGACCGCCCTCGTCGTGGTGGGGCGTGTGCTCGACGCATCCTACGAGCGCAGCCGCCTGTACGACCCCGGGTTTGCGACGCTGTTCCGCCCGGCGCACGACGCAGGTGCCGACGCCCACGTCGACGGCGAGCCGCGCGAACCTTCGTCTGCAAGTCCGGGCTGCGAGGCGTAAGGCCATGGCGCTCGATTTGTACCGCTGGTCGGGCAACCGGAGGCTTCGCTGCGGATACACAACGGGAACCTGCGCCGCCCTGGCTGCGCAGGCTGCCTGCACAGGCCTGTTGCGCGGCGCCGTCCCTCCGCGGGCATGGGTGACCACGCCGGGAGGGGTCGTCGTCGAGGCCGAGGTGCTCGATTCCACCGTCGCCTCGGGCGTTGCGCGTTGCGCGGTGCGCAAGGATGGCGGCGACGACGTGGACGCGACCGACGGCATGCTCATCTACGTCGAGGCGCGTCGTTCGCGGGACGGCATTGCGATCGATGGCGGCGAGGGTATAGGGCGCGTCACCCAGCCGGGGCTTGAGCAGCCGGTGGGCGAGGCCGCCATAAACTCTGTGCCCCGCGCCCAGATCGCCGCCGCGGTACGGGAGGTCTGCGCAGCTTGCGGCTATGAAGGAGGTGTTGCGCTCACGGTGTCCGCGCCCGAGGGGGAGCGCATCGCCGAGCGGACCTTCAACCCGCGCCTCGGCATTCGCGGGGGCATATCGATTCTGGGGACCACCGGTATCGTCGAGCCGCGCAGCCTTGACGCCCTGCGCCGCAGCGTCGAGCTCGAAGTCTCGCAGGCGATTGCCGCCGGTGCGCGCGATCTGCTGGTGACCCCCGGCAACTATGGCGAGGCCTATATCGAGCGGAGCTTGCCCCGCCTCGATGTTCCGATGGTGGTATGCTCCAACTTTATTGGGGCCGCCCTCGACGCCGCCGTGCATGCGGGGGCCGAGGGCGTCCTGGTGGTCGGGCATATCGGCAAGATGGTCAAGGTCGCCGCCGGCGTCATGGATACGCATTCGCAGGTAGCCGACACCCGGCTTGAGACGCTGACGGCCCACGCTGCCCTTGCGGGCGCTGGGGTCGACGTAGCGCGGGCCATCATGGAGTCGCCGACCACCGACGCCGCGCTCGACGCGATTGCGGACGCGGGGCTGCTTGCCCCCGTGTCGCAGAGCCTTGCCCGGGCCCTTGGTCGAAGGCTGGCGTATCGCGCGGAGCGTGCGCGCGCCGATGGGGCACCACCCTGTACGGTGGCGGCGATTGTGTTCAGCAACGTGCGCGGCGAGCTCTTCCGCACCGATGGGGTGGACGAGCTGCTTGCTCGGATGAGGAGAGATCATGCGTAAGGGCATCCTGTATGGCGTGGGCGTGGGGCCGGGAGACCCTGAGCTCATCACCTTCAAGGCGGTGCGCACCATCCAATCGTGCCCCGTCGTGGCGGCGCCCATGACGTCGGGCGGCGGAACGCTTGCGCTCGACATCGTGCGCCAGGCCGTCGACCTTGCCGATAAGCGTATCGTCCGGCTGTCGTTTTCCATGAGCAGGGACGCCGCCGAACGGGACCGGGGCTACGAGCGTGCGGCGGCGGAGCTTTGCGAGCTGCTTGGCTCGGGCAGCGATGTGGCCCTGCTCAACCTGGGCGATCCGAGCATCTATGCCACCTTCCAGCGCGTCGCCGGTCTTGTTCGCGCGGCCGGGTTCGAGACGCATGCCGTGCCCGGCGTGCCGAGCTTCTGCGCGGTGGCGGCTCGTCTAGACGCAGACCTCACGCCGTCCGAGCGCGAGCCGCTCCATATCGTTCCCGCCCGCGCAGCCGGGCTGTCGGACGCGCTCGCCATGCCGGGCACCAAGGTGGTCATGAAGGCCGGGGCGCATCTCGGCGAACTCAAGCGCGACCTTGCCGAGGCCGGGGTGTACGAGCGAGTGTCGCTTGTGGCCGACTGCGGCATGCCGGGGGAGCTTGTCGTGCGCAACCTGGACGAAGCACCCGACAAGGGCTCGTACTTCACGACGCTGGTGATACGTCCATGAGACTTGCCGCCATTGCGTTTACCGAGCGCGGCTGGAAGCTGGCGTCGCGGGCGTGCCGTGCGCTCGACGGCTGGGATTGTGAGGCCGCCCGCGGCTTTGGCGAGGGCAAGCGCCCGCTTGCGGCGTGGACGGCAGAGGCGTTTGCCGACGCCGACGCACTTCTTTTCGTGGGCGCTCTGGGCATCGCCGTGCGCGCCATCGCCCCGCACGTGCGCTCAAAGGCGCATGACCCCGCCGTCGTGGTCATGGACGAGGGGGGAACCTGGTGCATCTCGCTGCTCTCGGGGCATCTGGGAGGGGCGAACCGCCTGGCCGAGCAGCTTGGGCGGGCGGTGGGGGCAACCCCTGTCATCACCACCGCGAGCGACGTGCGCGGTGTGTGGTCCCCGGACGGATGGGCGCACGACGCGGGGCTTGCCGTCGTTGAGCCCGGACGCGTGAAGGGTGTGTCGGCGCGCCTGCTCGCAGGGGATGCCGTCACGGTCTATCTGGACGGCGTGCTGGAAGGCGAGCTGCCGCGCGGCTTGGAGCGTGTCGTTGCGCGGGACCAGGCGCAGGTGATCATGTCCCCTGTCGTGCATGCGGAGGAGAAGGCGCTGCATCTGGTGCCGCCCTCGGTGACCGTCGGCGTCGGATGCCGGCGTGGCATCGCGGCCGCGGCGGTCGGGCGCGCGGTCGAGGCCGCGCTCGCACAGGCGTGCGTCCCTCGCGCGGCGGTTGCCTCTGCGGCGAGTATCGAGCTCAAACGCGACGAGGAGGGTCTGGCCGGCTGGGCCGAGGCATGGGGATTGCCGCTTGCGTTCTACGGGGTGGACGAGCTCGCCTCCGTCGAGGGCAGCGTCTCGTCGTCACCGTTCGTGGAGCAGGTGTGCGGGGTCGATAACGTGTGCGAGCGCGCGGCGCTTGCAGGCGGCGGCGCGCTCATCGTGCCCAAGCGCGCGCAGGACGGCGTCACCGTCGCGCTCGCATGTCGAACCTGGACCTATTCGTTTGAGGAGGAAGCATGAGAACCCTCTATGTGGTGGGCATCGGGCCGGGGCGTCTCGACGGCATGACCGACGAGGCGCGCGCCGCCCTCGAGCGAGCCGATGCCGTGGTAGGCTACAACGCCTATCTCGAGCTCGTAATGCCGCTCGTTGCGGGTAAGCGATGCGAGTCGACGCCCATGATGCGCGAGGTGGAACGCTGCCGTCGTGCGCTCGAGATCGCCGATGCGGGGACGACCTGCGCCCTCGTCTGTAGCGGGGACGCGGGCGTCTACGGCATGGCCGCGCCCGTGCTCGAGCTCGCGCCGGACTATCCTGAGGTCGAGGTCGAGGTCGTGGCGGGCGTCACCGCGGCTCAGAGCGGCGCGGCCCGCCTCGGTGCTCCGCTGGGGCACGACTTTGCGGTCATATCGCTCTCGGACCTTCTGACGCCGTGGGATGTCATCGAGCGGCGGCTTGTCGCGTGTGCCTGGGCAGACCTGTGCGTCTGCTTGTATAACCCCCGCAGCAAGAAGCGCAGGGACCACCTGGCCCGCGCGGCGGAGGCGCTGCTTTCTCATAAGGCGCCCGAGACCGTGTGCGGCTGGGTGCGCAACATCGGTCGTGACGGTGAGGAGGCCGGTACCCTGCCGCTCTCTGAGCTGGGGTCGTTTGAGGCCGATATGTTTACGACAATCTTTGTGGGCAACGCCGCCACGCGCCTGGAGGGCGGGCGCATGGTCACGCCGCGTGGATATCGGGAGCTGGACCGATGAGAAGCGTCACGGTAATCGGATGCGGTCCTGGCGCCGCCGACCTGCTTGCCGAGCGCGCCCGCGCGGCGCTGGGTGCATGCGACGTGGCGGTGGGGTCGCCCCGTCTGCTGGAAGGAACTTCGCTGCCGGACGGCGTGGCTGCGCACGCGGCAGTGCGTGCTCGCGACATCGCGTCCTTTTTGGCGGGCGACGCCACGTGGTCGCGCGCTTGCGTTCTCATGAGCGGAGATACGGGGCTCTTCTCGGGTGCGGCGGGTGTGCTGCGCGCCCTTGCGGACGAGCCGGCGCTTGCGGATTGTGCCGTGGAGACGGTGCCGGGCATCAGCTCGGCGGCGTATCTGGCATCGCGTCTTGGCAGGCCGTGGCAGGACTGGCGGTTTGCAAGCGTGCATGGCGCTGCATGCGACCTTGCTGCCGAGGCGGCGCGCGGTGGGACGCTCTTTCTGGTGACAGGGGGCTCCGAGGGCCCCGCGTCCGTCTGCCGCGAGCTCGTGGCGGCTGGATGCGGCGACGCTGCCGTGACGGTGGCCGAGCAGCTCTCCTATCCAGATGAGCGCATCGTGCGTGGCGTCGCCGGCGAGTTCGTGAATGTCTCCTTCGCTCCGCTCAACGCTATGGTCATCGACTTCGCTGCCGACGCGTCGCGCACCGCGTGGCCCTGGGTGACCCCGGGCATTCCCGATGAGTGTTTTGAGCGCGGCCGGGTGCCTATGACCAAGCAGGAGGTCCGTGCGGTCGCTTTGGCGAAGCTGCGTGTCGGATCTGGCGACATCGCCTATGACATCGGGGCGGGGACCGGCTCGGTGTCGGTGGAACTTGGGCTGCTTGCCCGTGCGGGCCGGGTCTTCGCAATAGAGCGGGCGTCAGAGGCCCTGGAGCTCATCGACGCCAACGTTCGCGCTTTCGGGCTGCGCAACGTCGAGGTGGTGGCGGGCGAGGCACCCCAGGCCCTGCGCGGGCTGCCGGCGCCCGACGCCGTCTTTATCGGCGGGTCTGCTGGGAAGCTCTCCGAGATCTTGGACACCGTGCGTGCCAGCGGGGGACTGCCGCGCGTCTGCATCACCTGTATCTCGCTTCAGACACTCTCGGCGGCGCTGCCGATCCTATCCGGTCCCGGGTTTGCCGACATGGAGGTGTCGCAGGTGGGAGTGGCCCGCGCCCGTCGCGTCGGCTCCCACGACCTGATGCGCGCCCTGAATCCCGTCTTCGTCGTCTCGGCGCGCATGGTTGCGGAGGAGGAGCTATGAGCGAGCTTCCCGCACGTCTCATGGTGTCCGCCCCGTCGAGCGCCTCGGGTAAGACCGTCTTCACCTGCGCGCTGATTCGGCTGCTCGAGCGGTCGGGCCTGAGGCCCGCCGCGTTCAAGTGCGGACCGGACTACATCGACCAACGCTTTCATCGCCGCGTGAGCGGGGTCGCCGCCGGCAACCTCGACGCCTTCTTTTCGAGTGCGGCCGACCTGCGTGCCCTTCTGGCCCGTGGGGCGGCGGGAAGCGACATCGCCGTCATCGAGGGGGCGATGGGCTTCTACGACGGCATGGCCCCCGGCACGACCGACGCGAGCGCATACGACGTTGCCCGTCTGACCGATACCCCCGTCGTGCTGGTGGTATCCGCCCGCGGCGCCTCGCTGTCGCTTGCCGCGCTCGTCGACGGCTTCGCCCGCTTCCGATCGGATGCCTGCGTGCGCGGTGTGGTCTTGAACGGCTGCTCCGAGGCGGCGTATCGCTATGCCGCGGGCGCCATCGAGGACGAGACGGGCGTGCCGGTGCTCGGGTACCTTCCGCAGGACGACCGCTTTCAGCTGGAAAGCCGCCACCTTGGTCTGGTGGGTGCCGACGAGGTCGAGGACCTGCGCGGGCGGGTGGATGCCATGGCGGACGTGTTGGAGGAGACACTCGACGTCAAGCGCCTCGTCGATGTGGCACGCTCCGCGGCGCCCGTCACCGCTGCTCCCTATCGAACCGAGCGACTGCCCTATGAGGGGCTCCGTTGCGCCGTGGCGGACGACGAGGCGTTCTGTTTTCGCTATGCCGAGAACCTGCGCATGCTTGAAGACCTGGGTGTGGAGCTTGTTTCGTTCAGCCCGTTGCGCGACGAGAAGCTGCCGGCGGGTGTGACGGGGCTCTATCTTGCCGGCGGCTATCCCGAGCTCCACGCGCAGGAGCTGTCGGACAACGAAGGCATGCGCGCCGCCGTCCGCGCAGCCGTGAAGGCGGGGATGCCCACGGTCGCAGAGTGTGGCGGGTACCTGTACCTGCTCGAGAGCCTCGACGACGACCGAGGTACCTCGTGGCCCATGGCAGGGGTGCTGCCCGGAGGGGCTTACCGAGGGCGCGGCTTTGGCCATTTCGGCTATATAGAGCTCACGATGGCGTGCGCCGGTCCCTATGGGCCGGCGGGCACGGTGTTGCGAGGTCATGAGTTTCACTACTGGCGTGCCGAGCGCGAAGGGGACAGCGCCTGGGCGGCAAAGCCGCGTCGCAACCGGGGCTGGGCATGCATGGACGTGACGCCGACGCTTGCCGCCGGCTTCCCGCACGTATACTATCCCTCGAATCCAGACGCCGCCCGCGCCTTCGTTCGGGCGCAGGCACGCTATCGCGAGGAAGGAGGCCGCTGTGGCAGCTGAGGATATCGAGGCACGGTTTCACGCCGCCTTTGATGCCGCGGCATTGCCCGGGCCGGGTGACGGCGCCCTCGAGGAGCGTCTCGGCGCGCTTCTCGAAGTGGTGCGACCGGTCGATCGGGAGGCGTCGCACGTGGCGCGGGAACGCTGGGACTCCGTCGCCAAGCCGCTCGGAGGCCTGGGGCTTCTCGAGGAGGCAGTCACGCGCATGGCGGGCGCCCAGGGCACGCCGGATGTCGTGTCCGAGCCTCGTGCGTTGGCGATCTTTATCGCCGATAACGGCGTGGTCGCCGAGGGCGTGTCGCAAAGCGGCCAGGACGTGACGTGGACCGCGGCGCGCAACATGGCCGCAGGTGCGGCGAGCGTGTGCCGCATGGCGCGCGTCGCCGGCTGCGCGGTCGTGCCGGTCGATGTCGGCCTGGCTCGCGAGCTTACTTGTGAGGGGTTGTACGATGCTGCCTGTGTGCGCGGCACCGCCGACATCGCATGCGGGCCGGCCATGAGCCGCTCGTGCGCCGTTGCGACGATTCTGGCGGGGGCCACGGTGGCGCGTCTGCTTGCAGAGGGCGGCGCCCGCCTGCTCGCCGCCGGCGAGATGGGCATTGGCAACACCACCACAAGCGCGGCCGTTGCCTGCGCGTTGCTGGGCATTGCGCCCGAGGACGCCGTGGGTCGCGGTGCTGGCCTCAGCGACGAGGGGCTCCGCCGGAAGCGCGCCGTGGTGACCCGTGCCCTTGCGGTCAACGCCCCCGACCCTGCGGATCCGGTGGGCGTGCTCGCCTCGGTGGGCGGTCTCGACCTCTGCGCGATGTGCGGCTTTTATCTGGGTGCCGCCGCCTCACGATGCCCAGCCGTGCTCGACGGGGTCATCTCGTGTACGGCGGCGGCTGTCGCCTCCGCACTGCGACCGGACACGCGGGACTATCTGCTGGCCAGCCACTGCTCGTCGGAGCCTGCAGCGCGTCTGCTTCTGGGAAGGCTGGGGCTCTCGGCGCCGCTCGAAGCCGGCATGCACCTGGGTGAGGGCACGGGGGCCGTCGCGCTCATGCCGCTTCTCGACCAGGCGCTTGCGGTCTACCGCGAAGCCGCGACGTTCGACGAGAGCGGCCTGGACGCCTATGAGGAGCTGAGCTAGCGTGCAGGCCTTGGTCATCGGCGGCGCCGCAAGCGGTAAGAGTGCCTTTGCGGAGGAGCTGTGCACGGCGCGCGGAGGGACGGTTCTCTACGTGGCGACCATGGAAGCCGCCGGGACGGAGGCTGCTCGTCGGATCGCACGGCATCGCGAGCTCAGGCGAGGCAAGGGATTCCGTCTGCTCGAATGCTCGCGCGACCTCGCGCGGGCGGTGGTTCCTTCCACGGACGTCGTGCTCGTCGAGGACGTGGGCAACCTGCTGGCAAACGAGCTTTGGTCACCGGATTCGGCGGGAGTCGCGTGCGGAGGCACGCTTGCGGAAGACCGCGTCGTCGAGGCCGTTCTCGATGGCATCGACGTCGTCGCCGCGGCCGCACAGGACTGCGTGGTGGTTACGAACAGCATCGCCTCGGACGGCGTGTCCTATGCGCCCGAGACCGTCAGCTACCAGCGCGCGATCGCGCGGGTGAACGCTCGGCTGGCACGGCGGGCCGACGCGGTGGTCGAGGTCGTCGTGGGCCTGCCGGTCTGGATGCGTGGAAACGAGGAGATGTGGAGGGAGCGCGGACGATGAAGCTGATCGATGCCGTCGCTGCGGCGTTTTCGGTGTTCTCGCGCATTCCGGTGCCCCGCGCCCTTCTTGAGCGTGTCGACTGGGACGGGGGCAGTGCGCTGGCAGGTTTTCCGGCCGTGGGCGTGGTTCAAGGGCTCACCATGGCGGCGTGGACGATGCTCGCCGGCGCGCTGGGCGTGCCGCCCCTGGTCGAAGGGGCCGTGCTCACCGCGATGCCCCTGGTGGTGAACGGAGGCATTCACCTGGACGGGCTCTGCGACACGGCCGATGCGCTCGCCAGCTATGCGGACCGCACGCACCGGCTGGAGATCATGAAGGATCCGCGCGCGGGCGCCTTCGGCGTCATGGCGGTCGGATGCTACCTGCTGCTCTTTTTCTCGCTCGCTGCAAGCTGGAGGCCCGGGGTGCTTCAAGCGGTCGCTCTCGTGCCACTCTTCGCATTCTCCCGTGCGCTTTCGGGTGTGGCGGTCGCTTGCTGGCCAAAGGCCCGCCCCGAGGGCATGGCCGCCTCGCTTGCCGGGGGAGCGGATGCCGCGGCGTCGGTCCGTCGCGCGCTCACCGTGCAGGCGGTCGTCTTTGCGGTTCTGCTCATCGGTGTCGGCGGTTGGGTCGGCGCCGTCGCCGTGGCGGTGGGCCTTGTGGGATTCGCATGGTATCGGCACATGGCATTTGGCCTCTTCGGCGGTGTGACCGGGGACCTTGCCGGATGGTTCGTGCAATGGGACGAGCTCGCGATGGTTGCCGTGATCGTGCTGTTGGGAGGCATCTCATGATCTTGATCGTGGGCGGGATGGGGTCTGGCAAACGTGCTTTTGCCTGCACGAGGCTTGGGCTTGGTCCGGAAGACTTGTCGAACGGATGCGTGGACGAGCGCCCTGCCGTCGAGCACGCCGAACAGCTTGTGCATACGCTCTCGCCCGAGGAGGCGGCGCGGGTGCTGAGTGGTAAGCGGGCCGTGCTCATGGACGAGGTGGGCTGCGGCGTGGTGCCGCTCGATGCCGGTGAGCGCGCCTGGCGCGAGGACGCCGGCCGCCTGGGATGCCTGCTTGCCGAGCACGCCGAGGCCGTAGTGCGCATGGTGTGCGGCTTGCCGCAGGTAATCAAGGGGGTCTTGTGAGAATCTTGCTCTATCGGCACGGTGCCACGGAGGGAACCGTCGCCCGACGCTATGAGGGCGCCGGGACCGACGTCGCCTTGTCCGAGGCCGGTCGCGCCGCCCTGTCGATGCTGCCTGTCGATGAGTGCGTGAGCACGGTCTACACCAGTGGCATGCTGCGCTGTGCCCAGACCGCACAGATTCTGTTTCCCCACGCGCGCCAGATAGCCGTGCCAGGCCTGCGCGAGATGGATTTCGGCTCCTTTGAAGGCAAGGCGTTTGCAGACCTCGCCGACGATGGCGCGTATCGCCAGTGGGTCGAGGGTGGCTGCTGGGGCGTCTGTCCCGGCGGCGAGGACCGTTCGGGCTTCACGCGCCGCTGCGTCGGGGCCTTTTCTGACCTCGTCGACGACCTTGGGCGTGCGGGCGCTGAGCAAGTCGTTATCGTGGCGCATGCGGGCACCGCCCGCGCGATCATCTCGTCGCTTGCCGTGCCGGCGATGGAGTACTTCTCCATCGAGACGCCGCCGGGTGGCTGCTGGGAGCTCGAGGGGGACGGGCGTCGGCTCGAGGTGATCTGTCCTCCTTCGCAGGAGGGTTGCAGCGGCGGGAGGGGCTGCGCATGATGACGCTTGCCGCCGTGGCGATCGGCGCCGTGCTCGACCTCGCCCTGGGCGATCCGCGCTGGCTTCCGCATCCGGTGGTCGCCATGGGACGGGCGATCGGGTGGGCGGAGCCTCGTCTGCGCTCGCGGTTCCCCGACACCGCGGCAGGACGCCGCGCCGCCGGCCGCGTGCTTGCCGTCGCATTGCCGCTTGGCTCGTTTGCAATCTGCTGGGCCGTCCTTGCCGCGCTCGGTGCGATCCATCCGACGCTTTGTCTCATCGCTGAGTCCTGGGTGTGCTACCAGCTGCTCGCCGCATGTGAGCTTCGGCGCCAGAGCATGGCCGTGTTGGCTGCTCTGCGCGACCAAGGTCTCGCTGCCGCGCGCACAGCGGTGTCGTATATCGTCGGGCGCGATACCGAGGCGCTTGACGAGGACGGTGTCGTGCGCGCCGCCGTCGAGACGGTGGCCGAGAACGCGAGCGACGGCGTCGTCGCACCGCTGCTGTACATGATGGTGGGTGGCGCGCCCCTTGCTGCCGCGTATAAGGCCGTCAACACACTCGACAGCATGGTGGGGTACAAAAACGAGCGGTACATCGACTTCGGTCGTGCCTCCGCGCACCTCGACGACGTCGTGAACTTCGTGCCGTCACGCATCGCGGCGCTCTGCCTGGTTGCGGCCGCCCCGCTGACGGGGCTGTCCGGTGCGGGTGCCTGGCGCATCTGGCGGCGCGACCGCAGGCGTCATGCAAGTCCCAACGCCGCACAGACCGAAGCCGCCATGGCGGGTGCCCTCTCCGTGCGTTTGGCAGGGCCGGCGTCGTATTTTGGGCATATGGTGGAAAAACCCACTATCGGAGACGACCTTCGTCCCATAGAGCCCGAGGATATCCGCCGTGCTAACCGACTCATGTATGCCGCTGCCGCGCTGGCGTTCCTGGTGTTCGCAGCCGTGCGCATCGTCAGCGTGGTAGTCTGGTCGGGTTAACGGGCGGCCGTCCCTTTGGCGTGCGATGTATTCGCAAGGGGCGGAATTGTGGCAATCCACACGCTTGCTCGCTATCGTGTGGCAATCTACACGCTCAGGTGCCTGTTTTACGCCCTTGAGCGTGTATATTGCCACAAAACAGAAGGTGGGCGTGTAAATTGCCACAATTCTGGGGGCAGCATGGTGTCAGGACGAGATGGAGGGGAGATGACGGGATATGGAAGATAGGAAACCCCGTTCCCACCGTTCCTATGGGCACGGCGGCGACGTCTGGACGGCGCGCGAGCGCTGGGGATCCAACGTCATCGACTTCTCTGCCAACACGAACCCGCTGGGCATGCCCGAGGCGGTACGAGCGGCCGCGGCGCGCGCCCTGTCCGCGTGTGATCGCTATCCCGATCCACACTGTCGGGAGCTTGTGGAGGCCATTGCCCGGCACCATGACATCGCGTCCGAGGCGGTGCTTTGCGGCAACGGCGCGGCAGATCTCATCTGGCGCCTCGTGGCGACGGTGCGTCCCCGGGCGATGCTGCTGACGGCCCCCACCTTTTCGGAATATGGTGCAGCCGCACGGTTCTATGGTGCGCGCGTCTGTAGCCATGCGCTCGATGTCTCCTGCGGGTTCGTCCTCGACGAGGGCTTCTTGGCGGCCATCGACGATGACATCGACCTGGTCTTCCTGTGCAACCCCAACAACCCGACTGGACGGACGGTCCCTGTGGAGCTTATGGGTCGCATCGTCGAGCGCTGCCGGGCCGCGGGTGCGCTGCTGGCGGTCGACGAGTGCTTCTTGGGATTTGTCGCCGACGGTGCGGAGCGTACGCTTGTGCAGCAGGCGGCTGCAGGGGAGAGCGTCGTGGTGCTGCGCGCGTTCACCAAGCTCTATGGGATGGCCGGTCTTCGCTTGGGATACTTGGTATGCGGGGACGCCGACCTTGCCGAGCGCGTCTATGCGGCGGGTCCTCCATGGAGCGTGTCCACGCCGGCTCAGGCGGCGGGTGTGGCCGCGCTTGCCGACACGGCGTTTGTCGAACGAACCCGGGAGCTTATCGCCGCCGAGCGAGCACGGCTTGTGGCGGGTCTTGGCGCCCTTGGTTGCGCAGTCGTTCCCGGCGAGGCCAACTACCTACTTGTTCGGTCGCCGCTCGAAGGGTTTGCCGAGCGTGTTGCTGCGCACGGGGTCATCGTTCGGGATTGTGGAAACTACGAAGGCCTGCCTAAGGGCTACGTGCGGGTTGCCGTACGGACGCCTGAGGAGAACGATCGGTTGCTCCAGGCGTGCACAGGTGCGCTTAAGGCCGGCGGCACGGAGGAGGACTCGAGGTCATGGCGCGATCGCTGATGATTCAGGGCACCATGTCGAATGCGGGAAAGAGCCTGCTTGTGGCGGGGCTCGCCCGGGTCCTTGTTCAGGACGGGCTTCGCGTGGCGCCGTTCAAGAGCCAGAACATGGCGCTCAACAGCTTTGTTGCTGCCGACGGGGGCGAGATGGGGCGCGCCCAGGCCATGCAGGCCGAAGCCGCCGGCATCGCTCCCGACGTTCGCATGAACCCGATCCTGCTCAAGCCGGAGGGGGAGCGTGGCAGCCAGGTGATCGTTGGCGGACGCGCCCGCGGCTCCATGAGTGCGCGCGACTACTTTACGCACCGACGCGATCTCGTGCCTGAGGTCATGGCGGCGTATCGCGACCTTGCCGCCTCCTACGACGTCGTGCTGGTGGAGGGCGCGGGATCGCCTGCCGAGATCAATCTGCAGCGCGACGACATCGTGAACATGGGGCTTGCCCGCCTCATCGACGCGCCGGTGCTGCTGGTGGGAGACATCGATCCAGGCGGGGTCTTTGCCCAGTTGGTGGGCACCGTCCAGCTGCTCGATGCCGCCGACCGGGAGCGTGTGCGCGGGTTGGTGATCAACAAGTTTCGCGGCGACGTGTCCATCCTGCGTCCCGGGCTCGCGCCGCTCGAGGAGCTCTGCGGCGCACCTGTGCTGGGTGTCGTCCCGTATGTGGATCTTGACCTGGATGACGAGGACAGCCTGTCATCACGGCTCGACGCGCGGTCTTGTGCGCGGGTGATCGACATCGCGGTGGTGCGCCTGCCGCACCTGTCCAACTTCACCGATTTCTCGCCCCTCGAGCGCAATCCTGCAGCCGGCGTGCGCTATGTCGCCCGCGCCGAGGACCTGGGTCGTCCCGACCTGGTGGTCCTGCCGGGAACCAAGCAGACCCTCGACGACCTCGCATGGCTCAAGGAGGCGGGTCTAGCAACATGCATCGAGGTACTTGCGGCGGCGGGTACGCCGATTCTAGGGATCTGCGGAGGCTATCAGATGCTCGGAGAACACATCGAGGACCCCTTGGGCACCGAAGGCGGAGGGTCGGCCGACGGCCTTGGGCTGCTGCCTGTGCGCACTTCCTTTGCTGCGGATAAACGCCTCGCCCAAACCGAGATGGAGCTGTGCCCGCGCGAGGGAATCTTTGCGTGCTGGAACGGCCTTGCAGCGCGAGGCTACGAGATCCATGCAGGCGCGACCGTCTCTGCGGCCGCCTTCTTTGCGGTTGCGCGAGGCGATGCGTCGCAGAATATGGGGGCTGTACGCGAAAACGTTGCAGGCACGTACCTCCACGGGCTCTTCGATGAGCCGGCGGTGGTCGACACCCTGGTCGACGCCCTGCTTACGGCTCGCGGTCTGCCGTCCAGCGCGCCGCGGGTCCATGATGCCCAGGCCTACCGGGAGCATCAATACGACCTGCTTGCCGATACGGTTCGCGCATCGCTTGATATGGAGGCCATCTATCACATCATCGAGGAAGGCGCCGCCGACGCGCCCTCCATGCGAAGAGAGGGGGCATGATGACCCATGCCTACACCGCTCCGGCGGACATCGAGCGCCGAAGCTTCGAGATCATCTCCGAAGAGTTGGGGAATCGAGTCTTTGACCCGCTGGAGGAGCCCGTCATCAAGCGGGTCATCCATACCACGGCGGACTTTTCCTATGCCGACAACCTCGTCTTCACGCCGCATGCGGTGGAGCGGGGTCTCGACGCGCTGCGCTCCGGCGCCACGGTGGTGACGGACACCAACATGGCGCTTGCCGGCATCAGCAAGGCCTCGCTTGCCGCGCTGGGTGCCCGCGCGGTCTGCTTCATGGCCGACCCCGACGTCGCGGGTCGTGCCCGAGCTGCGGGCACGACCCGCGCACACGCCTGCATGGACCGCGCCTGCGAGATCGACGGGTCGATCATCATCGCCGTCGGCAACGCGCCTACGGCCCTGCTGCATCTGGCCGAGCTCATCCGGGCGGGCCGCATCGACCCTGCGCTCGTGATCGGGGCGCCGGTGGGGTTCGTGAACGTCGTCGAGGCGAAAGAGGAGCTTGTCGCCATGCCGGAGGTCCCTTCCATCGTGGCGCGGGGCCGCAAGGGCGGCTCGACGGTCGCTGCCGCTATCGTGAACGCCCTGCTCTACCAGCTTGCGCGTCCGGGAGCATCGCGATGATGGAGGCTGGGCCGCTTGCGGTGTTTGCCGGCACGTCGGAGGGCCGCATCCTGTGCGAGCGCCTTGCGGCGCATGGCCGTGCCGCGCGCGTGTTTACGGCGACCGACTACGGCGGGGAGCTTGTGGACGACCTTCCCGGCATGGAGGTCCATACCGGTCGGCTTGACTGTGCAGGCATGGCCGCGGCGCTTAAGGGTACTGCCTGCGTGATCGACGCGACGCATCCCTTTGCCGTTGAGGCAAGCAGGACGATTCGCTCCGCCTCAGCGGCGTGTGGAGCAAGCTACGTGCGTCTTGCCCGGGACGGCGTCGCCCGACAGGACGGGGCCCGCTATGTCGCTTCTGCCGAAGAGGCCGCCGCGATGCTGCGGGAACAGACGGGAGCCGTCCTGTTGACCACGGGCACCAACACGATTGACGCTTTTGCGACGCCCGACCTCATCGAGCGCGTGTACGTGAGGATTCTGCCCGTGGTGGCATCGCTGCAGCGTGCGCTCGACGCCGGATTTCCCCCGTCGCACATCATCGCCATGCAGGGGCCGTTTACCCAAGAACTCAACGCGGCGATGCTGCGCCAGATAGGTGCCTCATGGTTGGTGACCAAGGAGTCCGGCACCGCCGGGGGTCTGGAAGAGAAGGTCGCCGCCTGTCGCGATGCCGCCGCGCAGGCAATCGTGATCGCCCGCCCTCGTGAGGATGCGGGCGCCCGGTCGCTCGGCGAGGTCTGCGACCTGCTGGGGGTCTAGAGAAGGCCTGCCGATGCCGTCGACGTGCGGCATCGACGGGACGCACGGGCGCGACGGCGCGACGCAGCGTTTTCCTAGACGGGGCGAGCTATGACATCGACGAGGCGAAACGTCTTCGTCGCGCTGTCGTGACGCATGACGACGATGCATCCGTTGGACAGCTCCTGGGGTGTGAGCCGCCTGCTGCTTCCGCTCTCGGCAAGCGTTGCGTCGACGAAGAGCTTCATGGTGGTTCCATGCGATACCGCGACCGCGCTGCCGGCGCTTTGCTCCATGAGGTCGTGCAGGGCGCAGAAGAGTCCGTCCGCCACGTCCCGCACGGTGTCGCCACCCAGGTCCTGAAAGTCTCGGCGCGGGTTCCAAGGGTCGCCGGCAAGGTCGTGGACAGGTGTGCCGTCCGCCGTACCATAGCTATATTCGCGCAGGCAGGAGAGGGTCTCGCGCCGCGCTGCGGCAAGGACGGGCTCGGCTGCACACATGAGGTCGAGCGTCCGCTGGGCGCGCCCCTGCGGCGAGCATGCCGCTACCGCGAACGCGGCTTCGTGACGTGCAAGCCACCGCGCCGCGCGCTCTGCCTGCTTGCGCCCCTGCGGCGTAAGCGGAGAGTCGAGTCCTCCCTGGACGATGCCGCGGGCGTTCATGACCGTCTCGCCGTGTCTCACCAGATAGAGCAATCCCATGTGCACCTCCGTTCGCGCGTCTGTTTTTGTCTTTAGCCGGCGCCCGGTCTCCGACGGGCGCTGCGCTACAAAATCGGGCCCGGCGGACACTCGCTGTCCCCGGGCCCGGTCTGATACCTTGTGAGCTGCTTGCCTGCGTTAGAACGAGAAGAAGTCGAAGCGGGGCTCCAGCTCGACGATGGCGTGGGTGCCCGGCTCTTCGCCAAGCGACGCCACCAGCTCGTCGCAGGTATCGAAGATGTGGTCCCACGAGAAGAAGACGGCGGGATCGATCGCAAAGTGTTCGCAGATGAGCTCGCAGCCTGCCGGGACGATGCCGTGCATAAGGACGGTGGCCACGCGCAGCTCGTGGAAGGCGTCGATGAGCGCCTGGGTCATGGCTGTATCGTCGCCGGCGTTCTTGGCGGCCTTGCTGGCGTCGCTCCAGCGCTTGTTGGCCGCGCGCAGGAAGCCGTCGCAGACGGACAGGGCGCGGTTCAGCTCGAAGCGGTGCATGGCCTGCTCAAAGGCTAGTGTGGCCTGCTCGGCGGCGTCGCGCGCCGCATCCGAGGGGTCGCCTGCGGGGATGCATCCGGTGCGGTAGGGGGCATCGTCTCCGTCCTTTGTGGCCACGCCGTAGAAGCAGGAGCGTGCCAGGCGGTTGAACACACCGGTGAGCAGCGCGCTCTCTTTGAGGACGGGGTCGATCACGCGTTTGTCGTCGCGTGCCAGCAGCGGTGTCCCGTCCGGGTTCTTGCCGGTCTCGCGCGTGTCGTAGGCCTTCGGGGAGAAGCTCACCGGCTTTTCGCCCAGACCGAGCGACAGGAAGTGCGCACGCAGCTGCTCGGCGGCGTAGTGGTCGAGCAGCTCGCTGGCGGGCGGCGGCGGGGTCTGAGAGCTGGAGCTCGCCTTTTTACCCATGTAGAGCACGTGGTAGTTGGCCACGAGCGTGCTCTGCTGCATGCCGCAGCCCAGGGCTTCCCACAGCGCCGTCTGCGCGATGCCATAGAAGTAGATGTTGTCCTGGCCGATAAACTGGTAGGCATGCGCGTCGGGCGAGCACCACCAGTCGTGCCAGTCAAGGCTTGCGTAGCGGTCGGCATAGCCCGTGCGCTCGGCCTCTGAGAGGGCGGTGCGGGTGAAGCTGATGGGTGCCCACAGGCTCTCGGGCCAGACCCAGCAGGTAAGGCCCGAGCAGCCGCATTCGTCGGTAACGGGAACGCCCCACTCGATGTTGCCCGTGATGCGGAAGGGGACGAGCGCCTTGCCAGAACGGAAGCGCACGCCGCCCGCGGCGAGCACCTCATGGGCTGCGTCGCGCTCCACCCAGCTTGGGAAGGTCACGGTAAAGGAGCTCTTGTTGCCCTCGGGCTCGGCGACACTATGCTCCGGCAGCTGGTCCTCGATGGCATCGAAGGCCTCGCGGAACTTGTTCTGGATGTAGAGCTGCGGCGGGTTCAGCCACTCCTCCATGGTCTTCACCACCACGGAGCGTACCGTTTCGTCGCCCTCCATCTGCTTCGTATAGTCCTTCAGGAAGTCCAGATACGCGGGCAGGTCGAAGTAGATGTTGTCGACCGGATGCAGCTCAGGCGTCTCGCCGGTGATAGCAGACTTGGGGGCGATGAGCTCCTCGGGTTCGAACTGATGGCCGAGGTCGCATTCGTCGGCGTAGGCCTTCTCGGACTTGCAGCCCTGGATGGGGCAACGGCCGATGACCTGGCGGCCGTTCAGGAACTGGCCGGCGACCGGGTCGTAGAACTGCTTGGTCGCGCGCTTCTGCAGCACGCCGCGCTCTTTAAGGCGCATGATGACCTCGTTGGTGACCTGCTCGTGCACATGCACGGCCGGCTCTAGCGCGCTGCCGCCAAAGAAGTCTGGCTCGACGTCGTAGCCGGCAAGTGTTGCGGCCTGACGGTCGTGGTTTTCCTGGACGTAGTCCGAGATGTGCTTCTGATAGCCGTGTTCGTCGTGCAGCTTGCGATAGCTCTCCATGATGGGCGAGCCGTAGCAGTCGGTGCCGGAGACAAAGAGCACGTTTTGGGCACCGAGGCGGTCGCGCAGGAAGCGCGCATAGAAGTCGGCCGGGACGAACACGCCGCCCACATGGCCGAAGTGCAGGTTCTTGTTGCCGTAGGGCATGCCCGCCGTGACAATGGCGCGCTTGGGCCAGCTGGGCCGTGCCGTGCGGCTGAGCTTCTGGGCCATGAGACCACTCCCTTGGTAGTGGGTCGTTCCAATAGATACGAGATAGCAGGGCCACATTATCGCACACGAGCGCAGGAATGCGTGTATCCTTGAACGCGTGAGAAAACGAAGCGACATACATACGTTTGAAGACAAGGCGTTTTTGCGCTGGATTGCCCGAATGACCGTCATCGTCCTGGCGGCGGGCATCGCCGTATGCGTCGCTCTTACGGCCGTCTTGGCCGTTGTGACTCCCAACCTGCTTGATTCCGGTCTGCGCGGCCTGTTCGTTTCGGGAGATTCCGGTGTGTGGTCCGCGATCGTGTGGCTCGTTGCCGTGGCCGTGGGCACCTGCTTGTCGCTTCTGGTCCATGAAGGTGTTCACGCTGCCCTTTTCAAGGTGTTCGCGCCGCATGATTCGCGCGTGACCTTCGGGGCGAATTGGAAGATGGGTATGATCTATGCCTGCGCCGAGGGTATCGTCTACACGCGCCGCCAGTATATGGCGGTCTCCCTTGCCCCAAGCATCGTGGTGACCCTGCTTGCTGTCGCTCTGGGCGTCCTGGCGGGATGTCCCGTCATGGGCGTGGTCATTGCCGTGCTGCACCTTTCGGGCTGTACAGGTGACTGGGGATACGCGCGCGCGATTGCGGGCGATCCGAATATCGCGTGGTGCGAGGACACCACATGGGGTGTGCAGTTTTTCGATGACGGCGACGCCGCGCGTACAGAAGAAGACGCGTCCGGCCGATGCGGGTCCGCCGTGGATGGGGGAGATGCCGCATGACCGCGCTGCTGCTTCACGCCTGCTGCGCCCCGTGTTCGCTTGAACCCCTGCGGATGCTGCGCGAGGAAGGCTTCGACCCTACCATTTGCTGGTGCAACCCCAACATTCAGCCTGCCGAGGAGCACGATCGGCGCCTTGCCGAGCTAAGACGGTACTGCGCCGCCACCTCGACGCCGCTGATCGAGGCACATGAGGACTACGCCGCCTGGGAACGCGGGGTCGCGCCCGTCGGTGCCCGCAACCGGGAGCGCAGATGCCGCGCCTGTTACGCGCTGCGCCTTGCCGAAGCCTGCCGCGTGGCGGAGCGCGAGGGGTTCACGCACATCGCGACCACGCTTGCCGTGTCGCCCTACCAGCTGTTCGAGGTCTGCAACGAGGTGCTCGAGCGGCTCGCCGCCGCGCGTGGCCTCGTGCCGGTGATTCGTGATTTTCGCCCATGGTATCCCGAGGCCACGCGTCGTTCGCGCGAGCTTGGCATGTATCGACAGAACTACTGCGGCTGCCGGTTCTCGGCTGCCGAGGCAGTGCTTGACCGAGCGCGCCTGCGCGACGAGCGCCGCGCCGCAAAGGTCGCGGCGCACGACGCGCAGGCTGCTGCTCAAAAAGCCGCTCAGCCAAAGGAGGAGCACCATGAGGTTTCGGTCTGCCGCGCGTGAGGACGTCTCGCTGATCCTTGCGTTTATCAAAGAGCTTGCCGACTACGAGCACATGCTCGATCAGGTGGTTGCCGATGAGGCGACGCTCGAGGAATGGTTGTTCGACCGCCGGACTGCCGAGGTCATCTTCGTGCTAGACGATGAAGGCAAAGAGGTTGGGTTTGCCCTGTTCTTCCACAACTTTTCAACGTTTTTGGGTCGCGCGGGGGTCTACTTGGAAGATCTGTATGTGCGGCCAGAGCATCGCGGCAAGGGATACGGGCGTGGCCTCATCGTTGAGCTTGCGCGGATCGCTCGAGAGCGCGGCTGTGGGCGTCTTGAGTGGTGGTGCCTGGACTGGAATGAGCCAAGCATCGCGTTTTACCGCTCACTTGGAGCAGAGCCCATGGACGATTGGACTGTCTACCGCATCACAGGCGACACGCTCGATGCCCTCGCGGCAGAAGGACAGGCGTCTGGGGCAGATTAGGCGCTGCAAGATAAGCGCCTGTCCGGTTTCCCTGGGCGCTTGCGCCATTGTGGGCCAGGATGTGAAGCGGCGTGAGTATCGCTGGCCTGTTTTAGAGGGGTTAGATATAAGTCTCTCCAGCCAAGTGTTCAAAATCGCGTTTTTTCGGCTCTGCCGGCGTGTATGCATTGCTGAAACAAGTCCATCTTGAGCTCCTAGAGCAGCTTGTGGGCAAAATAAGCGCTATCCGACGCAACGCGCAGCAGAGCAAATGCATGAAGAAGTTCGTGAGGGCACCAGGGCGTGACGGAGCCGCGCCGCGTTGCGCTAGGATAGGTGTGTTTGAACTTTCGCCGCACTATGCGGCTTTATGAAAGAGGATTTCATGCGTACCGACGACTTTGACTACGACCTGCCCGACGAACTCATCGCACAGGCCCCTGCAGACCCGCGCGATTCTTGTCGCCTGCTTGTGTTGCACCGCGACGACGAGCCACTTGCCACCGCTTCGCAGACCGTGCCGCTTCGTCATGGCGGCAGCGTCGAGCATCGGCACTTCTATGACATCGCCGACTACCTCGAGCCGGGCGACCTGCTTGTGGCAAACAAGACGCGTGTCATGCCCGCCCGCCTGGTGGGTCATAAGGCCGGCACGGGCGGCGTTGCCGAGACGCTGCTGCTCAAGCGGCGCGAGGACGTCGATGCGCTTGGCCATGTGTGGGAGTGCCTGGTGAACCCGGGGCGCCGTCTCAAGCCGGGTGCCGTGATCGAGTATCGTGCCGGCGGCCTGCACGCGCCCGCGTCCTCGCCGGTGGTGCTCACCGGTACCGTCGTCGACTTTGTGCCCGAGAGCAGGGGAGGCCGCCTCGTTCGCTTCGAGCCGGTCGGCGAGGGGGTCGACGGCCGCCCGCGTACCCTCGACGAGGCCATCCATGCTGCCGGACACGTGCCGCTGCCTCCCTATATCACCCAATACGAGGGTGATCCCGAGAAGTATCAGACCGTCTACGCCATGCAGGAGGAGCACTCCGCGGCGGCCCCTACGGCAGGCCTGCATTTCACGCCCGAGCTCATCGCTTCGCTCGAGGACAAGGGCATCGGGTTCGTGACGGTCGAGCTTGAGGTCGGTATCGACACGTTTCGCCTGGTGGAGGAGGACGATCCCACCCAGCATGTCATGCATACCGAGCGCTACCATGTGCCCGCCGACGTCGTCGAGGCGGTGCACGCCACGAAGGCGGCGGGCCATCGCGTGATCGCGGTTGGTACCACGGCCGTGCGTTCGCTCGAGAGCGCCTGGGACCCCGATGCGCCTGCGAGCGACCCTGCTGTCGTGGCTCGTCGGTTCGAGCAGGCGCCGGACTCCGCAGCGGTGACCGGACGCGGCGACATCGTTCCGCGCGAGAACGCCACCACGAATCTCTACCTCATGCCGGGTTCGACCTATCACGTCGTCGATGCCCTCATCACGAATTTCCATGTGCCCCGCTCGACGCTCATGATGCTCGTCTCCGCTCTGGCGACGCGTGACCAGATCATGGACGCCTACGAGCAGGCGATCGCCGAACGCTATCGGTTCCTGTCGTTCGGCGACGCGATGTTCATCGAATAGATGCCTGCCCACTTGCGCGCGGGTGCTTGGGGGTGCCCGCGCGCGTTAGCTCAAGACGAGCCAGAGGATGATCAGGAGCAGGATCACCACGACGATGGCTGCCACGACGGCGGTGAAGCGCAGGCGCGATGAGCGGGTCTGCTCGCGGACGTTCTGCTCGGCGGCGGCGAGCTGCTCGACCTCTCTGGCAACCTCGATGCGCTCAGCGCGGTCGGCGTCGAGACGGCCTGCAATCGCGTCGGTCACCTCGGGGTGCGCGTGGATGTCTTCTGCCTCGTCGATGAGGAGCTGGGCGGCCGCCTGCTCGTCGCGGGCATCCGATGCCGCCTGCTCTTGCTCGCGGCGAGCCTTCTCCTGCTCGGCGACCTTCTCGCGCAGCTCACGCTGGCGCTCGCTGGACTCCTGCTTGGCCGTCTCGTAGGCATCGCGGGCGTCATCCGCCTCTTCGCGGATATTCTCGAACTCCGCCTTGGCCGCCTCGATAGGCTTCTGCGCCTCAGCGAGCAGGCTTTTGGCGGAGGCGATGGCCGCGTCGAGCTCGGCGGTGAGCTGGGGCAGGCCGTCGCGCGCCTCGCGCAGCTCGTGCATGGCGTCCGAGATCTGCGCCTCGAGTTCGTTGGCGCGCACGTTGTAGGCGGCAGAGTTTGCGGACGGGTTGCGCTGAACCTCGGCGAACTCTTCGCGCAGAGTCTTGAGGCGTGCCTCGGCGCTTTCGGCCGCGGTCGTGGCGGCGGCGATTCCGTTTTTCTTGTCCTCCTCGGCCTTGGCGAGGTTGCGCTCTGCATCGTCGAGCCGGCGCTTCAGACGCGAGCTCGCCTCGCGTGCCGACGCCTCTTTGGCCTCGGCGGCGTCAAGGGTCGCCTTCAGGCGCTTCTCGGCCTGCGCATCGTCGGCCTTCATGCTTTCAAGCTGCTCTTTCAGCTGCTGAATCGTGGCGTCGATAGCCTTTTGCTTGGTCTCGGCATCAGAGATCGCCTTGACAGCCGCCTTCACGCGCGCCGTCTGCTCGGTAACGATGTCGTGGTAGCGGGAGGCGACGTCGCGGCGATGCTCGAGTTCCGCCTCCTCTTCGGCGATGGTGCGGTCCAGGGTATCAAGCTGCTCGCGCGCCTCGGCGTGGGCTTTCTTGGCGGCGTTCATGGCACGCACGGCGGCTGCGCCTTCCGAGAAGAAGGTTCCCACGGCGTTTGCCGCTTCGGCCGCGGCGGCAGTGACGTCCCGTTCGGGGTGCGAGCTTGCCGCATGGTGCTGGGTGTCCACGCCCGGCGCTGCCGGAGCGGGGAGGTCGACACCCTCATGGCGGATGACGTCGTTGGCGTTCGCCGCGCCGGGCGCTGTCGGGTGTTGCAGCCAGGAAGGCATGCTGCCGCCGTCGTGTGCATCGGCTGCTGCTTCTGCTGTCGGGGCATGCTCCTTGAGGGCTATGGCTTCGAGATGCTCTTCGGTTGCGGTGCCAAGTTCGTCTGCCGTGTTGGATTCCGCCTCGGCAACACGCTCCGCCGCCTGTACGGGGACGTCCTGCTCACTGTCCGTAGCAGGGGAGACCGCACCTTCGGCGGGGTCGCTCGACGCGGTGCGATTGTCGTCGGCGACCTCGTCGACTGCGACTGTATCGTCGGATGCCTGTACGTGTTCTTCAGCCGTCATGTCCGTCGCTGTTTCGACGGGCTCGTCTGTGACCGGTTCCGCGGCATGTCCATGCAGCTGCTCGTCGCCTTCATGCTCGACCGATTCGTATGCTGCCTGTTTGTGCTTCTCTTCGCCCATGCATGCTCCTATCGTCTGCGCGCTTCGGCGCGCTTCGAGTCCCGCTCCCCATAATAAAGCCCCGACCGGTCACCGGTGAGGACATGTCCACCTGTTCGGTGAAAAAGTGGATGCGCGACGAATGACCCGTAAGGGGTTGCTCGACCGAATACGCTGTCGATCGTAAAACGCCGTCTCAGCCTTGACCTTAAGCGCGCTCAAGGTCCTATGATTTTCCTGTACTGGAGTGCGGCTGCGTCGGCACGGAGATGTTGCCATGCGCGTTGGCGCTCATCGACAGAGAGGGAGAGATATCCATGCTGTATAAGGATTTTCAAGGGCTCAAGCTCTCGGCGCTCGGCCTGGGCGCCATGCGCCTGCCAGTCGTTGACGGCGACGACACGAAGATTGACCAGGATGCCGTGAACGGGATGGTCGCCTACGCCATGGAGCAGGGCATCAACTACTACGACACCGCGTGGGGCTACCACGGCGGCAACTCCGAGGTCGCTTTGGGACGCGCCCTCGCGCAGCATCCGCGCGATCAGTTCTACCTGGCCACGAAGTTCCCTGGATACGACCTCTCCAACATGGACAAGGTCGAGGAGATCTTCGAGCGCCAGCTCGAGAAGACGGGGATGGAGTACTTCGACTTCTACCTCATCCACAACGTGTGCGAGTCGAATATCGACGAGTATCTGAACCCCGCCCACGGGATCATGCCGTATCTGCTTGAGCAGAAGAAGGCGGGCCGGATTCGCCACCTGGGCTTCTCTGCGCACGGAGCGATTCCTGTCATGGAGCGTTTCCTGGAGGCTTACGGCGAGCACATGGAATTCTGCCAGATCCAGCTGAACTTCCTGGATTGGCGGTTCCAGAACGCCAAGGGCAAGGTCGACCTGCTGAAGAAATATAACCTGCCCGTGTGGGTCATGGAGCCGGTGCGCGGGGGCAAGCTTGCGCAGATCTCGGACGAGGATGCGGCCCGTCTGCACGAACTGCGCCCCGACGAGTCCACCGTGGCGTGGGCGTTCCGCTTTATCCAGGGCATCCCGGAGGTGTGCGTGACGCTGTCCGGCATGTCCAACATGGATCAGCTGAAGGAGAACATCCAGACGTTCTCTGAGGACAAGTCGCTCAACGAGGAAGAGCGGGCGGCGCTGCAGGCAGTTGTGGACGAGATGCTCGGCCGCGGCACCGTGCCATGCACCGCGTGCCACTATTGCACGAACCACTGCCCGCAGGGGCTCGACATCCCCAAGCTGCTCGAGATGTACAACGAAGCCATCGTGACAGGCGGCAAGGGCGGCTTCATCCCCAGCATGTACGTCGGAACGCTGCCCGAGGACAAGCGCCCGGACGCCTGCATCGGGTGCGGCAGCTGCGCGGCAGTGTGTCCGCAGCAGATCGATATCCCCGGCACGCTCGCCGATTTTGCCGCGAAGCTCGCCGGCTAGAAGATATGACCGATAACTAATCGGTCGGAGCCTCCCCTTTGCATGAGCGCGGGCTGGGCGACAATCGTTGTTGTCAGTGCAAACGGCGGTCGCGCACCGCAGTCAAAGAGGAGGC
>NZ_NFJW01000005.1 GCF_002160065.1 Collinsella sp. An2 | reverse complement strand
TACGTGCGGTACGGCGGCACCGCAGGCGACGATTACAAAGCCATTGTTCCCGCCCAGCCCGCGACCCGGTATGCCGCGGGGAGGCTTTCCCTCAATGGCTTTCTCATATCGTCTCATATGGCGTCACCAGGCAGTTGCGCTGGCCGTGGTGTTTGCGGTGGCTACGGCGGCGGCCGTGGTTGCTGCGTCGGCCGTGGTGGCTGCGGTGATGACGCCGGCTATGGCGCTGACTGCGTCGGCCGCGGTGGCTGCACTGACCGTGACACCAGATGCCCGCACGCCTACGACCGCATCGAGCTGTGCCGCCAGAGGGTCCTTGCGTCTCCTCGCACAGGCCGCCATACGTTCGGCGAGCGATTTGCCCACAGACGGAATAGTTTGATGCCGGTCCGGCGGCAACAGGCACAATGGGAATAGGCGGCACTGCAGCGCCGTTATGACCCAGGGGGTGCATTCGTGTCCGATCATTCGTTCAAGCTTCCGCTTCTTGCAGGCCGAAAGAAGCTTCCCGTGCTTCCCGGCCAGCAGAAGGGGGTGCAGTACGGCGTTATTTGGGATGCATGCCCCATTCCCGAACGTGGCTCTTGCTATATCGTGCGGTTCGAGACCGCGATGACCGTTTCCATACTGGCGTACGTGGATAACCACGGCGGCGTCTTCCATGTGGACCATCCCATCACGCTGGCTCCGGCCGGCAATCCAGACGTTGTCGCGGTGCCCGACGCCAACGGGCACGCGGGAACGCTGTACGTGAAGGATTCCCGCGACGATCTGCAGCCTCATGGGCGGTATCGCGGGGCGTTTTCGGGCACCATGCGCGAGGTGGCCGATGTGGCAACGTGGAACACGCAGCGAAGCCTGACGTATCGTCCGTTCATGGCCTCGGTATACCTGCGTTTCTGCGTGCTGGACAACGCGCTTCGGCCGCGCCGTGTCGGGACAAGCACGGTAGACGTGGCACCCAGGCCGCTCGGACGTCAGGTTCAGCTGTTCCACGATTTCACGTCGGTCGCATTGCCCGATGCTATCGCGGCCATGCTGTACCGCATTGATGCGCAGCAAGATCCGTCGGGCATCGAGCGTTTTGCGCGGCGGGTGCTGGGGGCAATCGACTGCGACCGCCTGCGCGCTATCGTGGCAAAATGCCCAGTCACCCTGGTGCGCATCGACCGTATGGACGGCTTTTATCTGGTGTTCGACCGCGATGAGGTCGACGCTGCCGACCAAGGATTTCTGCTGTCGGTCGAGGCGGCGATCAACCGGGTGTATCGGGTGCTCGTGGCCATGGGCTTCGGGCTGCGCGCCGTGACGGCCTCGCCTTCGGAAGAAGCATGCTCGCTGCTGGATCAGCGCTCGTTTGTCTCGGTCACATCCAGCGTCAAGTCGGTGCTTGCCGATGCGACCTCTCCCAACGGGTGGGCGTGTCCGGGCGCGGTTTCGTGTGTGCCGGGCGGAGACTGGGACATGCGCACGCGCTTTGCAGCGTGTTGCGAGGCTCTCAACTTCACGGTGCGCTTCGAATACAACTTCCGTTGCGACGCCGCTAAGAAGCGCTTTGCTGTCGAGTTCATTGCCCCCGATGTCGATGCCCTGCCACAGGGGCTCTACGATCAGGCGGCGGGGGCTTGGCACGTGTTGGACGACGTCGAGCGTGCTGCGGTGGCGGTGGAGTATGCAGACCGGATGGTTCTGGTTGTTGCCGCGGCTGCATTTGCGTCGAGCCTGATGCTGGGTTCGTGCACGGTCGTCTGTCTCGACAGACAAACGAGGTCTCCACAGCGGGCCTTCCAGTTCGATCGAACGGCGTTTACCGCAGAGCTCGTTCCGCTCGCCGAGCGGCTTGATGGAGCTCCGCTGCGGGGCGGCGCTGCTCGGAAAGCGCTTGAGGTGTACCTAACCCGGGCGGAGATGCCCGTGGTGCAGACCCCGGAGTTGTTTGTGGCTCCGCGCGACGACGATCGCACGCTTCCCCCAAAGCTGCAGAGGCTCTTGCTGGCGGACAAGGCCTCCGAGCTCGAGGTCATGGAGGCGCCGGACGACCCGTACATGGCGCGCCTGCATGCGCTGCGCGACCTGATGCCCTATGACCGCGATCGGGCTGTCGAGGGGTTCGTGGGCCTGGTGGGGGAGCTCGAGGCGTCGTGTGCCGCGGCCGAGCTGCTCAGCGACCGGCCGCTGCGAAGCGAGTTCTGCGAAAGCTATCTGGGACGCATCGTCTTGCCGCTCGTTGTCGACGATCCCGCCGTGCGTATTCATCGCGTGCCGGACGCGCTCTTCTTCGCCCAATATGAGTTGAGCGATGCGTGCTTCCGCGCGGGCGATTTGGACCGTGCGCTTGTCGAGGCGCGCAAGCTGCTGGACATGGCTGCAACCTCCATGCAGGCCCACTTCATGATGGTGAACGTTTTGGCGCGTCTGGAGCGCTTCCAGGAGGTTGTAGAGGTTGTCCGCCATGGGGTGCGCGTGGCGTTCGAGCGGGAGTCGCTGGCATACCTGTACTACCGCGGCGCGTTTGCGTTTTGGAACCTGGGGAATCGCGAGGCGGCTCTGGCGTGCTATTGCTTGGTTCCCGAGAACGGCCGGCTGGGTGAGCTCGTGCGCAGTGAGATGGGACCGCTGATGGCCGAGATGGGCAGGTCCGACCGCCCCGACCTGGACGAGGTCGCCGCGACGCTGCACGACGAAGGCCTGCCGGTTCCACCCGACCCGGCCGTAGCGCGGCAGATTTCGGACGCGGCGGTGCTGCTTGCCGACAACAGCTTCCTTCACTTGGCGAATCGCTGCGTGCGCGGCATGTGGCACATCATGGGCAACGACGAGCTGGGTGTCATCAGCAGATCCATGATGTCCTAGGACCGCCTGGAGCATGTGTGGTGCAGGCGGGGTCGAACCGCCGACGGGGCGGGCCTGTGCGTAGCCGATACTTGGGGTGAACGCCGCCTTCCGGCCGGGTCTTTCGACCAGGGTCGTGGGCGTTGCGGGGAATCAATTCTCCAAGATTCTAAAAGAGTTGTGCAGCATCCTTGTGCTTTGGCGCATTGGTACGGTAATATATGACCTTGCTACGGAGAGCTGACCGAGAGGCCGAAGGTGCTCGCCTGCTAAGCGAGTATTCCCCACAAGGGAATCTGGGGTTCGAATCCCCAGCTCTCCGCCAGCCGAATTACAGTGCCCGTGTCCCCAAGGGATGCGGGCATTTTTGATCCAGGAGGCCATCTCCTCGGCGTCCGTGCCGAAGGCCCTCTGCGTCACCTCGCCCGTGTAGAGGTTGAACGCGCAGGCCGACACGGAGCGGGCGTGTACGTCGAGCCCGATGGAGGTAACACGGGTCATGGGGAGCCTCCTCCCATACGTGCGGTACGGCGGGTACCGCAGGTTGACGATACACAGCCATTGTTCCCGCCCAGCCCGCGACCCGGTATGCCGCGGGGAGGCTTTCCCTTCAATGGCTTTCTCATATCGTCTGTTTAGGCCGGGGAGGGATGCGGGCTTTGCTGCTTAAGGCCTGTAGGAGCCGAGGGCTATAGCGCGAAGTCGAGGCTCATAGGACGTACACGGGGTTTGAGGGCCTACGGGCTGAGGGACTGCGAGGCTGAGGTTACGTGCCCCGTTTTCAAGTTGCGTGCGCGATTGTAAAGTTGATAGAGGATTTCGGCCACATTCGCCTCTTTTTGAAGCCGGAAATGGCCGAATCGCGCCCGCAATTTCTGGTAGGCACACGCAACTGCCGTTGGACGTACGCAACTTCCGCCAGACGTACGTAACCCGAAAACGGGGTACGCAATTTCACGGGGAAGAGCCTCGAAGGTACTGTCGAGGTCCTCGGAAGTGCTTCGCCGGCGTCGCTAGGCGCGCCAGTAGAGTTCGCTGGGGTCGATGCAGATGTTGTCGCGGTGGGTGCGCACAAGATTCCAGTCAAAGAGCTCGACAAGATCGGCTGCGCTGCGCGGCCGTGTGTCCGGCGCAAGGCCCGTGGTGCCGGCGAGCCAGCCCAGCAGACGCTCGGGCGTTCCGAAGTGCTCGCGAAGCCCTTCCATGTCGAGGTCACGGTCGCGTTTGGAGAGCCGTCGCCCGTCGGGCGTGGTCAAAAGGGGTACGTGAGCGTATGCGGGGTGGGGAAGCCCCAGAAGCTCTTGCAGATACATCTGGCGCGGAACGGATCCCAGCAGGTCACATCCGCGGACAACTTCGGTGACGCCCATGTCTGCGTCGTCGACCACAACGGCGAGCTGATAGGCAAAGACCCCGTCGCTTCGGCGTACCAAGAAGTCGCCGCATTCGCGTGCGAGGATTTCGCGCTGAGGGCCATAGACGCGGTCGACGAACGAGATCGTGCCGTTCGGCGCATCGGGCTCGGGCACGCGCAGGCGTTGGGCGGCAGGACGCAGGTGGGATCGCTCCGCTACGTCCTGGGCGGACAGGTTGCGGCAGGTGCCTGCATAGATAGGTGTTCCGTCGCTTGCGTGCGGCGCGCTTGCGGCGTGCAGCTCTGCTCGCGTACAGAAGCAGGGGTAGAGAACGCCCTGCCGGTCAAGGTGAGCCAGAGCGTCTTCATAGAGGGGCATGCGGTCGCGCTGCCGGTAGGGGCCTTCGTCCCATTCCAGGCCAAGCCAGTGTAGGTCGTCCAGCAGCAGGTCGGTCCAAGGGCCGCTCTGAGTTCGGGGATCGAGGTCCTCGATGCGCATGACGATCGAGCCTCCCTGGCTGCGCACGGATAGCCAGGCAACGAGCGAAGCAAAAACGTTGCCCAGATGCATGCGGCCGGAAGGGGAGGGGGCGAAACGTCCGCGCGGGGTGCGGTGATGTGAAGCCGGGATACTCATGGGCGCCAGTATAGGACCTGGCGGCGTGGCGGTCCAGCAAGCTGTGCATCATCCGGCCTGCCGGTCCAGCGATCATGCGATCACGCGTTATCTGGTCCGTCGGGTCGGCAGGCCGTGCGGCATCCGGTTCACCGACCCTATCCTCGCAGGGTCAAGACGGGGAACACGCGGGCGTATCGCGAGCGCACGCCCGGCACCGTTCGCTTGCATCATGCCTGTGTGGCCCTTCGAGCCCGCCCCACGGCGAGCCCCGCTGTCGCGATGGCCAGAGCGAAGAGCGCCACGATGCCGGCGTCCAGCAGCACCGTGCGCACCAGGTCGGGGGACACGCTCGTGGCCCGCACGAGTTCCTGCATGCCGCTCACTGCCCAGTATCCTGGCGTAAAGCGTGCCACCGCCGTCACGGCTTCAGACATGTTGTCGAGCGGGACCCACGTGCCGCCCAAAAACGCCACGACCATGGCCGCGATGTTGCAGATGGCGTGGATGAGCTCGTGGCGCACATTGAGCTGCCACACCAGAAAGCCGAACGCCATGCCCACCAGGGTGAGCGCCAGCAGCAGCACAAGCATAAGCAGAACAAAGACGGGTGGCACCGGGGCTAACTCCGCGTGGTAGAGTGCGAGCCCTGCACCGGCGTTGATGGCCCACACCGCGAGTCCGCACAGCGCGATGGCGCCCACCACCTGCGCGTCGAAGCGCGTCTGGGGCACGCATGACGCCCCGATGCGTTGTCGGATGCTGGGCAGCCGCAGGCTGAAGAGGCCCGTACCCACGATTGCCGCGATGCCGCCGAAGAGGGCGTAGAGCGCAAACTGGCAGTACACCAGGTAAGAGACGGGGATGCCGGTTTCGGCGGTGGGCGCGGTCTGCACGGCCACACCTGTCAGCTGCGCGTCGGCAACCAGGCCCACCAGTTCGCTCGCGGGCGCGTCGCTTGCGGCGGCAAGCGCGTAGAGCTCCTGCGTCCAGGTACGCACCCGCTGGTCGACGAGGGCGCCGGAGGCGTTTCGATAGCTCACGATGCACTCGAGCTCGGGCGCGTCGGCGTCTGTTCGCGCGGCAGCCATCAGCGCGTCGCCGTAGCCCGCGGGGATGACAAGCACGTAGTTGGCGTAGTCGTTGGCAGCGGATTCCTGCAGGGAAAGGGCGGTGTCCTCCACCTCCACGAGCTCGCAGGTGTTTTCAAGATACGCCGTGAGCGCGCGCGAGACGGTGCTGCCGTCGCGGTCCACGACCGCAGCCGTGGGACGGGCGGCCTCGTAGTCCTCGGCGCTGGCGGGTCCTATGCTTCCCGCAGCAAGCGCGCCCACGATTGAGAACAGCAGAACGTACACGGCAAAAAGTACGCGATGCTCGCGCACGAGCCGGCAGGCGATGCTAACAATGGGCATGGCGGGTCCTCCTCATGCAGAGCGCGGCGCCCAGGGCAAGCACGGCGGCGATTCCCACGAGCGCCGCGAGCGCCTGGCCAAACGGCGCGAGGGAGTCGTAGAAGGTCAAGGCAAAGAAGGCGTCCGTCGCCTGGGTGGCCGGGTTGATGAGCTGCAGAAGCGGCATGTTGCGGGTGAGCCAGTTGCCGAGCTCCACGGCCGGCTCGCCAAAGAGCCCGGCGGGGAGCGAGAGCGCAAGTGTGCAGATGGTGACGAGGGCGTCTTTGACGCGCGGGTTGGCGCCGGGAAGCGACCCGATGAACGCTCCGAAGGCGCACGAGACGAGGGCGCAGGCCGCGCAGGCCACCGGAGTCAGCCATACGCGCCCACCAAACGAGACGCCGGCGACGAGCCACAGGAAGGCGATGGTGACGAGCATGCTTGCCATCACGATGAGCCAGCTCGCGGCGATTGCCGCCACCAGTTGTCGGCTCGGCGGGGTGGCGCTCACCTGGCAGCGGTCGCCAAGGGCGGAGGCGCCGGATCGTGTGCGCTCGATGAGGGTCTTGGCCACATCGGTGCACATGATGCACGAGTATCCCAGCAGCGCGTAGTAATAGCGGCTCATCTCTTGCGGCGGCTCGCGAAGAATATCGAGCTCGACCGTGCCGGCGCGAGAGTCGGCGAGGTTCCGGGCAAACGACGCGGCCGACTCGGAGGAGGCGAGAGCGGCCGGGTCGTGCTCGGCAAGGTTGGCGGCGAGCTCCTCGCCTTGCAGGTAGCGGTCGAGCACGAGCTGGATGATAGCCTGGCTGGTAGTGCCGCTGTCGGCGGGGGACACGTAGAGTACGGGCTTGCCCGCGGCGTCAACCGCGAGGTAGGCCGCAACGTCGCCGGCGAGCACGGCGGCTCGGGCGTCGTCGGCGGTGGCGTAGCGGGTGAGGGCGAAGAGGGGACTGTCCTTCTCTGAGGCATCGCTTTCGACGGCGCGCGTCTCCTCCGAGCTGTGGGCGGCCGCTCCTTCTCCGGCCAGGCCCTCGACCAGCTCGCGCAGGCCTGTAGCCGCGTTCCAGCGGGCGTCGGCCACCACGCCGAGCGGGATGTCGCTTGCGTACTGCGAGCTTGAGAAGTTCGAGAACATCGTCATGAAGATGGTGGCCATGATGAGGGGGAAGAGAAACGCCCAGATCACGATGCTCGTGTTGCGAAGGCTCGTGCGGACGTTACGGGCGATGAGTGCGAGCATGGCGGGTCACCGCCCGCTGCGGCTGCGCGAGGCGTCGGGGTCGCCGCCGCCCTCGCTGTCGCGCAGGTCGCTGCCGGTGATTTCCAGGAAGACGTCGTTGAGCGTCGGCGGCTCAGAGTACACACGTACGGGCTCTGCGCCGGCATCGTTGAGCACGCCGAGAACCTCGGCCAGATGGCTCGACCCCTGTGCGCAGGCCACGTGCAGCTCGCGGCCGCGGTAGCTCGCCCGCAGCACGCACGGCAGGTAACGCACCGCTTCGAGTGCGCGTGCGGACAGGCCGGGCACCTCGGCCACGATCTTCTCGCCCATGTCGATCATGGCTTTGAGCTCGCCGACGGTGCCCTCGGCCACGGTGCGGCCATGGTCCATGATCATCACACGGCTGCAGATCTGCTCGACTTCTTCCATATAGTGGCTGGTGTAGACCACCGTGGCGCCCTCGTCTACAAGGTGCAGGATACCTCCGAGGATGGCGTTTCGGCTCTGCGGGTCGACAGCGACGGTGGGCTCGTCAAAAAAGATGAGCTCGGGTCGATGCGCGATGCCACAGGCGATGTTGAGGCGCCGGAGCAGGCCGCCCGAGAGCTTGCGCGGCCGGAAGCGCCGGAAGTCTCCCAGCCCCGTGAAGGCGATGGCGTCCTCCACAAGCTTGCGGCGTGCGCGGCAGTCGGATACATAGAGCGAGCAGAAGGCGTCGATGTTCTCGGTCACCGTGAGCTCTTCAAAGACGGCGACCTGCTGCGGCACGATGCCGATGCGTCGCTTGAGGTCGTAGCGGGTGGGCGTCATACGCTCCCCAAAGAGCTCGATGGTGCCCTTTTGGTAGCCAAGGAGCTGAAGCATGCAGTTGATGGCCGTGGTCTTGCCGCAGCCGTTGGGACCGAGCAGGCCAAAGATCTCGCCGCGGTGGACGGTGAGGTCGAAGTGGTCGAGGGCGGTGAGGTCGCCGTAGCGCTTGACGAGCTGGCGCACAGCGATGATGGGGGCGGCGCCCTCGGTTGCTGTTGAGTTGATGCCGCGGTCCGCGGGCTCGGCGGGCGGGGCCGGGGCTGCCACCGATGGGGCGGCGGCGGACTCGACGAGACCGGTGGCGACCAAGGCGTCGCTGACGGGATGTTGCGTGGACATGAGACCTCCTCATGCATCGTGGATGCTTGCAGTATTGCCTTCGGCATCCCGTGGCGGAAGTGAGGTTTGTCACGAGTTGCGCACCCCTCCGCGGGCACCCGTGCATGGCCCGGCGTCCTTGTTCTCCCAAAGCGTGCGTGCCGCCCCTGCGTTCCGCGTGCTTGTACGATGCCCGAACGCGCCGTCCCGAGACGGCTGGGCGTATCCAGAGGGTTCGCCGGCAGCGCTTCCGGGGGATGGGAGATGCGGGGGAGAAGGGTGACATTTGTCACGTTTTGGGCGTGCCAGACGCTGCCGGCTGGCATCGTGCCGTGGATGGCGCAGGCCGTGCGGTAGACTGGCCCCATGGAACGACTGACCGACAAGCTGGTGCTTCTTGTGTGCTGCCTTGCTGCCGCGATCGCCTTTGCCCCGCGGGCGGCGAGCGTGGCGGCGCTCTGTCTGTGCGCCGCGATGGCGTGCGCCGTCGAGGTGCTCGGGCCCGATGGGGTTGCTTCTGAAGGTACAGGCGGGGACGGCGTCGTTGCGGGTGGGGCGGGCCGGGCGGCGCGGCGCGCAGCGGCGATTGCGGTCGTGTTGCCGCTTGCCTGCAGCGCGCTTCCGTTGGCGATTCCCGAGGCTCTGGTGGCCTTGCCGCTTGGCACCTACGACCTTGCCCGCCAGCGACGCCGCATCCTGCTGGCGGTCCCGGTGGTCGTCTGGCTTGCCGGCATCCGTCGTGGCGCGCTCGACCTGCTCGGCATCGCGTTTATCGGGTGTCTGGTCGCGGCCGCCGCCCTGCTGGCCGTTCGCACCGAGGCTACGCGCCGCCAGCGCGAACGCAACCGTCGGGAGCGCGATCGCCTGAGTGAGAGGTCGCTCAGGCTCGAGGCGCAGAATCGCGACCTCCTTGATAAGCGTGAGCTTGCCGTGCGCGTGGCTGTGCTCGAGGAGCGCACGCGCATCGCGCGCGAGATCCATGACAACGTGGGGCATCTGCTGACGCGCGCTCTGCTGCAGATCAGGGCCTATCAGGTGGTGTTTGCGCAGGACGACCGGGCACGTGATGCGTTTGCCGCGCTGGGCGAGGGGCTCGATGAGGCGCTCGGTACGGTGCGCACCAGCGTGCGGGACCTGCACGACGACCGGATTGATGTGGGTGCTCAGGTGGCGAGCATCGTTGCGGAGGCGCCGGTGCCCGCCACCTGCACGTCCGATGTGGAAGCCGCGCCGCCCGAGGTCGCGAGCTGCCTTGCCGCTGTGACGCGCGAGGCGCTTTCCAACGTGGCTCATCATGCCGGTTCCGGTGCACGTGCCGAGGTGCAACTTGTGGAGCATCCCGCGTTTTGGCAGCTGACCGTCGTGGACGACGGTGGCGCGGGGGATGGGGCCGCGGCTGCCGCGCCTCGGACCGGGCACGGCTTTGGGCTCACCTCCATGGCCGAGCGCGTGCATGCCTTGGGCGGGTCGTTTCGGGCTGGCCCGGATCCGAGTGGTCCGGGGTGGCGTGTGTTCGCGAGCATTCCCAAGCCGGATGCGGTGTCCGAGGGCGCCGGACGTGGCGCGGGGCCGGGCTCGGTATGAGCTGCGCGGCTCATGGACGGCCCGGGTTCTCTCTATCATTCGACGGGCATCGCAAGAAGGGAAGTTCTCATGCGCGTGATCATCGTGGACGACGACCGCCTCATCTGCGACTCGCTCGGCATCATCCTTGGCGCCGAGCCCGATATCGATGTCGTGGGCATCGGGACCGACGGAGACGCCGCCGTTCGTCTCGCCTCCGAGGAGCGCCCCGACGTTACGCTCATGGATATCCAGATGCCCGGCTGCGACGGCCTTTCCGCAGCTCAAAAGATCATCGAGCGCGACCCGACGGCGCGGATCGTCTTTCTGACCACGTTCTCCGACGACGAGTACATCGTCCGTGCGCTCGCACTCGGCGCCCGCGGATATCTCATCAAGCAGGACGTGGCCACCATCGCTCCGGCGCTCCGGGCGGTTATGGCGGGCCAGAGCGTGCTTGAGGGCGAGGTGCTTGCCCGCGTCACGCAGCAGGGTGGCGCGGGCGGGCGCGCTGTCGATGGCGAGCCCGCCTCCTCGGCAGGCGACCCGTTCGCTGCGCTGACCGAGCGCGAACGCGAGGTTGCCGAGCTCATCGCCGAAGGACTCGACAACCGCGAGATCGCCGGGACGGCTTACCTGGGTGAGGGGACGGTTCGCAACCACATCAGCTCGATTTTGGCAAAGCTGCATCTTAAGAACCGCACGCAGATCGCCATCGCCTATTGGCGTCGGTGAGATGCGTGGCACGCCGGAGGCAAGGCACGCGGCGTGCTGGAAGCGAGGCATTCGACCCGCCGGAAGTGAGGCGCTCAGTCCACCGGCAGTGAGGCGTGCAGTCCGCCAGAAGCGAGGTGCGCGGCCCGCCGGAATACAACAAGGAACCCCGGGCGCGGGGCCCGAGGTTCCTTGGAAAAGGGGGGATGCATATGAAGGCGACGCGGCGGCCCGACAGCCGAGTCGAGTGTGTCGGGCGCCGCTGCCTGCAGAGTCGCTGTTACAGCGGCAGAGCGGTCATCTGGGTGTAGACGCGGGCCTGATACTCGCGGTCGAGGTCGTAAAGACCCTTGGGATCGCAGCCGAAGAGCTTCATGTTGGTGGTCATGTCGCGCGCGTTGGTCTCCTCTTCGCCCTGCTCGCTCACGAACCAATCCAGGAACTTCATGGTGCGGACGTCGTGGGCCTCATGGGCAACCTCATAGCAGTGGTGGATGAGGCTCGTGACGTACTCCTCATGCTCCAGACCTGCCTCAAGCGGCTCGATATCGGAGCCGAACGTCTTGTCCGGCTTGGCGATGGCCTCCATGGTGGGCGTGAAGTCGTTGTCGAGGAGATAGCGACGAATCGCCAGCGCGTGATCCATCTCCTCCTTGGCCTGGATCATGTACCAGTTGGCAAAGCCCTTGAGGCCGCGGTCCTCGTAGTAGTCGGCAAAGGTGAGATAGAGGTACGAAGAGTAGAACTCTGCGTTGATCTGCTTGTTCAGAACGTCTGTAACCTGATCGGTGAGTGCCATGTGATAGGACCTTTCTGCTGTATCCGCCGGCTGGCTGCCGCGGGTGTCAGTGAGGAATATACCCACTCGTGCGGACACATGCGCGGGCATGTCGATTGTCGGGGGTCCTCGCGAATTCTTCACGACTCGCCCCCGAGGGGCCGTTTGCCTTTCACCGGGCGGCCGTGTTGCGCAGGCTGGCGCGGCATCTGACCATGGCGGGCGTCGAAGCCCGCCTCCGGGGCCGCCCTGCGCGAACCGGCGTGGCATGCCGGCTGCGGTCCTTGCTTGCAGGGCCGCTGGTCGCCGCGCGGTTTCCGCTCGTGGGGCGCGGCCTTGGGGTGTCCGGGCGGCCATGTACAATGGGTCCGAGGTTATTCCGGTCGAAAGGAACGACGATGTCCCTCATCCGATTCCGTGCCACGCCTGCCGGCGGACAGCTCCGTTCGATGGATGGCGGGCCTTCCCGTCGCCAGGGTGCTCCGCGCGGCTTCGCGACGCGCCTCATCGCTGCGCTCGTGCTCGTCTGCGCAATCGCCGTCGCGCGGCCAGCTTCCGCCTATGCCGACTCATTTGAGACGGAACGCGTGGATATCAGCGCCGCCGTTCTGGCGGACGGAGGCCTGCAGGTCACGGAGCTGAGAACCATGGCGTTCGACGATGACGTCAACGGTGTCTTTTGGAGCCTGCCTTTGGCCGAGAACCAGCAGGGTATGCCCACCTCGTACCACATCGATGCGGTGCAGGCTATCGATGAGGACGGCACGCAGCGCGCCTTTTCCCAGGTGGATAACGCACAGAACGGCGACCGCGATGTCTATACCACCTCGCTGGATTCCTCGCAGGTGCAGGTGAAGCTCTTCTCGCCGCAGGAGGATGGCGACGAGGTGACCTTCTCGATTTCGTACACGCTGAGAGGTGCGGTCATGGCGTGGCCCGACACCGCCGAGCTGTACTGGCAGTTCGTTGGCCCCGGTTGGGAGGACGAGTCGAACGACGTATCGCTCAAGATCTCGTTCCCGGTGGCGGACCTTGCCGCCGACACCAACACGGACGCCAAGGCGTTTCGCGCCTGGGGCCACGGTCCGCTCGATGCGTCGGTGGCCCTTGATTTGACGGTGCCCGAGGTAACCTACACCGTTCCCGCGGTCGATGGAGGAGAGTTTGCGGAGGCCCGCGTGGTCTTTCCGCTTGCCTGGGTGCCGGACCTCACCGTGCCACAGAGCGTGTCGGGCGAGGAGCGCATGCAGACGGTCCTGAGCGAGGAGCAGCGGTGGGCCGACGAGGCAAACGCCCGCCGAGAGCAGGCGCGCACCGTCACCTTGGTGGGGTCGATCGTGCTGGTATCCGTAGGCGCCGTCCTGCTGGTCGCGATGGTCGTGCTCAAGCTCACGCGCGGTCGTTCGAGCAAGCCGAGCTTCCAGGAGACCTATTTCCGTGATGTGCCGTCGCAGGACCATCCGGCTGTGATCGCGGCGTTCATGGGCAGCGACGTTCCCGACAACGCGTTCATCGCCACACTCATGCACCTCACCGACGACGGCATCATCACGCTGAATCAGGAGACGGTCAAAGAACGCCGGCTGTTGGGCGGCAGCAAGGAGGTCGAGGACTACCGCATGACCCTCCAGGATCCGACGCGTGTCACCGATTCGATCGATCGTGCCGCTATCGACCTGTACTTTGGCCCGGGTGCTCAGGCTGGCGACTCGGTGCTCTTTGGCAGCTTGGACCAGGAGGCCAAGCACAGCCCCACGTCCTACTCCGAGCGCATCGAGGCCTTTAAGAGCGAGGTCAGGGCGCGCCTCGAGATGCGCGGGCTCGTGGCATCGACCGGGGCGGCCTATATAGCGGTGGCATCCGTGCTTGGCGCGATTGTCATCGTGGGCGCGGTATTCTTCATGGCGTTGACCGATGGGGCAAACCTGCCGGCGAGCTTCGTGGCCATAGCGCTTGCGGCCGTGGCCATCGTGGTGTCCTTTACCTTCAAGCGCTACTCGCAGGAAGGCGTTGAGTTGAGGGCGCGCTGCGAGGCGCTCAAGCGCTGGCTCGAGGATTTCACCCGTCTGGACGAAGCGGTGCCCGACGACTTGATCTTGTGGAACAAGCTGCTGGTCATGGCGGTTGCCCTGGACGTGTCGGACGAGGTCCTGCGGGCGCTTGCCGACGCCGTTCCGGTCGATCGGCGCATGGACCCGTATGGTGGCTACTACTTCCCCTTGTATTGGTGGTGCTACCCGCACGGCGGCATGGGGTCGCCCGCCCACGAGATGCACGGCGTCCACCAGGCAACGATTTCGCAGCTCGCGTCGAGCGCAGACAGCTCTGCAGGTGGTTTCGGCGGCGGTTTTTCGGGAGGCGGCGGAGGCGGCGTCGGCGGCGGAGGCGGCGGCAGCTTCTAGTGCGGAGTGCGGCGAGGAGCTCGTGGCAGCGCGTCGATCGTGCCGTACAGCCGCCACATTGCCGCGCTTGCTCCAAAACCGAGGTCGTCAGATGCCGAGACCTCGCCGTTGCGCTACATTAGACAGGTACGTTTCGCGCCGCGTGCAAGACCGCGGCGCACGACACAGAGAGGGGCTTGCATGGGATCTGAGGTAAAGATCGCGCGAGCGTTGGTCTCGGTGACCGACAAGACGGGAGTCGTCGACTTTGCTCGAGCGCTCGTCGAGGACTTCGGGGTCGAGATCATCTCCACGGGCGGTACGGCGCGCGCCATCGAGGAGGCGGGCGTTCCTGTGACCCCCATCGAGGAGTTCACCGGGTTCCCCGAGATGATGGACGGCCGCGTGAAGACGCTGCATCCCAAGGTCCACGGCGGCCTGCTTGCCCGTCGCGACTCGCCGCAGCACATGGCGGAGGCCGCGGAGCACGGCATCAAGATGATCGACCTGGTCGTCGTCAACCTCTATGAGTTCGAGAAGACCGTCGCCAAGCCCGACGTCACCTTTGCCGACGCCATCGAGCACATCGATATCGGCGGCCCCAGCATGCTGCGTTCTGCCGCGAAGAACAACGACTCGGTGACCGTTGTGTGCGACCCTGCGGACTACGACAAGATCCTTGAGGAGATGCACCTGCACAACGGCTCCACCACGCTGGCCACGCGTCGTCGCCTGGCCGCGAAGGTCTACACCACCACGGCCGCCTACGACACGGCAATCTCGCTGTGGCTCAACGACTATCTGGGCAGCCAGGAGGCGTCCGTCGACGGCGGCGAGGCCTTCGAGCCGCCCGCGGAGCTCACGCTGCACCTCACCAAGGTCCAGGACCTGCGCTATGGCGAGAACCCGCACCAGCCGGCCGCCGTGTACCAGTTCGGAGACGACTTCGCGCGCATGGGTTCTTCGGCGAATCCGCTCGTCGGCGCCACGCAGATCCAGGGCAAGCCGCTTTCCTACAACAACCTGCTCGACGCCGACGCCGCCTGGAACGCGGTGCGCGAGTTCGACGAGCCTGCATGCGTGATTCTGAAGCACCAGAACCCCTGCGGCTCCGCCGTCGCGCCCGATGTGACGTCCGCCTACGACCGCGCCTTCTCCTGCGACCCGAAGAGCGCCTTCGGCGGCATCATCGCCGTGAACCGCGAGGTGCCCTTCGAGCTGGTCGAGCATTTCGCCGACCAGAACAAGCAGTTCGTCGAGGTGCTCATTGCCCCGAGCTACACCCAGGCGGCGCTTGACCGTCTAGCCAAGCGCACCAACCTGCGCGTGCTTGCCACGGGCGGCGCCGAAGGCCACGCCAAGCTCGAGGCGCGCTCCATCGACGGCGGTATGCTCGTGCAGTGCGTGGACACGGTGGACGAGGACCCCACCGAGTTCACCTGCCCCACCATCCGCAAACCCACGGACAAGGAGATGACCGACCTGCTCTTCGCCTGGCGCGTGGTCAAGACGGTCAAGTCGAACGCCATTCTGGTGGCCAAGAACGAGGCCGGCATCGGCATGGGGCCGGGTCAGCCCAACCGCGTCGACTCTGCGCTTTTGGCCTGCGAGCGCGCCGAGGAGGCCTGCGAGCGCCTGGGCATGACCGCCGAGGGCCTGGTCGCGGCGTCCGATGCGTTCTTCCCGTTCCGCGACAACGTGGACGTGCTTGCCGAGCACGGCGTGACCGCCATAATCCAGCCGGGCGGCTCGGTGCGCGACGACGAGTCCATTAAGGCCTGCGACGACCATGGCATCGCGATGATCTTCACCGGCACGCGCCACTTCCGTCACTAGCGGGGCCGCTGCCAAGAACATGAGGGTTGACCCGAGCGGGCCACCCGACAAGACAACGATGGGACGGAAGGGCGCCTTTGCCCTTCTGTCCCGTTTTGAAAGGGGGCCCGGTATGCGCGCGTCCGATCGCCAGGATCAGACCATCAAGTACCTTCGTCTTCTGGGCAGGGAGTTCTAAGATGCTACGGAGCGTGGGGCGAAGGCATCGCCCGAACACGTGGTGACGATAAGGAATCCAGCATTGCCCGTGAGGGCCTTGCGGGGAAGCGTCGATCCGTATGGACCGAACTATGACGAATGGGAGGCCCCATGGCGCTGGTCTACATCGTGGAGGATGACGAGGCGATTCGCGGCGAGCTTGCACAGGTGCTCGAGCGCAACGGCTTCGACGTCGCTTACTGCACCACGTTCGACAACGTGGTCGAGGACATCCAGGCGGCCGGGCCCGACGTGGTGCTGCTTGACCTGACGCTGCCGGGCACGGACGGCCAGTTCGTCTGCCGGGAGCTGCGCGCTGTCTCCCAGGTGCCCATCATGGTGCTTACCTCCCGCGCAACCGAGATCGACGAGGTCATGAGCATGACCATGGGCGCCGACGACTTCATTCCAAAGCCCTATCGCGCCCGTGTGCTCGTTGCGCGCATCCAGGCTCTGCTGCGTCGCGTGGCGGGCGCCTCGGACCGGCGCGTGGTGGAGCACAACGGCGTGACCCTTGACCTGTCGCGCTCCACGGCATCGGCCAACGGGCGTCAGGTGGAGCTCACCAAAAACGAGATGCGCATCCTGGCGCTGTTGATCTCGCGGGCGGGGACCATCGTCTCGCGCGAGGCCATCATGCGCGACCTGTGGGATTCCGACGCCTTCGTGGATGACAACACCCTGACGGTCAATATCAACCGCCTGCGGGCCACGCTGGAAAAGATCGGCGTGACGGGCTATCTCACCACGCATCGCGGCCGCGGCTACTCGGTGTGAGGCAGCCATGAACCTTCGCTCGTATCTGAGGTCATCCTGGCCCGCGGTGACCCTGGCGGTGTTCTCTGTCGCCATGTGTGGATTCGTGCTGTTGGTGGCGGCAGCGGGGGTGGCTGTAACCCTTCTGGCCTGCGGCATTGTGACGGTTGGGTTCATCTTGGCGTTTGCAACGGAGTATCTGCGCCGCCGGGCGTTCTACCGAGCGCTCGACAGCTATGCCTCCACTGTGGAGCATCCGCTGTGGATCACCGAGGCCGTCGACCGGCCCGACTTTATAGACGGCGAGATCGTCTACGACGCCCTACGCGCCGTGGCGAAGGCGGCTAACGACGACGTGGCTTCGTATCGCAGGCAGGCCGTCGACTACCGAGAGTACATCGAGACCTGGGTCCACGAGGCAAAGTCGCCGCTCGCGGCCGCCCATCTCATGCTTGACAACCTGCAGGCCGACCCCGCGCTTGACGACGGCGTCTACGACAAGCTCGAGTCGCTCGACGGCGAGCTGCGGCGCGTCGAGGGCTATGTCGAGCAGGCGCTTTTCTACGCCCGCTCCGAGGCAGTCGAGCGCGACTATCTCATTCGCAGCTATAGCCTGGATACCCTGGTGGCGGACGCCATCAAGGCGAATGCGCCGGCGCTGATCGCGGCGCACATCGCACCTGTGCGCCGCAACCTCGACATGCAGGTGTTCACCGACCAAAAATGGATCGAATTCATGCTGGGCCAGGTCATTCAAAACAGCGTGAAGTATGCCCGGCAAGACCATCCCTTCATTGAGTTCTCCGCCCGCTTGGTGGACGAGGGCGGCGCCAACGAGAGCGTTGAGCTCACCGTGCGCGACAACGGCTGCGGGGTGGGGGCGGCCGACCTGCCGCGCGTCTTTGAGAAAGGCTTTACCGGGGAAAACGGCCGCGTGGGCAAGCGCTCAACAGGTATTGGCCTGTACCTGGTAAAACGCCTGTGCGACAAGATGGGTGTGGGCGTGGACGCCGCCTCGCGCGAGGGCGAGGGCTTTGCGGTCATCTTCACGTTTTCGACCAACCGATTCCATTATGTCGATCGGGGAGCCCTCTAAGCTTTGGTTGCCCTTAGGTCACTGCCGAGGCGGCGGCAAGGGGCCCACACACTAAAAAGCCCCGCTGGATGCGGGGCTTCCTCAAGCAATGATGGGCGCGTGTCCACGCTGGAAACGACGGCGGGCGAGCGTCTGAGCCGAGAACGACGGCGGACGAGCGTTCCAACCGGAAAGGACGACGGGCAAGCGTCCGGATTGGACGCGTTGCGGAGCAGGCGCCTGTACCGGAGGCGCTGCGTATGGGCTCTCCCGGCCAGAGAGCAGGCCCTGCCGGCGATTCCGCCCGCAGCTCTATTTCACAACCAGGATGTCGCACTCGGTGCTGCGTAGCAGGAAGGTCGAGATGGAGCCCAGAAGCGCGTACTTGATGGACGATAGGCCGCGGGCGCCGCACATGACCAGGTCGGGCTGGACCACATCGAGCATCTCGTCCTTCAGGGTCTCGCGGATGCGTCCGGCGCGAATCATGATCTGCACGTCGGCGATGTCCGGGTTCTCCTTGGCCTCTTCGACCTGGGTCGCGATGGAGTTGCGGAACGCCTCTTCGAGGCCGTTGACCAGATCGACCGGGTAGGCTCCGGCGCTCTCGAGGGCGGTGGAGTCGATCACATGGCCGATGATGAGCTTGGCGCCGTTGTTGGCGGCAACCTTGATGGCGCGTGCGAGTACGAAGTCCTGCTGAGCGGTGCCGTCGAGCGCTACGAATACCTTGGAATAGCCTTCGTTCATGGGTCCTCCTTCGAGTCATGACGGAGGCTCCGTGCGCCTCCGCGAGTCCATTCCCTGACCGGGTTATACCCGGCAATATGCAGCGGCCTCCTTATTATTCTGTGAACGTATGCCGTTTGTCAGGCGGCGCGTTGCCGGGCGGGCCGATAATGGGGCTTCGTACGTTCGACGTGCCGTGGTGCGGTCGGCGTCCGGCAACATGCCTCGGCGCAGCGCGCGCCTGCCTGTACCGGCGCCCACCTCGCTGCGGCCGACTCAGCGACTGGGAGGCGTCGTGGACATCATCGAGCTCCTCAAATCGGCATTCCTCGGCTTGGTGGAGGGCATCACCGAGTGGCTGCCCATCTCATCGACCGGCCACATGATCTTGGTGGACGAGTTCATCCACCTCAACGTGACCGAAGAGTTTTGGAACATGTTCCAGGTGGTCATCCAGCTGGGTGCCATCTTGGCCGTGTGCGTGCTGTTCTTCCACACGCTCAATCCTTTCAGCCCCAGCAAGGGCAAGGAGGGGCGTCGCTCTACCTGGAAACTGTGGGGCAAGGTCGTGCTCGGATGCATCCCGGCTGCGGTGATCGGCATCCCGCTCGACGATTTCATGGAAGAGCACTTCTATAACGCTCCCGTCGTCGCGGCGGCGCTCATCGTCTATGGCATCGCGTTCATCGTGATCGAGCGGTGGCGCGCCCACAAGCTCAAGGCACGCATCGAGGCCGAGGGCGTCGTGCCCGGCAGCCGTCCCGCCGGTGCGCACTTCGCTCGTCCCGCCGAGGCCATCGAGCCCACGCCCGACGGCGACTTCGGCTCCATCACGACGCTTGAGGACCTGCCGTGGAAGACGGCGTTTGGCATCGGCGTGTTCCAGGTGCTGTCGCTCATCCCGGGCACGTCGCGCTCCGGCTCGACCATCATCGGCGGCCTGCTTCTGGGCACGACCCGCTCGGTCGCGGCGGAATTCACGTTCTTTTTGGCCATTCCCGTCATGTTTGGCGCAAGCGCGCTGCGCCTTGTGAAGTACATCTTCCTGGACGGTGGCACGTTTGGCTCAACCGAGATCGCCATCATGGTGGTCGGCTGCCTCGTGGCATTTCTGGTGTCGCTTGCCGCTATCAAGTGGCTCATGGGATTCGTGAAGCGCCACACGTTCTCGGCGTTCGGCGTGTATCGCATCATCCTCGGCGTTGCCGTGCTTGCGTTCTTTTTCCTGATCGCTCCGGCGCTGGGCATCCCGACGAGCGTGGCGTAACGCCTGCGCGCGACAGTGCTCATATGTTGCAAAAAAGACCCCTGCAGACGTATTGCAAGTCTGCAGGGGTCTTTGTGCGCGGCGAGGCGAGAGGCCGCAGCAGGCGCGGGAGCGGCGGCTGCGCCTGGGCACCACGCATCGCGACGCCCGGGCTCAGGCAGCAGGCCCCGCCAGGTGCGTACCGCCTACGGTTTCGATCAGCGGAGCGGCGAGTCTTACAGCTCTTCGGCCAGATACCCGCCCATGAGGTGGCCCATGACGCTTGCCATCATAAGGCCGCGCGTCCAGCCGCTCGAGTCGCCGAGGCAGTGGAGGCCCGTCACGTTGGTGTTGAAGCGCTCATCCATGCGCACGCGGTTGCTGTAGAACTTGAGCTCCGGCGCATACAGCAGGGTCTCCGCCGAGGCAAAGCCGGGGATGGCCTGGTCGACGGCAAGCATGAAGTTCACGATCGAGGTCATGGTGCGGTACGGAAGGGCGCTCGTGATGTCGCCCGCCACCGCATCGACCAGCGTGGGGCGCACGTTGGAGCGCGAAAGCTCCTTTTGCCAGGTGCGCTTGCCGTCCAGGATGTCGCCGAAGCGCTGAACCAGAATGTGCCCGTCGCCCAGCATGTTGCACAGGCGTCCCACGTTCTGGGCGTAGGCGATGGGCTGGTTGAAGGGCTCGCGGAAGTTATGGGTAACAAGCACGGCGAGGTTGGTGTTCTCGGACTTGCGCTCCTTGTACGAGTGGCCGTTCACGACGGCAAGGCCGCCGTCGTAATTCTCCTGGCTCACGAAGCCGCCGGGGTTCTGGCAGAAGGTGCGCACCTTGTTGCGGAACGGGTTGGGGTATCCGATGAGCTTGCTCTCGTACAGCACGTCGTTCACGCGCTCCATGACCTCGTTGCGCACCTCGACGCGCACGCCCATGTCTACAGGTCCGGGCAGGTGCGAGATGCCGTGGGTCGTGCACAGGTGCTCGAGCCAGTCGGCGCCGCGGCGGCCGGTGGCCACGATGACGTGCTTGGCGTCGATGCGCAGCTCTCCGTCGGGGCCGGTGGCCACGACGCCGCGGCACACGCCGTCCTCGATTACCAGGTCGCGGCAGTCGGTGTTGAAGAGCATCTCGACCCCGTGCTCCTGCAGGTGCTTCTCGATGCGCAGATAGATCTCCTGCGCCTTCTCGGTGCCCAGATGACGGATGGGGCAGTCGACCAGCTTGAGCCCGGCCTGGATGGCGCGCAGGCGGATCTTGCGCACGGCTTCGGGGAACTCGGTTCCCTCGACGTGCTCGTCGGCGCCAAACGCCAGATAGATCTTGTCGACCTCAGAGATCGTACGCTGGGCAAGGTCTGCGCCGATGAGCTCGGGCAGGTCGCCGCCGACCTCGTGGGAGAGCGAGAGCTTGCCGTCCGAGAAGGCCCCGGCGCCCGAAAAGCCCGTGGTGATGCGGCAGGGCGTGCAGCCTACGCAGTGGCCCACCTGCTCTTTGGGGCAGCTGCGGCGCTCGACGGGCAGGCCCTTCTCGACGATGACGATATGTGCGTCGGGACACAGCTCGGTGAGCCGCAGGGCGGTGAAGATGCCCGACGGTCCGGCGCCGACGATGGCAACATCTGCTTGCATGGGTTCCCTCTTTCTCGTTGGCGAGCCGCGTGAGGCGCCGCGAGAGGTGGGAAGACCCCTGGCGATGACGGGATCGCGGCCCGGCGTGGCCGGCGCGATGCTCGCCTCTTGGCTCGGAGTGCTGAACGCATGCATTATAGGGGCTTCCGGCCATCTGCCTGCACGGTTCTTGCTCTCGAATCTTGCCATGTAGGTGGCAATCGAAGACGTTGAGTGGCCTTGGAGCCCTTTCATATAGTGGATAGCGTGAGGAGGTGGTTCGCCATGCAGTCGACGAAGCTGGTCAAGCAGCTGATGGGATGTCCGTCCATGTCGCTGGACGAGATCTCCGAGCTTCTGGGCGTGAGCGCGCGGACGGCCCGCGCCTACGTGCACGACACCAACGCGTCGCTGGAGGGCATCGCCACCATTCGTTTTTCGCGTCGAGCGTCGGGGTATCGCCTTGAGGTGTCCGATGCAGCGCGTCTCGATGCCTGGCTTGCCCGCATGGCCCCGCTTGAAGGCGCGGATGATGCGGACGTGCATCAGGAGCGCGTCGACTATCTGCTCAACGACCTGCTGTCGCGCAACGACTGGGTCACGCTCGCGGACCTTGCCTCCGTGCTCTACGTAACGCCTCAGCGCGTCTCGCGCGACCTCAAGGACGTCGAGGCCGAGCTCGCCCGGTTTGGCCTGAGCATCGAGAAGCGCCCCCGCTACGGCATTCGCGTGGCGGGCGAAGAGATGGCGCGTCGCCTCTGTCTGGCGAGCCTTGCGTCCCGCGCGACGCTCTCCGACCTGCTGGGCGCCAAAGGCGAGGAGTCCCAGGAGCTGCTGGGCACGGTCACGCGCTGCCTCGAGGACGTCGTGGAGCGCGAAGGCTTTCCCATCGGCAGTCTGGCGTTTCAAAACCTCGCGGTCCACGTGTATGTGGCGCTCGTGCGCATTCGCGAGAACTGCTACGTGCCCATGGACGCCACCAATTTCGAGCGCATCCAGGGCTCGACGGAGTACCAGGTGGCCTCCGAGGTCGCCTGCGCTATAGAGCGCGAGACGGGCATTACTCTGCCCGACGTGGAGGTGGCCTATATCGCCATCCACCTGGCGGGGAAGAAGACCCTGAACAGCCTCGTCTTCGATGGCGCCGCCGAGGATTCCTCCGAGGGCTCCGGCGTGATCTCGGATGGGGTGTGGGACGTGGTGAGCCGCATGCTCGACTGCGTGGCCGAGCAGTTCAAATTCGATTTTAGGCAGGACCTGGAGTTGCGCATGAACCTCGCGCGGCACTTGGTGCCGCTGTCCGTGCGCCTGAAATATCACATGCGGGTCGAGAATCCCATCCTGAGCGATATCCGCACCCGTTTTCCGCTGGCCTACTCCATGGCCCTCGAGTCCGGCAAGGTGCTCGAGGACACGTGGGGCTCCTTTCCCTCCGAGGAAGAGACCGGCTTTATCGCCATGGCCTTCGCGCTTGCCCTGGAGCGTCAACGCACCGAGATGCCCAAGAAGAACATTCTGGTGGTGTGCGCGTCGGGACGGGGGAGCGCCCGTTTGCTCGAGGCCCGCTATCGGCGCGAGTTTGGCGACCTTATCGGGTCGTGCACGGCTTGCGACGTGGCGAGCATCGGGTCGGTGGACTTCAGCACCATCGACTACGTCTTCACCACGGTGCCGCTGCCGCATCCCGTGCCGGTGCCGGTTCGCGAAGTGACCTATTTCCTCGACAGCGCCGAGGCTGCCCACATCAAGCAAATCCTCGGCGGCTCGCGCGATGCCCAGGGCAGCTTCCGCGAGCTCGACGAGCGCATGTTCTTTCCCCATCTGGCTTGCTCCAGCAAGGAAGAGGTCATGGGCTTTCTATGCGACCGCGTCGAGGAGCATCGCCAGGTCGACGCCGATTTCCGCGAGAAGATCGCGCGTCGCGAGGAGGCAGCTCCTACCGGCTGCGGCAACCTCGTGGCCATGCCGCATCCCATCGAGGCGGTCAGCGACGAGACCTTCGTATGCATCGGCCTGCTCGATCATCCGGTTGTCTGGGACGACCGCGGCACCGAGGTGCAGGCGGTGTTCCTCATCTTCTTCTCCCGCGCGTCCAACTTCGAGCAGGGGGATTTCTTCAGCCAGCTGGCCGACCTCTTCATGAACGAGGAGGCCATGCGCACGGTGATCAAACATCAGGATTGGCAGACATTCATGTCCGAGTTTGAAGGAGGACGATGATGGCAGACGAGACCATCACGGCTGCGGCCGAGACCGAGGAGGAGCGCGAGGCCCGAGAGATGATCTCGTTTGGGATCATCGCATCGGCTGGTCAGGCGCGCAGCCTTGCCTTCGAGTCGCTCAAGGCGGCGCGTGCCGGCGACTTCGAGACCGCGGAGCGCCTGCTCAGCGAGTCTCGCTCCGCTGCGCTTGAGGCGCACCACCAGCAGACCAATCTTCTGTCCAAGGAGGCGGCCGGCGAGCACACCCCGGTAGACGTGATGCTCGTGCATGCCCAGGACCATCTCATGACGGCGATGCTCGCACAGGAACTCATCGGCGAGCTTGTGAATCTCTACAAGGTCAAAGCGGACAGGGAGGAGTGACGGCAGGCATTGCTGTGCGTCCGCCGGCTGGCGGGCGTCGTTGGAACCAAGGCCGGTAGACAAAGAGAAGGAGGGAATACGATGAAGCTGCTGCTTATCTGCGCAGGCGGCATGTCCACGAGCATGGTGATGAAGAAGCTCGAGAAGTATGCCGCTGCCAACGGCATCGAGGACTTCGAGGTGTCGGCCGTGGGCGTGGGCACGTTCCGTGACGTGGTTGATAACTACGACGTGATCCTGCTCGGCCCGCAGATCTCGTACAAGAAGGACGACGTACTTGAGGGCTCCGGCGGCAAGCCGGTCGGTGTCATCGCGCCGGCAGACTACGCCATCGGAAACTGCGAGCACATCTTCGCCCAGATCGACTCGCTCATGGCCTAATCCCTTCCAGTTCCCTGAAAGGAGGAAACATGGAAGCCCTTCAGAAGTTTCTTGAGAAATGGCTGATGCCGATCGCTTCGAAGGTCGAGAAGCAGCGCCACTTGCAGTCCATCAAGGACGGCATGATCGGCGTCATCCCCTTCATCGTCGTCGGCTCTATGTGACTGCTCCCCACCGCGTTCATGAACCTCATCGGCGAGGGCAACGCGGTCTACGACGTCCTGAACACGGTGAACCCGTTCTTCTCCAAGATCGCCAGCTTCACCAACGACTGGGTGTCCATCTACGCTGCCTACCTCATCGCGCGCTCGCTTGCTAAGCGATACGACATCGATGGCCCCATGATGGGCATCTCCGCCGTCGCCGTGCAGCTCATCTTGGTGGGCTACACCGTCGACGCCGGCGATGGCGTCACGGCGTTCGGCACGAGCTATGTCGGCGCGACCGGTCTGTTCGTGAGCATCATCGGCTCCATCATGACGGTCGAGATCACGAACTTCCTCACGAAGCACCACATCGTGATCACCCTGCCCGACAGCGTGCCGTCCATGGTCGCCGAGAGCTTCTCGGCCCTCATCCCGCTGTTCGCCACGGCGGGCGTGGCCTCGCTCATCTCCACCCTGTGCAGCGTCTTTGCCGGCCAGACTTTCCCGGCGCTCATCATGAGCCTGCTCGCCCCCGCGATCAGCTCCATGGATTCGCTGCCGGCGCTGCTCATCGTGATCTTCCTCACCCAGCTGCTGTGGTTCTTCGGCCTGCACGGTCCCAGCATCACGCAGGCGGTGTGGGCGCCCTTCGCGCTTACCTACACGGCCGAGAACGCCGCCGCCTACGCTGCCGGCGAGGCTGTGACCCACGTGTTCACCTACGGCTTCTACTACAACATCATGCAGGTCACGGGTTCGGGCCTCACGCTCTTCCTGGTCATCTTCATGATGTTCTCCAAGTCCGACACCTATAAGGCCATCGGCCGCGCCGCCATCGTGCCGTCGCTCTTCGGCATCAACGAGCCGGTCATCTACGGCGCCCCGATCATGCTGAACCCGTTCCTGTTCATCCCGTTCGTGTTTGGTCCGTGCATCTGCACCGCCATCGCGTACTTCTCTATGACGAGCGGCCTGGTGGGCATGCCCATCATCAACCCGCCCGGATTCCTCCCGCCCGGAGTGAGCGCCTACCTCATGACCCTCGACTGGAAGTCGGTCGTGCTGGTATTCCTGCTGCTCATCATCATGGGCATCCTCTACTACCCGTTCTTCAAGGCTATGGAGAAGAACCAGGTGGCCGAGGAGAAGGGCCTCGAGGCATAGGCCTCGGACTGTGACCTCAAGGCGGGGCCGCTCCCCTGGCCCCGCCTGAGATAGGCTTCCGGCCCTGGCTGGACAGGTCTTGCCCCCGTCTTTGCGCACCGCATGCATACCGGCCCAGACGGAGCGCGCGGGGGCGGGACCGAGCCGCTGGGGCTTTCCGCCGAACGGTATGTTCAAGTGAGAGAAAGGAAGTAACATGTCTCAAGAGAAGAAGAAGTTCTCCGTCGTCATCGCAGGTGGCGGCAGCACCTACACGCCCGAGATCATCCTCATGCTGCTGGATAATCTCGACCGTCTGCCGCTGCGCGCCATCAAGATGTACGACAACGACGGCGAGCGCCAGGGCAAGCTGGCCCCCGCCTGCGAGATTCTCATCCACGAGAAGGACCCCTCGATCGAGTTCGTCGCCACGACCGATCCCGAGACGGCCTACACCGACGTCGACTTCTGCCTGGCGCACATCCGCGTGGGCCAGCTGCCGATGCGCGAGAAGGACGAGAAGATCCCGCTGAAGTACGGCGTCGTGGGTCAGGAGACCTGTGGGCCTGGCGGCCTTGCCTACGGCATGCGCTCCATCCCCGGCGTGCTCGAGAACATCGACTACATGGAGAAGTATTCTCCTAACTGCTGGATGCTCAACTACTCCAACCCGGCCGCCATCGTGGCCGAGGCCTGCCGTCGTGAGCGTCCGAACAGCCGCGTGATCAATATCTGCGACATGCCCATCGGCCTGGAGAACAGCTATGCTCGCATCCTGGGCTTCAAGTCTCGCAAGGAGATGGACATCCGCTACTTCGGTCTGAACCACTTTGGCTGGTACACCTCCATCAAGGACGCCGAGGGCAACGAGCTGCTGCCGAAGCTCATCGAGCACGAGAAGCTCTACGGCAACACCATGCCCGAGGACGACGCCTCGTCCTACACCGACGACTCCTGGCGTCAGACCGCCCTCAAGGCCCGCGACCTCGTGGCGATCGAGCCCACCATGGTCACCAACACCTACCTGCAGTACTACCTGTACGGTGACGACATGGTCGCGCACACCGACCCCAACTACACCCGCGCCAACCAGGTGATCGACGGCCGCGAGAAGCGCGTTTTCGGCGAGTGCGCCCGCATCGCCGAGGCCGGCACCGGCGAGGGCACCTCGCTCCAGATCGGCATCCATGCCGAGTTCATCGTCGACCTCGCCACGGCGCTCGCCTTCAACACGCATGAGCGCATGCTGCTCATCGTGCCGAACAACGGCGCCATCGAGAACTTCGACGACGACGCCATGGTCGAGATTCCTTGCATCGTGGGCAAGGACGGCTACGAGCCGCTCTCCATCGGCAAGATCCCCACGTTCCAGAAGGGTCTCATGGAGGAGCAGGTCGCGGTCGAGAAGCTCGTCGTGGACGCATGGCAGCAGCACAGCTACCAGAAGATGTGGCAGGCGCTGACGCTCTCCAAGACCGTGCCGAGCGCGAACGTGGCCAAGAAGATCCTCGACGACTTCATCGAGGCCAACAAGGATTACTGGCCCGAGCTGAGCTAGGCTCGCTGGGCTAACGGCCCCTTTCTCTAGATGTCCGGCGGGGCGGCGTGCCAACTCCCCTGGTCCGCGTCGCCCCCGGCATATGACGTGGCGGGCGCTTGCCCGTGCGGCGCGCCCCGTCACGGAATCCCTGCGCACCCTTAGGGGATGCGATCGCTTTGTATATCGATAGACGGCGACGTCGGCCATTACGGTGGCGTTGGCTGTTCGGCTTCGCGCCGGACGCCGGCACGTCGATGTGCACGCGCGTCGGTGCCAAAGCGACCGCATCCCAGAATGGCGCAACAAGGCAGAAAGGAGACGCCATGAGTTATTCGCTGTGGGAGAACGCGACGACCAAGCATGGAATCGCCGTCGACGAGGCGGTCTCGGCGCTGCAGAAGTGCATTCGCCGCTCCAAGGAGGAGGACGCGGTCCGCTTCGCGTACGAGCTGTACATCACAAGCCCGGTTTTGCTGGAGAAGGTTTGGAGCCGTCTGGTTTCCATCTCCGTCGAGGATATCGGCTTTGGCAACCTGAACGCCGCCGTGTACATCAACAACCTCAACCAGATGCGCAAGGGCTATCCCTACGACGACGTCGACCAGCCCATGTTCTTCGTGCACGCGATCCGCATTCTGTGCGCGAGCGAGAAGGACCGCTCCACGGACTTCCTCAAGAACATCGTGATCAAGACCGCCGCCATGGGCCAGGTGCCCGAGGTGCCCGACATCGCGCTTGACAAGCACACCCGCCGCGGCCGCGAGATGGGGCGCGACTCGCGTCAGTTCTACGAGGAGGGCTGCCTGGTGTTCCCGCAGGCCGAGGTCGACAACGACTATCGCGCCCGCTACGGCGAGGTACTCAAGGAGTACAGCCCCGACAAGGTCGAGCCCGACGCGTTCCAGTACGCGATCGGCCGCTTCTAGGCGGTCTTTGAACCGGTGACCGTGCCCTTGTGGCGCACATGCATAGCTCATGCCGCGCGCCTCGCTCTGGGGCGCGCGGTCGCTTTGCGCGGATCCCCGGAGAAACTCCGCGCCAGAAAGGAGACACGTTGTCTGACACGATGACCAACGAGGTCCAGAGCTTCGAGCCGTTTGAGCGCAGGCTCGACGCGAAGCTCATCGCCTCCATCGTGGCAGCGGGAAGCCTGTCTTTCTCTGCCGTGGTCTTTGAGACGGCGATGAACGTCGCGCTGCCCGCGCTCATGGAGGAGTTCGCGGTCGATACCGCCACCATTCAGTGGATCACCTCGGGATATCTGCTCATGCTCTCGGTGATGATCCCCACCTTCTCGTTTTTGAAGGCGCGCTTCCGTTCGCGGCGGCTGTTCATCGCGGCCGTGGGCCTGTTCCTGGCAGGCACGCTGTTCTGTGCGGCCGCGCCGGCCTTCCCGGTGCTGCTGCTTGGCCGCGTAGTTCAGGGCGTGGGAACGGGCATCGCCATTCCGCTCATGTTCAGCATCGTGGTGGATCAGGTGCCCTATGAGCAGACCGGCCTCATGATGGGCGTGGCCTCGCTCATCACCTCGGTCGCTCCCGCGGTGGGTCCGTCCTACGGCGGCGTGGTCATGGAGATTGCGGGATGGCGCATGGTGTTCGTATGCTTGGTCCCGCTGCTCCTCATCTCGTTTGTGGTGGGCAGCATCTGCGTGCGCCAGGCCACGCCGCTCAGCCGACCGCGGTTCGATGTGCCCGGGTTTGCGCTGCTGGCGCTGTGCTTCTTCTCGCTCATCCTGGGCATCAACATGGCCTCGCGCGAGGGGGCGAGCCCCACGGTGGCTGGCGTCTTCGCGGTGTTTGTGGCGGCGCTGGTGCTTTTTGCCCTGCATATTCGTCGCTCCGACCACCCGCTGCTCAACCCCGGTCTGTTTGCGCACCCTGTCTTCGTGGCGTCGGTGGTCGTGATCGCGGCAATCGCCTTTGCGATTCTGGGCTTTGCCTATCTCGTGCCCAACTATGCGCAGCTGGCACTTGGCGCATCGGCCTCGCTTTCCGGCACGCTGCTGCTGCCCGGGTGCGGCCTGGTGGCGATCTTTGCGCCGCTGGGAGGACGCGTGCTCGACCGGGTGGGCGCAGGCGTTCCCATCGCTATCGGCATGGGGCTGTTGCTGGTGTCGACGCTGCTCTTTGTCGTGTTTGCCGATGCTCTTACACCGGAGCTGATGCTGGGGTTCTATATCTTCTTCGGCGTGGGCCAGGGCTTTGGCATGAGCACCACCATGACCCATGGCCTTCAGGGCCTGCCCGAGGAGCTTCGGACCGACGGCAGCTCGGTTTTCAACACGCTGCAGCAGCTGGGCGGCTCGGTGGGCGTCAGCGCCGTGACCGCCGTGGTGGGCGCGGCGCAGGCTGGAGCGTCCTCCATGCACGACGGTACCGTCGCCGGCGGACACGCGGCCTTCATGCTGCTTGCCGCCGTGATCGCGATGGCCGTGGTCGCCAACCTCGTCGCCTTCCGGGCGCGCCGCCGCGCCGCCGCATAAAGGCTCACGCGAAGCGCCGGGGCGGATGCGAGCAATCTGTCGTTTCAGCCGGCCGGCCGTCCTATCGGGGCGGGCGGCCGGCTGTGCGTTTGACGCCGTCGGGACGAGGGCGGAGCGGGGCGGCGCGGCCGGTGCGGCGCGGCCGGTCGGGACAGGGCAGGGCAGAACGGGGCAGAGCGGTCAGCTGGCCGGTGCGACGCGGCCGGTCGGGACAATACGACCGGCCGCGCTCAATTAGCTCACCTGGGCAAGGAAGCTCGTTCCCTCGCCGTTGCCGGTGACGCCGAAGTTGTCGAGCACGGTGGCGCCCAGGTCGGAGCAAGTTCCTCGCAGGCCCAGGTCGACACCCTCGTGGGCCATGGAGGGCGACCAGGCGAGTAGCGGGACGAGCTCGCGCGTATGGTCGGTGCCCTCGTAGGTTGGGTCGTTGCCGTGGTCGGCCGTGACCATAAGTAGGTCGTCCGGCCGCAGCTCATCCACAACGCGGGCAAGGCGGCGATCAAAGGCTTCGAGGGCCTCGCCATAGCCCTGTGCGTTGCGACGATGTCCGTAGACCGTGTCGAAGTCGACCAGGTTGGTGAAGCAGAGTCCCTCCCAGTCCTGGCTCAAAACGTCGTCCACGTGGTCCATGCCGTCCATGTTGCTCTCGTTGTGGTAGGACTGCGTGAAGCCCTGGCCACAGAACAGGTCCCAGGTCTTGCCCACCGCAATGACGTCGAAGCCGGCGTCTTTCAGCATGGTGAGGACGGTTGCGCCCGTGGGCTCCAGGCCGTAGTCGCGGCGGTTGGCCGTTCGCGTGAAGTCCTCTTTGCACGTGCCCACATACGGCCGGGCGATGACGCGCCCCATGGTGATCTCGGGGCCGTTGATAAGCGTGCGCGCGTATTCGCAGATCCGGTAGAGCTCGTCTACTGGTACGACGTCCTCGTGGGCGGCGATCTGCAGCACCGAGTCGCCCGAGGTGTACACGATTAGCTCGCCGGTCTCAAGCTGGCGCTCGCCGTAGTCGTAGATGACCTGCGTGCCCGAATACGGCTTGTTGCAGATGATGCCGCGACCAGAGAAGTCTTCGAGCTTGCTGAGCAGCTCGGACGGAAAGCCCTCGGGGAAGTAGTCCACATGGAAGCGCGCGGGCAGGCACATCATCTCCCAGTGGCCGTCCAGCGAGTCGTTGCCAAAGCTTGTGACCTGCATGCGCCCGAAGGCGGCCGAGGGCCGGCGTGGGGTGCTTATGCCGGCGAGGCCGTTGGGATGGGTGCAGCCGATTCCCATGCTGGCGAGGGTGGGAATCTCGAGCGGACGACCCAGCTTGTCCACAAAGTACTCGGCGATGTGGCCGAGCGTGTCGGCCCCCGAGCTCTTGTATTGCGCGGCGTCAGGGGCGTGCCCGACGCCGACGGAGTCGATGACGATAACGATCATGCGGCGGTATCTCATGGTGTTCCTTTATGTTCGCGACGACGTGCCAAGCTGGCTAAAGCAGTGAGGCATACGCGTGAGCTGCGCATGCCCCCAGGACATCTAGCAGGTGATGGCCGTTTCCAGCGCGACCTCAAGCATCTGGTTGAAGCTCGTCTGGCGCTCTTCGGCGGGCAGGGCAAGGCCGCGCGAGGGGATGTCCGAAATGGTGAGCAGGCAGAGCGCGCGCTTGCCGGCGGCCGCGGCATTCATGTAGAGCGCAGCGGACTCCATCTCGGTTGCGAGCACACCCATGGGTTTCCAGGCGCGCTCGTTCGCGCCGCCGTCGTAGAAGACGTCACTCGACAGCACGTTGCCCACGCGAATCTTCACGCCGCGCTCCTTGGCGACCTCGACGGCACGGGACAGCATGCCGAAGTCGGCGATGGGCGCGAAGGTGCCGGGCAGGTTGAACTGGAAGGCGTAGTTGCTATCGGTGCAGGCACCCTGGGCGGCCACGACGTCGCGCAGCTGAAGGTCGTCGGCGTAGCCGCCGGCAGATCCCACGCGGATGATGGCCTCGACGTCGTAGTTGTGATAGAGCTCGTAGGAGTAGATGCCAATGGAGGGCATGCCCATGCCATGACCCATGACCGATACCGGCTTGCCCTTGTAGGTGCCGGTGAATCCCAGCATGCCGCGCACGGCGGTCACCTGGCGGCAGTCGTCAAGATAGGTGTCGGCAATGTATTTGGCGCGCAGCGGGTCGCCCGGCATAAGGACGATGGGTGCGAAGTCGCCCTCGTGGGCAGCGTTGTGAGGGGTGGGGGTGTGGGGCATGGTCTATCTCCTTTGCGTATCGCGCGGCCTTCTAGCGTGAGCTGGCGCGGCGTTGGAGACATGCCTCCGATGGTCTGCGGCGATGACAAGCCGCTGGCCCCGATGCGCCGGGGCTCTGTCGGGGCACGCTCGTGCGAGCGCCGCCAACATCTCGCCATAATCCTATGGCTCCATTATGGTGGCGGCGCAAGGCCGTGTCCCGTGCGTTTTCTGCCACATGCATGGCAGAAAACGCGGGCGAGGGGCGGGGCCGGGCCAAGGCCGGTCGACCTCGGCCGGCCCCGAATGCGTAGGACGGGCGTCTCGTTAGGCTAGGAAAATGCCGATTACCGCTCCTTGTGCCCCCTCATACACGCTCGCTTCGGAAAAGGGCGTCCGAAACGCGATCGGCCGAGTAGACCAGGAAACCCGACGGACAAAACCGCTGGTAGATGGCTCGGGGCTTCAGTGCCTACTCGGCGACTCGGGAAAGGGACGCCCTTTTCCGAAGCGAGCGTGCCTTGGGGCCGCCGCGAAGGCTCATATTCAGCGTTTCCCTAGGCGGGAAGCTCTTCCAGGATGCTCACTGCGGCGGAGACTCCCAGGCGCGAGGCCCCGGCATCGATCATGGTCATCGCGTCGGCCAGGGTGCGGATGCCGCCGGACGCCTTGACGCCCATGTTCGCTCCCGCGGTCTCGCGCATGAGGCGCACGTCGTCTGCGGTGGCGCCGCCCGTGGAGAACCCGGTCGAGGTTTTTACGAAGTCGGCTCCGGCTTCTTGAGAGAGCTTGCAGGCGCGAACCTTCTCCTCGTCGGTGAGCAGGCAGGTTTCGATAATCACCTTGAGCAGCGCCCCGCCTTCGTGCGCGGCGTCCGCGACCGCGGCAATGTCGCCGCGCACCGCATCGTCCTCGTTGCCCTTGAGGCGGCCGACGTTGATCACCATGTCCACCTCCTGCGCGCCGGTGTCGACGGCCTCGCGGGCCTCGGCGACCTTTGTGGCGGTCGTGGTGGCGCCCAGCGGGAAGCCGATCACCGTGCAGGTGGAGACACCGGATCCCTTGAGGCCCTCGGCGACGCGGGGAACCCAACAGGGGTTCACGCATACGGATGCGGTATGAAAGCGGCGCGCCTCCTCGACGACGCGGTCGATGTCCGCTGCAGTCGCCTCGGGCTTGAGGAGCGTGTGGTCCATATAGGACGCCAGCTTGTCGCGTGTGATATCCATGACGGCCCTTTCTTATGACGATGGTGCAGGACTGTTAGGCAGGCTTTCATTGTGGCACAGGCGTTTGTGTGCATTCGCTTCATCTTTTGCCGTCGTCCTGTGCCGGCGCGCTGTCGCTTGGATGGGAAGGCGCGCGCGACGCATCGGTGTCCCGGCGGGCAGGTATACTGGTCAGGCTAAACCTCGCGCCCGCCGAAGCGGGTGCCAAACGCTGGGGAGTTGACGTATGCCGCAAGAGCTGCCGTGGGAGAAGAACATGAGGACCGGGGCCGTGCCGGGGGCGCAGGGCGCTGCCGGGGTCGCTGCGGGCGGGGCCGCCGCGTCCGCGACCGCGACGGGTGCCATGCCGGGCGTCGCATCGGGTGGCGCTCCCGTCTTTGAGCAAGTGCCGCTCGACGTCTACGACGCGCCGGTTCCCGCGCGTCCGGCCAAGCCGGTCGTGGATATCGACTCGTTGAACCCGGCGCAGCGCGAGGCGGTGCTCACCACCGAGGGCCCGCTGCTCGTGCTTGCGGGTGCCGGCTCGGGCAAGACGCGCGTGCTTACCTTCCGTATCGCCCACATGATTGCCGACCTGGGCGTTCGCCCCTGGCAGATTCTTGCCATCACGTTCACCAACAAGGCGGCGGCCGAGATGCGCGAGCGTCTGCAGGCGCTGCTGCCCGACGGCACGCGCGGCATGTGGGTCTGCACCTTCCATGCCATGTGCGTGCGCATGCTGCGTGAGGACGCCGACCTGCTGGGCTACACGGGGCAGTTCACCATCTACGACGATGACGACTCGCGTCGCATGGTGCGCGACATCATGCAGGCGCTCGGCATCGAGCAGAAGCAGTACCCCATCAACATGATCCGGAGCAAGATCAGCGCCGCCAAGAACGCCATGGTCGGGCCCGACGAGTTCCAGGCGCGCGCGAGCTCGCCGCAGGAGCAGAAGGCCGCCCAGGTCTACCAGGAGCTCGAGCGCCGCCTGCGCGCGGCCAACGCCATGGACTTCGACGACCTCCTCGTGCGCGCGCTGGAGCTCCTCCGCACGCGCCCCGAGGTGCTCGAGCGCTACCAGGAGCGCTTCCGCTACATCAGCGTGGACGAGTACCAGGACACCAACCACGTGCAGTACGAGATCGCCAACCTGCTCGCCGCCAAGTACCAGAACCTCATGGTCGTGGGCGACGACGACCAGTCGATCTACTCCTGGCGCGGCGCCGACATCTCCAACATCCTCGACTTTGAGCAGGACTTTCCCAAGGCCAAGGTCGTCAAGCTCGAGCAGAACTACCGCTCGACGGGGCATATCCTCAACGCCGCCAACGCCGTGGTGCGCCATAACTCGCAGCGCAAGGAGAAGCGGCTCTATACCGCGCTGGGCGATGGCGAGAAGATCCAGGCATACCAGGCGTCCGACGAGCGTGATGAGGGCCGCTGGATCGCTGCCGAGATCGAAAAGCTCCACCTTGGCGGGATGAGCTACGACGACATCGCCGTGTTCTATCGCACCAACGCGCAGTCGCGCATCCTCGAAGACATGTTCCTGCGCGCGGGCGTTCCCTACAAGATCGTGGGCGGCACGCGCTTCTTCGATCGCGCCGAGATCCGCGACGTCATGGCCTACCTCAAGATGATCGTGAACCCGGCGGACGAGATGAGCGTGAAGCGCGTCATCAACACCCCGCGCCGCGGCATCGGGTCCACGTCCATCTCTAAGATCGAAGAGCTCGCGCGTGAGAACCGCTGCAGTTTCTTCCAGGCGTGCGAGATCGCGACGGCCGAGACGGGTCGCTTCACCGCCAAGGTTCGCAACGCCCTTGGCGACTTCGTGCAGATCGTGCGTGAGGGGCGCCGCATGGACGGGGAGCTCAAGCGCGTGGTCGAGGCCATTGTCGACCGGACGGGACTCGTGCAGGCCTTCCGCGCCGAGGGCACGATGGAGGCCGAGAGCCGTGCTGAGAACATCCAGGAATTCTTGGGCGTCGCGGCGGAGTTTGAGGAGAGCCACGACGACATCGAGGGCACGCTTGAGAGCCTGGAGGAGCTGCGAGCCGCCGGTATTGCTGATGTGACTGACGCTCTGCCATTGGGGACGGGTTCATTTGACAGACCCGATGGCGGTGCAGGCGCAGGCGGACAGGGGGGCGGTCTGTCAAATGAACCCGTCCCCAATGGCAGCGCCGCGCAGGCTGCAAGTGAGATTGAGCGCACGTACGGCCCGCTTGCTTGCGGGGCCCTGCCAGCGTTGCTCGAGTGGTTGGCGCTTCGCAGCGACCTCGACGCGCTTTCGGGCGAGACACGCGCCATCACCATGATGACCGTGCACTCCGCAAAGGGTCTGGAGTTCCCCGCCGTCTTTGTGGCGGGCCTCGAGGAGGGGATCTTCCCGCACGTCGCCGGCTTCTCGGACGATCCGGCGAAGCTCGAGGAGGAGCGCCGCCTGGCCTACGTCGCCATCACGCGCGCCCGTAAGCGCCTGTTCCTCACGTATGCCGCCACGCGCCGTACCTATGGTTCCACGCAGGCCAATCCCCGCAGCCGGTTTGTGGGCGAGATTCCTTCAGAGGACATCGAGTTCTCGGGCGTCGGGTCTGCCGGCTTCGAGGGCACCGGTTGGGAGAAGCGCGGCGACCGCCGTGGCACGTACGGTTCCGGCGTGGGGTCGGACATGTATGGCGGCAACGTCTTTGGGTCCTATACGCGTTCGACCGGCAGCGTCTCGCGGCATACGGGCATCAGTCCCGACGCGGGGCGCAAGCCAGCCACCTTTGGTAGCGGCACGCCGCGCCCGCCGCGCGACCGCAACGGCGCGCTGGTGGAGCGCCGCCGTCCCGACGCGTCGAAGGCCGCCGAGACCTTTGCCGTGGGCGACAAGGTGAGCCACAAGACGTTTGGCGTGGGTGAGGTCATCGGCGTCTCGGGCGACATGATCGAGGTCACGTTTGAAAAGACGGGCCAGACCAAGAAGCTCATGAAGGGCTTCGCACCCATCGTGAAGATGTAGGGCGCTTGTGCCTGGTAGGCCGCAGCTCGCCGCGGCCTACCGTCCGCGGTAGTCGGGCGGGTAGTGGCCCATGACATCGTCGAGCGAAAGCTCCCACTCCGAGCGGTCGGGCTGGCCCGTCTGTCCCCAGAGGGCTTCGGACGCCCTCGCCTGGGCCATGATGGACGTAAGGCGCTCGCCGTCGATGAGCTCGACCTGCGCCTCGCGCGCATATGCGACGGCTTCGGAAGAGAAGCTCGACGTCGTGACGAAGATGAGGCGCTGCGCGCGCTGGGTCTCGTTGGCGCCGACGAGCTTCTGCAGGTACGGCCGCCCGATGGTGTGTGTCGGCGCGTAGCACTTGCATTCGACGATGCAGCTGCGGCCCTGGGGGTCGACCATGGCGATGTCGAACCCGCCGTCGTTGGTTTTGGGCGTGACTTCCGCCCGATACCCGAGCTCTCTGAAAAGAGAGGCAGTGAAGTCCTCGAACTGCGTAGGGTCTGCCGAGAAGGCGGCGACGACGCTTTGGGCCGTGGCGGCAGACCGGTCGTGACGGCGCATGGCGCGCGCCTGCTGGAACTTGGCTTCCTCCTCCTTGCAGGGGGCGATGTTCACGCCGGTGTCGCGGAGCCGCGAGACGAGGATTATCATGTTGCGCGGCGATTTGCATACGGCCTTGTGCGAGCCTACGAACAGCTCGTTTTTGCTCCAGACAAGGGCGTTGACCGACCTGCGGCGATCGCGTCCGCCGTCTTTGCGCGCATAGCGCCACCGCGGATATCTCAGGACGAAGCGATTCGTTCCATCATCGTGCCGAAACGAGAAGCGGCTGCCCTTCGGGGGCGCAACATGATAGGTCGCGCGAAACGAAATGCGTGCCACCAGGTGGTAGATGGCCCAGATAAGGAAGATGGCGACGATGACCCCCGCGGCGAGCACGACGACCGGGAGCACGGCGTCAAGCGTTGCGGAGACGGTCGGGTCCTGAATGAGCGGAGCCAGCGCAGCGGACAGGCTCTCTACAGCGGTGCGAAAGGGCTCGAGAAGCGTATCGATGGTATCCATGGGAAACCTCCAAACGGCATGCCGCGTATAAAGGCGCTTCGATGAATACGATATATCAAAGCGCAGCCCAGATGCAGCATATATACATATCGCGCATGGCTGCGCAGACATGCTTCCGTCGCCCTGCCCTTCATCTGGTATGGTTGTCGAGCAGACGAGACCCTGGGGGATAGGGGAGACGTGGATACACAGGTGAAGACGGGCTCCGCGTGCGAGCGCGCCGGGTTGGATCGCCGCCAGCTGCTTTCGGTGGGCGTGGCGCTCTTTTCTATGTTTTTCGGCGCGGGAAACCTCATCCTGCCGCCGCTGCTCGGCGTGCAGGCGGGCGCGGATACGCTTCCGGCCATCATCGGGTTCTTCGTTACCGGCGTGGGCTTGCCGGTGCTGGGCATCGTGGCCGTGGCGCTCTCCGGCACGCTGCGCGGGCTCGCCGACCGCGTGCACCCTGTGTTCTCGCGAATTCTTGTCGCGGCGGTCTATCTGGCCATCGGTCCGTGCCTTGCCATTCCACGTACGTCGTCCACGGCGTTCGAGATGCTCTCTCCGCTGCTGCCCGCGGACGTATCCATAGACGTTGCCCGCCTGGTGTTCTCGGTTGTGTTTTTCGTGGTGGCCTATGTGCTCGCCATGCATCCGGGGCGAATCACGCGTCTGCTGGGCCGCATCACGGGTCCCGCGCTCATTCTGCTGATAGCGGCGGTGGTAGGGTCGGCGCTGTTCTCGGCGGGGGAGCCGCTTTGCGCGGCCCAACCTCCCTATAACGAGAACGCCGCCGTTCAGGGCTTTCTGACCGGATATCAGACCATGGACCTTCTGGCGTCGCTCACCTTCGGCTTGGTGATTGCGACCAACATCCGAACCATGGGTGTGACTGAATCTCGCGGCGTGACGCGCGAGGTGTGTCGCGCGGGCGTCATCGCGGGCGCGCTCATGATGCTTATCTACGGCGGCTTGGCCGTGGTTGGTGTGCGCCTGTGCTCGTCGCTTGCAGGTGCCACCAACGGGGCGGCTGTGCTCACCGCCTCGGCCACGCTGCACTTTGGCGTGGCGGGGACCGTGGTGGTTGCGGCCATCTTCCTGCTTGCCTGCCTCAATGTCTGCATCGGCCTTATCAGCTGCTGCGGCACCTATTTTTCGCAGGAGGCCCCACGGGTGCCCTATCGCGCATGGGCGGCCGGGTTCGCGCTGTTCTCGTGCGCGGTGTCGAACGTCGGTCTCGACGCGATCCTGGCGTTTTCGGTGCCGCTGCTGGGCGCGCTCTACCCGGTGGCGATCGTGATGGTGATCATGGGCATGTTGCGCCGTGCGTGTGACGCCCTGCCACAGGTGTGGCCGTGGGTGGTGGGGGTGACCGCCGTGGTGAGCGTGGCGACGAACCTGCGCGACGCCGTCTTTCCGGCCGCGGCGTTGCCGCTGGATGCGCTGCCGTTTGCGTCGGTGGGTCTCGGCTGGGTGGTGCCCGCCGTAGTGGCCGCCGTGGTGGGCGTGGCGCATGCCCGCCTTGCGGCAAGGCCGCGCGGCTGAGCTTCCGTTTCAGCATCGGATGTTCTGGTTGCTGTGACGGGCAGGCGCCGTGGCGGACAGGCGCCGCTGCCCGTTTAGAAAACGATAGAAAGCTTTAGAAAGCGATAGAAACATTTAGAAAATGATAGAAATGGCGTTTACGCTGCAGAAAGGTTCGGAATCGAGCGCGCCTGACGGTGCTGCTGCAACCTCGGCGCCCATAGGCGCGGCACGTTCGCCGACGCGACCGGGACTCTCGCGCAGTCGTGGCGTGGAATGCGCGCTGTGGACCCTATACTCTCTTTTCGGTAACCAACGCGGGCGGTGCACTCTCGGTTGGCCGGCGTCCTGCTTTGGCGGGGTGTCGGAAGGCGCCCAGCGGAACTGCTTCCTCGCGTGACGTGGCCGCATCGCGGTCGCTCGAGCAGCCTATACGAAAGGGGAGATCATGGCCGAGGCCAAAGAGCTGTTCATCGGATTCGATGTGGGCGGGACGTCCGTCAAAATGGGTCTGTTCGACAAGGGTGGTCGCCTGCTGGGGCGCAATAGCGTGCCCACGCCGCCCATCGTCGACGAGGCCGGATACGCAGCGGTAACCGACGGCGTCGAAGAGCTGGTCACGACCGCAGGGTTTACTCTCGACCAGGTGGTGGGCATCGGGCTGGCCGTGCCGTGCCCGGTCCCCGCGGACGGCAAGATTCGCCTGCAGGCCAACATCCAGCTCAACGAGGCCGGCCTCAAGGCGGCGCTTGAGAAGGTGTGCCCCAACGTCACGGTGCAGTTTGCCAACGACGCCAACGCCGCCGCCATGGGCGAGCTTTGGGCGGGCAGCGGACGCGACTATCAAAACCTCGTCTTCGTGACACTGGGAACGGGTGTCGGCGGCGGTGTCATCGTCAATCGCCATCTCGTCGCGGGCGCCGTGGGCGCAGGTGGCGAGATTGGACATATGTGCATGAACCCGGCGGAGACACGCGTGTGCGGCTGCGGCGGGAAGGGCCATCTTGAGCAGTATGCCTCTGCGACGGGCATCGTCACGAGCTACAAAGCCGAGTGCGCCGCGCGCGGCACCGAGCCGGTCGAGCTCGAGGGCCCCAGCGATTCGCGTTCGGTGTTCGCGGCCGCCAAGAGTGGTGACGAGGCGGCGTGGGCGGCCATCGATACCATGTGCGACTATCTGGGCCGCGCGCTCGCCATCATTTCGAGCGTCGTGGATCCCGAGGCGTTCGTGCTGGGCGGCGGCACCTCCAACTCGTCCGACATGTTCCTGGACCGTCTCGTGGAGCGCTACAAGAGCTACGCGCTTGCCGTGTGCACCGAGACCCCCATCGAGGTCGCATCGCTCGGCAACGACGCCGGCATCTTCGGCGCCGCCTACGTGGCGCTTCAGGCGGCGGGCGCCTAGGCGTCGTTCACCCGTAATCGCACGTCAGCGGAATTTGAAGGCGGGCGGCTGCGCTTCCCTGCATCGCGGGGAGCGGGTCGCCCGCCTTGTGCTGTCGGAAGGCTTTGAGCCGGTGCGTCACAATGCTATGAAAGCCGGGGGTCGCTGCCGGTTCGTGCTACGATAAAGGCTGCTCAATCCATTCGGCGGAGCGCTCGCCCCGCCTCATCATCCGAAGGGAATCCCCATGAGCACCGTTTTCGTTTTTGGTCATCAGAATCCTGATAACGACGCCATCATGTCTTCGGTCGTCCTGACCCAGCTGCTCAACCAGCTCAACTACAACGGCGACACCTACGAGGCCCGCTGCCTGGGCCCGCTGCCCGCCGAGTCCGCCAAGCTTCTTGCCGACAACGGCGTCGACAAGCCGCGTCTGCTAAAGGGCATCAAGGCGCCTGCCGCCAACAAGGCCCCGCAGAAGGTGGTCCTCACCGATCACAACGAGGCCGGCCAGTCGGTCGAGGGTCTCGAGCATGCCGAGATCATCGGCGTCGTCGACCACCATCGCTTTGGTGGCCTCACCACTGCCGCACCGCTCCACATCGTGGCGCTGCCCTGGGGCTCCAGCTGCACCATCGTCACCTGGCTCTTCGACATCCTGGGCGTCGAGCCCACCGAGACCCAGGCCAAGCTGCTGCTCTCGGCCATGATGACCGACACGCTCATGCTCAAGAGCCCCACCACCACCGAGGTCGACCGCGCCATCGCCGCCGAGCTCGGCTCCAAGCTGGGTGTCGACCCCGTCAAGTTTGGCATGGAGGTCTTCCTGTCCCGTCCGTCCGGCTCCTTCACGCCCGAGCAGATGGTCGGCAACGACATCAAGCTTTTCGAGGTGGGCGGCAAGAAGCTGCTCATCGGCCAGTACGAGACGGTCGATAAGTCCCGCGCGCTCGGCATGGTTCCCGAGATTCGTACGGCTATGAAGGCCTACATGAAGAAGAAGGGTGCCGATGGCATCGTGCTGTGCATCACCGACATCATGGAGGAGGGCTCCCAGGTGCTCTTCGAGGGCGAGACCGCCGTGGCGCAGAAGGGCCTGGGCATCAAGGACGTCGCCGAGGGCGTGTGGATGCCCGGCGTGCTGTCCCGCAAGAAGCAGGTCGCCGCTCCCATCATCGCTGCCGGCGAGTAAGCGCGGGCGGTCACGATGCGGCGCCTCAGGTTTCGGAGTACCTGTGGAGCCGGTCGGGATATGCGGATGACGTGCGCCGCCTTCGGGTAGGCTCATATCAGCAAGCAATGGCGAGGTATCCATCTTGGGTGCCTCGCCTTTTTAGAGAGCGGGCTGGCGCGCGACATGCGACCGCAGCCCGCGCGAGACGAGGGGAGTGCCAAGCACATCATGACCAAGCGTTCCGAAAACCGCATCGACGCCGCGACGCCCAAGGTGGCTGAGCGCAAGGCGCTTGTGATGGAGCCGGGCGGCGAGACGTCCTGGCTCGTCAGCGCCCGGCAGCGTCGTCGGCTGGAGCGCCGGAGCGTGCTGGAGCGCATCACCTCCAACGGAACGATCTCGGCTCTCGTGATGATCGTGGCTGCTGTCGCGGCGGTCATCTGCGCAAACACCGATGCGTTCTTTGCCCTTCATGACTGGTTCATGCAGCCCGTGACCGTCGCCATTGGCGGCTGGGAGTTCTCGCTTTCCTTCGAGCTGTTCGTCAACGACTTCCTCATGGCCATCTTCTTTTTGCTTGTGGGCATCGAGCTGAAGTACGAGATGACGGTCGGTGAGCTGCGTCGTCCGCGCCAGGCCATGCTGCCCATGCTGGCCGCGGTCGGCGGCGTGGTGGTGCCTGCCACGATCTATGCGGTGCTGAACCGCGGGGGCGCCGTCTATGGATGGGCCATCCCGATGGCGACCGACATCGCGTTTGCCCTTGGCGTGCTGTCGCTGCTGGGCAGCAGCGTTCCGCCTGCGATCAAGGTGTTCTTCTCGACGCTCGCCATCGCCGACGACCTGCTGGCGATCGCCGCGATCGCGCTGTTTTACGGACACGCGCCAAGCTTGGTGTGGCTTGCCGCCGCGGCCGTGGTGACGATTCTGCTGGTGGTGCTCAATCGGCGCCGACACTTTCGGCTTGCCCCGTATCTGGCGCTTGGCCTGGTGCTGTGGTTCTGCCTGTTCCAGAGCGGAATCCACGCGACGCTCGCCGGCGTGATCCTGGCGTTCACCATCCCCGCCCGGTCCGACATCAACGCCGGCAGCCTTGTCTCCTGGCTGGGTTCCAAGCTTCCCGAGCTTGACGATCGCTTCGACGACGAGTCGCATATCCTGGGGCAGCACGACTTCACCCATGCCGTTCGCGGCGTAGAGCGCGTCATGCACCGCGTAACGCCGCCGCTTCAGCGTCTCGAGCACTACATTTCGACCCCGGTGAACTTCTTGATTCTTCCGCTGTTCGCCTTTGTGAACGCCCAGGTTCGCCTGGTGGGTGTTGACCCGCTGTCTCTGGTATTCGATCCAGTGGCACTCGGAACGTATCTGGGCATGCTTCTGGGCAAGCCGATCGGTATTGTGGGCGTAACGTTCGTGCTGGTTAAGGTTGGTCTGGCCGACCTTCCGAAGGGCGTGCGCTGGCCGCATATCGTGGGCGTGGGCATTCTGGGCGGCATCGGCTTTACCATGTCGATTCTCATCTCGGGTCTGGCGTTTACCGAGATTCCCGCCGAGCTGCTTGCCTCGAAGACGGCGATCCTTGCCGCCTCGGTGTCGGCAGCGCTGATTGGCCTGGCATACATGCACGTTGTTTGTCGCGGAAAGAAGCGATAGGTGGTCGAGCGCGCCGGCCGCCTGCGCGGGACTGTGCGAGTCGTGCGCGTGGCGGGCCCTGTGGCGCCCGCTTGTCCGCGGTGCCGCGCGAATTGTGCGTGGGGCGGGCCACACGCCGCCCGCTTGCCCGTCCATATGCCGCGCGGCGCGCTCGCTCATCCGGAATTCCAAGGCCGGCCCCCGGCGTATCCCTCGCATGCAATTGAAGTCCTAGATTTTGCCATTTTGGGCCTCTAAAACGTCCAAATCTAGGACTTCATCGGCGAGTTGTCGTTTACGGCGATGGGACGCGTCCCTAAATATGGTGCAGGCGACGGCTCGGTCGGCGCGTTGTCCCGGCGCCTGACCCGGCACGCCATCCCGGAGCCTAACCCGATGTGCTGTCCCGGTGCCCCGCCCGATGCGCTACTCTACCGTGCCGTATACCGCGCCCCAGCCGTGGGCAGCCAGCGCGGAGTTCAACTGGTCGCACAGGCGCTGGCGCTCATAGGCCCCGGGCGGTACGAGAGTGACGATTTCCTGCAGGTCGGCATCGAGGTCAAGTATCTCCGCCTGCACGACGAGGTCCAGGCGGTCAACGACTTCGCGGCCAACGTACAGGCTGTCCACCAGGCGTTGGAGCTCGCCAAAGGACTCCGAGCGAATCATTTCCATATCCATGGGACATCCTTTCAGCGGGCGCGTGCGATTCGTGCGGGCGCGTCCGGGCGCTGACGTCCTGACGCGCGAAACCACTATACCCGACACCTGCCCGCCGATACCGGCCGTCTGCATTTCGGTTTTCGGCGTAGGTTCTGTTGCGGAGGCAGCTTGGGCCCGTCGAGGGCCCGTCGGTGTAGGTATACTAGGCGGGATTGACATACCGTCCCGCCGGCGCCTGCATGCCGGCGCGGGCCCGGCTGGTCGGCGCGGCAGGGCGCCGCCCCGGTTTATGGCGATGGGGAGGAAGCACATGGAGACCATGTACCAGCGCATGGGCAACGAGGAGCTGGCTGCAGCAATTTCGCAGCTCGAGGCCGAGGTTGCCGAGGTCACCGCAAAAGGCCTCAAGCTCGATATGGCGCGCGGCAAGCCCAGCCCCGAGCAGGTTGCCATCTCGCGCCCCTTGCTCGACGTGCTCAGCAGCTCCGCCGACCTCATGGACGAGGGCGTGGACTGCAGCAACTACGGCTGCTTCGAGGGAATCCCGTCGGCTCGTCGTCTTGCTGGCGCATTCCTGGGCGTACCTGCGGGCCAGACCATCGTTTTGGGTTCCTCGAGCCTAAACATCATGCAGTCGGTGCTCGTGCACTACTGGGAGAAGGGAGTGCCGGGCTACACCCCCTGGAACAAGCTCGACCACGTGAAGTTCCTGTGCCCCGCCCCCGGCTACGACCGCCACTTCGGCCTCACGCAGGATCTGGGTATCGAGAACATCCCCGTTCGCATGACGCCCACGGGCCCCGACATGGACGAGGTCGAGCGCCTCGTTGCCGAGGACGCCTCGATCAAGGGCATGTTCTGCGTGCCCAAGTATTCCAACCCCACGGGCATCACGTACTCCGACGAGACGGTCCGTCGCCTGGCCACCATGAAGTGTGCCGCCCCGGACTTCCGCATCGTGTGGGACAACGCGTACTGCGTGCACGACCTCACCGATCACGGCGACAAGTTGCTGAACATCCACGACGTGGCGCTCGAGGCCGGCAACGAGGACCGCGTGCTCGAGTTCGCCTCGACCTCCAAGATCACCTTCCCGGGCGCGGGCGTGGCCTTCTTCGGTTCGTCGTTTGCCAACATGGCCGAGGTCTCGCGCACCCTGCAGGTGGGCCTCATCAGCGCGAACAAGCTCAACCAGCTTGCCCACGCTCGCTTCCTGCCCACCATGGAGGCCCTGCGCGCCCACATGGCGAAGCACGCCGAGTTCCTGCGTCCGCGCTTTGCGCTCGTGCAGCAGAAGCTGGGCGAGGGCCTGGGAGATACGGGTTGCGCCACCTGGACGAACCCCAACGGCGGCTACTTTGTCTCGTTTGACGCGCAGCCGGGTTCCGCCAAGCGCATCGTTGCTCTGTGCCTGCAGATGGGCGTGAAGCTGACGCCGGCGGGCGCCACCTGGCCGTACGGCAAGGATCCCCAGGACACCAACATCCGTATTGCGCCCACGTATCCCTCGCTCGAGGAACTGGGGGCCGCGCTGGACATCTTGGTGCTTGCCACCAAGCTGGTGTGCGCACAGCTGGCTGCCGAGGAGCGCGCATAATGGCCGACGAATTCTTCGACGACGAGCAGGAGCTCATGGAATCCGAGGAACAGGAAGCCGCCCCCGAAGCGGGTGCTTCTGCCGAGGGCGTTGCCCCGAAGGCGTCGCGCAAGCAGGCGCGCTCAAAGCGGCGCGCCGCGCAAGAGGACGACCCTCGCCCCCAGGAGGGGGACGACAGCGTCGCCCGTCGCGACCCGCCGCCGTTCTGGATGGTGCTTGCCATTGCCGTCATCGCCCTGCTTTTGGGCGTGGTGATCGGTTATTTGCTGGGGTCGTCCGCCACGCTGGGGGCGCTCGAGCAGCAGGCGCAGTATCAGTCCACTGACGACCTGGACTCCTCGTACAGCCTGCCCGAGGGGCATCCAAACGTCACGGTCGACGAGGACGGCACCGCGCATGTAGAGGATGACACGACGGCCGGTGACTCTGCCGACGCCGCCGGAAACGACGGTGCGGCTGAAGGCGCCCAGTCGGACGCCGCCTCGGCCGAATAGGAGGACCCATGGCGTTCAATGCGCAACAGACGGGCCGCGCCCGCATCGCGGTCATCATCGTGGCGCTCGTTGCGGTGGCGGGAATCGCCGTGGCGCTGGTTCTTCAGCTGGCCACGCCGGCCACGACGGGATCGGCGGACGCCTCTGCGCAGAATGCGGCCCAGGCCCAAAGCGACGGCTCTCAGGATGCCCAGGACGAGGATGTCATGGAGACCGTCGACGCCCAGTACGGCACGGCGGCCCAGACGCTTCGCACCCAGTACGAGGCTGATCCCTCCAATCCGTCGGCGCTCCTCAACCTGGCCAACGGCTACTTCGACTGGGGTGTGGCCGCCCTCAACCATTCGGATGGCACCGAAGACGAGGCGCATGCGCGCGAGATCTTCACCAACGCGATCGAGTACTACGACGAATACCTGGATGGCAATCCTGGGTCCAAGTCGGTGGTGGTCGACCGAGCCATCTGCGTCTTTTACACCGGGGACCACGACGCGGCCATCACTGCGCTTGAGAACCTGCTTGCCGACGACGACTCGTTTGCACCGGCGTGGGCCAATCTGGGCATGTTCTACGAGACCGACGGACGCACCGACGACGCTGCCACGGCCTATCAGCGAGCGATTGATGCCGCAGGCGACGACGACGCGTACAATGTAAAAGACTATGCGCAGCAGCGCCTGGACGCGCTCCAGGCGTCCGAGTAGGTCAGACATAGGAAATCGCGGGGTCGTACCAACGCGCGACCCTACCGCTATATAGAAGGAGTAACCATGGAGCTCACTATCACCACACAGCCCGCGCCCGAGCGCTATAGCGTGTCTGTGGCGGGCGAGGTCGACATCTCGAACGCGAACAAGCTGCGTGACGCCATCGATTTGGCTCTCGAGCAGCCCACCGAGGAGGTCTGCCTCGACTTCGAGAAGGTGGCCTATATCGACTCCACGGGCATCGGCGTGCTCGTGGGCGCCGCGCACCATGCGGCCGAGCACGGCATGCGCTTCTCGGTTGTGAACGCGCAGCCGGGCGTCATGCGCGTGGCCCAGCTTCTGGGCGTGGATCAGGAGATTTCCATCACGCCCCTGTAAAGAACTCCAGCACCCGGGCTCACGAAGGGGCTGGGGCGGTATACTCATACGGTTATGTGCTCATGCTGGTCATGTGGTCTTGCCGCATGACCTTCAAACGAATCCCCTTGGAGGTTTCGCGTGTTCGGTATCGGCGAGGGCGAGCTGCTAATCATCGTGGTCTTCGCTTTTCTTCTTTTTGGACCAGACAAGCTGCCCCAGATGGGTCGGACGATCGGCCGTGCTCTGCGGCAGTTCCGAGAGACCCAGGAAAAGATGACGTCCGTCGTGCAGGCCGAGGTCATCGACCCCATGACGGCTGCCGCCCAGGCGCCCTTGAAGCCCAAGAAGGCGGGTGCTTCCGCCGCAGCGGACGACGAGGATGCCGATATCGCGACCGAGAAGGCCGCCGAGGCCCGTAAAGAGACGTTCGCAGAGCGCCGTGCACGCCTTGCTGCCGAGAAGGCGGCGAAGGAGGCCGAGGCTGAAGGCACGTCGGGCGAGACGGCTTCCGCTGCTCCGTCAGACGACAAGGCCGCAGCCGCCACTGCGACGGCCGCGACCGCTCCGGCGAGCGCTTCCGCAGACGACGCGTCGAAGGCCGCGGATGCGTCTGCGGCGAACCAGGACGAGCCTGCCGCCGACCCCGTGCGCACGACCGAGGACCTCTACGCTCGCCGTCCCCGCAAGCATCACGCGGTGGAGGCCGAGGAGGCCGCAGCCGACAACGCCGCCGAGGCCGCTGATGCCAGCACCGGCGCTGCCCCCGAGGCCGGCGCCAACGCCGACGCCCCCAAGACCGCCCCGGACGCCCCGGCCGTGGAAGGAGGTGAGCGGTAGTGCCTATCGGACCTGCGCGCATGCCGCTTCTTGACCATCTGGGAGAGCTTCGTCGCCGTCTTACCATCATTGTGGTGACGGTGCTCGTCATGACGGTCGTCATGTACTTCGCCACCCCTACGATCGTGGACATCCTGAGCGATCCCATCGCCCCGTATGTGCCGAGCGGCCAGTTCTACATCATGTCCTCGCTCGGCGGCTTCTCGCTGCGTTTCAGCATCGCCATCAAGATCGCCGCGGTGGCGTGCACCCCCATGATCGTTTGGCAGGTGCTCGCTTTCTTCCTGCCGGCGCTTAAGCCCAACGAGCGCCGCTGGGTGGTGCCGACGCTGCTCATCGCCGTCGTGCTGTTCTTTGCGGGCGCCATCTTCGCCTATGCGCTCATCATTCCGGCGGCTTTCGAGTGGCTGATCGGCGAGACGAACGCCATCGCGACCGCGCTTCCCGACCTCGAGAACTACGTGAACACCGAGATCCTGCTGATGGTGGGCTTTGGCATCTCCTTCGAGCTGCCGCTCGTGGTGTTCTATCTGGCCACGTTCCACATCGTGCCCTACGCCAGCTTCCGCAAGGCGTGGCGCTACATCTACGTGGTCATGCTTGTCATCTCGGCTTCCGTGACCCCGGACGCCAGCCCGGTGACGCTGTTGCTGCTCTATGCGGTCATGCTGTCGCTCTACGAGCTCTCGCTGGCCATTACGCGCTTCGTGATCGTGGCGCGCGAGGGCAAGGCGGGGCTCACGGGCAGCCGCCTGGGCTTCTTCTCGGAAGAGGACGAGGAGGCTTAGCGCGCTCATGCACGAGATGGGCATCGTGGACGGCGTGCTTTCCACCGTGCGCGCCACCGTGCAGCACGAGGGCGCGACGCGCGCCGTGGGCGTGACGCTGCGCATCGGGGACATGACCGAGGTCGTGCGTGAGTCGTTGGACTTTGCGTGGGAGGTTCTGCGCGAGGAGGATCCGCAGACCGCGGCCTGCGAGCTGACGGTCGAGGAGGTCCATCCGCACAGCGTTTGCCGGGCATGCGGCAACGAGTTCGACCACGACGTGCGCCATCTGCGCTGTCCCGCCTGTGGCAGTGGAGACACGCGCCTCGTGCACGGCCGTGATCTCGATATCGTCTCGGTCGAAATCGAGACGCCCGACTAATCCAGATACTGCTGTTCAGGACCGCTTCGGCGCCGCGTGGCCCGGGCGGTCCTGTGTATTCGCGCCGCTGCCGGGCCGCCGTCGGAGAGGCCCTGCGCCGTCCCCTGCGCCGTCCGGCCAACATCGCAAGGTGTCGGTCCTGTGCCTGCGCACCACCCATACCACGATCCAAGGAGGAACCATGTCCGAGCGTACCGTCGACATTTCCACGCCTATCCTCTCGCGCAACGACCGCCTGGCCGCCGAGCTGCGTGACCGGTTCCGCGGCAGCCATACCTTTGTGATCAACGTGCTTTCCAGCCCCGGCTCGGGAAAGACCTCCACGATTCTTGCGACCAACGAGCGGCTGCGCGACGGCCATGGGCTGCGCTGCGCGGTCATCGAGGGCGACATCGCGTCCGATGTAGATGCCGTGACCATGAAAGAGGCCGGCATCCCCGCCGTGCAGATCAACACCGGCGGGCTCTGCCATCTCGAGGGAAACATGATTCGCGAGGCCGTCGATGCGCTGGACGCCGGGGTGGGGCTCGATGCCATCGACGTCATCTTTATCGAGAACGTGGGCAACCTCGTATGCCCCGTGGATTTTGATCTGGGCGAGAACCTCAGCGTGATGATCCTCTCGGTGCCCGAAGGCGACGACAAGCCGGTCAAGTATCCGGGCATCTTCCAGCATGCCGGCGCGATCCTGCTGAACAAGATCGACGTTGCGCCTGCGTTCGACTTCGACCAGAAGGCATATAACGGCACGCTTGACGACCTCAATCCTCAGGCACCGCGCTTTAGCGTAAGCGCCACCAAGGGGGACGGCATGGACGAGTGGGTCACGTGGCTCGTCGACCGCATCGAGGCCGCCCGCAGCTAGCTTGCGTCCCGTCCCGTCGCTTGCCTGTGGCTGTTGTACAATCCGCACGGTCCTGCTGGGCGTGGTGTTCCCCGGTCTCCAGCCTGCGGGGTGCAAGGGGAACAGGTTGGCGTTTTCCCAGCTCAGAGGCTCCGCAACCGGCAGTTGCGGGAAATTCCCACCAGACTTGCTGGTGTGGCGACCGGTCCGCCGGCTACGGTATAGCCAACGGCGCCGCAAAACGAGTGAATAACGGCCCGGGGCATCGGGCTCCGGCGGATTGGGGTCATCATGAACGTGCAGATCGCACAGCGTCTGGCTGAGCTTAGACGCGCGAAGGGATATAGCCAGGAGGCGCTTGCCAACGAGCTTGGGCTCTCGCGGCAGGCCGTCTCGAAGTGGGAGCGTGCGGAGAGCTCGCCCGACACCGAGAATCTTATTGCCCTCGCGCATCTTTATGGGGTGAGCCTGGACGATTTGTTGAGTGTCGACAAAGAGATTGAGGACGACGTCGCGTTTGAGAACGCCGAGCGCGCGGAGCAGGCGGGGGCCGAGCAAGCTTCTCGCGCCGCCGACCGCGAGGCCGCGGCGCAAGCGGTCGCTGCCGCCACGCAGGCGAGTCAGGCTGCTGCGCGGGCCGCAGAGGCCGCGACGCAGGCGAGCACCCAGGCCACGCGGGCGACCGACGACGCCCGCCGTGCCCGCACCAAGGGTCCCTGGCGCTCATTCCCCTACGGCGTCCTCATGATACCGCTGTGGTTCATACTGACGCTTGCCGGTGCGGCTCCCTACTCGTTCCTGGTGTTTTTCACCATCCCGGTGTATCACTGGCTGGCAAATATCCTCGACGGGGCCTTGGCCCGTGAGGCCGAGGATGTTCCGCCCGCTGCTGCCAAGGGCGCTGGCGAGGGCATGAGTGACCGTCCCGCCGACCCGCGCGACCCTGAGGGGAGGCGATAGGCATGGTGCGTCTGCAGAAGAACGAGAAGGTCAAGGTCATCGTCGCGGCCGCGCTGATTATCGCGCTCATCGCGGCTCCGCTGGTCTATCTGGCGACCGGTGGACTGCAGGCTCGGGTCTCAAACGTGCTTTCGGGTCTGAATATCGATTTGGGAGACATCGTTTCGGATGGCGGGACACGGAGCGCGGCGCATCGCACGACGGTCGATTCGCCCATCGGCGAGCGGTGGACGTTCGACGCGGAGAGCGTCAAAGCGCTCGACATCACCTGGAACGTCGGCTCGGTGTCCGTGAAGCGCGGCACGGGCGACCAGGTGGCTGTCCACGAGAGGGTGGGCATCGGCACCTACGACATGGACCCGACCAAGGCTACGGTCAAGCTGGACGAGGGCGCAGGCACGCTTTCTGTGGACGACGGACTGCCCAAGGGAATCGACAGCACATATGACCTTCCTCCGATGGAGCTCGAGATCGAACTTCCTCAGGGCGTGTCGCTTGGCTCGGTGTCGCTGAAAAGCACTGTGGCGAGCCTGTCGCTTGCGGACCTCGCCTGCGATAACCTCGACGTGGCCACGGTGAGTTCGGATGTCACGGTGAGCGGGCTTGACGCGGGAGGCGTCTCGGTCGCAACGATTTCCGGCGCCATTGCTCTCGACGGGTCGGCGACGGGGTCCCTCGATATCAGTACGGTTTCCGGCGACATCAAGGTATCTCCGACCGGTTCGCTGCCGCCCAGTCTGGACGCTAGCACGACGAGCGGGGCGATCTTGCTCGACCTTCCGGACGACGCCGGCTTTACTCTTACGAGCGATCGCGTTTCGGGCAGCTTTTCGAGCGCGCTTGGCGAGACCACGGAGAACGGCCCGAGCGCCCGCGTGGTGGCGGGCGACGGCGCGGCGAAGATCACGGCAGACTCCGTCTCGGGGTCGGTGACCGTTCGATAGCGGGTCGGGGCGCAGCGAAGCGCGCGCCGAGATGGATGTCACAAACCTATGCGCTGGTTTCAGGCCGGCCCGTCGCGAGGGATGAGCGGCGGGCCGGCCTGTGCTGTCGAGGTTTTGGGTGTGGAGGGGCGCCGCACCGCCTCACGCAGCTCGCGCGGCCCTGCATCTTCCGCGGGCCCCACGTTCCGCTCGGGTGTCGTGGGGTCTCGGCTCTGCCGTCCGCGCAGTCGCCGACTCCCTGCGGCCCGCTGCATCTGTGGCCAGCTGGCTGCAAACGTCCATGTCTCTCGACGTGGTTCATTGCTAAAAAATGTGTCCTGTTCGCGTATATCCATGCTTCATGGTATGGTGCGGTATCGAAAGAAACCCCGCGCGGACATCGTCCGCTGCTCGGGCGCGTGCTGCGGCCTGCGGTCGCCGCGCGCCGCACGGCCATGTCGCTGCGCCGAGGATGCATATAGACAAGGAGCCTTCGGTGAAGCTCGTCATTGCAGAGAAAAACATCGCCGCGCAAAAGATTGCTCAGCTGCTGAGTGACGCCGGCAAACCAAAGAACGACAAGGTGTACAACACCGCGGTCTATCGATTCACCGTGAAGGGTGAGGATTGGGTGTCCATGGGCCTTGCCGGTCATATCCTGGCGCCCGATTTCCCCGACGAGATCCTGTTCGACAAGAAACAGGGCTGGTACAGCGTTTCCGAAGACGGCGAGGTGCTGCCGGCCGACGTGCCGGACGGTCTTGCGCGGCCTCCGTACAGCTCCAAACGTCGTCCGTATCTGCCCAACGGCATCAATATCAAGGGCTGGAAGGTCGAGAGCCTGCCGTATCTTACCTGGGCACCCATCGTAAAGAAGCCGGCGGAGAAGGAGATCATCCGCGCGCTCAAGAACCTGGCCAAGAAATCCGACGCGGTGATTATCGCCACCGACTTCGACCGCGAGGGCGAGCTCATCGGCTCGGATGCTCTTGATATGGTGCGCGAGGTCGCGCCCGATGTGCCGGCCTATCGCGCCCGGTACTCGGCCCTTATCAAGGGCGAGGTAACCGCGGCGTTCGACAACCTTGTGGAGCTCGACCAGAACCTGGCCGACGCGGGCGAGAGCCGTCAGTACATCGACCTCATCTGGGGCGCGGTGCTTACCCGCTACCTCACCTTGGCGCGTTTCGGCGGCTTTGGCAATGTGCGCTCGGCCGGTCGCGTGCAGACGCCCACCCTGGCGCTCGTCGTGGAGCGCGAGCGCGAGCGCATGGCGTTTGTACCCGAGGACTACTGGCAGATTCGCGGTCTGGCTGCGGCGTCGGGACAGCCCGAGACCGAGTTCAAGATCAGTCACGCCACCGCTCGCTTTACCGACAAAACGGCGGCTGAGCAGGCGTTCGCGCACGTCGACGGCGCCACCAAGGGCACGGTGACGTCTGTTGCCAAGCGCTCGCGCAAACAGCAGCCGCCCACGCCGTTCAACACCACGTCGCTGCAGGCCGCGGCGGCGGCCGAGGGCATCAGCCCCGCGCGCACCATGCGCATCGCGGAGAGCCTCTATATGGCGGGCTTTATCTCGTACCCGCGCGTCGACAACACCGTGTACCCGCGCTCGCTCGATCTGGGCGGCATCGTCAAGGGGCTTGCCGCGGGCTCGCCTGCGCTGGCGCCTGTGTGCAAGAAGGTGCTGGCGGGGCCCATGAAGCCTACACGCGGCAAGACCGAGACAACCGACCACCCGCCCATTCATCCCACGGGCCAGGGCAATCCCGAGACGCTCGATGGCGGACAGAAGAAGCTCTACATGCTCATCGCGCGGCGCTTCCTGGCTACGCTTATGGGTCCTGCGACCATTGAGAACACGAAGCTTGCAATCGATGTTGCGGGCGAGCCGTTCACGGCGTCGGGCGATGTGCTGGTGAGCCCGGGCTTCCGCGAGGCGTATCCGTATGGCCTCAAGCGCGACGAGCAGCTGCCTCCGCTTTCCGAGGGCGATGCGGTGGACGTGCACGATATCAAGCTCGAGGCCAAGCAGACCGAGCCGCCGGCGCGCTACAGCCAGGGGCGTCTGGTGCAGGAGATGGAGAAGCGCGGGCTGGGCACCAAGTCCACGCGCGCAAGCATCATCGAGCGTCTCTACCAGGTGCGTTACCTCAAAAACGACCCCATCGAGCCCAGTCAGCTCGGCATGGCCATCGTAGACGCGCTGCATGAGTTTGCGCCGCGCATCACGACGCCCGAGATGACGGCCGAGCTCGACGAAGATATGACCAAGGTTGCCGAGGGCCAGGACACGCAGGACCACGTGGTCGATCACTCCCGTGCGTTGCTGGCCGGCATGCTCGACGACCTGATCGAGCACAAGGACGATCTGGGCGAGGCGATTGCCGACGCGGTGACCGCCGATGCCAAGGTGGGCACCTGCCCCAAGTGCGGCAAGGACCTGGTCATGAAGACTTCGGCCAAAACTCGTGGCAGCTTCATCGGCTGCATGGGATGGCCCGATTGCGACGTCACCTATCCCGTGCCGAGCGGCGTCAAGGTCTCGCCGATTGAGGGCGAGGGCGCCGTGTGTCCCGAATGCGGGGCTCCGCGGATCAAGTGCCAGCCGTTTAGGCAGAAGGCCTACGAGACGTGCGTGAATCCCAAATGCCCCACGAACTACGAGCCCGATCTGGTGGTGGGCGAGTGCTCGGTGTGCAAGGAGGCCGGTCGTCACGGCGACCTGGTGGCGCATAAGAGCGAGCGCAGCGGCAAGCGATTCATCCGCTGCACCAACTACGACGAGTGCGGGGTTTCGTATCCGCTGCCGGCGCGCGGCAAGCTCACGGCCACCGGCGAGGTGTGCGAGCATTGCGGAGCGCCCGTCGTGGTGGTGGAGACCGCGCGCGGACCGTGGCGCATCTGCGTGAACATGGACTGCCCCGGTAAGGAGAAGAAGCCCGCTTCTGGGCGCGGCCGTGGGCGCAAGGGCGCGTCGGCGAAGTCGTCGGCAAAAGCGGCAACGTCTGCTGCCAAGACGGCAAAGTCGACCGCTAAAAAGACGTCGACGAAGTCTGGCTCGAAGGCTGCAACAAAGACGTCGGCGTCCCAGTAAAGGGCGATAGAGCCGCGTCAGCTTCCGGTTGTTGGCCGTAGCCGACGCGGCTCTTTTTTATCGCTGCCTGTCGTCTGTGAGTTACGTGCTCCGCTCTCAAGTTGCGTACGGTTGTTCCTGGTTGCGTGTGGCATTTCCGAGTTACGTGCATCTCGCAGAAGTTACGGCCCTGAGAGTCCAAAAATTCTCGAAAAACGGGGGTGATTTGGACTCTCGGTGCGGAAACTTTCTGCAGACGCCCCGAACTTCCATGGAGCGATCTCAGCAGCATATTCGTCCGCGTCGAGCCCAATGCCAAAGTCTTTGCCCCGCATTTCCATATGGACGCCCACGTCCTCTATATCCGCGCTGACAGGCCGCTCAGAGCCTGCATGTAACCGTTGGGCGATGATCGGTTTCCATGTTCCGCCTGTATCACGCTGGAATAATACACACAAAGCTGCGCACAATCGCAGCTCTACCTGCGCATTTCTGGACGCTTCATTGCCTTGTTAGATTTGGGTGAGCTTTGGGGGAGAGCACGGAGAGACCAGCGTGAGAAGCCTGTAAGACATGCGCCTTACGATGCAGCTATCTACCTATATGGATAGGGGGCAGCATGTGGCGCGGCAAAACGTTGGAACTCAGACATAAGCTGTTGGCGGCGCAGCGGCAGGGCAGATTTGCAGTGGCTTCATCGTCCAACGAACGAAAGGCGCTGGACCGACGCGTCGAACGAGGCGAGCTTGTCTCTCCCTACTTTGGCATGTATGCATACCGAGACTATCGGCAACACCTTTCGAAGCGTGAGTTTGCCCTGCATGTACTGCGTACCGCCGCGTTCCTTCACCCCGATTGGACGTTCTGCTCGTTTTCTGCCGCGCTGGCCTGGGGGCTTGATGTGCCAAACTCCCAGCTGCTGCCTCTTACCGTGGGCATTGGGCCAAACGGCCACAAGCGGCGCATGCGGGGGCTGGTGCAATGCCAATGCGTTACCGACGATACGCCCGTCGTTATGCGGGGAGTCAAGGCGACCTCCATAGAACGTACGATGCTCGACTGCGCCTGTCACGGTGGGTTTCGCCACGGATTGGCAGTTTGTGACGCGGCGCTTCATTGGAAGCTTGTTACTCCCGAGCGATTTCGAGCATATGTCGAGCATCGCGGGAAAGGCAGGCATGGGATTGATGCGGCTCGTATGGTGGCGCGCTACATGGACGGAAGAAGCGAAAACGGCGGTGAGTCCATTGTGCGGGCGATCATCATAGAACTTGGGTTTGTGATTCCCGAGCTTCAGGTCGAGGTCGACGATCCTATGAGGCCGGGAGCTCCTCGAAACGTCGACTACTATTGGTGCCTTCTAGATGGGAGGGTCATCATCCTGGAGCTCGATGGTCTGGGAAAGTACTATGCGGGCAGAGGACGGTCTGATGCGCAAGACGTGCGAGAGGTCGCTCGGCGCATGTCGGAGGAGCGCTTGCGCGAGTCTCATATCAATCTGACCGGAGCCACGGTGCTGAGGGCCTCCTTTACGCAGGCGACTGATGAAGCCTATCTCTTTCGCCTGCTGTTTCAGGCCGGCGTTCCCTTGAGGTCGTAACTGTAGCCAAGCCAGCGGCAGGGTGTGCCTCGCAGAAGTTACGGCCCCGAGAGTCCAAAAAATCTCGAAAAACGGGGGTGATTTGGACTCTCGGTGCGGAAACTTTCTGCAGGCGCCCCGAACTTTTCGCAGCCGCGTCGAATTTCCAGCAGGTGCCTCCTGACGGCTCACGGGCGTTGCCAAAGTTCCAACGGGTACTTGCGTCGCGCCGAACGGGTATGATGGTCGAGATCGAATATACGTTGGGAGGACACATGGCAGAGCGGCTTGCGGACGATATGCTCCACGGTTCCGGACACACCCCGGAGGGCGAGTTCGCTCAATCGGAAAGCCCCAAGCCGTCGCCGGCGTTCATCACACTGGAAGGTATCGATGGCTGTGGCAAGTCCACACAGGCGCGTCTGCTGGCTGCCGCCCTGCGTCATGCGGGCTACGACACGCTTTTGCTGCGGGAGCCGGGCGGCGTCGCGATCTCCGAGAAGATTCGCGCGCTTCTGCTTGATCCGGACAACGCGGAGATGAGTGACACCTGCGAGCTGTTGCTGTACGAGGCGGCGCGCGCCCAGCTTGTGCACGAGGTGATCGCGCCTGCGCTGGAAGCGGGCACCGTAGTGGTGTGCGACCGCTTCTACGACTCCACTACCGCCTATCAGTCGTTTGCGGGCAGCGTCCCGCGCGAACAGGCCGCGATGGCAAACGCCCTTGCCGTGGGCTCGTGTCATCCGGACCTCACCCTTGTTATGGATATCGACCCCGCAGACGCTGCGGCACGCACGGCGGGGCGCACGGCCGATCGCATGGAGGCCAAGGGCATCGCCTACCAGGAGCGCGTCGCCGCCGGTTTTCGCACCATCTCGCGTGAGGAGCCGGAGCGCGTGCGCCTGATTGACGCCAAGCCGGGCGTGGACGTGGTCTTTGCGTGCGTGCTGGCCGAGGTCTGCCGCGCGGGCCTCTCCGTGCCGGCCAAGGCGGCGCGGTCGGCTTTGGCCGAGCTTTCTGAGGAGGCGTAGGCCATGTCGGCTGCACAGAACTCGGCGCCGCCCGCCGCGCTGCTGGCCCATCTTGAGACACAGCCTCGGGTGCGCGACTTTTTGCAGCGTGCCGTCGAGAGCGGCCGAGCGAGTCATGCGTACCTGTTTGTAGGCGCGCCCGGCTCGGGCAAGCTCGATGCCGCCTGGGCCCTCGCGCAGGCGCTCCTTTGCGAGGACGGTGGCTGCGGCGCGTGCGACTCCTGCATTCGCGTCGCGCGTCACACGCATCCCGACGTCCATCATCTGGCGCCCGAGAGCGCGACCGGCTACCTCATCTCGCAGACGCGTGATCTTCTGGACGATGTTGCACTTGCGCCCATTCGCGCGCGGCGCAAGGTCTACATTATCGAGCGCGCCGAGCAGTTGCGTGCGAACTCGGCAAACGCCCTGCTCAAAACGCTTGAAGAGCCGCCGGAAGGTGTGACGTTCATACTGTTGGGAACGTCGCAGGATATCATTCTGCCCACCATTGTCTCGCGCTGCCAGTGCGTGCCGTTTCGCACCATCTCTCCCGTCGCGGCTGCTCAGGCGGTCTCTCGGGCCACAGGGCTGCCCGCCGCGCGCTGCCGCATGGCGGTCGCGGTGGCCGGAAGTCCGCAGCGTGCGACCGAGTTCCTTAAAAGCGCCGACCGCCAGGATGCTCGGCGGCGCATGCTGCGCGCTGTCGACGCGTTGCCCCACGCCGACGAGGCCGACATCCTGGACGCCGCGAAAGAGATCATGGGGGCTGTGCGCGCACCGCTCGCCGAGGTCAAATCGACCCAGCAGGCGGTCCTCGACCAAAATGTCGACTACCTGTCCCGTGGAGCGTTGAAGCAGCTTGAGGACCGCAACAAGCGCGAGCTCAACGCCCGCGAACGTTCGGGTATCATGGAAGTGCTGGCGAGCGTCCGCTCGCTGCTGCGCGACGTCTTGACGAGCCTCACGGATGCGTCGGCCGACATCGTCAACGAGGACGTCGCCGACATCGTGGGACGTCTCGCGCAGGTGACGACGGTCCCGGGCGCGGTAGGGGCGCTTGATGCCGTTGCCGCCGCGGAGCGATCCATCGCCCGCAACATAACTCCCCAGCTGACCTTCGAGGTCATGCTCTTCGATATCAGGAAGGCCCTGTCATGCCCGTAGTTGTTCCCGTTAAGTTTGCCTTCGCTTCGCGCGACCTGTGGTTCGACCCGCAGGGGCTCGACATCATCGAGGGCGACCACGCTATTTGCTCCACGGAGCGCGGCACCGAGATCGGCCTGGTGACCCGCGACCCCTTTGAGGTGGAGGAGAGCGATCTTTCGGCGCCGCTCAAGTCGGTGCTGCGCATTGCCGACGAGTCCGACCTCGACCGCGCCGACGGCCTTGCCCGCAAGGGAGAGGCCGCTATGGCCGACTTCCGTCGCCTGGTGAAGCAAAACGACCTGGACATGAAGCCGGTGGGCGTCGAATACTTGTTTGGCGGCGAGAAGGCCGTGTTCTACTTCGCCGCCGAGGAACGCGTCGACTTCCGCCAGCTGGTGAAGGACCTTTCGGCGTGCCTGCATACGCGCGTCGACATGCGCCAGATCGGTGTGCGCGACGAGACCCGTCTGGTGGGTGGTTTTGCCCACTGCGGCCAGGAGCTGTGCTGCACACGCTTCGGCGGACAGTTCGAGCCGGTTTCCATCCGCATGGCGAAAGAGCAGGATCTGCCGCTCAACTCTGCCAAGATCTCGGGCGTGTGCGGTCGCCTCATGTGCTGCCTGCGCTACGAGTTCGAGGCGTACAAAGACTTCAAGAGCCGTGCGCCCAAGAAGAAGGCGGTCATCGACACCCCGCTGGGAAAGGCGCGCATTCAGGAGTACGACACCCCGCGTGAGCAGCTGGTGCTTCGCCTGGAGAACGGCAAGGTCTTCCGGGTTAACCTGTCGGACATGACGTGCTCCGACGCTGCCAAGAAGAAGGCGTCCGAGCAGAACTGCGCCTGCCGCCCCGACTGCGTGACGCGCGACGTGCTCGAGCGTATCGAGTCCCCCGAGATCACCCTTGCGCTCATGGAGCTCGATCGCGAGATGGGCGTGGACGTGGGCGATGGCCTGGACAAGGCGGACCGCATTGTGACCTCGGGCCCCACGCCGCGTCGTCGCCGCCAGCGCGAGGAGGCCGCTGCCGCCTACGAGAACCTGGGGAAGTCCTCGCGTGGGTCGCGCAAGAAGAAGGGCCAGGCCGCGGAACCCGAGGCGTCTTCGGCGTCGTCGGGCCGCAAGCGTCGCAAGCGCTCGGCGGGCGCCGCTCCCGAGCCTACCCAAGCCAGCCGCGCCGCCTCGGCTGCCAAGGGGTCGGCGGGCCAGGCTCCGGCCCAGCAGCAGCCATCGCGTCGACGTCGCCGTCATCTTTCCAGCGAGGAGCGCGACGAGGCCTTCCGCGCCGCCGCCAAGCGCGACGCCGCGGCAAAGGCTTCCTCGGGCGAGGACCAGGGGCAGGGCCGCTCGCGCCGCCGCAAGCACGTTTCGGCCGCGCAGAAGCCGGATGTCCCGTCGGTGGCCGAGCAGCTTGCGACCGGAGACGTCAAGGTGACGCGCCGTCGTCCGGGAGATGGCGGAGGCGCCAAGGCGGCTCGTGCGAAGAACGCAGACCGTCCTGAGCGGGGGAGCGTGCGTGACCGCTCGGCGGAGGGCGCCGGTGCGCCCGCCGATGACCAGGCTCCCAAGAAGCGCCGGCGCCGTCGGTCCCGCAAGCCGCGGCGCGACGATGAAGGCGGCAAGGGCATGCGCGGCGACGGCGGCTCGCCCGAGACGCCGCGGAACGACGCGTAGCCCCGACTGCCGGCGTCCCCCGGGCCCGTGATGCTCCAGGCCCGTGATATACTGGCATTGCTTGAAACCCTCCTCCACGCTCATGTTGCCGTGGGGGAGGGTTTTGTGTTTGTGCAGCAGGTGGGCCACCTTGTGGCCGAGGTTCTGTCTCCCACGCGCTGCGCGGGTTGCGAGCGTCCGGGAGCGCTTCTGTGCGACCGGTGCCTGGCTGCTCTGGTGCCCATAGACCCGCGCCATGCGTGCCTGCGCTGTGGCGCGTCGCACGGAGACGTTCTGTGTACGGAGTGCGCCACGGGCGATCGGGCATTGGGCGTGGGCACGCAAGAAGGAGCAGGACGAGGCGAGTGCACGGAGGACCGCGACCGCGCATCGCCCGACCGCTGCCTTGCTGCGGCGTGCTTCGATGGGCCGCTGCCGCGCGTCATCCGAACGTATAAGGATGCAGGGGAGCGACGGCTGGCGCCGGTCTTGGCAGAGCTGCTATGGGATGCCGCCTGCCATGCCGAGCAGGTGGCGCCGGAGCGCTACGGAGGTCTGGTCTCGCAGGCGCAGGGGGTCGTCTTTGTTCCTGCGACTGCCGCCGCATTCAAGCGGCGCGGGTTCGACCACATGGAGGCCATTGCGCGCGAATTTGCCTGCCTTGCGGATGTGCCCCTCTGCGATGCGCTGGCAAAGCATGGAGCCGGCGACCAGCGAAAGCTTGGCCGCGCCGACCGCCTTGCTGGGTCGCGCGACCTTTACCAGGTGGTGGACGATGTGCAGGACAAAGACCTGTTGCTGCTTGATGATGTGGTGACCACGGGCGCTACGATGTCGGCAGCGGCCGGCGCCCTGCGCGACGCCGGCGCACGACGGGTGGATGCGCTGGCGCTCGCGCGCGTGTGGTAGCCGGAGCGCTCGCCGCACAGGGCGGGGCCGTCCATGAGACGTCCCGACAGCCAACCGCCGGCGGCAAGCGACACCGCGCGCCGCCGTGCCCATACGAGCTCGACATGCGCCTAGGGGGTCTGTCGCTCGGGGTGTCTGTTTCCATTTCATCACATGCCGGGCGGCGCTCAATCGTGCCTGTGAACTGCTATACTTTTCTGCGCATCCCCCCGTGCTGTGGTTGCCGGCGCGCATGGCGCGCGCCCTAGTCCATGACAGACGCGGTCAAAGGGACCCACGTAAGCGTTCGCGTGCGCGCGAACGCGATCATGGCGCGTCCTAGAGGTAAGTCGCACCGTCCGTCTACTTGAGGGCAATTCCGCCCCGCGGGCGAGCGGGCTAGTCGTGATGTCGCCGCGGCGGCAGCAGCAAACGTCCCAGTGCGCAGGTGTGGGGTCAAAGACCAGGTCAGACGAGGGGTTCACAAAAGTAGACCCTCCGGTGCCAATCGGTGTCCGGGGGGTCTTGTACAACAGTTGCAAGGCGATGCACGTCCGCATAGGTGGGCGAGGGAGGGCGGCGGCCATGAGGCGTGGAACACGGGTGCTGTGCAAGATGCTGGCGACGATGGCGTGCGCAACGGCGGTCGCGACCGGCTGCGCTGGCTGCTCGCTGCTCACCCCTCCGCTCTCAGAAGTCCAGGCGCCCACGGTGCATCAGACCATCGACAACTCGTTGCTGGTCACGCCGGGCACGTTGACCGTCGCGCTCGATACGAGCGATGCTCCCCAGGCGATGTCTTCCGCCGACGGCGAGCTGGTGGGCTACGCCGTGGACGTCGCGCGCGCTCTGTCCCAGAAGCTGGGGGTGGACGTGCAACTTGTGTCGGCATCATCCCCCGACAAACCGATAACCAGCGGCGAGGCCGACATCTATCTTGGTGCTGCCGAAGACGATGCAGGCTCTGGCGTCACGGTGACAGGAACCTATCTCGAGAGCGCCACCGCCGTGTTTGGCACGCGTCCTGCCTCGGGCGCGCTTACGGCCGACGACCTGGCCGCCGCCACGGTCGGCGTGCAGTCTGGCTCTGCGACCGAGGAGGTCGTCTACAACGTCGTCCCCACATCGCAGGTTCGCACCTACGCCAACATCAACGAGTGCTTCGACGCCCTTGCGGCGGGTGAGGTCGACTACGTCGCCTGCGACGCCACGGCGGGGGCATATCTGGCCCGCGCCCAGCGTGACGTGTCGTTCTGCGGGGCTCTGAGCAACGCGGACGCCTACGGCATCGCCTTTTCCTCCCGTGCAACCGAGCTCGCCGACGACGTCATGAGCGCGTTTTCCCAGCTGGAAAGCGACGGAACGCTCGACGCGATACGCTGCGCCTGGTACGGAGACCTGCCGAGCAACCTGGAAGACCAGCTGATCGACGGGGTCGACCCCGCGGCGGCCGAGGACCACGGTCTCACCTTTGACGACGACGCGACGGACGACGAAGACGGCGCCGACACCGATACCGGTACCGCCGCCGGCACCAGCGCCACGGGTGCGGGCACTTCCGATACGGACACGGCTGCGGGCGACGACAGCTCGACGTCGACGGCATCCGGCTCGAGCGCTTCCACCACTACAACGGACACCTCCACAAGCACAGCAAGCGCGGACGGCACGACGTCTGCGCGCTAGCATCCCGCCCGTCACGGCCGTATAGCCAACTCGCGCCCCACCGGCGTCGAGGATTCGGCGTTCGGCTGGGATTGGGTCGCTAACGGGAGATGCGCGCCTGCGCGCTCGATGGTGGCGCGAATGGGTACAACAAGCATACGTAAGGTCCCCGGATAGATTGGAGCCACGTATGGATATCACGGTATCGGGACGTAAGACCACGGTAACCGATGCTCTGCGTGCGCATGTCGATGAGAAGATCGGTGCGGCCCTCAAGGTCTTCGACATCGAGCCCATGACGGTCGATGTCGTATTGCGCTATGAGAAAAACCCCTCGAATCCCCAGCCGGCAATCGTCGAGGTCACGGTGCGCGTCCGTGGCTCGGTGATTCGCGTGGCCGAGCACGGCGGCGATATGTATGCGGCCATCGACCAGGCCGCCGACAAGGTCACGCGGCAGCTGCGCAAGTACAAGACGAAAGTGGTCGATAACCGCCAGCAGGGTGCGTCGGCAGCCGAGGTCATGCCGGCCGAGCACGTCGAGGACCTCGCCGACCTGCTGCTGCCCGAAGAGGAAGACGACCTGCTCGTACGCGAGAAGATCATTGACATCACGCCTATGACCGAAGAGCAGGCGCTTATCCAGACCGATCTTCTGGGCCACGATTTCTACGTGTTCGAGAACGCCACGACCGGCCTCATCAATGTGGTGTATCACCGTAAGAATGGTGGATATGGCATCATCAAGCCGAAGATCGAGACGCTTGACGAGTAAAATAAAGCCCTCTAGGCATGTGAATAGGTGGGCGGCCATCCCATGCGGGCGGCCGCCCGCTTCGGTATGAAAGGGCATGTGCGATGACTGCTGCCGCATCCGCCGGACACGCGAACCGCTACCGCATCGTGGTCGACACCTGTGCCGACCTCACGCCCGAGATTGCGGCCACGCTCGACGTGGACATCCTGGGCTTCCCCTATATGCTCGACGGCGTCGAGCATACCGACGACATTTGGACATCCATCACGCCCGCGCAGTTCTACGACAAGATCCGCTCTGGTGTGCACGCCTCCACCTCTGCCATCTCGCTCGGCCGCTACCTGGAGTTTTTCACCCAGTGCGCCGAGGAGGGGACGCCCACGGTGTACCTGTGCTTCACGTCTGCCCTCTCGGCGAGTTACGACTTCGCATGTCAGGCGGCCGATCAGGTGCGCGCCGAGCATCCCGATTTCGAGCTCTATGTCGTGGACAACGCGCTGCCCTGCGCCTGCGGCGAGCTCCTTGCGCTTGAGGCGGTGCGTCAGCGCTCTGCCGGCCTTACCGCCGCGCAGCTTGTGGAGTGGGCCAACCAGGCCAAGACCTGCGTGCATGGCTATTTCACCTTGGACAGCCTGGACTCGCTGGCCGCGGGCGGCCGCATCCCGCCTGCTGCGGCGCAGCTTTCCAGCAAGCTCGACATCAAGCCAAGCCTCTCGTTCGACCTGGCCGGCTCGCTTACGCTTACCGGCGTGAACCGCGGCCGCAAGAAGGCGCTCAAGTCCCTCATCAAGGCGTTTAGGGAAAACTACGTTCACGACCCCACGCTTCCCATCACCATCGTCACGGCCGACGCCGAGAAGGACGGCGACTGGGTCGAGGCCGCCGTACGCAAGGAGGATGGCTGCTCGGACGTGACCATCATCCGCGGCGCGGTGGGCCCCACCATCGGCGCGCACGTCGGGCCGGGCATGGTCGCACTCATTTTCTGGGGACGCGACCGCGCCGAAAAGGTGTCGCTGACGGACCGCATTGCCAAGAAGGTCCGCAGCTAGCGCATATACCGTGGTGGCCCCTCTCGGGACGGGATCGTCTCGAGCCGTCCGGGCGGCGTTGCTTGCGATTGCCCGGCACGGCCCCGTCCCCAGAGGGGCCATCATGAACATAAATAGAAACAACCATGCTTCACAATGGATTGCGAAAGGAAAGAGATATGGCAGATACCAAGCAGCGCGTCGCGTTCATCGGCACCGGGATCATGGGTGCACCCATCGCGGGCCACATCCTGGACGCCGGATATCCGCTGACCGTGTACAACCGCACCAAGGCGAAGGCTGATGGCCTGGTGGAGCGCGGCGCCGTGTGGGCGCCGAGCGTGGCGGATGCTGCCCGCGAAGCCGACGTCATCTTCACCATGGTGGGATTCCCCGAAGACGTCGAGGAGATCTACCTTGCCGGCGACGGCCTGCTGAGCTCCTCGAAGCCCGGTGCCGTCCTCATCGACCTCACCACGAGCTCCCCGTCGCTGGCGCGCGACATCGCCGGCGCCGCGCAGGTCGAGGGCCGTATGGCCTTTGACTGCCCCGTGACCGGCGGCGAGTCCGGAGCCATCGCAGGCACCCTGACAGCCATCGCCGGCGCGACCGAGCACGACATCGAGCCGGTGCGCGCCCTGCTGGAGACCTTCTCGAGCCGTATCTGCTGCTTCGGTGGCGCCGGCAAGGGACAGGCCGCAAAGCTTGCCAACCAGGTCGCGCTTGCCGCCAGCATGGTGGGCATGGCGGACGCGCTCTCGCTTGCGCAGCAGGAGGGACTCGACCTCGAGCAGACCCGCGAGATGATCATGGCCGGCACTGGCGCCTCGGGGGCCATGGACACCTTGGCGCCTAAGGCGCTCGTGGGCGACTGGAAGCCCGGCTTCATGGTGCAGCACTTCATCAAGGACCTGGGGCTGGCCCTTCAGGAGGCCGAGGAGCGCGAGATCGCCCTTCCCGGCGCCGACACCGCCTTTGCCCTGTATGACATGCTCGACGCTATCGGCGGCGGCCGCCTGGGAACGCAGGCCATCACCCTGCTGTACCAGGAGGAGTCCGAGGCTGTGGCAGCCGGTCTCGACTGGTCGCTCTACACCTCGCAGCACGAGCATGACGACGAGTGCGGTTGCGGCCACGACCATGGCGACGACGGCTGCGGTTGCGGTCATCACCACGACCACGGCGACGACCACGAGTGCTGCCACGGGCATGGGCACGAGGACGGCGACCACGAGTGCTGCCATGGGCACCACGGCGAGGGCCACGCCCACGGCGAGGGCTGCTGCCACCACCACGGGGAGTAACGCATGAACGATCAGGCCTTCATCATCTGCTTCATCGTCCTGCTCATCTTCAGCATCTACATGGGTTTCACGGTGGGCAGCTGGGCGGGGCAGCGCGCGGTCACCACGCGGGACTACTGGAAGTACAACATCGTGGCCATCGTGGGCTGCGTTGTGGTGACGGCGCTGATCTCGTGGGTGCCGCTGCTCTACGCCGTGCCGCTGGGCGCGCTCGGCGGCGGTATCGCGGGCCTCAAGATGGGATTCGGCGAGTCCGTCGGCCCGTGGGCCGTGCACGACCGCGTGTTCAACGTGAACCGTAAGCAGCGTGAGGCGACGCAGCGCGGCGGCGGCGAGGACCGTCGGCGCCGCAAGCGCGAGGGAGCGCCCGCGCCCGACCTTATGTCGGTCTCGGACAACTCCAAGTCCGCCACCGCGACGGCGGCTGAGGATTCGGCGCCGTCGCGCAAGGGCGGGCGGAAACGATAGTAAAGAGGGGTAACCACATATGGCTGATTCCAACGAACAGGAGCTGAGTGCCGAAGAGGCCGAACAGCTCGCTCAAATCGAGTCCGACGGGAGCGCTCTGGGCGTGCTCGTCGAAGACCTGGCAAGCTCGAGCCGGCGCAAGCGCCAGTTTGCCGCACGCGTGGTGGGCCTCGTTGCCCATCGCGAGCCCGAGATGCTCGTGCCGTATATCGACGAGCTGATGGACGCGCTCTACCGCCCCGAGGCCCAGACCCGCTGGGAGGTGCTCGACGCGCTGACGCTTCTGGTGCCTGAGCACGCCAAGGAAGTCGGCGGAGCCTTCGAGGGCGCCGAGGCTGCCCTGTTCGACGAGCTCTCCTCGACGCTCAGGCTTTCGGCGTTCCGCTTCCTGTGCCTGTGGGGAGCCACCGATCGCTCGCGGGCCAAGAAGGTCTGGCCCATCCTTGACGAGGCAATTCAGTGCTACCACGGCGACCTGGAATACCGCGACATGCTGGGTTCGCTGCACGAGTACGCCCTGGGCAAGATTCCGGGCGAGGTCGCCGAGGAGCTTGCGGCGCGCCTGCACTTCGATGCCGAGAACGGCAAGGGCAGCTATCTCAAGGTGCGTTCGAGCGAGATCTACGAGTCTCTCGTCAAGCGTTTCAAGTTGGATTCTCCCAAGCGTCGCGAGCGCAAGGCCGCTTCCGACGATTCCGACGACGAGGAGTAACCATGGCACATGACGTTGTTCTCATTCCCGGAGACGGTATTGGCCCCGAGATCACCGCGGCGATGCGCCGCGTGGTCGACGCGACGGGCGTCGACATTGCATGGCAGGTCGTCGACGCCGGTGCAGGCGTCATGGAGGAGTACGGCACGCCGCTGCCGCCGCACGTGCTCGACGCGATCGCTCAGACGGGCGTCGCCATCAAGGGGCCTGTCACCACGCCGATCGGTACGGGATTCCGCAGTGTCAACGTGGCCCTGCGCCATGCCTTCGACCTCTATGCCTGCGTTCGTCCCTGCGTGACCCTGCCGGGCGCGACGTCGCGCTATAGCGACATCGACCTGGTGGTGGTGCGCGAGAACACCGAGGACCTCTACGCCGGCATCGAGTTCGACCCCGGCTCGTTCGAGGCCGATCGACTGGCTCGCCTGCTGGAGCGCAACGGCGACCGCTCGTTCCGTCCCGGCTCGGCGATCTCGATCAAGCCTATCTCTGCCGAAGGGTCTCGACGCATCGTGACCTACGCCTTCGACTACGCCCGCCGCATGGGGCGCAGCAAGGTGACGGCCGTGCACAAGGCAAACATCATGAAGGCCACCGACGGGCTGTTCCTGCGCGTGGCGCGCGAGGTCGCGGCGTCGTATCCGGACATCGCGTTCGAGGACAAAATCGTGGACGCGACCTGCATGGGCCTGGTCATGGACCCGCACGACTTCGACGTGCTCGTGCTTCCCAACCTCTATGGCGACATCGTGTCCGACCTCTGCGCCGGCCTGGTGGGCGGCCTGGGTATGGCGCCCGGAGCCAACATCGGCGAGACGTGCGCGGTCTTCGAGGCGACCCACGGCTCTGCGCCGGACATCGCGGGCAAGGATATCGCCAATCCCACGGCCGAGATTCTCTCTGCGGCCATGATGCTCGATCATCTGGGCGAGCTCGAGGCTGCGTCGCGCATCCGCGCGGCGGTCGCGACGACGCTTGAGGCCGGTGAGCAGGTGACGGCCGATATTCGTCGCAGCCTTACCGGAAGCGAGGAGGGCGCGGTTGGCACGCAGGCGTTTGCCGACGCGGTTATTGCCAACCTCGCATAGCGTGCAGGCGCCCCGATGGGCGCCTGTTGTTGTATCAAGATGACGAAAGGAGCCCGAGCATGGGTCTGATCCAGCGCAAGGAGCAGGATGGCGACGAGCTGCTTGGAGATATCGAGATCATTGAGAGCGGAGATACGCCGGGAGACGAGACGTCTCAGAAGGTCGATCTGATCGGCGGCGCTTCGGCTGAGGACATCGCTGCCGCCGGCCGCCACGAGCGGGGAGAGGACGTTCCCGACAAGGACGAGGTGCCGCTGACCCCCTTCGGCGACCACGAGGACGACGTGGCGGATGCCGCGGTCGCTGCCGCGCCGGCGCAGGGCAACGCCACGGCGCAGGGCGGCCCCGACACCTCCGACGCCGCGCCGAGCGACGCCGCAGCCGATAAGACCCACGGCGTGGAGCAGACTCCCAGCAAGGACGACAAGGACGCGGGCGGCAACGGTGGCGACCACAAGAGCGGACACGCCCCGATCTTCATTGCGATTGCGGTCGTGGCGGTCATCGCCGCGGCTATTCTTGGCTACTTCGTGGGAACGGGCGGGTTCAGCTCGGCCAAGGGCCTGGCAAGCTCGTCGCTCACCGACGACCAGCTGGATACCGTTGTGGCGTCGTGGACCTATAACGGCGAGAACCACGAGGTCACGGCGCGCGAGGCTATCGAGAGTCAGTACAGCCTGGATAGCGTCAAGAACGATGACGACACCTATCCCGCGCCCTCGGCGGACAGCATTCTCACCTATGTGCGCAACCAGATCCTGCTTGCCGACGCCCAGTCGCGCGGCATCGAGGTGACCGACGACGAGATGTCCGACTACGCCGAGACCAACCTGGGCACCTCTGACTACTCCACGATCGCTACGCAGTACGGCGTGGACGAGGACCAGGCAAAGGACATCGTGCGCCAGAACCTTATGATTCAGAAGTTGCACGACCAGGTGGTGCCCGAGAGCACCGCAACCATGCCCGATGCGCCTACCCAGCCGTCGGATGACTCCGACTCCAATCCGTCCTCGAAGGAATACGCCGACTACATCATCAACCTTGCGGGCGATGAGTGGGACTCCGAGACAGGGACCTGGGCCTCGACCGACGGCCCGTACTATCAGGCGCTGCAGAACGAGAGCTTCACGGCCGACTCTGCTACCTATAATCAGGCGATGACCGCCTACTACGTTGCCTACCAGCAGTACACCAAGGCGGCGACCGAGGCGAGCTCGACGTGGACGGATTACGCCAACACGCTGTTTGCGAACTCCGACCTTTCGCTGTATGGCCTGTATGCCTAGACGCGTGTCTTGCTAACGACCCAAAGAGAGGGGACAGCCATGATCTACGGAGCGCTTGAGGACCTGGGCAGGTACCGCGGTATGTATCGCAGCCTGGACATCCTGATCGACTGGCTTGCGCAAAACGACCCGGCGGAGCTTCCGCTGGGCAGCAATCCCATCGAAGGTGAGAACGTGTTTGCCAACGTCATGGAGGCGACCACGCGCATGCCCGAAGACGCGCACTACGAGACCCATCATCGCTATATGGACCTGCAGATCGACCTTGAGGGTCGCGAGGCATTCAAGGTGGCGCTTGGCGAGCAGACGCTTGTAGAGCCGTTCAACGATGCGGATGATTTCGAGCTCGTCGATGCGGCAGGAAGCATTGACGGCAACCTGGCAGACGGCAAGTTCGCGGTGTTCATGGCAAACGAGCCGCACATGCCGACGCTCGTGTATCCCGGAGACGGTCCGTGCCCGGTGCGCAAGATTTGCTTCAAGTTGATCTTGGACGAGTATTTCCAGGAGTAGGCATCACCTCAGCGAGCAGCAGGCCCCATGCGTCTTGGTGCATGGGGCCTTTTTGCGTAAGGGGCCTTGGTTTTGCGCCGCGCGACGTAGTCCCCGTGCCGCGCTGCGTAATTGCGTTCCGAGCGGCGCAGTTGCGTGCGCTCTTCAGAAGTTGATAGAGGATTTCGGCCAAAGTCACCTCCAAATGGGGACTCAAATGACCGAATCACGCACGTAATTTTCGTCTGCCGCACGCAACTCGCGTTTGGCGCACGTAACTTTCGCTAAGTGTGCGCAATTCGTACGGTTGTGCGCCGGAGGGCAATGCCGTTCGAGGTGGTGCGCGCTCCGAATAAACCCGCAAGGGGGACATGCACCAAAGAAAGGGGACATCAACCAGAAAGGGTGCCCTCACGGACACCCTTTAAGAGTCTGGAGCCAGCAATCGGACTCGAACCGATGACCCCCGCTTTACGAGAGCGGTGCTCTACCAACTGAGCTATGCTGGCACATGTGCGCACGGTCGCAGTGGACCGGCGAGTGGTTATGATACGTGGTATGGGGCTCAGACGCAAGATATCTCTTCGAATCCGCATTGTTTCATACCGTATACAGAAGAATACAGACCGCTTGCCGAAAGAAATGGCACGATACACTGGTATGTGATTATAGGGCCAACTTGTTTACTTTTTCTGATACAAGTTTGAACCTCTTCATATTCTGTTCAAAAAAAGCGCAGGTCCAAGGCGCGTTTGGAAACGTGTGCGAAAAAGCCCTTGACAGATTTCAAATTCATGACCAACCCGATAAAAATCAATTACACACGCAGATTACCTGCGATTCTATCCGCGAACGGTCAGAATATAGCCGTCAACGGTCCTAGGCAACCGCTTGGCTACCCAAAAAAATGCAAAAAGAAAAGGGTGTTATGATGTGAAAAACTCGTTATGTGGTTACTACCAGTACCACGTACATACCACAGGGCGTGGTACAGCGGTAGGACCGTCGGTTTACAAGGACGGGCGGGCCGCAGAGAGACACGACATCATGCGCCTCGCGCAACGTTGAGAAAGGGGACCTTGGATGATCGGTTTCATCCTCACCGGACACGGACAATTCTCCAATGGTCTAGCAAGTGCAATCGATATGGTCGCGGGCGATCAGCCGGCATTTCAAATCGTTCCGTTCGAGGGCTCTCAGGCCGCAAGCTACGGCGAGGACCTGCGTCAGGCTATCACCTCCATGCGTGAGGACTGCGAGGGTGTGCTCGTGTTCGTGGACCTGCTGGGCGGCACGCCGTTCAACCAGGCCATGATGATCGCCGCCGACGTCGACAACGTCGAGGTCGTTACCGGCACCAACCTGCCCATGCTCATCGAGCTGCTGCTTACCCGCGGCGCAGGCTCGAGCCTCTCAGAGCTCGCCGAGCAGGCGGTGGCCGTGGGCCAGGCAGGCGTCACGCATCAGTCCATTGCCTCCATGACGGCCGTCGAGGATGACGTCGACGATATGGACGGCATCTGATGGGCGACCTCGGACCGAACATCCTCGCCTCGTCCATCGTGATCTTGGCGCTCATGGTGATCATGGGCGTCATCTACACCATCTGGACGCAGGTGAACATGCGCAAGAAGCGCAACTACTTCAAAGAGCTCCATACCGAGCTTGCCCCCGGCAAGGAGGTCATGTTTGGCGGCGGCATCTTTGGCGTGGTCCAGGCGGTAAACGGCGACCGCGTCGAGGTCCGGGTCAAATCCGGCGCCGTCATGGACGTCTCGCGCTATGCCGTGCAGGAGATCACCGAGTAGCGCGATTTTCTGCGCCCCAGACAGGGTTGGGGCAACGCAGGTACCAACGGGATGCGACGAAGCGACTCGGCGCAGCCTTTTCGGTAGGTAGGAACACAGGACGAAAGGAAGCGGACTATGGCAGAGCCCAACATTCTTCTCACCCGCATCGACAACCGTCTGATCCATGGCCAGGTGGCCACGCAGTGGAACTCCACCATCGGCGCCAACCTCATCCTCGTCGCTAACGACGAGGTGTCGCAGAACACCATGCGTCAGAACCTTATGAAGATGGCCGCGCCCGCCGGCGTCGCCACCCGTTTCTTCTCGCTGCAGCACACCATCGACATCATCGGCAAGGCGTCGCCCAAGCAGAAGATCTTCATTGTGGCCGAGAACCCGCACGACGTGCTCGAGCTCGTCAAGGGCGGGGTGCCCATAAAGAAAGTCAACATCGGCAACATGCACATGTCGGAGGGAAAGCGGCAGGTTGCCACGTCTGTGGCTGTCGACGATGCCGATGTCGCCGCCTTCAAGGAGCTTCAGGATAGGGGGGTGGAGCTGCAAATCCAGCGTGTTCCGAGCACGCCGGTCGAGGACATCAACAAGCTGTTCTCGTAAGGGCACCCACGGGGTCGTGTCCCCGGGTTGTACTCGGTAGGTACACCAGCGAGCAGGACGCTCGCACGTATTCTTTGAAAGGAGGAGCATCAGATGGACGTCAATATTGTCCAGATCGTTCTCATCTTCATCGTCACGTTTATCGCGGCTATCGATCAGTACGACTTTCTGGAGTCCCTGTACCAGCCTATCGTGACTGGTGCTGTCGTCGGTGCTATCCTCGGTGACCTCAACACCGGCCTGGTTGTTGGCGGCACCTATCAGCTCATGACCATCGGCAACATGCCGATCGGTGGCGCTCAGCCGCCTAACGCGGTCATCGGTGGCATCATGGCCGCCATCTTCGCCTGCACGCTCGACGGTGTGGACACCAATGCCGCCGTCGCGCTCGCAATGCCGTTCGCACTTCTGGGCCAGTATGGCGTGACCCTCTTCTTCACGCTCCGCGCTCCGCTCCTTGAGTTCTTCCGCGGCTGCGCCGAGAACGCCGATACCAAGGGCATCACCAAGTGGACGATCGTCTCCGAGTGCATCCTCGGTCTGCTCTTCGCCCTCATCGTGACCCTGTTCTTCATCGGCGGCCAGGCCTTCGGCCAGCAGGTCGTCGACGCGATCCCCGAGTGGGTCAACAACGGTCTGTCCGCTGCGGGCAATATGATGAAGTTCGTCGGCTTCGCCATCCTGCTCAAGGTCATGATGAATCGCGATATGTGGGGCTTCTTCTTCATGGGCTTCGGCCTTGCCCTCATCGCGAGCAACGTCGAGGCCATCGCCGGCCCTGCCCTGCTCATCCTCACCCTCATCGGCTTCGGCATCGCCTTCTGGGATTTCCAGCAGCAGACCGAGCTGAAGGGCGCTATCTCTGACGGAGGTGACTTCTCCGATGGCATCTAATGAGTTCGTGATTCCCGAGCGCTACGAGGACCTCACTCCGGCGCCTCAGGTCGACCAGAAGACGCTGAACCGCATGGCTCTGCGCTCCTACTGGCTCCAGTCTTCGTTCAACTACGAGACCATGCAGTCCGGTGGCTGGCTGTTCGCCATGATCCCCGGCCTCGAGAAGGTCCACACCAACAAGAAGGACCTCGCTGCGTCGATGTACCACAACCTGGACTTCATCAACACGCACCCGTTCCTCGTGACCTTCGTCATGGGCATCGTGCTCGCCCTTGAGCAGAACAAGGTCGACACGCAGACCATCCGCGCCGTCCGCATCTCCGCGGCCTCGCCGCTCGGCGGCATCGGCGACGCCCTGTTCTGGCTGACGCTCGTGCCCATCACGGCCGGCATCACCTCGAACATGGCCATCGAGGGCAACCTCGCCGCTCCGTTCATCTTCCTGATCATCTTCAACATCGCTCAGGCTGCCTGCCGCTTCGGCCTCATGAACTGGGCCTACAAGGTCGGTACCTCCGCGATCGACTCCCTGACCGCCAACATGCAGGCGTTCACCCGTGCGGCCTCCATCCTCGGCGTCTTCGTCGTGGGCGCGCTCACGGTCACCATGGGCTCCACCCAGATCAACCTGTCCATCCCCAACGGCTCCACCCGCGGCCTGTCCGCCCAGACGGTCGTCGTGTCCAATGATGAGGCCGAGAACTTCGCCGACCTCGCCATCGACACCGAGACCGCTGACGCCGGCACCCTCGGCATGACCGACATGGAGGGCAACGCCCTCACCGCGGCCGACGCCGACGGCAACGCTGTCGAGACCGGCATCACCGACTTGGGCAACGGCATGAGCTCCGTCACCTACGCCACCGTCACCGAGACCCCGGTCTCCTACTCCGTGGCGTCCACGCTGGACTCCGTCCTGCCGAAGCTCGTCCCGCTGGCGCTCGTTCTTCTGCTGTACTTCCTGTTCGCCAAGAAGAACTTCACGCCGATCAAGGGCATCGTCCTGCTGTTCATCATCGGCATCCTCGGCGCCCTTCCGCTGGGCGAGTGGATCCCGGGCATGTCCTGGTACACCGGTATCTGGTAAGTCGCATGCGACTGGGGCGCGCACCGCGCGGTCGTGCGCCCCGCTCATTCGAGTACCTGGGAAAGGCCGCGTCCTCCGCATCGTCGGGGGCGCGGCCTTTTGTCGCCGGCAAGATGGTATGGCGGGTCTTGCAAGAGGGGGTCTGCCGAACCGTTTGCCGCAAGCGCCGTTCGCCTGAGGACAGTCGTTTGAAGCGTCCATAAACGCCTGTCCTGATGCGAACCGTCGATCTACAAGCTAAGGAGGCGAGTGCCGTGGCAGCATATGGCGTGCGCAAGCAGCCGCTCTACGATCAGCTGGTCGATATTCTCACCGAGAAGATCGACCACGAGTTTCGCCCCGGAGACCTCATGCCCTCCGAGCGTGAGCTCTCTGAGCGCTACGGTCTCTCCCGTACCACCGTGCGCCTGGCGCTTCAGGAGCTGGAGCGTCTGGGGTTGGTGGTGCGTCAACATGGGCGCGGAACCTTCGTGGCAGACCGTTCGGCCCAAACGACGAACCTCATGCAAACCTACAGCTTTACCGAGCAGATGCGTGAGCTGGGACGTGTTCCCGAGACGACGATTCTCGAGTTTGCCGAGATGGAGGCCGACAAGAACCTCGCCGAGCACATGCACACCAAGATCGGAGACAAGCTCTTCAAGCTGAAGCGCCTGCGCTCTGCAGATGGCATGCCGCTCATGGTCGAGCGTACCTATCTTCCGGTTCGGAAGTTCCTCTCGCTCAAGCGGCCGCAGCTCGAGAGCAAGTCGCTCTACGACATCATCGAAAACGACTATCACGAGAAGATCCGCGTTGCCGAGGAGGAGTTCTTTGCCAGCATCGCCCGTCCGGCGGATGCGCGCCTGCTGGACATCTCGGAGAACTCGCCGGTGCTCGACCTGGTGCGTACCACCTTCAACGTGTCGAACGAAATCGTCGAGTATACGCTTTCGGTCGCGCGTGCCGACCAGTTCAAGTACAAGGTCTACCACCAGCGCATGGAGTGAGTACAACACGGGGCTCGACGCCCCGTTTGTATGCTGCGGCGGGCGAGGGACGTGCCGCCGCGTGTAGGGTATTGGGTCTGTCGGTGGATGCCGACCGACGCGAGATAGCAGAAAGGGAGCTGTCCATGTTTGAGAAGAGCCTTGAGGAGCTGAAGGGCCTCGGCGCCGATATCACCACCGCCGAGATCAAGCAGCAGCCAGAGCTTTGGGAGGACACCTACCAGATCTACCAGGACAACAAAGAGGCTATCGAGAAGCTGCTCGCCGACGCCTGCGTCATGGGCGAGGGACGCCTCTCGGTCATCTTCACTGGTGCCGGCACCTCGGACTACGTGGGCGACACGGTTGCGCCGTACCTGCGCCGCTCGGGCGACACCGACCGCTTTGACTTTAAGCCCATCGCCACGACCGACATCGTCTCGGCGCCGCTCGACTTCCTGCGCGCCGACGACCCGACGCTGCTCGTGTCCTTTGCCCGCTCGGGCAATAGCCCCGAGAGCCTGGCCGCCGTCCAGGTCGCGCACACCGTGGTAAAGAACATCAAGTTCTTGAACATCACCTGCGCGCCCGAGGGCAAGCTTGCCGTCGAGAGCGCCGACGACCCCGATGCGCTCACCCTGCTTATTCCGCGCGCCAACGACAAGGGCTTTGCCATGACGGGCAGCTATTCGTGCATGGCGCTGCTCTCGACGCTCATCTTCGATACCGCCCCTGACGAGCAGAAGCTCGCCTGGGTGCGTGACGCCGCCGCCATGGGCCGCGAGGTCATCGAGCGCGAGGGCGAGGTCGCGGCCTTCCTGGCGGGCGACTTCAACCGCGTGACCTACCTGGGCTCCGGCGCCTTCGGCGGCCTTGCGCAGGAGGCTCAGCTCAAGATCCTCGAGCTTGCGCACGGCCTCGTCGCGACGTCGTACGACACCTCCATGGGCTATCGCCACGGACCGAAGAGCTTCGTGGACGACAAGACGCTTGTGTTCGTGTTTGTGAACAACGACGCCTACACCCGCCAGTACGACCTCGACATCCTGCACGAGATCGACGGCGACGGTATCGCGCAGAAGACCATCGCCGTGCAGCAGGCGGGCTCCTCGGCGTTTGAGCATGAGTCCTTCACCTTCGAGGGCCACGAGGCGCTTCCCGAGGCGTATCTGGCGCTGCCGTTCGTCATGGTGGCGCAGACCGTCTCGCTGCTGAACTCGGTGCGTGTGGGCAACACCCCCGACACGCCGAGCCCCACGGGCACCGTCAACCGTGTGGTGAAGGGTGTGACCATTCATCCCTTTGAGGGGTAACTGACCCGGACGGCCTCCCGTAGCACCCGATCTCGCCGTTCAATCGTCGGTCGGCGCCCCTAGGCGTCCTCCCTCCTCTTTCGCGGCGACCTCGGGCACTACGGAAGGCCGTAATCGTGGCCGTGGTTCTGTCATTGGGGACGGGTACATTTGACAGATGTGCGAGCCACCTGTCATTGGGGACGGGTACGTTTGCCATTGGGGACGGGTACATATGACAGATGTGCGAGCCACCTGTCATTCACCTGCCATTGGGGACGGGTACGTTTGGCAGATGCGTGCCACGGGAGGCCGGCATCCCGGCTGGGGGCGTGTCCCCTCGCCCACATCATTCTCGATTCGAATCTCATGGGAGGTTTTCATGAGTACGTTTGCTATCAAGGCCGACCGTTTCGTGTTGCCTGGTGCCACCATGCAGGGCGGTTACCTTACCGTTGTGGACGACGTCTTTGGCAGCTGGTCTGCCGAGGCCCCTGAGGGCGTCGAGATCAAGGACTACACCGGCTGCATCGTCGGACCGGGTCTGGTGGATACGCATATCCATGGCTTCCACAACCATGCCACGACCGACTGCGACCCGGCGAGCATCGACGACTCGAGCATCGCGCTTGCCAAGCGTGGCACGACGGCGTGGATTCCCACCACCTTCACCGAGTCCGTCGAGAACATCGGCCGCGCCTGCGCAGCCATCGCCGAGGCCGACGAGCATCGACCCGACGATTTCCCGGGCGCACGCATCGCGGGTATCTTCCTGGAGGGTCCGTTCTTCACGACGGCGCACGTGGGCGCGCAGAACCCGGCCTACCTCATCGACCCGGACGTCGAGGTCTTCGACGGCTGGCAGAAACAGGCGGGCGGCCGCATTGTGAAAAGCGCCCTTGCCGCCGAGAAGCCGGGTGCGTGCGAGTACTGCGCCGCGCTCGATGCCCGCGGCGTCGTGACCGCGATCGGCCACTCCGATGCCCATTACGACGAGGCTCTTGCCGCGGTGAACGCCGGCGCGAGCTGCTTCGTGCACACCTACAACGGCCAGCGCGGCCTGCACCATCGCGACCCAGGCGTGACCGGTGCCGCCATGACCACGCCGGAGACCTACGCCGAGATCATCTGCGACGGCAAGCACGTGGTGCCGGGCGCTATCAAGGCGCTCGTGGACGCCAAGGGCTGGCAGCACTGCGTCCTCATCACCGACTGCCTCATCTGCGGCGGCATGCCCGAGGGCGACTACGTCTCGGGCGGGCTTCCCGTCGTCATGAAGGACGGCCTGTGCTACCTCAAGAACGAGGACGGCACCACGGGCAGCATCGCGGGCTCGGTGCTCACGCTCGCCCGCGGCGTGAAGAACATGGTGGACTGGCAGATCGTCACGGCCGAGCAGGCCATTCGCATGGCAACCGAGATTCCCGCCCGCTCTGCCCGCGTCGACGGCCGCTTTGGTTCCATCAAGCCCGGCCGCAAGGCGGACATGACCATCTTCAATGCCGACATGACGCTCGCCGCGACCTTCGTGGGTGGCGCGCTCATCGAGGCCTAGCGCGACGGGTTCCCCAGAGGTTCGGCCGCATCGACGGCCTCCCCTGGGGACTTTTGTCTCTTAGAGGAGGAATCATGATTCTCACCGTCACTATGAACCCGTCGATCGATACGGCGTATGCAATCGATCATCTGGTCATCGATGACGTGAACCGCGTGACGCCCAAAAAGACGGCGGGCGGCAAGGGGCTCAACGTCTCGCGCGTGCTCGTGCAGCTGGGCGACGACGTGCTGGCGACGGGCCTGCTGGGCGGACATGCAGGTGCCTACCTGGGAAACCTGATGGACGACGACCATATTCCGCATCGGTTCACGCCCATTGCGGGGGAGTCGCGCACCTGTGTGGCGCTGCTGCACGACGGGAAGCAGACCGAGCTTCTGGAGAGTGGCCCCACTGTCGCGCCCGAAGAGCTCGAGGTGTTTTTGGCGAACTACACCGAGCTTGTGGCGGATGCTGACTGCGTGACCATCTCGGGCAGCCTGCCGAAGGGCGTGCCCGCGGATTGCTACGTCGGCATGGTGAGGACGGCGGCTGCGGCGGGCAAGTCCGTGCTGCTTGACACCTCGGGTGCCGCACTCGACGCCGCGCTTGAGGCGGAGGTCAAGCCGACGCTCATCAAGCCCAACCTCACGGAGATCAACGGGCTTCTGGGGACTTCCTTTACGCCCGACGATCTGCCAGCGCTCAAGGCCGCCCTTGCCGCTGACGAGCGGTTTGCCGGCATTCCCTGGGTCGTGGTGACCATGGGCGGCGCGGGTGCCGTGGCCTTCCATGACAAGAAGGGGTATCGCGTGGTGACGCCGCCCATTCCCGCGGTGAACGCCACGGGCTCCGGCGACTCCACCATCGCTGGCTTCGCCCACGCCATCGCGCGCGGCGCCGATGACGACGAGGTCTTGCGGTGCGGCAACACCTGCGGCAAGCTCAACGCCATGGACCCGCAGACGGGACATTTGGTCATGGACCGCTGGGACGAGGTCTGCGGCGCCATCCAGATCACGGAGCTGTAGGGGGTCGTTCCTCCTGCTGCCTGGGTGGTCTTTGCGTCCGGGAGACACCGCCCGCGGTAGCTGGCCTCCCTGCTGGTACGCCCATTTTGGCCCAGTTTGCGCTGGGTCCGTAACCTAGAATAAAACGCGGAGAAATTCGCCCTCGTGGGCGGAGACGAAAGGAGAGCACGATGCTCGTTACCACCAAGGAAATGCTGCTCGACGCTCAGAAGAACCACTACGCCGTGGGCGCCTTCAACATCGAGAACCTTGAGTTCGTCATGGCGGTGCTCGCCGCCGCGGAGGAGACCAAGTCCCCCGTCATCATGCAGACCACGCCGGGCACCGTGAAGTCCGCCGGTCTCGACTACTTCTATGGCATGGTCGCCGCGGCCGCCGCGCGCACCGAGGTCCCGGTGGCCCTGCACCTCGACCACGGTGACGGCTTCGACCGCTGCATGCAGGCCCTGCGCACGGGCTACACCTCCGTTATGATCGACGGCTCCCACGAGTCCTTCGAGGACAACATCGCCCTTACCAAGAGCGTCGCCGCGGTGGGCGCCGCGATGGGCGTGCCGGTTGAGGCTGAGCTCGGCAAGGTCGGCGGCAAAGAGGACGACGGCCCGGCCGTGGAGGGCGAGAACCCCTATACCGACCCGGACGAGGCACGTGAGTTCGTCGAGCGCACCGGCTGCACCTCGCTGGCCATCGGCGTGGGCACCGCGCACGGCGTGTACACCGAGACCCCGCACATCGAGCAGGACGTCGTGCGTGCCATCCGCGCCGCCGTGGACGTGCCGCTCGTGCTGCACGGCACCTCCGGCGTGCCCGACGAACAGGTGGCCGAGGCCGTGAAGAACGGCATCTGCAAGGTCAACTATGCCACCGAGCTGCGCCAGGCCTACACCAAGGGCTTCATGGCGTACATGGCCGAGAATCCCGGCTGCTTCGACCCCAAGAAGCCGGCAAAGCAGGGCATGGCCGAGATTACGAACATCGTGAAGATCCGCATGGAGAACCTGGGCTCGGTCGGCCGGGCGTAGCTTCCCGATCGGGCGGGCCAACGGCCGTTTCCACGCGAACGTCCTCGGCCTTCGGCCTGCGGAATGTTCGCTTAGGAAACGGCCATCGGCCCGCCCTGCGCTTCGCGATCACCTCGCGTAATGAAATAGATGCTGAACGGGCCTCTGCGCGTGTGGGGGCCTTTGTTGTGACGGCTGCCGGGCGTGCGGGGGGCTTTGTTGTGAAGGCCGTCGATACCCGGGCGAGCGGGGGGGGGCAATGTGTGCACGGGCATGTAATATGTCTGTGAAGGGGCCGTTAAGAGTGTCGAAAGACACGCGAGCGTCTTGCCGCCTGCCGACGGAATTGGCGCGTCTGTCCTATTGGGCCGGTATGCTGATAGCATCCCGTATCCTTAGAAGGTCAGGTTTACATCGCCTAGAAGACAGGTAGTACAGCGCACGAGGGAGAAGGCATATGAACAAGCGCACAAAGATCGTTTGCACCATGGGTCCCGCCTGCGACGACGAGGAGACGCTTCGACAGATGATCCTTGCGGGCATGAACGTCGCTCGCTTCAACTTCAGCCATGGCAGCCACGAGGAGCATCACACGCGCATGGAGCGCGTGAAGCGCATCTCCCGCGAGCTAGGAATCCCAGTGGGCATCCTGCTCGACACCAAGGGTCCCGAGATCCGTACGGGCCTGCTCAAGGACCACGCCAAAGTCACGCTCGTCACAGGCGAGAAGGTCACCGTTACGGCGGCAGAGACCTCCGAGGACCTGCTGGGCACCGCCGAGCACTTCTACCTCGACCATCTTGCCCTCCCGCGCGAGGTCGCCGTGGGCGGCACCATCCTCATCGACGACGGCCTCATCGGCCTCACGGTCGACTCCATTGACGGCCAGGACATCTACTGCACCGTGCAAAACGGCGGCGAGCTGGGCGAGAAGAAGGGCGTGAACGTGCCCAACGCGCACCTGTCGCTGCCCGCCATCACCGAGCAGGACCGCGCCGACATCCTCTTTGGCCTGAAGGAAGGCATCGACTTCATCGCGGCCTCCTTCATCCGCGACGCCGATGGTGTGCGTGAGATCCGCAAGCTCTGCGACGAGAACGGCGGGGAGCACGTCCTCATCTTCCCCAAGATCGAGTGCGCCACCGCCGTCTACCACTTCGATGACATCCTCGAGCCCTCCGACGGCATCATGGTCGCCCGCGGCGACCTGGGCGTCGAGGTGGCGCCCGAGGTGTGCCCCACGATCCAGAAGGAGATCATCTCCAAGTGCAACGCGGCCTACAAGCCCGTGATCACCGCCACCCAGATGCTCGACTCCATGATTCGCAACCCCCGGCCCACGCGCGCCGAGGTCACCGACGTGGCCAACGCCATTGCGGACGGTACGGACGCCACGATGCTCTCCGGAGAGACGGCCGCTGGCAAGTACCCGCTCAAGGCGGTCCAGATGATGGCAAACGTGGCGCTCATCGCCGAGGCGATCATGCCCGAGCACGCCCGCCTCGACATCCACACCAACGAGAAGGGCTCGAACGTAATCAACAACGCCGTCGGCCTTGCCGCGGTGACCACCGCCTACAGCGTAGGTGCGCGAGCGATTCTCACGCCGACCTCCTCGGGACGCTCGGCGCGGCTCGTCTCCAACTTCCGCCCGTCGCTGCCCATTCAGGCGGTCACGCACAACGATTGGGCGCAGCGCCGCATGACGGTGTACTGGGGCGTCGACCCTGTGCTCGACGACTTCCAGAGCGACTGGGTCACGCCGACGGTGGAGAACGCCGTGAAGGTGGCCGAGCAGACTGAGCTTATCAAGGAGGGTGACATCGCCGTCATCACGGTCGGCGATCCCCGCACCTCGGTGCTTCTGCCTGACGGGCTTTATTCCACCAACGTGGTCTTCGTTTCCGAGGTCCGTGCCAAGGGCGCCGAAGCGCGCAAGACGTATTAACGTTGGATGATTCCGGGCCGTCGGCTTGCCGGCGGTCCGATTCCTATGGGCACCGGCCCGTGTCGGTGCGACGTGAAGGCCACATGAGAACGTAGAAACAAACACAGGAGGTACGAATGAACAAGCGCACAAAGATCGTATGCACGATGGGCCCCGCCTGCGACGACGAGGAGACCCTGCGGCAGATGATCCTCTCGGGCATGAACGTCGCCCGCTTCAACTTCTCCCATGGCAGCCACGAGGAGCACCATATTCGCATGGAGCGCGTGAAGCGCATCTCCCGCGAGCTCGGAATCCCGGTGGGCATCCTGCTCGACACCAAGGGCCCCGAGATCCGCACCGGTTTCCTCGAGGGGCACAAGAAGGTAACCCTCGCCGAGGGTGCCGAGGTCACCGTTACGGCGGCAAAGACCTCCGAGGAGCTCATGGGCACCGCCGAGCACTTCTACCTCGATCACCTCGAGCTCCCGCGCGAGGTCCACGCGGGCAGCTCCATCCTCATCGACGACGGCCTCATCGGCCTCACCGTCAAGTCCGTCGATGGTCAGGACATCCACTGCACCGTAGAGAACGGCGGCGAGCTGGGCGAGAAGAAGGGCGTGAACGTCCCCAACGTCAAGCTGTCGCTGCCCGCCATCACCGAGCAGGACCGCGCCGACATCCTCTTCGGCCTGAACGAGGGCATCGACTTCATCGCGGCCTCTTTCATTCGCGACGCCGAAGGCGTGAAGGAGATTCGCAAGCTCTGCGACGAGAACGGCGGCGAGCACGTCGACATTCTCCCCAAGATCGAGTGCGCGCTGGCGGTCTACCACTTCGACGACATCCTTAAGGTCTCCGACGGCATCATGGTCGCCCGCGGCGACCTGGGCGTCGAGGTGGCGCCCGAGGTGTGCCCGGTCATCCAGAAGGAGATCATCTCCAAGTGCAACGCGGTGTGCAAGCCGGTGATCACCGCCACCCAGATGCTCGACTCCATGATCCGCAACCCGCGTCCGACGCGCGCCGAGGTCACCGACGTGGCCAACGCGATCGACGACGGCACGGACGCCATCATGCTCTCTGGTGAGACCGCGGGCGGCAAGTACCCGCTCGAGGCCGTAAAGATGATGGCCAACATCGCACTCATCGCCGAGTCGACCATTCCGGACCACAAGCCGCTCGATTTCAAGCAGATCAATCCGGGTCGCAATTTGGTCAACGCCGCCGTGGGCCTCGCGGCCGTCACCACGGCGTTCAACGTAGGCGCGAAGGCCATCCTTACGCCTACCAATTCGGGGCGCTCGGCACGTCTGGTGTCGAACTTCCGCCCCGTGCTGCCCATCCAGGCGGCGACGCCCAACGAGTGGGCCATGCGCAAGATGACCCTTTACTGGGGCGTTGAGCCCAGGCTCTCGGGTCGCACCGTTGGCAGCATCGCCTACGTGGTGGATAACGCCATGGCCGAGGCCAAGGAGCGGGGCATCGTCAAGCAGGGTGACCTGGTCGTGGTGTCCGCTGGCGATCCGGCCTTCCAGGTGCACATTGGCAACGAGGACGCTTCTACGAACGTCGTGTATCTGGTGCAGGTACCGTAAGGCGCGGGTCCTGTAGCGCCACGGGATGTGAACTCGCCGCGCGAGTCACGGTGGGTATGAGTTCTGGAGCGATGGTGGGCGTGCCTGCAAGCGCGGGCACGCCCACCGGTTTTCTCAGGGACTCGTTTTGGCGATATCAGACGGTCATCGCAAGCGATGGAGCCGCTTCGTCATAGGTGCTCGTTGCTTGCGGTGTTGAGTAGAAAGGGGCTCGTGCGGGCCCCTTTCTGCATGTTTCTGGTGTTGTTATCTCTCCGTGACCTCGCGGGCGAAGGTGACGAGTTCGTCGACATCCTCTGGGCGGGTGGCCCAGCTCGTCACGAAGCGCGCGACGATGCGGCCGGCTCCGGTGGGGTCGGGCTGTACCTGCAGCTCCGCGCCCGCGACCTCGGAGAATCGCTCGCCCTGCTCGGGCGTGACCCAGAAGAACTGCTGGTTGCCCGCGGTCTCGAGCACCGGCTCGAACCCCGCCTGTGCCATGCCCGTGGCAAGCCGGCAGGCGCAGCTGTTGGCCTGTTTGGCAAGCTGCCAGTACAGCACAAGGCCATCATCGTCGCGCGTTGTGGGGTCGAAAGCGGCCTCGTACATGACGCCCATGACACGGCCCTTGGCGGTAAGCTGGCCGGCACGCTTCGTGAGATAGGGGAGGCGCTCTATCGCACGGCGCCCGCGCGCGGTGCGCGGGCTCACCACGAGCGCCTCGCCAAACAACATGCCGTTTTTGGTGCCGCCCAGGGTGAAGACGTCGGCACATTCGGCGATGTGTTGGATGGTGAGGTCGCTTCCTGCCGCCATAATGCCGCTCGCCATGCGCGCGCCGTCGACGTAGACGGCCAGCTCGCGCTCGTGTGCCCAGTCGCAGAGCGCGTCGAACTCGGCGCGGGTGTACACGTAGCCAAGCTCGCTTGTGTGCGAGAAGTAGAGCATGCCGGGCCGCGTGGTCGCGTTGCCGTTTGCGACGGCGGCGTCCCAGAGGGGCTGCATGCCTGCGACGGTGAGCCTGCCCAGGGGATCGTGCGTTGCAAGCAGGCGGCGGCCATGCGCCTCGATGGCGCCCGTCTCGTGAATCGTCGGGTGGGCGTCGGCAGCGCAGAGCGGGCCTTCGAACTCCTCGGTAAGAGCGGTGATGGCGAGGATGTTCGCCGGTGTTCCGCCCGGCACAAAGCTTACGAAGGCGTCGAGCTGGCCGATTTCGCCGCGGATGAGCTCGGCGGCGTGTGCGCAGTGTTCGTCGGTGCCGTAACCCGGGCATTGCTCGAGGTTGGTGCGCAGAAGCGCGTCGAGAATCTGTGGCGCGGCGCCTTCGCTGTAGTCATTTCGAAACTGGTGCATGACGGCTCCCGTCTCTGAGGTTGTTATGTGGTGGGCGGGCGCATCCGGGCACCTTGGCCGGCGCTTATGGGCCGAAGCCGTGCGTGCCGGGTGTCGCGCAGGTGTTGCGCGTCCGTCATCCGTGCGTCGCGCTGAAGCTGCGCGCCTTACCGTGACCGGTTTCGAGCGCCCGCGGGACATGGTACCGCAATGCGCCAAGACACGTTCGCGCGGAGAAAAACTGAGCGTTTGCGGGGCCACCACGCTGCCCATATAATGAGTGGCCGAACGACGAGACCGCCGGCGCCGGGGAGGCGCGCGAGGGGAGGCTGGGCCATGCAGGCACAGAAGGCAGAGGGAACGAAAGACCTCATCGGGCGCGACATGCGCGCCTGGCAGCAGATGCAAACCGTCGCGGCCGAGGTGTTCGGCCCCTACGGCTTCGACGCGGTGGAGACGCCGGCCATCGAGCAGGTGGACGTCTTCGTCCACGGCATCGGTACCTCGACCGACGTCGTGCGCAAAGAGATGTTCCGCGTGTTCTCGGGCGCGAACCTCGAGCGCGCGCTCTCGGAGGGCACCGACACCAAGCTCAAGCCCAAGCAGCGTCTGGCGCTGCGCCCCGAGGGCACAGCCGGCGTGGTGCGTGCGGTTGTGGAGAACAACCTGGTTCCGCAGGGTGCCAGCCCGGCAAAGCTCTGGTACGCGGAGGCGATGTTCCGCGGCGAGCGTCCGCAGAAGGGCCGCCTGCGCCAGTTCCACCAGGTGGGCATCGAGTGGCTCGGCGCACCCGATCCGGCAGCGGACGCCGAGTGCATCATCATGCTCATGGAGTTCTACAAGCGCCTGGGCTTTGACCTGTCCAAGCTGCGCCTGCTCATCAACTCTATGGGTGACCCGGCGTGTCGTCCGGCCTACCGCGACAAGGTGCGCGCCTTCATTCTGGACCACGCCGACGAGATGTGCGACGAGTGCCGCGAGCGCGCCGAGGTGAATCCGCTGCGTGCGTTCGACTGCAAAAATGACCACTGCCGCGAGATTATGAAGGACGCCCCGCTTGCGCCCGACAATCTCTGCGACGACTGCCGCGCGCACTACGAGCAGGTAAAGCGCTATCTGGACGAGGCGGGCATCGCCTATGTCGAGGACCCGACGCTGGTGCGCGGCCTGGACTACTACACGCGCACGGTCTTTGAGGTCGAGGCTCCGGGCGCCGGAGTGGGTTCCATCGGCGGCGGCGGCCGTTACGACGGGCTCGTGGAGCTCGAGGGCGGCAAGCCCACGCCGGGCGTCGGCTTTGCGGTGGGATTCGAGCGCGTGATGCTTGCGCTTGAGGCCCAGGGCGTCCAGATGGGCGGCGAGCCTGAGAGCTGCGTCTATGTGGCAAACGCAGGGGCCGAGCTGCGCGACCGCGTGTTCTCGGTGGCCCATGAGCTGCGCTCTGCAGGCGTGCGCACCGAGGCCGACTACCAGGGCCGTTCGCTCAAGAGCCAGTTTAAGCAGGCCGACAAGCTGGGTGCGCGCCTCGTGGTGGTGCTGGGCGGCGACGAGCTTGCCCAGGGCAAGGTGCGGCTGCGCGACATGGTTTCCCACGAGGAGACGCTCGTCGACGTCGATGCGGTGGTCGCCGCCGTCCAAGAGCGTCTGTAGCTCCCGGTTATACATTGCTCCTGGTTGGAGATAAGCTGTGTGCCGGCGGGTGTGAGGCGAGCTCCTTGCACCCGCCGGCTGCATGTTTGTAGGGAGGCCGGTCGCGTTCCGGCCCTGGTTGCCACCTCGTCGCCTGCATATTGAGCCGCGTGCCGTCGCGCGTACCGGCGCGCTTGTCGGCGCACGCGCAGTCGACGCCGTGCGCTACAGCCTTGTTAACCTTCCAGCATTTCATGGGTGCTTCACATGCGATACGGTAACTTCCGTATAATGTGTGCGCGTGCGAACATGCACTTGAAAGGGGGCAATGTGGCCGAAACCAACGAAATCGACCGCAGCGACACGAAGCAGGACGAGGCAACGCCCCGCGTGCAGTCCGGTCCACGACCCGACCGCGATCTTGGCGCCGCCGATACCGACGCCGCGATTGAGGCCTATTCGGAGATCGATATCCCCGAGGGCCTGCGCGACAGCCTCGCGCTGTTCCTGCGTCTGGAGCGACGGGTGCTCAAGGAGTACGACCCCGACACCTGTTCCGTCTTCGACACGCTGCTCAACAACGTTATCAAGGCAAACGCCGGTGACCCGGGCGCCGAGGCGGCCGACGAGCCAACCGACGAGCAGGGCATTCCAACGTCCGACGCGCCGGGGGCCTGTGCGTTCCGCCACGCTGTGAAGCTGCTGGACCTGCTGACCATCGACCAGGCACAGGTGGTGGTGCGTGCATTCACCTCCTTCTTCCACCTGGCGAATCTCTCCGAGGAAAACTACCGCGTCCAGACGCTGCACGAGCGCGAGCGCGAGGTGACGCTCGACTCCGAGGTCGACTCCACCAACGAGCTCACCGTGGCGTTCAAGCAGCTCACCGATGAGGTGGGCGGCGGCGCCGCGACGCGCCTGCTCGCCAAGCTCGAGTTCCACCCGGTCTTCACCGCGCATCCCACCGAGGCGCGCCGCAAGGCGGTCGAGGGCAAGATCCGTCGCATCGCGCGCCTGCTCGAGGAGCATCCGCACCTGGGCGGCTCGGCGCTGGTGGAAAACGAGCGCCACATGCTGCAGGAGATCGACGCCCTGGTGCGTACGAGCCCCACGGCCATCAAGAAGCCCACGCCGGTGGAAGAGGCCGACACTATCATCGATATCTTCGACAACACCCTGTTCGACACGGTGCCGCTTGTGTACCGCCGTTTCGACGACTGGGTGCTGGGCGAGTATGCCGGCTCGGTTCCGCCGGTGTGCCCCGCGTTCTTCCATCCGGGCAGCTGGATCGGCTCGGACCGTGACGGCAACCCCAACGTCACCGCGAAGGTGAGCCGCCAGGTAGCTGCGAAGTTCGCCACCCATATGGTGCAGAAGCTGGCCGAAAAGTGCCGTCGTATCGCGCGCAACCTTACGTTGGAGTCGCGCTATACGAAGCCGTCGGACGAGCTGCTTAACCTGTGGAGCCACCAGGTGGAGATGAGCGAGGTGCTCACTGCCCGCGCCGACGCCATCTCGGCCTCGGAGCCGCATCGCGCCGTGATGCTCGTCATGGCCGACCGTCTGGATGCCACCGTGCGTCGCAACGCCGACACCATGTACAAGTCCCCCGAGGACTTCCTGGCCGACCTGCGCATTGTGCAGCGTTCGCTGGCAAGCGCCGGCGCTCCGCGCGCTGCCTACGGTCCTGTTCAGACCCTCATCTGGCAGGTCGAGACCTTTGGCTTCCATATGGTCGAGATGGAGTTCCGTCAGCACTCGCTCGTGCACTCGCGTGCGCTGGAAGACATTCGCGAGCATGGTCTGCACGGCGAGCGTGGCGAGCTTGCGCCCATGACGCGCGAGGTGCTGGACACCTTCCGTGCCATCGGCTTCATCCAGCGTCGCTACGGCGAAAAGATGGCGCGCCGCTACATCATCTCCTTCACCAAAAGCGCCCAGCACGTGGCCGACGTCTACGAGCTTGCGCGCCTGGCCTTCGCCCATGCCGAAGACGTGCCCACGCTCGACGTGATTCCGCTGTTCGAGCAGGTCGAAGACCTGGAGAACGCCACCAACGTTTTGGACCAGATGCTTGAGCTGCCCGATGTGCAGCGTCGCCTGGCGGAAACCGGCCGCAAGATGGAGGTCATGCTCGGCTATTCGGATTCCTCCAAGGATGCCGGCCCCGTGACGGCGACCTTTGTGCTGCACGAGGCGCAGCGCCGCATTGCCGAGTGGGCCGAGGCGCACGACATCGACCTGGTGCTCATGCATGGCCGCGGCGGCGCCGTGGGCCGTGGCGGCGGTCCCGCCAACCGCGCGGTGCTGGCCCAGCCCAAGGGCTCGGTCAACTGCTTCTTCAAGGTCACCGAGCAGGGTGAGGTCATCTTCGCCCGCTATGGCAACCCGGTGCTGGCCGAGCGCCACATCGAGTCGGTCGCGGCGGCGACGCTGCTCAACTCCGCGCCGTCGGTGGAGCGCACCAACATGGAGACCACCGAGCGCTATGCCGACATGGCCGATCGTCTGAGCTCGACGGCACAGGAGCACTTCCTCGACCTGCTGCATACCAACGACTTCGCGCCGTGGTTCTCGGTGGTGACGCCGCTCACCGAGGTTGGCCTGCTGCCCATCGGCAGCCGCCCGGCCAAGCGCGGCCTGGGCGCGCAGTCGCTCGACGACCTCCGCACCATTCCGTGGGTGTTCTCGTGGTCGCAGGCGCGCATCAACCTTGCCGCCTGGTATGGCCTGGGCTCCGCCTGCGAGCGGCTGGGCGACCTCGACCTGCTGCGTCGCGCCTATCACGAGTGGCCGCTCTTTAACACGTTCATCGACAACATCGAGATGTCGATTGCCAAGACCGACGGGCGCATCGCCAAGATGTACCTGGCTCTGGGCGACCGCGAGGACCTTGCTCAGAAGGTGTACGACGAGATGATGCTCACGCGCAAGTGGGCGCTCGCCATCGTGGGCGACGACTGGCCGCTCGAACATCGTCGCGTGCTGGGGCGCGCCGTCCGCGTGCGCAACCCCTATGTGGACGCGCTTTCGCTTGCGCAGGTCCGTGCGCTGCGCATCGTGCGCGAGGAGCAGGAAGAGCTCTCGGACGAGGCGAAGGCGAAGTATCTGTCGCTGATTCTGTCCACCGTGGCCGGCGTCTCTGCCGGCCTCCAGAACACCGGGTGATGGCGAATCGCTGAGTGATGGCGAATCGCTGAGAGCGTTTTTGCATGGTATGCGCCGCTGGCAGGGCTTTCTTGCCGGCGGCGTTTTGCTGTTTTGGAGCGTGGAGGTTGGAACGTGGGGCTCGGGGCAGCGCCGCTGTGCGACCGGTGCGCCGGGGGTCGACGGTTGAGGAGCGCTTAGTGTGCGGCGCGGCGGGATTGGTTAGCGCGCCTTCCACGCGATGCAATAGCCGCTCAGGCGTCCGGCGCGCCGGGGGTCGGCGCGGTCCCGCCGCCACGTCCGGTCGCGCCCGCGCCGCCGCGCGTCCGGTGCGGCTATACTGTGCGGGTGACGTTGAACGGGGGTATCTCATGCATCAGGTGAAGCTCATTCTTACGGATATCGACGGGACGATTCTCCCCACGGGCCAGCATGAGGTGTCTTCGCGAACGGTCGAGGCGATTCATGCCGCCCTGGACGCCGGCCTGGTGGTTGGTCCTGCAAGCGGACGTGGCAAGGCGCAGATTCCGCCGTTCTTTGGCGGGGACCGCGCGTGCTGTGATACGTGCATCGCCACGAACGGTCTTGAGGTGTATCTGCACAACGAGAAGATCTGCGAGAAGCTGCTTCCCCGGACGTCGTTGGAGCAGCTCATGGCGTACCTGCAGGAGCTGCCGGGTGCCGGTCTCATCTGCTTCGAAGGCGCTCAACCCTTGCTGTGTGCGGGGCAGCGCGAAGACTTGGACGCGGTCTTTTCTGCGTATGCTCGCGCATGCTTGCCCTGCGACGGCCTTCCCGATTTCCCCGTGCTCAAGGCGAATGTGTTTATGAACACGGATGCCGCCGGCACGGTCGGTCTGGTTGCAGATCTGAATGAGCGCATCGAGGGCCTGGACTTCGATATGCCCATGGTGGGCTACACGAACATCATGCCGTCGGGGTGGAACAAGGGCGCGGCCGTGCGCTGTTTGTGCGAGCACATGGGTATCGGCCTGGACGAAGTTGTGGTATTTGGAGACGCGGGGAACGACCTTGCCATGTTCGACGTGGTGCCGAATTCCGTGGCGGTGGCCGGGGCGACGCCCGAGGCCGCCGCGGCTGCGCGCTGGCACATCGGGCGTTGCGAGGACGATGCCGTGGCGGATGCCATGTTTGCCCTTGCAGCAGGGTCGTGGCCGTTTTAGAGGTTGAGGCACGCGCCGCGGTCCGCGGGAGGGCCGCAAGCTCATCCAATTCGCAGCCCGCAGCCCGCAATCCAATACGTTAACAATGGCGTAGATTACAGGCTTTTGTGGCGATACATGCGGGCAGATGGTACTATCGACAATCACGTGCGCACGCGCCGACCTCTGGGGGCGCAGCGCCGCGGGGCCGTGTGCCCCGGCCTGCCTGTGCGGTCTACGCAGGCGGGCCGATCTGTACCGACGCCGCCCGCTCCGGCACGGGGCGGCACAGATGAAGGGGGATTTCTGTGGCAGACACCCACACCTTGCATTCCATGCACACCCACACCGCAGGAGAGCTGCGCGCCGAGAACATCGGCGAAGAGGTCAAGCTCACCGGTTGGGTGTGGCGCCGCCGCGACCACGGCGGACTGATCTTCTGCGACCTGCGCGATCGCACGGGCATGACCCAGTGCACCTTCGACCCCGAGCATTCCGGCGGCGAGGCCTTCAAGATCGCCGAGACCATGCGTCCTGAGTGGCCCATCCTGGTGCACGGCACCGTGATCGCCCGCGACGAGGAGACGGTCAACCCCAAGCTCGCCACCGGCGAGATCGAGGTGCTCGTCGACCACGTCGAGGTCCTCAACCGCTCTAAGACTCCTCCGTTCCAGATCGAGGACGGTATCGAGACGTCCGAGGACACGCGTCTGCGCTATCGCTACCTGGACATCCGTCGTCCCGAGATGATGAGCCGCCTGCAGCTGCGCTCCAACTTCACCTTCGCTATCCGCGAGGCGCTGCACAACCGCGCCTTCATGGAGGTCGAGACCCCGAGCCTCTTCAAGTCCACGCCCGAGGGTGCGCGCGACTTTATCGTCCCCAGCCGCCTGCAGCCGGGCAGCTTCTACGCCCTGCCTCAGTCTCCGCAGCTCCTGAAGCAGCTGCTCATGGTGGGCGGCGTCGAGCGCTACTACCAGGTGGCCAAGTGCTTCCGCGACGAGGACCTGCGCGCCGATCGCCAGCCCGAGTTCACGCAGGTGGACATCGAGATGAGCTTCGTCGACCAGGACGACGTCATGTCCGAGCTCGAGGACGTGCTCTCGGACGCCTTCGCCAAGATGGGCGTCGAGATGCCCACGCCGCTGCGTCGCATCTCCTATTGGGATGCAATGGACACCTACGGCACCGACAAGCCCGACACGCGCTACGGCATGCATCTTGTGGACCTGACCGACGTGTTCCGCGAGTCGAAGTTCAAGGTGTTCTCGAGCGCCGCAAACACCGAGGGTCATGTCGTCAAGGCGCTGAACGCCAAGGGCGCCGGCACCTGGCCGCGCGCGAAGATCGACAAGCTGGGCAAGGTCGCCGAGACCTTCGGCGCCAAGGGCCTGGCGTGGATCGCCTTCCGCGAGGACGGCTCCATGAACTCGCCGATTGTGAAGTTCTTCTCCGACGAAGAGATGGACGAGCTGCGTCGTCGCTGCGACGTCGAGCCCGGCGACCTCGTGATGTTCGCCGCCGGTCCGCGTCTTGCCTCCGACGAGATTCTGGGCGGCATGCGCTGCCATATGGCCGACGCGCTCGAGCTTCCGCGTGAGGGCCACGACTTCCTGTGGGTCGTGGACTTCCCGCTGTTCCACTGGGACGACGAGGCCAAGCGCTACGAGGCCGAGCATCAGCCGTTCACGCTGCCGCACGTCGACGAGCTCGATTTGCTGGAGACCAATCCGCTGGCCATGGGCAGCTGCACCTACGACTTCGTCATGGATGGCTTCGAGGCCGGCGGTGGCGGCATGCGTATCCACGACTCCGAGCTGCAGCTCAAGATGCTCGAGTTCATGGGCTTTACCGAGGAGCGCGCACGTTCGCAGTTCGGCTTCCTCATGGACGCGCTCGAGTTCGGTGCGCCTCCCATGGGCGGCTTCGCGCTTGGTCTGGACCGCGTGTGCATGCTGCTGGCCGGCGTGGACTCCATCCGCGACGTCATGGCATTCCCCAAGACGTCGTCCGGCTCCGACCTCATGAGCGCCGCGCCGAGCGAGGTCTCCATGGCACAGCTCAAGGAGGTTGGCCTGCGCCTCATGTAGCGGGCAGGGCCGTCGAGTGGGGCCGTGTTGCTTATGGCTGCCGGCGCTTGCCGCGCGGTGCGGCTGGGTCACACCCTGTTCCGCTCGCTCAACCAATCTGTCTAAGAAGGGGCATCGCTTGAGGACGGTGCCCCTTTTCTTGTGGGCCCGGAACTTCCGTTGGCGTGGCGACGGTACAATGCGGATACGCCCGCGCATCGGGGCGTTCCCGATTCCGGGTTGCGATCCCAAAGGAGGGGCCATGGTCGAGTTCACCCATGTAATACAGAGCCGAGCCGGGCTGCATGCTCGCCCCGTGGCCGAGATTGGCTCTTTTGCCGGCTCCTACGAGGGCAAGATTACCGTAGCGCTATCGGGCGTGGAGGTCGCGGCGACCGACATCATGGGTCTCATGAGTTTGAACGCAAGCCAGGGTGATACGCTGCATATCACGGTCGAGGGCCCGGAAGAGGAAGACGCTGCCGTCCGTCTGCGCACCACCCTCGCCGCCTGCCTTTAACCTTTGCCATTGGGGACGGGTACATTTGGCGAATGTGCCATTCGCCAAATGTACCCGTCCCCAATGGCGAGTCCCAATGACATGGGTATCTGTAGCGCGATGCTGCGTTGCGGTATCCTAGGACAGGACGTTTTCAAGATGTCCAACCGCGTCGTTCTCGTCCGATAAGGAGCGCTTCCATGGAATCCATCATCACGCTTGAGCCCGTCTTCAAGGAGAAGATCTGGGGCGGTCGCAAGCTCGAGACCGAGTTCGGCTATCAGATCCCGGACGGCCCCGTCGGTGAGTGCTGGGCAATTTCTGCCCACCCCAACGGCGACTGCACCATCACGTCGGGCGAGTACGCGGGCAAGACGCTCTCGTGGCTCTGGGATGTCCATCGCGAGCTCTTTGGCAACGAGGGCGGCGACCGCTTCCCGCTGCTCATCAAGATCATCGACGCCAAGGACGACCTCTCTATCCAGGTACATCCGGATGATGCCTATGCCGCCGAACATGAGAACGGCTCCCTGGGCAAGCGCGAGTGCTGGTACGTGCTGTCGGCCGAGGAGGGCGGTAGCATCATCGTGGGCCAGCGCGCCCATTCTCGCGAGGAGTTCGCACAGATGGTCGAGGAGGGCCGCTGGAGCGACCTGCTCAATGAGCTGCCAATCAAGACCGGCGACTTCTTCCAGATCGACCCCGGTACCGTGCATGCCATCAAGGGCGGTACGGTGATTCTGGAGTCGCAGCAGTCGAGCGACGTGACCTACCGCGTCTACGACTACGACCGCAAGCAGGACGACGGAACGCTGCGTCCGCTGCATATGCAGCAGGCGCTCGACGTCATCGATTTCGAGCAGGTCCCGCCCACCTCGGGCGCGATCGACCTGGGCGATGCGCCGGTGGCCCAGCTGGAGTCCAACAGCTGCTACACCGTCGAGCTTGTGCGCGTGGGGGAGGACGGCTGCCCCTCCGCGCTTACCATGCCGACGCCCTATCCCTTCACCTGCGTGAGCGTGGTCGAGGGCGAGGGCACCTGCTGTGGCATGCCGGTCAAGAAGGGCTCGCACCTGTTGGCGCTCTCTGCGTGTGACGAGCTTGCATTCGAGGGGGCCATGACTGTCGTCACCTCGCATCTGTAACGCGAAACCACATACGGGCAAGTGGCTGCCCCGGGGCAATGCAAACTGCCTCGGGGCCGCCTGTGTTTGTGGTTGATAAGCAGGGCGGGGCCGCCGCGCCCCTTGTCGATAGCTCGAAATCGCCCGTTCAGGAAACTCGTTTCGTTTTTATGCAGTTAGTTCGGGATATGCGAAGTACACTTTAGTAAGATAAAGTGCTTACCTGGTGTTTTGGCGCCCTTTTTGGTGCAAAAACAGGGGTCTACTCGGCGAGTCAGGAATTAACTGCATAAAAACGAAACGAGTTTTCTTTCAGCCCTCTCGTGGGGGGCATGGCACCCGTTGCGCGCGGCATGGCGTGCACTGAGCGAGGCCTCAGGTGACCCAAAGTGCCGATCGCTGCATGTGTTAGCGTCGCGTGTGGCAATCCAACACGACAAGGCAAGGCCACAGCCCCAACGCCCGTACGTGTTTTCCCTGCTAAAGTGCGTAGTGACTAACTTTTTTGTTGACCAAGGCTAATTTTTACTTCACAAGCATGATGTGACGTGATAGTTTACTGAGGTGAACAAGCGGTTTCGCCCAACGGCAACCGCTTTCGACATGTTGGATGCGACGAATAGGGTGATGGAAATGACTGAAGGCCCGCGAATGCCTGCCATGCCATTGTCGCTGGCACATAGCGGCGACACGGTCACCGTCACGCGCGTGCGCGGTGGCGAGAGCATCAAACATCACTTGGAGAATCTGGGCTTTGTCGAGGGGTCCGAGGTCCATGTGGTGGCTGCCGGCGGCTCGAACATCATCGTGACCATCAAGGGCGCACGCTTCGGCCTGGACAGCAAGGTCGCAAGCCACGTCATGGCGGTCTAGGGCGCCAGCGCGCCTTTGCGCGCCGTATCCAAACGACACACCGGGAAGGGGGATGTAATGAAAACATTGGGAGATGTGAAGGTGGGGGATTCTGCCACCATCGTCAAGCTGCATGGCGAGGGCGCGCTTCGTCGTCACCTCATGGACCTCGGACTCATCAAGGGTACGAAGTTCAACGTGGTCAAGGTTGCGCCGCTGGGCGATCCGGTCGAGATCAACGTGCGCGGCTACGAGCTCTCCATCCGCAAGGAGGAGGCCGCGATCGTCGAGGTCCAGTAGTGGCGGGCGCTCCTGGGCCGTTGCACGATGGCAGGGGAGCCTCTTTTTTTACAGGTAGAGTTAGCGTTAGCTAACAAATAGCACATACGCAGTAGCATTTGTTAGCCCGGGTTAAAACTCCCGGCGGATGTGCGGCCTCACACTCCATCGTCCGCGCTGACTCGGCAACTTGGCAAAAGTTTCAAAGCCTATGGAAGAAGGAGTACATGTCAGCATCTTCGCTTCATGTCGCGTTGGCGGGTAACCCCAACTGCGGCAAGACGACGCTCTTCAATCTCATTACCGGCCAAAACGGCTACGTGGGCAACTGGCCCGGCGTCACGGTCGAAAAGAAGGAGGCCAAGCTGTCGCGCGACAAGAGCGTGACCATCACCGACCTCCCCGGCATCTATTCGCTGTCTCCCTATAGCCCCGAGGAGCGCGTAAGCCGCGACTACCTCATGAGCGGCGAGCCCGACGTGGTCATCGACGTCATCGATGCCACGAACCTGGAGCGCAACCTGTACCTGGCGCTGCAGGTGGTCGAGACGGGGCTCCCGGTGGTCATTGCCCTCAACATGGCCGACCTGGTCGAGAAGAATGGCGACAAGATCGACACTCGCGCGCTTTCGAAGCGCATGGGCGCGCCGGTCGTTTTGATCTCGGCGCTCAAGAACACCGGTATCGACGAGCTCATCGCCGAGGCCAAGCGCGCAGCCGCGTCCAAAGACAGGGTGCCCGAGCACAAGTTTGACTCCGCGATCGAGGACGTGCTCGAAAAGATCGAGGCGCTGCTGCCGTCCTCCGTCGCAGCGGGCAAGCGCCGCTACTATGCTGTGAAGCTGTTCGAGCGCGACCGCGACGCCGCCAAGCTCGTGAACCTCACCAAGGAGGGCGCGGCGACCGTCGAGCGGCTCGTCAAGCAGTGCGAGCAGGATTGCGACGACGACGCCGAATCCATCATCACGGGCGAGCGCTATGCGGTAATCGCGCACATCATGGACGAGTGCGTCAAGAAGGCGCCTGCCAAGATGTCCGTGTCCGAAAAGATCGACCGCGTGGTCACGAACCGCATTCTGGGCCTGCCGATCTTCCTTGTGGTGATGTTCGCCGTCTACTTCATCGCCACGTCGTCGGGCGCCATCGGAACGGCCGGCACCGACTGGGTAAACGACAACCTCTTCGGCGAGGGCTTCGAGCTGTTCGGCATGAGCTTCCCCTCCATTCCCGGTGCCATCGAGGGCCTGCTGACCGCGGGCGGTGCGAGCCCGCTCGTCTCGAGCCTCGTGCTCGACGGCATCGTGGCGGGCGTGGGCGCCGTGCTCGGCTTCATTCCGCAGATGTTCGTCCTCTTTGTGCTGCTCTCCTTCCTTGAGGACTGCGGCTACATGGCCCGCGTCGCCTTCGTCATGGACCGCGTGTTCCGCCGCTTCGGCCTCTCGGGCAAGTCGTTCATTCCCATGCTTGTCTCGACGGGCTGCGGCGTGCCGGGCGTGCTCGCAACCAAGACGATCGAGAACGAGAAAGACCGCCGCATGACGGTCATGACCACGACGTTTATCCCGTGTGGCGCGAAGCTTCCCATCATCGCGCTGCTCATGGGCGCGCTTGTGGGCGATGCCGAGGCGCCGTGGATCTCTCCGCTGTTCTACTTCCTGGGCGTGGTTGCCGTTATCGTGTCGGGCATCATGCTGAAGAAGACGAAGCTCTTTGCCGGCCGTCCGACGCCGTTTGTCATGGAGCTTCCGAGCTACCACTTCCCGTCGCTGAAGTCGTGGTGGCTGCACGTGTGGGAGCGCGTCTCTGCCTACATCAAGAAGGCGTTCACGATCATCTTCGCCTCCACCATCGTGGTGTGGTTCCTGTCGAACTTCGGCGTGTACGACGGCGCCTTCGGCTTCCTGCCCGATATGGCCGGCATCCCCGAGGAGTTCACCGACTACTCCGTGCTCGCGATGCTGGGCGGCGCCATCGCCTTCATCTTTGCCCCGCTGGGCTTTGACTCCTGGCAGGCGACGGCCATGTCCATCACCGGCCTGGTGGCCAAGGAGAACGTCGTTGCGACCGCAAGCTCGCTGCTGCACATCGCCGACGGCACCGAGACGGACCCGAACCTGTGGACCGCGTTTGCCGGCATGTTCCCCACGGTGGGTGCCATCGCCGCCTTTGGCGCCTTCAACCTGCTGTGCGCCCCGTGCTTTGCAGCCATGGGCACCATCCGTGCCCAGATGCAGTCCGGCAAGTGGACCGCGATCGCCATCGGTTACGAGTGCGCCTTCGCGTGGGTCGTGGGTCTCATGATCAACCAGTTCTACCTGGCTGCCACGGGCGTCTTTAGCGTGTGGACCGTCGTGGCCGTGATCTTTGCGGCGCTGATCCTCTTCCAGCTCTTCCGGCCCATGCCGAAGGATGCCTGGAAGGACGACGAGGCATTTGCTGCCGCAGCAGCGTAAACAAGCCTCCCTCTGTCCCGCCTCCCCGCCGGCAGCATGCCGCGTCGGGGAGGCGTTTTTGGGTACAGTGGTGACGAGCTAGATTGGAGGAGCCCATGGGCCTCATCGACTTTGTGATTCTGGCGCTGGTCGCCGTCGCCTTTGTGGCCGTCTGCGTGCGCGTGCGTCGCAAGGGGTCGTGCGCGGATTGCGCCCAGGGAGGCACGTGCTCCGGTCGGTGCAGCTCGGCCGAGCGAAAGAGCTGCCCGGCGATGAAGGGCGTCGATCAGGTTGCCGACGAGCTTGGCCACGGCGTGAAGTAAGGTGCCGTTGGCGCATCGCTCCGGCAGCGTTGGGCGCCAGGGCGCGTGTTGTCTGGGCGATAGGCGCACGCGGGCGATGCTGTGACGCCGGAGCTGACCCGTGCGCGGCGTATTGATGCCTGGGGTCGGAAAATTGCGTGCAGAAATGAAACCTCGGTGCAATTCCGGAAATCGGGTGCAGCCATGCACGGAAGTAGGCGGTCGAGGCCCGGATTCCGTGCGGCGCTGCACCCATTTTCAGCTTTTGCACCGAGGTTTCATTTCTGCACCGAAGTTTGTCGAGCATCTGTGGCGGGCGAGCGTTTAACGCCTTGACTGCACGCTGCGCCGTCGACGCGCCTCTTGACTATCGAAGCGGAACTCCTGCGGTCGAGAGTAGCTTTAACATATAGTCCTCGTCCTGAGCTTGAGCAATCGTGAAGCGTATTACGGTTGCTCCGGTGAGGTTAAGGTGCGACTCACGAATGCGTTCGCGTGAAAATGCCTGAACGATATCACTTGCATCGGAATTCTGATGCGACAAGACGCCCTGGTACTTTCCCAGACCGTCAAGCTCACCAATAATCTCGTGTCCATCTGGACGACGCCAATAATAGTCGGCAACCTTTGGGACGGACGGCTCCATGGGGTCATAGATCTCAACTTGCAGTTCGGGCACCGCGAAGCCAAGTTCGATGATCATAGCCCGTGCGATGGACTCTCCTCCGTTGTCACTTCTGCCGTCGCAGTACGCAGCAACTTTTCGTGCGGTTTCAATGCCGTGTCGTCCCTTTCCCCGTTGAAGGAAGAACTCCGTTACTTCCTCTTTGGTGGTGAGCTTCCAGTGCAGGGCGGAATCCACAATGGCAAGTCCATAGGCAAAGGGATATGCGCAGGCGCAGTCGAGAAGCGTCTGTAACAATGCGGTGGCGCGCACGCCCGCAACAAGCAATGCCTCCTGATGGGGAACGACGTGACATGCGGCAATTCCAGAGGCCCTGCGGCGATTTCCCGTTGGCTCAATGGCGATATCAATAGGTTGAAGCAGCTTATTTGAGACTTGCAGGCCATGTAAAAGCGCTGCGGTGCTGAAACAAAAGGTCCAATCGGGATGAAGCGCTGCCAAAGCCTTGACGGTGTGCAGCGTGCGTGCGCGCGCAGAGAGCTGCGTGAGGTATTCCGGACGGACGAACATATCCTTATACGGCGAGATGAGCATTCCTGCGCGCACGCGCCGCTCGAGTGCTTGTCGCTCCTCCCGATTTGATGGGACGAGATATCGACCTCGTTGTTCTTCATGGGCGATGCGCTTCCACAGATTCTCTTCGAGTGATTTGGACATGGTTCCTCCCCAGATTGGGCGGTCGTGAAAGCTTAACGTCTCTTTAATCGAGGCGTAATTAAACCGTTGACCAGCGCTTTTGAGGAACCATAGCAGGAAGGTATCTTACAGGTCTCTTACCAGATTCTCACCACTTTCTTACAAGGGCAGTTCAGGTCGCGTGTATGCTTTCGACGGGCTGATGTCGACTCGGTGGACGGTTGCGAATAGCTAGTAAACGGTTGCAAGTCTCTGGCGATGTGGGTTTCCTACAGTTAATAATTCGTGTTGTGCTTGCGGGACGAAAGGACGATGCATCGACGCTGCGATAGCGATGCAAGGTGTCCTCAAGAAATTGCGTGCAGAAATGAAACCTCGGTGCAAAAGCTGAAAATGGGTGCAGCGCCGCACGGAATCCAGGCCTCGACCGCCCGTTTCCGTGCATGGCTGCACCCGATTTCCGGAATTGCACCGAGGTTTCATTTCTGCACCGAAGTTTGTCGATGGCGTGCAGCCGTTGCCCGAAACCGTTGCCCCTAGCCAAAGCTCATTCACGCGTCGCCACCTCATGCCGCTAAGGCTCCAGGCTGAACCGCCCACGTTTCCGTTGTATGCTCCAAACCGAGTCGCCCGTGTCTCTGCCGCCTCCGCCTGCCGACGCTTCTATACCGTTGCAATCCATGGGTAACCGCTCCGAAACAATCCTATGAGACAGTAGACGCGCATAGTATGGCGTGGGCGCGCAGGCGCCGACGAGATAGGAAGGTGTTGCTTCATGGACCAGCAGCAGAATATCGATTTCGTCCTGCGTACGGTCGAAGAGCGCGGCATCCGGTTCGTTCGCCTGTGGTTCACCGATGTGCTGGGGCGCCTCAAGAGCTTTGCAATCAGCCCCGAGGACCTCGAGGTCGCCTTCGAGGAAGGCATCGGCTTCGACGGCTCGGCCATCGAGGGCTTTACCCCGCCCGAGGAGGCGGACATGCTGGCGTTCCCGGATCCCTCGACGTTCCAGGTGCTGCCGTGGCGCCCCTCGCGCGACGGCGTGGCCCGCGTGTTCTGCGACATCTGCACGCCCGACCGCAAGCCGTTTATGGGCGACCCGCGCGAATGCCTGCGCCACATGTTCCGTTGCGCCGAAGAGGCCGGCTTCATCATGAACGTGGGCTCCGAGATCGAGTTCTATCATTTCCCGGACGAGCGCACCCCTGAGCCGCTCGACGAGGTGGGCTACTTCGACCTCACGCCGTCTGACTCCGCGCGCGACCTGCGCCGCGACACGGTGCTCATGCTCGAGAAGATGAGCATTCCGGTGGAGTACACCTTCCATTCGTCCGGTCCCTCGCAGCATGGCATCTCGCTGCGCCACGCAGAGGCGCTTACGGCGTCCGACGCCATCATGACCGCCAAGCACATCATTCGTCTTGAGGCGTTCTCCTCGGGCGTGCACGCGTCGTTTATGCCCAAGCCGATCGCCGGCGAGGCTTCGAGCGCCATGTTCCTGCATCAGTCGCTGTTTGACTACGACGGCAACAACGTGTTCTGGGGCGAGGACGATCCGGTGTATCACCTGTCGGATATCGCCAAGCATTACATGGCGGGTATCCTGGCGCATGCGCCGGAGATCTCGGCCATCACGAACCCCACCGTCAACTCCTACAAGCGCCTGCTTGCCAAGGAGGGGCCGACGCCGGAGTACGCCACTTGGGGCCTGCGCAACCGCGCCGCGATGATTCGCGTGCCCATCTACAAGCCGGGCAAGCAGCTCTCCACGCGCATCGAGCTGCGTTCGCCCGACCCCATGGCAAACCCGTATCTGGCCAACGCCGTGACGCTGGCGGCCGGCCTGGACGGCATCGAGCGCAAGCTGGAGCTACCCGCCGAGACCCCGGTGGACGCCCTCGGTCGCACTTCGACCGACCTGGAGGCCCTGGGCTACACGCGTCTGCCGCGCAGCCTGGACGAGGCGCTCGACATCTTTGAAAAGTCCCAGTTCATGAAAGATGTTCTGGGCGAGCATATCCACTCGTTCTTCCTTAAGAAGAAGCGCGATGAGTGGGAGAAGTATGCCTCCACCATCACAGAGTGGGAGATTCGCCATTACCTGGCGAACTCGTGACGACCTTTACGAAAGGGGAGAAGGCCTCCGAAGTTGCTCGGGGGCGTTCGTTACCCATATTCCTATTGGTCTAGTCACTTATTTGCGGGATATTTACCTGCAGGATGGATGCATACGATATGATGTACCTGTACAAGGAGGTGTGGCATGCCCGAGACTGAGACCTGTATTTTGTTTATGGCGCGCACGACGCGATTTCATGAGTTTGTGCGTTCGCTAACCACCAGCATGGGTGTCGAGGTTAGCCTTGCCACACCCGACTCACCTACCGCCGCGCACGACTTTAGCCTACTGCTGCTGGATGCCGATGGCGTGCGCAACGACCGCATCGAGCAGATTAGCAAGTGGCTCGACGATCGCGGCGGTATTCCGATGCTGCTTATTGTTGACGACGAGGCGCTTGGCGGGCTTCGGATGCCCCCGCATGCGCGTTGCGACTTCATTTGCTCCACGGCGAGCACGACCGAGCTCGAGGTTCGCGTGCGGCGTCTGCTGGGCGACGAGGAGTCGTTTGCGGTGGACGACGTGCTGCGAATCGACAACCTTGTGATCAACCTGGCGACCTATCAGGTCTATTTGGACGACGAGCCGGTGGACCTCACCCTTATGGAGTACTCGCTGCTGTCGTTTTTGGCGACGCATCCCAACCGCGCCTACTCGCGCGAGGTGCTGCTGCACCGGGTATGGGGCTTCGAGTACTGCGGCGGCACGCGCACGGTCGACGTGCACATTCGACGCATCCGCTCCAAGGTGGGCCCGCAGATTGCAGCGCACATCACCACGGTGCGCGGCGTGGGCTACCTGTTCAAGGAGTAGCCAGAGGGCTGCCCTCCGTGGGCGGGTCTTGTATAACTAATACGATGTGGACGGGGCGGCCCCGGCGTTTCGGCTGAGAAGCGTCGGGGTCGCCCTTTGCTGTGTGCGGCGGGCGCGGCGGCCGGCATGTGTGGCGCGCGGCGGGCCTCGGGTAGCCGGCGGGTGCGCCTCCGGTTCTGCGCCCGGTGTTCCGCCCACGGCGGGCGCGGTGGCTGGCGGATTGCTGCAGAGCGTCCTGCACGCGGAGGTCGCGGATTCGATTGTGTCGGCGTGATGGTCGGGATGGGCCACTTTCTTACGCCGCAGCGTCGAAATACTTAAGCTCCACTAAAACTGGCTACACGAGGATATATGCAGGCCAAGACATGGGGTACAACGGTTCCAGACTCACAGAGAGCGACCGCGGCATTGCCGCCAAGCATTCGGAAAGGAAGAGGATATGAGTGAGAACACGCCTCGTCGCCCGGATGGGATGGGCGAGAACGCCGGGACGGGATCGTCCACCCCGCGCGTCGAGATAGAGCAGACCCCGCGTCGTCCCGAGGACGACACGGCTAAGACCACGCAGATGCCCGGCGGCTCGTCCACAGACGGCGGTGCAAGCGCAGGCGGGCAGGGCTCCAAGCCCGGCACGACCGAGCAGGTGCCGTTTGTGCCATCGACCGAGACCGTCACCCGCACGGTGGTGAAGACCAAGGCCAAGGCGCTGCCGGTCTTCCTGGCGTCGCTCGGCGGCCTCGTGGTGGGCGCGGTGCTGGTTATCGCGCTGGCCATGACGGGGGCCTTCCGCATCACGAACACCGACGTCGAGCCCGCGTCCAACTCGGTGCAGACCATCGACATCGACCCCGAGGACACCACGCTCGCCGAGGCCGTCTCGGCAAAGGCGCTGCCCTCGGTGGTGTCCATCGCCACCACCACGAGTGACGGCGGCGGCATCGGCTCCGGCGTGATTCTGGACACCGACGGCAACATCATCACCAACTACCACGTTATCGAGGGCGCCCAGAGCATCGTGGTAACGCTCGACGACGGCACGACCTACGAGGCCGACGTCGTGGGTAGCGACGAGTCCAGTGACCTGGCTGTCATCCGTCTCAAGGACGCCGACGCCTCTGCGCTTACCCCGATCGAGGTCGGTGACTCCGACAACCTGACCGTGGGCGAGTGGGTCATGGCCATCGGCAGCCCCTTCGGCAACGAGCAGTCCGTCTCCACCGGCATCGTGAGCGCGCTGTATCGCTCCACCGCTATGCAGGCCACGAGCGGCACCACCATCTATGCCAACATGATCCAGACCGACGCGGCCATCAACCCCGGCAACTCCGGCGGCGCGCTCGTGAATGACGAGGGCAAGCTCATCGGTATCAACTCGATCATCGAGAGCTACTCGGGCTCCAGCTCGGGCGTCGGGTTCGCGATTCCGGTGAACTACGCGATCAATATCGCTAACCAGATCATCGACGGCAAGACCCCGGTGCATCCGTACCTCGGCGTGTCCGTGACCTCGGTGAACGCGCTGTCCGCGCGCCAGCAGGGACTCTCTACGAGCAGCGGCGCGCAGATTGCCGCGGTAACCGAGGGTGGTCCCGCGGCCGAGGCGGGCATCCAGGAAGGCGACATCGTGACCGCCATCGACGGCAACGAGGTGACCTCGGCCGACGGCCTCATCATCGCTCTGCGCGAGCACGAGGTGGGCGATAAGGTGACGCTTACCATCAACCGCGACGGCAAGGACCAGGATGTCGACGTGACCCTGGGGTCCGATGAGGCGCTGCAGTCCGAGCAGCAGGACAACACCACGGGTAACGGCGCGGGCAACTCGCTTTCCGAGGAGGAGCTGCGTCAGTACCTGGAGGACCTGCTGGGCGGCAACCAGGGCTATGGCCAAAACGGTGGCCAGGGCTTCTAACAACGGCAGCCGGAGCTTCTAGGAGCTTTGGTGCAGCGGCCGCAGGGGCCGCAACAAGACCGCAAGGCGGCGGGGAGTGACTCGGCCCCGCCGCCTTCGTTGTTTTGCGGGCGTGCGGGGTGGGGGAGACGGCCCAAGCCCGCACGCTGTTTTGACAGCGCCCGCCTCGCTATGGTTTGATGCGAGCAAGATATACAACGGGCAGTGGACACGACGGAAAGGAGCGCGCCATGCCGGGCAAGCGCACGGATGTCATCAGCTGGGACGAGTTCTTCATGCGTGTGGCCATGGCGGCCAGCATGCGCAGCAAAGATCCCAACACGCAGGTGGGGGCCTGTATCGCAGACACCAACCATCGTATTCTCTCGGTGGGATACAACGGCACGCCCTCGGCGCTTAACGACGACGAGTTCCCCTGGGACACCGCCGACGATCCGCTCCACGACAAGCACAGCTACGTGATCCACGCCGAGGCGAACGCGATTCTCAACTATCGCGGATCGCTCAAGGACATGGGCGGCGCCACGGTGTATGTGACGCTGTTCCCGTGCCACGAATGCGCAAAAACGCTCGTGCAGGCTGGCATCGGCGAGGTGGTGTATCTCAGCGACAAGTACGAGGGCACCGAGGACAACCTCATCTCCAAGAGCATCCTCGACCGATGCGGCATTACCTATCGAGCCGTTTCGGTGGAGGACTAAGATTCCGATCGTATGAACGGCGGGCGTTTGTTTCGGGTGCGATCGCATGGGGCGCAGCGCTTGCTTTGGGTGCCGTGCTTGGTTTGAGTGCGCGCCTGCCTCGAGCACAACTCGCGTTCGCACCCGCCCTGCTCCGGGCGCCGCCCACCGCACACTCGCTCCAGGCACCGCTCCGCCCGCCAGGTGATGCCCGTACCTGCCAGTCTTTGGCCCACGTACCCTGGCCATCACCTCCCCGGCGGCGCGCGGGTGACGGCCCGTCTCGCGCTCGCCAAGCCGCGCCTGCGCCCCCTCATCCCCGCGCGCAAACAATCAACCCGCACGTACATCGCGTGTGAGGTGCACGCATTACCCCAAATAAGTGTTCAAAATGTGAAGCAATACGGTAAACTGTATGGCTGGCATATTTGCATTGTGCTGGGTTGCGAGGCGACGCCACGCCTCGCTACAGAAGGGGAAAGAGGGAAGGGGATCTATGTTCTCTCTGCACAAGACGTTGGGCGGTGTACATCCGCCCCAGTGTAAGGACACCCGAGACTGTCCCGTCACGTCGATCGAGCCCCCCAAGCAGGTTCGCATCCCGCTGAACATGCATATCGGAGCTCCGTGCAAGCCGGTGGTCAGCGTGGGCGACCACGTCTACATCGGTACGCTCATCGGCGACGGCACGGGACTGTGCGCGCCCATCCACGCGACGGTTTCGGGCACGGTGACCTCGGTCGCCGAGGAGACGCTGCCCACGGGCCAGCATGCGCCGGTGGTGCAGATCGAGTCCGACGGCAAGATGGAGAACGATCCGTCGCTCACCAAGCCGACGTACTCCAACAAGGATGAGTTCATCGATTGCGTCCGCGCCTCGGGCGTGGTGGGCCTGGGCGGCGCATCGTTCCCGTCGTGGTTCAAGATGAAGTGCCCTCCGGGAAAGAAGTTCGAGTTCGTGGTCGTGAACGGCATGGAATGCGAGCCGTTCATCACGAGCGACTATCGCCAGATGATCGAGCACCCCGGACGCGTCGTGGACGGTGTCGTCCGCATCGCCCGCGCGCTTGAGATTCCCGCCGCCGTGATCGGCGTCGAGGACAACAAGCCCGAGGCCGTGGAGGCCCTGCGCAAGGCGATCGAGGAGAAGGGCGCGGGCGACCTCGTCGAGGTGCTCATGGTTCCCACGAAGTACCCCGCCGGCGGAGAGAAGGTCCTCATCGAGGCCACGACCGGCCGCGCCGTTCCTGCGGGCGGTCTGCCCGTGGACGCCGGCTGCCTGGTGCTCAACGTCACCACCGTCTCGCGTATCGAGGAGTACTTCCGCTACGGCGTGCCGCTGGTGCGCAAGACCGTGACCATCGCGGGTGACTGCGTGAAGAACCCCGGCAACTACCGTGTTCCTATCGGCATGAGTGTGCACGACGTGGTCGAGGCCACGGGCGGCCTGGTGAAGGAGCCGCGCAAGATCATCATGGGCGGACCCATGATGGGCCGCACCATCACCGACATCGACTGCCCGATCCTCAAGGCCAACAACGCGATCCTGTGCCTTGACGACGCCGCGATCCTGCCGGACGAGACGCCTTGCATCCGCTGCGGCCGCTGCGTGCGCGCCTGCCCGCTGGGCCTTATGCCCTTCCAGCTGGACGCCGCCTCGCGCAGCCACGATGTGGTGAAGCTGGACGAGTTCGCGGTCATGAACTGCATGGAGTGCGGTTCGTGTGCATTCGCGTGCCCGGCGCATCGCCGCATCACCGCCTCGATCCGCGAGGGCAAGGGCTTCTACCGCAGCGACGTCGCTCGCCGTACCCAACCTGCGAAGGAGGCGTAAGCCGTCATGAATCTCATCAACGAAGCCTCCCCTCACTTCCACGGGAAAAGCTCCACGTTCAAGGTCATGGGCGCCGTGTGCCTGGCGCTGGTGCCCACGCTTATCGCTGCGACCGTGCTCTACGGCCTGGGCGCTCCGCTGCTTGTGCTGGTGTGCATTGCCACGGCGCTCGTCTGTGAGCACCTGTGCTGCATCATCATGAAGCGCGAGTCCACCGCAGGCGACATGTCCTGCGTGGTCACGGCCATGCTCTTTGCGTTCACCCTGCCCGCCAACTGCCCGTTTTGGGTCGCTATGCTGGGCACGGCGTTCGCCATCGTCATCGTGAAGATGCTCTTCGGCGGCATCGGCTGCAACATCGCGAACCCCGCCGTCGCCGGCCGCGTGTTCGTGATGGTCGCGCTGCCTTCGGCGCTCGCCTCGTATCCGGATGTCGTGGGCAAGTCGCTTGACGCCGTGACCGGCGCCACGCCGCTTGCCATGGCGGCTCAGGGCTCCATGCCGTACAGCTACCTCGACCTCTTCCTGGGCAACCATGCGGGCGCGCTCGGCGAGACCTGCATCCTGACCCTGCTCATCGGCTACATCTTCCTGCTGGCGATCAAGGTCGTGGACGCCTGGGCGACGCTGCCGTTCATTGCCACGGTGGCCGTCATCACCGGCATCGCCGGCCAGGACGTGCTCTTCGAGCTGCTCTCCGGCGGTCTTGCGCTGGGCGCGTTCTTCATGGCGACCGACTACACCACCACGCCCATGACGCCCAAGGGCAAGATCATCTTCGGTGTGGGCTGCGGCCTGGTCACCTCGCTCGTGCGTCTGTTCGCCTCTGCCCCCGAGGGCGTGGCGTTCTCCATTCTGTTCATGAACATGTTCGTTCCGCTGATCGATCGCTACACGCGGTCTCAGCCGGTGGGAGGTGTCAAGAATGCCCTCGTCTAACGAGACTTCAGCCGCCCCCAAGAAGCCCTCTTGGATCAAGCGGCACCGCAATGGCTCCCTGTACACCTTTTTTGCCATCCTCATCGCTGCCGGCGTTTGCGGCGGCGTGACGGCCGGCGTGTATTACGCCGGCGAGTGGGGCAGCACGGCCTTTGCCGATGCCGACCAGCGCCTGGACGAGGCCAAGGGCGGTGCGCAGCGCGCTCTGCTGTTCCCCGACGCCGGTTCCTTCGAGCAGGTTACCGCTCCTGCCATCGACGGCCTGAACTCCGTGTACCAGACCGATTCCGGCGACTACGTCTTCGATGTGTCATCGACGGGCTACCACGGTGACGTCGAGCTCATGATCGGCATCGCCTCCGACGGCACCGTCGCCGGCATCCAGGTCGTGGCCGAGGACGAGACCGACGGCATCGGCTCCAACGCCCTGACCGACGACTTCTTCGGCACCTTCGAGGGCCTTGCCGCATCGGGCACCCTCACGCTTGACGAGGCCGGCTCGGGCGAGACCCAGGTGGACGGCGTCTCGGGCGCCACGTTCACCTCGACCGCGGTGGTGTCGGACCTCAACATTGCCTTCGAGGCCTATGCCGCGTTGGGAGGTAACTAAGATGGCACTGCATGAATCTGTGCTTCAAGACCAGAACGCGCGCCTGCACGAGCTCGTGCATTCGCCGGCGTTCGTGGTCGTCGCGGGGTCGCTGCCGGGTCTGTACGTGGCGACGTCGCTTGAGAACGGCTTTGCGATCGGCGTGGTGAGCGCGGTCTCCATTCTTGTGATGGCTGCCCTTGCGCACCCGCTGCGCGCCGTGACCGGCAAGTTCTCCTACCTGCCGGTGATGCTCATGGTGAGCTCCGCCGTGGCCACCATCTGCGGCTTTGCGCTGCGCGTGGTCGACCCGCTCATCAACGAGAACCTTGGTATGTATGTTTCCATCGCCGCGGTGAACGCGCTTGCCATGGCGTTTGTCATGGACGATGGCTACGCGGCCTCGCCGGCCCGCACCTCTTCGTGCGGCACCGCTGTCTTCGGCGCGGTGTGCACGGTGGCCACGCTGGCGTTCGTCGGCCTCATCAACGGCATGTTCTCCACGGGCGAGATCTTTGGCCTCACCATGAACGAGCTCGCCGCCACGCCTATCGCCATCTTTGGCACGCCTGCCGGCTCGCTTCTGGTGCTGGCGCTTGTGACGACCTTCATCAATTCCATCGTCGACGCTGCCAAGAAGAGCGCTGCGTCCCAGGGAGGTGAGCGGTAATGGAGCTTCTGAACGCCCTTTTCACCGCCGCGCTCGACCAGAATCTCGTTTTTGTGCAGCTGGTCGGCATGGTGTCGGTGCTGCTTGTGGCTGAGCGCCCGCAGGACGCCTTCCGCTTCGGCGGCATGGTGTGGGCCGCGTCCTTCCTGGTGGGGCTCATCGGATGGCCACTGTACACCGGTCTGTTCCAGCCGTGGGGCATCTCCTACCTTGCGCCTATGGCCTATCTTGTGGTTGGCGTGACCGTCTCGTACGTCATCGCCGCCGTTATGGCTGCCGGCAAGGACCGCGAGGTGCGCGACCGCACCTTCATGACGGCCTCTGTGGTCGCCGTGAACGCGGCTATGCTTGCCGTGCCGATGGGCAACGCCGCTGTGGCTGCCACCTCGACGTTCGACGTTGCGCTCGGCAGCTCCTTCGGTGCCGGCTTGGGTGCCTTCATTGCCATCGTCGCCTTCGCGTTCCTGCGCGACCGCATCGATGAGCGCCTGGTTCCCGGCGTACTGCGTGGCCTGCCCATCTCGCTTATCACCGCTTCGCTGGTTGCGCTTGCATTTACGGGTGTTGCTGGCATTGCCGGCGGTCTCTTCGTGTAAGGGGGTATCTGGATGTTCATCTACGTGTTTGCCCCGCTGATGGCGCTGGTGGTCGTTGCCTTTATTCCGGCTGTGGTGCTGGGCGTCGTGTCGCGTCGCGACCGTCGCGCGGCCTGGCTGGAGAGGCGCGCCGCCGAGGAGGCGGCAGAGGCTGCCGCGGCTGAAGCCGCGGCACCTGAGGCTGCGACGGAGGCTCCCGCCAGGGCGTAGCTGGTTTGAGCCTGCAACCTTTGTTTTGCTGCGAGTGCAGGTTAGTGCGAAATAAGGCCCTGCGGCCGGCGCTTACGCGCCGCCGCAGGGCCTTTTTCGGTCAATCTCTAGGCCGCCAGTGATCCATTCCTTGGCAAAATTATAGATATGCAGATTCATGCGATATTTATACAAAGATATACATAGAAATGTAAGCATATATTGGCGACAGTCAGATATCCATCGCTAGGTGTTCAAAATCGCAACTTTTTGGCTCTCAGAGGAGGCATATTGGCCCTTCGGGCCATACAAACCCGATGTAAAGTGTGTCTCGTGGGCAATAATTCCCCAATATGGGTAATGCATACTGCCTTCAAGAGCCGAAAAATCGCGATTTTGCACACCATTGTTTTTGCGGCGCGTTCTAGCCGGTTTTGTATGCTGTTAGGCATGGTCTCGGCCTCACGACCCAAGAGCCCCAAGAGGCACTTCCGCGCGGGATGGTACCCTATAGGTTGAACGTTTCGAGCGTCGCCCGATACCGGCTGGCGCAGGACAAGGAGGGTATCGTGGAGCAGGAAAACCTGTTTGGCGAAACGATCAATGCGGCAGGATCAGACGCGCTGGCTTCGGGGTCCGATGGCGCCGCGGGTGGCGCGCACGCAGGCAGCGAGGCAACGGGTACGGCTGCGGCCGCAGGCGCGCAGCCGGCCGATAACGCCGCCAAGGAGCACCGCGCTGCCGCCGACCGCGCGGCAGAGCTGCGTCACCTGCTGGATTACCATGCCTATCGCTACTATGCGCTCGATGCGCCCGAGATCACCGACGCAGCCTTCGACAAGCTGCTCCAGGAACTCCTGCACATCGAGGCCACCTATCCCGACCTCGTCACGCCCGAGTCCTACACCCAGCGCGTCGGCGGCTACGTCTCGGAGCAGTTCGCGCCCGTCACGCATATGGCGCGCATGTACTCCATGGACGACGCCATGAACCTCGACGAGCTCGATGAATGGCTCGAGCGCACCGAGGAAGCGCTGGGGGCCGGCCAGGCGGTCTACACCTGCGAGCTCAAGATCGACGGCCTGGGCGTGGCTCTTACCTACCGCGACGGCGCCTTCATCCGTGCGGCCACGCGTGGTGACGGCACCACGGGCGAGGACGTGACCTTGAACGTCCGCACCATCAAGGATGTCCCCATGCACCTCAAGGCGGCGGCGCTCGAGCACATGGGCGCCGACGCCGGCACCACCATCGAGGTCCGCGGAGAGGTCTACATGCCCAAGGGCAGCTTTTTGCGCCTCAACGAGGAGGCCGACGCCGAGGGTCGTGACCCCTTTGCAAACCCGCGCAACGCCGCCGCAGGCAGCCTGCGCCAGAAGGATCCCAAGATCACCGCGCGCCGCGACCTTGCGACCTTCCTCTATGCCGTGGCAGACACGGCTCCGCTGCACGTTGACAGCCAGCACGAGTTTTTGCAGTGGCTGCGCGACGCCGGCTTCTCGGTCAACCCCAACGTGGCGCGCTGCGCCACGCCCGCCGAGGTGCACGAGTTCTGCGCCGAGGCCCTGGCACACCGCGCCGACCTGGACTACGACATCGATGGCGTGGTGGTAAAGGTCGACTCCTTCGACCAGCAAAACGAGCTCGGCTTCACGGCGCGCGCCCCGCGCTGGGCCATCGCGTTCAAGTTCCCGCCCGAGGAAAAGCAGACCGTCCTGCGCGAGATTCGCATTCAGGTGGGGCGCACCGGCGTCCTTACGCCGGTCGCGGAGTTCGACCCGGTGACGGTCTCGGGCTCCACCATCGCGCGCGCGACCCTGCACAACATCGACGAGATTCGTCGCAAAGACGTGCGCGAGGGCGACACCATCGTGGTCCACAAGGCCGGCGACGTGATTCCCGAGGTCGTGGGCCCCGTGCTGGACAAGCGCCCCGCAAACGCCGAGCCCTGGAACATGCCCGAACGCTGTCCGGCCTGCGGCAGCCCCGTGGTGCACGAGGAGGGCGAGGTAGCCTACCGCTGCGTCTCCATCGACTGCCCGGCGCAAACCAAGGAGCGTCTGGCGCACTGGGTGAGCCGCCCCTGCATGGACATCGACGGCGTGGGCGATGAGCTCATCGACAAGCTCATGGAAGCCGGCCTTGTGCACGATGTCGCGGACTTCTATAGCCTCACCGTCGACGCGGTGGCCGCGCTCGACACAGGCCGCACTTACCAGAAGGACGACAAACGCCGCGGCGTGCATGCCGGCGATCCCATTCCGGTGGGGACAACCATCGCGCAGAAGGTGGTGGACGAGCTTGCCCGCTCCAAGCAGCAGCCGCTTTCTCGCGTGCTCTTTGCGCTGGGTATTCGTCACGTGGGCAAGAGCGTGGCCGAGCTTCTGGCGCAGCGCTTCCTTACGCTGCAGGCGCTCATTGCTGCCAACGAGGAAGACATCGCGCAGATTGATGGCATTGGCCCCAAGATCGCGGCAAGCGTGAAGCAGTTCTTTGCAGTGCCGGAGAACCTGGCGGTGCTCGAGCGTTTGCGGCAGGCGGGCATTACGCTCGAGGAGGACCTGGGCACCGCCGCGGCTCGTACGGCAGAGGAGACCGGCGTCTCGGCGGAGCTTGCCGGCGAGAGCCCGCTTCAGGGTCTTACCTTTGTGCTTACCGGCACGCTCGAGCGGCGCACGCGCGACGAGGCGGGCGCGGCGCTCAAGGCCCTTGGCGCCAAGGTGACGGGCTCGGTTTCCAAGAAGACGAGCTACGTGGTGGCGGGCCCCAAGGCGGGCAGCAAGCTCACCAAGGCCGAGAGCCTGGGCATTCCCGTGTTGGACGAGGATGCGCTGGAGCAGATTCTCGCGACCGGACAGGTGCCGCAGGCGGAGTAGCCACGGCGCGGGCGCATGTGCCTGCAACGCAAAGAAGCCTGGGTGGCGGATAGCCGCCCTTGTTGTGTCGCGTGCGGCAACGCAACGGCGGTGCAAATTAGGAATATGGGTGCAGCCAGGCACGGAACAAGAGGGATTTCCGCTCTGTTCCGTGCAAGGCTGCACCCTTTTTCTGTTTATGCACCGAGGATGTATGTCTGCACGCAACATGGCCTCTATGAGGGACATGGCCGTCTGTATCGCAGGCGAGCGGCGATTGGGGACGCGTACCCGATGTACGGCAATGCGTGTCAGCGAGCAATCTTTGTAATAAGAATGTCATAAACAAAAAACTACTCTTGAAAGTTGATAGTTATCGAATTACAGTAAGTTTGTCCAACAGGAAAGAAGGAAGGGAGGGAAATTATGGAATGGTATGCAGTTGTCAGTGGTGGTAATAACTGCGGCCTGAAGGGTTGTGCTAACTACAATCCGTCGTGTGCGTGCAAAGGAATCTATTTTTGTAACGTTCACTAGGCTTGATGTTTTGTCTTAACGAACGTCTGTCAGATTGCTTGACAACGGTGGTCGGCCCCACTGAATAGCCATCCTCCAGTGGGGCCGCTTGCAGTAAAACGCCTGCTAAGGCGCAGAATTGTAAATGCGGTGTAAAAATGAACAACAACGGAGTCATCACGGTTCATGACATTACGAAACGATATGGCAAGCGTGTCGTATTGGATTCGGTGAACATGACCGTTTACGAGGGAGATGTCTGCGCACTCATTGGAGAGAATGGCGCCGGCAAGAGCACCCTCATCAATATCTTGGTTGGCCTTACACGTCCATCCTCCGGCAGCATCGCGCTTTTGGGGGCGACGGGCCAAAGCGGACTGTTGAAAGCACGCATGAACATCGGGTACGTGCCTGACGCAAGCGGCGCATACCAAGAGATGAGCGCCCGTGGCAACCTCATAGTTCGCTGTGCGGAGTGGGGCGTTCCCAAAGGACAGGTTGTCGAGGTGCTCAAGAAAGTCAATCTGCTCGATGCTCAGAACCTGAAGGTGAAACGCTATTCTTTGGGCATGAAGCGACGCCTCGACATTGCAACTGCGTTGCTGGGGAACCCGGCAATTATCATCATGGATGAGCCTATTAACGGGTTGGACCCCACGGGCATTGCTGAGGTACGTGAAATCATCCGTACGCTGCGTGAGGACGACGGAAAGACCATCCTGCTCTCCAGCCACAACCTCCCCGAGCTGCAACGTATTGCCACACGGTTTGTGTTTATGAGTCATGGCCGGGTGTTGCAAGAGGTTGGACGGGAAGAGCTGAACGGCGCGAGCGACGTTACCGTGAAGCTCAAAGTTTCCGACGTTCTCCGGGCAAAACGGTTGCTAGAGGATAAGAGCTATACAGACTCAGTGGCGCTGGATGGGGATCAAGGCCTCGAAATCAAGAATCCAGCATGCAGTCTTGGCTCTCTCGTAGGACTTTTAGTACAAAACGGCATAACTGTCGAAGAGGCATATGATGAACATGAATCGCTCGAAGAGTATTACGGAAGGCTGCTGGCGCACGAAAGCGATGCTTCGCAGGTTAGCAGCTGATGTAAGGCATTTGCCTTCAGTCTGGACAACATGGGTAATAGCGGCATGTGTAATTGTGCTTGGACTCTACTCGGTGATGACAACCGGCGACAACATTTTCTTGTCGCAAGACATAGCAAATGCTTATGTGGTCGGTAACGTGATCGGGTATGTTGCCAACTGCATTGATCCCCATGACTTGATCGGAACCGCCATTCGTAATTCTTTTTTTCTGACGTTCCTGTGGGTTCCCTTGGCTGTTGCCTGCGCTGTGGGAATGGCATCTTCCAACTACCGTTCGAAGAGCTATTGCGTCTCGCGAGCGCGAGGATTGACGGCGGCGCGTGGGGTTGTTTCAGAGTTTTTGGCTTGCTCGTTGGTAGTCGGCAGTGGGTATGCTGTGATGTGCGCTGTTAGCTTTTTAGCGGCTGCGACGCGTTACGGTGCCGTGATTGATGGTGCCGCTCTGATGAGGTTCGCAGGGTGCAGTTTGATAAACGTGTTTCTGCTTATGTCAGTCGTTGCGCAATCGCTGGCGCTATACCACGTTACACGTAACCCGTTCGTCTCTGTTGTTGGTATTACGGTGTTGTTTCTTTATGCTTCGACGATTAGCTGGTTTGATAAAGGCGGCCGTCCTCTGGCAAACGCAGACTGGGTTATGTTGACGCCGGCGCCCTATTTGCTGTTCTCTTGCGCGCTTGCTTTTGGTCGATTGAGCATTTCATCGATAGTTGTCTATGCAGTTGAAAGCGTATTTGTCGCTCTCATAGTCGGCGTAGCAGCGTTTAAGATTCGGGGCAAATGATGGAACAGTTATCACGTGAGCTGCGTTTCGAAATGAGTCGCGCATGGAGGCTCAAGATCCCTCAGATGCTTCTGATTTGCTATTCACTCGTGACGCTTTGTTATATGGTGACAAGTGGCCCATGGATTGCCTATGTAGACAACATACCGGCATCTATGGCATGGGGCTTTTTCCCCGATCCAACGTATGTGGATGTCGACATGATTCCTTTGGGTGCCAACGTGCTTACCATATGTGTTGCCCCTCTGGCTCATTCGTTGTTTTTCCCGATGATTGCGCTTCTTGTGGTTGGTCGGCTTGATGGTGATCGCTTGTTCGGTAAAGCGTGCCAGTTGTCGGCAGGTAAAGGTCAAGAATATGCCGGTATTTTATTTATTCGTGGTATTGTAGCGACTATCTATGTGGTGGGAGCGTTTGTTCTCTATAGCGTTGCAGCCGCTATGGCAATGATGCTATGCACACCGGTGCAGCTGTCACAGATTGGCGAGTTTGCGTTCCGTCTCTTGCTCTGCTCGTCTCTCTGCATCTCGTTCGTAATAATCGCTTCAGTTGCCATCTCGTTGCTCGGAAAAGGAACGTTTGTTCTCGGAACGTTGCTTCTGGCAAATTACTTGGGATTTTGGATTCCACATGTCGTGCAAGCTCAGATGAGTTGGTGGATGTACATATGTGCTCCAGTTTACATCGATGCTTACGTCGTGCCTACACTGCAGTTTTCCCTTGCGAGCACGTTGATTGCAGTTGCGGTAGCTGCCGTGTGTCTTGGAGTCCATCGACTTCGGAGCTAAGTGTTCGTCCTTAGTTAACGACCATGGATATTAGTGAAGATATTAGTGAAAGACGGTGTTTCATATGGTGATGTCCAAATTTAATGTTGTGCTGCCAGATGGCGACGGTGCCATCATATTCAATGCGCGCAGCGGTGGAGTCCTGGGTTTGAACGCCGAATATTACAGCAAGTTCAAACAGCTTGAACGTGGGGAGACAGATTGCCTCGATGATCTGATCGAGCAGCTGCGTCGTGGTGACATGGTTACAGAAGATGGCTGTGACGAAATGGCCGACATTTTGGTGCAAAGCCTGCTACAGCGGGTCTGATTATTTCAGATTGGGCGCCCTTCCAGACATGAACGTTACCCGTACATGTCGTATCGCGAGCGACAATGTGCGCCGACTGATTTCTCCTCCGGAGGTGATGGGTTTGCCGCAGGGTTTCGCGCAAACCGATAGAATGTGTTTCACGATAACATTGCCTCGTCGAAGGAGAACCATGTCGAAGAGCGTCGAACATATCGAGGCTTCCATGCGCCGACTGAAGAGGTTGGGGTCGGTGTTGAGCGCCGTCTTTGCGGTGTTCATGGTGGTGACCATTGCCATCGCGGTCGCTTGTGGTGTCATTGCTGGGCATCAGATGAGCTTAGGTGCGCATTTCACGTCTTTCGGTGTGCTCGAGGGCGAGGACTTTAACATCCACATCTTTCCTGCCGTTATGTGGCTGTTCATAGCGCTCGTCCTCGAGGCGACGCTTTTGAGCATCTTTCGAGACATGTCGCGCGGCGAATCGCCATTTACTGTGCGGCATGCGCGGCTTATAGCCGGACTCGGTGGTCTATTCGTGGTCAACGCACTGCTGGCCTTGATATTTCGAGGCAATGTGCTGCTAGACTTTGCGCCGACCCTCTCCATTTCCTATTGGCCCAACCCGTTTGTCCTCCTCGTGGGCGGGCAGAACGGCGTCGCGATCGATGTGGGGTCGCTACTTGCTGCGCTCGTGTGTTTTTCCATCTCCATCATGTGGCGTTATGCGGCGCTGCTCCAGGAGCAAACGGACGAGCTCGTGTAAGGGGGCGGCTGTGGATTATCTGATCATCGAACTCGAGGCGCAGCTGCTCAAAGCTGGCAAGACCAGCTCCGATTTAATTCGCGCCACAGGTCACACGCCGGCCAACATCTCCAAGCTGCGCAATGGCAAGGTCAAGGCCATTCGCCTGAAGACGCTGCTGGATATCTGCGAAGAGCTTGACTGCCAGCCCGGTGACCTCATCAAGCGCGTGAGCGAGGAAGAGCTGGAGGAGCTTGCTATCGAGCGCACGCGCAACGGCATCCGCCGCATGAAAGGCGACGCCGAGGCTGCCTCGCTTCCCACGAACGTCTATGCCGTGGACCTGAGCGACGAGTAAGGCTGCCGGCTGGTAACGTTTGGGCGGCACCGCTGGCTGCTGGGCGCTGGCCGCCGCCTCTTCGCCGTGCTTCGGCCCGCTCGGGCGAGGCGTTTTGGGCTATTTCGCCCTTGCAGGAACGTTCGTTTCGGAAAAGGGCGTCGCTTTTGCGATTCGCCGAGTAGACCCTTTTGCCCCAACCGTTTTACCTGCGGTTTTGTTCTGCAATAATCCGGTCTACTCGCCGCTTCGCGTTTTGGACGCCCTTTTTCGAAACGAACGTTCCAAAGGGGGCCTCCATAGCGCTCGGCAACGCTGTTACAGCTCTGCTTGTCGCCGTGTTGCAATTGCGGGCGCTTTACCGCGGGCGTATACTGGTGCCGCATAATTAGTTGACCAGTCACATAATCGGAGATGGTCATATGGCACAGGATGATCCAGTGCAGACCGGACGAGGTGCGGCCGCCGATGCCCCCGGAGGCGACGAGCCCGACCTCATTACCTATCGCTCGCTGCTGTTTAGAGCGAGCCATGCGCAGCGGGCGCTGCTGCATCCCTTTATGGCAAGCATTGGCCTGGGTACCGGGCAGCCCAAGCTGCTCTCGTACCTTAACCATTTTGGGCCGTGCTCGCAGCGCGAACTTGCCGACTACTACGAACTTGATCCGGCGGGGGTGTCGCGCGCGCTCGACGCGTTGGAGCGCAAGGGCTTTGTGACCTTCGAGACCAACGCCGAGGATCGCCGTGCGAAGGTGGTGACCCTCACGTCCGACGGCTGCCGTGTGGCCCGCGCATGGGACGCCGCCTGCCGCGAGGAGGCCTCGGCAATGCTTACGGGCTTCACGCGCGAAGAGCGCCTGGCGTTTGCGGACTACCTCACGCGCGCTCGTACCAACCTGCGAGCCTACGAGCGGGAACTTATCGACGCCCGCAACGACCGCGATGCCCGCGCCGTGCGGGTCGCGCAGCCGGCAGCAGCCGAGGGCGTCACCAACGACGGGAGCCGCTCTGCCGACGGACCCGCCGTGACCCCGACGCCCGCTGCCACCGACGCGCCGGCCGCCTTCGCTTCTGCCGTCGCAACCGGCAAGGAGGCACACCATGCATGAGTTTCGCCGCATCGTGGGTTTTTTGGGCCAGTACCGCCGCGACGCCATTATCGGCATGCTGCTCGTTGTTGTTGAGAGCGCCTTCGAGATGGTCATCCCTATCCTTATGGCCGACATCATCGACGTGGGCGTAGCCACGCGCGACGTGGACTACATCCTGCGCCAGGGTATGTACATGGCTGTGTGCGCGGTGCTCTCGCTTATCACGGGCCTTCTGTACGCGCGCTTTGCGGCACGTGCCTCCTACGGCCTGGGCGCGCATCTGCGCGCAGCCGAATACGAGCGCGTGCAGGACTACTCCTTCACCAACCTCGACCACTTCGAGACAAGCTCGCTCGTCACGCGCATGACGACCGACGTCACCGTGATCCAAAACGCCCTCAACGCGGGCTTTCGCCCCATGGTGCGCGGCCCGGTGATGCTCATTATTGGCTTTGGCCTGGCGTTTTACCTCAACTCTACGCTTGCGCTGGTGTTTGTGACCGTGGCACCTGTCATGGCGATCGCGCTCGTGCTGATCGTGCGGCACGTGGGCCCGCTTTACGGCGTGCTGCAGCGCACCGTCGACCATCTGAACGACGTGGTGCAGGAGATGCTCACCGCCGTGCGCGCCGTCAAGGCGTACGTGCGCGGCGACTACGAGTGCGACCAGTTCCGCCGCGTGAACGAGGAGCTGGCCGGCACAAGCGAGCATACCTTCCGGTTCGCGGTGCTCAACATGCCTGTGCTCTATGTGTCTATGTACACCGTGACCACGCTCATCATGTGGTTTGGTGGCCAGATGATCCTGGGCGGCGCGCTGGCCGTGGGCGAGCTCACCGGATTTCTTTCCTACGTGATGCAGATTATGAACTCGCTCATCATGATCTCGAACGTGTTTTTGCTGCTTACGCGGTCGCTTGCGAGCATCCATCGCATCTGCGAGGTGCTGGATGAGCCGGTGGACCTCACCTCGCCCAAGGGCGCGGCGACCGAGGTCGCGGACGGCTCGATCGAGTTTTGCGACGTGTCCTTTAAGTACCGTGCAGACGCCCAGGCAAACGTGCTGGAGCATGTGACGCTGTCCATTCCCGCCGGCTCCACCGTGGGCGTGCTGGGCGGCACGGGCTCGGGCAAGACGACGCTCGTGCAGCTTATTCCGCGCCTGTACGACGCCACCGAGGGCACGGTGATGGTGGGCGGCCACGACGTGCGCGACTACGACCTGGCCGTGCTGCGCGACGCCGTCTCTATCGTGCTGCAGAAAAACGTGCTGTTTAGCGGCACGGTGCGCGAGAACCTGCTGTGGGGCGACGCGCACGCCACGCAGGAAGACCTGGTAGAGGCGTGCCGGCAGGCCCGCGTGGACGAGTTCTTGGACCGGCTGCCCGGCGGATTCGACTACGACCTGGGTCAGGGCGGCGTGAACGTATCCGGCGGGCAGAAGCAGCGCCTGTGCATCGCCCGTGCGCTGCTCAAGCATCCGAAGGTGCTCATTTTTGACGACTCCACAAGCGCGGTGGACATGGCCACCGAGGCCGACATCCGCGCGGCGTTGGCGGCGCTCACCGGCGTGACGAAGATCATCATCGCCCAGCGCGTGAGCTCCGTGATGTCTGCCGACCAGATCGTCGTGCTGGACGACGGCCGCGTGCATGCGGTGGGCACGCACGAGGAGCTGCTTGCGCACGACAGCATCTACCAGGAGATCTACGAGTCTCAGACCAAGCAGATGCAAGCCGAACAGGGCTCTCGGGACTCAACGGGGGAAGAGGCCGAAATGGGTCGCGCCGCGGATGGTGCCCGCGAAGGGGGCCGCGCTGTGGCGGAGGCCCCTGCGCCCTCTGTCTCCGAATCATCTAAAACAACCCCGCCCCAACAGGGGTCTGTGGAAGGGGGTGAGCGCTGATGCCGGCTCCCGGAAACAAGCCTCAAAACCTCATGCGCACCCTGCGCGAGCTATTGTCGTACATGGGCAGGCATAAGCTGCTCTTCCTGGCTGTGGCCGTGCTGGTGAGTATCTCGGCTGTGGCCAACCTGGTGGGCACCTACATGATTCGCCCCGTGGTCGACCGCCTGGCCGCGGGTGACTTCGACGGCTTCGTGTGGTGCGTGATCGCGACCGCCATCATCTACGCGACGGGTGTGGTGGCGGCTCTGGGCTACACGCAGCTTATGGTGCACGCGGCGCAGAAGGTGCTCTTCGACATTCGCCGCGACCTGTTTGCTCACATCCAGACGCTGCCGCTGCGCTACTTCGACACGCGCAGCCGCGGCGACATCATGAGCTACTTCACCAACGACGTAGACACCGTGGCCGAGGCCATGAACAACAGCTTCGCCCTCGTGATCCAGAGCTTCATCCAGATCGCGGGCACGCTGGTCATGATCTTTGTGCTGAACTGGCAGCTGAGCCTGCTTGTGGTGGTGGGCTACGTTGCCATGTTCGCCTACATTCGCTTCTCCACCAAGAAAAGCCGCAGCTATTTCCAGCGGCAGCAGAGCGTGCTGGGTGAGCTTGACGGCTATATCGAAGAGATGGTGACCGGCCAGAAGGTCGTCAAGGTCTTTAACCACGAGGCGCCCAACGTCGACGCCTTCCGCGAGAAGAACGAGCGGCTGCGCGTGGCGGGCACCGGCGCGCAGGCCTATGCCGCGTCGATGATCCCTGCGGTCGTGTCTATCAGCTACGTGAACTACGCGATCGTGGCGGTGCTGGGCGGCTTCATGGCCATCGCGGGGCTCACCGATGTGGGCGCGCTGGCGAGCTACCTGGTGTTTGTGCGTCAGACGGCGCTGCCGATCAACCAGTTTACGCAGCAGTCGAACTTCCTGCTTTCGGCCCTGGCCGGCGCCGAGCGCGTGTTTGCGGCCATGAAGGAGAAGCCTGAGGTGGACGAGGGCAAGGTTCGTCTGGTCAAGACCGGCAAGGACACGTGGGCCTGGCAGCTGCCCGACGGCATGGGCCTGGGCGCCTGGGGCGCGCTGGTGCCGGTGGCGGGCGGTGCGGCTGGTGCGATGGCCGCGGGCGCCGTGGCTGACGCGGGCGGCACGGGCGGCCGGGGCGCCGCGACCGACGCGGGCAGCGCGGATGCGACGGTGCGCTGCACGGCTGCTGCGGCGGTCGGCGCGGGCGGTACGGGCTGTGCGGGCTGTGCGGGCGCCGTGGCTGACGCGGGCGGCATGGGCGCCATCGACGCCGCCTCACACGCCCCGGCGGAGGACCAAGGCGCCCTCGCCCAGACCACGGCCATCGGCGTGGATGGCACGGTGCTGGCAACGGGCCTCATCCCGCTTCGCGGCGACGTGCGCTTCCACGACGTGAGCTTTGGCTACGAAGCCGGTCACGAGGTGCTGCACGACCTCAACCTGTTTGCAAAGCCTGGTCAGAAGATCGCGTTCGTGGGCTCCACGGGCGCCGGCAAGACCACCATCACCAACCTCATCAACCGCTTCTACGACATAGACGAGGGCGAGATCACCTACGACGGCATCAACGTCAAGAACATCCAGAAGGCAAGCTTGCGCGGCAGCCTGGGCATCGTGCTGCAGGACACGCACCTGTTTACGGGCACCATCGCGGAGAACATCCGCTTCGGCAAGCTCGACGCCACAGACGAGGAGGTGCGTCACGCGGCGCACCTGGCAAATGCCGACAGCTTTATCCGGCGTCTGCCGCAGGGGTACGACACCATGGTCACCTCCGACGGCGCGAACCTCTCGCAGGGGCAGCGCCAGCTCTTGGCCATCGCCCGCGCCGCGGTCGCAGACCCGCCGGTGCTCATTTTGGATGAGGCGACGAGCTCTATCGACACGCGTACCGAGGCCCTGATCGAGCGTGGCATGGATGCACTTATGCGTGGCCGCACGACGTTCATGATCGCCCATCGGCTGTCCACCGTACGCAACGCCGACGCGATCATGGTGCTCGATCACGGGCGCATCATCGAGCGCGGCACGCACGAGGAGCTCTACGCGCTGCATGGCGAGTACTGGAAGCTCTGCCAGGGGCTGAAGGAGCTTGACTAGGCCTGTGGAATAAGGGCGCGCTGGCTGCGGCTGTGCAGGCGCGCCCGCTCTGGCCGAAGCCGTACGCATTGCGGGGCCCGCGCGACGTTTCTTGGTCGCGTGGGCCCCGCAGCCCGTTTGGCCCGTTGACGTTGCGCCTGTTGCGCCGTGTTATTATCCTCATGTGGGAATAATAAGCAGACGGGCAGGGAGGGCGCATGTCCACCCATGAACTTCATGACGGTTTTGGTCGCGGTATCTCCTACCTGCGGATTGCCGTAACCGACAAGTGCAACTTCCGTTGCGTCTACTGCATGCCCGAAGAGGGCGTGCCGCCGCGCGCACACGGCGAGCTGCTCTCCGCCGAGGAGATTGCCCATTTTGTGCGGCTCGTTGCCGATGAGGGCATCCGCCGCGTGCGCCTTACGGGTGGCGAGCCGCTTGTGTCGCATCGCATCGTACCGCTCGTGCGTGAGCTGCGGGCCATTCCGGGCATCGAGGACATCTCGCTTACCAGCAACGGTGCCCTGCTGCCGCGTCTTGCGCCCGAGCTCAGGGAGGCGGGCCTCGACCGGGTAAACATTTCTCTGGACACGCTCGACCCCCGCCAGTTCTCGCAGATCACGCGTCTAGGCAGGCTCGAGCAGACGCTTCGCGGTATCGATGCCGCGCTGACATGGGGGTTTGACCCTGTAAAGGTGAACTGCGTGGTGGTTCGGCGCCTGCAGCAGGACGTGTTTGGGCTTGCGCGTCTTTCGGTGGAGCGGCCGGTGCACGTGCGGTTTATCGAGTACATGCCCATCGGCGACGAAAGCACGGGTACGGCGCGCGCCCATGACGTTGCCGAGGCGCCCCGCCAGGGCCCAGACCCGCATTGCCCGGGCGGCGTCGATGCGAGCGCGTGGGACGCGAGCGATACGGTGCCTTCGGAGGAGCTGCGAGAGCGGATTTCCGAGGCTGGCGTTGCCGCCGGCCTGGGCGCGCTCGAGCCGGTGGGGGAGGGCTCCGGCCCCTCGGGTGCCGGACCCGCTCGGTATTGGCGTTTTCCGGGGGCGGCGGGAACGGTTGGCTTCATTTCGGCTATGTCAAACCATTTCTGCTCGCAGTGCAATCGCATGCGTCTGACGGCCGACGGGGCTATTCGACCCTGCCTGTTCTCGGATGCGGAATACTCGGTGCGCGACGCCCTACGCGCCGGGGATGACGCGCGCGTGCTGGCCATCTATCGCGATGCAATCGCGCACAAGCCGCAGGAACACGAGGTTATCGAAGGCACCGAGCGCTTTATGTCACAGATCGGCGGCTGACGCCGCCGATCCGCTTGGCGTGCGGTGATGGTGCGTTACTGGGGTTCGCGGTCCAGAGGGTGTCCGCGCTGGTCGGAGGTACGTCGAGGCGCGGCGTATGCGGCGCCGCGCCGATGGATGGCGTGCCGCGCTGTGCCGGTAGACGCTGCGCCGCGCGGGCGGGCGCCACGCGGGGTGCGACGCGCCGCACCGACGGGGCCTGGCCCGCTGCTGCAGTGACGCGGGCCCATTCGATGCGCCGCGGTGGTAAATTGCATAAAATCATTTAAAGAATGTATAGAATTGGGTGTCTGATTAAAATCCTTCACTTTTTGCTGGTGTCAACAACGCTAAATATCATCGCAGTGGTCAAAAAGGTCACTGAGGTAGTTTTTCAGTTCCCCAATATGCGCCGAAAAGTCGCCCACATTGCTTCGTGGAGCTGTGATTTCGAGTGTTTTGGGGTGTTGATATTTGGTGCAGGCTTTATACATGGCAAATATTCAAAATAGCAACACCCCGCAAAAACTACCTCAGTGACCTTTTTGACCATCGAAACGATTTTTAGCGTGACCACGGCGTCTCCAGGCGCCGGTTGGGCCCCGCGAGCCTCTGGGGCGGCGGTGCACAAGCCTGCCGCAGCGCCGAAGGCGCCCGGCGCCACGTGTTTTACGGCATGACAAGCTGGGTCGGTGGCGCCGGAGCGCCTTTTGCAACAGGATGCGCCACCGGGAGGATGCGCCCCCGTAAGCGCGTCGCAGTAAGACTGTGCTTGAGAGATACCTTGCATGGCGGGTACGTATCGCTTCGGGATACAATCATGGCAATAGGGCTTGAAGCGACGGGCATGGAGGTTCGCATGGGGACTCGCAACGACATGACTGACTCTGCGGTGGGCGCGCGCGATGCGTATCGCGACACGTTGACGCACGTGGACGAGCGCGGCGATGTGCGCATGGTCGATGTTTCGGAAAAAGCTGAGACGCATCGCATCGCCATTGCCGAGGGGAGCATCCTCATGCATCCCGAGACGCAGGCCATGGTCCTCGAGGACCGCGCCAAAAAAGGCGACGTGCTTGCCTGCGCGCGCGTCGCGGGCATCATGGCGTCCAAGCGCACGAGCGGGCTTATCCCCATGTGTCACCCGCTCCTGATCGCCAAAAGTAAGGTGGATATTCAGCCCATCGCGGCCTCCGGCGCTTCGGAACGCGAAGGGTGGGCCCCGGCGCGTGAGGATGGGCGCGTGGGATTTCGTGTTCAGGCCACCTGCGGCGTGACGGGTGTGACCGGCATCGAGATGGAGGCGCTTACGGCGGCAAGCATCGCGTGCCTCACCATCTATGACATGTGCAAGGCGGTCGATCGCGGCATGGAGGTCGTGGACGTGCGGCTGCTTCGCAAGGAGGGCGGTCGTAGCGGTCTGTGGGAGCGCGGGGCGCAAGCGGCATCTGTTTCCGCCGCACCAGACGCCGACCGCGCAGCCGAGGCGGCCGCAACCCTCGAGACACCGGCGCCGGCCCCAGTGGCAAGCGAGGTCGCGGCCGAGGACGTGCCGACCCCACAGTCGGCTTCCAGCAGCGACGCCGTCCCGGCCGTCGCGCAGGTGGCGCCCGTGGCTGCGCGCGCAACTGCGAGCGTGCCGGCCGCGCCGTCCAGCGGCCATCCGGCTCCGGCCATCGCGTTTGTGGGCTATCAGAACTCCGGCAAGACGACGCTTGTCGAGAAGGTCATCGCCATCCTGACCGCGCGCGGCCTGCGCGTGGGTTCCATCAAGCATCATGGGCACGCGGGCTTTGACATCGACGTGCCGGGCAAGGACTCGTGGCGCCACGCCCACGCCGGCAGCCGGCACGTGGGCCTCATCAGCGCAGACCGCTTTGCGGAATACGCCGACACCTCCGCCGAGATGCCGCTCGGCGACATGCTTGCGCGCTTCACCGATGTCGACGTGGTGATCGTCGAGGGCTACAAGACGGCAGGGCTGCGCAATATCGTGGTCGCGCGGTCGGGCGTCGATCGGCGCCGCGGCGCGAGCTCAGTGGACCTTATGGACGAAGGCACCATCGCGCTTGCCTGCAACGACGTAGTGGCGCGTCAGGCGCCGCGGGGCACCCGGGTCGTGGACATCAACGATGCCCACGCCGTGGCCGACCTTGTGCGCGAGGCTCTTGCCGGTCGGGCGTAGCGCCTTCCCACGCCGAGCGGGCAGGTTGTCGCAAGGTGGCGGCTGCAGCTTGACAGAACCTAGACATTTGTGACTAGAAAGCCAACGTTTGTCCGCATCGCCTGCGGCTGCTGCGCGCTGGGTATACTGGTGCCAACTACGCGGCGGTCCCTTGCCGCCGCCGAGAGATTAGGAGTCATCATGAACGAACTCGAGCGCTTCGATAGCCCCATCGTGGCCGAGCGCCCGGCTGGCAAGCTCGTCTCGCGCCGGCTATACAACGCGGTCCTTACCGGGCTCGTGCTGCTGTCCTTCGTGGTTATGGCGGCATGCTCGTACTACACGTCCACGGCCGATTTCCTACTGTTCGTGAGCCACAACGCGCTTACATACACGATTGGAAGCCTCGTGCTGTCCATCGGCGGGCTTATTGCCATGAGCATCGGCCGCTCCAAGGAGAGCATGCCGATTGCGGTTGTGGGCTACGCTCTATTCACGCTTTCCTTTGGGTTTACCACGTCGTTTGCCCTTACGGCTTACTCGCTCGAGAGCATCTCGACCGCGTTTGCCGCGACGGCCGCCATCATGGTCATCTTTGGGGCGGCGGGTTTCCTGTTCCCCAACTTCTTTGCAAAGATCCAGGGCGTGCTGAGCATCTCGCTGCTGGCGATTCTTGTTGTCGAGCTGGTGCTCATGGTGATGGGTGTGCGCCAGAACTTCACGGACATCGCGGTCATCCTCATCTTCTGCGGCTTCATTGGCTTCGATGTGTACCGCGCCTCCGCAGCGGCACCGACGCTCACGAACGCCCTGTGGTTTGCGGTCGATCTGTATCTGGACATCATTAACGTGTTCCTGCGCATACTGTCTCTTTTGGGCAACCGCGACTAGGCTGCGAGATCTTTTTGCCGGAAAGGCGCGGGCTGCATGGTGCGGCCCGCGCCTTTGTCGTATCTATGCAATGTATGCGCCATGGTGCAGGCGAAGAGAGGTCAAAAGAAACCCGTTTCGGTTTTATGCAGTTATTTCTCGATTTGGCGAGTAGGGGCCACTTTTTCGCGACAAAACCGCAGGTCGCGAGAAGGTTAAACCGGGATCTACTCGGCTTGTCGCGAATTAACTGCATAAAACCGAAACGAGTTCTCTGGGATAGCCATATGGGGCCGTTATAGGGGGTGCCGCGCTCTCCCCGCTTGGCATAAGGGCGCGCTCGAAGCCTTGCGGAGTCCGTCCGGCTGTCATGCAAAGACGTATTGTCTGCCTGCGGCATCTGGTCCGCGCCGGAAAGCAGCCTTTGCGTTGCATCCCCTAGGCCTGATCGATGCCGGGCAAGCTCGCGTAGGGAAGGGCGCGCTCCAGGAAGGTCTCGCATGCGGAGTAGCGCCGGGCAAACAGGCAGCTAAACAGCGCGTCTAGTACAAACTGCACGGCGATGTGGCTGGCAAACTGGGTGATGCGTCCTTGCAGGTCCTCGCGGTCGCTCACTGACAGGTATACGTCGAGCCCAGGGTTCCGGCGAGCCCCGGCGGGCGTGCCGATAAACACCACGGGTACTTTTTGCTGCGCCAACAAGGGGATGAGCCGCCGCAGGTGTGGGTTGAGCCCCGAGTACGAGATCATGACGGCGACGTCGTGCTCGTCCGAGGCAAGCACGCGCCGTATTTGTCGCTCGTCGCGCTCATGGCAGGTGGCTTCGATGCCGGACGACAGGAGCCGCTCGAAGAACATCTGCGCAGGAAAGAGATTATGCGACTGCGTGTAGATATCGATGCGCCGGGCACGGTCGAGCAGCTCCGCCGCGCGGTCGAGCGCCTCGGCGTCGAGCAGCTGCAGGGTGTCGGCAAGCGTTTCGTCGTAGAGAGCGCGCATGTGGGGGAGGATGGTCGCCGCCGTCTCGCCTGTCATGAACGGAAAATTGATGTCGACCGATTGCGCGCGGGCGCTTGCCGTGTCGGAGCGGGCGAGCTCGACCTTGAGCTGCTTGAAGCCATCGATGCCGAGTTTCTTGCAGAAGCGATGCACCGTTGCGATGGAGACCGAGGCCATCTGTGAGAGCTCCTTAATGGAACAGGTCTGCAGGCGGTCGCCCAGGGCGAGTACCACCTGCCCCAGTTGCTGCTCGGTAGGGGTGAGGTGTCGGGCCTCTTGAATCTTTCGTCTGATGTCCACGATGTCTCCTTGCAGGTCTGGCTCGTCGGATGACGTGTTGCGCCGGGAGGGGGTTTGCGCGCAGCGCGGTCCCGTGTCGCGGGGGTGTCTGCACGCAACGCGCCGCCGCGCTACGCCGGGACGCGCGCAACGCGCCGCCGCGCTGCGCCGGGGCGTGCCCGCCTACGACGGCACACCGCGCGGCGCCCAGGTCCGCGCCGCACGACCTCCAGCTTCGCACCGCACGACACCAATGTATCAAAAAGTATCAACGATACCGACAATATGCCGTTGACCTTAGAAAAGATGTCTCCAATTGCCTGACACCCATTCTCATCTTGGGCGCTGACAGGCATACTGTAGGCACGGCACGCCAAGACGGGCGGCGCTGGGGCACCCCCGCGGGTGCCACGCCCGGCACCGTTTGGGAGCCCCCGGGGTGCAACACGCAGCACCGCCTGGGCGCCCTCCCGGGGTGCAACACGCGGCACCGCCCGGGCATTCCCCGGTGCAGCACGCGGCACCGCCTGGGCATCTCCGCAGGTGCCACGTGCCGCACCGCCCGACAACGACGGAGAACAGAGACAGGAGCGACTTATGGCACAGGCATTTCCAAAAGGCTTCTTCTGGGGCGGCGCGACGGCCGCGAACCAGCTCGAGGGCGCGTGGGACGTGGACGGCCGCGGTCCCAGCGTCGACGACCACTTCCTTGGCGGCAGCGTGGACACCCCGCGCGAGATCACGATCGACATCGACCCCAATCGGTTCTATCCCAACCACGACGGCATCGATTTTTACCACCGCTACGAGCAGGACATCGAGCTCTTCGCAGAGATGGGCTTCAACATGTTCCGCCTGTCCATCTCGTGGAGCCGCATCTTCCCCAATGGCGACGATGCCCAGCCCAACGAGGCCGGCCTCGCGTTTTACGACCGCGTTTTTGACTGCCTGCGCGAGCACGGCATCGAGCCGCTTGTGACGCTTTCGCACTACGAGATGCCCTACGCGCTTGTAGAGAAGTACAACGGCTGGGAGAGCCGCGAGCTCATAGAGCTGTTTGAGCGCTACTGCGCCACGGTGTTCGAGCGCTATCAGGACAAGGTTCGCTACTGGCTGACCTTCAACGAGATCAATCTGGGCGCCTCGGCGGCCGGCGCGCTCTTCGAGACGAGCATGATCCGCGGCTTCGAGGGCCCGGCCTCCAAGGTCGAGGTCACCCCGCAGCAGTGCTACCAGGCGCTGCATCACCAGTTTGTGGCGAGCGGCCGCGTGGTGCGCCTGGCGCACGAGAAGTACCCGCAGTTCAAGATGGGCAACATGGACTGCTTCATCCTCACCTATCCCGCCACCTGCGACCCTGCCGACGTTCTTGCCAACGAGCTCGAGATGAACCGCATGAACTGGTATTGCTCCGACGTGCAGGTTCGCGGCGCCTATCCGTACTACGCGCGCCGCTACTGGCGCGAGCACGGCGTGGAGCTGGACGTGCGCGACGGCGACCTGCAGAACATCGCCGACGGCAAGGTGGACTTCTACACCTTCAGCTACTACATGTCCAACACCGTGACCACGCACGGCGACGTCGAGACCACCGGCGGCAACATGGTCTCCGGCGGCAAGAACCCCTATCTGGAGTCCACCGACTGGGGCTGGCAGATCGACCCGACGGGCCTGCGCATTGCGCTCAACCAGATTTATGCGCGCTACCAGATTCCGCTCATGGTGGTCGAGAACGGCATGGGTGCGTTCGACACCGTGGAGGCGGACGGCTCGATTCACGACGGCTATCGCATCGACTACCTGAAGAAGCACGTTTTGGCCATGCGCGAGGCGGTCGAGGACGGCGTCGACCTCATTGGATATACGTGGTGGGGCCCGATCGACCTGGTGTCGGCCGGCACCGGCGAGATGCGCAAGCGCTACGGGTTCATCTACGTGGACAAGCACGACGACGGCACCGGCGATTACAGCCGCCTGCGCAAGGACAGCTTCTTTGCCTATCAGAAGATCATTCAGAGCAACGGCGCCGACGGCCTTGAGTAGCCTTTGATTCGGTTTGCGACGGGGCTTTTACGTTACGAGAGGAAGGCGAGAACACCCATGAGGATCGAACACGTTGCACTCTACGTTGAGGACCTTGCCGCCGCGCGCGATTTCTTCGTGCGCTACTTCGGGGCGAGGGCGAACGACGAGTATCACAACGAGCGCACGGGCTTTCGCTCGCATTTTCTAACCTTTGACGACGGCGCGCGCCTGGAGGTCATGGCCAAGCCCGGAGTGGGCGGAGGTGCCTCCGATGGCGTGGATCTTTCCGCAGAGCGCCAAGGCTTCGCCCACCTGGCGTTTTCGGTGGGAAGCGCCGAGGAGGTCGACGAGCTCACGGCGCGCCTTGCCGCGGACGGCTATGAGGTGCTGAGCGGCCCGCGCACCACCGGTGACGGCTACTACGAGAGCTGCGTCGCCGGCCCCGAGGGCAATCGCATCGAGATCACGGTGTAGGCGTCTGCTGGGCGCCCGGCAATAACCCGCCGGGTGCCCGTGGGACGTCCGCTGGTAGCTACCCGGCACTCGTGGGACGCCCGCCAGCGCCTGCCCAGCACTCGTGGGACACCCGCCAGACGTTCACCCAAGCACCGCCAGGCGTCCGTGGGGGCGCCCGCCAGCGCCCGCCCGACGCCCACCAGCACCCGTCAGACACCGCATGCCAAGCGCCCGTCCAACCCCCCCAAACCATCCAACACCCCAAGACCGCTAGGAGAGGCCTCATGTCCGACCGCAAGATTATCTTCCTCGATGTCGACGGCACCATCGTCACCTACGACAACGAGCTGCCGGAATCCGCCGCACGCGCCATCCGCCAGGCACGGGCAAACGGCCACAAGGTGCTCATGTGTACCGGGCGCAGCAAGGGAGAAGTTTCGCCCGAGCTCGAGGCCCTTGGCTTCGATGGCATGCTGGGCGGCAACGGAGCCTATGTCGAGGTCGAGGGTCGCGAGGTCATGCATCAGCACATCTCGGCAGAGCAATGCCGCAAGATCGTCGACTGGTGCCACGAACGCGGGCTCGCCTTCTACCTGGAGAGCAACAACGGCCTCTTTGCGAGCGAGAACTTCCGCGAGGACGGGCACGAGGCCGTGGTCGCCTACTCGCAGGGCGCGGGTGCTCCGGTGCCCGCCGATGTCACGGTCGAGGACGTGTTTCCCCTGCTCCAGTTTGGCTGCGAGCTCTATCGCGACGACGTCAACAAGGTGAGCTTCGTACTCCGCAGCTATGACGACTACCTCGACGCCCGCCGCGACTTCTCTGACATGAAGGTAGGTACCTGGGGCGGTAAGGGCGAGCACGCTCTGTTTGGCGACTTCGGGGTGAGGGGCATCGACAAGGCGCGTGCGGTCCGCGTAGCCGTCGACGCGTTGGGGGCCGACATGGCCGACACCATCGCCATGGGCGACGCCAAGGTGGACGTCCCCATGCTTCAGGCCTGTGCCGTGGGCGTGGCGATGGGTTCGGGCGGCGAGGAGGCCAAGGCTGCGGCCGACTATGTGACCACCGCGGTCGATGACGACGGGCTGTGGAACGCTTTCGAGCACCTGGGCTTGCTGTAGCCGCGTCGCCGTGTGCTCGAAGCCTGTTGTGTAGCAATTCACACGCCCAATGTCTGTTGTGTGGCAATTCACACGTTCGAGGCCCCTTTTAGGTGGGTTGAGCGTGTGGATTGCCACAATTCTTTTGGCAAGCGTGTGAATTGCTACACAACGCGAGGCCGGCCGCCTTGGTCCGGGCCGACACCAACAATCGGCGCACAGACCGCAGCTTCCTCTCGCGTCTGCAGGCGACGGTATAATGCTCGCGATACACACGGATGCACACAGGGGAGATAGGGGAGGATGCGGCGGTGGAAGCGACGTCGGGAACAGCGATGGCCTCAGGTGTGGCGAGCGTTGCGTCCGCGGGCGACGGACGTCTTCAGGGCGCGTCCGAGTGCGGATGCCCGGCGGCTGCACTCGAGACGCTCAAGCGCTACTTCGGCTACACCTCGTTTCGACCCGGCCAGGACCGTATGGTGTCGGCCATTCTATCCGGCCGCGACGCGCTGGGCGTTATGCCCACCGGCGCCGGCAAATCGATCTGCTACCAGGTGCCGGCGCTCATGATGTCGGGCATCACGCTTGTGGTGTCGCCTCTCGTGTCGCTCATGGCCGACCAGGTACGTTCGCTCAAGGCAGCGGGCGCGCGGCCGGCGTATCTCAACTCCACGCTTACGCCCGGACAGCAGAACACCGTACTCAAGCGTGCGTCTGAGGGTTGGTATCAGATCATGTACGTGGCGCCGGAGCGCCTGTCGGACCCGCGGTTTTTGGCATTTGCGCAGCATGCGGCGGCTCCGGGAGGGCTCGGCGTGCCCCTGGTGGCGGTCGACGAGGCCCATTGCGTGTCGCAGTGGGGGCAGGACTTTCGCCCGGCGTACCTTGCCATTGCCGATTTCGTCGCCGCGCTGCCGCAGCGCCCGGTGCTTGCCGCCTTTACCGCTACGGCGACCGAGCGCGTGCGCACGGACATCGCCGCTATGCTGGGGCTTCGCGCTCCCGAGACGGTCGTGACGGGGTTTGATCGCACGAACCTGTATTTTGGGGTGGAAGAGTTGGGCGAAAAAGCCAAGCTCACGCGCATTCGCGACTACGTGCTCGAGCATGCTCAGGAAAGCGGCATCGTGTATTGTTCGACCCGCAAGGCTACCGACGAGCTTGCAGCCGAGCTAGGGCGCGCGCTTGGGCCCCATGGCGTGCGGGTGGGCCGGTATCATGCGGGCATGGGTGTCGAAGAACGTCGGCACGCGCAAGAGGCGTTCATCTGCGACGACATGTCGGTGATCGTGGCGACCAACGCGTTTGGCATGGGCATCGACAAGCCCAACGTGCGCTACGTCATACATCACAACGTGCCCGAGAGCATCGAGGCCTACTACCAGGAGGCGGGCCGCGCGGGGCGCGACGGCGACCCGGCATCGTGTCTGCTGTTGTGGAACGGCAACGATTTTCGCATTCGCCGCTTTTTGATCGACCAGGAGCGCGACGACGAGACGCTTGACCCCGAGCAGCGCGAACAGGCCAGGCGGAACCGGTTTCGCCTGCTTTCGCAGATGGAGGGGTACTGCAAGACGACGGGCTGTCTGCGCGAGTATATCCTGCGCTATTTTGGCGATGAGGCGGCGGGGATGTCGTCAAGCCTTCCGGGCGACGCTGCGGAAGGGTGCAGCAACTGTTCGAATTGCCTGACGTCCTTCGCGGTGGAGGACGTCACCGATGCCGCGCGCGCCGCTGTTCGCTTTGTTGCCGCGCGGCCGGGCCGGTTTGGCAAGACCGTCATTGCCGACGCGCTGCATGGAGCCGAAAACGAGCGCGTTCGCTCGTATCGGCTGGACGAGGTCGCGGGCTACGGATCGCTTGCCGACATGCCCGCTACACGGATTCGCGAGGTGATCGACCAGCTGGCGGGTCGCGGTTATTTGTCGATCTCGCAGGGGCAGTACCCGGTGGTGGGGCTGGGGCCGCGTGCGGCCGAGGCGCTTGCGGGAGACCCCCTGGTGGATCCAGGGGCGTGGGCGGCTGCCCTGGCAGCTGCGGATGACGTGCGGGCCGGTGCCGCGCCGGGCATCGCCGACGGCCTGGGAGCCGCTGGTGAGGCGCCGGCCGCCGACACCGGCGACCTGGTTGCAGGAGACGCACCCGCTGCCGGCGGCCGCGCCTTCCCGCCGTTTCGCTTTACCATCAAGCGGCGTGCGTCCAAGCGGGCGGCCACGCGCGTGCGACGGGCGGTGGACCTGTTGCGCGACGAGGCTCAGCAGGATGCGCGCCCGCGGGTGGGCGACGACGCCGAGCTCTTCGAACAGCTTCGTGTCCTGCGCCGCGAGCTTGCCGACGAGCGCCAGGTTCCGGCCTACGTGGTGTGCAACGACGCGACGTTGCGCGGGCTCTGCCGTCGCCGTCCCCATACCAAAGACGAGCTGCTCGAGGTCACGGGCATCGGCGAGCGAAAGGCCGAAGAATACGGCGAGGTGCTGCTTGGCGCCATCGCTACGTTTGAAGCGGGACAGTAGGTTCTGGCAGGTGTCTTTGCAGGCAAGTTCTGGTCTGTCGGGCGTTCACATCAGCGTCTTCAGGCGGAGGTGCCTGCGTTTGATCCTTCGCTGGGCTGTGAGTTTCGTTTTGCGCAATCAACAATCACTGGTTCGGTGCTTCTGCTTTTACTATTCTTACTATAGTTGCTATTGTTACGATAGTTACGATAGCTGCTAGAGCTATGGTTAACACAACAAACGAGAGGCGAGGTGCCAAAGGAGGCTTCAATGGCGCTGCTCAATCCCTTCCGCCCCACAGCGGGCGCCGAGCCGCCTGTTCTTATTGGACGGAGCAAGGTCACACACGACTTTATCGACGGCCTTGAAGAGGGTATTGGCTCGCCCGCGCGCCTGATGCGCATCACCGGCCCGCGTGGTTCGGGCAAAACAGTGCTACTCACTGAACTAGGGGATATTGCTCGCGATAAAGGCTGGCGTGTGGTTGATGTAACCGCGGTGGACAATGTTGCCGAGGCGATTCGCTACGAGCTTGAAGGGTCTCCTCAACAGCAAGAAGTGTCGTTGGGCGCAAACCTTGGGTTGATTTCCGTGCAGGGGACAAGCACGACAATGTATCGCGAGGAAAGCCTGCGCGGAATCATGACGCGTATCGCTACGGAGCAGACGGAGCAAGGCCGTGGTCTGTTGGTGACCATCGACGAGATACAGGATGCCGATGAACACGATATTCGCCTTGTTGCGGCGACGGTCCAACACCTTATTCGAGAGCGGCAGAACATTGCATTTGTGTTTGCAGGTATCACAACGGGCGTGCTCGACCTCATCAACGGAAAGGCGTTGACGTTTCTACGTCGTGCTAAAAGTGAGGAGCTAGCACCCATCGCGCACGATGACGTAGCCAGGGCGTTTCGCCATACCATCGAACACGCGGGGATGAGCATCGACGCGATGGCTCTTGACAGCATGGCGCAGGCAACGGCTGGCTATGCATACCTCATCCAGCTTGTTGGGTACCACGTTTGGGCGATCGCGCGGGAACACGCCAAGACATCTCTGGCCATCGACAAGCACGACGTTCAAGAAGGCGTGTCACGTGCTATGGATGAGTTTGGTAACGTGGTACTGGAGACGGCCCTTGCGGACCTTCCCTTGCGGGCGATTGAGTATGCACTGGCGATGACTGAGGACCAAGAGGTTTCCGCAACGGCGGAGATTGCGGAGCGCCTGCATGTAGCTCCAAGCTCGCTGACCAGTTATCGCCGCATGCTGATCAAGCATCAGGTAATCGAGCCTACGGCGCGTGGATTCGTGGCGTTCTCGATTCCTTACATGCGTGACTATCTGAGAAAACACGGAGATGAAATCCGCATGCGATACATTGCACGGTGAGCGTCGCGGCGGATGCTGCCGTCGCCGCGCAGAAGGGGCGTCCGCACCGCGCGGTATAATTTCTCCGAAACGACGACGGGATACGGCGCGCGTCCGCATCCCGTCGCAAATGTCGTCGGAGGAGGTCTTCCACCATGTCTTCGTCCACGCCCCTCGATTCTGCTGCTGCCGCTGCCGCCGCTTATAAAGCGGTGCAGGGCAAACCGTTTCCCAAGGACATCTTTAGCGCCCCGCATCTGCGCTGGGCGGTGATCGGCTGCGGCGCCATCGCCAACCAGATGGCGCAGACCATGGGGCTCGCCGGGCGCAAGCTGGTCGGCGTGGCAAATCGCACGCACGAAAAGGCCGTCGCCTTTGCCGAGCGTTACGGCGTAGAGCGCGTGTTCGGCAGCTTCGACGAACTCTATGCGAGCCCCGATATCGACGCGGTATACATCACCACGCCGCACAACACCCACATCTCCTTCCTGCGCGACGCGCTGGCCGCCGGCAAGCACGTGCTCTGTGAGAAGGCCATCACGCTCAACAGCGCCGAGCTGGCCGAGGCCCGCTCCCTTGCCGCCGAGCACGGCGTGGTGCTCATGGACGCCACGACCATCCTGCACATGCCGCTCTATGCGAAGCTCTGCTCCCGCGCAGCCTCAGGCGAGTTTGGCGCCATGAACCTTGCGCAGGTGAACTTCGGCAGCTTCAAGGAGTACGGCGATCTTACCAACCGGTTCTACAACCCGCGCCTGGCGGGCGGAGCCATGCTGGACATTGGCGTCTATGCGCTCACCGTGGCGCGTATCTTCATGGCGAGCCACCCCGACGAGGTGGTTTCGCTTGCCAACCGCGCCGTCACGGGCGTCGACCAGACGAGCGGTTTCGTGACACGCAACGCCGAGGGCCAGCTGGGCGTGTTCTCGCTGTCGCTTCATTCCAAGCAGCCCAAGCGCGCGGTCATCAGCTTCGACAAGTGCTACCTGGAGATCAACGACTATCCGCGCGCCGACCGCGCAAGCATTGTGTGGACCGAAGACGGGCATCGCGAGATCGTGGAGGAGGGCGAGGAGGCGTATGCCCTCGCCTATGAGATGGCCGACCTCGAGGCGGCTGCGGCGGGCGACGAATCGAAAGCCAAGCTCATCGACTATGCGGCGGATGTTATGGACACCATGACGCGGCTGCGCTACGACTGGGGCATCTATTACCCCGAGGAGGCGGACCTCGCCGCCGCGGCGGGCGTTGCGGTCGCAGGAGCGTAGGAGGGTTGCTTGACGCGCATCTCGGCGCGTGAAAAGATTGAGGCTCACCGAAGCCATAAAGGAGCGTCTTCATGCCCATTCGCATTCCCGACGCCCTGCCCGCCACCCAGGCGCTCGAGGGCGAGAACATCTTTGTCATGACCGAGTATCGCGCCATCCACCAGGACATTCGTCCGCTGCGGGTGCTCATCTTGAACCTCATGCCTACCAAGATCGCCACCGAGACGCAGATCATGCGCAAGCTCTCCAACACCCCGCTGCAGATCGAGGTCGAGCTGCTGCGCACGCAGAGCCACGACGCCAAAAACGTGTCGGCCCAGCACCTGGAGACCTTCTATCGCACCTTCAAAGAGGTCGAGCACGAGCACTTCGACGGCCTGATCATCACGGGTGCTCCGGTCGAGCAGCTGGATTTCACCGACGTCGACTACTGGCCCGAGCTCGAGCGCATCATGGACTGGTCGACCACCAATGTCCACTCCACCCTGCACATCTGTTGGGGAGCCCAGGCGGGGCTTTACCACCACTACGGCATCCAGAAGCACGAGCTGCCGCGCAAGCTTTCGGGCGTGTACGAGCATAAGCTCGTGAAAAAGCAGTCTCCGCTCGTGCGCGGCTTCGACGATCGTTTCTTTGCGGTGCATTCGCGCTACACGGAGGTGCGCGAGGCGGACGTGCAGAAGCATCCCGACCTCGAGATCCTGGCGACCTCCGACGTTGCGGGGCTCTACATTGTGAAAAGCACCGACAGCAGCCGGTTCTTTGTGTTTGGCCATCCGGAATACGACGCCGACACGCTCAAGCTGGAGTACGAGCGCGATGTGGCCCGCGGCATCGATCCGGACATCCCGGTGAATTATTTCCCCGACGACGACCCCTCGAAGGAGCCGCTGAACACCTGGTGCAGTCAGGCCCAGCTGCTCTACACCAACTGGCTCAACTACTACGTTTACCAGACCACGCCCTACGACATTCGCAAGGCAGGCCGTAACGCCCGCGCCATGGCGGGCCTGGTTTAGGGGTTGCGTCTACTATTTACTTCCCTGCGCCATTGCGTGCAGGGTGGTTCTTCTGACGATATCTCAGGGAGTTTGCTGTTCTGGATGGCGTCGTGATGATGCCCCCTGCGGAGCTCCTTGGGATATCGTCATATGGGAAGCAGCCAGCACCTTCTATGCAGGGCTTAATGTAATGAGCCATAGGTGATGGGCTTCCAGCTTCTCATGGCTCACAAGCTTCGTTTGAACGCCCGGCGAAAGGTAGCTCAGGCGGCTTACGACGTGCTCTGAAGTTCTTTATATAGAGCATTTCCGCAGATAAAAAGCTAATTTTATATTCTTTTCACACCATGCGTCATCCGTTTCCTCGCCGATATGAAATGGATGACGCTTGTGTGTGCATTTTGTGAATGAGTAGATTAATGATGCGGAAAAGGAGGGCGCCACGTGAACATTCGCCAACGACATGAGCTTCGGCTGCTCGCTGAACGCGGGGAGTTCAGTTTGGAGCGCATTGCCGAGAGGTATGGCGTCACGCTACGCTCGGTTCGGTACGACATCGATGAACTGAATAATCGTCTCTATGGCATCATCGAGGCCGACGCCATTGTGGTGCGGTCGAAAATCGCCCGGCTCAAGGAGGGCGTTCCGCGCAACTTGCTTATGGCGCTTTCATCTACGGGAAGCGACGATTTCAACAACGAGGCGCTTTCACAGCGTGAACGCGTCCTGATCATTGTCTCTATGCTGTGTTGGTCTGACGACTTCGTGACCATCCAGGAGTTCGCTGACACATTTGGCGTGAGCAGGGCTACCGCAACGCGCGATTTTGCCAAGGTATACAGCTACTGTGAGGAACATGGCCTTGCCATTGAACGGAGTCGCGGAAAGGGTGCCAGGGTTGTAGCGAGCGAACAGGATCGCCGCCGAATGTTCACCCAGGCAATTCGAGATTGCCGCGCAACGGACAGCTCCCATGTTGGTTTTGATCCTGCGGACTATACCACCTGGTTTCCTCAGAAGGACCTGGAGCGCATTGCGGCGATTGTTCGCGATGCCGAGCGCCTCTACCACGTGACCCTCGACGATACGGCATTCGAAGCCATGGTGGTGCATATTGCGCTATCAATAAAACGGCGTCGCCAAGGCACCAAAATCGATGCACCCATCAACATCGACGCCTTCCTGGAAGACTCCGATGCACACTTTGAAATGGCGAACTACATTTTGAAGCGCATCGAGGAGGAGCTTGATGTCAAGCTCCCAGAAGAAGAGCGCTACTACATCGAGATTCATATGGGCGCCCGTTCGGGCGAGGTCGCCTCTGCGTTGGCGAACGGGAATGTGGGGGTTGAATTCGCCTGCATTTCGCTCATTGCTACGGTCTCGCACCGTGTGGGCGTAGATCTGACCCATGACATGAATCTCTATAATCGCTTGTTGCAGCATATTTCCAGCAGCATCTACCGCAAGAAAGTCGGCCTTATGCTGGAAAATCCGCTGAGAGATGAGCTTCTGGGCAGCTATGCCGAGCATGCGGCCATCATCAAGGAGGCTGTGTCTTCGAGCATTCTGGGAGAACTGACCGAGACAACACCGGACGAGATTGCTTACATCCTGCTGCATTTCGAGACGTCCATTGTCAACAGCCGAAAGGCTGAGGTGCGCCTCCCCAATATTGTCGTGGTGTGCTCGACGGGGTTCGGAACGGCCGAGCTGCTGGCAGCAGAGGTCAGCCGTGTGTTCGACGTCAACCTCATTGCAAATATACCGGCGCATCAGGTTTCGAGCATTACCTCAGACATGGGAATCGATCTGGTAATTTCGACAGTTCCTTTGCAAATTGATATTCCCTATGTCGAAGTTCGCCCGCTTTTGAAGAACGAGGACATCGCCAACATTCGTCGAGCCCTCAATGAGTTCGGATTCATCGTGGATGCCGAGGTGCCAAAGGCGAACGCCACAGCGGCAACGTCGTCTGCACCTCATGGATTGACGTCGCCTGCAACGGCGGACAGCGCCGAAGGGCTTATGGGAGCTTCCCTTGGCGATTTGCTTCTGGGCAACGTTCGCCTGGATAAGGAAGCTCATAGCTGGCAAGAGGCTGTCCGCGTTTCGGGCGAACCGCTCGTTGAGAGCGGGGCCATCGATTCGGGCTACATCGACCTAGTTGTTGCAAACATCACCGAGCTTGGCCCTTACGTGGTCATTTCACAAGGCGTCGCGCTTCCACACGCCGCAGGTGCAGGGCATGTTCATCGCACTGCTATGTCCTGTGTACGGTTGGCGGAGCCGGTGGCTTTTGGCGCCGCTGACCGCGATCCGGTTCGCTTCGTCTTCATGCTGGCAACGGTGGATGCGACATCTCATATGCGCGCACTGGTTCATCTTGCGGAATTGCTTACAACCCCTGAGTTCATGCAGACGTTGGCAGAGACAGACAACGTTCAACAGCTCATGGACTTTGTGACGGATTTTGAAACGAAAAACGCCGACCGCTAGAGAGGAGGAGAAAAGATGGCACAGGAAGTCAAGACGCTCGCCGATATGGTTCTTCGTGAGAACGTCCAGATTCTGGACGGAGTTGACACGTGGGAAGAGGCTATCCGCGTAGCGGTGCAGCCTTTGGTTGACGGGGGATTCGTCGAGCCGCGCTATATTGACGGCATTATCGAGAACACACATGAAATGGGTCCGTATTACGTGCTCTGCCCCGATCTGGCCCTGCTTCATGCTCGTCCCGAGCAGGGCGTCATTAAGCAGCAGGTCGCTTTGACCATTGTGCGCAACCCCGTGCGGTTCAAGCCGGAAGGTCCGGATGTCCGCGTGTTGGTGACGCTTGCGGCGATTGATGCCGATTCGCACATCGGCGCTATGCAACAGCTTGCTGTTTTGTTTGGAGATCCCGACAACATCACGCGCCTTGCTGAGGCGCCGGATGCCGATGCTGCCTATGAACTGTTTGTTGGTGCTCCGGCAGTGGAATAGCGCATCGATTTGGCGCCTGCTCGCTGCCCCGTCATTGGAAAGGAAAGGGAAATGGCAGTAATTGATTTTATCGTCAACATTTTGTCTACGCCGGCCATCCTTGTTGGCTTGTTGGCCTTTTTGGGCCTCGCGCTTCAGCGTAAGCCGGTTGAAGAGATTGCCCTTGGAACCATCAAGACCATCGTTGGCTTCCTGGTGCTCAACGCTGGATCAGCGTTCCTGCAGTCCGATTCGCTGAACGCCTTCGGCGAGGTTTTCAACTATGCGTTCAACATGCAGGGTGTTGTGCCGAACAATGAGGCTGTCGTCTCGATGGCTTTGAACGATTTCGGCCAGGCGTCCGCACTCATCATGTGCTTTGGCATGGTTCTCAACATTGTCCTTGCCCGCTTCTCGCGCATGCACTATATCTTCCTTACCGGTCATCACACCCTGTACATGGCTTGCATGCTCGCTGTTGTACTTTCCATTGGTGGCCTGGATGGCTGGATGCTCATTGCTGCCGGCTCCTGCATTCTCGCTGTCATCATGGTTCTCTCTCCGGCCTACTGCCAGCCCACATTCCGCAAGATCGTGGGCACCGACGATATCGCTCTCGGTCACTTCGGTGGTATCGGCTATGCTCTCGCGGGCAAGGTCGGAAGCCTGTTCAAGTCTAAGAACAGCAAGTCCACTGAGGACATCAACTTCCCGCAGCGTCTTATCTTCCTGCGTGACAACACGGTCGCTATTGGCATCACCATGGTTGCTCTGTTCGTCATCGTTACCGGCGTCGCCGTGGGCCGCGGCATTCTCTCCGAGGATCCCTCGCAGTTCTCTTACCTTAACAACCTGCTGAACGTTGGCACCGAAACGACGAACAACTGGATTGTTTGGTCTGTTACGAGTGGTCTGTCCTTCGCTGGTGGCGTGTACATCATTCTCTCTGGTGTTCGTATGATCGTCGGCGAGATTGTTCCCGCCTTCAAGGGCATTGCCGAGAAGCTTGTCCCTGGTGCCGTTCCCGCTATCGACTGCCCCGTGTGCTACCCCTATGCTCCCAACGCGGTGCTGATTGGCTTCCTCACCTCGTTCGTCGCCGGTATTGTTGGACTGTTCGTGCTTGCTGGCATCAATGCCGCGGTTGTTCCGTGCGCCCTTATCCTGCCCGGTGTCGTGCCCCACTTCTTCTGTGGCGCCACCGCAGGTGTCTTCGGCAATGCTGAGGGCGGCCTCAAGGGCTGCATCGCTGGCGCATTCGTGCATGGCCTGTTCATCACGTTCCTTCCTGCAAATTGCATGCCTGTCTTCACCATGCTGGGCTTCACGAGCGCAACCTTCTCGGATGCAGATTTCTCGTGGCTGGGCATCCTCTTCGGCAACCTTGCACAGATGGCGCCTGGTATGCCCCTGTTCATCATCTGCGTGATTTGCTTCCTGCTGCCTATCCTGTACAACTTCATCGCTCCTAAGCCCAAGAAGGCTGCGGACGCTGAGTAACCCCTCTTTTCACGAGGTGCCGCCTTGGCAGACGGCGGCACCTCGGTCTGGAAACCGTTGCAGATAGCTGGCCATTGCGGCCGACGTTATTCCGCATTAACACGACGTTAGGAGAACACCATGGAGATCAAGAAAATCATGTGCGCATGTGGCTCTGGTTTGGGTTCGAGCATGTTGGTCGAGATGAACATCAAGGACGTGCTGAAGAAGCTCGGCCGCGAGGACGTGCAGGTATTCCACTCGGTAACCGGAGATATCCGACTGGGTGCTGCCGATCTGTTTGTAGTTGGTCGTGACCTTGCGGCGTTCATTCCGTCCGATATTCCGGAGGAGCAGCACTGCATTCTTACCAACATTGTTGACAAGAAGGAGCTTGAGGCGAAGCTGCGCGAAAAGTTCGGCATGTAGCTTTCTGACTTTTCCGATAATCGCTCGATTCTTGCAAGACCGTGAAAGGGGTTTACGTGGACGATACGAGTCGTGCGAATGTCACGCTGCTTGCAGCGAAGATTCGCCGGGACGTGCTCTCGATGCTACTTGATGAAGGGCAAGGTCATCTGGGTGGCTCGCTCTCCATCGTTGAGCTCATGGCCGTGCTGTATGGGAAACAGCTGCGCTTCAATCCCAAAGAGCCGCGCTGGGAGGGTCGCGACCGCGTCGTGCTGTCCAAGGGACATGCGGGGCCGGGTTGGTATTCTGCGCTCGCCGAGAGTGGTTTTTTCAATCGCGAGATGCTCTATACGCTCAATGATGGAGGCACCAACCTGCCTTCGCATCCCGATCGCACGAAGACCCCTGGTGTTGATATGACTACGGGCTCTCTGGGCCAGGGCACCTCGACCGCCGCGGGAATCGCTAAGGCGCTGCAGCTAAAAGGGTCTGACGCGTACGTATACCTTATCGTGGGCGATGGAGAGTTGAACGAGGGGCAGTGCTGGGAGGCATTCCAGTTCATAGCTCATAATCGTTTAAACCATTGCATCGTGATCATTGATGACAATAAAAAGCAGCTCGACGGATATACGAAAGACGTCATGAACCCGTTTGACATTGCTGAGAAGATGCGGGCATTCGGGTTTGAGACGCAACGGGTCAAAGGCAACGACGTCGATGCCATCGACGCTGCCATCGACGCGGCTAAGGCGGTCTCTGACAGTGCGGTGTGTATCGTTCTTGATTCCATCAAGGGCGCAGGCGTTCCATTCTTTGAGCAGATGATGGCCAATCACTCGGTGAAGTTCAACACTCCCGAAATTATCGATGCAACAAAGCAGGCAATCGCTGAGCTCGATGCGCAGATTGAAGGGAGTGAGGCCTAATGATTAAGCTTGCAGAAAATCGCGATGAGATGGGGCGTGAGCTGCGCTCGGTCGTTGTCGAGACCCTTCAGGACATCATGAAGGATAACGAGCGCGTTGTGGCGCTTGAGGCGGACCTTGGTGGCGCGAGTGGTTTTACCAAGATTGCCGCGACCAATCCCCATCAGTTTGTGCAGTGCGGTATTGCCGAGGCGGACATGATGGGCATTGCTGCCGGCATGTCCTCTGAGGGCTTTGTTCCCTTTGTGCATACGTTTGCTCCTTTTGCGACGCGCCGTGCCTTTGATCAGGTGTATTTGTCGGGTGCCTATGCAAAGAACGCCATCAATATCTATGGTTCTGATCCTGGCTTTTGCGTAGGAACAAACGGTGGCACGCATACCAGTTGGGAAGACGTGGCGCTTATGCGCACTATTCCCGGTGCAGTTGTTTGCGACGGAGCCGACGACGTGCAGACAGAGTGGATTATTCGCTCGTTTGCGGCAATGGGTCAAGGTATCCACTACTTCCGGGCAAATCGCAAGGCGGTGCGCAATGTATACGCACCGGGCTCAACGTTCGAAATGGGACACGGCAATGTGGTTCGCACCGGCGATGATGTCTTGATTATCACGGCGGGCCAATTGTTGAGCGATGCGCTTGATGCTGCCGAAATCCTTGAGCAGCAGGGTATAAGCTGCGAGGTCGTGGACATGTTCTGCATCAAGCCTCTCGATGTTGATCTGATACTTTCGGAGTCCGCGGGCAAGAAGGCCGTTGTCACGTTTGAGAACCATGGGGTAATCGGTGGTTTGGGCAGCGCTGTCGCTGAGGTGCTCGCCGAGCATACGGTTGCGGTGCCGTTCCGCCGCCATGGCGTTGTCGAGCGGTTTGGGCAGGTAGGCTCTCCGGCGTTCCTGCAGAAAGAATTCGGGCTCACTGCCGACGATTTGGTCAAGACGGTCGCCGGTTTGCTTGGGTAGCACGGGCCGAAATGCCGGTCTTTTGCTGATTTGTTGAGCCCGATGGCGGAAGGATTACAGGACGCAGGTCGAGAGGGCTGGGCCGGCGCTGTATAAGAGTCTCGCCATCGGGCTCGTTTACGCTGAATTTGTCATTACAGAAGGAGTGCATATGAAGTTCTTTATCGATACTGCAGACCTCGACGAGATTCGTGAGGCGCTCTCCTGGGGCTGCCTGGCCGGCGTCACTACCAATCCGTCGCTCTATGCGCGCACAGGTGGCAAGCTGGCCGACTTTGAGCCCCACATGGTGAAGATCGCCGAGCTTTGCGAGGGTCTGCCGGTCTCAGCCGAGTCCACCGCTACCACGACCGACGACATGATCGCCGAGGGCCGTCGCCTCGCTGCGCTCGCGCCCAACATCGTGGTTAAGCTGCCGATCTGCGCCGAGTCGCTTGCCGCCACGCACCAGCTCGCCTCCGAGGGCGTCCGCGTGAACATGACGCTGGTCTTCTCCGCCCCGCAGGCGCTGCTGGCAGCCAACGCCGGCGCCCGCTACATCAGCCCGTTCGTGGGCCGCTTCGACGACATCGCCGAGGACGGCATCGAGCAGCTCGCCAACGTCGTGACCTGCGTCAAGAACTACGACTGGACGGG
>NZ_NFJW01000046.1 GCF_002160065.1 Collinsella sp. An2 | reverse complement strand
AATCAGAACCACCCGCACAGCGGGTGGTTTGCTCTTAGGGTATAACCCTATGGCCCCAGGCCAGGGACTCAAGTCCCTGGCCTGAACTGGCGTTCAGGCCCGATGGCCCCTTGACTCGTGGCGGGCCGGTCAAACCGGCGGCGCGCCTACCTCCCCTGCGGGCCCCTCGCGAAGGGGTCCTCGTACTCCCTGACGCTCAGCCTGTCCTGGGCGATGTCGGCGCGCTCCTGCTCGCGTATGTACTTCGCGATCGTCGCCTCGTTGAGGCCGACGGTGGAGACGTAGTAGCCCTCCGCCCAGAACTTCCTGTTCCCGAACTTGTACTTGAGGTTCGCGTGCCGGTCGAACATGAGCAGCGAGCTCTTCCCCTTCAGGTACCCCATGAAGCTCGATACCGAGATCTTGGGCGGTATGCTGACCAGCATGTGCACGTGGTCCGGCATCAGGTGCCCCTCGATTATCTCCACCCCCTTCCACTGGCAGAGCTGCCTGAGGATCTCCCCCAGGTCCTTGCGGTATTGGTTGTAGACGACCTTCCTCCTATACTTCGGTGTGAACACGATGTGGTACTTGCACAGCCACTTCGTGTGCGCGAGGCTGTTGGCCTTCTGGGCCATGGCAATCACCTTCCCCTCGGGGCCGGCGACCTGAACAATCACCATGCTAGAGGGGAAGGGGCCTCGTTGCATAGCATCTAGTGCCATCCACCCGCACAGCGGGTGGTTTTCTGCGCCGCGCGTGCCGCGCGGCACGGACTAAAGTCCATGAA
>NZ_NFJW01000045.1 GCF_002160065.1 Collinsella sp. An2 | reverse complement strand
TCTTCTTGGACTTCCGAAGATACATGAAAGCACTCCTGAGCTGCGGTGATAATCTATTTCATCATATCATACACCGACATACACCGTGCTGAAAAGTCACAGGAAATATGTAAAGAAAAGGCCCATTGAGCTGGGCGAAGCAAGCTGTATCTATTCAGATGCGCTGCAAAACTCGGGAATTCTGCTCGATCTTCGTGATATAGGCACAGGCTTCCGAGAAGCTCGGCTGGTTATTAGTTAGGTACCTATCGAGCTCTTCGACAAGCAGCTCAAGCTTGCCGCCGGCTGCCCGTGAGTTCACCACGAAGATGTTGCGGTCGCCCTCCTCCTGAACCATGGATTGGGCCATGATGGCAGCCTCGTAGCTTCCCGAGAGGTTGGCCGAGATGGTGATGGCAATCACGTTGTCGGCAGAGCGGAACAGCTCGGCCCATTCCCCTACGCTGGGGCATGAGCTCGATGAGGCGCTTGACTCCTCAGCCACCTTCTTGTTGAGTTCGTCGACGTCAAGGTGCTCGTCATCGGCGTATTCAACACCGGCAATGTTGATCTTAAGCGGCGCGAACCGGTACGTGGTATTTGGCGCCGTAGGATGAAAGTCTCGCAGGTTGCAACTGGAATCTGCAATGATTGCCCAGCTCATGGAAGTCCTTTCGTCTGCCAGTATGTGCCTTCATTATATCGAGCTGCATACGCTTGTGTAGCATACACATGGTTTTTAAAACCACTACTAATCGTATTCATAACGAGCGATGAAAGAGTTGTGATTCACGTGCGGACGTTTGTGGCTGGCAAACCTGGGGATACCACCTGACTTTTGCAGCTGGAAAAGACCGTTTACCATGCATGAGCTGGGTAAACGGTCTTGCTCTCAGTGACGTTTCTGTTGGTGCACAACTTCTCGGGGCTTGGGCTTTCTCACCGCGGCCATGATGTCGCGCACCTGCCCCTTTGAGAGCGCGCGGCGGGTGAGGTCGACGCCCGCGGCGCCCCCGAGCGCGTCCGTGAGGTCGGTCCGGTAGTCGAAGAGCCAATGGTTCTCGTCAAGTCGGTGGCCCACGATGTTGGAGAGCGCCGTCTGGACAGCCGTAGCCGAAGGACGCGATCCAACCGTCCTCTCCGCATCTTTCTGCATGAGGCGCAT
>NZ_NFJW01000044.1 GCF_002160065.1 Collinsella sp. An2 | reverse complement strand
GTCAAGCACTTGAACAGTCTCATATCCGCGGGTCGCCTCCCCTCGCGGGGATCGGTTGCCGCAAAAGGATGCCTTCGGCTGGGCGGAGCCGCTCCGGTGTCGGCCGGCGGCCGATTCTAGGATCGCACGCGCCCTCGCGGGCGTGCATAGGGAAAGCGCGGTTCGCCCCGGCGCCATCCCCGGCGGCGCGGTCCGGGGGCGGGCTATTCGCAACGGGCCGTCGCCGGCCCGATGGAACGCTCCTACGCCGGCATCACGGCGATCCACCATATCCACTCGCAGAGCTCCCGCGCGACGGCCACCTTGACCTTGTTGGCGGCGACGCCCCGGCCCGCGAGGTGCTCCCGGCGCCTCCTGAGCCTCCCCGCGCACTTGGCCGCCCTCGCCCTCACGAGCTCGGGGACGGACCCGTCCTCGGGCCTGGCGGGCCTGAACGGCCTCGCGTACGCCGACGCCGCCTCCACGAGGATGCGCCTCAGGTGCGAGTTGCCCGTCTTGGACACGCCGCCGCGCCTCGTCCTGCACCCGGTCGAGCTCTCCGACGGGACGAGCCCGATGTAGGAGGCGAACGCCGAGCCGTTCCGGAACCGCCCGAAGTCGTGCACCTCGCAGACCAGCGAGAAGGCGGCGACCCGCCCGATGCCGTGGATGCACGACAGGCGGGCCATGCGCCCCGCCAGCTCCGGGGAGGAGGCGACGGCGCGCAGGATCTCGGCCTCGACCTCGGCGAGGCGCTCCTCGAGCCGGTAGACGGCGGCGAGCTTCTGGCGGAAGACGAAGGTGTCGGCCGGCTGCGCGAACTCGTGCGACTCGGCCCACCTCCTGAACGTCTTGGTCCAGCGCTTCTTGGTGAGCGTGTAGCGGGTGCCGGTGAGCAGCAGGAAGGACGCGACGCGCTGCCGCGCGGCCCTCAGGTCGCGGGCGACCTCCCCGCGCAGGCGCGAGAGGTGGCACAGCGACTCCTCCCGCTCGGTGGGGACGCGCACGGCCCGCACGGAGCCCGCCGCGTGCATGCGCGCCAGCCACTCCGCGTCGATGCGGTCGTTCTTCCTGCGGTCGCTGCGGCGGGGCAGCTTCGAGGTCGCCGCGACCACGCACGCGATGCCCGCGGCCCGCAGGGCCCTCGCGAGGCCGAAGCCCGTCGGGCCCGCCTCGTAGCAGCACGTCCCCCCGGAGAGCCCGTTCTCGCCGATCCAGCGGACCAGCTCGGCGGGGTCGCCGGACAGCGTGGCCTCGAGGGCCTCGCCGGTGTCCCGGTCGAGGGCGAAGACGCAGTTCTTCCCCGCGTGGGCGTCGATCCCGATGCTGATAGAATTGGCCATGGGAAGCCTCCTCTTTGACTGCGGTGCGCGACCGCCGTTTGCACTGACAACAACGATTGTCGCCCAGCCCGCGCTCATGCAAAGGGGAGGCTCCGACCGATTAGTTATCGGTCATATCTTCTAG
>NZ_NFJW01000043.1 GCF_002160065.1 Collinsella sp. An2 | reverse complement strand
CCTCGCGCCGAGAGTACTGCGGGGACAGCCCGTGGGAGGGCAGGGCGCCGCTGGCCGTCGGGCGGCGCAGGGCCCGCGAGGCCCGCGCAGGGGGGAGGGGCTTTCCAGCCCCTCCCCCCCCTCTTTTCATATCTATTTCCATATCTATATCGATATCGATATGTCGGGCCGGCACGGCCCGCATCGCCGGCGGCACGCCCTTCGCTCCCGCTGACCGGGCGTCGGCGGCCGCGCATCTCGTCGAGGCCCGGCCTTGCTCCGGAACCGGCCCGGATCCCGGGGGATCCCTGGGCGTCGACGGGCCGTCGGCAAGCGGACATGGCGGAGACGGCACTGGCACACATTTCGTCCCATGACCCGCCTTCGCCGGGGTCCGCGCCGCGACGGTCAGGCCCCCTCTTCTGCGGCAGGCCGCACGCCCGGGTCGGGCCTGGGCCGGGTCTTGCGGCGAATCGCACGCTCGACCGCCTTCCAGGGCGCCTAATCCGTGTGGATTGCCGCATAACTTATTCGGTGCATGTGCATCGCCGCAGGACGTCCCGGGCCGAGGGGGTCGCGGCGGCTCTCTCGATGCCGATCCGTGCGGCGGGGACCCGTACGGGGCGTGTCGGTGGTGCCCCGCACCGGCGCGGCGCGGGGGCATGCCGGCCACTTGCTATCTGCGCACGGCGTCCTCTCGGGGTACCCGGGTGTCTGTTCGTTCAACTCCCCTTTCGCCGACGCTCGGTTTTGTTCCAAAATCAGGCCTCATCTTGGGGAGAAATTGAGCGCCGGCGATTATGCGCAGCGCCGACGCTCAGCTTCTCTCGAGACCGACGGCGCCCGCCGCCGCCCGCGCCGGTGCGGCCGAGCTCGCAGGTCTGGAAGGCCACGCCGGCCTAGTTTCCTTAGAGCAATGTGGTAGCTTGAATCGTTACGTACATTTCCGAACGGGCCTTATCTACTCATGATGTGGAATACAGCTTTGACAATGGAGCAATGACGTTATCGCTTAGGCTCCAATAATCGGTTTGTGCTCGTCAAGTTAGATCGAATTCGTATCCACGGATTGCGCGTGGATTCATTCTCGGCTTATCGCAAGAAGGTTTATCTACGAATTGTCGTGAAACGCGCATTAAGGGTTTGTAGAAGAGAATCTATATATTGTGAATATGGTAAGCGCTACCACAAGATATAGATTGTTGTGAACCCCAATTGTGTAGACCCCGTGGAGACGCCGATTCCCGCCCCCGGCGGGGCCCGGGTCTGGCAACATATCCCCTTGCCGCGCGGCCCGGAGCCGCGGGGCGTGCACCTTGAGAACCGGATACCGCGAGGGAGGACCAGGGGGAGTACCCCGGGTCCTGCCGAGGACAGACTGATAACACCATCTTCCAGATGCGAAGGGATACAAGTCGTACAGGATCGAGGACACGCCGGCGGGGACGCCGGCGGCCCGCGGTTCCTACCAGACGGATATTCGATAACTAAGACGCATACAGACGATGGATCCGACGATCGGCGTCATGCCGGTCAGGCCGGGCTCGCGTCCGAGCAATAATTTGGACGGAGAGTTCGATCCTGGCTCAGGATGAACGCTGGCGGCGC
>NZ_NFJW01000042.1 GCF_002160065.1 Collinsella sp. An2 | reverse complement strand
TTTTTAATATGAGAAAGCCATTGTCAAGAGGCATGACGTTACAGGTCCTGGATTTTCATCCGGGACCTGTAACTACTTCTAGTCGGCTTCGCCTGCATAAGATGCTCGTTAGTCGTCGCTCGCCTGGCAAGCTAATATCCGCGGGCTTGTGCGCTGGCCGAACAGAAAGCTTTAGCCCAGCTGGCATATGTTTCGCGCACCCACCGCATTTCGATTCTCCGTCCGGGACCGTCCTGTCGAAAATCTCTTGAGTCTCGTTTCTCGGGTGCAATCTATTCGATTACCCATAAAAAGGTCGTGAACCGATCCCGGCGATGCGTCGATATGCAAGCGCGTCCGGCAAGAACGTCTGTATCACCCAGGCTTAGCCGAGCGTCCCCTCAGCCCGCCTGCCGATCTCCCAGACCCAGCAGGCGAGCTCCCTGGCGACTGCGACGTTGGCGACGCAGGCCCGCTTGCCGGCCGCCCGCAGCGATTCGCGGCGGCGGACGAGACGGGCGGTGGCATCGTCCGCCCTGCTCTTTATGTGCCGCGACACCTCATATCCCGTCGGCGCCGCCTTGGGCTTGGGAGAGCAGGACGAGTAGTGCCAGGCCGATTCCACGAGGATGCGCCTCGAGGCGCCGTTCCCCGTCTTGGTGATGCCGCCCCACGCCTCCTTCTCGCCGCTGGAGTGCTCGGAAGGCGTGATGCCCACCCAGGAGGCATAGGAGCCCGCCGTCGGGAAGCGGCTGAAGAGGCCCGCTTCGGTGACGAGGCTGAAGGCGGATATGACGTCGATGCCCTTGATGGAGGCGAGGGCGCCGACCCTATCTTTCCATCGCTCGCCTCGGGCCTCGGCGAGCACGAGCCTTTCGAGGGCCCGCTTATCCGACTCGGCGCAGCGCACGCAGGTGACGTAGTGGTCGAACGCGTGCGCCGCCGCCTTCTCTTGGGGCCTGAGGCCTTCGGCCCATCTCCAGAACGCCCGGGTCCAGGCCCCCTTCTTCCGGCCGAGGGCGTCCACCTCGTCGAAGACGTGCCCGCGCCTCAGCAGGAACTTGGAGAGGCGCTGCCGGGATCGCTGGAGGTCGATCCGCGCGTCGTCGAGCGCGCGGGACAGGTCGCGGGCGGCCTCCACCTCGAGGGGCGGCACCCAGACCTCGGTGACGTTGCGGGTGGCGAGGAGCCTCGCCAGGAAGGCGGCGTCGCGCCTGTCGTTCTTGCGACGCTTGTCCGCCGCGGGCTTTTGCATCTTGGAGACGGCGCCGACGATGCAATCCACCCCGAGCTCGCGGAGCCTGCGACACAGGGCGAACCCGGTGGGCCCCGACTCATAGACCGCCTTGGGCTCCTCGAACGTCTTGATCCAGGAGGCCATCTCCTCGGCGTCCGTGCCGAAGGCCCTCTGCGTCACCTCGCCCGTGTAGAGGTTGAACGCGCAGGCCGCGACGGAGCGGGCGTGAACATCGAGGCCGATGGAGGTAACATGGGTCATGGGGAGCCTCCTCCCATACGTGCGGTACGGCGGCACCGCAGGCGACGATTACAAAGCCATTGTTCCCGCCCAGCCCGCGACCCGGTATGCCGCGGGGAGGCTTTCCCTCAATGGCTTTCTCATATCGTCTC
>NZ_NFJW01000041.1 GCF_002160065.1 Collinsella sp. An2 | reverse complement strand
GTTTGATTTGCAAGTTCATCGAAACGCTTCCAGGACTCAGCGGGACATGTCCCGCTGAGTCCTGGAAGCGTTTCGCGCTAGCCTCCCGGACGGGGGCCGGATCGGCCGGCCCGCGAAGAGAGGAGGCCGGATATGGCCAAGGTGCCCAGGACGACGGCCGGGAGGGCCTACTCGAGGCTCACCAGGCACGAGAGGAACCAGATCGAGAGGATGCTCGACCGCGGGAAGGGGGCGCGCGAGATCGCGCGGGAGCTCGGCAGGTCGCCGTCGACGGTCGCCAACGAGGTGGCGCGCCACCGCTTCGTCACCGCGCCGAGGTCGATGTACGGCGAGCCGGCGCCGGCGGACCTGTCCGGCGCGTGCGAGCGGCTGCAGTCGTGGCCCAGGTGCTGCAACGGGTGCAGGCGCAGGCGCGGGTACGGCTGCAGCAGGAAGCCGCGCGTCTTCTACAGCGCAAGGATGGCGCAGGCCGCGGCGGACGCGGAGCTCTCCGGGTCGAGGCGCGGCATAGACGAGACGGAGGGGTCCGTCGCCGCCAAGCTGTCGACGATCAGGTCGTGCCTCGCGCGGGGGCTCTCGCCGCAGCAGATCGCCGCGCTGCACCCCGAGCTGGGAATCTCCGCGTCGACGGTGTACCGCTGGGTCGACGCGGGCTACGCCGAGATGACCAACCTCGACCTCCGCAGGAAGGTCGGCTACAAGAAGCGCTCCAGGAAGGCGCCCGGGCGCCCCACGCGCCACTCCGCCCGCAGGTCCCACGACGAGTTCGCGCGGCTGCCCGAGGACGAGCGGGCGTCGGCGTGGGAGATGGACACCGTCGAGGGCTCGGCCGCGGACTCCGCCCGGCTGCTCACGCTCTACCACCGGCCCACGTCCTTCCAGCTCGCGATCCCCGTCGAGGACGGCACGTGCGGGGCGGTGAAGGCGGGCCTCGGCCTCGTGCGCGCGGCGCTCGGCGCCGACGGCGTGGGGCGCGTGTTCGGGCTCGTGCTCACCGACAACGGGGCCGAGTTCTCCGACGAGGGCGGCATCGCCGCCCTGCTCGGGGAGGCCGCGGGCGAGACGCGCCTCTACTACTGCGAGCCCCGCCGGGCCGACCAGAAGGGCGGCTGCGAGAGGAACCACGTCGAGATCAGGAAGATGCTGCCCAAGGGCCGCGGGATCCGCCTCGACCGCCTGACGCGCGCCGACGCCGCGCTCGTCATGTCCCAGGTCAACTCCGAGCCGCGCGGCAAGCTGGCGTGGAGGACCCCGTCGGAGATGCTCCTGGCCGCGTTCGGCGAGGACGCCCGCGCGCTGCTCGACGCCTTCGGCGTGGAGGCGCTGGCGCCCTCGGAGCTCGACCTGACGCCCGCCTGCGTGGAGAGGGCGCGCGCGGGGAGGGGCGAGGCGCCGCTGGCCGGATAGCCCTGCGGGGACAACCGAATAGCGGGCCCGGGACCCGTCGCGCTGAGTCTGGAAGCGGCGCGCGGCGGGCCGGCGGAGCATGCTCTCAAGAGCCAGCGCGACGCCTCGACACGAATCCTACACCTGCGGGGACGCGTCCGGAAGGCCGCCCGCAAGGGCGCGCCCCCGTCGCGCTAGGTGCGGAAACGCCCTGATCGCTCAAAGCGTTTCGCTGAGGTTGAAAATCAACC
>NZ_NFJW01000040.1 GCF_002160065.1 Collinsella sp. An2 | reverse complement strand
CTCCGGGAGCTCATCGCCCTCATCCCGGTGGGGCGGTACAGGACGACCTGGCGGGCGATGGTGGAGGCCCCGTACCCGCCCCCGCCGGTGCCTATCTGCGCCTCCAAGAATGTCTAACAGAGCCTGATTTTGGGCCTCGAAACGTCCAAATCGAGGACCGCGTCGGACAGTCATCTCGGATTGCATGCCATCGAAGACGTCTATCACACAGCCGCAACTATCACACAGCCGCGCCACGGACCGACATGATTCCGATCAAAGAATGAATCACTCGTGCGCGGCAACAACGATTCGCATGGCACGGTACGCGGTAAGCAACTGTTCGAAGCGCGGCGCGTCATAGCCCATCGCGTCAATCTCGGCGATATCGTGCGCGTCTTTCGCCCGACCACTCACCACCTTTGCCGCACGAACGCTCTCAAGCGTGGCGCAGGAAATAACATTCCCATTGGGCAGGGCCCGCTCCTCAAGATAGTCCCCTTCGACAACGTCCGGCAACAGCGCTTCCAGCAGGGCGTCGAACCCGTCAGTCATGACGAGCGCCGCATTGCGCTGGTGCAACCCACAGTCGTCAAAGCGATAGGGACAAAAGCTCACAAGCACGTCATCGATGCGCGCGTGCACACCATAGTCCTCCCCCGTCGCATTGCAGGCAAGGGCGAGAGAATCGAGCGCTGCCTCATAGAACCCCATGGCACGCAACCATGTGCGCACCGTCGGCATATCCTCCAGGCGCACCGCGAAGTCGACATCGCCGTGAAGCCTTCCCGAATCATGGCCAGACACGACCCAGGGCACCAAACCGCCCGCCAGCGCCACGTGTCCCGCAAGCTCCGGAGCGGTAAGTACGCGCATTGCGGTGGCACAAGCCTGCGAACACGAAACGCCATCGTCCGTAGCACGAGCCTGCGAACATGAGCCGTCGCCCGCGGCACGACCATGCGGAACCGCGAGCGGCAGAACCATCACCATCTCGGCGTCATCTCCTGCAACCTCACGGAATCCCAAACGTTCATAGAGTCGTGCGGCAGGGTTGGCACGCTGCACGGAGAGCGAAACCGCCGGAAGCCCCGCAGCGGAGCAGCGCTCGAAAAGCCCCTTGAGCAGCGCCGCCCCAATTCCACGACCGCGCCATGCGGGTAGTACGCTCACCGCAAGCTCTGGCACCGAATCGTCAATGAAGCCATACCCGCGCATGAAGCGCGCCCACGCAGCGCCAACGACCTCGTCATTCTCTTCAGCGCAAACGGCCACATCACCTGGATGTGCGCCGAAATCTTCAACGTAGACGCGAAGTGTGGGGTCCTTGGTCGCCGACCGCGGCGGACGTGGCGCACCGGGCTCGGTATAGATCGCCTCGTACAGAAACCCATCAAGTAGCCCATATTCCGCGGACAACATGCACCTGATTTTTGACACAGAAATCCCCTCCCAGCTTCAACCGAACACGTTACGAGCTAGAGGAGTGTCGTCATATGTCCCTCCTGGGGAGCAGAGTTTGCATCTGGCCTCAGTGTATCATGTGCTGCAAGGCATGCCGATGGTGCAAACCACCGGACCGGGCGTTCTTGACGATAAGGGACATCCAAGGTGGTGACAAGCGTGCGATGGGGATGACATGTCGCGTTGAAGTCCTCGATTAGGCCGTTTTTGGGCTATGTTAGACATTCTTGGAGGCGCAGATAGGCACCGGCGGGGGCGGGTACGGGGCCTCCACCATCGCCCGCCAGGTCGTCCTGTACCGCCCCACCGGGATGAGGGCGATGAGCT
>NZ_NFJW01000004.1 GCF_002160065.1 Collinsella sp. An2 | reverse complement strand
ACAATCACCATGCTAGAGGGGAAGGGGCCTCGTTGCATAGCATCTAGTGCCATCCACCCGCACAGCGGGTGGTTTTCTGCGCCGCGCGTGCCGCGCGGCACGGACTAAAGTCCATGAATACGAAAATGCCCCTGTCCGGGAATCCCGGACAGGGGCATACGGTTCAAACCATAAGGGTTAGAACTTAGAACTCGTGGCCGCACTTCTTGCAGACGCGAATCTTGGTGCGCTTGCCGTCAAGCTCACCCTGCTTGTGGCCCACACGCGTGGCAGCGCCGCACTTGGGGCACACGAGCATAGCATTGGAGGCGTCGATCTTGGCCTCCTGCGAAACGATGCCGCCCTGCTGGTTCTGCTGGTTGGGACGGACGGCCTTCTTGACCATCTGGACGCCCTCGACCTTGATCTTGCCCTCAGCGGGATACGCGCGCAGAACGGTGCCCTGCTTGCCGCGATCCTTGCCGGAGAGAATCTTGACGGTGTCGCCCTTCTTGATGGACATGCCCATAGGTGCTCTCTCCTTTCTTTACAGGGTCTCGGGAGCAAGCGAGACGATCTTCATGTACTTCTTGTCGCGCAGCTCACGCGCCACAGGCCCGAAGATACGGGTGCCAACCGGCGAGCCGTCGTTGTTGATGACGACGCAGGCATTGTCGTCGAAGCGGATGTAGGAACCGTCCTTACGACGGACCTCCTTCACCGTACGGACGACGACGCACTTCACAACGTCCTTCTTCTTGACGTTGGCGCCAGGGGTGGCCTCCTGGACGGCAGCCACGATCACGTCACCGATTCCCGCATAACGGCGCTTGGAACCGCCAAGCACCTTGATGCAGCGAACCTTGCGCGCACCGGAGTTGTCGGCGACGTTGAGCATGGTTTGCATTTGAATCATGGTAGTTCCTCCGAACTTCGGTCAGCGAGAGGTGCGCACGCGCATGAGCGACCGTAGGTCACGCGGCGCACATCGCCGACGGATACGTCTTAAGACAGCTTACTTGGCGCGCTCGATAATCTCGACAAGACGCCAACGCTTCATCTTGGACAGAGGACGAGTCTCCATGACGCGGACACGGTCGCCCACGTTGGCAGTGCACTCCTCATCGTGCGCATGAAGCTTCTTGGTGGTGGTCATCATCTTGCCGTACTTGGGATGACGCTTACGCTCCATGGTCTGGACAACGATAGTCTTGTTGCCAGAGATGGAGACAACGACGCCCGTACGGACCTTGCGCGAATTACGCTCAGTCGTTTCAGTCATGCTTCACTCCAGGTCTACTTAGCGGCAGCGGTCTTCTCCGCTGCAATCTCACGGGCGCGCTGCTCCGTGAGGATACGAGCAATATCCTTCTTCACGGTCTTGACGCGAGCGGTATTGTCGAGCTGGCTGGTAGCCATCTGAAAACGAAGGTTGAACAGCTCAGCGCGGCATTCCTTCAGCTTCTCGACGAGCTGGTCGTCGGAGAGCTCACGAATCTCTGCGGGCTTCATTTACTTATCCTCCCCGTCCTGATCTGCGCGGGAAACGATCTTGGTCTTGATGGGCAGCTTGTGCTGAGCCAGGCGGAGCGCCTCACGGGCGACGGGCTCGGCAACGCCGGAGATCTCGAACATGATACGGCCCGGCTTGACGACGGCCACCCACTCCTCGGGATTGCCCTTACCGGAACCCATGCGGGTCTCGGCCGGCTTCTTGGTGATGGGCTTATCGGGGAAGATCGTGATGAACACGCGGCCGCCACGCTTCATATAACGGGTCATGGCGACACGGGCAGCCTCGATCTGGCGGTTGGTGATCCAGTGGGCCTCGAGAGCCTTGATGCCGTAATCACCGAAATGCAGCTCGGTGTTACCCTTGGCATGGCCCTTCATGGAGCCACGCTGCACCTTGCGGTGAAGAACACGCTTAGGGGCAAGCACTACTGACCCCTCCTCTCGGAATTACGACGACGAGGACGGCTGGAGCCCTCGAGCGCAGGGTTCGGGACAGGCTGGCCCGGGAGCTTCTCGCCCAGGTAAATCCAAACCTTCACGCCCGTGGAACCCATGGTGGTGTGAGCGGTGGCGGTGCCATAGTCAATCTTGGCACGCAGGGTGTGCAGCGGCACACGACCCTCGCGGTACCACTCTCGGCGGCCCATCTCGGCGCCGCCGAGACGGCCGGAGCACTGGATACGGATGCCCTTGGCGCCAGCCTTGCGAGCGGACTGGACGGCCTTGCGCATGGCGCGACGGAAGGCGACGCGGCCCTCGAGCTGCTCAGCGATGGACTGAGCAACGAGCGTGGCGTCGAGCTCGGGGCGCTTGACCTCGATGACGTCCACGGAGAGCTGGCCCTTGGAAACACCAGCGACCTTCTCGAGCTCGGTGCGAAGAGCGTCGATCTCGGAGCCCTTCTTGCCGATGACGATGCCGGGGCGGGCGGTGAGGATGATGACCTTCACCTTATCGCCGGCGCGCTCGATCTCCACGCGGGAGACGGCGGCACGATGGAGGCGCTTGGCCAGGAACTTGCGGATCTCAAGGTCGTTGCCAAGGGTCTCGGCATAATTCTTGTCCGCGAACCAGCGGGAGCGCCAGTTCTCGGTGATGCCGAGACGGAAACCGGTGGGGTAGACTTTCTGACCCATGGCTCGTTATGCCTCCTTTCGAGGAGCGACGACGACGGTGATGTGGCTCGTGCGCTTCAGGATGCGGGAAGCGGAGCCCTTGGCGCGAGGACGGATGCGCTTGAGCGTCGGGCCCTCGTCGACATACGCCTTGGCAACCACGAGGTTGTCGGCGCGCATGCCGTTGTTGTTCTCAGCGTTCGCGACGGCAGAGCGCAGGACCTTCTCGACGTCCACGGCCACGGCGCGTTCGCAGAAATGCAGGATGTCGAAAGCCTGTGCGACAGACTTGCGACGGATGAGATCGACCACGAGGCGAGCCTTGCTGGGGGACACGCGCACGTACTTGGCGACGGCGCGCACCTCGCGGGTCTCGGTATCGGTAGCTTTAGTTGCCATTTACGTGAAACCCCCTACTTGGCCTTGTGGCCACGGAACGTACGAGTCGGCGCGAACTCGCCGAGCTTATGACCGACCATGGACTCGGTGACGTAGACCGGCACATGCTTGCGGCCGTCGTGTACAGCGATGGTATGACCGACCATCTCGGGGAAGATGGTGGACGCGCGGGACCAGGTCTTCACGACGTCCTTCTTGCCAGCCTCGTTCATCGCGACGATACGCGAGAGAAGGCGAGCTTCCACGAACGGCCCTTTTTTGAGACTTCTGCTCATAGGTGCTTACTCCTAATACTCGGTATCCGAAAACTACTTCTTGCGACGACGGATGATGAGGCTGTTCGACGTCTTCTTCTTCTTGCGCGTACGATAGCCCTTCGTCGGCTTGCCCCAAGGAGTGACAGACGGACGACCGGAGGTGTGGTTCTTGCCCTCGCCGCCGCCGTGCGGGTGGTCGACCGGGTTCATGACCGTACCACGGACGGTGGGACGGACGTTCATATGACGCTTACGACCGGCCTTGCCGATGACGATGTTGGAGTGCTCGGCGTTGCCGACCTCACCAACGGTGGCGCGGCAGGTAGCCAGCACGCGACGCATCTCGGAGGACGGCATACGCAGGATGGCGTACTTGCCCTCCTTGCCCATGAGCTGGCAGGAGTTGCCGGCGGAACGGGCGATCGCGGCGCCCTTGCCGGGCTGGAACTCGACAGCGTGGATCAGCGTACCGACGGGGATGTCGGCGAGCGGAAGCGCGTTGCCGGGCTTGATGTCGGCGTCGGGGCCGGAGACGACCATGTCACCGACGTTGAGGCCCTTGGGGGCCAGGATGTAGCGCTTCTCGCCGTCCACATAGTGGAGCAGCGCGATGCGAGCGGAGCGGTTGGGGTCGTACTCGATCGTGGCAACCTTGGCGGGCACGCCGTCCTTGTTGCGCTTGAAATCGATGCGACGATAACGGCGCTTCACGCCACCGCCCTGATGGCGGGTCGTGATGCGGCCCTGGTTGTTGCGACCGGCCTTCTTGGGCAGCGGCTCGAGAAGCGACTTCTCGGGCTTGGTGCAGGTGATCTCGGCAAAGTCAGAGATCGTCTGCCAACGGCGACCCGCGCTGGTCGGCTTAAGATGCTTTACAGCCATTCCCTATCCCTTTCAACTTCTATCCGTTGGCCGTCGCAGGCAGGGATGTGAGGTTAGACCTCGGGGTGCGACGACACCGGATTACCACGGTACCGGGCGGCTCCATATTCTGGGCCCGGAACCACTTTGACCCTCGCCTCCCTTGCGGGAGGCGACAAGACAATCCGAGAAACTAGGCCTGGTTGCCGTAGATCTCGATGGACTCACCCTCGGCGATGGTGACGACAGCCTTCTTCCACTGACGAGTGTAGCCGGCAACGTAACGCACGCGCTTCTTCTTCGGCTTCACGTTAATGGTGTTGACGCTCGTAACGTGAACGGAGAAGAGCTCCTCGACGGCGTCCTTGATCTGATACTTGTTCGCGTCGCGAGCGACCTCGAACGTGTACTTGTTCTGCTCCATGAGCGAGAACGAACGCTCGGAAACGATCGGGCGAATGATGATCTCGTGGGCGGTCATTTATGCAAGCACCTCCCCGAAGTGAGCAGCGACGTCGGCGGGCATCAGCAGAGCGCCGTTGTTAATGAGGTCGTAGGTGTTGGCCTCCTGCGGCGTGATGATGAACGTCTTGGGGATGTTGCGGAACGACAGAAACGCGTTCACGTCGTCCTCGCGGACGATGATCGTGAGGCGCTTGCCCTCGAGGCCGAGTGCCTTGAGCATGGCGACGGCAGCCTTGGTGCTGGGCTTCTCGAAGCCGTAGTCGTCCACGAGCACGAGCTCGTTGTCGCGCACCTTAGCGGAAAGCGCGGAACGCATAGCGAGCTTGACCTCTTTGTTGTTCATGCGCTTGGTGTACAGACGCGGCTTCGGGCCGTGAATGACGCCACCATGACGCCACTGGCCGGCGCGGGTCGAACCCTGGCGAGCACGACCGGTGCCCTTCTGACGCCACGGCTTGGCACCGCCACCGGAGACGTCGCTGCGACCCTTGGTGGACTGGGTGCCCTGACGCCAGCAGGCCATCTGGCACTTGACGATGTGATGCATGACGTGGGTGTTCGGCTCGATGCCGTACACCGCAGCGGAGAGCTCGGTCTCGGCGACCTTTGCACCCTCGCTGTTCTTGACTTCAAACTTAGACATTCTGTGTTCTCCTTGGTATGACGCTGGGCGTTATAGGGACTGGCCCTTAAGCCATACGGATGGCGACCAGACCGTTCTTCGCGCCAGGGACGGCACCCTTGACGAGAATGAGGTTCTGCTCGGCATCGATGCGGACAACGGACAGGTTCTTCACGGTCACGCGCTCGTTACCCATGTGACCAGCCATCTTGACGCCCTTGAGGACGCGCGCCGGGTAGGCGCACTGGCCGATGGAGCCGGGGTGACGCTTGAAGTGGGAACCGTGGGTCATAGGACCGCGGCGCTGTCCCCAACGCTTGATGCGACCCTGGAAGCCCTTACCCTTGGAGGTGCCAATGACATCAACCTTGGCGACGTCGGCGAAGTCGGCGACGGTGACGACCTCGCCCACCTTGTGATCCTCGCCGTTCTCGACGCGGACCTCGCGGAGGTAGCGGACGGGCTCGACGCCAGCCTTGGCAAAGTGACCCGCCATGGGCTTGTTGACGTTCTTGGCCTTGATGGCGCCAAAACCAATCTGGACGGCATCGTAACCGTCGGTCGCCTTAGTTTTAACCTGCGAGACGGCGCAGGGGCCAGCCTGGATGACCGTGACGGGGACGACGTTATCGTTCTCGTCCCACACCTGGGTCATACCGATCTTGCGGCCGAGAATCATGCTGATCATTCAATGATCCTAACTCTCGGTGGTCTTGGGACATTGCATCCGCCCCTTGCGGATGCCCCTAGAGGACCACTACCAACTTGTGCTTCGCGGCTTGCATTCCGTCCTTCTGGCGCCGCGCAACCCATAATGCGGCAAGTCGTCGAGACAGAATCCTCCCCGTTTGACACAGCTGCTTAGTATACACGCGCACGGGCGTCTCCATGTATTGCTCACAAAGGAATTGCTAGCCTGAGCAGGGCGTGTGACGTGTTGTGGCATCGCTTGGCGTGTCGTGGTGTGTTGCGACGTGTTTTCGAGTAACGTGCGTCCAACGGAAGTTGCGTACGGCGTTTGCGAGTTGCGTACGCCCAATGAGAGTTGCGTGCGCGATTCAGCCATAATCACCCTCATTTGGAGGCAATTATGGCCGAAAACCTCTATCAATTTTAATAGCAGGCATGCAACGTGAATTCGCCGCACGCAACTGGAGAACTCCGCACGTAACTCGATAGCTGGCACGTCAGGTGAGATCCCCACCCGTAAGCCCAGGAAGGATCCTCAGCTCAAAAGACGATATGCTCAACGGTGGGCACCACCAACGAGCTTAATCAGCCGCACATACCAGCAAAAAAAGAACCCCCAAAGCACGTGGATACTCCAACGTACCTTGGGGGTTCTTGTAAAGAGCCTAGACTCTAGTAGCTAAACCTAGAGCTTAATCTCGATGTCCACACCCGCGGGGAGGTCGAGACGCATCAGCGAATCGACGGTGCCGCTGGTGGGGTCAAGGATGTCGATGAGGCGCTTGTGGGTGCGCATCTCGAACTGCTCACGGCTGTCCTTGTCGACGTGCGGTGAGCGGATGACCGTGTACAGGTTGCGCTCAGTCGGCAGCGGGATGGGGCCGGACACGCGGGCACCGGTCTTCTGAGCGGTGTCGACGATGAGCTTCGCGGACTGATCCACAACCTCGTGATCATAGCCCTTGAGGCGAATCCTGATCTTCTGGCTAGACAACGTTACCTCCAATAGAAGTGCGAGGGCTTCCTCGCGATGAGTACCTTACACAATTGATCGCGAGAGCCTACGCGTTGCCGCCAGCCTTGCTGACGACCTCATCGGTGACCGACTTGGGCGCCGGCTCGTAGGAGTCGAACTGCATGGTGTAGGACGCACGGCCCTGGGTCTGCGAACGAAGGTCGGTAGCGTAACCGAACATCTCGCCCAGCGGCACCTTGGCGCGAATGACCTTGTTGCCGGAGCGGTCGTCCATGCCCTCGATCTTGCCACGACGACCAGAGAGGTTGCCCATGACGTCGCCCATGTACTGCTCGGGGGTCTCGACCTCAACGGCCATCATCGGCTCGAGCAGGATCGGGTCGGACTTCTTGAGGGCGTCCTTGATAGCCATGGAACCGGCGATCTTGAACGCAGCCTCAGAGGAGTCGACCTCGTGGTAAGAACCGTCGAACAGGGTCACCTTGACGTCGACCACCGGGTAGCCGGCGATGACACCGGTCTCCAGGGCCTCCTGGATACCCTTGTCGATGGACGGGATGTACTCCTTCGGCACGACACCGCCGACGATGGCGTTGACGAACTCGTAGCCGAAGCCCTCCTCCATCTTCTCCAGCTTGATGACGGCGTGACCGTACTGACCACGACCACCGGACTGACGGACGAACTTGCCCTCGGCACGATCGACGTCGTGACCCGGAGCCTCGCGGTAGGCAACCTGGGGCTTACCAACGTTAGCCTCGACCTTGAACTCGCGGAGCAGACGGTCGATGATGATCTCGAGGTGCAGCTCGCCCATGCCGGCGATGATGGTCTGGCCGGTCTCGTGGTCGGTGCGCACCTGGAAGGTCGGGTCCTCCTCGGCGAGCTTGGCAAGAGCCATGGACATCTTGTCCTGCTCGGCCTTGGTCTTGGGCTCGACGGCGACGTCGATAACCGGGTCGGGGAACTCCATGGACTCGAGGATGATCTCGTGGCCCTCCTCGCACAGGGTGTCACCGGTGGTGGTGTTCTTGAGACCCACGGCTGCCAGGATGTCGCCCGTGTGAGCGCCGTCGACGTCGATACGGTCGTTGGCGTTCATCTCGAGGATGCGGCCGAAGCGCTCGCGCTGGCCGTTGGTGGCGTTCACCACGTAGGAGCCGGCGTCAACGTGACCGGAGTAGACACGGAAGAACGTGAGCTTACCGACGTAGGGGTCGGTAGCGATCTTGAAGGCGAGCGCGGAGAACGGCTCGTCCTCGCTGGCAGCGCGCGTGGCGGTCTCGCCCGTCTCGGGATCGGTGCCCTCGACCGGCGGAACGTCGAGCGGGCTCGGGAGGTAGTCGACGACAGCGTCGAGCAGCTCCTGGACGCCCTTGTTCTTGTAGGCGGAGCCCACGAGAACCGGGTTGAGCTCGTTGGCAAGCACGCCCTTGCGGATGGCAGCCTTGAGCATGTCCACGGGGACTTCCTCGTCCTCGAGAACCATCATCATGAGCTCGTCGTCGTACTCGGCGGCAGCGTCGAGCAGCTCGGCGCGCTTCTCAGCGGCAATCTCGGCGAACTCGGCAGGGATCTCGTCCATCGGCTCGGGGTAGGTCATGCCCTTGTCGTCGGCCTTGAAGTCCCATGCGGTCATGGTGACGAGGTCGATGACGCCCCAGAACTGATCCTCGGCGCCCATCGGGACCTGAATGGCCACTGCGTTGGCGTTCAGGCGCTCCTTCATGGTGTCGATGGCGTGCCAGAAGTCGGCGCCCACGCGGTCATACTTGTTGATGAACGCGATGCGGGGGACGTTGAAGTTGCGGGCCTGGCGCCACACGGTCTCGGACTGGGGCTGAACGCCGGCAACGGCGTCGAACACAGCCACAGCGCCGTCGAGGACGCGCAGCGAACGCTCGACCTCGGCCGTGAAGTCCACGTGGCCCGGGGTGTCGATGATCTGAATACGGTAAGCAGGACCCTCGCCGGCCTTGCCTCCCTTGTGCCAGAAGCACGTGGTGGCAGCAGAGGTAATGGTCACGCCGCGCTCCTGCTCCTGGACCATCCAGTCCATGGTGGCAGCGCCCTCGTGGACCTCGCCGATCTTGTGGGTCTTGCCCGTGTAGTACAGGATGCGCTCGGTCGTGGTGGTCTTACCGGCGTCGATGTGAGCCATGATGCCGATGTTGCGGGTGTCGGAAAGCTTGTACTTAGCCTTAGCCATGAGTATCTACCCTTCCTGGATTACCAGCGATAGTGAGAGAACGCGCGGTTGGCCTCGGCCATCTTGAAGACGTCCTCACGACGCTTCACGGAAGCGCCAACGCCGTTGGAGGCGTCGAGGATCTCGTTGGCCAGACGCTCGGCCATGGTCTTCTCCTTGCGAGCGCGGGAGAAGTTCACGATCCAGCGGATGCCCAGCTGGGTGGAACGACGGGAGTTGACCTCCATAGGCACCTGATAGGTGGCGCCACCGACGCGCTTGGGCTTGCACTCGAGCGTGGGCTTGACGTTCTCCATAGCCTTCTTGAAGACGGCCAGGGCGTCCTGCTCGGACTTCTTGGCAACGATGTCGAAGGCATCGTAGACGATGCGCTCGGCGACGGACTTCTTGCCGTCGAGAAGGACCTTGTTGATGAGCTGAGTCACGAGGCGGTTGTTGTAGACAGCATCAGGCTGAACCTCGCGACGATGAGTCTTGGATGCACGACGCGGCATGAAAAATCTCCTTCGGTATCTGCCGGGTTGCTCTAGCTGTTATGCGGGCGCGAGGCCCTACCCGGCGTTACGTGGGTGTCTCGTGTTAGTTCTTCGGACGCTTCGCGCCGTAGCGGGAGCGGGACTGCTTGCGGTTGTTGACCGGAGCGCAGTCATAGGCGCCGCGGATAATCTTGTAACGAACACCAGGCAGGTCACGCACACGGCCGCCACGGATGGCGACGATGGAGTGCTCCTGGAGGTTGTGGCCCTCACCGGGGATGTAAGCGGTGACCTCGATGCCGTTGACCAGACGAACACGGGCGACCTTACGAAGGGCCGAGTTCGGCTTCTTGGGAGAGGTGGTGAACACACGGGTGCACACGCCGCGCTTCTGCGGGTTGTGCTGGAGAGCCGCGTTCTTGGACTTCGCAGGCTTGGACTTGCGGCCCTTGAGGACCAGCTGGTTAATAGTAGGCAAAGCGTACTCCTTCTTCAGATGATTCCAGCTTTACTTGGTGCAACGGCTTGAATCGAGGCGTCAGCATCCACCTTCGAAACACGCAGTTCGCAAGCATACGCGCCCGGGCCTGCGGTGTCAACAGACCACGCGTCCGGGCGTCTCTGTATTTGCCGTCAATTGCGGAAAATCTTCACATGCGAGGTAGCTGAGCATGCGGAGACGGGTGCGTTACTCCCAAACGTGGGAATAGCACACCGGTCCCCATGTTCCCAACAGGTCGCGGTCCTACAGGCGATAACGGCGGCCGACGGGAAGCTGATCGCCGGTGGTAAGTTCCACTGCCGCGGCTGATCGCCGACTCACCCACGCATCGTTGACCACGTAGTAGCGGTGGATGCGTGTAAAACCCTCCCCGGCGAGACGCGCGGCATAGGCCGAGATCTTCTCGCGTAGGCGAAACGCCCCGCTTGGCGTGTGAATCACCAGGTAGTGATGCTGTGACTCCAGATAGATAATGCTTGCGAGCGGCAGGCGCACCAGGGCCGAACCGCGCTGCACGGTGAGATGCGACGTGGACATCATCATCGCCCCCGCGCCTCCTCATGCTCACTCGCTTCGGAAAAGGGCGTCCGAAACGCGATTGGCCGAGTAGACAAGTATGTTGGACTGACAAAACACCTGGTAGATGGATCGGAGCTTAAGAGTCTACTCGGCGATTCCGGAAAGGGACGCCCTTTTCCGAATCGAACGTGCTGAGGGTCGTCGCGAAGGCCCATATTCAGCGTTTCCATAGAAAAGCGGCCCGCCTCCCTGAGGAAGCGGGCCGCCGCACATGCACACTATCGCCGAGGCTTCTAGCCGATCGTCTCCTCGTCGGAGTCGTCGTTATCGTCGGTGTCGACCAACTGGTTCAGCAGCTCGTCGAGCGAGGCCATGTCCTCGTTGATGACGCCGGAGCTGTTGCTCTTCGAAGAGCTCTCGGCAGGGGCGCCGATCATCTCCTCGTCGTCGTAGTGGCGCGGCGCCGAGGTGCCCAGCAGGATGTCGTCCGGGCCGTCCGGCGAGAACACCATCTGCAGCAGCTGGGAGAGGTCCTCCTCATCCGCGACATCGTCGTTGTTGTCGAGGATGAAGAGCAGGTTATGGGCCTCAAGGCCGTCGCGGAGCTCCTCGATGGCCTTCGCGCCGATGCCGTCGATGCGAAGCAGGTCCTCCTCGGACTTGCCCACGAGATCACCGACGGTCTCGATGCCGACCTCGCTGAACTTGTTGGTCCAGCGCTGCGACACGCCCAGGTCGTCGAACAGGTACAGACGCGCGTCCTCGGCAGAGATCGTGCGGCCGTTGCGGGTAAAGGACCCGTCCGGGCTGCCGTACTCATCGAAGCTCGCCCAGTCGACCTGCTGCGGCAGCTGCTCGTCGAGCTCCTTGAGCTCCTCGGGCGCCCAGTCGGGCAGGGTCTTGGCGTTGGGCGACGTCGGGCCGTCGATGGCCTGGTAGCCGTCCGCGGTGCGATAGGTAAGCGTCGCGTTGGCATACGGCTTGAGGCCGGTACCTGCGGGGATCTTCTTGCCCACGATGACGTTGGACTTGAGGTCCAGCAGGTGGTCGACCTTGCCCTCGATGGCGGCCTCGGTGAGGACGCCCGCCGTACGGATGAACGAGGCGGAGGACAGCCAGGAGTCGATACTCGAGGCAACCTTGAGCGTACCCAGAATGGCCGGCTCGGCAGAAGGAGCGGTGCCACCGATGCGGGCGACGCGCTCGACCTCGTCGGCGAACTCATAGCGGTCGACGTACTGGCCCAGCAGGTACTTGGAGTCGCCGGGGTTGGTGATCTGAACGCGACGCAGCATCTGACGTGCAATGACCTCGATGTGCTTGTCGTTCAGGTCGACGCCCTGCGAGGTGTAGACCTCCTTGACCGACTGCACGAAGGTGTGCATCGTCGACTCGATGTCGGTGAGCTTACGCAGGTTGCGGAAGTTCACGAAGCCCTTGGTGAGCTGGTCGCCGGCGCGGATCTCGGCGCCGTCCTCGATGCCGGGCATGAAGCGCACGGACGCCGGGACGCGGATCTCGTCGATGATGCGGCCGGGGTTGTCGCGGTCGGTGATGGTGAGCACGTACTCGGACTTCTCAGGCTTGATCGAGAGCATGCCGGAGTGCGGGGCAAGGTCTGCCTCGCGGCCCAGGATCTTCTCGTTCACGTTGCCGACGACGTCAAACATACGGCCGACCGTAGGCAGACCCTGCGTAATGTCGTCGACGCCCGCGACGCCGCCGGAGTGAATGGTACGCATTGTAAGCTGCGTACCGGGCTCGCCGATCGACTGGGCGGCGATGATGCCCACCGCGGTGCCGATGGCAACCGGACGACGCGTGGAGAGGTCCCAGCCGTAGCACTTCTGGCACACGCCGTACTTGGAACGGCAGGTGAGGAGCGCCCTCAGCTTCACCTTGGTGAGGCCGGCGTCGAGCATCTTCTTGATGTCGTCGGTGCTCTCGATGTAGTCATCCGCGTGGAAGAGCGTGGTGCCGTCGGCAGCCACGACGTCCTCGATGAAGCAGCGGCCCACGAGGTCGGCGTTGATCTCGCCGGTCTCGGGCAGGGTGAGCTTGTAGGTCACGCCTTCGGTCGTGCCGCAGTCCTCCTCGCGCACGATGACGTCCTGCGCCACGTCGACCAGACGACGGGTAAGGTAACCGGAGTCAGAGGTGTGCGACGCGGTGTCGACGAGGCCCTTACGAGCGCCGTAGGTCGAGATGAAGTACTCGAGCGGCAGCAGGCCCTCGCGGAAGTTAGCCTTAATGGGCAGGTCGATCGTCTCACCAGACATGTCCGCCATAAGGCCGCGCATGCCGCCGAGCTGACGCAGCTGGGTCTTAGAACCACGGGCGCCGGAGTCGGCCATCATGTAGAGCGGGTTCTCCTCGTCGAACATGTCGAGCATGAGGGCTGCAACCTTATCGGTCGCGGCGGTCCAGGCGTTAACGACCTCGGTGTGACGCTCCTGCTCGTTGATGAAGCCATCCTCGAAGTACTCGTTGATCTGGTCCACGTCGGCCTGCGTCTTGGCCAGGATCTCGGGCTTCTCCTCAGGGATGAGGGCGTCCCACAGCGAGATCGTAAGGCCTGCGCGCGTAGCGTAGTGGAAGCCGGTGAACTTGATGTTGTCGAGGATCGGCGCGACCTCGGAGGCCGGGTAGCGGTCGCAGCACTCGGCCACGAGACGCTTCACGTCGCCGGAGCCCATCTTGTAGTTGATGAACTCATAGTCGTCGGGCAGGCACTGACGGTTGAAGACGATGCGTCCGATGGTGGTCTCGAAGCGGCAGGTCTTGGAACCCGTCACATCGTAGTCCACCACGTCGCCGCCACCGTTGTTCACGCGGAACAGGCGGGTGCCGTCCTCGTTAATCACGTTGGCCTCGGCGGCCGAGACGCGCACCAGGACCTTCGCCTGAAGGTCGATCTCGGTGCGGGCGTCGTAGGCGTTAAGCGCATCGTCGAAGCTCGCGAACACATGGCCCTCGCCCTGCATGCCCTCACGCATCTGGGTGAGGTAGTACACGCCGATGATCATGTCCTGACGCGGGGTGTTGACGGGCTTGCCGGATGCCGGCGAACGCAGGTTGTTGCTCGAAAGCATGAGCACGCGGGCCTCGGCCTGTGCCTGCTGGGACAGCGGCACGTGGACCGACATCTGGTCGCCGTCGAAGTCGGCGTTGAAGGGCTCGCAGACCAACGGGTGCAGGTGGATGGCCTTACCCTCGACCAGCACGGGCTCGAAGGCCTGGATGGACAGGCGGTGCAGGGTCGGTGCACGGTTGAGGAGCACCAGACGGCCGTCGATGACCTCTTCGAGGATGTCCCACACGAAGCTGGCGCCGCGGTCGATGGCGCGCTTGGCGCCCTTGATGTTCTCGACCTTGCCAAGCTCCACGAGGCGCTTCATGACGAAGGGCTTGAAGAGCTCGAGGGCCATGGTCTTGGGCAGGCCGCACTGATGCAGCTTGAGCTTCGGGTCGGTAACGATAACCGAACGGCCGGAGTAGTCGACACGCTTGCCCAGCAGGTTCTGGCGGAAGCGGCCCTGCTTACCCTTGAGGGACTCGGCGAGCGACTTCAGCGGGCGGCCGCCGCGGCCGGACACCGGGCGTCCACGACGGCCGTTGTCGAACAGGGCGTCCACGGCCTCCTGGAGCATGCGCTTCTCGTTGTTCACGATGATCGCAGGGGCGTCCAGGTCGAGCAGGCGCTTCAGACGGTTGTTGCGGTTGATCACGCGGCGATACAGGTCGTTCAGGTCGGACGCGGCGAAGCGGCCGCCGTCGAGCTGCACCATCGGGCGCAGGTCGGGCGGAATGACCGGGATGACGTCGAGAATCATGTTGGCCGGGTCGTTGTGGCCCTTGAGGAACGCGTCGACGACCTCAAGGCGCTTCACGGCCTTCTCGCGCTTCTGCTTCTGGCCATCCTCGTCGGCGATGATGGCCTTGAGCTTCTCGGCCTCCTGCTCCAGGTCGATGGCCGAGAGCAGGTCGCGGATGGCCTCGGCGCCCATGTCGCCGGAGAAGTACATGCTGTAGTAGCGCTTCATCTCGCGGAACAGCGGTTCATCGGAGATGAGGTCGCGCTCCTGGAGCTTCATGAACGCCTGGAAGGCGTCGGAGCGCAGCTGCTTCTCGTCGCGGGTCTCCTCCTGGATGTCCACGATGCCGGCAGCGATCTCCTCCTGGGTGAGGGGCTCCTCGTCGGAGAACTCGTCGAAGTTCTCGGGGTTGCCCTGCTCTTTGAGGCTCTCAATCTGGCGCGCGCACTCGGCGTCGAGCTCCTCGAGGTCGGCCGCGAGCTCCTCACGAAGGTCCTCGGCGTCCGCCTCGCGGGCCTCGTAGTCCACGTGCGTGATGATATAGCTGGCAAAGTAGAGCACCTTCTCGAGGTCCTTGGACTTGATGTCCAGAAGACGGCTCATGGGGAAGGTCGTGGGGCTCTTGAAGTACCAGATGTGGCTCACGGGAGCGGCGAGCTCGATGTGGCCCATGCGCTCGCGGCGCACCTTGGACGTGGTGACCTCCACGCCGCAGCGCTCGCAGACGATGCCCTTGAAGCGGATGCCCTTGTACTTGCCGCAGGAGCACTCCCAGTCCTTGGCAGGACCGAAGATCTTCTCGCAGAACAGGCCGTCCTTCTCGGGCTTCAGGGTGCGGTAGTTGATCGTCTCGGGCTTCTTGACCTCGCCGTAGGACCACGAGCGGATCTGGTCGGCGCTGGCAAGCGAGATCTTTACCGCATCAAAATCAGTAGCTTCGAATTCTGCCACAGTCAACTACTCCTTCTCTGTGGTGGTGGCGGTGAGCTCTTCGGCGGTGTCCTCGGCGGGCTCGGCGGCAGCCTCGTCGTCGAGGGCAGGCAGGTCGGCGAACGGATCGAGCTCGTCGGCGTCATCCTCGGCCTCAGCCGCGGCGGCCGCAGGCTCGGCGTCGTGGAGCGGCTCGATGTCGAGCGCGAGCGAGCGGATCTCCTTCACGAGAACCTTGAAGGACTCGGGCACGCCGGCCGTGGGGATGTTCTCGCCCTTGACGATGGCCTCGTAGGTCTTGACGCGGCCCACGGTGTCGTCGGACTTGACGGTGAGGATCTCCTGCAGCACGTTGGCGGCGCCGTATGCGTACAGGGCCCACACCTCCATCTCTCCGAAGCGCTGGCCACCGAACTGCGCCTTGCCGCCCAGCGGCTGCTGGGTCACGAGGCTGTACGGGCCGGTCGAACGCGCGTGAATCTTGTCGTCTACCATGTGGCCGAGCTTGAGCATGTAGGAGGTGCCCACGGTAATCGGCTCGCGGAACTCCTCGCCGGAGCGGCCGTCATACAGCGTGGTCTTGCCGCGCTCGTCGAGCTGCGTGACGAACTCGGGGCGCATCTTCTCGCCATAGCGCTCGCGCGCCAGGTTGATCATGTTGCGGTTCGCACGGCGGATGACCTCGGCGATCTCGTCCTCGGAGGCGCCGTCGAAAACCGGCGTCGAGACGAAGAACGGGCCGGGCACGTAGGTGTCGGACTCGGCGTTGTCGGGATCCCAACCGCAGGCAGCGGCCCAACCCAGGTGGCACTCGAGCAGCTGGCCCACGTTCATACGCGAAGGCACGCCGAGCGGGTTCAGGATGATGTCGACCGGGGTGCCGTCGGCCATGTAGGGCATGTCCTCGACAGGCAGGATCTCGGAGATGACGCCCTTGTTGCCGTGGCGGCCGGCGATCTTGTCGCCCTGCTGGATCTTACGGCGCTGCGCGACGTAGACACGCACCTGCTCGTTCACGCCGGGCGCCAGGTCGTCGCCGGCATCGCGGCTGAAGCGCACGACATCGATAACGCGGCCGTAGGCGCCGTGCGGCATCTTGAGCGAGGTGTCGCGCACGTCATGGGCCTTGGCACCGAAGATGGCCTTGAGCAGGCGCTCCTCGGCGGTCTGGGTGCTCTCGCCCTTCGGGGTGACCTTGCCCACCAGGATGTCGCCCGGGCCGACCTCGGCGCCGATGCGGATGATGCCGTCCTCGTCGAGGTTCGCGAGCATGTCCTCAGAGAGGTTCGGAATCTCGCGGGTGATCTCCTCGGGGCCGAGCTTCGTGTCGCGGGCGTCGATCTCGTGACGGGTGATGTTGATGGTCGTGAGCAGGTCCTCGGCCACCACACGCTCGGACACCACGATAGCGTCCTCGTAGTTGTAGCCTTCCCAGCTCATGTAGGCCACGGTCAGGTTCTGGCCAAGCGCGAGCTCGCCGTGGTCCGTGGACGGGCCGTCAGCGATGGGCTGACCCTCGGTGACCTCGTCGCCCACGCGCACGAGCGGGCGGTGGTTGATGCAGGTCGACTGGTTGGAGCGCTGGTACTTGGGCAGCTTGTACTCGTCCAGGCCCTCGGCGCTCTTGATGGTGATCTTGGAGGCGTCGGCAAAGATGACCTCGCCGGCGTGCTTGGCCAGCGTGACCTCGCCGGAGTCGAGCGCAGCGCGACGCTCCATGCCGGTGCCCACGTACGGGGCGGCCGGATGCACGAGCGGCACAGCCTGACGCTGCATGTTCGCACCCATGAGGGTACGCTTGGCGTCATCGTGCTCGAGGAACGGAATGAGGCAGGCGGCGACCGAGATCATCTGGCGCGGCGAGACGTCCATGTAGTCGACGTCGTCCACGGGCACGTCGGCCGGGGCGCCGAAGGAGCCGTCGAAGTCGCGCGTACGGGCGACGATCGTGTGCGGGCGCACCAGGTTGCCGTCGGCGTCAAGGGTGACGAACTCGCCCGTCTTGGAGTCGATCGGGGTGTTCGCCGGCGCGATGATGTGGTCCTCTTCCTCGTCGGCCGTCATCCAGTCGATCTGGTCGGTGACGTGGCCGTTCTCAACGCGGCGATACGGAGCCTCGATGAAGCCGTACTCGTTCACGCGCGCATAGAGGGCGAGCGAGCCGATCAGGCCGATGTTGGGACCTTCGGGGGTCTCGATCGGGCACATGCGGCTGTAGTGCGAGTTGTGGACGTCGCGGACGGCCGTCGGCACGTTGGTGCGGCGGGAGGAGCCGGACTTGTGACCAGCCAGGCCGCCGGGGCCGAGCGCGGAGAGGCGGCGCTTGTGGGTAAGGCCCGTCAGCGGGTTCGCCTGATCCATGAACTGCGAGAGCTGCGAGGAGCCGAAGAACTCCTTGATGGCCGCCACGATCGGGCGGATGTTGATGAGCGACTGCGGGGTGATCTCGTCGATGTCCTGCGAGCTCATGCGCTCACGGACGACGCGCTCCATACGGCTCATGCCGATGCGGAACTGGTTGGCGACGAGCTCGCCCACGGTGCGCACGCGGCGGTTGCCGAAGTGGTCGATGTCGTCGGTCTTGAAGCCCGGCTCGCCGGCGGCAAGGCTCAGCAGGTAGCGCAGGGTGGCGATGATGTCCTCGTCGGTGAGGATCTGCACGTCCTCGCCGGTGGTGAGGCCCAGCTTCTTGTTCACCTTGTAACGGCCCACGCGCGCCAGGTCATAGCGCTGCGAGTTGAACAGCAGGCCCTCGAGGAGGCTGCGGGAGGCGTCCACGGTGGGCGGCTCGCCCGGGCGCAGACGGCGATAGATCTCGATGAGGGCGTCCTCACGCGTAAGGGCGGTGTCGCGCTCGATGGTGCGCTTCACCACGTCGGAGTCGCCCAGGAGCTGGAAGATCTCGTCGTTGGTGACGGCGATGCCCAGGGCGCGCAGGAACATGGTGGCGGACTGCTTGCGCTTGCGGTCGATGGACACGACGAGCTGGTCGCGCTTGTCGACCTCGAACTCAAGCCAGGCACCGCGCGCAGGGATGATCTGCGCCTTGTAGACCTGCTTGCCGCCGTCCATCTCGGTGGAGTAGTACACACCCGGCGAACGCACGAGCTGCGAGACCACGATACGCTCGGTACCGTTGATGATGAAGGTGCCCTGCTCGGTCATCATGGGGAAGTCTCCCATGAACACCAGCTGCTCCTTGATCTCGCCGGTCTCCTTGTTGGTAAGACGGACGTCGGTGAGCAGCGGAGCCTGATAGGTCATGTCCTTCTCGCGGCACTCGTCGACCGTGTGAGACGGGTCGCCGAACTGGTGCTCGCCGAAGGTGACCTCCAGCACGTGGTTCTGGCTCTGGATGGGGCTGGACTCTTTGAAGGCCTCGCGGAGCCCCTCTCCCATGAACCGCTGGAAGGACTCCTTCTGCACGGAGATGAGGTTGGGCAGCGGCATCGCCTGCGGGATCTTCCCGAAGTTGACGCGCGCACGCTCGGTTGGTGTTGCTTGCGGGATAATCGTTGCCACCAGGTGTTTCCTCCTTCAAGAAAAAGGCGGGTGTATGGCCGAGGTCGCCGGGAGCCCATGGGCATGGCGATGCCTCTAGCCAGTTATCGCAACCTATAAGTTTACCAATGACCTACCGTTAAGCAAGAAAATGCTTGACTCGTGAGCGCTCTTGGGGTAGCAAACTTTTTTTTCGAGTATTTCCGCAGGTATTTACCCTTGTTACGAACATATGTTCATGGGTTTTAGATGGAGCTAAACAAGCGACGCCCCACCGGGCGGCGGGGCGTCGAGGCGAATGCGTTATGCGGTTGTAACCTGCGAGGCACGGGAGCGTCTGCCCCATGCGGGACGACGCCTCTGCCCCGTGCAGGACGAGCGCCCGCCGTGGCCAGCTCTGCGTGCGAAACGCCTAGCGCTTAAGGCCACCGCGTTCGTCGATGGCCTCCCAGAAGGCGTCGCGGAAACGCGGGTCCTCGGAAGCCATGAGGGCGTTCGTCGCCATCCAACCGGACGGGGTGCCCGTATCGTAGCCGGAAAGCGGGTCGATGACCACGGCATACATGTTCTCGCGGTCGAGCGAGCGAGCCATGGCGTCGGTGAGCTGGATCTCGCCGCCCGCGCCGGGCTCCTGGTCCTCAAGGAGCTCCATGACGTGTGCCGACAGCAGGTAGCGGCCCACGATGTACAGGTTGGACGGAGCCTCCTCGGGCGCAGGCTTCTCCACGAGGCCCGAAACGCGCCACACGGCACCGGGCTCGTCATCGGCCACGTCCTCGGAGCCGGGAAGCGAACCTGCACGCTCGCCCGCGACGACGCCGTAACGGCTGACCTCGTCGGGAGCGCACGGAGCAACGGCGATTACCGAGGCGCCGCCGTGCGCACGCGAGACCTCGAGCATCTTCGTGCAGATGTCGCGCGCCGGAACCACGTAGTCGCCCAGAAGCACCAGGAAGCTCTCGCCGGCGCACGCATCGGCTGCCGAGCGAATCGCATGTCCAAGGCCCTTGGGCTCATACTGATAACGGAAGTCCACCGGAAGCGACCCTACGGCAGCCACGGCATCGGCGTAGGCACCCTTGCCGCGGTCGCGCAGCAGGCTCTCAAGCGAGCGGTCGGGCTGGAAGTAATTGAGGAGCTCGGGCTTACCCGGCGACGTGACGATAATGACGTCATCGACCTCTTCGGGTTCGAGCGCCTCCTCCACCACGTACTGAATGACCGGCTTGTCGAGCACCGGCAGCATCTCTTTGGGCGTGCACTTCGTCGACGGCAGGAAGCGGGTCCCGAGGCCTGCGGCGGGGATGATGGCCTTCATTGAGGTTCCTTTCGGGCGCCAAGGAAAACGGCGCAAATGTGTGCCCCCCGACGTTCGCGTGTCGGAAGACATAGGTACGCAATACGCAAGCAATAGTACCGCGATACACACCAATAGGAAAAAATCTCAAGCAAATCACAAGGTGCTGCAGCCCTAGCGTCTGTGGCCGGCTTGTTTTTGCAGGCGAGCGGATGGATGCATGCAAGCCGGTGGCCATATGCAAGCCGGTGGCTACATACGAACAGATAGCCATATGCGAGCAGGTGACCGAGGCGACGCGCCCCTAAGCGACGCGTCCCCTCGTTGGTCAATTATGGTGAGCGCTGGGCAACGATTGCGCCGCCACAGCCCCTAGGTGGTCAATTGCATGCTCGCCTGGGCAACTACAAGACGTAAGCGCGCGCCTCGCTCGCCTATAACGAGCCTCTTTTGCCCAGGGGTCACTCAAATTGACCAACAGGATCTCTTCACCCGACGGCTTGATGCCCAGCGGACGAGGCTTTTGACCAACGACGGCACCGTCGCGCACATGCCGTACCCAGCGGAGGAGAAGATTGACCAGCGACACGCTGGTAGCGCGAGTATCCTGCCCAGCGGGCAACGTTCTTGACCATCCGCCGGAGGGGAGCTCCCCCGCCACGCGCCGCCCGCGAAGCAGCTTCTCTGATTGCCCGCAGGGCTACTGGGCACCTAACCCCTCGGCGGCCAAAGTCGGGTTATAGAACGATATGCGTGTCCAATCCATCTCCGCCATGTTCACGTGCCAACGAGATCCGTCGACGCTCAGTAATTCCCCGGAATCTTCCCCGATTCTGCGGCAAAAGCGAGCCTCGGCGAAATATGCGGCCGCCGACGCTCAGTTCCGGTCTGCCCTGCCCCATCCCCTTGGTATGCGATACGACCGTTTCAGCGCCTTACGGGCGGATTGGTCGCTCGCAATGCCTCTCGGTCACCAAAAGCTCTCGGCCGCTAAGGTCCCTCGCCTCTCGGTCGCCAAAGTCCCTCGCCTCTCGGTCGCCAAATTCAACTCATATGAAAAAAGGGGCCCCACATTTCTGTGGAGCCCCTGAAGCGGCAGACGATACGTCTGCGAGCACTTACTTGAGGGAGACAGCAGCGCCAGCGGCCTCGAGCTTCTCCTTGGCGGCCTCGGCGTCCTCCTTCTTGACACCCTCGAGAACGGCCTTGGGAGCGCCCTCGACGACCTCCTTGGCCTCCTTGAGGCCAAGGGAGGTGAGCTCACGGACGACCTTGATGACCTGAATCTTGTTGTCGCCGAAGCCCTCGAGCACGACGTCAAACTCGGTCTTCTCCTCCTCGGCAGCGCCAGCGCCAGCAGCCGGGGCAGCCATGACGGCAGCCGGAGCAGCGGCGGACACGCCGAAGGTGTCCTCGATAGCCTTGACCAGCTCGGAAGCCTCGAGCAGGGTCATTTCCTTCAGAGCCTCGATGATCTCATCGGTGGTAAGCTTAGCCATTTTAACTAATCCTTTCGGTTCCCGCGCCACAGGGACGCGGAGCTGAAAAACATGTCAGGCGACGCGCTGGGCGCGTCGGTGCGCGGCGATATTGCCGCACGGCCACACTAGGCAGCCTTCTGCTCGGAGATCTGCTGGATCTGACGGGCGAGACCGCTGGACACACCGTTGACGCAAACCGCGATGTCGCGAGCGAAGCCGTTGATAAGGCCGGCGATCTGGCCAAGCAGCTGATCCTTGGTGGGCAGGTCGGCGATGGCGTTGACCTCCTCGGCGGTCACAGCCTTCCCCTCGGAGATACCACCCTTGATCTCGAGCACGCCCTTCGACTTCGTAGCGAACTCCTTGAGCGCCTTGGCGGGCTCAACGGGCTCGTTTGCATAGAAGACGTAGGCGAGCGGGCCGGCGAGAATCTCGTCGATCTCGGGCTGCTCCTGGTTCTTGAGGGCCAGGCGGACGAGGTTGTTCTTATACACCTTCATCTCGGCACCGACCTCACGAAGCTGGTGACGCAGCTCCTGAGCCTGCTTCACGGTGAGGCCGTTGTAGCCAACCACGAAGACGCCGTTGTTCTCGGCGATACGGGACTCGATCTCGGCGACCTTGTCGATCTTGTACTGCTGGGGCATTCGTGTACACCTCCTCTAAATCTTTCCGGGCACGACCCTCCGCAGAGTGGCGGGGATGCCTCGAAAAAGAGAAACCCCCGCGCTGCATGAGCGACGGGGGCGAGAAGGCAAATCTACTCGACCACCTCGGCTGGCGGGTACCCCCTTTGAGCCTTGGGCGAGCCCTCGGCACCGGCTGTCTCTGGCAGCGGGTTCGTGCGTGAACCACGGGATAGTATGCCGGCTGCAGGCAGCGACGTCAAGCAAGGACCGCCGGACAACCGCCATGTCTCCACATATCCTGCTGCAATGAACCGCGAGGAGTATAAAGAGTACGGTACCATACGGGCCACACGACGTCGAAAGGACTTCCATGGCCAAACGTACGCGATCCGTGACCCTGCGCACGCTGCATTACTACTGGGCCGTGACCCGTGTCCAGCTGCCCATGTTCGTTGCCGATGTGGCGGTCACCCTGGGCTACGTGTTCTTCCTCACCTTTGCGAACCCGCTCATCGTGGGCACCATCGTCGACCTCGTCGGCTCGGGCAACGTCACCGCCTCGGAGGTCCTCCCCACCTTTGGCCCGTACATCGTGGCGCTTGTGGCGGTAAACGTGGCCGGCCAGGTCTGCAGCAAACTGCAGGACTACACCTGCGCCTGCCTGGAAATCCGTGCCGGATACGAGCTGGGGCGTCAGGCCTTCGACACGCTTTCCAACCAGTCCATGACCTTTCACACCAACCGATTCGGAGGCTCGCTGGTAAGCTCCACCCAGAAATTCATCTCGGCGTACAGCCTGCTCATGGACAACTTCACCTACTCGGTGCTGCCCACCGCAACGACGGCGATCCTGACGCTGTGCATGCTCGCGCCGCTTGTGCCAGCCTACGTGGGTATCCTCGCGCTCGTGCTTGCCGTCTATGTGGCGATCGTCTTCAAGCTCTACCGCAAGATCTTGCCCATCAACGCCGCGGCCTCGGCCGCCCAAAACCGCCTGTCGGGCGAGCTTTCGGACTCTATCACCAACATTTTGGCCGTAAAGACCGCCGGCCGCGAGGCCTACGAGCAGGACCTCTTTGAACAGGCAAACCAGGAGGTACGCGCCGCCGACAGCCAGCGCATGCGCCGCACGGTCAAGACCGGCGCCGTCACGAGCTCGCTCATCGTGCTCATGATGGGCATCACGGCGGTCTTCATCGCGGGCGGCGGCGCCTGGTTTGGCATCTCGGCCGGCACGCTCGTCATGATGTTCACGTATACGAACACCCTCTGCAACCGCTTCAACATGCTGTCCCAGATGTTCCAGCAGATCAACCGCGTGTTCGGCGAGGCGCACGACCTGACCGTCGCCCTCGACGAGCCCCGTCTGGTTGCGGACGACCCGCACGCGCCCGATCTGGTCGTGCCAGCAGGTGCCATCGACTTTAGCCACGTGAATTTCAGCTACGCCGACGCTGGCGAGCACGACGCGGTGTTCCACGACTTTAGCCTGAGCATCCCCGCTGGCCAGCGCGTGGGCCTTGTCGGGCGGTCCGGCAGCGGCAAGACCACGCTCACGACCCTGCTGCTGCGCCTTGCCGACCTCTCGGGAGGACAGATTCTCATCGACGGTCAGGACATCGCACATGTAAGCCAGGTGAGCCTGCGCCAGCACATTGCGTACGTGCCCCAGGAGCCGCTGCTGTTCCATCGCACCGTGCGTGAAAACATCGCCTATGGCCGCCCCGGTGCCACGGACGAGGAGATTCGCCAGGCTGCCGCCGAGGCAAATGCGCTGGAGTTTATCGAGCGGCTGCCCCACGGCTTTGATACGCAGGTGGGTGAACGCGGCGTGAAGCTCTCTGGCGGGCAGCGTCAGCGCATCGCCATCGCGCGCGCCATCCTCATTGACGCGCCGATCCTTGTGCTGGACGAGGCAACGAGCGCTCTGGACTCCGAGAGCGAACGACTGATCCAAGACGCGCTGGCGAACCTCATGCGCGGACGCACGTCGCTTGTCATTGCACATCGCCTCTCGACCGTGGCGGCCCTTGACCGGATCGTGGTGATCCGCGACGGAGCGATCGTCGAAGACGGCCGCCACGAAGAGCTTGTACGCGCCGGCGGCGAGTACGCACAGCTGTGGAACCGCCAGTCGGGGGCGTTTTTGGGCACGGAGTAGCAGCGCGGAGCCGGGTGTGTGGGCTGGGCGCGGCGCGCGACGTTGGTCGGAGGCGTCGACGTGGCGCAGTGGGCGTGCGGCCGGGCCGGCGACGCGACGAACCGTGCGGTTAGGCCGGCGGCGCGACGGGCCATGCGGCCGGGACTGTGGCGTGGGCAAGGCACTCGGCGCTGGCAAGGCATTCGGCGCGAAAGGCCGTCGTTCGCCACGCACGGCCGGCATCGGATATGACGAAAGGAGAACGTGACACTCGTGCGCGAGCTCAACACCGACATACCGCATGACAAGCCGACGCGAGCGCGCGAGCGACGGGTCGCCGTCATCACGTGGCGCGACGACACGCTTTCCCATGTGGGCGCAGATGCCTGCAACACCGACGAACCGTCTGGCGACCGCAACGACGCTTCGTCCCCGTATGCTGCAGGAGCGCGCCTGATCGCTGACGACCTTTTGGACGCGTATCGCGCCTATGAACACATCTCCGCTCTGCGACTGGGCGTGCAAGAGGGCGGCGCGCGCCTGGTCGACGTGCATATATCGACAGCCAGACCGGCCGACATTCGGCTTGACACCCCGCTCGGCACTGGCGACGCCTTGGTAATTGTTGCCCTTGAGCCGGCGGGTGCGCGCGAGGCACAAGCCAAGGTTACAGAGGCCACGCGCGCCAGGGCAGGCCGCCGGGGCGCATACGACCGCGCCCAGCATCATCCTCTCCCGATGAACGAGACCTTCCAAACCACCGCACCCCGGAACGCCGAGGTTGTCTCTCCATCGCCAAGTATCGACCGCATGGGTCCCGAACAGCTGCTGGCGAGCGTCCTCGACAGCGGAGCGCTTGCGGCCGGCACGCCGGTCTATACCGTCATCATCTCCTGTAGCTGGAGCCCTGAGCCCGCCATCGACTCCATAGAGCGGCTGCGACACATCTGCGTACAGCAAAAGCTTGCCTGGGGCGGCGGTGTCGCCATGGGCTGCGGCAAGGCGCTTCCCCGCCTCATGCGAAGCCCGCGGCTCGGCATGTGGCGCCGCCCTCTTTCGGAGGCCATCGACCGGCTGATCGCCGCCCTGCGCATGGATTGTCCACTCGATGAGCTCGACAGCCGCACCATGTCCTACGGAGACATGCATGTGCCCACAGAGGGTCAGTGCCGTCTCGCACCCGGGCAAGACATCATCACCGTTCGCAGCCCTCCCCCCCGATGGATCTATGACAAGGTGTGGGACCGGTAGCGGCATCACTCTTACGTCGCCCGCTCACGTTGATAGAGCTTTTTGGCCATTGTGACGCCTCCAGGGTCCGTCTTTTGGACGAAGCCGGCACCTAACTTACATTGAGCGCACGCAACGTTTCCATCCAACGTTCTGTCAGGCGATCGAGCGACCACGACGCGTTGGCCGGACTCGTAGAGGGCATTACCTGGGCTTCGATTCCCACTCGCTTCTCGAGGTAGCGATGATAGAGCCTCCCGGCAGTTCCCCCGTTGCACAGCACCGCCTCGATGGGCGCGGCGTCGGTGATGCGCTCGATGCGCGCGGGCACGACGTTTCGAATGCTCGCATCGCTTGAACCCTTGATATCGCAGCTTTCAATCACGTCCCATAGCGCAATACCGTGACGCAAAAGCAGCGACCGCTTTGAGCAAATGGATTCCTCCTCGGTGGCAGGCTCTGACGTGCCCGAAAGGGCATCGCCCGCGTTGGGAGGAACGCTCTCGCCCAGGCACGATGCCATAACGCGCCAGAACCGGTTTTGGGGATTGCCGTAGTAAAACGAATGAGCGCGAGAGAGAACCGAGGGGAACGACCCCAGCACAAGCACACGCGAATCCGCGTCGAACACCGGGGCAAAACCGTGTGAGATGTGCTGATAGTCGGCCATGCGCTGTCCCTTCTCACGTGTTGGCCCGACACCCGAGGCAGCCGTGCGGGCCGCGGAGGCGGAAGGCGGGATACAATGTGGCCTTAGCACCCGCACGCATTCATTGCAGGGAGGTCATTATGGGTACACGTTACCTCGTTGTCATCGACATGCAAAACGACTTCGTAGACGGCGCGCTTGGCACGCTCGAGGCCCAGGCGATCGCGGCCGCCGTGGTCGCAGCCGCGCGCGATTTCGATGGCGAAGTGGTCTTCACGCTCGACACGCATGACGAAGACTACCTTTCGACGCAGGAGGGAAGCAACCTGCCGGTGCCGCATTGCATTCGCGGAACCGAAGGCTGGCAGCTCATCCCCGCGCTCGAAGCCGTCCGCGAAGAACGCCACGCTCAAACCTTTGAAAAGCCCACGTTCGGCTCGACCGATCTCGCGGCATGGCTCGTGGCTCAAAACGCCGCATCTCCCATTGAGTCCATTGAGTTCATAGGGGTATGCACCGATATCTGTGTGGTCTCAAATGCGCTGCTGGTCAAAGCCGCGCTGCCGGAAGTCCCCTTATCCGTGGACGCGTCGCTTTGCGCTGGCGTCACGCCCGCCGCCCACGAAGCTGCCTTGGCAACTATGGCGAGCTGCCAGGTGCACATCCTGGGGCGGGATTCTTAAGGCGGCGGCTTTCGCCGGCGGCAATACGCACCGCTGACATGCGGATTCGCGTCGCCGTGCCGCCGCGACGGCCGGCGCTTCCCCGGAGCGAGCGCCACACATGTCATGCACTCGGTTTATGCATCGAGCAGAAAGCCTGCGGGACCGGTGAGGTACAAATCTGGTCCCGATGTGTGCAAAACTCGGCGTTTTGTACGACTAGAATTCCAGCTTCATCTGATGAGGCCATTTTCGATAACAAAAGGCCAGATAAATGAATGCATAAAACCTGCCAAAAATGTATAACGAAATCAAGTCGTACAAAACGGCGATTTTGACACACGATCAGGGCTGTTTTGTGCCCCGACGATGATCGAACGGAACGTTGGCTATGAAGGCGCACCTGCGGCCTGTCGCCGCGACGTAGCGCGACGGACGAAGCCACAATCATGGCGGTATAAGAGCGGGTGCCCCGTGTCCGAGTTGCGTGCGCGATTCTAAAGTTGATAGAGGGTTTCGGCCATAATCACCCTCAAAAGGGGGTGATTATGGCCGAATCGCGCACGCAACTTCAATCGAGCGCACGCAACTTCAGCAGGGCGCGCGCAACTTCAGTCGGGTGCACGTAACTTCAGCCGGGCGCACGTAACTCGAGAGCGGGGCACGCAATTCTCTTGGAAGGCCGGGGGGCAGGCACGCTGCCGAGGATCTTCAGAGCATCCTGCTGCAATTCGGCGCGGTCTCGCCCGGCGCGCCACCTGGCCGTCAGGCCATGGCGGCGCGCCGAAACGAGCCGTTATGCAGGTCCTTTGTGCCAGTCCGTAATGCCAGCCGGTATGCCAGTCCTTTACGCCAATCCTTATGCCAACCCCAACGCCATGCCGATAAGGTGCACCACCAGCGCGACGACCCACGCGACGCCGCACTGCATGAGCACCACTCCTGTGGCATAGCGCGAACCCAGCTCGTTGCGGACGGCCGAGATCGCCGCGACGCACGGCGTGTACAGCAGCACAAACGTAAGGAACGTAAAGGCCGTAAGCGGTGTAAAGAGCGTTGCGAGCGCCGCCGTAGAACCCCCAAGCAGCACCGTGAGCGTCGCAGCGACGTTCTCCTTGGCGCCGAAGCCCGCCACGATCGCCGCGGATGCGATCCAGCTGCCAAATCCAAGCGGACGGAAAATCGGGGAAACGAACGTGCCCAATGCGGCGAGCATGCTCTGACTCTGGTCGCTTACAACGTTGAAGCGAATGTCAAACGTCTGCAAGAACCAAATGATGACGCTTGCTGCAAAGATGATCGTGAACGCCTTGGTCACGAAGCCCTTCGCCTTGTCCCACGCCAGATGCACCGTGGTCTTCAGACTGGGCAGGCGGTAGTTAGGAAGCTCCATTACAAACGGCACCGGGTCGCCCCGGAACGCCGTATGCTTGAGCACCAGCGCCACGAGAATGCCCACAACGATGCCCATGAGGTACATCGCAATCATCACGAGCGGGGCGCAGTCGGGGAAAAACGCCGCCGAGAACAGCGCATAGACCGGCAGCTTTGCCGAGCAGCTCATGAACGGCGTGAGCATGACCGTCATCTTGCGATCGTGCTCCGAGGGCAGGGTGCGCGTCGCCATGATAGCGGGCACGCTGCAGCCGAAACCGATGAGCATGGGCACGAAGCTGCGTCCGGAAAGCCCCAGCTTGCGCAGAATCTTATCCATCACAAAGGCCACGCGCGCCATATAGCCCGAGTCCTCGAGCATGGAAAGCAGCAAGAACAATACCACGATGATGGGCAGGAAGGATAGCACGCTACCCACGCCCGCAAAGATGCCGTCGATTACCAGTGAATGCACCACCGGATTTACGCCGAAGTTGGTAAGCGCTTGGTCGACCACGCCCGTGAGCGCCTGAATGCCAAGCTCCAGCAGGTCGGAGAGGCGCTGCCCCACCACATCGAACGTCAGCCAGAACACGAGTGCCATGATGAGGATGAACACCGGAATCGCCGTGTATTTGCCGGTGAGAATGCGGTCCGCGGCAACGCTGCGCAGGTGCTCGCGGCTCTCGTGGGGCTTTACCACGCTGCGCGCGCAAACGTCCTCGATGAACGCGAAGCGCATGTCGGCGAGGGCGGCCATGCGGTCGGTGCCGGACTCCTCCTCCATCTGGTGAATGATGTGCTCGATTGCATCGAGCTCGTTATCGTCGAGGGCCAGCGAATCGATGACCAGATGGTCGCCCTCGATGATCTTCGTTGCGGCGAAGCGCGGCGGGATGCCTGCGGCCTGGGCGTGATCTCCCACCAGCTCGATCAGGCCGTGAATGCAGCGGTGCAGCGCACCGTGGTCGGGGCCGTCGGGAGCGCAGAAGTCGATGCGGCCCGGGCGCTCGCGATACCGCGCCACGTGCAGCGCGTGCTCCACCAACTCGCCGATGCCCTCGTTCTTTGCGGCCGAGATGGGCACCACAGGAATTCCGAGCGCGGCCTCGAGTGCGTTCACGTCCACAGAGCCGCCGTTTGCCGAGAGCTCGTCCATCATGTTGAGGGCAAGCACCATGGGCAGGTCGAGCTCCATGAGCTGCAGAGTAAGGTAGAGGTTTCGTTCGATGTTGGTGGCATCGACGATGTCGACGATCGCATCGGGATGCTCGTCCAGAATGAACCGGCGGCTCACCACCTCTTCGCTCGTATACGGCGAGAGCGAGTAGATGCCCGGCAGGTCGGTGATTCGCGCGTTGGGATGTCCCTTGATCTGGCCATCTTTGCGGTCGACCGTCACGCCGGGAAAATTGCCCACGTGCTGGTTCGAGCCGGTCAGCTGGTTGAAGAGCGTCGTCTTGCCGCAGTTCTGATTGCCGGCGAGCGCGAAGCTGAGCGGCGCCGACTCGGCAAGGGCCGCGCCCGCACGCCGGGGCTTGGCCGCGTCTTCGCCCAAGGCAGGGTGAGCCACGGCGGAGCCCTTGGTGGTGCAACGCGGGTTGTTGTGCGCATCGTGAACATCCGTGAGCGCGATATGCGCCGCATCGTCACGGCGTAGCGTGAGCTCGTAACCGCGCAGGCGAATCTCCATGGGGTCGCCCATGGGGGCAAACTTCATCATGGTGACCTCGGTGCCCGGCGTCAGGCCCATGTCCAGGATGTGTTGACGCAGGCCCGCATCGCTGCAATCGACCGATGCGATGATGGCGTCCTTGCCTATCTCAAGTTGCTCGAGGGTGGTCTGCTTGGCCTCCCCCGGCTGACGTGTGTTATCCATAACCCACCTCACCTAGATGTTAACCGTAGCTATTTTAGGTATCCCATGCGCCAACAAAAGCCTGGTCGCCTATTAGCATCGGATGCACAACGCGTTAGACTTAGCTAACTTTCGGCTGGAACCCAGCTTTTCCTCCCCCTCCTCCTGCGAGACGCTCATACTGAAGCAGACAAGAAATACCAAGCAGCAAGGAGCACCTATGGCAGATCTCCAAAACGAGCCCGCGCTTCGCACCGTCGTCTTCGACATGGGCGGCGTGCTCATGACCTTCGACGGCTTCTACTTTGCGCAGCAATACACCGACAACGACGAGGACGCACGCCTTCTCGCCGACGCCTATTTCGGCCGCCGCGAGTGGTCACTGCTCGACGCGGGCGTAATCAGCATTCCCACGATGGAGCGCATCGCGCAGGCGCACCTACCGGAGCGCCTGCATCCCAACCTGCATGTCTGCGCCGCCGAGTGGCAGCGCTACTCTCAGCCCATCGAGCCCACCAACAAGCTCGCCATTCGGCTGAAGGACGAGGGTCTGGGCGTCTACCTGCTGTCCAACGCCTCGACCGAGATCGACAAGCAGCTCGATCATTGCCCTGCCTACCAGGTCATGGACGGACGCGTGGTGTCGGGCTTCGAGCGCATCATGAAACCCGACCCGGCCATCTACACGCTGCTTTGCGACCGCTACGGACTCGATCCCGCCGGGTGCCTGTTTGTGGATGACAACCTGGACAACTGCCGCGGCGCCGAGGTGGCGGGCATGCGGTCGTATCACTTTACCGGCGACGTCGAGGCGCTGGCGTCCTACATCGATAGCCTGCCGCGATAGCAAGAGCAGGGCGTCATACGCAGACGTGCAGAAACCGACCGCCGGTGGCGCAGAGCATTCCACCGACCCACCTTTTCGGTATCATGTCTCGTGAAGACAAGCGGCCATGCCGCATAGGCTGCATACCTATAGGAGGATGCATATGAAACTCTGGGATAAGATCAAGGGCTCCGTCACGTCCGGCAACGCCGAGACGCCCCAGGCTGCCTCGTTCGCGACCCGCCCCGACACCATCTACGCCCCCGTCTCCGGCATCCTCATGCGCCTTGAGGAGATCAACGACGAGGTCCTCTCGGCACACCTGTTTGGCGAGGGCTACGGCATCCTGCCCACCGGCCATACGCTGTTCGCCCCGGCCAACGGCCGCATCGCTGCGACGACCGTCACCAACCACTCCATCGGCATGCTCACCGACGACGGCGAAGAGCTCATCATGCACATCGGTCTGGGCACGGTGAACATGAACGGCAAGGGCTTCACCTGCTATGTGAAGCAGGGCGACCTCGTGACTGCCGGCACCCCGCTGCTCACCTTCGACCCCGAGGCCATCAAGAGCGCGGGCTACGAGGACGTCGTGACGCTCATCATCTCGAATGTGGGTGACAAGGTGCGCGTGAACCACATCGGCAGCTCGGGCACGCTGCTGGGCGGCCGCCCGCTTGTTAAGGTGGGCGACCCACTGCTCGTCGTCCGCAGGCCGCGCGACTAGTAGCACTGGCAGTTGGGCCCCTCCCGTTTCGAACACACGGGAGGGGCCCAACTTTGTGAAGGTGGAATCTTTTTTAAGAATCTGTCCTAATAGCTACCAATTCAGGAGCATTTTGGGCATAATAGCCTTGTTCGTGCGCGGCACCCGCAGAGGGACCGAAGGGACCGGGTGCCCGCGCAATCGCCTGCGTTCTAAGGAGAACAGCATGAAGTTCGTTTGCCCCGTCTGCGGTTATGTCGAGGAGTTCGACGGCGAGGAGCTGCCCGCCGATTTCAAGTGCCCCCAGTGCGGCGTCTCCGGTGACCGCTTCATCAAGCAGTCCGACACCGAGATGACCTGGGCCGCCGAGCACGTCGTGGGCGTCGGCAAGCTTCCTGAGGTTCCCGAGGACATCGTCGCCGACCTGCGCGCTAACTTCGAGGGCGAGTGCTCCGAGGTTGGTATGTACCTGGCCATGGCCCGCGTCGCTCATCGCGAGGGCTATCCCGAGATCGGCCTGTACTGGGAGAAGGCCGCTCACGAGGAGGCCGAGCACGCCGCTAAGTTCGCCGAGCTCCTCGGCGAGGTCGTGACCGACTCCACCAAGAAGAACCTCGAGATGCGCGTCGAGGCCGAGAACGGCGCCACCGCTGGCAAGACCGACCTGGCCAAGCGTGCCAAGGCCGCTGGTCTTGATGCCATCCACGACACCGTGCATGAGATGGCTCGCGACGAGGCCCGTCACGGCAAGGCGTTCGCCGGCCTGCTCAAGCGTTACTTCGGCTAAACCGAACACGCTCACGCGCTTACTCACAAGCGTATGCAAGGCGCCCTCAGGAATTCCTGGGGGCGCCTTTTGTTATGCCTGTCGTTGAAACAAGGAGGAGCCGAGCGTCGACGATGCCGGCGTTGGCGGAACATCGGCACATGCCGGTTTTATGCAGTTACTTCGCAACAAGCCAAGTAGACCCCGGTTTTAGCGCTCAAAACGGCATCAAAAACCCAGTTGAGCGCTTTAGTGTAGTAAAGTGTACTTGCCATTTTTAAAACAAACTGCATAAAACCGAAACGAGTTTGTTGCGCATGGGCGCATCGGAGCATGCCCCGCGCCGCAGGCAATGCGGGCACGATTTTTACCCGACAGGCTCCACTCCCCTCACGCGTCCCCGGAACACAAACAGGCGCGCCGCCCTCCTTGAGCGACGCGCCCGTATCAATAAGCGTTATCACCACGCGGGACACCATCTGCAACCGGTGTGCCCCTAGGGGATGAGGCTCTTAGTAGCGACCACCACGGCCACCGCGGTCACCAAAGCCGCCACGGCCACCGCGGTCGTTGTGACCGCCGTAACCACCGCGTCCGCCACGGTCGCCAAAGCCACCGCGACCACCGCGGTCACGATCGCCGAAGCCGCCACGGCCACCGCGGTCGCCGCCGCGTCCGCCGAAGCCACCACGATCGCCACGGCCACCACGGTCACCACCGCGGCCACCAAAGCCGCCGCGGCCGCCACGATCGCCGTGGCCACCGAAACCGCCACGACCGCCGCGGTCACGATCGCCGAAGCCGCCACGGCCACCGCGGTCGCCGCCGCGTCCGCCGAAGCCACCACGATCGCCACGGCCACCACGCTCGTCGCGCTTCTCGGTCGGACGATCCAGGCCCATAGCGGTCAGCGGGTCGATCACCTGATCAAGCAGGGAGAGCAGCTGCTCAGCGGACTCAGCAGAGAGCTGCGGAATGTACTTCTTGCGCTTCTTGCCCTGAGCCTCGGCCAGCTCCATAGCGTCCTCGCTGGCAAAGACCACCACGTGACGCATGTCGTTGTCCTCGGGCTCGACACGAGCGACGATATCTTCCTTCTCGGCCTTGATGAGGATCTCGTTGAGCTCACGGAGACGCATGCCCATGAGGTCAGCCATCTCCTTCTCCTCCATCTTGGGCTTGAGCTCGAGCAGCTTGAGGGCGCGCTTCAGGGTGTTCAGGCGCTCTGCCTCCTCAGCGGCCTGCTCGGCGAGCACGTCGCGACGGGCGCGCATGAGGCGGGCAGCACGGTTCAGCTTGTCGAAGAGCTGGTCATCCAGGTCCTCGGGCGCAACGGCCTTCTCCTCGTCCTTCTCGTCAGCCTTCTCCTCGTCGGAAGCGACCTCAGCGGTCTCCTCGACGTCGTCGGCCTTCTCATCCTCGACGACCGCGTCGTCCGCATCCTCCGCGGCGACCTGCTCGTCGTCAAGCTCGGCTGCACCTGCGATCGCAGCAGCCTCGGCCATCGTCTCGTCCATCTCGTTGTCCATCTCTTCAACCTTGCCGAACTCAGTCATGCAATTTCCTCCTGCGCTTTCCAGCGCTTGTCGTGGGCGCGAACCTCCGCGCCAAAACTCCGGGTCTTCCAACCCAATACCTAACTAGCCTTTCGGCTCGGTGGAAGTGTACGCGGAAAGCGGCTCATACACTGAGAAGAATCTGTGTGCACACAAAATCGCCCCGGCATGTACGCCGAGGCGACACGATTGAGCTGCTGTGAGCGACCTTGCGACGTGTTGGGCCTCGCGGTGCAACGGAGCCCAGTGGCTTGCAAGCGCATCGATGCGCTACGTCGGGCACCTCGCATAGGCGAGCACGGCCGCTTTCCCGCCTCAAGCCTCGTTCATCGCGAGCAATCCGCTACACGCCTGCGACTTGGCGCGAAGGCTGTTCTACCATAAGCGAGCGGACAAGGCGCGCCGCCTGGATGCCCAGCGGATAGGTCACGAAGGCGAGCACGAATACAAACGACGAGAGCTCGATGAGCGGCCCGCCACCCATGTCCGCGCTCATGCCAAACGCCTTGATAAACTGGCTGAGGATAATCATCGCGTAGGTGCAGCCCACATATTTAAGGACCTTACCCTTGGTTCCCGTGAACTCGCTCTCGCGCACCAGCTTCACGTCCATGTGGCACCACCCTTCCGCAATCTTGCTGCGAGCCGGCAGGCCGACCCGCTTGACATGCTCAACCTACCCCGCACACGGCAACGGTACGTCACGGAATCGTTAAGGTTCGGTAAGCCCGCAGAGGGCAAAGCTTGAGGATGCAGCGCACACGACGCACAGCGGACCGGCGCACACAAGGACTGCCCGTGCGCAGGCTCGCCCGGACATTCGGGCAAAGCCGGCGGCAGCGATGCCCGCTGCCGCCAAAGCCTCGTTGCCGGCAGCGGGCGCGGCGCCCCTACGCGCGGTGACTGCGCGCGGTGCCCACGCGCGGCTCGGCACGTCGTCACACAGCCCGCCGCCGTGCGGAACGCACATACGAACACGCCAGCCGCCAGAGCGGAACCGCGTAGAGGAAGACCGCGAGCGCCATGCTCTCGACCGGTGCGCCCATAGACGCAAGCGGCACGCCGCCCGCAATGGACCAGGGGACAAGCCCCGCCACAAGCACCACGGAATCCTCCAGATCGAGCGCGTGCTGTTCGGCGTTCGGCACGATGTCGCGGCTCAGCTGGTGGGTGAGCATGATGGCCAGCGTCTGGTTGCACGACACCATAGAGGTGGCCACCGAGATGCCAAGGGTTGCGGCAAAAGGTGTCACCCGGCCGGCAAAGGCGGCGACCATGCCATCGATGCCATGTAGCAGCCGGGTTTCCTCGAACACGCCCGCATAGGCAGAGGTGATGCACACGATGCCGACGGCAGAGAGCATCGACGCGATACCGCCCCCAGACAGAGCTTCTAGCCCCGGGGCGGCGGACGTAAAGCCCAGAAGCGCCGTGCGTGCGACATCGAGCATCGTCATATCCTGCAGCGCAAGGCACAGCGGCACGGACGAGATGATTCCCGCAGCGATGACGGCCAGGATGTCCACGCGAAAGATGGCGAGCGCGAACACGAGGACGGGCGGCAGGAGCACGACAGGCGAAAGGCCAAACGCCGACCCAAGAGGGCCGACCGTATCCAGCGAGCCGGCGGCTGCGGGCAACACCGCGCCCGCCACAAGGTAGGCCGCACAGGTCGCCGCGAAGGGCACCAGCGCGGTGCGCACCATACGCCTGAGGTTGCCGTAGAAATCGGTGCCGGTCACATCGGCCACAAGCAGGGCGCTTGTGGAAAGCGGGGACCAGCGATCGCCGAAAAACGCCCCGGAGAGCGCCGCCCCGCCCGCAGCGACGATCGGCACGCCCATCGCCGCGGCAAGCGAGACGCAGATGGTTCCCATGGTCGCCGCAGACCCAAAGGAGGTGCCGGTCGCAACCGATACCAAACAGGTAAGCAGAAACACCATGAGCAGAAAGAGCGGCGGGGTGATCAGCGGCACCGCGTAGTACACGATTGCCGGAATGACGCCCGCCGCGCGCCAAAGGCCCGTGAGCACGCCCACGAGCACAAGCATGCCAAGAATGCGGCAGATGGGGCGCACGCCGTGCCAGCACATGGCCGCCACCGCGCGCGCAGAGTTGCCCGCGCGCCACGCGTATACGCAGAACAGCACCAGCCCTACGACCAGCGCACACGCAGTGGGCACGCCGGTCGCGATGCATCCTACAAGTGCCGCCACAAACAGGCCGAGCGTTATGGTCTCCATTGCCCGCTAGTTCTGGCGATAGTGCTCGAAGAAGTCGGCCAGGTCGTCGAGCGCCTCGCGCAGGACCTCCATGCGCGGCAGGTAGACGATGCGGAAGTGGTCGGGCTTGCCCCAGTTGAAGCCGCCGCCGCGGGTGATGAGGATGCGCTTCTGATGCAGCAGGTCAAGGGCGAACTGCTCGTCGTCGGTGATGTTGAAGCGCTCGACATCCATCTTCGGGAAGATGTAGAACGCCGCCTTGGGCTTCACCGCCGTGATGCCCGGAATGGCATTGAGCGCCTCGTAGACGAAGTTGCGCTGCTCGTAGACGCGGCCGCCGGGAACGACGTAGCCCTTTACGCTCTGATGCCCGCCGAGCGCGGTCTGCACGATGGACTGCGCAGGCACGTTGGAGCACAGGCGCATGTTGGAGAGCATGTTGATGCCGTAGATGAAGTCCTTCATGCAACGCTTGTTGCCCGAAAGGATCATCCAGCCAATGCGATAGCCGGCAATCATATGGCTCTTCGACAGACCGGAGAACGTCACACACGGCAGGTCGGGCGCAAGCGATGCGATCGAGATGTGCTCGATGCCGTCCATGCACAGACGGTCGTAGATCTCGTCGGAGAAGATCATGAGCTGATGCTTGCGGGCGATCTCGACGATCTGCTCGAGCACCTCGCGCGGGTACACGGCGCCCGTGGGGTTGTTGGGGTTGATGATGACGATGGCCTTGGTGGCCGAGGTCACCTTGGACTCAAGGTCGGCGAGGTCGGGGTTCCACTCGGCCTCTTCGTCGCAGATGTAGTGCACGGGCGTGCCGCCGGCAAGGGTGGCACAGGCGGTCCACAGCGGATAGTCGGGGCTGGGAATCAAAATCTCGTCACCGGTGTCGAGCAGCGCGTTCATGCACAGCTGAATGAGCTCGGAGACGCCGTTGCCGGTGTAGATGTCCTCCATGCCCACGTTGGGCAGCCCCTTGAGCTGGGCGTACTGCATGATGGCCTTGCGCGCAGAAAAGAGGCCGCGCGAATCAGAGTAGCCCTCGCAATCGGGCAGCTGCTGACGCATATCCTGCACGACCTCGTCGGGGGTGCGGAATCCAAACGGCGCGGGATTGCCGATGTTGAGCTTCAAGATGCGCATGCCCTCCGACTCCATGCGGGCGGCTTCGTCGGCAACGGGGCCGCGCACATCGTAGAGGACGTTGTCGAGCTTGGAGGATTTGGTGAACTCGCGCATGGGAGTGCTCCTTTGTATGGAAGGTTGCGGGGCAGACTGCGTGCCCGGCGTGGTGGTTGAAGCAGGATTCGAGCCCGTGGAAACGGACAAGGCGGCCTCACGCCGCGCGGAAGCTCGCCCGCCGGCCGCTGACGGCGGCGCCGTCTCGGCGCGCCCATGCCGCGGGGCCTCTGGGCCTTCTCCCGAAAGCCATGCCGCATCGACCGAAAGAATGTCGGCAAGAAGCCGCATCACGTCGCGCCGTGGAACGGTTTTGCCGCTTACATACTGACTCACCTGGCTTTTTCCCAGCCGCTCGCCGCGCTGCGTGGCTGCACGGATGAGGTCTGCCTGCTTGAACCCGGCATCGGCCATGGCCTGCTTAAGACGCTGAGAAAACGTTGGTGCCATGGTGCCCCCTGCCCAAACGATGCCATCTGGAGCGCGGCGTTGTTACCGTTAGACGCGCCCGTCCCGCCAGATGGTTCAATTTCTACCGTAAATTGAACTTTCAAGCCTGTTCAGAATTGAACGTTCAATTTAGTCGGCAGTATAGCACGACGGCCCATCCCGTCTAGGTTCAATTTTGCTCCGGCATCCTGACTTCATGCGGACGACTTCACGCGGTCCGCTTCACAGAGCCGGCTTCACGCAGTCCCCTACCGAGCAAGCTGCACGCGGTGGAGCGGCTTGTAGATTGCACCGTCCGGGGTGAGCGTACTTTTGAAGAGCGTGACGCAGGTAGCCACGCTCTGGCGCGGAAACACCAGGCCCTCCAGCGGCTCGCGCGGAAGGCGCGCCCGACGTGCGAGGGTGATGTGCGGACGAAACGCCTTGCGGTCGAAGACAACGCCCGCCTTGTCGAGCGCATGGCGAACAGCAGCGGCAATATCCATGAGCTCGGGGACCTCGCGCAGCCCCAGCCACAGGGTCGCGTCGTGGGGACGGCCGAAGGTCCCCAGCCCCTCCGCCACAAGCAACGGGGCGTCGCACCCCGCGCACGCCGCATCCAGAGCATCCATCGCACGACGCGCCGCCGACTCATCCACCTCGCCTAAAAACGCCAGCGTCACATGGTAGGTCTCTCGGCGCATGAACCGTCCGCGGACGTATCCCTGCAGCTGGCGCGCCAGCACAACAAGGTCCTCAACGACATCTCCTGGCAGCTCAAGGGCAACAAATGCGCGCACGATATACCTCCCCAGGCAGGTCTTCCCACCTCTCGTTGTCCGACGCCAGGCAGCGACCAACAAGGCCCTGTCCACCGGAGCGAACAGGGCCTTCTTTGCAAATCGCTATTCCTTGCCATTCCAGCAATAGGTGCACACCTTGGTGGGATCGATGCCGATCGCCTCAAGCATGCCCGGCAGGCTCTGATAGCTGAGCGAGTCGAACCCCAACTGCTCGCAGATGCGGCGCAGCATGCATGCGCCGCGCTCGGTCGAGCTGTCGGCGTATTCGTCCAGATGCTTGTCGCCCTCGGGGCCCTCGAGCTCACGCACCACGCGGCGCGCGATGAGGTCCTGGTCGGACTTGCCGCGCGAGAACGACAGGTACTTGCAGCTGAACATGATGGGAGGACAGGCGCTTCGCATGTGCACCTCGGCTGCGCCGGCGCTATACAGGAAGTCAACCGTCTTGCCGAGCTGCGTACCGCGCACGATGGAGTCGTCTACCAGCAACAGGCGCTTGCCGTCGATAAGCTCGGGCACCGGGATCTGCTTCATCTCGGCAATGCGGTCGCGGACCGCCTGGTTGGTAGGCATGAACGAACGCGACCAGGTGGGGGTGTATTTGATGAAGGGGCGGGCGAAGGTGGCACCGCACTCGTTGGCAAAGCCGATGGCGTGCGGCAGACCGGAATCGGGCACGCCGGCCACGTAGTCGACCTCGGGAAGCGTGCCGGCCCGTGCCTCGTCGCGCGCCATAATCTGGCCATTGCGGTAGCGCATGACCTCGACGTTCACGCCCTCGTAGTTGGAGTTGGGGTAGCCGTAGTACACCCACAGAAACGCGCAGATCTTCATGTCTGGGCCGGCCGGCGCAACCGTCTCGAACCCGTCGGACGTCACACGCACGATCTCTCCCGAACCGAGTTCGTAGGCGTCTTCGTAACCCAGCTTGTGGTAGACGAACGACTCAAACGAGATGCAGTAGCCCTCGCCCTGGGTATCCCGGCCGATGATGACCGGCAAGCGGCCCATACGGTCGCGCGCGGCGAAAATCACACCGTCCTCGGTCATCACGAGCAGCGTAAGCGAGCCCTCGACCTGCTCCTGCGCAAACTTGATGCCCTCGACCAGGTCATCTTTCTGGTTGATGAGCGCCGCGACGAGCTCGGTCCCATTCACCGCGCCGGAGCTCATAGCCATGAATTGGGCGCCGCCCTCTTCAAAGTAGCGCTCGATGAGTTTGTCGGCGTTGTTGATGATGCCGACCGTCGTAATGGCGAAGGTTCCGTGGCGACCGCGCACCAGGAGCGGCTGCGGGTCGGTATCGCTGATGCAGCCGATGCCGCTCGTGCCGTGGAACCGCTCAAGGTCTTTGTCGAAGCGCGAACGAAACGGCGCGTTCTCGATTGAATGAATCTCTTTTTGAAACCCGCCCGTGCCTTCGCAGAACACCATGCCGGCGCGCCTGGTTCCCAGGTGCGAGTGATAATCGACGCCAAAGAATACGTCCAGCACCACATCGCGCTTAGATGCCGCGCCAAAGAATCCGCCCATTGCTCCCCTTCCTGTACGGACACCGATGCCGCCATTATACGTGAGCGGTGCGGGCGCTTCGCCCCACCGGCTCCCAGAGAGCCCTTTACCGGGCGCTGCGAGTTAGCCGTACGAGCACCCCGGCGCCTTGGCCCACGCCGCGCCGTCCGTGCCCCCTACTCCTCGGGCCCGCTTTGACGGACGGCCTCGAACGCCTCCTTCATGGTCTTGTTGCCACGCGTCAGCTTCTTGATGGTCAGATCCTGCGCCTTGTCGTTGGCAAGCCGGAGGTTGCGGTCGCTCGAAAGCAAGGCCTCTTTGGTCTTCTGCAGATGGGCTATGGTCTTGTCGATCTCGTCGATCGCCGTCTGGAACTTGCGGCTCGCCAGCTCGTAGTTGCGGGAGAACCCTTCCTGGAACTTGAGGAGCTTGTCCTCAAAGCCCGTCACATCAACGTTTTGTTGCCGCACAAGTGCCAGCTCCTGCTTATAGGAAAGCGAATTGAGCGCGGCGTTGCGCAGCAGCGTGATGATGGGAATGAAGAACTGCGGACGAATCACGTACATCTTGGGATAGCGATAGCTCACATCCACGATGCCGGCGTTATAGAGCTCGCTGTCGGGCTCCAGAAGCGAGACCAGAATGGCGTACTCGCAGCCCTTGGTCGTGCGGTCATGATCGAGCTTTTTGAAGAAGTCCTCGTTCTTGTGCTTGGTTGCCGTCGTGTCGTTCTCGTTTTTCATCTCGAACATAATCGAGATGATCTCGTTGCCGCTCTCGTCCTGCTCGCGGAAGATGTAGTCGCCCTTGCTGCCCTCGCTCGCATCGTTGTCCTTTTCGAAGTAGGCGTGCGGGAAGGCCGTCATGCGAATGCGATTGAACTCGGTCTCGCAATGCTGCTCGAGGGACTCCCCCACCATCTTGGTGGAGAGGCGCGCCTTCATGTCGCGCAGACGCTCGATTTCCTCGTCCTTGTAGCGGATGAGGGCCTCGCTGGTCTTCGAGGCCTGTTCAAGCTCGAGGGCATGGGCGGCCTTGAGCTGCTCGCGCTCGGATGCTCGCACGGCACGTTCGCTTTCCAGCTGGGCGCGCGCCTCGTCGCGCTCGGAAGCGACCTTAGCCACGGCGCGTTCCTGCTCGAGCGCCGAGGCGTTTTGTTGCTCGCGCAGCTGGGAGCGCAGCTGCTCGGCCTGCGCCTCGGCACGGCCAAGCTCCTCCTGCAGATGCTGGGCAGCTTCGGCCTGGGCCTTCTGAAGCGCCAGCTCCTGCCGCTCTTCGGCCGCTTTGAGCTCGGCCGAAAGACGGTCCACCTCGCGCTGGAGCTCGGAGGCGGTCCGCTCGCCCTCCGCCCGGGCCTCGGCGGCCGCCTGCTCACGCGCATGCTGCTGCTCGGCGGAGGCGGCATCAAGCCGGGCCGTGAGCTCGGCGATCTTTGCATCGCGATCCGACACGCCCTGCTGCAAGCGCACCTCGGCCTCCTGCTTGGCAAGCTTCACGGCCTGGTCGCGCTCCTGTCGCATCAGTTGCTCGCGTTCGCCAAGTTCGCGCTCGAACTCTTCGGTGCGCACCTGGCGCAAGATGTCGGCATAGCCCGACTCGTCGACAGTAAAGACGGTTCCGCAGTTGGGACACTTGATCTCGCTCATGTGCACTCCCTATCGCGTAAAGCTTGTCATGGCATCGAAGGTCGCTTCGGCGTCGTGACGGCCAAGCTGGTAGACCTTCTCCAGCAACGCCGGATCTTTGACCATCGTGGGCAGCTCTATAGGCTCGCTCGGCCGAATGACGAACACCTTGCCCTCGCGCTCGAGCGCTGCCAAGCGATCTCGCTGGGCGTTGTAGCGCAGATGGCGGTTTGCCAGCAGCTCGACCAGCTTGGGATACCGGTGCAGGCGAACGCGCAAGAAGGGCATGAGGCTGTTTGGCTCCTTGCGATAGGCGGCATGCTGCGTGCACACCACCACGCAGCGGTCGTAGCCCTGCGAGAACATCCAGTCAAAGGGAATGGAATCGGCCGTGCCGCCGTCAAGCAGCAGCTTACCGTCCAGGTGGACCGGCCGGGAGAGCGCGGGAATGGATGCCGAGGCGCGAATCCACTCGATATCCTCCTTGCCGCCCAGCTTAAGGTCGTGGTAGACCGGCTCGCCCGTCTCGATATCGGTCGCAACCACCGTAAAGCGCATGGGATTTGCCTGGAAGGTGTCCACGTCAAAGACATCGAGCTCCCAGGGCAGGCGTCCATAGGCGAATTTCTCGTTGAACAGGTCACCTGTGGTGATGAGGCTGCGGACGCTCGCATAGCGAGGGTCTCCGCAGAAGCGCTTGTTGTAGCGCAGCGTGCGACCTACCTGCAGCGATTTGAAGTTGCAGCCAAACGTGGCGCCAGCAGAGACGCCCACGGTAGCCGTCGCGGTAAAGCCGCGCTCCATCCACACGTCGATGATGCCCGCCGTGTACATGCCACGAAAGCCGCCGCCCTCGAGCACCACGCCGACCGTTGGCGCTCCGGCGGGCACCTGCGGCAATGCTATGCCGGGAACGTAGACGCTCTCTTCCTGCCTAGCCATGCGATACCTCCCTTGATGATGGAAGGTAGTATAGCGCGGCGCCCGGACACGATGCGGCCGCCGCCCTGCGTGGCCGCGAGGCGGGCAACCCTTGCGTCATGAAGTGCGACGTACGTCTTGAGCATCGCGCTTGCATTCCATATCGCAAGGCCCCGGACGCTCCGGGGATTGAGACCGTTCCGTTTTGGATACAACATGCTGTGTCACCGCAACGTGAACCGCAGCAGGCGCCGCGCAGAGCGCAGGCCGCACGGGCCTCGCGCACCTCCGCCACACGCCGCCGATGCGGTCCTGCCACCGAGGAGGAACCGATGAACGCCACCGAAGCCATGCTCACACGCCGCAGCATTCGCTCCTACCTGCCCGACCCTGTGCCCGACGACCTGCTCAACAAAGTGCTTGAAGCCGGCACCTACGCCGCTACGGGGCGAGGCGCGCAATCGCCCATCATCATCGCCATCACCAACCGCGAGGTACGCGACAAGCTTTCGGCCTTAAACGCCCGTATTATGGGCACCGAATCCGACCCGTTTTACGGAGCGCCGGTCGTGCTTGTGGTCCTTGCCCGGAAAGACGTGCCGACACACGTATACGACGGCAGCCTCGTGATGGGTAACCTCATGCTCGCCGCACATGAGCTGGGCCTGGGCAGCTGCTGGATCCATCGAGCCAAAGAGGAGTTCGAGCTGCCCGAGGGCAAGGAGCTGCTGGAAAGCCTGGGACTCGACGCGGATGCCTATGAGGGCATTGGCCACTGCATCCTGGGATACCCCGCCGGCGAGGCACCCGAACCCAAGCCGCGCAAAGAGAACTACGTCTACCGCATTGCGTAGCGCCAAGCGCCATAGCGCCGCGGCTGTTCCCGCACGCTCCGTGCCATTCGCTTGCCGAGGCCCGGCAGCGGCGATAAGCTGTCACCCATGAGGTAAAACCGCATTGACGCCGACCGCGCCCGTGTTCGCCTGCGCGTGCGACACGGGCGCGGCGCAACAGAACAGGGGATGCCGCCCATGGCGATTGAAAAGGTAAGGGAGTTCTTCCGTGCGCGCGGCATGGAGGACCGCGTGATGGAATTTGAGACGTCGAGCGCCACCGTCGAGCTCGCCGCCCAGGCGGTGGGCACAGACCCGGCGCGCATCGCCAAGACGCTCTCGTTCTATGTGGGCGACCGCGTGGCGCTTATTGTTGCAGCCGGCGATGCCCGCATCGACAATCCCAAGTACAAGGCGCAGTTCCACACGAAGGCCAAGATGCTCTCGGCCGCCGACGCCGAAGAGCGCATCGGCCACGCCGTGGGCGGCGTGTGCCCCTTTGCCGTAAAGGACGGGTGCGACATCTACCTGGACGAGTCACTCAAGCGCTTTGAAACGGTCTTCCCCGCCTGTGGAAGCTCCAACAGCGCGATTGAACTCACGCCCAGCGAGCTGGAAGAGCTCTGCCAACCCTGCATCTGGGTCGACGTCTGCAAGCTACCCGCATAGGGAACAGCAACAAGGGCGATGGCATGTGGGAGGCAGTCGCCCTACTACTTATGAGCTAGCTATTGGGGAATTAACCGAGCGCATTGGCCAAGATGTCGACAACGCCGCTTGTGAAGTTGACCACATGCTCGTCGATTACCTGGCCATCCTGCGCGATGGCGATGTGTGCCACCACAAGTTGGTCTTTCTCGGAGGGCTCTGAGCCTCCCATGGCGGTGGTCCACCTTACCGTGACGTCGTCCTGCGTAATTGCCTGGTCGCAGTCCACCGTATAGCTCAGCGGATCGAAAAACGCCGAGTTCGACGTGCACGAAACCGTCACCACATGCGTGTCGGCGTCCTGCAAGACGACGATATCGTAGTAGACAACGTCGTCCTCGCTGCTCACATAGGCCTCGTTAGGCGAGGTCCGCTCCTGAAAGACGACGGTGCCCGCGGCGTTGTCCTGACCCTGGCCGTTGTGCGGGCCGTCGTTGCATCCTGTCAGAGGTATGGCGAGGGCAAAGCCGGCGCAGGCGACAAGAGCCGCCGCGATGCCCAAACGCGACGCCCGCCGAAGAACGGCACGCACGTTTGCCTGGATCGATAGCCAGAATTTGCTCACTATTCCATCCATCCTGTTCATGCGGACAATGCGAGAGTGCGGGCCGGGTTGGTACGGGCCTGACGGGTACGGCCACGTCCAATGCCTGTCCAGAGGGCACGGGCCCGGCAGGTACAGCTACGTCCAATGTCTGCCCACCAGCAAGTATGACGTGCAGTCGCATCGAATGCCATCCCGGACACACCTACAGCGCAGACCCTCCGCTGCTGATTGCTCTACGACTGCCCTCGCTGTTGGTCAAATGTAGCTTCCCCTGGGCAGGGGTATTTCGCCGGGCACCTACACCTGGTCACTTTGACTGCGCTCTGGGCACGAGCATCCCCGGACGGGGATGCGGCTGGTCATAAATTCCGCGCTCTGGGCACGCGTTTCTCGCTGAAGGCGCACTACCGGTCGATATGGTCCTCTCCTGGGTATGCACGCGCCGCTTGATGAGCAGCAACATGCGAAAAAAACGCAGGTTGTTGCCCAGCACGCGCACGAATTGACCACCGAGACTCCCCCGACGCACTTTCCATGCCCAGCAGGCGGCAACTTTGACCATCGGCTCACACCTTGCAGACCCGCCTTGCCCAGGAGGACCCTCCTTTGACCAAGCGATCCGAGCGCACCCTTCGCCAACGCCAGCATAGAGGCGACACGCCCCAAACACGCCAGATTGCCGCAAAGGAAAGCGGCATAGACCGTGTTGGTCATGCCGCCATAAGCATCCAAGGCTGCCACTCAATCAACCATGAAGACGGCCTTCCGTAGCATGCCAGATTGCCGTAAACGAGGAGCCGCCTTTCGAAGGCGACCGACGAATGAACGACAAGGTGACATGCTGCAGCACGCTCGTGCGGCCCTCCCAGATGCCGCAGGTCGACCAGAATAACGAAGGAGCATAGGCTTTCGCGCTACGCTCGAAGTCCTGAAGGCCGAGGTGCGATACCTGGGGAGGCCGCAGGGATCAGTCAACCTATTTCTTGATCCAGGAGAACATGGAGCGGATCTTCTCGCCGACCTTCTCGATCTCGTGCTCGTTGATCTTCTCGCGCTGCTCGAAGAGCCACTTGTGGCCGTTGTTACAGTCGTCGACGAACTCCTGGGCGAAGCTGCCGTCCTGGATGCGGGCCAGGATCTGCTTCATGGCCTCGCGGCTCTGCTCGTTGATGACCTTCGGGCCGGCGTAGTACTCGCCGTACTCAGCCGTGTTGGAGATGGAGTAGTTCATGAAGTGGATGCCGCTCTCGTACATGAGGTCGACGATCATCTTCATCTCGTGATAGCACTCGAAGTAGGCGAGCTCGGGCGGATAACCGGCCTCGGTCAGGGTCTCGAAGCCAGCCTTGACAAGCTCGACGAGGCCGCCGCAGAGCACAGCCTGCTCGCCGAACAGATCCTCCTCGGTCTCCTCCTTGAAGGTGGCCTTGATGATGCCGGAGCGCGCTCCGCCAACACCCCAGCAGTACGACAGGACGATGTCCCAAGCGTCGCCGGTGGCATCCTGCTGCACGCACGCCAGGTCGGGCACGCCGGAGCCCTCGGTGTACTGACGACGGACGATGTGGCCCGGGCCCTTGGGCGCGCACATGATGACGTTGACGTCCTCGGGCGGCACGATGTAGCCGAAGTGAATGTTGAAGCCATGGGCGAAGGCCAGGGTGTCGCCGGGCTTGAGGTGGTCCTTGATGTGCTCCTCATAGACCTTGGGCTGGGTCTCGTCGGGGGTGAGGATCATGATGACGTCGGCTTCCTCGGCGGCCTGGTCCATCGTGGTCACCTTGAGGCCGGCTTCCTCGGCCTTGGCCCAGGAGCTCGAACCCTCGCGCAGGCCGACGCGCACGTCACAGCCGGAATCGAGCAGGTTCAGCGCATGGGCATGGCCCTGCGAACCGTAGCCGATGATGGCGATCTTCTTGCCCTGGATGACTTTCGGATCGCAGTCCTGCTCATAGTAAATCGTAACAGCCATGTTGTTTCTCCTTTACGTCGTGGCTGGTGTTACCTTGGATGGCGAGCCGTATCAAGTGGATGCGGCTGCGAGTGAATCGAAACGAATGTTGCAGCAACGAACGGCCTATAAGGTTGAGCAACGTCAGCGAGCGGCGGGAAGACGGAGCAGATTGCCCCGAAAGAGGAGCGACGCGTACTTCGGTACGCGACCGACGAATGAGAGCCGAATCGGCCGCCAGGTGCCCGCGCAGCGTCGACCCGTTCCGTCGTTCGTCAGAACGACGGAGCTACGAATCCCGCGCCCCGCGCGACATGGCGATCTTGCCCGTGCGCGTGAGCTGACGGATGCCGTAGCCGCGGAAGAGGTCTTCGAGCGCGTCGAGCTTGCTCTGCGTGCCCGTGGCCTCCACAGTCAGCGAGTTCTTGCCCACGTCGACGATGTTCGCGCGGAAGATGTTCGCGATCTCGATGATCTCGTGGCGCTTATCGGGCTGGGCAAGCACCTTGAACAGCACAAGCTCGCGCTCGATGGCGTCCTCCTCGGTGAGGTCCGAGATCTTATACACCGAGACCAGCTTATGCAGCTGCTTGGTAAGCTGCTCATAGGCGATCTCGTCGGCGTTGACGATGATGGTCATGCGACTCATGGTGACGTCCTCGGTGGGCGCCACGGTGAGGGAATCGATGTTAAAACCACGGCGGCTGATGAGTCCGGTGACGCGCGAGAGCACGCCCGGCTTGTTCTCGACGAGCACAGAGAGGATGTACTTCATCTCACTCGCCTCCCTTCGCATCGCTCACGTCTGCAGGCTTGGCCTCGGCTCCCATCTCGGCGTCTGCCGAGGAAACCTTCGTCGCACCCGCCACGCGCGAGGCTCCGTCCGTCTTCGCATTGAGCGGCAGCGGCTCGGCCACGGTACCGCCCATGGAGCCGGCGGGGCTCATGCCCTTCTCCGTCACGCGCACACCGCCCAGCGTCACGTCGATGGCGCCGATGATGTCATCGAGGGCGGCGCCGGGTGCAACCATGGGATAGACCGTCTGCGCCGTCGGGATGATGACGTCCAAGAGATACGGGCCGTCGTAGGCAAGCATGCGGTCGAGCGCCTCGTCGATCTGGTCGGGATGGGTAATGCGCTCGGCGCCCCAGCCGTACGCCTCGGCGAGCTTCACGAAATCGGGGTTCGCCGTGAACTCGGTGCAGGAGTAGCGCTCGTGATAGAACAGGCGCTGCCACTGGTGCACCATGCCCAGCGCGTTGTTATCGATGAGCAGGACCTTCACCGCCACGCCGTTGCCGATGGCCGTGGCCATCTCCTGGATGTTCATCTGAATCGAGCCATCGCCGGCGATGCAGACCACCTGCGCGTCGGGCCGGCCGATCTTGGCGCCAATGGCTGCCGGGAAGCCGAAGCCCATGGTGCCCAGGCCGCCGCTTGAGATGAACGTGCGCGACTCCTCGCGATGAATATGCTGATGCGCCCACATCTGATGCTGGCCGACCTCGGTCGTGACCACGCTGTTGTGCGGGTCGAGCCTGTTGGAAAGACGCTCGAGCACCACCTCGGGAGCGATGCGGTCGGGATAGTCAGCGAAATCGGTAGTGTAGAACGGCCAGCGCTCACGCCATTCGAAGCACTGCTGCACCCACGCCAGGCTCGCCGGCTGTGCCTCCACCTTGTCGAGACGCGCGTTGATGGCCGCCACGACGTTGCGCGCATCGCCCACGATGGGCACCTGCGGGTCGCGGACCTTTCCGATCTCGGCGGGGTCGATGTCGATGTGGATGACCTTCGCGTGCGGAGCGAACTCCGAGAGCTTGCCGGTCACGCGGTCCGAGAAGCGCGCGCCCACGGCGATGATGAGGTCGCACTCGGTAAGGGCCATATTGGCGTATTTGGAACCGTGCATGCCGACGGGACCCAGGTTAAGCGGGTTCGAGCAGGGCATGGCCGCCTTGCCGAGCAGCGTCGTGACCACGGGAATCTGCATCTTCTCGGAGAGCTCGACGATCTCGTCGCACGCATGGCTGGAGACAACGCCACCGCCCACCATGAGCACCGGGCGCTCGCTTGTGCGAATGAGCTCGACGGCCTGGCGCACCTGCTTGGCGTTGCCCTTGTAGGTGGGACGATAGCTGGGAATGTCCACCTGGTCAGGATAGTGGAAGACCATCTCGGCGCCGGCGAGGTCGGACGGCACGTCGATCAGCACCGGGCCCGGGCGGCCGGTCGAGGCGATGTAGAAGGCCTCGCGGAACGTACGCGTGAGGTCGTCGTTGCTCTGCAGCAGGAAGCTGTGCTTCACCACGGGCATGGTGATGCCCACGATGTCGGCCTCCTGGAACGCGTCGGTGCCGATGACGCCGCGCGTGACCTGGCCCGTGATGACCACGAGAGGCACCGAGTCCATGTAGGCCGTGGCGATGCCCGTCACCGTGTTGGTGGCGCCCGGGCCGCTCGTCACCAGCACCACGCCCACCTTGCCGGTGGCGCGGGCATAGCCGTCGGCCTCGTGCACGGCGCCCTGCTCATGGCGCGCGAGCACATGGTGGATGCTCTTGGAGTCATAGAGCGCGTCGTAGATCTTGATGGCCTGGCCGCCGGGGTAGCCGAAGATGACGTCGACCCCCTCGGCCTCGAGGCTCGCGATGATGGCCTGTGCGCCCGTCATGGTCTCGCCCTCGTGCTCGGTCTTGCTGCCGGGGCCGAAGGGCTTGCCGCTAATGGCGAGCTCCTTCAGCGCCAGACGCTCGGCGCGAGTGGTACCCGAGCCCGTCGCGGCAGAAACCGCGCTCGAGCAGATGTGCTGGCGGATGTCGTCGGGCATGTCGGGCGTGCGTGGGCTGCCGGCGAGCGGCGACGCCTGGCCTGTGGCCTGAGTGGTATCGGTCATGAGAGATACGCCCCCTTATCGGCACTGGTAACGAGCTTCGCATAGCGGGAAAGAACACCCGTGGTGTACTTGGGCGCCGGCGGCTGCCAGGCGGCACGGCGGCGCTCGAGCTCCTCGTCCGTCAGGCGCACGTCAAGCGTTCCCGCCTCGATGTCGATATCGATGATGTCGCCTTCCTGCACAAGCGCGATGGGGCCGCCCGCCGCAGCCTCGGGACTCACGTGCCCGATGCAGGGGCCCTTGCTCGCGCCGGAGAAGCGGCCGTCGGTGATGAGCGCGACGGAGTGGTCGAGCCCCATGCCACAGATAGCCGACGTGGGCGTGAGCATCTCGCGCATGCCGGGACCGCCGGCCGGGCCCTCATAGCGAATGACTACCACGTCGCCAGGGTTGATCTTGCCGCCGAAGATGGCCTCGCAGGCCTCCTCCTCGCTCTCGAAGACGCGGGCGGGGCCGGAATGCTGCATCATGTCGGGAGCGACGGCGCTGCGCTTCACGACCGCGCGGTCGGGCGCCAGGTTGCCGTGCATGACCTTGAGTCCGCCCACCGGCGAGTAGGCGTTTTCGACCGTACGCACGATCTCGCCGTCGGCAGGCGGGCACTGGGCAATCCAGTCCTTCATGCAGCCGTGGCAGGTGCAGGCCGTCTCGTCCAGCAGGCCGGCACGCCCCAGCACGCCGATGATGGCGGGGATGCCGCCCACGGCGTTCAGGTCCTCGATATGGAGCGGACCCGCCGGCGCGATGCGCACGATATTGGGGGTCTCGTCGGAGACGCGGTCCCAGTCGTCCATCGTGATGGGGCAGCCGGCGGCGTGCGCGATGGCCGTGAGGTGCAGCATGGTGTTGGTGGAGCCACCGAAGGCCATGTCGAGCACCATGCCGTTGTGGATGGCGGCGGGCGTGAGGATGTCCAGCGCCGTGATGTTCTTCTTGACCAGGTCCATCACCTGCATACCGGTCTGCTTGGCCAGACGAATGCGCTCGGAGTAGACGGCCGGCACGGTGCCGTTGCCGGGAAGCGCGAGGCCGAGCGCCTCGGCCAGGCAGCAGATGGAGTTGGCGGTGAACATGCCCGAGCAACTGCCGCAGGTGGGGCATGCGGTGTTCTCGAGCCAAGCGCACTCCTCCGTCGTCATGGTGCCGGCGGTAACCTGGCCCACGGCGTCAAAGAGGCTGTTGAGGTCGGTCTGGTTGCCGCACTTATCGCGCCCGGCGAGCATGGGACCGCCGGAAACGAGCATGGTGGGGATGTTCAAGCGAGCGGCGGCGATAAGCATGCCGGGCACGATCTTGTCGCAGGAGGGAATGAGCACCATGGCGTCGAACTGATGGCCCTGGATGACGCACTCGACGCTGTCGGCGATGACCTCGCGGCTCGTGAGGCTGTAGCGCATGCCCTCGTGATTCATGGCGATGCCGTCGCAGACGCCGATGGTGTTCACCTGGAGCGGCGTGCCGCCGGCCATGCGAACGCCCGCCTTCACGGCGTCGGCGATCTGCTGAAGATGGATATGGCCGGGAATGACCTCGTTCTGGGCGGATACGACCGCCACGAGCGGCCGGTCGAGCTCCTCGTCGGTAAGCCCGTCGGCCTTGAGCAGGCTTCGGTGCGGCGCCCGCGCCAGTCCCTTCTTGATGGCATCGCTTCGCAGCTGCATATACGCCCTCGCTTCCTCTCGCGCTTCCTCGATATGAAATGCGAGACGGCAGGCGTGCTGCCCGATGCCTATCACGGAGGCTCCGGCGCGACGTTGGCGCCCGCGGTCGCATGGGGATCGCCCATGGCCACGCACGCGTTCGGCCGCACTGCTCGAGGGTATGTTCTCGACCGTCCACCGCAGGTTCTCACTGCTCCTGGAGGGCGCACTCGCGCCCAAGAAGCTCTGCCGCCTGCTCGCTGTGGGATGGCCCGGCCGATACTCGCCCTGTCATCGCATTTGCTGAGTCAGGAGTATCCTCCGTTCATCGATCGGTAGCAAGGACGAAATATGCAGGAAACACTTTTCTCGGCGAAAGCACCGATTCACCCGACGGGCGGCTGGGACGATCCGACTACAGCATCGTCTGGCTCAGCTGCGGGTCAAAACCAGCCGTGCGCAGGGCGTCCATGATCTGCTCCTTGTGCGCGGTGCCATAGGCCTCGATCGTCACCCGAAGCTCCACGGCAGCGTTGCGGTTGGTGGAGACAAACTGGTTGTGCTCGAGCTTGATGACGTTGCCGTTCTGCTCGGCGATGGCGCTGGCCACCTTGACGAGCATGCCCGGGCGGTCGGGTAACAGAACGCTCACCGTGAAGATGCGGTCGCGCGCGATAAGGCCGTGCTGCACCACGGAGCTCATGGTGATGACATCCATGTTGCCGCCGGAGAGAATCGACACGACGCGCTTGTTCTTGGCAGGCAGATGCTTGAGCGCGGCGACGGTGAGCAGCCCCGAGTTCTCGACGATCATCTTATGGTTCTCGACCATGTCGAGGAACGACACGATGAGCTCCTCGTCCGGCACGGTGATGACGTCGTCAAGGTTCTGCTGGAGGTACGGGAAGACTTTGTCGCCCACCTCGAGCACCGCGGTGCCGTCGGCGATGGTGTTTGCCGAATCGATCTTCACCGGATGCCCCGCCTCGAGCGCCCGCGTGAGCGACGCCGCACCCTCGGGCTCCACGCCGATGACCTTGATTTTGGGGTTGTAGAGCTTCGCGAAGGTCGACACGCCGCACGCGAGCCCGCCGCCGCCGACCGGCACGAGAATGGTGTCGACAAGCGGCAGCTCCTGCACAATCTCCATGGCGATTGTGCCCTGGCCCGTGGCGACCACCGGGTCGTTGAAGGGATGGATGAACGTGTATCCCTGTTCCTCGGCGAGCTTCATGGCGTAGTCGCACGACTCGTCATACACGTCGCCGTAAAGCACGACCTCGGCGCCGTAGCCCTTCGTGCGCTCGACCTTGATGAGCGGCGTGGTCGTAGGCATGACCACGACCGACTTCGCGCCCGCGCGCGTCGCCGCATACGCCACACCCTGGGCGTGGTTGCCGGCGCTCGCCGTGATAAGGCCGTGCGAGAGCTCCTCGGGCGTGAGCGTCGAGATCTTGTAGTAGGCGCCACGCACCTTGTAGGCGCCCGTGCGCTGCATGTTTTCGGGCTTGAAGAACACACGATTGCCCGTAGACTGGCTAAAATGGGCGCTCTCGATGAGCTCGGTCTTCTGGGTGACTTCCTTGACCTTCTCTGAGGCCTGTTCGAACGCATCGAGCGTTAGCATCTCGGGCATAGCACACTTCCTTTGCTCACGTTATCCGCTTTGGTGTAGTAAAGTAGCGTAGCATATTCGCACGAACCGACGATACAGGGAGAAGGCTGAACGCGATGGCAATCGAGGAGCGACAAAGCGAAGACGAGCCGACAGGAGCCGAACAGGCCCCGCTGTTCTCGCTGCGCGATGCGCGCGTGGTGCGCGGCGGCAAGACAATCCTCGACGTGCCCCGCTTCGACCTTGCCGAGGGCGAGCATGTGGCACTGCTTGGCCCCAACGGCGCCGGCAAGTCGACCTTCATCCAGCTGCTCACACGCGAGGTCTTCCCGCTGTGGCGCGAAGAGCCGCCCGTGCGCTTTCGCGGGTCCGCGCGCCCGGAGCTCTCGGATATCAAGCGCAGCCTGGGCATTGTGAGCGCCACCATGCACGACCAGGTGCGCGTGCATCTTCCTGTCATCGACATCGTGTGCGGCGGCATGTTTGGCACGCTGGGCTTGCCGCGCCATGTCGACATGACGCCCGAGGTGCGCGAGAAGGGCATGGATGCGCTCGAGCGGCTGGGCATCGCCGATATCGCCGACCGCGACGTCATGACCCTCTCGACCGGGCAGGTGCGCCGCGCGCTCGTAGCCCGCGAACTCATGAGCGACCCCTCGGTCCTGATCTTTGACGAGCCCTGCACGGGCCTTGATCCCGAGGGCATGTACCACGTGCGCGATACCATGCGCATGCTTGCAAGCGAAGGCCGCTCGGTGGTGCTGGTGACCCACTATCCCGAGGACATCATCCCCGACATCAAGCGTGTGCTCCTCATCAAGGAGGCGACCATCTTTGCCGATGGCCCCAAGGAGGAACTGCTGCGCAGCGACACCATGAGCGAGCTGTTCGGCGTGCCGCTTGAGGTCGACGAGTCGCACGGCTGGTACTCGCTGCGCGGACGCTACTAACGCGCTAGAGCGCCGAGAGCAGCTCTTCCCAATCGAGGTCGTCGGACCAGTGCGACGCGTCCTCGTCCCAGCTGTCTGTCCAAGATGACGTGCCTTCTTCCCAGCTATCGCCCGTGGCATAGTCGAGCTCGATACCGGGCTGAACGTTGCGGCACAACACGTTGAACGAGACGCCGGCGCCGTCGTCCTCGAGCGAGCGAGCCTCGATCTGCACGGCCCGGCAGACAAGCTCTGAGCCCTCGAACACTGGCGTCACACGATACAGCACATGGTTGCCGGTATCGTCGATATAGCGCGCAACCTCTTCCTCGAACGGCAGCATAAGCTGGGCGTTCATAAAGCGCGTGCCCGTGACGAGGTTGCGCTCGTTGGCGTTTTCGGCAGCGAGCATCCAGGCGATCAGGTGCGTGCGATTGTAGAGGCTGCCGCCCTCCACGCAGTCGTAGCTCACGCTGTGCCAGCCTGACGGATGGATGTCGCTGATGGATTCGCGCTCCTCCCCAGGGGCAGGCATGGTCTCGGCCCCCGCGCACGCCGTCGCCGCGCCGCAGCGGCCCAGCGCGTCGAGCGGACTGTACGATTCATAGTCCAGGTGCTCCCAGGCATAGGCGATCTCTTCGTCGGTAAACGACGGGGAACCGTCCCCAACGTCTTGGACGGCATCCCCCTGGACCGCGAGCGCCTCGGATACCTCGGCGGGATACTCGTGTTGGACAAGGCCGCCCGTCACCTGGTCGACGACCGACGTCAGCTGCGAGCAGCCCGCCAGGATAAGCGCCGCAGCAAGCGCCGCCACGAGCGAAATGCGTTTGCGAAGTTGCCTCATTACGTAACCTCCTGCAGTGCAGTATGCCACGTCGTGCGGGCAGGGCTCGGATGCGGGATTGCGAGCGTGCGTGCTTCCACCGCATAATGAGTCTTGAGAGTACGACGGTAATAGACGCACGAATGGGACGGCGACACGGTGACCAGCAGAAAACCCCAGGCACGAGCACGGCAGCGCAGCGAATTCATGCACGATGTGGGAGACCTCGATGCGCTTTTCTCTGCCGGACGCCGTGGGCTAAACGAACTCGATGCCCGCCGGGAAGAAGCACACTATGAAAAGGCGTGCGGATTGAAGAAGCGCTACGACAGCAGGGCGGATGCCCTGGCGGCTATAGATGCTTGCGCCGCTCACGGCAGGCGCGGACTCAGCTGCTACAAGTGCTCTTACTGTGGCGGATGGCACCTTACGTCACACCCTCAGAGGGGCTAGTCGGCACCCGCATTCTCGGCGCGCCGCTGCTACGGCCTACAGCCCTTCTGCCAAGGTGGCCAGCAACTCCTTTTTTGAGTCGGCAACGACCAGGCGCTTCCCCACCCGTACGTAGCACTTCCCCTTGAGCTCGGGATGCTTCTTGGCACAGGCCCCGAAACATCCGCAGCGGCGATCTTTCTTCTTAACGATGCCCTTCAGGTCACCCGGCTTGATGCCCGAGCACTTCTTACATATGCGTACCTCTGGCATGAGGCCTCTCCTATCGGTATCGCTGTGCCGCAGGCCCGCCCTACCGCCGATTGCGCATCTGCGCGGCCGCGTCAACGCATGCCTGCAGTTCAACCATAATTGCTACTAAATATATTACATATTAGTTAGCCATGTGCAACCATTCTCTGTCAGCTCAGACCGGGTCCTGGGGTGCTCAAAGGCCTCTTTGCGTGTTAAGGACGGCGTTTTGAGCGACCTGATATTCGTATGCAGCTTTAGCCTTACCGATGTAGGCCGTTTCCTACAGGATTTTGTCCTCGATCCGAGCAGTCTCAAAACAGTCGTTTCGGAAAAGGGCGTCCATTTCCGAAATCGCCGAGTAACCCAAAAAGTGCGATGCTCTGACCTGCGATTTCTTTGAAGAAATATCTCGGCTACTCGAGGGTTCCCGAATCGGACGCCCTTTTCCGAAACGAGTGTGCATGACGCGGCCCCACGCTCACGTTTGGCAGCTCGCCTGGACCCCATTGACGCATCTACGGCAACAGCAGTTCTCCCTATCTGCTCGATAGGATTTTGCAGAACGTATGAATTCGGACTATGATCCGCTATTGACGATTTGTCAGCGGGGTATAACCGACACCGCACCTAGACAGCTACTGCCTCCCGCGCTCAAAATCCGCAGCGCGGCCACGTTCCCGACGGAGCGTGAGATGCGAAAGGAAACACCATGCCCCATAACAGAATCGCACCGGCCATCCTTGGTGGCCTGCTCGCCGTGAGCCTTGCCCCTGCGAGCATCGACGCTGCCAAACATCCATCAATCTCTGCCGGGCTTTCAGCACACGCCTCGCTCGAAAGCGCCCTTGCAACCGACAGTGCATCGGCAACGGAAACGTTACCTGACTCCAACGCCATCTTCGAGAGCGATACTGCGCTTGTAGACGCCATGGCCCCAGAATCAGAGCCGGTAGCAGATGCCGACATCCCAGAAGGCGCCCACTCATCTGGAAAGGCGCACACCATCGATCCCACTGAAAACGCCGATAACGCAAACACCGGCACCTCTGAAGAAGGCGCGGATTCCGTCATAACCCACACGGTCACCATCGTGCGCGATGGGGAGCAGCTGGGCTTCGCCACCCTTGCTGAAGCCTTTGCCACCGCGCAAAACGGAGAAGTCATCGAGGTGTCGAGCGACCAGCTTATCAACGAGCCAATCGAGCTCGATGGCGGACGCGCGGTCACCCTGCGCGCAACAGACCAGTGCACCATCGCACGAGCAGACACCTTTGCCCAGGTAAACGGCAAGGCCGCAGGCATGTTCAGGCTCCGAGGAGGATCGTCGCTTGTACTCGAGTCGACAGGCGGCGCGCTCACGCTGGACGGCACCGATACCGACTCGGACGAAGCAATCGTGACCCTGTATGACCAATCATCCTTCGCCATGCGCGCCGGTACAGCAATTGCGCGGGCCCATTGCTCCTGGAAGCCCTGGGGCGCCGTCTACGTGCGCTCGGGCACCTTTGTTTTAGACGGCGGCGAAATCCGCGACGGGTTCTCCATGCGCAACACCGCCGTCGCCGTTGAGGCAGGCAGCACCTTTGAACTGCGAGAAGGCAGCATTAAGAACAACCGCGCGAGCTACTCGCAGTCCATGGTCTGGGCTAAAGGCACCATCCGCATGACTGGTGGCACCATATCGGGCAACTCGTCGAACGTCTCGAACGACGGCGTGGTGCACGTTCTTGCCGGCGGCTCCTTTGCATTCACCGGAGGCGCCATTGGGGCGAACTCCATGCAAACCCCCTGTGGCATCATGGTCGATGCGCAGGCGACGCTTACCCTGGGCGACCAGGCGCGCCTCGAGAACGGCGAGCGCGTATACCTGCACGACAACTCAACACTCGTTTTCGAAAGCGTCCTGGCACGGCACTCGATTACAGACCCTCTCAATATCGTGCTCATGGACCGCCGGGGAGAGGGGCGCGAGGTTGCTCGGTGCGCTTCCAGCGATGTTGCGCGCGCCACAATCGGGCGTCTCTCGGTGCTGAGTGACACCGACCCCGTTGCGGCCGTATCGGCCATCATCGACCCGGATAACCCCGAGCGTATCGCCGTGCTTGCCCACGCTGCAAGCGAGGTCTTTGCGTGGCTTGACGAGCCCTTTGCCGACGACCTGGGCCTCACCCTGCGCGACGAGCTGCTTGTAGACGGCGTCTTTATGACCATGCGCGAGCGCATTGAGGAGCACTTCGCCAACGCCCCCACCCCCGAATACGAGGTGCGGTTGGCACAGCTTGACCGGTTGGAGCGCTATGCGACCTACCTTGCCGATAACCGAGACGCGATTGAGGACTCGGTGATGTCCGTCTCGCAGCTGGGCTCCCCCGCCGAGGAAAAACAGCGCACGCAGCAGGTCTTCTCGTTCGACAACCTCGATGTCACGGGCTACTACCTCAAGCCCGGCATGGTGCACGACCTGAATCTGTACGTGGAGGCCGCCGACCCCAGCAAGCTCTCGCTTGCCTGGCGACAGGCGGGGCGCACCGACTCAAACAGCTACACGTCGCTCAACCTTCACCAGAAGTCTCAGCTTGCATCGGGCCTCAATCGCATCACGGTCGACCTCACCGAAAGCCGCTACGGCTACATGGTCTTTCTGCGCAACGACGCTCAGGACAACCCGGCACGCGCACGGCTGGAAAGCGCCGACGTCATCGAGGCCGGAACGGCACCTGTGGTGGGAAACAGCCTGGGCGTCCATCCGTTCTACGAGCACGACCCCACGAAACCTGAGGCGTTTTGGGGCTTTGTCCAGGAGCTGCGCGACTACGCTAGCAAGGCACATGCAGGCGAGGCCGCCGACATGACGCTTCTGCAGATGGGCGACGAGGGCCACGCGCAGTTCTCCATCAGCGCGACCGCGCTTGCCGCCGCCTACGATGGCATTGCTTCGCGCGATGACGCCATCGCCTATATCGAGCGCTCAAACGACGCTATCCAGCAGCGGCTGGAGTTCTTCTGGGCATACGACGGCTTTGACCCCCGCGAGCAATCCGGCCCCAACGCCGTCTCCCCCATGCGCGTGCATACAGCGTTCACGAGCACCGTTTGGTCGCCCTCGACCATGTATGCCTTCGAGCGCTACTTCCACATGCCCGAAAGCGATGCGGCCTCGTTTCTTTCCGGTGAATCCATGTATGGGTGGGGCATGTCGCACGAGTACGGCCACTGCTTGGACAACGCGGTGATCTCGGTCGCAGAGGAGACCAACAACCTGTATTCGCTCGCCGGGTCGCGCCACGGAGGCATCGCCGACGCCAACGCCCGCGGCGTGGCCTTCTCGCCCGATGCCTACTACCACGTGAACGCGCTTGCCGCGACGCGCCGCTGGGACAACGAGCTCGCACGCATGGCCGCAGACCCTACCTATACGCCCGATTGGTACAACGGAGGCGACTGGGAGACCTACATTTGGACGCACCTTATGGCCTGGTGGAACGGCCTGCACTTCTTTAATACCTGGAACTACGCGGACTATGACTTCGACGCAAGCCCCTATACGCCCGCAACGGCCTCCGACGTGCAGCGTTTTGGCGCGTATGGCGCAAGCATGCGCGTGCTGAGAGGAGATGCCGAGGCCGTGCGGGCCATCGAACAGACGACCACGGGCATTTCGGACGATACGGTGCGCCGCTACAATCGCATCGCCATGGCGTTCACCATGGGCACGGGCTACGACTTCGCGGCATACCTGTACGACATGGGCCAGCGCGACCTCGCGCCCGAGGTGCTTGCCTATTGCGCGCAGTACCCCACCATGCCCCGCAAAGTGCAGTACTTCTCGCTGGATACCGACGCCGCCGTCATCAACGGGGCGGGCGCGTATACAGAGGCCGTGACACCCCAGGTGACGGCACAGGTCGAAGCGGGAACGGTGCACATCACAGCGCAGATGGCGACCGACGAGCTCGGGCGCTCCACGACTGCCTACGAGCTCTATCGAGGCAATAAACTGGTTGGCTTCTCGCGCACGGGGTCGTTCTCGGTGGCTGTTGATGAGATGGTTGAGGACGGTGAACGCGACGGAAACGGAGGCGCCGACGACCTGACGTCCTACCGCGTCGTTGCGTACGACGTGGAGCTAAATCCCAGCAATCTGGGACGCATCGACGGCGTTGACAGCGAGCTGCCGGATGAAGGCGAAGACGCCGAGACTCCGGAGACGGGAGATGGTGAAGATGGCTCCGATAACGATGACGGCGACGCGGGCGGAAGCGGGTCGGGCGACGGCGACGCGGGCGCTGGCGAAGAGCCTGGATCCGACAACGAGGATGACGACTCGGTAAGTGGCGGGGGCAACGACGGCTCGGATGCTGGCGACAGCGACGGCTCAGGAGATGGCGATGGTTCTGGCAGTGGCGACAACGGCAGTGACGGCGAGCCCGGCGACGACGCTGGTGGCGACGACGACACGGGCGCTGGCAGCGGCTCGGATGAAGGCCCTGGCAGCCCAGATGGCGACGTAAACGGCACACCTGACGACACAGAAGACGAGAGCGTGCCAGGCGACAGCGACCAACCCTCCACCGACCCCGGTAAGGATTCCGACGACGAACCCGAGGATGGACAGCCGGGAGGCAACACGGGCAACGAGCCCGAGGGCGGCAAACCGGGCGGCAGCACGGACGGTGAGCCCGGCGATGGGTCCGAAGGTCAGCCGGATACGCCTGACGGCGACGGCAGCGGAAGCTCAACCAACGGCCCGAATGGCGACGGCGCAGGCGACCCCGCGGGCAGCACCAACAACCAAGGCACGGGCACAACTCCGGATGTCGACGACGCGGCGGCAAGCGGCGGCAACGCCGCGCATCCCGCCGGCGGCACGCTCGCCCAGACGGGAGACGGCTCGCACCTGTCCGCATTCGTCGCCGTCCTCGGGTCCGTCCTCGCCTTCACAGGCGCTGCCATAGCGGCCCGCCTTCGCAGGCGCTAGGCCAAAACACAGGCCCAAGGCAGTACGTGGGCCGCGTTGCGAACCCTTGCGCAACGCGGCCCCGGCCCATCCCCTGTCGCAGCCGGCCCATTTGCCCTAGCATGATGGGAATGCAATGGCGTCGACGCAAGGCGGTGCGACATGCTCGATCTCATACGAGTATTAAAAAGTGCAAAGGCACATGAGCGCGATGAGCTCATTCCGCTCACGACCCCCTGGGGCGATGCCCTTGACCCCGGGCGCGTGTTGCCCGAGCATCCATGCCCCACGCTGCAGCGCGCAGACTACACCATGCTCAACGGCTGGTGGGACTACGCCATCGTTCCGATATCGAGACGCTCAAACACCCCGGAGGCAGACGACACCTCGGCGCCCCTACCTGCCTCTGAAGCGATAAAGACCGTATCGCAAGCAGCGCAACCGCATGCGTGGGACGGGCGCATTCTGGTCCCCTTCTCGCCTGAGGCGCCGCTTTCCGGTGTGAAGCGTCAACTTAGACCCAACGAGCTTCTGTGGTATCGCCGCGACGTCGAGCTGCCAGAAACCACGCCAGGCGAACGGTTCATCCTCCACCTGGAGGCTGTCGACTGGATCTGCGCCGTCTACGTAAACGACCGGCTCGTCGCCACACACCAGGGCGGCTATCTGCCGTTCGACATCGACATCACCGAGGCTGCCGAGTTCCCTGCCGGCGTATCGGCCGCCCCTGCCGGCGCAGATTCGGCTACGTACAACGCCGCCGCCCGCATCGCTACGCTTGCGGTCTGCGTCTACGACCCCTCAGACGCCGGAACGCAGCTCCGCGGCAAGCAGCGACTCCATCCGGGCGGCATCTGGTACACCGCGCAAAGCGGCATATGGCAAAGCGTCTGGCTTGAGGTCGTCCCAGCCGCCCACATCTCGGCGCTCACGCTCCAAGGTGCCGCCGACGGCACGCTTACGGTTGATGCGACGGTCATCGATGCGACGCGCGACGCCCTAGACGAGCAGGACGCTGCGCTGCGCCTCACCCTGCAGACGCCCGACAGGACCGCCATCGCGCAGGGCACGTTGCCGCTTGCAGCCCTCTCGGACGAGGCATCCTCCCCCGCCGAAAACTTCCTTCATATTGAGGATTCATTCGACACGCTCCGTGGCACCATGCCTAGCACCCGGCCGCGCAGGTATCACGTCTTTGGCACGCTTCACGTCGACAGCCCTCGCCTGTGGTCGCCCGACGACCCGTGCCTCTACGATGTGCGCGCCGAGCTGCTGCCCCGCGCAGGCGCCGCCGCAATCGATACGGCGCGCAGCTACTGCGCTTTCCGGACGATCGCCATCCAGAAGGACGCCGACGGTATCCCTCGTTTTTTCCTGAACGGCGAGCCGCTGACCATCAAAGGGGTGCTTGACCAGGGCTATTGGCCTGACGGCCTCATGACCGCGCCCGCCGACGAGGCCCTCGTGCACGACATCGCCTCGATGCGCGCAGCCGGCTTCAACATGCTGCGCAAGCACATCAAGATTGAGAACCGACGGTGGTACTACCACTGCGATCGCCTGGGCATGCTGGTATGGCAAGACGCCGTTTCGGGCGGCGGTGCCTATAGCCCCTGGCACACCAGCCGCAAGCCGACGCTCTTCCAGGCATCGTGGAACCGCTTCCGAGACGACACGCCCCGCCACCGCGCCGCCCTCTCGTCCGACGATGCGGCCTATTGCGACGAGTGGACGGCGAGCTGCCGCGAGGTGATTCGGCTGCTTGCCGGGCACCCCTCGATCGTGACCTGGGTGCTTTTCAACGAGGGCTGGGGCCAATTTGATGCGCGGCGGGCGTGCACAATGGTGCGCAAGCTTGACCCCACACGACCCATCGACGCTACAAGCGGCTGGTACGACCAGCGGTGCGGCGACTACCTCTCGCACCACAACTACTTCCGACCGCTTACCGCCGTCCGCGACACCGAAGGCCGCGCCTTCGTGCTCTCGGAATTCGGCGGACTCACCCAGCTGGTTCCGGGCCACAGCGCATCGCCTATTGGATACGGCTACGGCAACTACCCATCTATCGAAGCATGGCGCAAGGCAGTGGAGCGCGAGCTGGCACAGGTGGACCTCCTGGCGCGCGAAGGACTGGCAGGCTCTGTATACACCCAGCTCTCCGACGTGGAGGACGAGCTCAACGGCATCCTCACCTACGACCGACGCGTCAACAAGCTGCGCCGAGACGGGGCACCGCGTAGCACGCCCGCGTTGGCGCCCGGCCGCATGTGGTCGCGTGCGCACGCTCACGTGCGGGCGCCAACCGAGCCGCGCCCATCCAACACGCGCTTGAAAGCACCGACCGCACCGCGCCCGTCGCGCGCGCCCGTCGCCGCACCCTGCGGCTTCGAGACGCCCGCATGCAGTATCATCTGACGCTATGAAGACGCGCACCCAACACACGAAGCCCACGCCGCTCTTTGTGGGCTATGTTATCCAGCTGCTGTTTCGCTTGACGCTGCTGGCCATTGCCGTCTACCTGTTCGTTGTGAACCCTGGGGCCCTTGACGTCGCGCGCGAATTTGGCCCAGCAGGCGGATTCGGTTTCGTCGACTTCGTCTTCATCGCCATCGTATGCGACTTCATGACCAAGTTCTTCGTCCATGCCCGCATCTCGTCGGGCAGCCTCAAGCAGTACGGCATCTATCAGATCCCCACGCCGGTGACCTTCAGCGGCGGGCGCGACGCCCTGCAGGCCCAGTTTCGCGAAATCGTCGACTTGGGCAGAAAGCTGGTTGAAAACGGCAAAACGGCCCTCGCCGAAACGTACGAGGGCCTATCGGTGCGCGGCGGCTCGATCATGACGGCCGCGCGGCGTCTGCTGAACAACGTCGATTTCCTTCACGTGTTCTCGTTCGATGAACGTGACCTGGCCGTCGACCAATCGATGCGCGCCGTGCTCTACCGCGACCGCACGCGCGAGATTCTTCCCGTCATCGTGTTCTGGATCGTAGGCAACGCCCTTGTTTCGCTGCTCCTCTCGCACCTGGGGCTGCTCAACGGCCGCGTCGCGCTACTGTGGTCACTCGCGTACTTCGTATCCGACATGGTGTGTGTCGTGCTTTGGTGCCCGCTGCAGCTGCTGCTCATGCACAATCGCTGCTGCACGACCTGCCAGATCTTTAACTGGGACGCCATCATGGTGGCAACGCCGCTGCTCTTTGCTGGCGGGTGGTTTAGCTGGACGCTGCTTGCCCTTGCCCTCGTGATCCTGGTGCGCTGGGAGCTGGCGGCGCTGCGCCACCCCGAGCGATTCGACGAGCGCACCAACGCGCGACTCACGTGCGCACAGTGCGAGGATAAGCTCTGCTATCTGCGCGGGCCGCTGCTGGACGGACTTGAGCGCATCAACCTGCAGAACCTCGTCAACGGACAGGGTGGCGACAGCGACGCCAACACGAACGACGACGGATGCCGCTAGCGGGTCGAACCGCTTCGATCGGCGCGTGCTGGGTGCATCCGACGACGGCGCGGCTGACGTGTCAGTGCGATGGCCGGCGTCGTCGCAAGACCTGCAAGCACAATAGCCGCACCCACCACATAGGCCGTACGCACCGCGTCGAGCCGTGCATCCGCCTCGATGCTCACCAGGTCGTCGCGCTCCGTCGACGTGAGGTCGAGCTTGGAGATTTCGTCCTCGAACGTCCGATTGCTTCCCAGGTCGATCGTCACGCCGGCAAGCTGCTCTTGAGCCTTCGTCGAGATGGACGGGTCGGCAGCTGCCTTCTCGCGCACCGCACCCGTGATGCCGAACAGCAGGACAGCGCCCAGCAACGCAACGCCCAGAGCCTGGCCCACGTTGCGCATCGTACTCTGGATGCCGCCCGACTGCGACGCCTCGCGCTCGGGCAGAGCCGTTGCCACGACGTTGCTCGCATGCGAGGAGACGGTACCTGCGCCGACGCCCGCCAAAAACGCGCCGAGGTAGACGAGCAGCGGATTCGCACCGTTCAGCGTGACCGAGAACGCCATGACGCCTAAGGCCAGCGCCATAACCACATAGCCCGCCTGAATCACATGACGAGGCTCGGCATGCGGCGCGAGCTTAGGGATTCCCAAGGCAAGCGCAAAGGTGGGAACGCCCGTGACAATGGAGATGCCGCCCACCGCGATGGGAGACCATCCGGCGACGAGCTGCAGATAGGGAGCCATGAGGATGGACTGCGCTCCCATGAAGAAGAACGTGAGTGCGCACGCCACCAGGCCTGCACGAACCTGAGGCGTCGTGAGGAAGACGCTTGGCAGCACGGGAATGCCGCCCTTCGCCTCGACGCGACGCTCGACGGCAACGAGGACCCCCAACACCACAACGCCTGCCGCGGCGACCGGCAATGCCGGTGAGATGCCGAAGATGGTGAAGGGTGCTCCGGCAAGCGGTGCCACAAGGCCCCACGAGGAGATGCTCGACAAGCCGATGAGCAGCAAGAAGAGACCCACCGCCGCAAGACCTACGCCGGCCGCATCGAACGAGGTCTTGCTGCGCTCCTGCTCAATGCGCGGCAGCGCGAACGAGCAGGCAAGCACGATGGCAAAGTAGGCAGCGAGGGTCAGGAAGGTCGCACGCATGCCCGCTGCCTCCATGACCACGCCCAGGCCAAGGGGTAACAGCGCCGAAAGGCCCGAGGCGGCTCCGATCGCACCGAATGCGACGGTTCGATTCGAGCCCTGATAGATGAGGGGAATAAGACCGAGCACCGAAGGAATCATGAAGCTTGCGCCAAGGCCCACCAAGACGCGTCCGCCCCAGATGAACACCTCCATGGACGGCGAGAGTGCCAGCACGACCTCGCCGAGAGCGCAGAGCACGATGCCACCGCGGAAGGTGCGCGCCCAGCCAAGGATGGTCCCGGCCAGGCCGCCGGCGATCATGAACGCACCGCCGACCAGCGGGTAGACCATGTTTGCAAGCTGAATCTGAGCCGTGGTGGCGCCCAGCTCGCTCGTGAGCGCCGAGGTGGCAAGCGACAACGCGCCGTTGTCTCCAGTTGCCCCCATCTGCGCCAAAATCAGGATGATGATGGGTAGGACGAGAAACGATGCCGACTTCGCGGCATGGACGTCCCCTGCGGACCGCGAAGCCCGCTGTGTTTGGGTGATATGCACGATGTGTCCTTTCTTGAGGACGAAGGATGATGGGGGCAGGCACGCCGGCGGCTTTCGGCCGCCGCACCTGCAACCTGCCCGTGCGAAAACGCGGCCTTATGCCGCCTGAGCAACGAAGGGCTCAACACCGCTTAGATTGTATGCAGAAAGCGGATAGGCCCGAATCTGGGGGTCGTCGTAGGTTGCGTGGTAGTAGGTGCAGCTCGCTGCAGCAAAGCAGCTGGTATAGAGCGTGATCTCGGAAGACCCATCGGGCATTTGCGCCGCGCCCATGGGAACCGCGACCGACCCGAGCGTACGGAATAGCCGCGTGACGTTTGCGCCCTCTTCGCTCTGTGCGGGATAGTGGCTGTTCACAAACGCCGCCTTCACAAAGCGTGCGGGGCCGCTGTAATCCCCCGGCATGCCCTGAAGCCCCATGCCGGAGCCGAACGGAGCAAGCTGTGCGCGGTCCCACGTCGTGGCGGCAGGCTCTGCTCCGGAGAGCATGAGGTAGTTCCTGATGTTCTGACGGTGCCAGCCGAAGTTTGGCTCATTCGTGAGCACATCGACGTCGTTCTCCCATACGCGCAGGCCTTCTTCCAGGCACTCGACCACGATGCTTCCCGTGGCGTCGCCGATGAGCCAGTGAAGCTTGGCCACCGGCAGCTGCGGCGAGACCGGCTTGGCCACGACGACCGTCTGGGCGAGCGCCTGGCGCACCTCATCGAGCGTGGCGAAGTTACGCGCGATCCAGAACGGGAACTCGTAGGCGGCAACGTTTATCGCATCGGGCTGGACGGCGGCGGGGTCGGCGTAGTGTGCGCTCTGCGGAAAGTTGAGACCTGCAACCGCAAGGCCCGCGTCGTTTCCGCAGTCGAAGTACAGAGGAATGCCCTCGACGATAATGCCCATACCTATGACGGTGTGGGCGTGTTGCGTATCAAGGTCGCCCGGGTGCCTGAAAGCCGCCGGCACCTGCGCTGCAGGAGGCGTCACCACCACGCGCTCGCCGTAGCCCTGTGTCCAATCGAGGTTACGGCCAAAGTACATAGAACCGGCCGTGTCGGTAAAGCGGATACCCGTGCACATGGGGCCCGCCCCCTTTCTTGCCCGGAGCGTGTGGCTGCCGGGTTGAAGTAGTAGATGTTCTTCTTCTGCCCGGGCATACCCGTTAGTTTCCCAGGAAGTACTTAGGAATCAGTGAAGGGGGTTATTCATACTTGTACCTGCGGTTTTATGTGTGAGCATTTTGATAGCACATAGGACGCGCACATTCCTGCTACCAGCGGTTGAGGGTGGAGAGGCGGCGCCATATATGACGAAGGTCGGGCCCGAAGAGCCCGGCCTTTGCGTAAGGGTCCTCAGCCCTGCGCCGCGCGGCAATCATGACCACCCGCATAGAGGGTGGTCATGATTTGCTTGATGTTGTTTCACGGCCGATGGCGCGATGTTCATTGGCGCCTTCGAAGAGTTATTCCTCGAAAGGCACGACGTTTGCCACGGCGTCCGCGGCGAGAATCTCGGCGTCGCCGTTGTCGATGTCCACCAGCTTGTAGCGGTCGTTGCCCATGCCAAGCTCCTTCATGTAGGTGAGCTGGCGCAGGCCGTGGCGGCTTTCCATGCGCTCCACGAGGTCGTGATGATCGGCTTCGGAAAGCGCGTAGACAAGATCCACCGACGCTTGATCGGCTGCAAGGATGTCGGTGGACGCCACGATGCCGATGTTCGGCGTCACGACCGGAGCCGCCGCCGTGCCCTCACAGTCGCAGGACACCGACATGTTGCGCAGCACGTTCACGAAGGTGATGTGCTCGCCGAAGTGGTCGACCGTGGCCTTGGCGCTCTCGACGATACGCTCCATGAGCTCCTCGGTCGCGATGCTCCACATGTCATTGGAACCCTCACGCTGGTGGATTTCCTTCTTGCCGATGCGACCGTCGGCACACCCGATGCCGATGTTTTTGGCCGAGCCGCCGAAGCCACCCATCGCATGGCCTTTGAAATGCGTGAGCACGAAGAGCGAATCGTAGTTGGCGAGGTTCTTGCCCATGTGCATCTCGGTGAACCACTTGCCGCCCTTGACGGGGAAGGTGGTGACGCCGTCCTCGTCCATGATGTCGACGGGGCAGAACGTCCAGCCGTTGACCTCGAGCGTCTTGCGATGCTGCTCGGTGGTGTAGCGGTCGCCCTCGTAGAAGGTGTTGGTCTCGACGATCGTGGCGTCGGGCAGGTCGGTCTCGATAAGGTTTTGCACCCACGGGCGCGGAATGATGTTGGGACCGTTCTGCTCGCCGGTGTGGAGCTTGATGCCAACTTTGCCGGTGATGCCGGCGTTCACGCGCTCAAAGATCTTGCGCAGGCCCTCGGCCGACAGGTCGCGGGTAAAGTAGACGGTTGACTCGTTGCCCGTGCGCTCACTCATAGGAATGTACGTCTCGCCGCCCGTGCCGGGTACCGCATGCTTGCAATCACATGACATAGCAGGCCCTTTCTCTCGAATTGTTGCTTTGCGAGCGATTCTATTCCTTGGAGTTAACTCAAAAGGAAGGGGGTTGTTTTGGGGTCGTCAGTTGAGGGAAACTGACAAATAGGACCGCGCGACTCACCTACACATTTGCACGCGGCGCCAGGGAGCGAACATGGGACAGTATTTCAGCTGGGTCAACTTTGATAAGAACGAGATTATCGAAGACTGGCCGTGGGCGAACGGTAGCAAGCTTCACGAGAGCGCCTATCTGGGCTGCGAGGAAACCGACGCCGCCCTCACCATGCTCGCCGGTGACTGGGCAGGTGATTTCGTTGCGTTTCTTGGAGATTATGCTGAGTTCGAGAACGAGACGCATCCGAAGAGACGCGAGATAGAGCAACGCCTGGGTGACATGGCCTGTGAGGATTACATTTATAGCTGCACCGACATCTGTGGGCGGTTTGACTACACGCGCGAGCATCCCGAGGTCAGACGCCCCGTTTACGACGGCGATAGCATATATGAAAGGTGGGTACCCTATGATGGGCCTTTCGATGTCGCCATTCACTGCTACCGCTATGTGGTCAACGAAAGTAAGAAGGAATTCGTCGACCGCTTTTGCACGGCCGTGCGGTATATCAACGTAGAAACGAGCGAGATTGTCCGCTACGACCCCTTCCCAGAGCTCATGTGCTCCCAAACGGGCGGTTTGATCGACCCCGAGCATGAGATAGAGGGGCTTTGGTTTGGTGACTTCATCCGCCCGACGGATGTACATCCAGGTAGCGAATACAAAGCCGTGGCGCAAAATTATAGTTACTGGGCGCCGCCTGCGATAACCGGATCGGACGAAGAGATTCGGCACATCATCGCCGAGCATAGGCTCAATATTGCCGATAAGGATATCCTGGAGCAGATCTATGGCCACCTTAGGTAGTCTGCAGAGACAAGCGGACGGGCTTGCACGATGCATGTGCCCTACCCTAATGGACAATCCCAATAGGCTTCGTCTCCCAAGCTCCGCCAATGAGCAGGCCCTTTTGCAGCAATCTTCCCCGGCATGGCCGGGGGCTTTAGCATCGCTCCGTAGGGGGCTCGATACCACGGCGGCATAGCCGCTGTTGGCACCTCAGGCAGAGCCTACGGGCTTCTCGCGTTAGACTAGTTAGACTAAATTGCCGCCTCTTGAGTAGCGAGAAGCTCGGCAAGCTCGTCTTCAGAACGTACAAAGGTATAAGGCTCGTATTCCCCGTATGCAGACGGACGCGTTATCGTCACCAATTGCAACCGATCGAAACCAAAACGGTTCTCAAGACGGTCAATCATCTCAGAGAGTTCTTTCCCGCGCTGCGTCCGCATGGCAATCGAACCCGTCTTATCAAACCACTTGGCAACGAGATAGCACATCGCGGACACTCCTCTCAAATTCCGCTTCGTTTCTGATTTCGCCCGCTTCGTATCTTACCCGCAAATACTTCCCAACCGCTGGGTCTTCAACTCGTTTATACAGATACTTATGAAGCCAGTTATTCAGTTGGCGATCATAAAACGTGTTGTACTGAATCTCGATGGGCCAGTGACGAGAAGAGAGCTGGAAATATACATGGACTCCTCGATATCCGTCGTCAACGGCTTTTCCCGAGCTCAAATCTGCAACGCGAAAATGCGCTCTGCCCGAAAGACATAACACGTCTTCATACGTATCGCACATCGAGCGAAAGCCAAGCAGGTCATTAAATACCTTACGAGCCTGATGATCAGGAAAGTAGCGATGGTACTTGAGTACGACTGACTGTTTACTCTTGATACGAGAGTCTATGGGCAGCTCATCAATCAACGAGGCGCCTTGATACCATCTGCGAATATCGTCCAACTCATCGAGGAGCTCTTGCTCGGAAAAATAGCGAAGATCCTTCTTGAGCGAAATGCCCAATGCACTTTGGTATGAAAGACTCGTTAGGACTGACTCCGACAGACCATCTCGTTCGAGAATATCCATTACGCTAGCAGACCCTCCTTTTTACCCAGTCATTTGGAACTAGTTTTCACCCTCACTCTTCCAATGGGCAACAACATTAACCTCGGAAAGACTCTCCCAGATATCGGCGCCAGCATGCTCAGCTAATATGATTCTAACTGGTTTTCGTCCGGACGCATCGTATCGCCAAGCTCTCAACAGCCCAACAAGCTATGATATGAACACTTGACTGAGACAATAGCCGGCTTCAACCACGGCGATACGCGAGAGGCAAGATGATGACATTCGAAGACGCAGCAAAACACGCCCTTGCCTTCCGCGACGAGCGCGAATGGAAACAATTTCACAACCCCAAGGATCTTGCTATATCACTGTGTCTTGAAGCCTCAGAGCTGCTTGAAGTGTTTCAATGGTCGGGCACCGACCTTGAAGTCGTTGAAAAGCGCAAGCATGCTTCTGAAGAGCTGGCAGACGTCGCCATCTATTGCATCTATCTCGCCGAAGCCCTTGGCGTTAATCTTCCCTCCGCTATCGAAAATAAGCTGAGCAAAAACGAAACGAACTACCCTATAGCCAAGGCAAAAGGCTCATCAAAGAAATACAGTGAACTATGATCATCGAGATTCCAACACGCGAGCACGCCTCAAAGCCTGAGGGAGCCCCTTTTCAAATTGACATGATGCCCTTTGAATATGGCAAACACGTTGACATCGAATATAGCAGTCTCGCAGAAGATAAACTGCTGGACTGGCCGATGGTGTATATTCTCGCCAACGATAAATCCGCATACGTCGGACAAACAACGAGCGTAGCAACGCGCATCAATCAACATGAGGCAAATGAAGAAAAGCGCGACTTCACCACCGTAAACATTATTTACAACGAAGAATTTAACGCTTCTGTTATCACAGACTATGAGCATCGGCTTATAAGCTTGATGCAAGCTGACGGCAGATATCGATTGACCAATAAGAACGAAGGCATGACACGTTCGAATTACTTCTCAAAACACGCGTATGCCGATATGTTTGAAGAGCTCTGGGAGCAATTACGCGCCATGGAGCTTGCGGAACACACCATCGATCAAATTGAGGAATCGGAGGTTTTCAAATATTCGCCCTATAAGGGTCTGACAGCGGATCAACGAATTGCCCTTGAGCAGATTATGGATGCGATTACAGAGGGCATTAACCAGGCAAAACCTATCGTCATCGAAGGCATGCCGGGTACTGGGAAGACAGTCCTAGCGGTCCATCTCATGAAAATGCTCAAAGATGATAGCCGCTTCTCGAATATGAACATACGCCTTATCGAACCAGTCACCTCGCTTCGCAACACGCTACGTAAAACCGTTTCGACCGTCTCAGGAATGAGCAAGAAAGATGTTATAGGACCTGCAGACCTAGCGAAGGAAAGCTGTGGGTTCACCAAGAACGAGAGCAAAAACTTCGACATTGTTCTGATTGATGAAGCACACAAGCTCAAGCGTCGCGTTAATCTTGGCACGCAATTTGGTAATTACGATAAGACTTGTGCGAAGCTCGGACTTCCCAAAAGCGCCACTCAGGTTGACTGGGTACTTAGCCAAGCAAAACTTCCCATCTTTTTCTACGACCCACTCCAGGCGGTCGGCCCCTCCTGCGTTGGCCCCGACGCCATTGATGCGATTCTCGACTCCGCCGCATCCAGTCCCATACACCTGAGCAGCCAAATGCGCGTCAAGGGCGGAAAGGGATACCTTGATTTTATTCTCGATATATTGAACGGAACGAATCCGTCGCCCATGCCCTTTGAAGGCTATGAGCTTGTCTTCCATGAAACCCCGGAAGGATTTGCCAAAAGTTTTGAGCAGACCTATTCGCAGCATACCCTCAGCAGAATGGTAGCCGGGTATGCATGGAAATGGGTGACAAAAGACAAAGAGACTCCAAGCCTCTACGACATCAATTTGGATTCTGTACATTTGCGATGGAATTGCACATATGATGATTGGGTAGGCAAGGGCGCCGACAATCCCGATATTGCTCATGAGGTTGGTTGCATCCACTCAATTCAAGGATATGACCTGAGCTATGCCTATGTCATTATCGGCAACGACATTGTTTACGATGCTGCATCGGAGCAGCTTATTGCGAATAGCAAGAGCTATTACGATCGGAACGGTCGGGCAACAGCAACGAAAGAAGAGTTAGCGCAGTATATAAAGAACATCTACTACGTTCTGCTCACGCGAGGAATATATGGAACGCATGTCTACGTTGCCAATCCTGAGCTGCGTACGTATCTGAGGCGGTTCTTTATTGATGTTGAGAAGTAGAGACATTCGCATTATGCCAGGATAATCGGTGAACGAGAAACCGCCTTTCAGATAGAACGCTCCATTCCTTCACGCAGCTGTCCGAAAGGGGTATTTGAGCGATTGGGATTTGCAATCGGTTACTCGTCGAGGCTTGAAACAGAAGAAACCTAGACATGACTTGCAGACGCCTCCCCTGCTAACCGCAGAACGAGTGGCACGTTGCTATGAACAAACGCATCGAGGTGCACCGCGCCATCATCAGTAAGGCCCTCACACCCGACCACTCAAACGCCTGGAGAGTACAATGGACCGTATCAAAACCCAACTCGCTAGGACGCTCAATTGAGACCTCGACAACGCCGTCGTCCAAAACATTGGAACGGGCAATCTGCGCTCCGTCTTCAAGTTCAGCGTAGCTGTAGAACATGATGTGTCCCCATCGTTTTTACAAACCTTCTCAAATCCGGAATCAATTCCGGATTTGAGAAGGTTTTGGACTAGCGTGCATATCAGCTGCACACATCCGCTCACGCGCCGTGAGCCCATATGCCTCTATCGGTAAAAACGGAGTGAATCAATGCCGAGCTGCTCTTCCCAGCGCTTGCCAGTTTAGGCGTGACTGTACGCTATAACTAGGCAAGCCACAGAAGGTCCTTGTTGGACGGTTCGCTGCTTTTTAGCGCGAGATCGGCACCGGTGCCGTTGTCCACATGATGCAGGATACTTCCCCCATGAGCGAATGCGTACGCCACCTCGCCCATTGCCCATTTTTGTCCGCACGAGGTTTTACTATCAAGATGCGATGGATAACTCGGCAGCAAGATATCACGCAACAAGAACCATCGATCGTTGTCCCGGGAAAGGAGTGCGATATGAAAGCATCGAGCGACACATCCGATTTCGCATTGGACATGATCATTTACTCCCCCACGCCTGAAGCGCTTGCTTGTTGGCGTTGCGGCAAAGACATCCCGCTTGAAAATGCGCACGACGCGTGCCCCTTCTGCGGCGGCACGCTCACCGAAAGCGCCTGTGACGACGAAGCGCGCGAACGGCTCCTACATAACGCCGCGCTTGCCTCGACCATCAGCGATCTATCCCAACAGCTTGAAACAGCAAAACGGCAAAATAAACGGTTGGGAATCCTGAGGCGGCTTCCCATTTTCCCCTCGCGCCGCCGTATCACCCATCTCTCTGAACAGCTTGAGAAAGCGCGGACAGAGAGCCAAGCAATCACGGCATCACTCCGAGAGCTTGCCACCGTGCGCTATTACATCTCGCGCTGGTATCAGCGAACGCATATCCCCCTGTGCGATCTTGGCAACCGCGGAGACACGCCGTTTGGAGCACCGCGTTATCAGCTGGGACGCCGGGGCGCAGTGCGGTTTGAATGCAAGACAACAGCGGTCGGACGCAAGCGCAAAAAGCTCGTTGATGCTCGATACGCGGAATACGAAGCGTTCTGTGCGCTACAGCGCATCGCAGACACCGGCGCATTGGGGCATGCGCGCGTGCTCGCCAACCTCGTCATACCCTACGACAACGATGAGGGGCAGCGGTACCAAAAGCGCATACGCAGCAATGAAATCGATGCTTTGCTCATCACAGAACGAGCCGTCATCGTCATTGAAGTGAAACGAGGACGCAGGGCGGCCATTGTTGACTATCGAGCACAACAGCATAGACACCACGTTGCGCTCGTCGGAATCACGCGATCGGGGGAATACTTCGGCGGCGAGCAAGAAGACTGGTCCGTCCGTCAAGTCGCATCGCACTGCCGAACCCTTGATAAGGCCAATGTGTATTCGATAGACAACCGTTCGATAGTAGGCCTGGTCATATATGTTGACACGCCGCGAGTCAATGTCCGCTGCGAACAGGGTGAGGGGCCCACGCCGATGTACTTTGCATCATTGCACGGAATGGGACCGGACCTGAAAGACGTCCTGGTCGCAGCAGTAAACTCAAAGCCAACGGTGCGCAGCGCGGCTGAAGTCGATGCTGTAACCGAAGAGGCCTTCGCGCGCTTCGCCGACTTAGACGGCTCGAAGCTGCGCGAACATCGCAAGCGCCTTGAGCGCGAGCAAGCACAACGCGGGGCGAGGCCCTTTCACAAGCCTAGCTCTCAGAAACGCCGTGCTACTCAACCCGACAAGGAGCTCGAGCGCATGCTGCGCAACCTGCGATGACCCCACAGGCACATCGATCGACTCGCCGGGGCCCAGCACGAGCGGCATACGGTTGTGCACGGGCGCCACGAACGCATTGGGCTCGACGGTAATAATCGAGAGACAGTCATCTTCGTAGCAGACATCTCTTGAGCATAGTTGCCTCTGCAGCTTGTAGCATGCAGAGCCCCGAGCGCACAACAAGAATGAGCAACGGCACACTGCCCACCGCAGAAGCAATCGTTCGGACGCCAACGTCTACACGCTCCGAGGAACTGCACGCTCGCGAACGAACGCCGCGAGTTCTATGCTCGTCATGCCTCCTGACACCAACTGTTGAATCCACTGATAGGCTTCGTTGTCCTCAGGATTCGGCGTATCGGAATGGCGCACATCATAGCCGCCAAGGCGAATCATTGCGTAAAGCATAACCAGAGCCGTTCGTTTGTTGCCGTCGAAAAAGATGTGGTCCTTAGCAAGATGCTCACAAAAACAAGCAGCTTGTTCAAACGCATCGATGAATCGCTTGGTAGGAGGAACCCCAAAATGTGTACCGTACACCGCGTCAATAACAGACTCCAGCCGTCCAACTAACACTTCATCTTCACCCTGTGTGCTTGGGTTAAACATTTTTGAATGCACGGCAAGCTCATGGTGTGTCTTCATGATAAGTATCGCGAGAGCATGGACGAGCTCCTCGTCATCAAAAACAAGAGGGATGGGCCCACCAAGCCCATCCCCACTCATGAGTCCTCCAGCAGCTTCAATGCGTTCGGAATAGATGCGCACACCTCTTGAATGCCCCGTTCAAGCGTCCCCTCAAACCCCGGAAACCCCGCAAAATCCGCCGAACGCCTAATCGCGTCGCAGGTAATGGGCATATCCATGTCTGACCGGTATACGAGCTCCCATGCACTACCCTTGCGATGCGAGAGGCTCACGAGGTCGAATGCCGACAGCCTTCCATAGGTATTCGAGACATATCGAATGATTCCCTTTGTAGCATCATCCACTTCACACATAGCGGGAGCCGACGCAACCACGCCTCGGCCGTATTGTTTGAATGTGTGGTAGACCAGCGGCTCAACGGGTCCATACTGCCACGCTTCAATGGCATCATCAAACAGAGGGGCACCATTACGTCGAAGCGCCTCGACTTGCGCGTAATACACAAGCTTATTCAATTTAAGATTGGTCAACTCAAGTGACGCGTCATTCATGTTGATGAACGCATATGCGATATCAATCGACTTCATGGCACCTCCTTTGATGATGCAAGTATACCCGTCGCAATCGAAGCGACTCGGAGAGACGGCTTCCTACATGCAAGCATCTCTTAATCCGACCTGCAGCAGCCCTTCTTCATCACGCAGAAGCAACGAGCTCTTACCGCTCAGGCTCCGCCCGCAAGTTGACCCCGCTTCGATCGGCCAAGCTCGCGAAATCCGGACCGAGCCAAACGCTTGACTCGCCCGGGCCCAACACAAGCGGCATACGATTGTGCACCGGAGCCACCGCAGCGTTGGGCTCAACGGTGACGATTGAAAGACAACCGTCCTCACAGACGCCCGCAAGCAAAAACGCCCGCACGCCCGGCAAACGAAACCGATACTGCCGACGCACCATCTTGCCCGTGCGCTCGCTTTTCACGCGCTCGGTACCGTGGGTCTCGTAAAACGCGCGCACCGGCACCAGGCAGCGGCCGCCCAATATGGCCGAACTCCACATACCCCGGCCTTCGCGCGCCTGGCTCAGCGCGGTCTCAAGCCTCGTATTGAACACGGCGTGCGGCTTATCCTTCATAGGAAAGCCCCAGGTTACGTCAATCGTCGTAAGAGCCCCACCATCCGCACGCACGTATGCCGCAACCGTCGACCCAGGGTAGGCATCCTGCACGTCGGCGAAATTCTCGACCTCCGTAAGCGCATGGGCGCCCGCATGAGCTCGCGCGTCAAGCACGCCCTGCGCCTCTTCATGCGTCAACGCACACATCCGCATACACATGGTCTCACCTCGAATCCGCTCGTCCGCCGATGCGTTCGCCGGCAACCAACGCCAGCGCCGCCGCCATGGAGCCGCTACCCCTGAAACCGGGCAACCTTTGCAAGGGGCACAAAGCTAAAGATGCGACCCACGGCATCTTTGTACTCCCCCACCTTGCGCGCCTTTCGCACCGCCCGATGCACTGCAAGCGGATCGACAAAGGCAAACTGGGCGTAGAACCACCACTCTTTCATGCGAAAGACGGCATTCCCACCGATCTCTTCCTCATAGGCGCAGAACAGCTTGTCGTGGAACTGCTGGAGCTCGCGAACGGTTGCCGCAGGCCCGCCCTTCACCATGCAGGCGAGTGCGGGGTTGGTCAGAAGTCCTCGCCCCAGCATGACATGTCGAGTCTCGGGATACGCCTTGAGCAGGGCTTCCATGTCGTCGACCCCAAAGATGTCGCCGTTGTACGCCACAGGGAACGATGCCCGGCTGAGCGTCTCACCATACGCCTGCCACCGCGGCGTGCCCTGATAGCGATCCTTTTGCACGCGCGGATGAACAATCAGCTCCTTGAGCGGGCAGCGGCAATACAGCTCCAGGATTCGCTCGTATTCAGAATCGTCCACAACCCCGATCCTAGTCTTCACGGATACCGGAAGACACGACCGAGCGCATATGTCCTGGAGAAATGCCTCGAGCTCGTCCGGGGTACGCAAAAAGCCCGATCCCCTCCCCTTGGCGACGACCGTCCCCGAAGGGCATCCGAGGTTCAGGTTCACCTCTGTATAGCCCATGTCGGCAAGCAGCTGAGCCGCCCACACAAACTCGTCGGCATTCTTTGTAAGGAGCTGCGGCACCACGTCGAGGCCCTCGTTATGCGCAGGGTCAATCTCTTTGCGGGCACGGCCGCCAAACGCAGACCCCACGTGCGGCGGGGTGAGAAACGGTGTGTAGTAGCGGTCGAGCTTGCCGAAGCATTCCGCATGGACTCGACGAAACACGTGTCCCGTGATCCCCTCCATAGGAGCCAACGAGAGAATCATTCTCATCCCTTTCAATCCCCGATACCTTAACCGCACGGACAGCATCACTCGCGCACCGCGTCGGACGCTGGCGACGTCGGCGCGCTCGGTCACCGCCACACGCGGTCCCGCGCCCGCAGCCGCCGTTCGCTCGATCATCGCCTACCAGTCATCCCCCGTAGACCTGCGCCTGCGCTTGATCTCCGAGCGACGATGCTTGTCGGCAAGACGCCGCTCGCGCGATGCTCTGGGCACGCGTGTCTTCTTGCGAGGGCGAGGCGGCTGGGCCCGGCGCTTTATGACCTGCAGAATCTTTTGCAGGCAGAGCTGTCTGTTACGAAACTGGCTGCGGGTCTCGCGCGATGTCACGGTAATGCCCGTGGGCACGTGCGTCATACGAACTGCGGAGTCCGTGGTGTTCACGCCCTGTCCGCCCGGACCCGTTGCGCGGAACACCTGAACCTCGCAGTCACGGGCAAGCTCCTCGACGCTTTGCCGAGCATATCGCGCGTAGTCCCGCCAGTTCATGCCGCCGCTCCTCCCACGGGCATCCTCGCACATCACGCCCTGTTTCAGACGCGGTGCCAGATTACTTACCCTGCACCATGGTAAGCGAGATCTTGCCGCGCTCGCGGTCGACCTTCTCGACCCACACCTTCACGGTGTCGCCCACGGTCACAACGTCGCTCGGATGCTTCACAAACCGGTTCGCCATCTTGGAGATGTGGACGAGTCCGTCTTGGTGCACGCCCACGTCTACAAACGCGCCGAAGTCGACCACGTTGCGCACGGTGCCGGTGAGCTCCATGCCCGGCTGCAGGTCATCGATGGAAAGCGCCGCACGGCTGAACACCACCTCGGGCGCGTCGTCACGCGGGTCGCGTCCCGGCTTCTTGAGCTCCTCAATGATATCGATGAGCGTAAGGACGCCGCAGCCAAGGTCCCCCGCAAGCGTCGCCACGCCGCCCACGCGTTTCTCGATGTCCGGAATGCCGCCGCGCTCCAGGTCTTTGGCGGTCACGCCGGCGCGCTCAAGCACCCCGCGTGCGACCTCATAGCTCTCGGGATGCACGCTTGTCGCGTCAAGCGGATTCACGCCGCCCGAGATGCGCAGGAAGCCTGCACACTGCTCGAATGCCTTCGGGCCCAGCTTGGGAACCTTCTTGAACTCGCGTCGGTCCTTGAAGGGACCGTTCTCCTCGCGGTACGCCACGATGTTTTTCGCCACGGTCGACGTAATGCCCGAAACGTAGCCAAGCAGGCTCGCGCTCGCCGTGTTCACGTTTACACCGACGCGGTTCACCACGTCCTCGACCACATGTCCCAACGTGCGCGAAAGCTCCGCCTGGTCCAGATCGTGCTGGTACTGCCCCACACCGATGGACTGAGGCGGAATCTTCACGAGCTCGGCCAGGGGATCTTGCAAGCGACGGCCCAGGCTCATGGCGCCGCGCGTGGTCACGTCAAGATCGGGATACTCCTCGCTTGCAAGTTTACTCGCGGAATAGACCGACGCTCCGGCCTCGTTCACGATGGTGTACCGCAGATCGGGCGCCTGTTCGGTAATGAAGTCCGAGACGACCTCTTCCGTCTCGCGGCTTGCCGTACCGTTGCCGATCACAATGGTGTTGATCTGGCACTTCTTCGTCAGACGCGCAAGCTCGCGCTTCGTTCCGGCCACATCGCGGCGCGGAGGCGTAGGATAGACCACCCCGTGGTCGAGCAGCTTGCCCGTCTCGTCGAGCACAGCAACCTTGCAGCCCGTACGATAGCCCGGGTCAAGCGCGATTATGCGAGCTCCGCGCACCGGGCGAGCCGAAAGCAGCCCCTCCAAGTTCTTGGCGAACACCTTGATGGCGTCGGTTTGGGCGCGCACCGTAAGCTTTGCGCGCACCTCACGTTCAAGCGAGGGTGCCATAAGGCGCTTGTAGCCATCGGCAATCGCGGCGTCGAGCACCGGCGCAAACGGGCCCTGTCGGCGCGGCCATCGCGAGCCCAGGCGCGCGACAGCGGCATCTGTGTCTACGCCTACGCGCACGCGCAGCTTTCCTTCGCGCTCGCCGCGATCGATTGCAAGAATGCGGTGGTTGGGAATCTTGCGAACCGGCTCCGAGAAGTCGTAGTACGGCTCGTAAGGCGTCTTCTCGTCCGCATCCGTCGCCACCACGACGAGCTCTCCTGCGCCCTCGGTAAACGCGCGCAGGTCGGCCACGTTCTCGGCGTCCTCCGCTACCGTCTCGGCCACAATGTCGGACGCACCGGCAAGCGCCTTATCGGGCGTGTCAAAGCCGGCCTCTGAGGCCTCGGGCGTCACAAACTCCTTGGCCGCCGTGAGCGGAGAGCCGCCCTTTGGCACAACCTGCATGATGATCATGTTGGCAAGCGGCTCAAGACCCGCCTCGCGAGCCTTCTGCGCACGCGTCATGCGCTTCTTGCGATACGGCTTGTAGAGGTCCTCCACGCGTTGCAGCTGCACGGCGGCGCGAATCTCGGCCTCGAGCTCGGGCGTGAGCTTTCCCTGCGCGTCGATGAGCGCAATGACGTCATCCTTGCGCTGTTCAAGATTGCGCAGATACGTCAAGCGGTCGTCGAGCGAGCGGAGCGCCACGTCGTCCATGCCGCCCGTCGCCTCCTTGCGATATCGGGCGATAAACGGAATGGTGTTGCCCTCATCGATCAGCTTGACTGCAGCCTCGACAGCAGCAGGCTTGAGACCAAGCTCAGCCGCAAGAGTCGCAATGATATCCACCGGTTTGCTCCCCGCTTTCCAGAGTAGGTTCACGTCAGCTTCGTGCCGAGCACGGGCTTGTTGGATTGATTAGCATACCCGCCCGTCCGGACACTCGCAACAATTAGCCCAGCATCCCCAACGTCGCGTGAAGCAGAAGCAGCACCGCCAAAAACAGCACGTTCCACATGGTGAACAGCGTAAAATATCGGCCTTTGGCGCGCGGCAGCACAAGGGCGATTTGCTTATACGAGATGAGGCTCGCCATCGAAGCGATAAGCGTACCCAAACCTCCCAGGTTGGTGCCCACGATGAGCGCCGGCCAGTTCGACGTAAAGCCTGAGAGCAGGATAGCGGCCGGCACGTTGGAAAGCACCTGGCTTGCGCCAACCGCAACCGCAAGTTCGTGGCCGCTCACCATCTGCGCGATGAAGGCGTTCACCGCTTCGATGCGCCCCATGTTCCCCACGAATACAAAGAACGCGACGAAGGTGGCCAGGAGGGCATAGTCCACATGTGCAAGGGCGCCGCGATCAACAATGAGGCCCATCGCTGCCGCCACGACAACCGTCACCTCAAACGGCACGATTCGGGCAACAGAGAGCAGCGCGCAGCCAAAGACGACCGCCCATATCGCAACGCGCGACCACGAGAGTCGCACATCATCGGAGCTCTGAAGACGGGTTTTCTCGATGGACGATGCGTCTGGCGTACGCCCGCACAGAAAAACTGCGAGCGCAAGCAGCACAAGCGCTCCAAGCGTATAGGGGGCCATGAGTGCCAAGAAATCGGGCAGCGCCATTTGAGAAGCGGAATACAGATAAAGGTTCTGCGGATTGCCCACCGGCGTAAACATGCTGCCCAGGTTGGCGGCAATAGTCATCATGACCACGGTAAAACACGTGAGGCGCTCGGACCCGAGTGCGCGCAGCGCAAGCAAGGCAAGCGGCACGAACGTGACAAGCGCGACATCGTTGGTGATCAACATGCTCGAGAAGAACGCGAGCAAGGTGAGCGCTAAGCAGAGACGGCGCGGGCCGCGCGCAATCGCCAGCAGCCGCCGACACGCCGCACTGAAAACACCAAGCCGCGAGAGGCCCGCCATGACGGTCATGAGACTAAACAGCATGCCGATGGTACGCAGGTCAACATAACCGAGGTACGCCGCATCGGGCGGTACCGCGACGCAGGACAACGCCGCAAGAACCAGCGCCACCACGAGCACGGGATCTTTTCGCACCAACTCAGCGATATCGACGGTATGCAGCATGAGCTTTCCCCTCGTTCCAGCATAGAAGACCGTGGGAATGATACTAGAACCCCGCCTTCGAGCACATGCAACGGCATGTCTGGGGTAACTCAAAAGGCGAAAACCGTCTTTAGGAGCGTTTCGCACGACGTCAGCAAAACTCGTTTCGTTTTTATGCAGTTAGATCGCGATGACGCAAGTAGACGACTATTTTGCTCAACAAAAGCGCAGGTCACAGCAGACCGAAATCATGGTCTACTCGCCGAATCCATGTTTAACAACATAAAACCGAAACGAGTTTCCGAAGGAGGTCTAATGACCCCCTAAACAGTAGACGAAAGGGTGGGATATCCCCTAATCAACGCAGATATGGGGGAGCGGGCAGAAGCATGGGGCGCGCGGACCGCCAATTCTGGTCGCGGCGGCACGCCCCCTGCTTCCAATTACTTATCCCGGAACGTCAGCAGGCTGCTGTAGTCCGTGTCGCGCGGGCGCCTGCGGTCGGGGTCGCGGAAGAAGTCCTGCGCCAGGCGCTTGATCACCGGCGAGAGCGCGATGAGCGCGATGAGGTTCGGGATCGCCATGAGGCCGTTAAAGCAGTCGGCGAGCTCCCACACCACGTCGAGGTTCAGCACACAGCCCGCGAACACCATGGCCACATAGGCCACCTGGTAGACGCGAATCGCGACGCGCCCGGCCTTAGGCACGCGGCGGAAGAGATACTCCACACACTTCTCGCCGTAGTAATACCACGCGATGAGCGTCGCGTAGGCGAAGAGCATGAGCCCCACCGTCACCACGTACTGGCCGCCGGGGATACTCTGCCCAAACGCCGCTGAGCTCATGGCGCCCTCGGACATCATGGGGTCGGCGCACCACAAGCCCGAGGTGATGATCACCAGCCCTGTGATGGTGCACATGACGATGCTGTCGAAGAACACCTCGATCGAGCCCCACAGACCCTGGCGAGCGGGATGGTCGGTGTCGGCCGAAGCGTGCGCGATGGGAGCCGAGCCCATGCCCGCCTCGTGCGTGAACACGCCGCGCGACATGCCGACGCGGCAGGCATACATCACCGTAGCGCCCGCGAAGCCACCCACGGCAGCCGTGCCCGTAAAGGCGTCGCGGAAGATCATGGCGAAGGCCTCCGGGACGGCGCCCGCGTTCATGATGAGCACGATGAACGCAGCAAGGAGATAGAACACCGCCGCGAAAGGCACGAGGACCTCCGTGAGGTGCGAGATGCGCTTGATGCCACCGATGAGGACGAGTCCGGCAAGCAGCGCCACGACGATGCCAATGACGGGCAGCGGCACGCCAAACGTCGCGTTCACGCTGCCGGCAAGCGAGTTGGCCTGCACGCTCGCACCGATGCCGAACGATGCCAGGAAACCAAAGATGGCAAAAAGCACCGCGAGCCACTTAGTTCCCAGGCCGCGGGAGATGTAGTACATGGGGCCGCCGACGATCTCGCCGCGCTCGTTGCGGGTGCGATAGGCCACCGACAAGGTGACCTCGCAGAACTTAATGACCATGCCCGCAAGCGCGCTCAGCCACAGCCAGAAGATCGCTCCGGGGCCGCCTGTTGCCACGGCGAGCGCCACGCCCACGATGTTGCCCGTACCGAGTGTAGCCGCAAGCGCCGTGCATACCGCCTGGAAGGGCGAGATGGCGCCGTGCTCCAGCTCGTCCTTGCTAGGACGGTGGAAGAGCGTCTTGGTGGTGTAGCGCATCACTACATTGAAGCGCGTAAAGATAACACCCTTGGTGATGATGAGCAGGAATATACCCGTGCCAATCATCAGCACGACCATGGGTAGGCCCCACAGCACGTTGTTATTCAATGCAGCGATGACGGACATGATGAACTCGAACATAGGCGGCTTCCTCAACAGACCCCTCGACAACTGAATGCATAAACCAGCCGTGAGATGTGAATATACAGACTCTATGTTTCGAGGGAATGAACGTCCGATATCCAGGCGGTTTCGTCCGCGGCCAGCGTCCTCTAGGACGTGTGTGTTCGCAAGGCAGCTTATCCGTGATGTCGGCATTGTCCCTGGCATGCGTGTTCTCGATAAGGCTCTTGCAGCCACGCATATCGAGCGCTACAACGTTCTTTGGCTGCCATCAGGATGGGTCCATATCATCGTAGACCTTTATTCTCCCTAGCAATACGCGGAACTCGTGCGTCCTCACTTCCGCTCCGGAAGACCAGCGGCCAACAAAGCACAACAGCACCGGAGAAGGAACATTGAGACGATGAAGGAGCCCGAGGGCGGGGGGGTGTTCTCCACAGGCCCAGCACGGCCGCCGAGCGTACCTGGCGAGCCTTCGGCAAGGTGGCGTAGCCGAGGAGAAGGCGCTTCAATCTTGGAATCTGCTACAAAAGCTGAGAGACCATACCGCAACAAATCAGATGCCTGGCACCTCTCACGCTTCGTGAGCTTAATCTAAGAAAGTCTATCGCCGTCTCAAAATAGCCAGCGAACTTCCCGCTTCTTTCGCTTGCACTCATCCTCAAGCACATTCTCCTCTGCCCCGCCCATGCTTCAGCCCCACACGTCTGCGAGAGACGCGACCGAAGCGCAGCACGCCGCACCACAACACGCTGAAGTTTCAGTCCACGAGCTCGCGAGGAGCACGACACGATTCTCGTACCCTCCGTGGCCTTGCAAATCACGTTTTAACCCACGCGCCCGCGAGGGGCGCGACAAGGGTTCCGTCGATACGTCCACCTCGCTTCCTTCCGTTTCAACCCACGCGCCCGCGAGGGGCGCGACTCGGCGCGCTCCTGGGAATCAGCCAGGCCACGTCGTTTCAACCCACGCGCCCGCGAGGGGCGCGACGCGCGAGCGTCTGGGCGGCGGTGGTGGTAAGTTGTTTCAACCCACGCGCCCGCGAGGGGCGCGACATCGCCTGGTCGCGCTCTGAGCCTGACACGCCTGGTTTCAACCCACGCGCCCGCAAGGGGCGCGACGAGCACCAGACGAGCAGCCGGACCGGCCTGAACATGTTTCAACCCACGCGCCCGCGAGGGGCGCGACTTGATGCGGTAGAGCGGCAGGGCGCAAACGTCAAGTTTCAACCCACGCGCCCGCGAGGGGCGCGACACCTCCACCAGGTCATAGTTCTTGTAACCGATGTAGTTTCAACCCACGCGCCCGCGAGGGGCGCGACCAGCCGGGTGCACGCAAGCGTGTCACGGACTACTGGTTTCAACCCACGCGCCCGCGAGGGGCGCGACCTATAGATTGCGCCTGTGTAGACAGTCCCGCAAAAGTTTCAACCCACGCGCCCGCGAGGGGCGCGACTGTTATATACGTCGTCCTCGTCCTCAGAGCTTGTGTTTCAACCCACGCGCCCGCGAGGGGCGCGACATCATCACCACCAACGAGCACGGACGCAGCGACGCGGTTTCAACCCACGCGCCCGCGAGGGGCGCGACAAGGACCACACGGACGAGCGCAAGCCCTACCTTGTTTCAACCCACGCGCCCGCGAGGGGCGCGACGCGAGTGGACGTACGAATAAGGACACACACAACCGTTTCAACCCACGCGCCCGCGAGGGGCGCGACGTAAGGAGTGACCTATGGCCCTGACTACCAATCAGTTTCAACCCACGCGCCCGCGAGGGGCGCGACGCCCGAGATGCCGGGGACCGTGCCGACGCTCGTGTTTCAACCCACGCGCCCGCGAGGGGCGCGACCGGCTCAACGGGCGTGTTATGCAATGCAAACCTAAGTTTCAACCCACGCGCCCGCGAGGGGCGCGACAAGTTTGCCGACCTTAACGACTACTTCATCGAACCGTTTCAACCCACGCGCCCGCGAGGGGCGCGACCAACCGTCCCGAGCATGAGCGCGATTAACAATCTTGTTTCAACCCACGCGCCCGCGAGGGGCGCGACACCACGCCGGCCACGAACTCAGCGCGGTCCATGTTGTTTCAACCCACGCGCCCGCGAGGGGCGCGACGTTCAGCATACACATCATCAAACGGTGGGTTGCTGTTTCAACCCACGCGCCCGCGAGGGGCGCGACTTGGTCCCATACTTGCCATAGAGGTTATTCATATAGTTTCAACCCACGCGCCCGCGAGGGGCGCGACCTGGCAATGTCACCCCCTCAACCGGGGAGCTATCGTTTCAACCCACGCGCCCGCGAGGGGCGCGACGCCCTTAGTGATCTGGAACGCATCGGCTGGCGTCCCGTTTCAACCCACGCGCCCGCGAGGGGCGCGACCGCGATGTCCGCCACAGACGGGGCGCTACCGTTGTTGTTTCAACCCACGCGCCCGCGAGGGGCGCGACGGCGCTGGTCTGGACGTCGAGGGGAAGGTCCAGGTTTCAACCCACGCGCCCGCGAGGGGCGCGACGCCACATGCGATAATCAATTTCACCTTTCTGCTCTGGGTTTCAACCCACGCGCCCGCGAGGGGCGCGACCCTCCACCACGTCATAGTTCTTGTAACCGATGTAGTTTCAACCCACGCGCCCGCGAGGGGCGCGACTTGGGTGATTGGTGATAAGCGGAACAATAATAGATGTTTCAACCCACGCGCCCGCGAGGGGCGCGACGTACGTGCCGTTCATCTTTGCCGCGATTCCATCGAGTTTCAACCCACGCGCCCGCGAGGGGCGCGACGAAGCCCTGCTGCACCACGTTCCCCACGTTGCAGTTTCAACCCACGCGCCCGCGAGGGGCGCGACTCCTGAATTTAGACACGTTCGTCGCCGCCCTCTCGTTTCAACCCACGCGCCCGCGAGGGGCGCGACATGTCGCTCTTCCGCGCGCCGTCGGCCGCCATCTCGTTTCAACCCACGCGCCCGCGAGGGGCGCGACCAGAGCCAGCACGCAGACGCCGACCGCGTAATCGCGTTTCAACCCACGCGCCCGCGAGGGGCGCGACCTGGGTGTGGATTCCGCGCTACGGAGCGAACACCGGTTTCAACCCACGCGCCCGCGAGGGGCGCGACACGGTTCCCTGCGCCACGGTCGACATGGCCGACCCGTTTCAACCCACGCGCCCGCGAGGGGCGCGACTCTCCTCGGCATCTCCCAGGCCACCTCCAAGACGGTTTCAACCCACGCGCCCGCGAGGGGCGCGACGACATCTCGGCGGCGACGCGCGCCTTGAGCGCGTTGTTTCAACCCACGCGCCCGCGAGGGGCGCGACAGCGGCGCAAGCCGATGAACGGCCCGCAGCTGGCGTTTCAACCCACGCGCCCGCGAGGGGCGCGACGGATCGATAGGATGGGAGCCTCTCGTGTTCTCAGTTTCAACCCACGCGCCCGCGAGGGGCGCGACTGTCAATTCAGTCAGAAAACTGAATATCCCTATTCATTTTATTCGTTTCAAATACACAGCCACAAAGAAGTCCGTCAATCAAGCTCAATATACACTCAGAAAGCTAAGGACTCTTGCGCGAACCTCACCACTCCGCGCCACAGCTTGAGGTTCGCGCAAGTAAAAACGCTCCTATATGAATAAGAATCCCTCTGGGTCATACGACTTCTTTGCACCGTATTCTTCGACGCGTGCGTTTCGATTCTTTCCTAAATTGTAGAACCGAATGCTATCCTGCAACGGGTCGATAGCCTTCAGAAGCTGACCCTTCAATTCGACAAACTGAGCCGGCTCCAGCAAGCACTCAAACACCGAATACTGAACCCGCTGCCCGTACTGGCAGCAGAGTTTTGAAACGCGCCTCAAGCGCCGGGCTCCGCCTTTATCCAATCCCGCTACGTCATACGTGACAAGAACATACATGGCTATCTCCAAATACACGCTGGATAATCGTCAAGATCTCCGCGGAAATATCGAGATAGAAGCTGCGCCTGAATAAAAGGGAGCAACCCCAGCGGCATGCGCTCTTTTAGAAACGGATGCGTGAACGTTTCTTGCTTCTTTTTCTGCCAAGCCTCGAGAGCCCGCTTGAGACCATGCTCTTTGAAGAAGACGCCACCGCTCGTATCAGTCTTAAAATCCTCCGCCGCAAGCTGCTTTCGATTGAACAATGAAAGCGTAAAACGGTCAACGACAGGTGCCCTGAGCTCCTCCATGAGATCCAGTGCAAGACTCATACGACCTGGACGGCATGAATGTAAATAGCCCATTTGCGGATCAAGCCCAACCGCTTCGCATGCGGTCGCCACATCGCGCGCAAGCAACGTATAGAAAAACGACAACGTCGCGTTAACAGGATCGCGCGGCGGTCTCCTTGTCCTCCCATCAAAAACGATTGGTTCCGCCCCTCGCAGCAAGTAGGGAAATATCGAAAAATAGGAGTGTGCGGCGTTTCCCTCAATGCCGCGCAGCTCATCCAGGGACGGACACGAAGCTGCGTTCACCGCAGCTTCGTCAAGCGCGCGCACTGTAGCGGCAACGTCATCGGCGACCTCCGGATGATCGCGCGTATAATGACGCAACACCGTATTCGTGTTGCGAACCTTACCCACTACAAAGCGTTTGGCTAACGCCAGGGCCTCTAGCTCGCTCGCAGCGCGGCGGTATTGTTCCCTGCGAAGCAAAACGTTCCCCGAAACGGACCCCTCGACGCGCGCTTTAAAACGACCTCTTTCATCGAGCAGAACAACCGACAAGCCCTTCTCGGCACACGCTGCAAGTGTTGCCATCGTGCATCCGACGTGACCGAATAAAACAATCCCGTCGAGCACATGAAAGGGAATGCTCATCACCCTCTTACCATCAAGCTCGACAGATATGGCGTCGTCCCGCTTGCGCACGACCGCATCAGGATTTGTCACATAAAGCGTGTTGAGAAGACGTTTCATACCCAGTCCTCCACCCCGCCGACATCGTGCCAGTATGTGGATGCGCTATTCTCGGCTGCAGCCGGCAGGCAATCGTCTTTTAGCGAGCAACGCCGACATTTGGAGGACCGCACTGCTTGCGGGGTCATTCCCGACGCAGCCAACTCGTGCATGCGCCCGCTCAAAACCTCGACGCGGGTGCGCAGCGCCTTGTCGATCTCTATGACCTCGCGACGCCGCGTCTCGCCATAAAAGAGGGCTCCCTGTTTTACAATAACGCCCTCCATTTCCTCAAGGCACATGGCCTGCGCCGCCACTTGCAGACGGTCCCAATCCTCCACCTTCGGCTTGCCGACCTTATACTCAACGGGCATAACCGAGAAGCTATCGCCCACGCGATACTCAACGATATCCGCAACTCCGGCGATACCCAACCGATAGCTGACCAGCCTCGGACTCCGTTCAGCTCGCACACCGTGAGTACCGGAATAGCCGGGGATGTCCACCCTGGTATGGAATGCGTTGCCGCGTGCCGTATCCCCACTATCGGACCATATCTGCTCGATATGGATTAAAGCCCACTGTCGCTCGCAATACGCGATATGCTGCAAGCCCGACAATGCAAGGAGCTCGGAATCCGTATACATCTTGCACTCTACAGAGCCGATGGCACAATCGCGTCATAGAGCTCGACACTTACCCCCACAGGCAACTCGTTCTCATCTAGAAGCACTCTGTAGTCCTCATACGAGCGTGCCTCTTGTCCATCCGGAATGGTACGCTCGACCTTCACAAGGCTGAACAGACGTTCAGCAGGCGCGTTTCCCAGCTTGCTCTCGTGCTTGAAAACAATAAGCTTGCGCGAAGTCATAAGGCCACGTGCGGTGCTTCGATCATTCTCGAACATATTCATGAAAGCTTCCCAGAGCAGTTTGAGATCTTCTTCGCAGAAGCCGGTCTTCTGTGCATAAGGAGCAGAGACAAAGCCCTCGACACGATACAAGCCATAGGGGATGTACTGCTTGCGTCCCATGGTCTTATTGTCCTTGCCTTCGCTCGCCTCGGTCGCCGCCATGCGCGTGATGCTCATTTCAAGCGGCGTAACCGGATCGATCGACTCACCAAAGCAGAGCTGCACAGGCCCGCGCACCTGACCGCAGTTCACACCCGTCGTCATCACAGCGCCAAACGTGCGCACGTCAAAGAAGTTGTCGCACATGAACTTAGTAACCCGGCGCTGGTCCTCGATCTTTTTGGGAAGCTTCGCCTTCTCGGGCTTAAGCTTGTAGTGAACATACGCCCTTTCGTTGCGCTGATTCAGAACCGCGCCCTCCTGAACGTAGATCTTGTAGCCCAAAGCGCCCTCTTCAACATCGGGGCTATCATAGTCGTCCGCTTTGACAAGGTCGACGTAGTTGCGAATCTTGCGCTTGATGCAAACATCCGAAATGATGCCATGCCCCGTCTCGGGGTCGATGCGCGGAAGATTGCCCGCGTCAGGGTCGCCATTCGGATTACCGTTCTTCACATCGCAGAAAAACACGAAGTCGTAACGGTTGGTAATAGGCTCAGACATGGCTACTCCTCAACATCCTCGGTATTGGTCAATTTCTCGCTATCCACCGTACGGTGATTCGACCAGAGATCCTCTCGCTCCTGGTGATAGCCGATGAAAAACTCGCACTGATCGTCCGACGAAAGCGCCTTGGGAACAAGTCCATCGCCCGGCATCTTGCCCACGATCTCATCCATCTCCTTAGAGAGGCTCACCGCAAGCCCGGGCATCTTTTTCTTCAGAGTCGAAAGGTGCGTGTGGAACCCTCGCATAAGAGTTTGGAACACCCTGTTCGGAGTTGTCGACAGCGACCCGATATAACGCTCGACAATCGTTGAGTTGGTTTCGCCAACGGCAGCACGCTGAGCACGTGCCATCACGGCAAACATTCTGCCAAGCAGATACCCCTCATTGGAGTTTTCTCGATTCAGCGACACGTCAATCCTCTCCTCGTTACTCGGTATGTAACCCCGTTTCCTCCATTTGCGAACCATATACGCCTTGAGCAACGCCGCTCTCTGGCCAAGATCCCATTTGTTATTACTTCCCTGATCGACATGCATGCGCTCGAGAACGAGTTGGCGCAACGCAACCGGGAACATCGTTCCTTTGACCATTGCCTCAAATGCCGCATGCAAAATTGTGCTTGGAATCTTGTCTGCATCCCCCTGTGGCGCCGTCTGACTCAGCAGCTGCTGAAGAGATGCGGGGCGTACCCCCGCCATATCGATATCACGGAGGTACCACGAGAAATGCTCAGCCAGTTCTCCCAAGCTGTTTTGTTCAAAGAAACGCACGGCAAGACGTGCGTTATTCGGCGCGATACCGAGCACGCAGTAAGAAACGTTCGTATCGACAGCCCCCTCGATGGGAAGTCCCCTGCGCAGGCGCTCAAATGCGTTTTGGATGAGATGGAGGGTTTCCTCGTCTTCGCCTTTTGGCATGCCAAGCAAAAATGAAAACGCAAATGAATCCTCGAGCGGGGCTGAACGATCTGCCCAATAAACGATGAAGGTGTCTCCAAGAGAAATGCGACGTTCCTTCCGCGCGCAGAGATATTTCAGCGCAGAGCCGGCGGCTTGGGCCACATCTTTGGATATCGAGGCATTGAATGCCTGCTTTTTGCCGTATGACTCTGAAGAGGGGAAATTGAAGGAAACGAGCGATGCGCCTGAAGACTGTGCGCCCGGCAATCCCGTTACCTGAGGAAACAACCTCGCAAGCTGGGTTCGTTTGCCCGTCACCGAGCAAAACCCCACAACATCGTCTGTATGTGCCGCCGCACGATAAGTCGACCAGGCATCCCTAACCAAGGGGTCGTCGCTTACCGGCTTAGCCGTATCGGCCAGGCAAAATACCACGAACCCGCCCTTACCAAGGGCGTCGCGATCCGCCTCACGCAACTCTTCTGGATGAGGACCGCGGGCGAAAAACGACAAAACCGCCCGAGCTGCCGCACTTTCGCACTGCGCCAGTACGGTCTCATGTAGCTCACGGGAGTCGGCAAACCTGCAATCGCCGCTCTTTTCATCCATGGCGAAAAAATATTTAGCCGTATCGCACAGAAAGTACGGCGCGGGGTTCTTGCCAGACCGACCCGCATGTTCCGGTACATTCATTGTTCGGTAATTTGAAGCGTTCTTATCCGTCCCAGAGTTATAGGGAACGACCGACTGAACGCGACCATCTTCGGCGAGCATGATGCCAAAAGAAACCTTTTCGCTGCTCCAACCCAACGGTGGGACACCTGAATCTGGATCTGCAGTCAACCGGCTGTATAAATTACTCAACTCCCGCAGAATCATGAAACCACCCCACTCGCAGCCCCTGCGACATCAATGTGGCCGCGCCGCATAACCGCGCGATAGAACAGCGGTTGAGGTGACTCCGGATTAGAGAAATCCAAGTCATAGAGCACGAATCCCAAGTCGCGCTCGTCAACGTCTGCGTAATATGAACGGGGTGCTTCATCATCTTTTTCAAGGAGAGATACCGTGGCGGGGAACTCTCGACAACCCAGAACGGGCTGATTAAAGTGTTGGCCCTTGCGCAACCTCCGCAACACAATGTTGTAGTGCTTCTCGGGCGTATCGTCCGCTCCCGCCTTATCGGTTAACGAGAAGTGCGCAGTGATGACATAGGCAACATGCTTGAGGTACATCGTTGCGCGCTGCTGACGATTAGCTGAAGCGACAATCGACAATGGAGCATCTTTGTCTGCCGCAGCCTTGGCATCTCGATAACTCAGCTTGCCTTCCAGCTCGTTGCGCCTGAACGTATCGAAGCGAATCTCGTTCAGTACGTCGATCGCATCGATATGCCAGCGTATCGCCGGTTTCCAATACACCGCCTCGAGAATGCCTCGTGCCGCGGATGGCGTTATCACATCATAGCTCACGCGCTCCGCCTTCATTTCCGGACGGGTAAAACACGCGCGTTCACCGCTGACAAGAACCCTGATTCCAAACCCCATCCCAACCTCTTTTCAAGTTGGACGCAATTCGTCAGACAATCAAGTCGTTCAGCTCTTCCTCGCCGGGCAGCAACAGTCCGACCTCATCACTGTAATACCGGTTGCCCCCGACGTCGGGCTGTAAAACGGCAAGCGGTTGATACGACTCGTCGTCGATGGCGCCCGCTTCCTTCAGCTTCTCATAAAGATAGCCGCGAACAGAAACACTGCTGCGCTGCATTCTCATGACTAGCGCGGCAGGCTCAACGCCGTGCTCAATCCGGCGCTGCAAATCGCACAGCATTTTCGCGCCGTCCTCACCCCAAGGAACGAATACGGGCGTGGTGTCGTCCTCGATAATCCGGTACTCGTTTGCCACCGACTCCAACTGAAGCGTTTTCAGTTCACTTTCTATCAGCCCCCTATCCGTCAACTCGCGAAAGATACCCTTCCCATCGAGGCCGTCGCCATCTGTTTCGTAACGCTGCCTGAAGAACGCGGGAACGAGCTCGTCGTCTATCACACCGCCGTTACGCTCAATCAGAGCGCGCGCTATGCTCTTCATGCGCTCGAGCCAAGTGTGCGGTGTCGGCTTTTCGCGATCGCTTAAGAGCTCAAATACGTGCACCTCGCCTTGCGCTCGTGTGCCTTCGCGGTTGCAACGTCCGGCGGCTTGGAACAGAGAGTCAATGCCGGCAAGCTCGCGATAAACGCTCGGAAAATCGATATCAACGCCAGCCTCGATCAGCTGCGTCGATACCACGATACAGCGCTCGCCGGCTGTCAGGCGGGCGCGAATCTTCTCCAACACGCGAGAACGATGCAGCGGCGTCATGTTTGCGCTCAGGTGAAACAGGCCAAAGTCGCAACAGCCATTGCATTCAGCTTGATCTTCGGCAACCCCAATCAGGCTTTTCACATTCTCGTAAATCGACTTCGCCTTCGATTTGGTGCCCACGATGCAAAGTACCGCGCGCTCATCCACGAGTCGCGACGCAAGATCCTGTTCATCGATTTCCGTCTCCCAGACAAATTGCGTGCGACCACCAAACGCTCTGTCGAATCCATTTCTGTTTGTGACAATCTCGCGCGCTTCTGTTCCAAACGGCCACAAGCCCGCGAGCGCCGGCTGCGTCGCCGTACACAGCACAACGCTCGCGCCAAAATCAAGACAAAGGTCTTCAATCATGGCCAACGTCGGTTTCAACAGACCGTCGGGAAGTGTTTGTGCCTCGTCGAGCACAACGACACTTCGCGCGATATTGTGGACTTTGCGGCACTTGCCGGGGCGATTTGAGAATAGCGACTCAAAGAGCTGAACATTGGTTGTTACCACGATTGGTGCATTCCAGTTTTGCGTTAGCAGACGAGAGATTTCGCCGCGTTCGGCATCCTCTTCAAAATCGTAATTCGAATGATGCTCTAACACATTTTCCGCACCGAGTACATTCCGAAATACCTGCGCCGTCTGCTCAACGATTGACGTATACGGAATAGCGTAGATAACACGCTCCATCCCGTGCGCGATGGCGTGGCGGAGCGCGAACGAAAGACTTGACAGCGTTTTTCCACCGCCGGTCGGTACAGTAAGCGTAAAGACCCCCGGTTTATTATCAGCCGCCACGCGGCAGGACCCGAGTATGCTTGCCCGGGCATCATTCACTGCTGAAGGAGAAGCGCTCGCCGTAAGCGCATCTAGATAATGGTCTAAACGATCGGACAGCTCCCGCAGAGCCAGAGGTCGGCTCGAAGCTCGAACGTTCGCTCTCGAAGGCATCATGAATGCCTCTGTGTCTAAGTAGTCGGCATCCACGAGGCAGGAATAGAGCATGCGGCACAGCAGCGAAAGGGAGAAGACTGCACTGTCCCGAAACGCCTTATCATCCTGGGCAGACTGTGGCATTCTGCAAAGAAACGGCAACGGTTCAAGATCCTTTACGCCGGGGAGCGCAATGCCAAGCTCTCCGAGTCGCGCATTAACCCACGCGAGGTCGCTGTCGTCATATGCCTTGAACCGATTAGTAAGCGGCACTCTCTGTGCAAATGGGCCTTTTGCCAGCCCGTTGGGCATACCTCCATGGTGTCCAGCGATTGCATATGCAAGAATGGCTGCAGCAATTTTATCTTGAGGCGTTTGGAACGAGGCATACGCAAAGAGGGCACCCGGCGTTGCGTGGTCAACATGCTGCCGAGACCCTGCAAGCCGCTCCTGAAATGCAGCGGTCGCTTTTCCAATGTCATGTAATCTCCCCAGCACATCGCCCCAAACGGAGAAACCAAATTTGTCGGAGAAGCCCTTGGCCAACGCCGCAACATTCAATAAATGCGAGTCGAGGTTTTGCCAGTAGCCTGGACGTTCTTCACTGGGCGAATGCGCATACCAACGCATTGAGCACCTCCATCGTAGATAAGGAACCTTAGGCTTCATGTCTTAAGGAGTTGCTTTCTGCTGTAATCATACAAGCACGCGAGGACATTTCTCTTCAAGCTCGGCCTCGATCCCGACGAGTGGATTTTCCCCGCGACCAAGTACTTCCTTAGCCACGAGATGGCGCGTGTTCCGGAAGCTCAGGCGCATACGGTCCGTCGGCGAGGTCGACGAGGGCTCGCCTGGACCGCTAACTTCCTCGCGCGGGACCTCTCCGCCATGCGCGGCGAGGAGGAGCCCTCTGACATGGAGCGCGAGGACGCCCTCATCTTCGGCATGTCCCAAAGGTGAGGGGCGAGCCTGCCCCGCCCCCGTCGGCGCCAGCGTAATCGTCGTGCGCGCAGGCCCCTCTGTGTCGAGGGTATGGAACTCCTCTGATGGATGGCCAGCACTTCCCATGCGCTTTCCCCGTCCGCCCCGATCGGATATACTTCAGTCATTGTGAAAAGCCCTAGGGCTTTTAGCGGCTGCGGGTACCTGTACCTTCAGTCGCATTTTCTTTTTGAGCCGATATGGGAGATTCCGGCACCGCGACAACAAGGGGATGTCCGCTCATTGACGACGTCCAGCAGGTCCGTCACCTCAAGGACCGAGGGGGCCGTTTCGAGCTGATGGACGAGCGGGAAGCCGAGCGGTTCCTGCGGGAGAACAACTTCTTCTTCAAGGTGAAGGCGTCCGCGAAGTGCTTCTCCCGCTACACCAACCCCGGCTCGGAGCGCTTCGGCTCCTACATCAACCTTGACTTCGCCTACCTCGCCGAGCTCACAAGGCTCGACCACCACCTCCGCAAGACAGTCCTCTCCCTCACACTCGACATCGAGTACTACATAAAGGTTCAACAGGATGATCATGGACGCGGGGGCGACCCCTACGAGCTCACGGCGCCCTTCTTCGAATCCGAGCGCGAGAGGAAGGCCAGGGTGCTCGCCAGCCGCGTGTCGATGAGCAGGAACGAGAAGCACTTCCAGCCCGCTTCTGAATAGTTGCGCACTTACAAGCCAAGAACCACTTTCAATGATTGCGACACCTGCTTCATATAGACTTCTTCAAGTATGCCGATACGTTTGCCAAGCATACTGCGGCTTACCGACGCAATCTTCTCGGTCATAACGAAACTCGTACGCTCTAGGCCATTTTCGGCAGACGGCTCTACGCGCACCCGAGTTGCCGCATCCGTATTGTCGTATGTAGTCAGAAGACAGAGAACGACCGAGTCGAAGCCAGCAATCTCATCGCTCTGAACGATGACCACCGGGCGAGCTTTGCTCGCATAGAGATCATCTCGCATCGTCCATATCTCACCACGCATCGCTCATCATCCTCATGGCGAGATGGTCCGAAAACTCTGCTGCCTCCTGCTCGCTGGAAAACGCCTCGACTGCCGGCTCCGCCAGCCGGACATCAAACGGGAAGCCGCGATGCGCATTAAAGGCGGATACGAAGATTCGCATCGCATCTGCCGGTGTCGTGCCCAGGCGACGTGTGATTTCGCGAAAACGCTCCGCTTCCACATCATCGATGCGTGTCGCTAGCTGACAACTCATAACAATCTCCAACCTTTTGTTGAATATTGTTAATGTATGTACCCAGTCACATACAGGTAATGCAACAACCTAGAAGCTGCCTTCGGATAATTCCACCTGCTGTCACAAGCCATCGGCGTGATGTGCTAACCCTCGCACAACTTGGCACCATCATCGCCCGTATCCCTCCCACTGAGCGCATGCCTGGCAGCCATTCTCTTCCGAAATGCGCCTCGAAACTAATCTATGCGAGAGGGACCGCCCGTAGGGATTGATCGGTTGGGCGGCCCCTCCCATGGGCGAACTAGACGCTGAAGTCGCGCCTGCAGAACGCGGCGGTGCCCACCGAGGCGAGAGCGATGCCGGCAAGTGCCAGAATCGTCGACCCCGCGAGCGCGCCCGCCTCGCCGGAGACGACGCCGAGCGGATCGAACAGCGCCAGCGGAGTGACGTCGCCGAGCCACGCGAGCCCCTCGCCCACGCCGGAGGCCATCTCGGTGAGCACGAAGGCGATGCAAATCGCCGCGCCCGCCCAGCGCGCGGCAGCGGTGCCCGGCAAGGCACAGGCGGAGAGCCAGCAAATGCCCGCGAGAAAGGACCAGAGGCAGAGCGTGGATACGTTGATGGCGAGGAGGTCCGCAGCCGCAAGCTCCCCGGGGAAGAGGGCCTCCGCGCAGGCATACTCGACAGCACCCATGACGGCCATGAGGGCAATGAGGCACGACGTCATGACGAGGAGCTGCGAGGTGGCGAGGCGCGCCCTCCCCACGGGCTGTGCCAGCAGGTAGGAGATGCTTCCCTGTTCGATGCGGCGCACCATGAGCCGGTCGGTCAGCATGGCCGCAAGGGCGAGCGGGAAGACGACGAGCAGGAAGCCGTACAGGTAGCTGACGAGGAACTCCAGCAGCGTGGAGCCTTGGTCCGCCATGCCGAAGGCGGCGAACAGCTCGGGCATGGCCCCCCGCATGGTCTCGAGCGACTCCCCGAGCTCGGGATCGAACATGCCGACCACCGCCCCGGCGTAGAGCGCGAGGACGCACGCGACGACGGCAACGGGCGCGGCACAGGACCTGAGCTCGTGCTTGAACAGCGGCCAGACCATGGCCTACCTCCCAGATTCCCGGGCGGGACCTTTCCCGCCCCTCTCGTACAGCTCGAGGAACAGCTCCTCGAGCGTCTGCTCGCGAACGTCGAGCGAGGAGACCTCGAAGGGCGCAAGGCTGCGGATGAGGCTGCCTGCGTCCACGACGCCGCGGAGCTCCGTCACGGAGCCGCGCCCTTCCGCAGGAGAGCCCCACAAGCGCTGCCATCGCTCCCGCTCCCCGGCGCTCGAGAACCCGATGACGTAGGTGCGCCCGCGGCGCGCCCTCACGTCGGCCATCGAGCACTCCATGGCCACGCGCCCGCCCCTGACGAAGACGACGCGGTCGCAGGCGCGCTCCACCTCCTCGAAGATGTGCGAGGAGAGCAGCACGGCGGTTCCCCGGGCCCGCTCCTCGGCGACCAGCCCCAGGAAGCGCTCCTGCATGAGCGGGTCGAGGCCGCTCGTAGGCTCGTCGAGCAGGAGCACGTCAGGCCGTGCCATGAACGCGACCACTATGGCCACCTTCTGGCGGTTGCCCTTGGACATCCTGCCGATCCGCGCACCGAGGTCGACCTCGAGCGACTCACAGAGCTCGCGAGCCCGCGAGCGATCGGAGAGCCCCCTCACGTCCCCCATGAGGCGGATAAAGGCGCCGGCGGCCATCTCCCCCATGCAGGAGTTCTCCCCGGGAAGGTAGCCCAGGCGCGCCTGAACGGCCGGCCGCTCGCGGAAGCAATCGTGCCCCAGGATCTCGACGGTCCCCGCCTGCGCGCGGACGAACCCCATGAGATGGCGCATGGTCGTCGTCTTGCCCGCCCCGTTGGGCCCGAGGAAGCCGACGGCCTCGCCCGGGGCGACCTCGAGGTCGACCCCGAAGACGCCCCTGCCCCTCCCGTAGTCTTTCGTGAGCCCGCGCACGCTGATCGCCGGGGCCTTGGCCGCTCCCGTCATAGGTACTCCTCCCGGTACGTCGCCCGCTTGAGCCAGTCCAGCCAGACGAGGAACTCGGAGAGCATGGCCTCCATGTCGAGCCGTCCGCCCCCGCGCAGCTGCTCGTGCAGGTAGCCGTCGCCGCACCACACGAGCATGCGCACCACGCGCATGGGGTCCACGCCCTCCCGGAAGCGCTCCCAGCGCACGTGCCCCAGGTACGCCTGCACCATGGCGGGCACGGAGTCCGTCATGAAGGCGTCGAGCGCGCCTGAGACGTCGCGGTGGCCGGGGTAGAACGCGCGGACGAAGAAGCCCATGACGCGCGGGCTGAGCCTTGCGAAAGCGGCCCTCCGCGTGGCGGCGTATCGCATGAGCTCGAAGAAGTCGTCGATTTCGTACCAGCGCTCGTCGACCACCGCTTCCGCCACGCGCCGCGTGAGCGCGCCGAGGACGTAGAGGTAGAGCTCGCGCTTGTTGTGGAAATAGAAGAAGAGCTGGCTCTTCGAGACCCCGGCGCGGCTGGCTATGTCCGCCGTCGAGGCGCGAGCGTAGTCCTCGCCCCCGAACACCTCTGCGGCGGCGTCCACCACCGCCCGCCTGCGCCCCTCGGGGAGGTCCTCGAACCTCCCGAACCTGTCTGACATGGAACCTCGCTTTCCTTTGGATGGCAGTGACAAGGCTACGCCGTTGACTCGCGAATGGAAGGGTCTGCAAGCTGCGAAAACGTGCGGAAGCAAAATAAAGAGTGGAAAGAGGCCCTGCGACCGGGCAGACCGTCGCCAACCTGTCTGGCATCTCCCCAAGCCCCTGGCGGCGCATCTCGTTAACCGCAGAGTTGAGACGGAAGAGGGGCCGAGCGGCGTATGCTCGACGCTCGATGCCCGCATCCGCACGGCACGCTTGATGGGAGCCGATGCTTCATGCATATCTGCCTGGCGGCGCAAGATTGTCTTGCCGCCATCGAGGCGCTCTATCGAGACGTCGCCGAAGGGATGAGGGGGACGGACCACGATATATGGTGGGAATTCGGTGCGTATCCGACATCCGAAGGCCTCAAAACCGCGATGCAGGAGAAGAGTCTCTTCGTAGCCCGAGAGTTTGACGGGAGGGCCGCCTCCTGTCGCGACTGTTTTCGTGGAGACGGCGCGACGTCCGTGATAGGGGCCTTCGTGCTCGACGGCCGGCCACCGGAGGACTACGTGCTGGCACCGTGGCGCGTCGAAGCCCCTTTGGCACGCTTCGCATCTTATGGAGCTCGACCTGCCCGACGAGCGTCGAGGATGTCCGCCACCCGGATAATGCGGGGGGCTTTACCCACCGTCCAGTTGCCGCGTAATTCGCAGGGAGACTCTTCGACCGAATGAAAGCGGCCCCTCTTGCCTGACGAACAAGGGGGAGCCGCTCAAGGAAAACCTCATGGCAAAGCCTGATGCCTGCGAAATCGCATCAAACAGGCATCCGCCCGCCGCTACCGCTCCCGGACGAGCCTGCCGCGCTTGAGACGGAAGACCCGGTCCGCGCGCCGGGCGAGGTCGCGCGAGTGCGTGACCGCGACCACGCAGCGGCCCTCCTCGTGGGCGGCCCGCACGAGCAGGCCCGCGACCTCCTCCGCCGTGTCCTCGTCGAGGCTCCCCGTAGGCTCGTCGCACAGCAGCGCCCGCGCGTCGCTGCCCAGCGCCCGCGCGATGGCCACGCGCTGCTGCTGGCCGCCAGAGAGGGCGAGCACGCTGCGCCGCGCGTCCTCGGCGGAGATCCCCACCTTCTCGAGGAGCGGCAGCGCGGGCAGGCGCGTGGCGAGCGCCACGTTCTCCGCCGGCGTCAGGTAGTCGACGAGGTTGTAGCCCTGGAACACGAAGGCCACGTTCTCGCGGCGGTGCCGAGCGAGCCCGACCCTCCCGAGCGGGACGCCGGCGGCCGCGACCTCGCCGGACACGGGCACGTCGAGTCCGCCCAGGAGCGAGAGCAGCGTGGACTTGCCGCAGCCCGACGGGCCCACGATCGCGTACATAACCCCCTCCTCGAACGAGGCGCTGGCGCCGTCGAGTATCTTGAGCCGCGGGCGCGAGGCGTAGGCGTAGGTAACGTCCCTCAGCTCGAGGGCTGCGGGGCGAGGGGCCGCCGCCCCGGCGTCGAGGTGCTTCTCCATGGTCTTCCTCCCTAGCTGAGCGTTGACAGGATCTCGCGGGGCCCCATGCGCCTGAGCGGCAGGCTCGCGAGCAGCACCGCGGCGGCCGAGACCGCGAGCCCCACGCCGAAGAGCGCCGCGACGGACGTCGGCCCCACCTCGACCTCGATGTCGGTGAACGAGGCGCCGTCGACCTCGAAGGTCGGCGCGAAGGGGTCGCCCGAGACGGTGGACACGCCGTCGGCGGTGCTGACCCCTCCGTCGCCGCCGCCCGTCTGGACGCTCTCGGACGCCGAGCCCAGAAGGGCGCCTCCCATCGTGCGCGCCGCGAGCGAGCTCGCCGGCACGGCGAGGGCGAAGGCGACCGCCGCGACGAGCAGCACCTCGCAGAGGTACTGGCCCACCACCGAGGCGCGCGTGAGGCCGAGCGAGAGCAGCACGCCGCTCTCGTGCAGGCGGTCGCGCACGCGCCCGGAGAGCACGAGGTAGAGGACCACGGCGCCCACGGCCACCGACGCCGCCGCGAGCGCGGTAACGAGGCGGTCCATGTTCTCGAGCGGCGCGCTCACCGCGTCGACGTCGGAAGTGTCCGCGGAGACGCGGTAGCCCTTGCCCGCCAGCGCGTCGAGGTTCTCGACCTCCCCGACGATGCGGCCGAGCTCGGCGGGGTCGTCCACCTGGAAGGTCACGCGGTCGTAGCCGGCCTCGGCGGTGCCCTCGCGGGCGTGGTCGAGCGTCGAGATGGTGCCGAAGATGGCGTTGTCCATCGACCAGCTCGCGAGGTCGGCCTGGGACTTGGCGGTGGGCTCGAAGATGCCGGCGACGCGCACCTGCGTGCGGGTGTCCTCCACGTCGATGCCCGCCATCTGGGCGTGGACGGTCGCGCGGCGCACGCTGAACCCGTCGCCCACGGCGAGGCCGTTCCTCTCGGCGAACTCCCGGCTCACGAGCACGCCGTCGCCGGAGCCCTCCGTGACGGGCTCGCCGTCGACGAGCCTGAGGTAGCCGTTGGCGAAGTGGGAGTCGAAGGAGCTGTCGCTCACGGCGAAGAACTGCACCGTGCGCCCGAAGTCGTCGCCCGCGAAGCCCGCCGCCAGCGACGAGTCCCCGTCGGCGCCCTCCACGAGCTCGAGCGCCTCCGACCCGTCCTCCGTCTCGGGGATGAGGACGTTGGAGACGCTGCCCGAGCCGCCGCGCACGCCGTCCACCCCCTCCACGACCTCGCGCACGAAGTCGGCCGTGAGCGGCTCGCCCTGGAACGTGACCTGCGAGCCCGTGCCCACGCTCGAGCTGCCCCAGTTGGCGGCGTTGGAGCTATCCGGCTCCACGGTGAACGTGCCCCCGAGCGCCTGCCGGACGTTCAGCTGCGCCGTCTGGGCGGCGCCGCGTATCGACCAGCCCGTGAGGGCGAGGACCGCCACCACGAGGAGCAGCGCGAGGAGGGTGAGGGTCTTGCCCCTCTTTCGGACGAGATAGAGGAGGGCGCGTCTGGGAAACGGCATGGTGCCACCTTTCCGTCGGGTTCGGCGGCCGAGGCCGCCCGTACGTAACCGATGGTGGCGCGCACCCGTTCGCGGACGGTCCTCGTTCGGTTAGTCTTCCGTTCGCGCGGGCGCGGCGAGGCAGGTGAGGTCCGCCTCGAAGACGAAGGCGCCGCCCTCGCAGGAGAGCGCGAGCCGGGCCCCCAGGCGCTCGAGGGCCCGCGCGGCGAGATGCAGCCCGAGCCCCGAGCCGCCCGCGTCGCGCGAGCGGGAGGAGTCGGGGCGGAAGAACGGCTCCGAAAGCCGGGCGACGGCCTCGGGGGGCAGGGGCTCGCAGCGGTTCTCCACCCGAAGGGCGCCGCCCTCGATCGAGACAGTCGCGCGCGTTCCGGGCAGCGCGTGGCGGGCGGCGTTCGAGACCGCGTTGGAGACGGCTATCTCAAGCGCCGAGCGCTCGGCGAGGACCGGGCACGGCCCGCAGTCGAGGAGAGCGAGCTCCACGCCCCGCGACGCCGCGAGCCCGCGCGCCGACGCCACCGCCGATGCCGCGAGCGCGCGCACGTCGACCGCCTCGGGCGCCTCGGGCGGCAGCTCGTCCGCGCGGGCGGCGGCGAGCATCTCGCGCACGAGCGCGTCCATGCGGTCGATGGCGGCGAGCGCGCGCGGCAGGTGCGCGGCGTGGTCGGAGAAGTCGCCGATGCCGAGCATCATGCCCTCCACCTGCGCCCGCGCGGCGGCGAGCGGCGTCTTGAGCTCGTGCGAGGCGGCCGCGAGGAAGTCGCGCCGCTCCCGCTCCCGGGCGCTAGCCTCCTCGGCCTCGGCGCGCAGGCGCCCGTTGGCGTCGGTGAGGTCCGAGATGGTGCGCTCGAGCCGCGCCGCCATGGCGTTGAGGCTCCTGGCGAGCACGCCCACCTCGTCTGTGCGCCCCTCGTCGCAGGACCACGTCATGTCGAGGCGCGACAGGCGCTCGGAGACGTCCGCGATCTCGACGACGGGCTGGGCCACGAGGCGGGCGCAGACCCACGCGCCCGCGGCGGAGACCGCGAGGATGAGGGCGGCGGCAGGGGGAAAGAGCCTGAGGAGCGCGTCCGCGATGATCCCGAGCGCGCCCGAGGAGTCGGTGATCGTGAGGAGCTCGCTCGTCCCGTCGGCGAGCTCGACGGCGACGGAGACGGTGTAGGCGGAGCCCTCCGGCGCCCCGTCGCCGGAGGCCGCGGCGCCCGGCTCCCCGGAGAGGGACACCGCCGCCCCGTTCTCCGCGGCGAAGCGCTCGACGATGCCCGCCGCCTCCGACGCGTCCGCGCCGGAGAGCTCGGCGGCGAGCGCCGCGGCGGCCTCCTCCGCGCGGGCGGCGGAGAGGGCGCGGTAGCCGCCCGGCAGCGCGAGGGCCACGGCGGCGTAGAGGGCCAGGCACCCGGCGGCGAGCAGGGCCGCCGTGAGCAGGAACACCTTCGCGGAGAGGCTACGGGCGATCGCGCGGAACACGGTAGCCCACCCCCCTCACCGTCTCGACGACGTCCGCGCCGAGCTTGCGGCGGATGTTCATGACGTGGAGCTTCACGGCGGACTCACCGGCGGCGGGGTCCGCGGGGTCGGCCTGCCCGCCGGCCGAGGCGAGCTCGGCGCGGGAGAGCACCCGGCCCGGCCGGGCCATGAGGGCGGCGAGCACGTCGAACTCCGTGCGGGTGAGCTCGACGGGGACCCCGCCGCGCGAGGCCTCGCGCGCCGAGGGGTCGAGGACCACGTCGCGCCACGCGAGGGCGCCTACCGCCGCCGGCCGGCCCGGGGCCGCCCTCCTGAGCAGGGCGCGGGCGCGCTCCAGGACCACGGGCAGCGAGAAGGGCTTGGACACGAAGTCGTCCGCAAGCAGGCGGAAGGCCCGCAGCTGGTCGTCCTCCCCGTCGAGCGCGGTGAGGACCATGACGGGGACGTCGGAGGCGGCGCGGATCGCCTCGCAGAGCGTAAACCCGTCGATCCTGGGCATCATCACGTCGAGTAGCACCAGGTCGAAGGGCTCCGCCCGGAGCGCCGCCTGGAACGCCCGGAGCCCGGCGAGCCCGTCCGCGGCGCCCCGCGCCTCGAGGCCCGCGCTCGCGAGCAGCTGCACGAGCGCGTCCAGCATGTCCGGGTCGTCCTCGACGACGAGCACCCTTTCGGCCATTGCAACACCTCTCTGCCTTATCCGCCAGAGCGGATTCTATCGTGCGAGCGTTAGTTTTCGGTTATCCCAAACTGCCAGCGCCTCGGATTTGCTCTGCTGAAATCCCTCGCTTTCATACTGCTGCGTCGGTTATACCCGCGCGGCGTCTCCAGGAAGCTACAGCCAACCTATAGGTCCTTTGCGTTTATTGATGAGGTTTTGCTATACCATTTTTGCTGCATACTGCATACCGATGACGCCAATCGGCCGCAGGACAGGAGGGTGAGCATGGGAGTTATCGAATACGCACACATCGCGCTGAAGCTCCTCGCCGGCTTCATCATCATCCTGGTCTACGTGCGGCTCTCGGGCAAAACGCAGCTTGCTCCCACTTCGGTCACCGACCAGGTAGGCAACATGGTCATCGGCGGCCTCATAGGTACCTTCACGCTCAACACCAAAGCCTCGCTCGCAACGTTCGTCTTCGTCCTCGCCGTGTGGACAGCGTTTCTGCTGGGGCTCCGTCTGCTCAAGGCGCGCAGCGTGCGCGTGAAGGAACTCGTCGACGGCAAGCGCATCCAGCTGGTGCGTGATGGGCATTTCCTGCCCGACAACTTCAAGCGCTCGGGTCTCTCGATCCGCGATTTTCTCGCCCAGATGAACACGCGCAAGATCGCCAACTTCGACGACCTCAAGAGCGTCTGGTTCGAGCAGAACGGCCAGCTCACTATCTTGGAGCGCGGTGAGGAACTCCTCTCCATCGTCGTGATAGAGGAAGGGCGCATCATACCCGACCAGCTTGCCGCGCTGGGCAGGGACGATGAGTGGCTCATGGGTGAGCTCGCGGCACGCGGCATAGACGACCCCACGCAGGTCTTCTGCGCCGACTACCACGACGGCAAACTGTGGGTGTATCGGTACTAGCAGGCATGGGGGCAGCCTGGTCATCACCAGGCATAAGCCTTTATATACTCTTCGCCGATATGCCGTCGATCTTGCAGCGCCAACCTTTTCGACCATACCTTCAGCTTGGAGCTTTGCAAGGATTCGTTCCAGCGTGCGCTGGCTCATACCGGGATTCGCGTCCATAATCTCGCGCTTCGTCGCCGTTCCAATCAGCCTGTCGAAGAATGCCCTGATTGCCTCCTCGTTCCCCGCGGGCATCGCCACAGTTGAGAATCTGCTGTCGAGTTCCTGGTAGCAGGCCGCTACTACGCCAAGCATGTATGTGACGAAGGGAACGTAATCGTTTTCGCCATCCTGCCAGCCCGTGGAGCTTGCTGCCAACGCTTCGTAATACGTCTCTTTCGAGCCCTCGATCTCCCTCTCTATCGATATGTACTTCCCCACGTCGTACCCGCTTCGATACATGAGTAGCAGCGTAAGCAGCCTGCTCATGCGGCCGTTTCCGTCGTTGAAGGGATGGATGCTTACGAAGTCGAAGACAAAGACGAGCGATACGAGCAGAGGGTCATAAATCCCGGCGCAAATCTGCTTTGAATACTCGGCGCAAATCTTTTCGACGGCGGCAGGGGTCCCGGCGGCCGAGGTGGGAATGAACCGAGCGACCAGTTCGCCTTCCGCCGTGCGTTCGGCGATCATATTGTCGGAATCCTTCCATCTGCCGGCATGGGCATCTCCCGAGAAGCGGTACAACCCCAGAAGTCATCAGCGTTTCATACATATCTCCGTACTCGGATTGCGCCATATTGTCCCCGTCATCCTGTTTTTATCTTCGCCATATGCATCATATTTGGCGAAGATTTTCAGCATTGGCGAAGATACCTTGAAGCGGTTCGGCCTCTTCTGCAAACGAGTAGCATGCTATCTGGTTGGTTCGTAGAGGTCTGCGAGCGTCAGCGAATGATCGACGCCATCGACACTCATCTTCTTTAGGCTCCCCTCTGACAGCGGATAGCGCGAGAACAGGTAGAACCCGACCGATCGATAGCCCCGAATCAGGTCCAATCTGGCGTGCAGCTTGTCCAAAGTAGCCGTCTCATCGAATGATTTTCTCCACCATGCATGCAACTCCGGTCAAACCTTATGGTCACATTCTGCCCTCGCCCGTGTGTAATAGGTGAACGGGAACGCAACTGCATCCCGCAAACCGCTGCGAGCAGCGAGGAAGGAGGCCGCCTATGCCTGGAACACGCCACGCGCCCGACCGCGATCCCGAGCGACTCGTGCATGACTACGCCGACCTCGTCCTGCGCGTGTGCTACACCCACCTGCGCTCGACAACGGACGCCGAGGACGTAGCAGGCGACCGGTCCAACTTCACCACTCTATATGACATCAAGTTCGACAGCCCCTGGCAATAGATGCGGTCAGACCGGTTTGTCGGGGCAATTGACCGGCCCTTTCGTCCTTTTTCGTCTCTCGAAACGAAAAAGGGGCGAACGAGGATGCTGAGCTCTATGCGTGACTCAGCAGATGGGTTCATGCGACTCGCGTAAATCACCTAGTAGCCATCTACACCGAGCACAACGGGCCCAGCTCAAGCTGCTCGTCTTTTTCAACCGTCCGACACTCATTCGTCCTAAGCAATCAGCTCTGCAAGGTATAGAGCCGCACCCACCTCCTGAGCCTCGATCTCCGGATAAAATCGTTGTCCCTCTATCTCAATTTGATCAGGCCATAGCGCTGGCGACTCGATGGCGTCGAGCCTCTCTGGATCCACCTCTTGCTCAGGCCCCTCTTCGATATCAGGCGTGCAATCGATGTCCGCTTTCAAACGATTCATGAGCGTCCCGTTGAGCCTTAGATCCGCCAGACACGCAACTAAGGAAATCACAGCCATGTAATCCACGTCTCCATGATTGTCGGAACTCTGCAGAAGAGGAGTTCCGAGCAGCTCTTCGACGCGCATGCTCTCATGGGCTATGGAATGCATACACTCGAGCGAAGCAACGAAGCGAGCAATGTCGTGCGTTAACTTCTTATCCTCGTGGGCATTCTGCCGATACATCTCATCGCCACGGCAATTGAGCTCTTGAGCCCATAAGGAAAGGTAGTCCATAAACCGATTCCCGGCATTATGAAAGAGCTCCGACTGCACCATCGCGTCCCGAACAAGCCGTTGGCCGAGCATGAACAATGAAGCGCCATGGGATCCAGCCTTACGATAGGCGTTCAAATCGCCGGCATTCCAGAGCACCGGCACAAGAACGTAACAAGATTGACGCTCTATAGCAGCCGAACGCATATCCGATAAAGCTATTGGATCGGACATTCCAACCGCACGAACTGCTGCGAGAAGCTCCTCCTCGTCGGGAAACCGACGGATCCTCTCTTGCAATGTTTCAGCCAAATAACAAAGAACCTTGAGGTTGCCAATACCGCACATTGCCAAACCACCCCCTCCTTGCCTAATCGTTACAAAGAGATGATCCAACGGCACCCACGCAGCGCCCCGTTGATCCGCCCTTCGGAATGTATCTCGTGAGCCTGAAAACGACGTCCCAGGTCCAAGGTCAACTCCATAGGCACGATGGCGAGGCCCATCCCAAGACCCCGCTCGCGAGCCGCGCCTCTGGCTCTGGTAGCCATTCGATCTTGTCGCCGAAATTCGCTATATCCTCATCGTATACATGCATGAAATCAAGGACCGTCCCAAAGCGCTCGGGAAACAGCCCCTCACAATTTGCAGGGATGACGTCGTGCGGAACCACACCGATAAGGTCTTCCCCCTTGAAACGCGCGAGGATGGCGCAAGCGTCCGAGAGAATAACGGGCAAGCCTGCACATTTGAGCGCAACATAAAAGTGAACTGCCTCAACTGCTCTGTTCCAAGCTTTGCCCGCAACGACGTAGTAGTACCCCCATGACCTTCTCATCTCCTGGAACTCGTCATCGCTAAGCCTCCCTAGATGAAGTAAAAACTCGGCTTCCGATCTATCGTGACATACGGCCAGACTCACGTGTGTGGAGTTCCCGCCGCGACACACCTCCCATGGATGACCTCCCATCCGCTTTCGATCGAAGTACCATTCCTCCCATGCCCGAGGGCTCGAGAGATCGATGCCCGGCCCGGAATGGAGACCCGTTCCCTTGCCAGTGAGGCCTTCATCACGCCCATCCGCATAACGCAGATACAGCTCATCAAGTGGCAAGCGCTTGCCATCCTTCCCGCACAAGTCGTATCCACACGCCTCATAGCCGAGCGCACACGCAGCTAGAAAGTCGTTTCCCGTCATAGAGGGCAGACGTCCGATGGCACTCGCATCCTCGGCGCCCATCGCAGCATACTTGCAAAATGCATTGAAGGTAGAGTCGTCCATCCCCTCAAAGATTGCCTTCTTCGATTCTGGATTGGCTGCCCATACGGCGCTCCGAGCAACCATACCGGTACGATGGAAATATGGCAGTTCGCCTGAAACGACTGCGTTGTACGCGCCACTCCTTAATGCGTCCATGCTTTCACATGCAGCTTGAGCAAGCAGCTCGAGAAGCGCGAGCAGATACTCTTCATACCAATCGAACTCAACAGGACTCTGTTTGATGTCGGCGCAGACAACGGACACCCTGCCGACCGCTACCGCTTGGCAATACTCATTTTTTACGACTGTAAGTTCGTACCAGGTATAGGCATCAGGATACTCGCTCTCCCATAGCGCAACGTATTCAGAACGTGAACGTACTTCCCCATCTTCAAGTAAGTCCTCATAGCTGTCGAAATCATCCAGGCTCCCACGTGGAACCTTGAGCCAGATGGACTTTGCCTCATCGTTGGTCACGAGCGGTGCGAGATCGGCCAGCACCTCGAAAAGCCGGTCGAGCGCACCGAGCACAATGCTCGTCTGGGGCGATGGGTTTCTGTAGCCTCTGTCAAAGCATCTGAGAAGCCTATCAACGTCGGGCGCTACGAGCTTCCATTCCATGCAATCCTCCAATCCGAGTCATATGGGCTTCGGTGCCCGCTCAGCGCCGGGCAAATGCTCATCCAAACAATGCGCAAACGTTATCGATGAACGTGCTCAATGCAAGGCTATACCGGGACTTCTGATGCATCGACTTGCTCAAGAGAGCATTCGGAAATACAATTCCGAGTATTTCGATAGATGCACTTTGTCTTTTCAACCTACCGACACCACCATCGATTGGCACGTATGACAGCGACCACAACAAATTCCATCTCAGCCATCACCACCTGCCTTGAGCACGCCGCGCAGCTCGAGAAGCGCCCTATCAACATCATCGACCCTGCAGGCATCGTTGCAGGCATCCTTCCAGCGTTGCTCCCTTTCCTTCCCGAACCACCCGAAATCATCAGGGCACCGTTCAACAAAAGCCGTGCCAAAGAATCGACCGGACGCATCGTCCTCTGTGTGCCCCCAGTACAAGAGACGCTCTCCGCCAGCGATGAATCTGTATACCGAACCATCTGCACAGCGTTGGAAATCAAACCTCCCCGGCTTACGTTCTGGCTATTCGCCGCACTTGCGCTCTACTTTGCAGGTCCAAAAGGCATCGCCATGGTTCTCATGCCTCAGACCGCCCTCTCGCGCTCTGCCTGGCGCATGGGACAGCAAGACTTCATCGACCACAGGCTCATCGAGGCAGTCATCGCGCTTCCGGACACGATCTCCGCGGCCATGGACGATCCCTATCAACCGCCCCAGCACCGCCCGAGCACCGTCGCCTATGACTCGCTAGTCATTTTGAGCCGCCCCGAAAATCGTGCGTTCGCCGACAGCATTGCGTTCATCCTCCCCGACGAAGTCGACCGCCTCGCCTCCGGGAAGCGATTCGCGGATCAAAGCGACATGCTGATTCCCTATGAAGACGTTAAGAACAGTGGCTATCTTCTCACCCCGCTTCGCTATCGAGGATATCGGCCGACATTCTCCAATGGCGTCCGTCTAAGAGATGTGGCAACCGTAACGCGTGGCATACCGAAAACACGGCTGCGCGGGATCCGGCTCCTCACCGTTTCATCACTGGGCAGCATTGAGCCCACACTCGATAACAATGCTCCCGTGGCCTATCTCACATCCAAAGATTTCGAGCATGGATACGACTATTGTCACCTCACTTTTGCTGGTATGCACCTCTCCTCCTCATTCTTTGCAGCGAAAGATCTCGAGACCATCAACGTATCCCCCATCACCACCGACAACATCTTGCTCTCCCGCACCGGTGCCCCATTCAAAGTCTGCCGACTGGGACGCGAATCATTCGAGCATCCGGCAAGTGCATACCTCATCGCTGACAACCTGTATTGCATCCAGCCTAAACCCCGCCTTAATCCGGACTATTTGCTCGCTTTCCTCAGTAGTACGCTCGGCCAGCAAGCACTTTGTCGCACTGCAAACAGCGCGACCACTATGCAGCAGATATCTCCCAATGATTTAAGAGATATGTTTATCCCCCTGCCGCCGATAACGGAACAGCACGATATCGCCAACCGCTACCTCACCCAACTCAACGAAATAGCTGAGATGAAGCATAGGCGTGCGGAACTCAATGCAGAACGAGACCGATGGTTTTCTGACATGATATAAACACGCTGCTTGAAACCGAACCTCAGCAGCCCCACGAACGGGCATTGCCGTCCTTGGGAGGTTTTCGACCTCTTCTGCTCAATAGCGGATGAAGGCTCTGAACCTTCGGTTACCTCAACGCAAAACCGCACGATACAAACGACTACAAACAACAAGCAACACGAACGGTTCAACCCTATTCTGATAAGCGGTCCATATTCATTCAGGCATCTGAGGTCCGGAACGATGAGCGTCTCTATCGTATCCAGTCGTCCATCTCAACGGAAAAGGTCTCGGTCTGGTTCGTCAGATCAAGCCGAAGCTGCAGATCGGCGATGCGCTTGTAAAGCTCCTCATAATCGGAAAGGGCTTTCTTTACATCGAAGTTTGCGTACTCATATTCAATAAGGCCCTTGCTGCCAAAATAACCGCCGGTAAGACGCTTTTTCGGCTCAACAGCGCGCAGGCGCTCTAAACGCCGCAGCTTTCCATTCATTTGCGCCAACCGTATGAGCGCCTCGTCAACGGTAATTCCCTCTTCAGGAATTACCGTACGGGCATTAAACGCGTGAAGCGCATGACGAACACGCCGGATAGCCCCATCAAGCTCATCTATGCGGCCGATGATTTCATCGTAATCGTATACGGGAGGCTCGCTTTCCTCCCCTTGTGCCAACACATACGTCGAGTTTTTCTGCTCAATGTTAATTAGGCGACTCTTCTCGTTCTCCAGCCGCTTAATGAACTTTGACGCACTCGCCGAGGTAAACGTCTTCGTCTGCATGTTCCCACTCCTCCCTGCTGTTGTACCTCTCTCCTCCCGAATGGTTCTTACGAAAGTTTCGGAAGTCTATTTCCATTTTTATCATACATGATATATTTGGAATTGCAATTCCATTTTGAGCGATAAGTTCGCTACGAGGAAGGGACAGGAGAAGAAACGATGGGCTACCAAGAATCTTTCATCCAAGTCAGCAGCCTCGTAGAGGTCTCCGGCATCTGCCGCGCGATAGAGGAATCCGAAGAACTTAAAACGCTTGAATATCTTGTTTGTTGCTGTGCCACACGGGCTAACACCGACCTTTACTATGGGGGCATGTTTGGGGAACGAAAGCTCTCTGAGATACCGAAAGACGAGGGGCCTATTGTCAGCAAGGGCGCGCTATTTGCTGTTGTTGCCGGGGCGCGCCTCTACCAATACCACCCCTTCCTTTGGATTGACTGGATTGCCGTCTTAGATGAAATTGGATATCCAGAACTACTCGAAGATATCCCTCTCGAAAAGGCACATGCGGAAGCGAAGCTGCATCCAAATGCCGCTGAACGAGCCAGGATTTTCATGCGCAGGAGCCTCAACCGAAGTTACAACTTTGCAATGCGCGGCGAACATCCGATTAGCCTGCCCGATGAAATCCTCGAGCCCCCTGATTCGGTACAAGGCGATTCTCCGTGGACCCTCTCGTGGTCCTGACAAACATGAGAAAGCCTTATGGACGAGCCCAAAAGCAGCAGCCAAAACCACAACACGCACTCTAAACCCCCGCTCTCCGCCACAGAGCTGGTTGCCCGCCTCAAGTCCAGGGGCGTCACGTTCGACCTCTGCCCTGAAGCCGACGCGGTGGCATACCTCACGAATACCAACAACTACCTGCGCGCCGCCTCCTATCGCAAGCTGTTCCCGACGCAGGTCGAGGGGTCTCGCGTCGGACAGTACATCAACCTCGACTTCGCCCACCTCATCGAGCTGTCGTCGGTAGACCGCAATCTGCGCGACGCCATGCTCGGCATCGTCATCGACGTCGAACACTTCGCGAAGATCGAGCTGCTGCGCCGCCTCGAGGCCGAAGGCGAGGACGGCCACTCCATCGTCTCAGACTACCTCGAGCGCCACCCGCGCGTCCTCGGCGGCCTCCGGGCGCGCGCAGAGGAGGGCGAGCGGCACGACGTCTACAGCGGGGACCTCATCGCCCACTATCTCGACGACATGCCCGCCTGGGTCATGCTCGAGGTAGTCGACTTCGGAGCGTTCGTGGACTTCTGGCTGTTCTGCGCCGAGCGCTGGGGCGACGAGGAGATGCGCCAGGTGCATTTCCCGCTCAAGAGCGCGAAGGCCCTTCGCAACGCTTGCGCGCACAACAGTCTCCTCGTCCACGGACTCGACGCCCACGACGCGCCCGCCAACTTCCCAACCAACCTGCTCATATCCGACTCCCTCAACGCCCATGGCATGAGGAACTCGCGCACGCGGCGCGGCAAGCTCAAAAACCTGCGCGTCGCCCAGATCGCCGCCGCCCTCTGGTCGCTCGACCACTTCTGCAAGCGACCATCGACCCGCAAGCGCCACGCCACCAAGCTCGCGGCCGTGCAAGCCTCGGTCGAGGGGCCGCACTTCGCGCAGAGCTCGAGCGCCGGAACCAACATGGCAATCGTGTCGTTCTTCGGCTTCCTCTGGAGACTCGTTGACATCTGGGCTCCGAGTGGGGCAGAATACAAACAGATGTAAAAACCTTCGGGTTTTGTAAGAGCGGGGCCGCCTGGCGGAACCGCTCTAGTTTTTATGCTGACCCATGGAAGCCCGCTAGGCATCTCGATTCAGCAATGCGATAAACGATTCGACCGCTCTTTTTGCCGCCCTCTGCTTTATCAAGCCTTCTTTAGAGTACGCGCCGAGAGAGATCTCGCTTTCAACGACAACGACGACAAAAACCACGGGCGTTTTGCCGGCGATGCCGCCACCGAGCATCGCGACGACGATTCCATGTTCACGGTCTTCGGATAACACAGTTCCCATGTCGATTACCGTATCGCGGGCAGCCTTGAACGGATCTTCTTCGCGAACGGCCACCTTGGCAAAATATGAGCCCTTTTCGAAAGACCTCTCGCTCACATGCACGTCGAGCTCCCCAAGGGAAGGAGCATACTCGTCTGCGATCGTCTTAAGCAGGGCTTTGGTTTCCATGGTCTCCGCCTTCCGCCGCATCGTCGAGAACGCTTGCCAGGCCTTCAACGATTCTGCTATCGATGTCCCCGTCTATGGCAGGACGCTCTCCCGCTATCGTTTCGATCTCTTCTTTCATGAGAGTCCTCACGAACTCTGGTCGGTCTTTGGACGCGAACATGTCCTTCAGGGTCTTCCCGTCGAGCTTCCCGTTCACGAACTCAACGAGACGCTTCACCTCGTCTTCATTCATGAGGTAATTCGTCACCGTGATTTTGATCTCTTCCTCGATGACCAAGCACATCTGCTCTGCGTCGTCTTTGACGAATAGGCCGGTTATCGCTTTCGCCGCTGCTCCTGCGGCAGTTCCGCCGCCAAGCGAGCCGATTACGCCCCCTACGACCGTGCCGACGCCTGGGAGCACCATGGAGCCAAACGCAGCACCTCCGACCCACCCGGCCGTTCCGCCTGCCACGGATGAGAGTGTGCTGGCGAGGTTTTTCGCGAGCTGGCCGGGAGATATTCTTCCGCGTACTATATCCGCTATGTCGAACGACGAGAGTACGACGACCGTGAGGCCGGCGACCACGGCGTTCCCGCGCAAGAGCTTTGCCGCGCTTTTCATCGCAGCGGCACCGTAGATGTTTCCGCCTGTTCTGAATGCGTTCACGATGACCGCGCATGCCTTCGGCCCCAACGCGGACGCAATGGCCTCCGTGCCTGAAACCATTGCGCTGTTGAGTCCTGCTTTTAGAAGCTGGCTCGAAACGACAGAGACGAGAAACGAAGTTCCCCCTACCCGAAGTCCACATAGCGCCGCCTTCTTCGCGGCGACATCCGGCTTGTCACCATTCCAGATGCAGGTTCCAAAGGCTATGACGGCGCTCACGCCAAAGGCGGAAGCGGCCGTTACGGCCCCGTTGGTCGCATCGAATTTGAGCGAGTCGATGTTGCCCGCTTTGGCGATGTTTCTTGCCTGTTGGTAGGTGTAGTTGCCGCGCTTGACGAATTTCTCTGCTTGAGCGGGGTCGCTTACCCCCTCTATCTGGCCGTTGGCGATCTTCTCTCGCATCGCCTTGACGGCTTGATCGTAGATAGCATCGTCTTTCGGCACTTCGATGACCATCGGTTCGCCATGCTTGCCTACGTAGCGAAACGCCCCTTTTCCGCTGTCCTCGAAGCATGCGTTCACGGCTTCGCGACCGTTGGCGTAGTACTTTGATTGAATCCATTGGCCGTCTACGATTCGATCCGGCCCATTCTTCGCGAAATCATCCCCGAGTACGCGCGCATCTTTGCCATGAATCCTGTTATACAGGTTATTCGCCTGTTCTGCCGCAAAGCCATGACCTTGCCGTGCGTGAAACTTTTCTTGGTCAAAGAGCTGGTTTACGGCGCGTTCTGCGCCGATACCCCTTCCCGCGGATTCAGCCGGTCCCAATCTCTCGTTTTGTTGGTTGGGCGATGTTCGATTGACGTCTTCTTTGCCCATAAGAAATACTTTCTCGAAATGGATGCTGCCTAGATTTTATTTTATCGGAGACGCCCGTTTCTACGTAGATCCGCTGCCAGTTCGAAGCCTTCCCATCTCGATTCGCACAGCTTTTCGAGCAGTTAACTCCCCTGTGAGCCATTGCGTGAAGTGACAAAACGCCACGATCCGCCCCCAGCGGGAAGGCTGTTTGCGACCGTGGCAGACACTTCTCCCAAAGGACCGGGAATCACCGTCCGAAAGAGAGGTACGTGGCGAACATCGTTGCGATCATCCAAGCGAGCTCATCCCCTATATCCCCGCAAGGCTGTTCTCGTCGAGCAGAAAGTCGAACACGCTCATCGTGACCACGCCCCGCTCGTCGCGCAGGGGCCTCACCACGTCCCGCACGAGCACGACCTTCTTGAAGCTGTCGTTGATGCCGAGTAGGGAGGCTTTCTCTTGGGCGGCCTTCTCGGGAGTCCGCATCTCCAGCGCTGATTGGATGTAGACGCGGTCGGAGCCCCTGTTGGCAACGAAGTCCACCTCGAGAGATCCTATGTGCCGGAGATCGTGTTCGAGGAGATCTTTGAGTGGAGCACGCTTCGGAACGTGTCCTCGAGCTTGCTCGGATTCGTGAGCGTCCCGATGCCGGAGGCGAGCGCGTTCACGAGGCCATCGAGCTCGCTGGGCTTCCCTGAGTTTTCCGAATGATACCTATTGAGCATTTTTGCCGCATGCGGCATTTTTTCTCAATAGATAGTCGTGGACCATAGGACTCGACCAAAGCCGCGCCGAAAACCTTCCTTGTTGGCTTACGGAGTCAGGGCTATTGAGCAGCGTCTCACCATCATTTATGAACAGCTTGAGCTAGTCGCCCTTTTTCAGACCTCGGCCCCGCGCTCGCTCTTCCTCGACCTCGCGCTCGACATCGAACACTGCCTCAAAAGGAGAACGCGTACAGGGCCCTCACCGAACCCGAGCTGTCAGCGGTTCAGATCGTGTATGCAAGGGGCAAGGTCACCGTCAAGCAGCTGTCCGAGCACCTCGGAAGAAGCGCCAAGTTCGCCAGGTCGACCCTGAGGAGCCTCACCGATAAGGACATCCTCTCATGGCACGGCTTCGGCCCCAAGGACCCGTCCCAGTACTACTCCTTCTCCCGTTCCCGTTAAGACTGATGAGACGTCCCCGCAGGCCCGGCGAGATTCCCGGGCCTGCGGGGACGAGCGGGTAAGAGTAATTCCGAGTAGGTCCGAGTAAGTCCGAGCAGATCCGAGCAGCCCAGCAGCAAGCCGGCTACCCGATGCATGAAAACAGCAGCTCAGACGCATGACATGCCGTCACATGAAGCGCCTAGTTCGGGTAAGAGTAAGTCCGAGTGGTCAGAGTAGGGACCGAGTTCGCCCTCGCGGCCAGGCGCTGAGCCGATCGAACGAAATCCAGACAACAGCCCAATAACGACGAGCCGAGGCCGGCGGATGTCGGTTATTCCTCGCGCCGCAGCCTATCAAGGGGTCCGCTCTCCCCGCAAGGGCCGCGATGCCTTCCCGGCCTCTTTCGGGTTCAGCCGACCCCGCTCAGAGCGGTGTCGGCGAAGCACGCCCGAAGCAACCGGTCGGCGGCGCCTCCCCGCCGGAAAACCAACAGATGCGCCTCCACTCCCCCCATTATGACCACGACCCTGCAACGGATCCATTAATGTGGTAATTTTGGCACAGTGTGAAAAGCTCTAAGGCTTTTAGCGGCTGCGGGTACCTGTACCTTCAGCCGCATTTTTCGTCCCACCAGGCTTCCCCGACTGCCTTTTTGTACCCGCGAAGCAATGCGGGCCGGACACGGCCAGTACCGAAGCTCAACCCATTTTGGACATCCCCCGTTCATGTCCAGATTACTGTCCAGTTTAGTGTCCAGATTATGTCCAGAATCGAGGCCCCCACCCAGCAACGCCTCGCATGGGTGGAAGCCTCAGACCAGCAGCTCGGCATGAGCGAAGTCCTTAGGTCGCGTCGGCCCTTCGAGCTTGGACCGGCCGGTCCACCTCCTCAGCACACAGCTGCTACAACGTCTGCTCGAACTGGCTGTTGCACAGCTCCGCGTAGATGCCGTTCCGGGCAAGCAACTGCCCGTGGACGCCGCTCTGACCAGCCTACAAATGTCTCCCACTCAGCAAGTCCCTATTGATGGGAACGCTCGAATCGCAAGGCGACGCAATCTTCTCAAACATGCCAACCAACGCTGTGTAATCCCTATCCTCGGCCGCAAGACGGCTCGCCTCGTCGTTCTCCTCGCCGGACACGCGGCGCCAATCGAGGTCATAACCCGCATCATGGCAGAGCAGCGACTAGAACACCCGCTGGGTTCTCCCGTTTCCCTCCCGGAACGGGTGAACGAAGTTGTAATTGTCGTAGTGGTATGACAAGCGCTCGACAAATCGCCGTTTATCAAGATGTCTGAGCAAGCCATCATTCATAAGCTCTGATCGAGACCATTCGATGCCCATGGCAATATTTGTCGAAGGAAGGAAAAACTCAGAGCCCTCGATGTTCTTTCGAATCTCGATGATGCGGATGCATCCTGCCCACTCGTATACATCTTGAAAAAGGGCGCGATGAATCCTGCAGAAATCATCGAGCGTCCCCGTCGGGTGCAAATCCCCCTGTTCAAAGAGCTCGCCCGTGCGCAGGGCGGCGAATTCACCCTCCGCACGAGCGAGCTCGTCGTACGTTTGCGCACCAACCAGGTTCCTCAGTACCCCGGTCGCCGGGTCAATATACGGGTCTACGAACTCAGACGGCACGAGTCCCCTTCTCCCGGTCGACCTTCCAGCGCCGCTTAGTGCGCTTCATCAAATCCTCGATAGAGATGTCCCCTTTGACGTATTCGTCGGCGTCCTCGCGGAACTCCGCCGACACGTACGCGCCCTCCATCTCGCCAGAGTGGATGGCCTCCTCCATGAGACGTTTACGATCCATAGAAGTGCTCCTGCCTGGAATAGCAAGAACCACAATCCTACGGCGATCGTTTTACTCCCACTCAGTAATCAAATCGTGCACTTCCATAGCCTCTCGTCTACGTGGTGTATCGGTGTCCCCCTATTCGCCAGAATCTGGCAATTTTCGAGCACTTGAGTTGAACTCAATATGAACTCAACGCCGATGTTCGCTCGACAGCTTCCGAGCGGCTTGCATTCCCGCCGAGGAGGACGGACGCCTCTGGCAAGACCAAATCCTGCTAGATGCGCACAACATAGCCGTCCTTGCGCGGGGCGGCCGCGCCCTCGGGCCCCGCGGCGTATCCCAAGGCGATGGCACCCACGCCGCGCAGCGTCTCGGGCAGGCCCCACTCCCTGAGGAGCGCCTTGCCCTCCGCGCTGTCGAAGACCTCACGCTCGCGGTGGATCCAGCAGCTGGCGAGCCCCAGGGCATGCGCCGCGAGCATGAGGTTCTCCAGCACGCAGGAACCGTCCTCAACGAAGGTGCCGCGTCCGCCGTCGGCGAGCACGACCACGATGACCGGGGCGCCATAGTACGGGTCGGTGTCCCTGCCCATGACGGCGGCGTTGAGCCGACGCAGGCGCTCGCGGGTCTCGGGGTTGGTCACCGCCACGATTACCGGAGACTGATGGCCGCCGCCGGTGGGCGCGAAGGTGCCCGCCTCGAGCACCTGATCGAGCAGCTCCTCCGGCACGGGCTCCGCCGTGTATGATCGCACGCTGCGACGCGTCTTGATGAGGTCGATAAGGTCGTTCGCCATGATGTCATGTCCTTTCTCCCGCTGGTGCTGTCTATATAGAAAGGCCGCCCGTCTGCCAGAGGCAGGCGAGCGGCGAAAAGATGACGGTATCCGGAAAAATCCGCTGCGATTTTCGAGACCCATTATGGCCTCAACGTCAGCGCTGTCAAGAGCCGAGGGCGATCCGACCATTCCTGCTTGACATTTTCGAAGAACCCTCGACAATTTAGTCCGTCTAAAAACGTGTGGACTTTTCTGGGCGCAAGCCACCTTTTTGCCACGCAACCGAGCTTCGGTCGCGTGGCCTTTTCTTTGTCGGCGGTCGCCAACCGCATGGTCTCTCTTCCGACAGCTCGAAACGTACGAAGCCATGCCCCGCGCGAGGCGGGGCGCGGGAGGGAGAGGACATGGGAAGCGCAATCAATTCGCAAACGCCATCTACGGACGCCTCGTCTTCGCAGCATCGCCAGGTTACGGCCGCCCTGCAGGTATTTGCCGGCGGGGCCTGTTATGGCGCGATGGCAACCACGTACAAGCTTGCTTACGCAGCAGGCTTTACCTCCGCGCAGGTGGTGGCGAGCCAGGCGTGGTTCGGCTGCCTGTTCTTCGTACTTGCAACGGCTGTGAAACTGGCGCGCGGCGGGCGCTTGGTTCGCCTTACGGGCACGCAGGCGCTCAAACTCATGGGGCTTGGCGCCCTAACCTGCACCACTTCGATTCTGTACTGCTACGCCATGAGCGTGCTCCCCGCACCCGTAGCGCTCACGCTGCTGTTCCAGTTCACCTGGATGGGACTCATCTGGCAGACCATCATAACGCGGCGGGCGCCCAAGCCCCTCGAAATCGCCTCGGCCGCGGTCATCGTGTTCGGCACCGTGTTCGCAAGCGGCGTCTACAAAACAGGGCTCGCCGGCTACGACCCCGTCGCCCTCGTCTGTGCCCTCGGAGCGGCTGTGACCTGCTCTCTGTTCGTCACGTTTTCTGGCAAGGTCAAGGCTAGCTGCTCCAACGAGCAGCGAGGCGTCATCGTGTGCCTCGGCGCGGGCATCATGTCGCTCACTGTGTGTCCCAACTACCTCGTCTCCGGCGTCGTCTTCCAGGGCATCCTGCCCTTTGCCGCCGTAGCGGGATTCTTCGGCCTCATGTGCCCGGTACTGCTCTTCGGCCTGGGCTCCCCTCACCTGCCCGCCGGCCTCTCCACCGTCATGGCGGCCGCCGAGCTCCCCGCCGGCCTTCTCATCGCCATGATCGTGCTTGGCGAGCCCCTCGGTGTCATCGAATGGCTGGGCGTGGTCGTTATCCTCGCCGGCGTGTGCCTCGCGCAAGTGCCCGCGCTGAGAGGGGCTCGTGCGCAGAGGCCGACGGCATAGCCGCGCCAATGAGGCAGCTGCGGCCTCCGAACGTTCGGTCGGATGCCGCAGCCGGCGGGGACAATGCGATTATCTAAGGGGAAAGGGCGGAATCGGAATGCAGGAGGGGCAGGCGCCATGAAGCCGAAGGAGCTCGATCGGGAGTTCTCCGTATGCAAGGTGGAGGACTACTCGCTGGTAGATCTGAGCGCAGAGTACAGCTTCATCGGCAAGACGGATGAAGAGAACTCCCTGGTATGCGCCACCAGCGATGTCCCGTCGAACGTTGTTGAGCGCGACGACGGGTGGAAGGGCTTCCGCATCCAGGGGGTGCTGGACTTCTCGCTCATCGGGATACTGACCGGCATCGCGGAGATCCTGGCAGAGAACGGCATCTCGATTTTTGCCATCTCGACCTATAACACCGACTACGTTTTGATGAAAAAGGAGAGCTACCAGAAGGCTCTGGACATTCTCGGGCGCGCGGGATACGAAATCGTCGAGTGACGGCACCGCCTTTTGCCGGGCAGCGTCTTTGTGGTGCGCCTGCCCCTCACGTAGGAGGACACGGGGGTGTCTCTATATCGTGATGCCCTTTTGATACGGGGCCACGCGAGCGAGCGGCATGCCTCCGCGCACCGCGTACTCGGCCCAGCCCTGGTAGCGGTCGCCGCCGGAGCCTTGCATGAACTCGGAGAAGGACAACGGCCGTATTCGAACCTCGTCCCCGCGGCCCCGGAACTTCGTCATGACGTCATGCGAGAGGAGCTTCGAGTTGCCCCCGTCACGCACACGTCGACGTTTCTCATGCGCAGAAGCCCGTTGAGTCTGTTGAGGTATTGGTCATGCCCGATTTCCACGCGTACCTCATCTTGGTTTCCAAGTCGGTTCTATTGAGCAGTTTTGCCGTATGCGGCATTTCTTCTCAATAGAAGTGTCTTGTGCCACAGAGACGCCCGGCTCAAAATGCTGTCACGCTAAACACGTCCCGCTCAAATCACTGCATGCCCCATCTCCGGCCCTACGACCATTGCCGCCTCCCCGTAAACAGTCACGCAGACCATCACATTGCTCGGCCTATCCCCACAACCCCATGTTTGACATCGCGTGCAGCGGGACGTTCCTCATCCAGTCCTGCTCGCGGTAGCCCGACAGGCTGAAGCGAACGGACTTGATCTCCGGGTGGGCGCCCTTGAACGCCCGGAGGCTCTTGGCGCGCAGGTTCTCCTCCGCCTTCACCTCGATGGCGTAGACGCTATTCGGCCCCTGCGCCAGGAAGTCGATCTCTCCTGAAGAGTTCTCGGCCGACCAGTAGTACGGCGTGAGCCCGCAGTCGGAAACGAGCTGCTGGCAGACGTACTGCTCGGTGAGGGAGCCCTTGAACTCCTCGAAGATCTCGCTACCCCCGACGACCGTCTCCTTGTCGAGCCCCGCCATCGCGCCCAACAGGCCGACGTCCACAAGGAAGAGCTTGAAGGCCGTATCGTCAGCATAGGGGGCCAAAGGGATGCCAGGCTTCGAGATCCTGCGGACGAGAGTCGTGATGCCGGCCTGCGTGAGCCACGTGATGCCCGCCTGGTAGTTCCGTGCCCGCGCACCCGAAGCAATGTGGCTGAACACGAACTTCTTGTTCTCCCTCCCGAGATGGGACGGGATCGACCGCCACGCGGCGAGCGCGTACTCGGTCTCGGTTCTGCTTAGGTGCTTCGAGATGTCGCGCTCGTAGCCGCGCAGGACCTCAAGCTGCACCTCACGCGCATCCTCCAAGAGACCTCGCTCAAGAAAGGCGCTCACCGCCTCAGGCATGCCCCCGACGTAGTAGTACTGGCGGAGGAGCGGAACGAGCTTGCTTGAGAAGCCGTTGATGAGGCTCGTGTCTCCCGTGTCGACAAGGTCGCAGAGCGTCCGGTTCCCCGTCGCGGCGAGGAACTCCCGGAAGCTGAGGGGATGGAGGTCAAGCGTGTTCACCTTCCCCACGGGGTACCCGCTTCCCTCGTGCACGGTGATGCCCAGAAGCGAGCCGGCCGCAGCCACCACGTACCCGGGCGCGTCCTCGCAGAAGTACTTGAGGGAGGTGAGCGCCTTCGGGCACGCCTGGATCTCGTCGAGGACGATGAGGGTGCCGCCCTCGGACACGACCTCCCCCGTCTCGAACTGGATGGCCGAGACGATGCGCGGGATGTCGTAGCCCAGCTCGAACTGCTCGCGCATCCTTGGGTTGTCGTCGAGATTCACGTACGCGACGTTCTCGAACTGCGTCCTGCCGAACTCCTTGAGCAGCCACGTCTTGCCCACCTGGCGCGCACCGTTGAGGATGAGCGGCTTGCGGCGGGGCCTGTCCTTCCAGGCAACAAGCTCATCCATAAGGAATCGTTCCATGCAAGCTCCTCCCCTAAAATGGATACGGCCTTATTTTCGCACAAGATGGCGAAAATAAGGCCGTAACAGAGCCAGTTTTGGAGAAAATCAGGCGAAATTTATTCCCACTCGATCGTCGCAGGGGGCTTGCTCGTGATATCGTACGCAACCCGGTTGACACCCGGCACCTCGGCCACGATGCGGCTCGAGATCTTGGACAACACATCGTAGGGCAGCTTGGCCCAATCCGCGGTCATGGCATCGCTCGACTCCACGGCGCGCAGGATCACGGGACGCTGATACGTGCGCTCATCGCCCATCACGCCCACGCTCTTGATGTCAGGCAGCACAGCGAAGTACTGCCAGCAGCTGTGCTCGCTGTTGCGCTCGCCCGTCTCCTCAAAGAGGCGTGCGTTGTACGCATCAAGCTCCTCACGCACAATCGCGTCGGCGTTCTTCAGGATCTCGAGCTTCTCGGGATCGACCGCGCCGATGATGCGAATCGCCAGGCCCGGGCCCGGGAACGGCTGGCGGTACACGATGTGCTCGGGCAACCCCAACGCCAGACCAAGCTCGCGCACCTCGTCCTTGAAGAAGTGGTCGAGCGGCTCAATCAGATCAAAATGCACGCCCTCGGGGAAGGGAATCAGGTTGTGATGGCTCTTGATCGTGCTCGCCTTGCCGCCCGTCTTGCGCGCACCGCTCTCGATGATATCGGGGTAGATGGTGCCCTGAGCGAGGTACTTCACCGGGCGACCGTCCTCTTCGAGCTGCTGTGCGACCGCGAAGAACTCCTTCCAGAACTGCGTGCCAATAATGCGACGCTTCTGCTCGGGATCGGTCACGCCAGCCAGAAGCTCGGCATAGCGGTCCTCGGCGTGCACGTGAATGAAATCGACATCGAACTGCTTGGTGAAGACCTCCTCCACCTGCTCGGGCTCACCCTTGCGCAGCAGACCGTGGTTGATGAACACGCAGGTCATCTGGCGGCCGATGGCACGAGCGCCCAGCGCGGCCACCACAGAGGAGTCCACACCACCCGAGAGGGCCAGGATAACGCGGTCGTCGCCCACCTGCTCGCGAATCTGCGCGGTCATGGTCTCGACCAGGTTGTCCATGGTCCACGTCGCCTCGAGGCCACAGATGTCGAACAGGAAGTTCTTCAGAATTTGCTGACCGTACTCCGTGTGACGAACCTCCGGATGAAACTGCGTCGAGAACAGCTTGCGCTCGGGACACTCCATGGCAGCCACCGGGCACACCTCGGTCCGGGCGGTCACCACGAAGCCCTCGGGCACGCGATCGACGGAGTCACGATGGCTCATCCACACCGTCTGCTCAAGCGGGGTGCCCTTGAAGAGCGCCGAGCTGTTGTCGCAGGCAAGCGTCGCCGGGCCATACTCGCCCACCTCGGAGTGGTCTACCTGGCCGCCAAGCGTTACCGCCATGATCTGATGTCCGTAACAAAAACCAAGGACCGGCAGGCCCAGATCGAAGATGGCCGGATCAATGGACGGCGCATCCTCTGCATACACACTTGCAGGACCGCCAGAAAGAATAAGCGCCGAGGGATTCATGGCGCGAACCTCGTCGGCAGTGATGTCACATGGCACGATTTCGGAATATACGTGCAGGTCGCGCACGCGACGAGCGATGAGTTGCCCGTATTGAGCGCCGAAGTCGAGTACCAGGACCTTGCTGTTGGAAGCGTTCTGCGACATGAGTCTCCTCCCCTTTGCGCGAGCGCGCGAGTGCTGTCGAACCTATCATACACGCAGGCACCGGCCCACGCGCCCTTTTCGTCCAATGCACGAGAGTTCCAGCCCTGCCCATCTTCCCGCCGATCCCAATCGCTACCAGGCGCCGCAGCTCCCCCATTCCCGCCGGCCCCAACCGCAACCAAGCATCGCACCCGCCCCGCTTCAACCCCAGCCAGACACCCACCCCGTTCCAACTACCCTACAAACACCCCGAAGCAACCGAAATCGCCCCCTCTCGCCTACAATAGAAGTCATTCATTAACATCGCGCAACAAGGACGGCCCATGAAAAACATCCTGCTCATCGCCACCGGCGGCACCATCGCTTCCGCGGAAGCCGGCAACGGCCTTTCCCCCGCGCTCACCGGCGAGGAGCTTGCGTCCTGCGTGCCCGAGATCCAGGGCCTGTGCAACCTCGACGTCGTGCAGCCCATGAACATCGACAGCACCAACATGCGTCCCTGCGACTGGCTGCGCATCTGCGACGTCATTGTCGAAAACTATGCCGACCACGATGGATTTCTCATCCTGCACGGCACCGACACCATGGCCTACACCGCAGCTGCGCTCTCCTACCTCATTCAGCAGAGCCCCAAGCCCATCGTACTCACCGGCTCCCAGCGCCCCATGGTCAGCTCGTTCACCGACGCAAAGCTCAACCTGTACCAAAGCTTGCTCTATGCCGTAGATGACCATTCCCACGACGTCCGTATCGTGTTCGGCGGCATCGTCATTGCGGGAACCCGCGCGCGCAAGCAGCGCACCATGAGCGCAAACGCCTTCAGCAGCGTCAACTTCCCGCCGCTCGCCTACATTCGCAACGATCGCATCGTTCGCAGCGGCGACGAAGGCTTCCTGCGTCAGGGTGCCGCCTTCCTGCGCCCGACGTCCTCCACGCCCACCAAGCTGAGGTCCTATCGGTCCATCAACGATCGCGTAGCCGTTCTTAAACTTACGCCGGGTCTCGACCCGCACATCCTGGAGCTGCTACGCGAGGGCTACGACGCCGTCGTGCTGGAGACCTTCGGCCTGGGCGGCATTCCCGACTATGGAGTCGCCGGGCCGTCCTATAAAGAGGCAATCTTTAGCTGGGTGGAATCCGGACGCACCGTCGTTATGACCACGCAGGTGCCTGAAGAGGGGCTTGACCTAGGCGTCTACGAAGTCGGCCGCAGTTATGCCGAGCATCCCGGCATCCTGCGTGGAGATGACATGACGACCGAGGCCATTGTCGCCAAGACCATGTGGGCGCTCGGCCAGACCACCGATCCCGAGGAGATTCGCCTACTGTTCTATCGGCCCGTCAACCACGACCGCACGGTCTAGAAGGCCCCCTGCGGCCTGTGCCGCCTACTCCGATTCGCGAAGCAACTCAGCCGCCGGCACATCCAGAGCCTGCGCCAAGTCGTCCAGAATCTTCAGCGTCAGGTTTGCGCGCCCTGCCTCGATATGGCTCAGGTACTGGCGACTCACGCCGGCCATCAGGGAAAACTCCTGCATTGAGATTCCCTGGCGCTCGCGCAAGTCGCGCACATTCCAACCGACGATCTGTTGAAGGCGCACACTCATAGGTCGAGTGTGCTGAAGTGGGTCAGTCAAGACGTAAACTATAGTTTACGTTGATGCAAACTGCACAGGCATTCCGGGACTTCACCGCCTGTGTCGGCCAGGCGGTTGGAGGTGAGAGCCCATGAAGCAGCGCTCGGGACACCGGTCGGCGTCCTCGCTCTCGGCTTTCAGCGACCTGCCCACACAGGAAATCGACTTGGTCGTTCTCGATATCGACGACCCCGCCGCCGGAGGACCGCGCCTTTCCGCTCACGAGGTACGCGACCTCAAAACACTTTTAGATTCTGGAGCGAACATCGCTTTCGCAACAGCCTACGAGCCCGGCCTGCTCCGCCACGTCTCCAGCGACGCCGCTCTGCGTCCCACCCTGGAGAGCACAGACGTAATCGCCCTCGACGATGCCCAGGGCGTCGGCAACGACCCTGCGTCAAACCTGGTACAAGCCTGCCGGCGCCAACATACTCGGCTTGATGCTACTTGCCTTGTCGCCACCAACCCGCTCGACGCTCCCCTTGCTCTTGAAGTCGGGCTGACGCTCGCCCTGCGCGGTGCGGGCCCTATAAACGAAACGACCGCCGCAGCCGTGTTCCCCGAACGCGACCGTGGCGGCCTTATGCTGGCACTCCGGCGTCTTGCGCAGCGCCATTTCACGTTGTAAACACCTGGGGCCGTGCGACCCCATAAACCTGCCCGGCCCAACGCAGGACCAAGGAGAGCGGCTGTCCGCCGAAACGCGGGCAGCAGCGCGCGCCTTCTAGCACACCCGCTAGAAAGGCAGATACGCCGTCCCCGTCATAGCCGAGATCATCATATACGCGTTGAGCACGTTGATGATCACGGAGGTCACCAGCCCGTTGCGCACATAGCGCTTGAACGTCATAGCGGCGATGGCGTGCGAGTCATCGGAGAGGCGCGCCTGTCGAAACGCGGTCAGGCAGGTGCCAGCGCTCAGCAGGAAGCACAGCGCAGGGACGTACAGCAAATCGAAGCGGCTCCCCCAGCGCGTGACGTTACCGGCGGCATCGAACTGCGTCGGAATGCTGTCGGCCATCTGCGGAACAAGAATGGCCGCGAGCACCACCGGCAGCACACCGAGCGCGATCAGCAGGATCGCCAGGTATCCATTGGTTTTACCATAGCGGAACATGGTGTACCTCGCCGTCTACACGTTGAACCGGAAGTGGACCACGTCGCCATCGGCCATGACGTAGTCTTTGCCCTCCATGCGCAGCTTGCCGGCGGCACGGGCACCCTGCTCGCCGCCGAGCTCGATGTAGTCGTCGTAGGAGATGACCTCGGCCTTGATGAAGCCACGCTCAAAGTCGGAGTGGATGACACCGGCAGCTTGCGGGGCGGTCGCACCCTGGCGCACCGTCCACGCCTTGACCTCCATCTCGCCGGCAGTGAAGAACGACTGCAGGCCCAGCAGCTTATACGCAGCCTGGGCGAGCACCTCCAGGCCCGGGCGCTCAAGACCCAGGGTCTCCAGATACTCCGCAGCCTCTTCGGGATCAAGCTCAGAGAGCTCCGCCTCGACCTTGGCGCAGATGGCGATCGGCGCCACGCCATCGATGGGCTCAAGCTCCTCGCCAAGCATGTCCTCGTCCACGTTTGCAACGTAGAGAATCGGCTTCATGGTAAGCAGGAAGAGACCCTTTGCGGCGGCACGCTCTTCGTCGGTCATCTCCATCGTGGCCGCTCGGTTGCCCTCGTTTAGCCATGCCACGAGACGCTTTGCCACCTCGAACTTAGGCGCCAGCTCGTGGTCGCGCTTGGAATCCTTCTCAAGTTTGGGAAGCTGCTTTTCAAGCGAGCCCAAGTCGGCCAGGATGAGCTCGGTCATAATGGTGTCCGCGTCTGCTGCCGGGTCGACGAACTCGCCGGTACGCCCCACCTCACGCATGACGTTGGGGTCTTTGAAGTAGCGCACGACCTCGCAAATCGCGTCGGTCTCGCGGATGTTTGCCAAAAACTGGTTGCCCAGGCCCTCGCCCTCATTAGCGCCTTTCACCAAACCGGCGATGTCCACAAACTCGACCGTCGCCGGAACGATACGGCCCGGATGCACGATATCCGCGAGCTTCTGCAGGCGGTCGTCGGGCACGTCGACAACGCCCACGTTGGGATCAATCGTCGCAAACGGATAGTTGGCGGCAAGGCCGCCTTTCTTCGTAAGTGCGGTGAAAAGTGTCGACTTGCCCACGTTGGGCAGGCCCACAATACCAATAGATAGCGCCACGAGGTTCACCTCTCTGGTCAGCGTAAGAAATACCTAACCGTTGTATTGTAGGCGAAACAGCGGGTCGTGAGCGCGTGACGGCGGCGGACCGGCAGGAAGAGGCAAGGTCGGCGGCCGGCCGCAACCTCGTACAGCCGACCGCCTGCCCACTAGTCAGCGAGCTTCTCTACGCGATCCAGCGCGGCGTTGATCTTCTTCTTGGCGGCAGCCTTGGCCTTCTCGGCCTCTTCATGAGCCTTTGCGGCCTCTGCGGCCTTCTTCTCGGCATCGAGATCGGGCACGACAAGGTCGCTCGCATCGTGAGCCGACATAGTAAGCGCATGTTCCTCGCACACCTCGACACACAGCCCACAGCCAATGCAGTAGGCAGGCTCAAGGGCAAAACGTCCGGCACCCACCAGGTCGCAGGCAAACGTGGGGCACACGCGCGTGCACTCGCCGCACATGGTGCACTTGGCAAAGTCGCACTCCGGCGTCTCGATCTGGACGTTCTTCGCCAGCTCGGGATTGGACTGCAGGGTAGAGAGCATGAGCTGCCTGCCCTGCGTAAGGATGCGCCGACGCTTCTGAGTGGTTGTGCCTGTGGCGCGGGCAAGCGTGCGCTCGAGCTGCGTGATCTGGTTCGAGTGCTCCTTAAGACGCTGTGCCACACTGGCGATGGCCGCCGTCGCAGGATTGAGCTTCGACACGGTCAATCCAGTCGTGCGCATGATGTTGTCCATGAACTCCTTGCGCTCGAACTCGCGACGCTTCTTGCAGGTAAGCGCCTTTTGCTCGACCTCGAGCCCCATGCCAACGCCCGTCCATTCCTCGGCGGTGGCAATGGCGTCGCCAAGCATCTCCTCGCCCTGGGGGTTCTTGCACTTGTCGCAGATGCCCAGCGGCAGATACACGCTTACGTTGGGGAAATCGACCAGAATGGAAAACCAGGTCTCGGCCGTCACGTCGCCCACGCAGGCAATGACCACCTCGTTCTCCCGCGGAATGCGGCGCAGCGCGCGCGTGCAGGTCACATAGGCAGTCTCGTGGGAGGCCGCCGCACGGGCCACCGCATCGTAGAGCTTCTTGGGCTGGATGCGCGGAGACACGAATGCCTCCGTGGGGCATGCCGCCACGCACAGACCGCACTTGCGGCAGTTGTCATGGATGTCGATGCCGCCGTCTTCGATCTCGATGGCGTCGACCGGGCAGATGTCCACGCACTTCTTGCACGAACTCTTTTCGGATTTGCACACCAAGCACGGAATCGTGTTCGCACGCGGACGCTCTTTGTAGTCGGCAGGATTCCACTCGGGTGCCTTGGGGTCTGTCTTGCCCAAGAACGCGTCGGTGAGGCCTCCCAGGGGGTCCTTCAGCCCCTCGAGCCCCTTGCTAATGTCGATGATGTCATCGAACAGGTCGTGCTGTTGCGCCATAGAGCGTCGTCCTCCCCCGCACCAAATGCCGTGCCGCACAGAGGACGTGCCGACGCGACGATGTTGTTCAGGCAATTTGCTTATTGTACGGCAACCGAGTGCGCACGCCTTGCAAGGAGCCGTCGCGCACACGCAACAAGAACACGAGCCGCCACAAGACGCTCTCCGATTAATTCGTTTCGGTTTTATGCAGTTAGCTTGCGATTTGCCGAGTAGGCCCCCTATGCGGCCAATCGCGACCTGCGGTTTTGTCAGCGAAATCGGCCGTCTACTCGAGGATTCCCGAACTAACTGCATAAAACCGAAACGAGTTTTGGAACGCAACTTGCATGACATCCTCACACCGAGTAAAAAGCCCTTCAACGGTAGCCAAAATGAATACGGCCACAGGATCCGATGTGTTTCACTGCGGCCGCACAGGAGCGCTGCCCCTCATGCCGCTTCGAGAACCCGAAAATGAAAGGCGGCAGGACCTCATGGCACCTGCCGGGCCGTTCCCAGGCCACAAACGCAGGGAAGCCCCCGGCGGATTCCGTCGCGAGCAGTCCAAAGACGTTCGAGCGGAACCGCCGGGGGCTTCCCGGTGGGTGCTATATGACCCGCGGCTTAGTACATGCCGCCGCCCTGCTGGTTGGCGGTAGCGGCCGCGATGGCATCCTCAAGCTGCGTGTTCTTCGGCACGTCGGTAACCGTAGCCTCGGTGATGAGGATCAGGCTGGCGACGGAGGCAGCGTTCTGCAGCGTGGTGCGGGTGACCTTGACCGGGTCGAGCACGCCCATGGAGATCATGTTGCCCCACTCGCCGGTAGCGGAGTTCAGGCCCTCGCCCGCGGGCAGCGAAGCGACCTTGTCGACCACGACGGCGCCCTCGAACCCAGCGTTCTTGGCGATGGTGGCCACAGGAGCGGTCAGAGCCTTCTTGACGATGTCGATACCGATCTGCTCCTCGGGGTCAGAGACCTCGATGGCGTCGAGCGCAGGAGCAGCGTCCATGAAGGCCACGCCGCCGCCAGCGACGATGCCCTCCTCGACAGCAGCGCGGGTCGCCTGCAGGGCGTCCTCGACGCGGTGCTTGATCTCCTTGAGCTCGGACTCGGTTGCAGCGCCGACCTTGATGACGGCGACGCCACCGGAGAGCTTGGCCAGACGCTCCTGGAGCTTCTCGCGATCGAACTCGGAGTCGGTGTGCTCGAGCTCGGCCTTGATCTGCGCGACGCGGTTCTCGATGGCCTCCTTGGTACCAGCGCCACCAACGATGGTGGTGTTGTCCTTGGTGACGGTCACGGTCTTGGCGGTGCCGAGCATGTCGGCGGTGATGTCGGAGATCTTGATGCCCAGCTCGTCAAGCGCGGCCTGGCCGCCGGTCAGGGCAGCGATGTCCTCGAGCATGCGCTTACGACGGTCGCCGTAGCCGGGGGCCTTCACAGCGCACACGTTAAGGGCGCCACGGATCTTGTTGAGCACGAGCGTCGGAAGAGCCTCGCCCTCGATGTCCTCAGCGATGATCAGCAGGCTCTTGCCAGCGCGGGACACGGCCTCGAGCACGGGCATGATGTCCTGGACGTTGGAGATCTTCTGGTCGGTGATGAGGATGTAGGGATCCTTGAGCGAGCACTCCATGCGGTCGTTGTCGGTGACGAAGTACGCGGAGACGTAGCCCTTGTCGAACTGCATGCCCTCGACGGTGTCGATGGTGATGTCGAAGGTCTGGCCGTCCTCGACGGTGATGACGCCGTCCTTGCCCACGACGTCCATGGCGTCAGAGATCTTGGCGCCGACCTCGGGGTCGCCAGCGGAAATGGTGCCGACGGAAGCGATCTGCTCCTTGGTCTCGACCGGCTGGGCCTGCTTCTTCATCTCGTCGACGGCGGCACGAACGGCCTTGTCGATGCCGCGGCGAATCGCCAGCGGGTTGGCACCAGCGGCGACGTTCTTCAGGCCGTCGTTCACGATGACCTGGGCGAGCAGGGTCGCGGTGGTGGTGCCGTCACCTACGGTGTCGTTGGTCTTGGTGGCGACCTCCTTCACCAGCTGAGCACCCATATTCTCGATCTTGTCCTCGAGCTCAATCTCCTTGGCGACCGACACACCGTCGTTGGTGATGGTCGGGGCGCCATAGGAGCGCTCAAGAGCGACGTAGCGGCCCTTGGGACCCATGGTGACGGTGACCGCGTCGGCCAGCTTGTTCACGCCGCGGGCGAGCTTGGTGCGCGCAGCGGTATCGAAAGTGATGTCCTTAGCCATTTTGGCATTCCTCCATTACAGATGATGAGTCGTTTTAGGAACGCGGAACGTTACTCGACGATCGCGTAGATGTCGTCGGCGCGCATGAGGAGGTAATCCTCGCCGTCGATCTTGACCTCGTTGCCGCCGAACTTGCCGTAGATAACGGTGTCGCCCGGCTTCACGTCCATAGGCAGACGCTCGCCCTTGTCGTTGAGCTTGCCCTCGCCCACAGCGATGACCTCGCCGCGCTGCGGCTTCTCCTGCGCGTTGCTAGCAATGTAGAGGCCGGAAGCGGTCTTCTGCTCGGCTGCCTCGGGCTTGATGAGAACGCGATCTCCAAGCGGCTTGAGACTCATTCTTGATTCCTCCTTTGCTGGTGCCCCGGAGCACTGCGGTCGCCGGGCCATCCATGCCTTTACGTACGCAGTGAATAGTACCCATGATTTTGAACTTATACAACGAGGAAGCAAAAAATCTTATCAATTGGCACTTAGATTTTGTGGTGTGTGCGGGCGCAGGGTGTTTAAGGTGGACGGATGGAGCGATTCGAGGTCGGTGCCAGGCGGGCCAGATTGCGCTCTTTCCGGACGTTTCGTCGTCGATGGACGGCGGCGCGCACCCTCCTAAGCCAAGACGCGCGCACCTTCGAAACCACAAAGCGTAAGATGGAAGCCGACATCTCAAGAGCAGTCTCGAGGAGCGTCCCATGTCCGAACAGCCCACCTCAGCGTCGCCATCGACTCCATCCAGCGCGAACAGCACAACGCAAGAAACAACCGACACCATTCGCCGGCTTGCACAGGAAGTCGAGCCGTACATCATCGAGCAGCGGCGGTTCTTCCACCAGCATCCCGAGCCCAGCCTTGAGGAATTCGAGACCACGACCGCCATCGCGCGCGAGCTCGATGCCATGGATATCCCCTACGAGCGGCCGCTTGCAACGGGGCTTGTTGCCACCATTCACGGAACGGCGCCCGATGCCTATGCTCCCGATGGAACGCCGCGCCGCCGTCTGCTGCTGCGCGCGGACATCGACGCTCTGCACGTCACCGAGGAGACCGGCGAGTCGTTCGCCAGCGTCAACGAAGGCATCATGCACGCCTGCGGCCACGACTGCCACATCGCCATGATGCTCGGCGCGTGCCGCGTTCTCTCCCAGCTGACGGACAGGCTGCGCGGCGAGCTGCGCGTGGTGTTCCAGCCGTCCGAGGAAAACGGCCGCGGAGCCCAGATGATGATCGACGCCGGGGTGCTTGAAGGAGTCGACGGCGCGTTTGCCATGCACATTTGGAGCGAGGTCGACGCGGGCACCATCTCGTGCGAACCTGGTCCTCGCATGGCCAATACCGACTGGTTCCGTATTGACGTGCGCGGGACCTCGTGCCACGGCGCCATGCCGCAGCGCGGAGCCGATGCCGTGGTCGCCGCCGCAGAGATCGTAAACAACCTGCAGACCATCGTGAGCCGCGACCTCTCGCCCTACGAACCCGCCGTCGTAACCATCGGCGAGCTGCACGGAGGCACGGCGCGCAACGTCATCGCCGGGTCGGCCTACCTCACCGGCACGGTGCGCACGTATCACGACAGCGCACACGACGCCATGCCCAAGCTCATGGAGCGCATCTGCATGCACACCGCCATGGCGCTGGGAGCAGAAGCGCAGCTCACCGAATATACCGTGGCGCATCCGGCGGTTATAAACGACGAAGCTGCGTCGGCTCGGTGCACGCGCGCCGTTGAAGAGGTTCTGGGCCATGAGGCCACAGGACGGTACCGCGGCACGCTTTCGGGCGAGGACTTCTCGCTGTATCTGCAGCGCGTGCCGGGCGTGCTCGCCTTTGTGGGCACGCGCAACCCGCAGATCGGCGCCACGTGGGCGCAACATTCCTGCTATTACAAGGTGGATGAGAGCGTGCTGGCCAAGGGTACGATGCTTGCCGCGCAATATGCGGTCGATTATCTGGCGGAATAGCCGGCCGTGCATTTTTGAGTCGCGCTTGGCCCCGATATCCAAGCTGTGAAAAGCCCCTCCCGCTTCGTGAACGGGAGGGGCTCGCGTTACGTGCCGCCTAGAGGCGATGCGTCTTGGCGAAAGGAGCCGCTACTCGGCGTCGGCCTCGCGCATGAAGACCGTCGCGGCCTGGGCGCGGGTGATGTCGCCGGCGGGGTCGAGCTCTCCGGTGTTGTCGTAGCCCTGGAGCAGGCCCGTGGAGACGGCCCACTCGACCGCGCCCTCGGCCCAGGGGCTCGTCTCGGAGCCGTCGGGGAACTGCGTGAGGTCGGCCTCCGCGGCGGGCTCGCCGGCGATGCGCCAGAACACGATCGCGAGCTGCTCGCGGGTGAGCACGTCGTCCGGGCCGAAGGTCCCCTGGCCGTCGTAGCCCTTGAGCAGGCCCCGGTCCGCCGCCCAGGAGACGGCGGGCGCGTACCAGGCGCCGGACGCGCAGTCGGAGAACTGCGACACGTCGCCGTCGGCGGCGGGCTTGCCGGCACGGTTGTAGAGGATCTGCGCGAGCTGCGCGCGGGTGAGCTGGTCGTCGGGACCGAAGGTGTGGCTGCCGTCGTCGTAGCCGGTCATGAGGCCCGTGGAGACCGCCCAGTCGACCGCCTCGTGGTACCACTCGCCCGGGTCGACGTCGACGAGGCCGTGGGACGGGCAGAGCTCCCCGCCGTCGCAGGCGAACTCGACAGTGACGGTGGCGCCGCCGGAGGGCATCTCGAAGCTGTAGGTACCGTCGGCGTTGGCGGCGACCTTCACGTCCTTGCCGTCCTTGTCCGCGACGGAGACCTTGGAGACCTTGAATCCCTCGTCGGGAGTCGCGGTGATAGTCACGCCGTCACCGGCCTTAGCGCGCTCGGGCGAGACCTTCACCGCGCCGTGCTCGGACTCGGCGACTGTGGCGGAGTACGTGGGCTTGGAGGGGATGACGGGCTTCGGCTCTGAGACCAAGCCCGTGTTCGGGTTCCACACGAGCCCGTCGGCGAGGAATTCTTCATTCGGAGCCGAAGTAAAGGTACCGCCGGAGATATGGATGTTGGCGTTAGTGCCGGTGGGGATGCTGCTGTCGGCAGTTATCGAACCCTTGAACTCACCGCCGCTGATGGTCACCGCCCCCGGTTCGACGCCACTGCCATCAACAGATTGACGCACGGCCATCTGACCTTCGCCGGAGCCATCAATCGTTCCGCCGGTGATCTTGAGCGTCGGCGTGGTCGTCACGTCCGACGCCGTCTCCGCGTAGTTCCACACGGCGCCACGATCGGGCAGGTCCACGCTTACCGTGCCGCCGCTGATCGTGGCATCGGCGTAGTTAAAGATGCCCGCGCTGCTTCCCCTCACATCGCCGGAGCGCATCTCGAGCGTCCCGTAGTAGTCGTTCTTGACGTAGAGGCCACCACGGATGGTTGCTCCATCAATGATGAGGGTAGGGCTCTTGCCCTTGTACTCGCTTGCGACCTCGGAGCTGTTGAATCCGTTGCAGATGACACTCGAGAACTTCGACAGGGAGCCATTGGCAAGCAGGGACTCAACAGCCACACCGCTGTTGAGCGTCATCATTCCCTTGTTCCTGATGGTGTACCAGGAGTTGCCCCCGCCGACGTTGCCGGCAGAGCCCGTCTCCTTTGAACGCTTGAACGTTCCGCCATTTAGCACCGCAGTCGCATCCGCGTAGTTATAGAGCGCTGCACGGCCATGGGAAACATTATCGACAGCGCCACCTCCAGCGGAATCATTAACGGTGAGGACTCCGTAGTTGTTAATGGTGTGGTTGCCGTCCTCGTTGGTCAGCGTAAAGCCGTTGAGGTCGAGGGTGAGGGTCTTGTTAGCGGGGATGTTAACGGACTCGGTGACGTTGGCGACGAGGGTGACGGTCTGGCCGTTGGTCGCATTGTCGATTGCATCCTGAACAGACTTGTAGCGGACTCCGTTCACCTCAGCAGGCTTCTGGATAATCTGACCGCTCCCGTCCTGCATCACGTCATCAGACAGATTACCGGCGTCGACGCCGCGCTCGAATGTGCCGCCCGTGACCAGTTTCTTGTCCTCGTCCTGCAGGTACTTTGCATCGAGGGCTCCGAGGTTGCCGCTAAACGTACCCCCGGTAATTTCGAGCTGGATTTCTTGATTGCTCGGCTCATCAACCCCTTCGAAGACATCGTTGTCGAAGAGGCGAATCCCGTAGTTCTTCGCGCTCGAGAATGTTCCCCCGGCGATGTTTACCGAAAGGGGCGCCGCTGCGTACGAACTTGCGCGATTGGCGAATACGGTTATCGCGTCGCCGATGCCTATGTATCCACTCGTCATGTTTCCTTGGACGATTGCATCGTGGAGGCTCTGGGTATTATATATGGCCTCGTCATCTTGACCGACGCCGCCCTTAAGCGTGCCCCCATACACGTTCAGGGAGCCGGAGCATATCTCGATAGCTGATCCTATCTTGCTTGTGATGGTTGGACCTTCGCCCGTTTCCTTATCGCCAATGGTAAGGGTGCCCGAGGTCGGCCAGTAAATCGAGGTTGAACCCGTCGAGATGGTGCCGCCGGTGATGGTGAGGGAACTACTTGCGGACTGAACGTTGTTCGTACTTACGGCCACAATATCGCTCGTAATCGTGCCACCGGAAATCGTCACGTTCGCGGGCTTGCCGTTAACCGTGTTGTCAGAGCTGTAGATGTCTATCGCGGCACCATAGTCGTCACCGGTGGTAATCGTACCTCCGGTAACCTCAACCTCACCGCCGTACGTCGCGATGCCGCTGTTTGCGGGGCTACTAAGATTGCCCCCGGTCGTTATGTGACCACTGTCGTTTACCACCAGAGTGCTGTAGTTTCGGTTTGCGCTTGGGCCACTGGGTACCTTAAGAGTGCTCTCAAGCGTGGCAGCTTCTCCTATGATGAGCGTTCCGGTGTTATAGACCCCATCGTTAGCTCCGACGAACTGAATCGCCCCATTATCTATGGTCAACTTTCCCTTATTTGTAACGAATGGCTTAAAGATAATCTTCTTATTGTCTCCGGTTGAAAATATAGCAGTGCCGCCGCCACCATTCGACTTTATGGTGCGACCGCCCAAATCAAGGGTAAGATCGACGCCCTCGCTCACCATGAAGGAGGAAAACGTAACGTTATCCTCCACAATCTTAATGGTTGTTGGTGTACCGGGCGCAACCGCCTTAATGGCCTCACTGAGCGAAGGGTAGCCGGTATCCCCGATCATCGCAACGTCGCCATCGGCAGCCAACGCTGTCTTTGGTGCAAAGCACAGCAAAGCCGTAAGAACAATACTGAACATCAGCAGTAGCGTACTCCGAGGTCTCCTTTTCTCCATTCCCTATCCTCCTCGCTTATCTTCGCTGCAGCAGAACATCTACAGCGATATGTTATGAGAAGAGAGTACCCCCCCTCCGGCAGCCTGTTTCAAGGCCTGCAAATGCAATGTTTTACCAGCTAGAAGGTATTTTTCGTTCTTCAATTTCTTGGTGGGGTTACAAGTTTTTGGCACATGTCCAGCGTCAATTTGAGACCGCACCCCTCCCACATTTTTCGATTTCCGGTTCGCCCATAAATTTTTCTCGAAAACCCGACGAGAACCGCCCTGTAACACTCACCGCCCGTCCCATACACAAAGCGCCCGCCACCCCAACGGAGCGGCGGGTGCGGAAACGCCGAGCAGGCTATGCCCTACTCTTTCAGATTGACAAGACCACGTTAGTCGGCGTCGGCCTCGCGCATGAAGACTGTCGCGGTCTGGGCCCTGGTAAGGCTGCCGGCGGGGTCGAGCTCGCCGGTGTTGTCGTAGCCCTTGAGCAGGCCCGTGGAGACCGCCCACTCGACGGCGTCCTCGGCCCAGGGGCTCGTCTCGGAGCCGTCGGGGAACTGCGCGAGGTCGGCCTCCGCGGCGGGCTCGCCGGCGATGCGCCAGAACACGATCGCGAGCTGCTCGCGGGTGAGCTCGGCGTCGGGTGCGAAGCGGCCGGACCCGTCGGAGTAACCGGTCATGAGACCCTGTTCGGTTGCCCATGCGACCGCCTTGGCGTACCAGGCGTCCGCGTCGCAGTCGGAGTAGGCCTCCACCTTGGATCCGTCCACCGCGGGCTGCCCCGCCTTCTTGTAGAGCGTGGCCGCAAGCTGCGCACGCGTGAGCGGGTCATCGGGGCCGAACTTGTGCGAGCCGTCGTCGTAGCCGGTCATGACGCCATTTTTGACGGCCCAGTCGACGGCGTCGTGATACCACTCGCCCGGGTCGACGTCGACGAGGCCGCGCGAAGGACAGAGCTCCCCGCCGTCGCAGGAGAACTCGACCGTCACGGTCGCGCCGCCGGAGGGCATCTCGAAGGTGTAGGTGCCGTCGGCGTTGGCGGCGACCTTCAATTCCTTGCCGTCCTTGTCGGCGACGGAGACCTTGGAGACCTTGAAGCCCTCGTCGGGAGTCGCGGTGATGGTCACGTCGTCACCGGCCTTAGCACGCTCAGGAGTTACCTTCACCGTGCCGTGCTCAGCCTTGGAGACCGTGGTGGCGTACGTGGGCTTTACAACACCTGTAGCAGGAATAGTCATCTCGCTCAGAGTGGTTTCCTGAGTGCATGCTGCATCTTTGAAAAGCTTGTGACACGTGTTACAAACCCAGTACGCATAATTGCCGGGCTTAGTGGCAGTCGGCGCTTTATAGGGAACGGGGGTGGCATTCAGCGAATGGACATGCGACGTGCCGTTCTGGTTAAATCCAATGCCGGCGTTCTCAGGATTCTTGACGGCGTCCTGAATCGACCCACTGTTACCCTCGTGCATGTAGACAGGCTTGAACCCGCTCACACCAGCGGGCGGAATGATGACAGTGTTCTCACCGAAGGCCACCGTGGAACCAGCCGCTGCGGTGTTCTCGATGCAGATGCCGTTGACCAAGCTCTGGCCAACGCCCTTGAATGTCAGGGTCGTATCGGCTGCGGTTGCGATACTACCAGCCGTTTTGGTGCCGCTGACGTCACGGCTGTCGACGTTGCCCGCGTACCAAGAGTTGTTGCCGACGACGAACGTCGTCTCGCCCGCGAGTGTAACGTCAGATGCGCCGACAATCAGCGGGGCGCCGCCGTAGGCCTGGCTGTGGTCGAGCGTGAGACCATCGAGGGTGACCTTCGAGGAGTTCCAGACGTTAAGCGCGTGGTAGTTGTTGGGGCCGGCCTCGATGGTGCCGTTCTTGACAATCACACCGGTGGCGCCATCAATGCTCACGAGCTGGTTGTTGGTGTTGCTGCCCGCGTCCTTAGTGAAGTCTCCGGCGGCGGAAATCGTATGCTTATTCAGATCAAGAGTCACGCCCTTGGTGATAGCAAGACGCTTTGTGAGCTCCACGTCCTTCTGAAGGGTGATGGTATCGCCAGCGCTCGCGTTCGCAACGGCGTCCTCAAGGGACTCGTACGGGAAGCCGTTCAGCGTGGCCTCGTAGCTGTTCTGCTCAGCGTAGGTGGGAACTAACCCCACATCCGCCTTAGGAGGCACGATCGAGGCCGACTCACCTCCAAGACCGTTGTTGTTGGTGTTGTCCTTGTCCGCTACATAATCCTTGTAGTTGATGTAATAGCCATTGTGCGTAGTTGTGCCGTTTTCGGTTTCAGAGCCAAAGCCCTGAACCTCGTACACAACCGTTGAATCATCGGTGATGTTAAATGACGCCAGGGTGTTCTCGATGCTTCCGGAGAACTTCTGGAAGCCGACACCGCACCAGACGTTGTTCATCGTCACGTTCTCGACCGCGAGCGTGAAGTCGTGCGTGCCGCCGTTACCAATGGCGAAGACGTAGTTGGTGAAGGAGCAGTCCTCGACATTAAGACGCCTGACGTCCGGATCGTTTACGCAGACGCCCTGGTTGCTGCAGCCCTCAAGGTAGACGAAGTCAATGTTGCTAAGGGTCACGGTCGAATCCATGGCATCAGCACTGTCATATCCGGTGACCCAGAGCGCGCCCTTGATGGTGGTGCCATCGCCCTCATTGCTGCCGACGATCGCCAGCGGCTTGTGCACGTTAACCTTCTTTTTGTCATAGGAGTTCAGGTCGATAACGCCCTGAGCAAGCTCCACGGTAGCGCCTGCGGGAGCCTTGTCAAAGGCGTCCTGTAGGTTGGCGTAGCGCGTGTAGCCGACTGTCGCGACGTAGGAGTAGTTCTCCGTCTCACCGGTTGTGGGCATAGTGATGCTCTCGCCGTTGTTGTTGGTCCTTCCCGTATCCTTGCTGTAGTCGTCTACGGTCGGATAGTAGCCGTTGCGATCACCAAAACCCTGAACCGCATAGGTCGCAGTGCTGTCAGATGAGAGGGCGAAATCGCCGAGTTTGTTTCCTCCAGTCTCCTGGATACCGATGGCGCACCAGACGCCGGACACCTTGAGAGCGGGGGCGCTCACCGTGCAGTTCGCCGTCTTGCCGTTGAGGTTGATACCGAACTTGAAGCCCTCAATCGTCACATTGTTGACGTTCAGGGTACTGACACCAGCGCCGTTGAGGATGATGCCCGTGTCTGCACTGGGCAGAATGTCCGCACTGTATTCAATGGTCAGATCGGAGACCTTGAGGCTCTGGTTGCCTCCGCTGGCAGTTTCAAAGTTGCCATTGCCATACAGAATCTGACCGTAAATCGTGGTCGTCTCCGTACCGGAGCCCTCGAAGTTGACAGCCTTCTCGATACGACTGGTGATGTCGTATGTACCGGCACCCAACTTGATAGTTTCGCCGGCGCTGGCATTCGCCACGGCCTCAGCGACAGTTTTGTACGTACCGTCCTTGCCCTCAATGCTAATGCTGCCCTCTTGGGCCTGCGCCTCTTCCAGCGCATCACTCGGATCAGCATACGCCACCGCTGGGGCAACTGCCCCCAGCGGGACCGTGGCGACGGTTCCCAACCCGGCCGCAAGGACCATCGCCAGGGAAACCTTCACCACCCTACGCTTGCCGGACATGCCGTTTGCCTTCGTCATGAGCAAACCTCCTTGTTCTCCGGTGAGTTCCACTCTCACCCCGCGCAGCCCGTCCGAGGCGCGCGGTCGCACGCGGCACCGAGGCAGCATGCCCCAGGCCGCCGCGCCCTGCTTATCGCGCCAAGGATACCCCCCCCCGGCAGCCTGTTTCAAGGCCTGCAAATGTAAGGTTTTACCAGCTAGAAGGCGTATTTTGTGCTTCCATTTCTTGGTGGGGGTACAAGTTTTTGGCAGCTGTCCAGCGTCAATTAGAGACATCACCCCTCCCACATTTTTCTCCATACGATTCGACTAAAATTTTTCGTGCAAACAAGGCGAGAAGCGCCCCGTAACGTCCTTCGGTCCGTCCTATGCACAAATGCGCAACACACAAGAAACGACTCGGAAGCTTATGCGCTGTCCCCTTAAAACTATGACCACCACGCGTTGCCCCAAAGATGTCCCACCATGCCGGAGGACCTCGGCAACTCCGTCCAGATCTGACGCGGCAAACAATATGCACGCCTTTGGCATCCCCCGGGAATCGCGGGGTAGAAAATAAGGCCCCGTGTGTGTAAAACTGGGCGTTTTGTACGCCTGAAATCGCTCGTACGAACCTAGCCGGACTTTTCAACGTCAAAATGCCTGGTAAGTGTATGCATAAAACGTTGATAAAACTGTATATCGAAATCTAGTCGTACAAAACGCCGATTTTTACACACAAGCAGGCTCTTTTGAAACCTCTAGGCGTCCCCACTAAGCGCGGCACGCGGACGAGGACAAGTCCGAGGGGGCGTCCTAAGGTTGTTCAAAACCGGAAGGGCCCCCGAGTGGAACGCGAACGAGAGGATGCCTCGGAACAGCAGGTCCCACAAGACGAAACCAGGCGATAGCCCTGGACCGCATCGCTCGACAGCGACCTAACGGCGGTTCCAGGAACGCCCCTAATGGCGCCGGCGACCCCTCCTCAGCCGAGGTTACTTGCCCTCCCCGCGAATTGCGTACCCCATATTCAAGTTGCGTGCGCCTGGCGAAAAATGCGAGCGTGATTCGCCCATTCCAAGCCCGTTTTGAGGGTAATTCTGGCCGAATCCCTCTATCAATTTTGAAAGTGCGCACGTAACTCAAGCGTGGCGCACGCAACTCGCACATGAGGCACGCAACCCGGCCACCGCGCGCGCAACTCGCCCACAACCCCCACGCCCCAACCAAGACCAAACACCTCGTTACACAAAACGGCCCGGAAGCTCATGCCCCGGGCCGTCAGCTCAAGCAAATACTCTTCGCAGCGCTACAGAAGCGAACCTTAGAACGCCGCCTGCACCGCGTCGCCGAAGGTCTCCTTCAGGAACGCCTTGAAGTCGTCGGTCTGCAGGATCTTGACAAGCTTCGTAATGCGCTCGTCGTCCTCCTTCTCGGGTGTGGTCACGATAACGTTCGCATACTCCTCCTGAATGACGTCGGAGCTCGCATCCTCCTGCGCAACGGCATCCTCGAGCTTCAGACCAGCGTCGATGGCATAGTTGCCGTTGATGACCGCAAAGTCGACATCGGCAACGGTGCGCGGCAGCGCGGCGGCCTCCTGCTCGGAGAACTGGATGTTGTGCGGGTTGTCCACGATGTTGTTCGGCGTTGCGGTGATGCCGGCGTCGGAGTCGAGCGTGATCAGGCCCAGGTCCTGCAGCAGCAGCAGTGCGCGGCCCTCGTTGGTGGGGTCGTTCGGCACTGCGATGGTGGCGCCGTCGGCGATGTTGTCGATATCGGAGCTCTTGCCCGGGAACACGCCCATCGGCTCGAAGTGGATCTTGCCCACGTTCACCAGGTCGGTGCCGTTTTCCTCGTTGTAGTTGTTGAGGTAGTTGATGTGCTGGAAGTAGTTGGCATCGACGTCGCCCGAGGTGGTGTCCTGGTTGGGCAGGATGTAGTCCGTGTACTCCTTGACCTCAAGCTCAATGCCCTCGTCGGCCAGACGCGAAGCGGCGTAGTCGTTGAGGATCACGGCGTGCGGCGAAGGGCTTGCAGCCACTACGAGCTTGGTGCTCTCGGCGGGAGCAGAGCCGTTGCCCGAGGTCGCGTTGTCACCGCTATTGCAGGCGGCAAGAGAGCCGGCAGCGATCAGGGCGCCAGCGCCGGCGAGGAAGGAACGACGAGATACAGAAGTGTTAATGAGGTTCATGATAAGTCCTTTCCAGCCCGGATTTCCGGGCACATATTAGTACCAAGCTAAACGGTATGTTGTGACGAAAATCAAGAAATTGCTGTCGCGAATCCAGCGCTAGCCCTGCGAACGATGGTCCACCTTGCGCGCAATGATGTCACACACGCTCTGGATAACCTGGACGACAACCACGAGGATGATGATGGCCGCGACCATGACCTCGGTCTGGTAGCGGTAGTAGCCGTAGCGAATGGCGATGTCGCCCAAACCGCCTGCACCGACGGCACCCGCAATGGCGGTGTAGCCCAGCACGGCGATGAGCGTCACCGCGACGCCGCGGACGATGGACGGCAGAGCCTCGGGCAGAAGCGCGGAGAACACGATGCGCGGCGTGCTGGCGCCACAGGCCTCGACGGCCTCGACGCTTGCCCGCGGCACCTCGGCCAGCGACTGCTCGACCATGCGCGCAATGAAGGGCGACGTGGAGAGCACGAGCGGAGGAATGGTGCCCAGAATGCCTGACGACGTGCCCATGATGGTGCGCGTGACGGGGATGATCGAGACCATCAGCACGATAAACGGGAACGAACGGCAGATGTTTACCACCCAGCCGAGCACCGCGTTGAGCTTGGGGTGCGGGCGAAGCGAGCCGGGCGCCGTCAGGTACAGCACCACGCCCAGCGCAAGGCCGATGACGTAAGAAATGATGGTCGGAACCGCAAGCATGACAAGCGTGGCCCCGGTTCCCTCAAGCAGCAGCTCGCCGTACTCGGCGACAAACTCGTTCAAGTACTCAAGCATCCCAATCAACCCTCTCCAGCAAAACCTGGGCAGCGTTCGACTGAGGATTGGCGAAGACGTCCGCCACGCTCCCCTGCTCGACCACACGGCCATGCTCCAGCACCGCCACGTTGTGGCAGATCTTCTCGACCACGCCCATGGAGTGGGTAATCACGATAACGGTCACACCCGTCTTGCGATTGATGTCGCGCAGCAGTTTGAGAATCGTATTCGTGCTCGCCGGGTCAAGCGCCGAGGTGGCCTCGTCGCAGAGGATGTACTCGGGGTCGCACGCCAGCGCGCGGGCGATGGCCACACGCTGCTGCTGGCCTCCGGAGAGCTGGGACGGATACGACGATGCCTTCTCGCGGAGCCCCACCATATCCAGCAGCTCAAGCGCGCGCTCGCGGTTCTGCGCCGTCACGCGACCGGTGGCAGCAAGGAACGGGAAGCACACGTTGGAGAGCACCGACTTCTGCGACAGCAGGCCGAAGCTCTGGAAAATCATGGCCACACGGCGACGATAGGAGCGCAGCGCCGTGCCAGAAAGCCCGGTCACGTCCTGGCCGTCGACGATGATCTGGCCCGACGTGGGGCGCTCGAGCAGATTGATGCAGCGCACGAGCGTGGACTTACCTGCACCGCTCATGCCGATGATGCCCATAATGTCGCCGTCAGCAATCTTGAGCGACACGTCATCCAGGGCACGCGGGGCGCCCTCGGCATCGCCATAGGTCTTGGTGAGGTGTTTTATTTCAATCACGAGTGAAACTCCGCTCGATGAGATGGTCCGTAAGAAGGCGGGCCGCCTCCCGCCGGAGACGACCTAACGAAGGCGCCCGGTCTCTCCATGCACGCGATGGTTTCGCGGCATGGCAAAGTGCCCGGGCGAGGGCATCTCCATGACCATCATCATCGTAATATGTGCAGCGGTAGTAATCATGCAGACTAGAGTAGCAGCCCGTTGGTAGCAGCGCAAGCGATGTTTCCTGACCGTTTCAAGAAGCGCGGGCCCCGCGTTCGCAGGCACCCGCGCCACCTCCGCATTGCTCCTTGGCTACTCGGCCTTTTGAGCCTCTTCGTGCTTGAGGCTGTCGATGAACTTCTTGCGGCTCGCCTCGTACTCTTCGCGCGTCACGACGTCTTCGATTCGCAGGTTGATGCCCGCGACCTCGAGGCCCGTCATCTCGACGAGGCGCTGCGTCACGCGCTCCTTCACGTCTTCGAAGATCGCCGGGGCATAGCAGCCGTACTCGATGATGACCGAGATGTTCACGATAACGCGGTTGTCGTCGGTGACCTCTACGCTCACACCTTTGGTGAGGTTTTCTGCGCCGAACTGCTCCTGCACGAAGTGCATGAGGTTGCCCTTCATGCCCAGCACGTGCGGCACCTCGCGCGTAGCCATGGCCACGATCTTCTCGATGACGCCGTTGGAATACGTGAGCGAGTCCTCGGTGTCGTCGTAGTCGTCTTCGTCCTCGTCCTCGTCCGCGTCGGACGCCTCGGCAGCCTCCTCGTCCTTCGCGCCCTCCGCGTCGCCGTCTGCCGCCCCTGCGGCTTCGGCCTCTTCGGCAGATGCGGGCTCGGCCTCTGTCGCCTGCTCGGTCGTAGCGGCCGCCACGGCCTCCTGCTCCTCGACGGCCTCGTCCCGCTTGGCCTCGGTATCCATGCTCGTCATGGCGTTCTCCTCTCAGGCGCGAGCGCGCCGCTTGATTCCCTGTCGCACGCCGCCCAATGCTGGGCGCCGCTGCCTAGTGCCTGCCGCTGATGAGGCGACTAAAGAAGTTGACGATCCCATTATCCCCGTCGCGGATCTGCCCAATCATGGCACCCACGCACACGAAGATTGCGATGACGATGGTGTCCCACAGGCCGATGGTCAGGATGAGCACCGCGAGAATGAGGCCCACAAACCCGTAGAAAACCGTATAGGGATGGCTCCCCGCGTACTTCCATGCGGTCGCGCCCAGGCCCTTTACAAAGCCGACGGCGTTTTGCAGGTCCTCGGACTCCGCAGCGGCACGAGCCGCTCCGCTTGCCGCCTCCCATGCCTGGGAAGCAGCACCCTTCGCGCCGCCCGTGGCGCCTTCGGCCTCAGACGCGCCGCCGGAAGCAGCGTCCGCGGCGCCGGGCGTTTCCGCAACGTGTGCCCCCTCGATGGAGGGCTGGGGAACCTTCTTATCCTTGCTCACGAGTAACCTCCCTGGAGACGACCGTCGTCTTGCTGGGGCAGAACCGCACGCGCGTCGTAACGCCTGTGGTGCCAAGCATCTCCTCGCACGCCGCGGTCACTTTATCCTGAATGCGCTGAGCCAGGGCCTCCAGCCCCGAGTTCGTAAATGCGATAGCCTCGATGGTAAACCGCACCTCGGAGCGGTCGCGCCCCATAACCTTGCCGCGCACGGACTCGACCATGATGTCTTCGGTCTCTGCGGCCGTTCGGGCAATGGAGGCAAGAGCCGAGACCGTCACCTCGATATCCTGGTTGCCGCCGGCGCGAATGCAGTCGGGCTCGCAGCGTGAAACAAAGGTGCGCAGCACGCTTACGAGCACACCCAGACCCACGATGGCCAGCGCCACAATAAGCACGATGCGCGCTGCAGGATAGCTGAGGAGTCGTTCGATACGGCCTGTGAAGGGGCCGAACATGAGGCCCGCAAATCCACCGACCACCACGACGGCAGCAAGCAGATAGATGGTCGCCAAGATCTTTTTGACGATGCGCACGCAGTCCTCCTCGGCCAACGTCGTATTCCTGCGAGGCCGCCACCCCGGCGCCCCGCGCGGCGCGACGTCGATGGGACGCGCGGCCAGCTGTGCACGATTATAAAGGGAGCCGGGCCCGCGAAACATCTCGCAGGCCCGGCTTAAGGCTTTCGTCATATGTCACGGTGTCTGTATCAACCGTTGCGGGAGGCGGCGGGCCGCTTGGTCACGCGCCCGTCGCCGCATGCGGGCGAAGACAATGCGCTGGTACCGCTTTGTACGTCACCATATCGCAGAGTCTCTCGACACCAACGCGCGCGGATGCCAAACGAAGGCGCTCGCTTACTCCTCCTCGAGGGCGGCGATGACCTCGTCGGTCATGTCCATGGTGCTGTAGACGTCCTGGACGTCGTCGAGCTCCTCCAGGCGGTCGATGAGGCGCTGGACCTTCTTGGCGTCGGCCGGGGTAACGGTGGTCGGCGTGGTGGGAACCATGGTGACCTCGGAGCCCTTGACCTCGATGCCCTGATCCTCGAGGCCCTTGGACACGGCCATGACCTCGCCCGGGTTGGTCCAGACAATCCACTCGTCGCCGGCGTCCTCGTAGTCCTCGCCGCCGGCCTCGGCCACGGCCATCATGAACTCGTCCTCATCGCCGGCAGCGCCGTTGGCCATGAGGTTCTCCTTTTTGTCGTTGGGGTCGACGATCTCCTTGGCCACGACGACCTGGCCCTTGCGCTCGAACTGGAACGACACGGAGCCCGCGGTGCCCAGGTTGCCGCCCGCGTGGCTGAACGCGGAGCGCACATCGGCCGCGGTGCGGTTGCGGTTATCGGTAAGGCACTCAACGTACACGGCAACGCCCGCCGGACCGTAGCCCTCGTAGACGATGTTCTCGTACACGGCGGCATCGGCACCGGTGCCAAACGCCTTGTCGATAGCGCTCTTGATCTTGTCCTTGGGCATGGACTGCGCACGAGCCTTGGCGACGGCGGCCGCGAGCGACGCATTGTTGTCCGGGTTGGGGTCGTTGCCCAGACGAGCGGCAACGGTGATGTTACGGCTCAGCTTGGAGAAGAGCGCCGAGCGCTTGGCGTCCTGCGCGCCCTTACGATGCTTGGTTGTAGCCCATTTTGAATGTCCGGACATGCGACTCTCCTTCGTATCATGATGCCATGGCCGTCACTTCCCCGGCGGCCAATCATTTGATGAAACACACGGTTCAGTATGATATACCGCTCACCTTGCCAGGTACAGACCTTTTCGGTTGCGACATGCAATGAGCACGCATACGGTCGCGCCACAGGATTGCAGCGCAAAAGCCCGGTGCAAGAATGAGCCCTGATGCGAGGGGCGCGCCGTGGCAATAGGGCCGCGGCGCAGCAATCTGAGAGCTCTGCGACTACGCGTCGCGCCTCCACAGCAGACGCGAGCCGGTGAGCGCCACCGCCACCACGCAGGGCAAGAGCCTCTGGTCAAATCTTCCGTCAGCTGGGCACTGAATGCCTTAGGCCTCGAGCCTGTTGGTCGATTTCATCGCCCGCTGGGCAGAAGAGCGGCGCGAAGCAGGTGCATGTGGTCGATTTGCGCGCCGCCTGGGCACGCGCGGGCTAGGCCATGGTTGCCACGACGCCTCAAGGACGCCCCGATGTGCCCAGTGCTCGCCCAAATCGACCCGACGGCCTCCCCTGTCGCACAACCCGTGCCCAGCGCTCACCTAAATCGACCAGAGGGACTCCCCCGCCGTGCAACGCGTGCCCAGCCGGCGGGCATATTGACCATGCCCCCGTGCGGGCCACAGACCTGTTGCCCAGCCGGCGGGCAAATCGACCACGCACATCCCGAAGGCACGCCCGGCCTACCCAGCACGCATCCACATTGGCCAGCTACTCCACGACCGAGCATCCCTCACGCACGCACTTGCCTGAACAACGTTTCGACACGCACGTTTCTATCTGACAGGGCAATCCAGCACACGCACAACTACCCAGCAATATCGTCATAGCGCCTGAGGGGAGGCAGAACGCGCGATCGCAAAATGCTTTGCCGGAACCAAAACTCCTCGCTGCGAATGCGTACGCGCATGTGGAGCACACGCGACACATCTTTGACCAGCTGGCGGAAGAGCTGAGGATCCGCCAGGTCTTCATGCCATACGTTGAACAGCGTTATGCCACATCCGGCAATTGCATTTTCCCGACGGTCATCGACACTCGAACGCTCTTCGGGATGAAAGCGCCGTCCCTTGTACTCCATCCCCGTGAAATACTCTGGGAGTCCCAAATCGATATACCGCTGTCCTCCGGGTGTCTGAACAGGCCAGTTAAGTACACCACGTGGAAACCCCATGCCGCCCAACCGACGCGAACCGGTCAGCATTAACGCCATTGATACTTCCCCAGGAGAATGCGCGCCGTCCTGGATCGCCTGTAAGGCACGACGTGCAAGAGCGCATCCCCGCATGGGCGCACACTGCTCTAGCATGTTCTTCATGCTTGCCACCGATGCTACTGCGTGCTCGATCGTGCGAAATCCCCGCTCTATGCTGGAATCAATTCGATAAGTACCCGCAAGCTCAAATCCCTTGAGGACCAATTCGATTTCTTGCGCCAGACCGCTTTGTCCACGCACGACATGGCTCGGATCGGCAAGCTGCAAAAAGCAAAGCTCTGGTACAGGGACCAAGATGTGTGGAGCACATCGGACAAACGCCCGAGGCGGCACATCGCGCGTCCAAACGTGTGCAGCAACCCCATCAACGCGACGTGAGAGATGGTCGTTGTCCAGCAGCACATGGAGGGGCCGGCCGAGCACGCCTAAAGACGCCAAGTCTTCCGAAAGGTCTTTCACCGTTGCCGCGTCGCAGCTCGAAAGCTTCGAGGTACGCGGCAGCCCATAAAGCCCGGACGACAGCAGCGAACTCGAACGGTACGCCTCAAAGGCGGATATGCCAAACAAACAGATATCAGACATAGCGTGAACATAGCATGCGCCGCGCTCAATCAAGCCAGCATGAGGCGAGCAATTCTCACGACCTTACAGAAACCTCTACAGAATCTAACACGGGATAGCAGCAACCGTGATGGCGTGCGGCGAAAGCGCAGGTAACAATAGCCGTTTTCCTGTTCACACGAGACAATTTGAGAGTTGTGCGGTTTCATTTTGCTTTTGAAGTTTTGTAAAGGGATCGTTGTTCATGCGCGCCGACGGCCTCCAGATTCAGTGAGGGGTGCTCTGGTCGCAAGATCCGTCGAAGCGTGCTCGGCATCCGCAAGGGGCCAATCAATCGCGGCTATATAAAACGTCGCAGCCGGGACCGCTCGACCGCTGCAAGGACATTCACTCGCAGCCAAAACTCGCCCGGTCAGCGTCAAGAGCGCTTAATGGCAAACAGAGCTCACTTGGCTCGACATGGAACACTCGGCCGCCGTTAGAGCTCGCCCGCATGAAGCGATGGTCAATTTGCTCGGCGCTTGGGCAGAGCATTGGTCGAGACCATGGTCCAATGGTCAACCCAACCGCCCGCTGGGCAGAGGGATTCCCCGAAACAGAGCGATGTGGTCAATCTGCGCGCCGCCTGGGCATGTGCGTGCCCGGTCAAGGCCGCCACGGCGTCTCGAGGACGCCCCGATGTGCCCAGCGCCCGCCCAAATCGACCAGAGGGCTTCTCCCGTTGCGCAACGCGTGCCCAGCGCTCACCCAAATCGACCAGAGGGACTCCTCCGCCGCGCAACGCGTGCCCAGCCGGCGGGCAAATCGACCACGCGCAGCCGGCAGCGCGCCCGGCTTACCCAGCGTGCATCCAAATTGACCACGCAAGACACCCCGCGCAAGGATGCGGGTGCGACCGCAAAAGGCGCTGCGGCTACGCGTCGTGCCTCCATAGCAGACGCGAGCCGGTGAGCGCCACGGCCACCACGCAGGGCAGCGTCAAAATGATGGGATAGAGGTAGCGCATATAGGTCGAGCCGTTGCACGGACCGATGAGGCACATCGCAAGCACGCCCCACAGCGGCACGAGCGCGCCGAGCGTACGCCACTGACGATGCCTGAGCACGTACACGCTCACCAGCAGCAGCACCCATACATACGCCGACGAGCTCATGGTGAGGGACAGCAACGGAATGCGCTGAACAGCGGTCCTGTAGAGGTTCACCGCGCTGTCGCACGCCGCCACAACCGGGCCTTCCATGCGATGGAAGTTGAAGTACCGGCGATTGGCTTCGCGCGACTCCACCTCCGCGCTCGACGACGTGGTATACATCCACGCATCCTTCGTGCTGGGATAGAAGTAGCCGAAGTAGTTGTTCGCAAACGCCGATACATAGCACGCAGGGTCTTTGAAGAACATCTCGAGCCACACGCGGAAATAGGCAGCCAGCTCGTCTGAAGTCGTATCCTCGTTGAACTCGTTTTTCACGTCGTCGGACTTGTCGGGGTCGTAGCGGCTCGCAAGCGTGTCGTAGTTCAGCACCGTATCGATCACCGCGCGTTCCTCGTCGGTCACAAGGCCATCCGAGGTTCCACCGTCAATGCCAGCGTTGGCGCCGTCGTGCTTCTGGACAAAACGCGCGGTCTGCTGGAAGGGAATGGAGAGCATCTCGCGGCGGCTACCCGGCGTGATCTTGAAGGCGGGCATCACCACGTTCGAGAAGACAAGCTGCAGCGAGACCGCCACCACAAGCACTGCCACCGCACCGATGGCGGCGCGGCGCAGGTGGGTAGCCGTACCCATAGCTTTGCGAGACGCTCGGCGGTCATGTTCGAGGCCGCGCGAGGACGAAGCGCCAACGGCACCTGGCTCAACGCCGTGCTGGGACGGGGCGTCGCCGGCCCCCGGCTCAACGCCGCGCTGGGACGGGGCGTCGCCGGCACCCGGCTCAACGTCGCGCTGGAACGGAGCACCGTCGCCACCCGACACGGCACGACGTGAGGGCGGCGCAGGCACCAGGCGGCGCACGCGACGCGCGTCGATAAGCAGGCACGCCGCGACCACCACACAGGCTGCCGCAGGAAACACCACGCCGCCGTTTCTCAAAAACGTACACCCTACAGCACCGAGCAGCAGAAGCACCCAGTCGTGCGCCGCGAACGGCACAACCTCGCCGGAATAGGTCATCGCCGCCAAACCCCGAAACGAAAGCCCGCCTTCCAGCGCCTGCCGGCCCTCGGCACTTGCAGAAGCATCGAGGGCAGCCTCGCCGATGGATGCAGGAAGCGACGCCTCCCCCGCAGGGGCCGCTTCCTGCGCAGTCTCACCTGCGGGCACCGTTCTCTGCGCAGTCTCCCCTGCGGGCGTCGCCCGGCGCGCCGCCGCAGACGCCGCCGCGCCGGAGCGCAAAACGCCGTTTGGCACCAGCAGCTTAATCGTCTGGATCACCAGCACCAGGAAGGCGTCGGCAAAGAACACGTCCTTGGTGATGAGCACGGCGTAGTTCGAAAAGAGCGGCATGCACGCGAAGAACCCGAGCGCTATCGCCCGCACCAGAAGGTGCACGCCCAGGCGCTTGAGCGAGCTCACCGCATATGCGATTGCCAGCGCACTCACTGCAAACTGGAGCGTGGTGTACAGCAGCACGCCCATGTTCTCGTCGCCGAAGACGGCCATGCCCAGCTGCACGCAGCTGCCCAACAAGGCCGTATGCACGACGGGATGATGCCCGTTAAGCAACACGTTGGGATCTATGAGGTTCAGGTAATCGCTGGTGCCGTTGGGCAGGTTGAACCACTGGCGAATCTGGGCACCGGTGTCTCCCATGAAAATGCCCGGCGCAGACCCTATGAAGGTCGGGGCCCAGCACACCACCAGCACCAGCAGCGGAAGCGCAAACGGATGCCGGTTGAGCAGCCAATCGAGCACGCCCCACACGCGTCCGTAGCGCGCCTCGGTAAACGGGACGCGGTGCCCGCCGAGCCAATCGAACCCCTCGAACAGCAGGTAGATGCCCGTATGGGCCAGAAGCGCAAAGCCGGCGCCCGCGATGACGGACTCGATCGTGCGACTGATGCCTCCAATGGCAAGCTGCGCGCTGTTCGTCAGGTCGTAGCTGCGCCCAAAGACCATGCAGAACGCAAAAAACAGCGCCGGAAGCACCACGGAGGGCCTCCAGGAGTCGCGTCGGCCAAAGAACACGTGGCGAACGGGGAAGGTGAGCAGGATGGCCAGCGCAAGCAGGACAATCGCGTCGGCATGGCCCGCAAACGACAGCAGCACCTCGTAGCAGATGTAGAGTGCTCCTGTGGCGGTGGGGTCGATGTCGACGATGTCCTTATACGACACGGCCGTGGGGTCTATGGAAAGAGCCGCCGTACACAGTAGCGCGAGGGCAAACGCCGCGACCGTCTGGCTCAAGGGATAACGTCTGTTGTCGTTCATCACGTCAAACCGCCTTTACACCCTGCGGCGCAGCAGATTCCGCATCATCTTGCGCCTGCCCATGCGCAGACGCCCTGCTCCCCCCATGAAGATGTGCGTTCGCCCGCGTGCGACCGTGTGCGCCGCAGCACGAAACAACGCGTTTGGAACGCTTCGGACGTGCCAGGGCTGCACGCAAGCTCGCGGTGCTTCGCCCCTAGACGCTCCAGGCCGCACACAAGCTCGCGGCGCCAAGTCCCCCCAGATGCGCCGCGCCGCACCAAGCTCCAAGCCTGGACCTTACGCGCCGTCCCCCAGATAGTCGCGCTGCGGCCGCTTTGCATGGAGCGACCAGACCAAGATGCCAATACCTATCACGATGAGCGGCAGCGAAAGGATCTGCCCCATGGTGATAACGCCGCCCAGGATGTATCCCAGCTGAGCGTCGGGCACGCGGACGAACTCCACCAGGAACCGCACGATGCCGTACCCAGTTACAAAGACACCCATGAAGAACCCCTGGGGCGGTATGGGCTTGCGGCGACTGAACACCTGGAGCACCGCGAAGAGCACCACGCCTTCCAAAAATGCCTCGTAGAGCTGGGAGGGATGGCGCGCCACGTCTCCGCCCGTCTCGAAGACCACGCCCCAGGGCAGGTCGGTCGGCTTGCCCCACAGCTCGCCGTTTACAAAGTTGGCGCATCGTCCCAGGCAAAGCGCCAGCGGAGCCCCGATGACCGCCAAGTCGGCGACGGTCCAAAACGACAGGTTGAGCAATTTGCAGGCGATGAATCCACCTACAACGCCTCCCACCAGGCCTCCGTGAAAACTCATCCCACCGTGGTTGACCGCTATAATCTCGAGCGGATTGGCCAAGTAGTAGTCCAAGCCACGCCCGTAGAACACCAGGTAGAAGAGGCGCGCGCCAATAAGCAGGCCGAAAACCACGCAGGTGACGACGGTCCACAGGTCGTCGATGGTGATGTTGAACCCCCAGCGTCGCTGCGTGCGATACATCACCACGCCGGTCAGAATCGCGCCCACGATATAGGCAATGCCATACCAGTAAATGGTGATGGGGCCGGCCGAAAAGGCCACCGGATTCAGGCTGTGATACAGCTCGTTGAGCACCATGTCCTCCTAACGTCGCACATGGATGTACGTGATGGCGACGGCACGTCTCCGCACCGCCGCCATCTCATCGTCTCCGCACTACGTATCTGCGGTTTTCTCCGATGTCTGCCGCGCCGCCAAGTGCAACGCGCAAGCGCCGCCGGCTGCAACGCACACCACGCAGCCGCAATGCGCGCGGCCCATCGGAGACTCGTCCGCTTAAAACGGAGTGTACTCGTCGTAGAGGTCGCCCATGGGGTTGTCGCCCAGCTCGTTCACGGCAACCACGCGCGTCACGCCTGGCACATGCTCCTTCAGGATGCGCTCGATGCCCATGGACAGGGTGAGCTGGCTCATGGGGCAGCCGGCGCAGTGGCCGGTGAGCTCCAGCGAGACGACGCCCTCGTCGTCCACGCCGTGATACTCCATGTCGCCGCCGTCGGCCTGCAGGTTGGGACGGATCTCCTCAAGGACCCGCTTCAGAAGCTCTTCATTGACTGCCACCGGGGGGCTCCTTTCATAGCTAAGCGACGGCGCGCGCAAGCAGACAGCGCCGCGCGAATCTTCCTGTTGCACGGCACATCATACTATATGGCCGGCGACACCGTCCCCGCATGGAGTCCATCCCGTGTACCAACACGTATTTGGCACGGGCACGTGCGCTCCCCCGGCACAACGAATGCCCCGGCGCAAGCACACCGGAAGCTAGCCTGCAAGCCCCGCTGCAACGGTCGCGAACGCAATGATCACGCCCACGATGGACTCGCCGCCGAGCACGCCCGACGCCACGACCACGCCGGTCTCCTCGGACGCCTCCGTGTCGAGGCCGCGGGCCGCGCACACACGGTCGTACACCCAGCGGATCACCGCACCAAGCACCGTGGAGATGGACATGTAGAACGGCAGGTACACGCCGAGCCCCAGCATCATGGACGGGATGCCCGCGCAGTAGAGGACGGCGCCTACCACAAGGCCCACCACAAAGGCCGGCACGCTCGGGATGCCCGAGACCATCGTTGCCACGACCTGCGCCTGTGCGGCGACAAACATGGCATCCTGACCGCCAAACGCGCTAGGACCATAGGCGGAAACAAGCGCGACCATGACCGCGACCGCGACGAAGGTGCCCAGCAGCGCACCGATTGCCTGGCCAAACCACATGGAGCGCGGGCTCGTACCAATGATCTGACCGGTCTTGAAGTCGCTCATCACGTCGCCCGCAAGGCCGCATGCCACCGCGATGACACCCGCGACAAAGAAGAGCTGCACCTGCGTGGCCTCGGAAAAGGCGGCCACAAACAGCAGGACGATGAGACCGAAGATCTCCATGGGATCAATGCCCGACTGGCCCACGGACTGTGCGCTCATGATGGCGGTCACAAATGCAAGAAGCGTCACCACTATGGCAACCGCCGGCCCCAGGTCGAGCGCGAAGCATACGATAAGCGCGGCGGCCGCGGCCATAAGGGCGAGCACGCCTGCGTCGTAGCGAGAGATAAACCGGGAGAGGAAGCCCGGACGATCGGCCTCGCCGGCGCCACCTGCAGTGCGCGTGCCACCGGCGTCCGTCGCGGCAGCGCTGCCTGCATTCCCCTGCTCGGCCGAGGACGCGGCACTTTCTTTCGTGCGCCCCGCCCGCACACGACGCACCAGCGGCAGCGCGATGTCTCGCACCACCACGCCGGCGCCCGAGCCCATCATGAGGCCCATGCCGAGACTGCTCACGATGCCCTGGGCGGTTGACACATCCCACATGCCCAGCGAGCTGCCGCAGGCAACGATGCCAAACCAGCCCACGACAGCGCCGATGGTCCAGTAGATGATGGAGCGACGTCCGGCGAGAAAGCCGACGGCCCAACGCATCGGCGAGTTCTGAATGCCAAACGCGACGCCTGGCACCGGCACCTGCAGCACCAATGACGGCAGCCATCCAAGCACGTCTCGCACCACGGCCCACAGCCCCGCGACCGCCATAGAGCCAAAGAGTTTCTTGCCCATGGAGCCGCCGGCCTTGCTGGCAAGCAGCGTCTCGGCGGCAGCGGTGCCAATGGGATATTCAAGGTCGGATTCCTCGACGAAATGACGCTGGATAAGCGCCGTGCACACAAGGCCCAGCAACGTGCCGGCAAGGGCAACGGCAAGCATCTCTCCCCAGCTGACGTCGTCGGCAAGGCCGAGCATCCACACGCCGGGGATGGTGAAGGCAAGGCCGCCCGCCACCATGGAGCCGGCGGACATGATGACCTGGGTGATATTCGCTTCGTTGAGGCTGGTTCGTCCCACCGCGCGCAGCAGCACCAGCGCGGTGATGGACGTAAAAATGGTCGGCCACGGCAACGAACCCATCTTGAGGGCGGTATACACCGACGACGCCGTGATGATGACGCAGCCTACGCAGCCGATAATGATACCGGCAACGGACAGCTGCCCGCGCAGACCCGCGCGGCGGCTTGCTTGATCCATGTTCTGTTCTCCTTCGTATATCCGCTCCCCCTCTTCGGGGAGTCGGGTTACGGCAAAGCGCGTACAGTATAATCCACGCCAAGGTCTCTGCAAGCCCCACTCACTTGGCCGGGACCTCAATCGTCTACGAACAAGGAGGATGCGATGGCGACTACTAACGGAACTCAAACCGGCGGCGCCACCGCTGCCGCCCGCAAGACGTCGGGCGCCATCCTGACCGTCGACGTTGGCAACACCACCACCCGCTTCGGGCTTTTCCGCGCCGATGCCGCAGCGGCGGGCGCATCTGGGGGCGACGCCGGCTCCAGCGTGACCTCTTCGGGCGCTCCCGCCTTTCTGGGCTCCTGCTCCCTGACCACGCCCGAGCGTCTCACCGCCGACGAAGCGCGCATCCAGCTTAAGCATGCGCTCTCGGTACTTCCCGACGAATGCGTGTGCGGCGCGATCCTGTCGTGCGTGGTCCCGTCGCTTGCCGAAAGCTGGCGCCAGGGTCTTGCTGCCAGCTGCAAAACGCGACCGCTTGTGGTTGGTCCCGGCCTTAAGACGGGGCTTCGCATGCTCTACGACGATCCGTCCGAGGTCGGCTCGGACCGTGTGGCAGACATCGTGGCAGCACGGGCGACCTACGGTGCACCCGCCATCGTTGTCGACCTGGGAACCACCACCAACTTCGAGGTCGTCGATGCCTCCGGCGCGTTTGCGGGCGGCATCATCGCCCCGGGCGTCGAGCTGGGAGCTCGCTCGCTTTTCCAAGCCGCCGCACGTCTGCCCATGATCGAGCTGAAGGCTCCTCGCCAGGTAATCGGTCGCAACACGCGCTCGGCCATGCAGTCCGGCGTGGTTCTGGGAGAAGCAGCACGGATTGACGGCCTGCTCGACGCCATCATGGCCGAGCTTAGCTGCGAGTCGCCCGTGGTTCTCACCGGAAACGGCGCCGAGGTCATGGCAACACTCCTGCATCACGATGCCTCCGTCGACGATACGCTCTGCCTGCGAGGCCTTGCCCTGCTGTGGCAGACAAACCAACGATAAAGGTCGCTCGTCGATAAGGAACCATCGCGCAAAGGCTCTCATCCTGGACCCTCGTCCCGCATTACGTGCGCCACGTGCGAGTTACGTGCATCCCTTGCGAGTTGCATGCTCTCCCTGAAAGTTGCGTGCGCCGTTTACAAATTACGTGCGCTGTTTACAAATTACGTGCCCGATCCGTCCAAAACCGGTCCCCTTTCAGGCAGTTTTTGGACGAATCGAGCACGCAATTTTGATTGAGGGTACGCATTTTTAAAAATGAGATTATGACGTTCATAGACGGAAGGTTCACGGGCCCGGGTTCGAGAGTAGGGTCAATCGAACAAATCCGCCGCTCACTCCTTGTCAGCTGCCACTGCGTCCACCGTGACCCGGCTCGAAGAGCCAGATGGAATAATGCTGCGGCGCGTCGTAGATGTCAAAGGTCGCCGCAGCGGTCGAGACCTGCTGTATGCTGCCTTCGCGAAGCAGCCGCCAACCGACGCGTCCCCAATAGGAATAGGTCTCACCGTTGTCGGACATGTGCACGAGCATAACGGGATGGACGGCCTCAGCATGGAGCTTGTCCAACAGGTGTTCCAGCACGGCGGTATCGAAGGGATTGAATAAGTAGAGGTGGGTGAAGTCTGCGAGCGGAAGGTCAAGCACGTTGCCAGCATGTACGGATAGCTGCGGGTAGCGCACCGACCAAGCCGCCGCCACAACAGCAAGGTCCAGGTCGAGCTCGACGCCCACGGCGCGACCCGGGAGACCGGCCGCCACATAGTAGGCCAGTACACGGCCGGTTCCACAACCCACGTCGAGCAAGCGGGAGTGTTCGTCGAACTCCAAACCGCCCAGCAGGTCATCAAGCACTGCGTAGGGCGAAGGTGTGGGGTCGTGTGCACCGCACTCAGCCAGGCGCGTCGGCCGGGCGCACGCGAGCGAACGGCCGCAAACAACCCGGTCACGCGCCTCATCGGCGGCGAAATAACCAGCACGATCTTGTGCCTGGTCCCGCAGCGCATCTACGCGGCGGAAATCGAAACGCGGATGAGACCGCATGCCTCCCACCATTTCAGCCGCCTCTCTCCCAAACTGACACCACCGGTACCGTACCAGACCGTTCGCCCGCTTCGAAAGCGGCGCTGACGCCGCGTGAAACTATCACTTCGGCGCAGGCATCAAAACGACGGTCGCAACGTCTACATCGGGTCGCCGCGTCGTCGTCAGTCGAGGTCCTCCCCGTTGGTGGCGATGATCTTCTGGTACCAGTAGAACGAATCTTTGCGCGTACGGGCGAACGAGCCCTCGCCCTCATCGTTTCGGTCGACGTACACAAAGCCGTATCGCTTGCGCATCTCCCCCGTTCCCGCACTTACCAGATCGACGCACCCCCACATGGTATAACCCATGAGATCCACACCGTCGAGCTCGACCGCATCCTTCATGCTCTGGATGTTCTTCCGCAGGTAGTCGATGCGGTACCCATCGTGCACCGAGCCGTCGGGCTCGAGGACGTCCTCCCAGCCGATGCCGTTCTCCACGACGAACAGCGGCTTATGATACCTGTCATAGAGCGTATTGAGTGCCAACCTCAGGCAGTAGGGGTCGGTTGCCCATCCCCAGGCGTTCGCTTCAAGATAGGGGTTTTTCACGATACCCATCGCGAGATTCCCCTCAGCTGCCTCGAGCTCCTTCTGGCGAACGGACACCGTCGACCCCCCGTAACAGGAGAAAGCGAGGAAATCCGCCGGGTAGGCGGCCAGCAATTCCTCATCGCCCGGTGCCATGTCCAGCACGATGCTCTCGCGCTCCATCTCCCGCTTGCGATACGGCGGATACACCCCACCCGTTTGAACGTCGGAGTACCACAGGGTACCGTGCTCGCGCTCCATCACCAGAAGGTCGTCCGCGGGATCGGCGGAGTAGGGGTAATTCGGATTGTAGGCGAGCATCTGTCCAACCATAATGTCGTCAGAAAGCTCATGCGCAGCCTTAACCGTGAGCGCGGACGCAATGAACTGGTGGTGTGCCGCCTGCGCCTTTGCCTGTGCGCTCACATCGGTGAGCCCTCCGGCGATGAAACATCCGAGACCCACCATGTTGATCTCATTGAACGTGAGGTAGTATCTGACCTTGCCAAGATACCGTTTCATGACGGTGGTCGCATAGCGCACAAAATGGTCGACCACCTTGCGGTTTATCCATCCCCCGTATGCAGTCACCAGGTGCAGCGGCATCTCATAGTGGCTCAGGGTCACGAGCGGCTCGATGCCGTGGCGTTCGCATTCTTCGAACACCTTGTCGTAGAATGCCAGGCCCTCTTCATTGGGCGCAGCGTCGTCGCCGTTGGGAAAGATTCGCGTCCAGTTAATCGAGAGGCGGAAGCACTTGAACCCCATCTCCCCCATGAGCGCGATGTCCTCTCGGTAGTGGTGGTAAAAATCGGTGGCAAGATGACTCGGGTAATACTCTCCCTCGATCACTGTCGGTTCCACACCCTCGGGGAACCCCTGCTCACACGCCTCGAACACCGGCGTCGAACCGGTTGCGCCCGTCGTCGGGTCGCGCCAGGTAATCCGACGGGGAACATGATGGCTCCCGTTGGTCATGACATCCGCCGTGCTGGGGCCTTTGCCTCCTTCGTCCCATGCGCCCTCGTACTGGTTCGCCGCGGTAGCGCCGCCCCACAGAAATCCCTTTGGAAATGGCATGTCTACTCCTTGGAACACATGGGCGGCCACACTGCTGGCCGCCCGGTACATTCACTGTTCGTACATGTGCCGATAGACGTTGATAAACCGCTCGGCAAGAATTCGGAACGCCTCGGCGCTCATCAGCTGGTCTTCGGCGTGCAACAGGATGATGCGGAACGGCATCTCGATGCCGTCCGCTTCCTGTTGCAGAAGCTCCATATGGACGGCATGGCCGGTATTGAAATCAGTGTCGCCTTCCTGGACCAGTTTGCGGGCGGCCTCGAAGTCACCCTTCTCGGCCTGCGAGATTGCCTCGATGTAGCAGCTGCGCGCGCTACCAACCTGTGCAACGATTTGAAAGCACTGCGTCTCGAAGCGCTCTGTGTCCACCGTCTTGTCGCTCGCCATGATTACTCCCCCATCAACTGGCGCGCCTGCTGGAGCACCTTTTCGCCGTTCATCGTGCCATACGCCATCATGTCGATGGTCTCCACCGGACAGGAAACCTGCTGCTTGACCGCTTCAAGCTCGAAGCGGACCTGGGGCCCCAACAAGATCACGTCGGCATCAGTGAAGTCGGCCGCCTGGCTCACCGGATGCGCCTCGATGGAGCAGTCGAGCCCATCCTTCTTCGCAGCCGCTTGCATGCGCTGCACCAACATACTCGTCGAGGCACCGGCAGCGCACATAAGGACGATTCGTTTCATGGAAGTTCTCCCTTCTCGCGAGGCGCGACCTCGCGAACACGTGCGGGAGGACAGGACCGAGCGCGCCCATGCCCTCCCGCGGATTCGTACAACAGGATACCGGCGGCTTACTTCGCGGCGGACTCCTCCGCGAGCTCCGCCTCCTCTTTCAGGGCCTGGCGGTCAGCCATGAGCGTAAAGGGCGCGTACAGGAGCGTCGAGACCGCCCAGACCACCAGAACGATGACCAGGCACCCGATACCACCTTGAAGAAAACCGGTAACGGGATAGGGAATGACCCACGGCACCGAAATGGTCGGGTTGAAACCTGCTCCCAAGCCGAGGACATACAGCCCCTCGGTAATCGCGCCGCAAATGGGCACGTTGAGCAGAAGCGGGATGAAGTAGGTGGGATTGAGCACCACGGGCAGGCCGAACATCATGGGCTCGGAGATATTGAAGAGCGAGGGAACAAAGGCCAGGCCACGCATGGCTTTGAATCTCTCGGACTTGGCGAAAAACAGCGATGTGCTAATGCCGAGAGCATTGCCCTGGCCACCAACGGTCATCGCGAGGGTGAGGATTGCCCAGGCGCCATACGGGAGTGGGTCGCCGGCGATAATGGCCTGCGTGTTCTGCGTGGTAAGAGCGATGAGCACCGGGCCGTAGAAGTTCATGACCACGTTAGGGTGCACGCCGAAGAACCAGAAAAGCGACTGGACCGTGCCGACGATGATATAGGCGAGCGGTGAGCTGCCAACGTACATAATCGGGGTGCCCAGCAGGGTATTGATCATCGTGAAGAGATTGCCCCACGGGGTGAGTGTGAGACCCCACTTGGCGAACAGCACTGCGGTGAACAAGATGATGGACGCAAAGACCGGCGAGAGCGCGTTGGCGACCATCGGCGGAACGGTTTCCGGAAGCTTGAGGGCGACCTTGCTCATGAGCAGAGCCGTGATCTTGGGCACCACCAGGCCAAGCACGATAGCCACGAAGATGCCATCAGACCCCATATACGTGGTGGTGATGGAATAGGACACCGGCATCTCGGACACCATGTTGAGCGGCATGAACGCGAGGTAAACCGCTCCGGTGATGATGCCTCCGTTGTATCCGCTCAGCCCGCAGGTCTTGCCCCAACGCAGACCGATGAAGAACGCGATGTAGATGCCAAGCATGTTCATCGTCACGGTGAGGATTTCGTTACCGGTGGCCGCGATACCGCTCGACTGTAGCCAGTCGCTCAGCCCGGGAATGGGCATGTTGATGATGATGGCGATGAGCGCGACGCCCAGGGTGAGGGGCATGGTGCACATCATGCCACCCATGAGACCGTCGATGATCTTGCTGTTTGACAGCTTAGCCGCAACGGGTGCGATGGTCTTGTCCATCACCCCTTGAATCTTATCGAACAATGACATTGACGACTCCTCCAATCCGAGAGTTTTATACGCCGTTTCACAAGAACGTCCCTGGCAGCCTCGCACCTGCCCTTGTGTTCCTGGTAACCGATTTGTCGGCCCGCGACCAGATGCGGACAGGGCTCAGTCGAGATCGTTGTACGTAACGAGCTCGAGGTCCTGGCTCACAAGCCATGCGGCGACCGCGGGGTCGCGCAGCATCGCCGTCTCGCGGATGCGCGGGACCGTCATGCTCGAATGATCCATAAGGTAGGCATCGATATATCCCGGGTGAAACACCATGAGCTGGCAGCCGGCCTCCGGAGCGCTCGAGACAGCCTCCCGCAACGCCGCGAACGGGTCTGCCTCGTAGGCGGCAAAATCCTCCGGCACAAACGAGGTCACCGCCGTCGACCGAAACCGAACCGACCGCCCGGGGCTGGCGAACGGGAAGAGGGGAAGTCCATGCCGCTCGGCGACGACCTCGAGCCCCTTGAAGAACGTGGGGCTTGCCACGGCATGCCCCTCGAAGTAGTCGGGGTCTCGGCCAACGAGCTCGACGAACCGCTGGAGCTGAGCCTCGATTTCCAGCACTACCTCGTCTAGGATGACGAAGTCCTCTCCGTCACGAGCCGCCGCCCGGTAGGCGGAACTCGGTTTGAACGCCCCGTCCCCGGTGACGATGCTCGGAATGAGCGCCGGGTCGACGAGAGGCCTGCCAGTGCAAATGTTGGTATGCTGTCCTAGGCACAAATCCTCGCCTCGAAGGCGCGCCAAGCCGCTTTCCGCGGTCGGCATGTTGGTCATGACGCCGACCGTACGGATGAGCCCCGCGCCGACCGCCGCCGCGATTCCGCAGTTGACGCCGTCACTGTATCCCAAGTCGTCCGCACGAAGCAGTAAGCGTTTCATTCGTCCTCCCTACCGGTCTGCCGACGTCCCCGCACCATGTGATGCGCCGCACGCCGTGCGGTGCCGCTGTCGGGACGCCTCTCGTCTGCTCCTTTCGGTATTAGGTATACCGTCTCGTGGAGCGTGCGACCGTTACAGGAGGTTGCGGAGAGTTTCCCGTTGCCAACCCCAGTTTCAGGACTTGTAAACCGGCAGGTCGCCGCTTTGCCTATGATGGGATTACCGACGCCTCATCGTTCTATCGGAGGGGCGGAATCTAGAGGACGGGAGGCATGCCGCATGAGTGAGCCCAGCGCCATGGGGTCGATTGCAGAGAAACTACTTGACTACATCAACACCACGATCCAGCAGGGTACAAATTATGAAATCGCCACCACCATGGTGCGCAACTACAGCAAATTGAAGAACATGTCGATTGGCGATATCGCCGAGATGTGCTACGTCTCGACCCCCACCATCTCGCGGTTCTGCCGCTTCATAGGATTCGAGGATTTCAAGGACATGCGCAGTCAGCTCGAGGCGGACGTGTCGCTGAGCGGCATCATTCCCCACTCGTTCCATACCGCGCTCGTGCAGGACACCTCCTCGGTGATTGATGACTACCGGGAAGCGATTGTCCTCAACATCACAACGACGATGTCGCCTGAGAACGTCGCCAAGCTTCCCGACATCGCCCGCATCCTGCACGGTAGCGCGCGAGTCGCATTCTTCTCCCATCACTTCCTCTGGGACATCGGCAGATACCTCCAGAGCAGAATGGTGTACCTCGATCGCCTGGTGGAGCTGTACTTGAACCACGACCGCCAGCTCGAGTGCGCGCAATCGCTCGGACCCGGCGACGCCGCGATTATCTGCAGTGCCGGAGGGACCTATCCGATTCGCTACCCCGCCATCGCGAACGCCATCACCCAGTCCGGCTGCCGGCTCATCGCCATCACGCAGAACGTCTCGAGCTCGTACTGGAACCATGCCGCAAGTATCTTGAGTTGCGGGGTGACTAACAACATTGACACGGCGAAGTTCGGCGCACTCGCTGCGGTCGAGTTGATTTTTTTGGAATATCTCAAGCAGTATGGGAGCGTCGACCAGGGGCGGACGCAGGCCCTGTAAGCAGTCTTGCGTGAGGACCGGAACCAGCTGCGTGCCGGAGCGCCCCGCCAGAATGTCATGCACGGCGTGCGGGGCGCCCTTCAAACCGCTTTGGACTAGCTGCGGTCCGGGAGCCCGCGGTTCTCAATCACCTGCTGGTACCAGAAAAAGCTGCTCTTACGCACGCGCCGACATTCCTTGACATCGGTGTCGGTGCGGTCCACAAACACCAAGCCGTACCGCTTCGCGAATCCCTGGTGACTCGAGCAGAGATCCATGAGACTCCACACGCAGTACCCGAGTACCGGGTAGCCCTCGCGCACCAACTCGCCTACCTCGGCAATGTGCTGCGCGAGGTAGTCGATGCGGTACGGGTCGTCGACCTTCCCGTCGCTGGAGAGCTCCTCTGAGAGGGCCATGCCGTTTTCGGTGACAATCATGGGGAGCTGATAGCGGTCGTAGAGCCTCCGCATGCCAATCCTAAGACCAAGCGGATCGATGCCGTTAGCCATCCATTCCGTGGACGAGGCACATGGGTTGTCGCACAGCTCGAAGTCTCCGCCCGACCATGGCGGAAACCGGTCAAAACGGATAGGCTCCACCCGCTCGCGCGCGCAGGAACTAAAGTAGTAGTTCACGCCCAAGAAGTCCGGGCGCGACGAGGCGAGGACCTCGGCATCGCCCGGTTCGACCGCCGGCGCGAAACCTTCCCGCTTGAGGTAGAAGGACACGTAGGGGGAGACCGTACCGCGCACACTTAGATCCAGGAGGTAGTTCTGCAGCATCTCCTCGGCATTCATGGCGGCAAGGATGTCGCCGGACGAGCTGCTTCGGGGATAGACGACCTGCATGGCGCAGACCGGGCCGATGGATGCGTCCGGATCGATCGAACGCAGCAGGGCGATAGCACGGTGCTCGGCAAGGGCGACGTGATAGCTCATCTGATAGGTGTTCTTCTGTCGTCGGCGTGGATCACGCTCGTCGTCGCCGGTGTTGTCGGGCGCAGCGGTGGCGATGAGTTGCTCGTTCACAGTAACCCAGCGCTTAACACGCCCCTTGAAGTGCCTGAAGCAGACCTCGGCATAGCGCAGGTAGGCGTCAATCATCCTACGGCTCTTCCAACCCCCGAAGGCGTCCACCAACACCTGGGGGCATTCGAAGTGGTAGAGGGTCACGAGCGGCTCGATGTCCTTCTCGAGCAGGCGGTCGATTACGGCGTCGTAGAACGCGAGCCCCTCCGGATTGGGCTCGCCAGTAGCGTCGGGCATAATCCGACTCCAGGAGAACCCCATCCGGTAAACATCAATACCTAGCTCCGCCATAAGCTCGATGTCCTCGCGCCAATGGTGATAGAAGTCGGAGGCGACGCGGTTGTCAGAGATGCCGGGGCGACCCGGCCCGCGGTCGGTAGTCGCCGGGCCCTTTCCGCCCTCGGCGGCTCCACCCTCGACCTGGAAGGCACTCGTTGACGCACCCCAAAGAAACTCCTCGGGAAACGTGAACCCGTTCATTTCGACACCTCTCCTCCCGGTTGCATTCCATCATCCGTAGCAGGGACGATTTCCCTGCCGTTCGTGCGGGCGATCTCGCCCAGGCAGAGCGCACTCGGCTTGACAAGCCGGCGCTGCGTCGCACGGTCAACTGCGATGATGCCGTATTTCGGTCCGTATCCGAACACCCATTCGAAATTGTCGAACGCACTCCATGCGATATATCCCAAAACGGGCACGCCCTCCCGGATGCACGCAGCGACACCGCCGATTGCCTGGCGATAGAATCGGACCCGCTGGGCATCGTCCTCGGTCGCGATACCATTCTCCGTCACCAGTATGGAACAGTCCGAGACTGCGTACGCTCGCCTGATGCTCTCGGAGACCGCAAGGGGGTAGAACTCCTCCCCCTGCATCGTCATCTCACACCCTTCAGGGGGATCGCACGGCCCATCGGGCCCGTACCACGTCCTGGAATACGTCTGGACGCCGATGAAGTCATCGCCGCGAGAGGCGCGATAGAACCGCTCGCACAGCTCCTCCTGGGCAGCAGCGGCGCGCTGTTCGCCACCCGGCGCGGCGACGATGTCGGAAGCAGCAATCGTCCAGCCCACCGGCTTGTCCGGACACACCTCGCGGACTGCGGCGACTGCAGCGCGATGAGCCGCGAGCTTGGTCTCAAACGCGCGCTCCGTCGCAGCGAACTGGAACTGCGCGATGGCTTCAGGCACCGTGCCGAGCGCGCGGGCGCAACCGCACAGCATCGGGTCGACGGCGCGGCCGGAGGCCTCCCGGGGCGCCATGCCCACGTCGGCGAGCGTCCACGCGAGGTTGGGCTCGTTCATGGTACAGACCATGTCGATGAGGTCGCCGAGCTCTTCCATCACTCGACGGACATAGCGGGCGAACAGACCAGGGGTCTCAGGACTCTCCCATCCGTTCTTCGCCAAAAGCCAAATCGGCGAGGTGAAATGGTGAAGCGTCACCACGGTCGCAAGCCCGTAGGCGCGGCAGCAAGCGAGCACGTCGCGATAGTGGTCGATGGCGACCTGAGAGAATAGGCCTTCAGCAGGCTCGATGCGCGACCATTCCAGACTGAAGCGATACGCATTCAGTCCAAGCGCAGCGAGCAGCGCAATGTCATCGGCGAAGCGGTGATAATGGTCGATGGCGTCCCAGGACGCCTCTCGAAACGCACTGCCCTCGACATGCTCGAGCAGCCAGCTGTCACTGTTCACATTCCCGCCCTCGACCTGATGGGCCGATGTTGCCGACCCCCAGAGAAACCGGTCGGGAAACACGGTGTCGTCCATGGAACTTCATCCTTTCGTAATTGTTCTGGAAGGTTACTGGCGAATGCAGAGGCCCGTTCCGATGTACATCGCCGCAGGCTTCGGGGTCTGCCTCGTTCGTCGTCACGCCTTCTCCGCCTATGCTTCGCTGCCAAGTCCATGTAGGCAGCTTAGCTTTACCCCGAGGTCCTATCGGTCGATGCCGAGCGCCAAGCGGAGCGTCCTCACCGCGCCGAAGATATTGGCATCGTTACCGCACACCGCCTGACGGATCTTCGGCAGGGCCAAAAACGGAAACGTACTCGACTGGTCGAGCTGTCGCTCCAGCGCCTCGAACAGCTCGCGGCGGCGGCTGATGCCTCCGCCCACGACAATCACCTCGGGATCGACAACCGCCTGGATGTCCATGAGCAAGGCATCGAGGGTGCGCGCATAGGCGTCGAGTCCGCGCAGCGCGGCAGGGTCCCCGGCCTCGACCATCGAGAACAGCTTGAAGCCGTCAATCGATTCGTCGGACTCGATGCCCTTCTCCGCGCAAATCCGATCGCGCAGCGAACGCCAACTGCAAGCGTCCCCGAACACTGCGCCCGGCGAAATGGGCCGGGAGGCGTCGGTGCCCATGAAGCTAAAACCGCCGGCAGCGCCGTGGGCACCGCGAAACACATGTCCGTCGATTACAATGCTCCCGCCGATACCAGAACCGATGACCACCATCACACCCACGCCGACGCCTTTGAGCGCCCCGACGGCATACTCTCCGAGCGCTCCGCAGACCGCATCGTTATCGACCCGCGTAACCAGCCCCGTCCGCTCGCCCACGACGCGACCGAGTGGGCACCCGTCGAGATAATGCAGCGCTCCCCCGACGCCGACCACACCGTCTGGATCCTGTTCGCTGAAGATTCCCGGCATGCTGATACCGATGCCGTCAACGCCCGACTTGAAAGGCTTGACCAGCGAGCAGAACGCATCGATTGCCTCGTCGGCGCCATCGAACCTGGTCGGCATGCTTCCTTGCCGCTCGATGCGGTAATCGTCCGAAACCACAGCCCACTTCACCTGCGTGCCGCCCGCATCGATTCCGAAGTACCTTGCCATCGCGCCTCCTCGCTCCTGTTTCGGGATACTTCCATGTTCGACGATACGAACCGCATTCCCCGTTACAAGGGTGAACCCTCCGTTACAGAATCAGAAACTGATATCTTCGTGGACACTGACAGAGGCCGGGCACCGTACAGACCGGCACCGAGCCTCCAGCATCATGGCGGTGTCGGGCACAATGCCGCAACAACAGGCAGGGCCGCCCGCGCAACACGGACGACCCCGTTCATGACAATCTTTGTTCAATACCCGGACCACTAGATGGCAAGCGTGTCCAGCACCCGAATATGCGCTCTATTGATGCGAGCCGACGCCGGCGCTCAGGCGCTCGGCCACAGCGGCAACGGCATCATCGGTCACCGCGCCACACGACGAGCATCCGCCCGACACGGCACCGCCCAACGGATCGCTGTCGTCGTCCTCGGTATGATGCGGACGGAACTTGGAATCGACCTCGTCCAGCGCCAGCGGCTTGATGCGCTCCATTTTGAAGCCCTTGCCCGCGCGCAGGTTCTCCTTGGCCACCGAGATCATGAGCTTGATACGGTTGAGCTGGTTCACCTCGGACGCGCCCGGGTCGTAGTCGACGGCCACGATGTTGCTCTCGGGGTGACGACGACGCAGCTCCTTGATGACCGACTTGCCCACCACGTGGTTGGGCAGGCAGGCGAACGGCTGCGTGCAGATGATGTTCGGCGCACCGTGATCGATGAGGTCGAGCATCTCAGCCGTCAGCAGCCAGCCCTCGCCCATCGTGTTGCACAGCGACAGCACCTGCGACGCCTTGTCCGCAAGCGCGCTGATGGGCTCGGGGCGCTCGAAGCGGCGCGACTTCTCCAGGATCTCGTCCGCCGGACCGCGCATCCAGTCGATGAGCTTCATGAGGCCCGCCATCACGCTGCGCTGCGCGCCGGAGCTTCCAAGCTCGCCCTTGTCGTTCTCTGCGCCGCTCATCGCAAACAGGAAGAAGTCGAGCAGGCCCGGCACCACGGCCTCGCAGCCCTCGTGCTCGATGACGTCGACCACGTGGTTGTTCGCCGTGGGATGGAACTTCACGAGGATCTCGCCCACGACGCCCACGCGCGGCTTGGTTCCCTCGCCCTTGAGCGGCATGTTGTCGAAAGCCTCGACCGACTCACGCACAAGCTTGGTGTAGCTGCGACGCGTGAAGTGGGGCGCAAGCTCGCGCGCCTTGGCCATGTACTTTTCGTACAGGGCGTTGGCCGCACCCGGCTCGACCTCGTAGGGACGGCAGCGGTAGAGCATCTGCATCATGACGTCGCCGTACAGCACGCAGTAAACTGCGGCCTTCAGGATCTGCGGCGTCACCTTGAAGCCGGGGTTATCCTCGTCGAGCTTCACGGCGCTGATGGAGATGACCGGGATCTCGGGATGGCCGGCGTCGCGCAGCGCCTTGCGGATGAGCGCGATGTAGTTGGTGGCACGGCAACCGCCGCCCGTCTGCGAAATGATGACGGCCGTCTTGGACAGGTCGTACTTGCCGCTCTCGATGGCCTCCATGATCTGGCCCGTGACGAGAATCGACGGGTAGCAGATGTCGTTGTTCACGTACTTCAGGCCGGCCTCGACGGCGCCGCGGTCGGTCGACGGCAGCAACTCCAGGTTGTAGCCGCTGTTGCGGAACACTTCCTTGATGAGGTCGAAGTGGATGGGCGCCATCTGCGGGCACAGAATCGTGTAGCCCTCGCGGCACATCTCCTCGGTGAAGCGCACCTTCGGGAAGGCCGATGAATTGGCGCGGCGCTGAGCGGACAGCGCGTACTTGTGGGTTGCGAACGCCGGCGCCTCGTCGGAGGGTGCCACCGGAGCGGCGTCGCCCTGCTCGTAGGACTCGCCGGCAGCGGCGGCCTCGGCGGCGCGCTCGGCCTCCTGGTCCTTGAGGGCGGCCATGAGCGAACGGATGCGGATGCGCGCGGCGCCCAGGTTGGACACCTCGTCGATCTTGAGCACCGTATAGATCTTGCCGGAGCCCTCGAGGATCTCCTGCACCTGGTCGGTGGTGAGCGCGTCCAGGCCGCAGCCGAAGGAGTTCAGCTGGATGAGGTCAAGGTCGTTGCGCAGCGTCACAAGCTTGGCGGCGCGGTACAGACGGCTGTGATACATCCACTGGTCCACGACGCGGATGGGACGGTCGGGCTTCACCAGATGCGCAACCGAGTCCTCGGTGAGCACCGCGAAGCCAAAGCTCGTGATGAGCTCGGGCAGCGCGTGGTTGATCTCGGGGTCGTTGTGGTAGGGACGACCGGCCAGCACGATGCCGTGGCCGCCGTGCTCCTCGATCCAGTGGATGCACTCCTCGCCCATGGTCTGGATCTTCTCGTGGAAGTCGGCATCGACCTCGTAGGCGTAATTTACGGCCTCGTCGATCTCGTGGCGGGTGAGCTTGGGCCCGCGCACACGTCCCTTGCCCGTGGCGGCGTCGGCCACGCGGTCCTGAGCCAGGATCTCGTACAGGCGGCGCTTGAGCTCCACGCGGTCGTTATACGGCACGAACGGATACATGAACTCGATGTTCTTCTCGGCAAGCTCGTCGATGTTGAGCCCCAGCGCAGTGGGGTAGCTCATGACGATCGGGCAGTTGTAGCAGTTGCCCGCGGCTTCGTCCTCCTTGCGCTCCTTGCGCACGCAGGGCATCCAGATGAAGTCCGGATTCTTGTCGATGAGGTTCATGATGTGGCCGTGAGAGAGCTTGGCCGGGTAGCACACCGACTCGGACGGCATGGACTCGATGCCCGCCTCGTAGGTCTTCTTGGTGGAGTCGTCGGACAGCACGACGGCGAAGCCCAGCTTGGTGAAGAACGCATGCCAGAACGGATAGTCCTCGTACATGTTGAGCGCGCGCGGAATGCCCACGGTACCGCGCGGCGCGTCCTCGGGCGCAAGGCAGGCGCGGTTGAAGAGCAAGTCGTTCTTCTGCTTGAAGAGGTTCGGGGCCTCGGTCCGCTGCTTCTTGTGGCCGGCGCCCTTCTCGCAGCGGTTGCCCGTGATGAAGCGACGGCCGCCGCCGAAGTCGTTGATGGTGAGCTGGCAGTTGTTGGAGCAGCGGCCGCAGCGCGCATGCTTCTGCGTGACGGTAAGGCGGGCGATGTCCTCGGCCGAAAGAATGCTCGAGACGCCGGCGCCGCCGGCACGGTCGCGCGCAAGCAGGGCCGCGCCGTAGGCACCCATGCAGCCCGCGATGTCGGGACGCACGGCGTCAAGACCGGTCAGCAGCTCGAAGGCGCGCAGGGTCGCATCGGACATGAAGGTGCCGCCCTGGACGATCACCTGGTCGCCGATCTCGGACGGGTCGCGCAGCTTGATGACCTTGAAGAGCGCGTTCTTGATGACGGAGTAGGACAGGCCGGCGGCGATGTCGCCCACGGTCGCGCCCTCCTTCTGCGCCTGCTTCACGCGGGAGTTCATGAACACCGTGCAGCGGCTGCCCAGGTCAACCGGGTGCTTAGCCTTGACCGCCTCGTGGGCGAAGGTCTCGACGTCCATGTCCATGGACACCGCGAAGCTCTCGATGAAGCTGCCGCAGCCCGAAGAGCACGCCTCGTTGAGCATGATGTGCTCGATCACGCCGTCGCGCACGCGCAGGCACTTCATGTCCTGGCCGCCGATGTCCAGGATGAACTGGACACCCGGCAGGAAGGCACGGGCGCCGCGCAGGTGCGCCACGGTCTCGATCTCGCCGGAGTCGGCCTTAAGCGCCTCGATGAGCAGTGCCTCGCCGTAGCCGGTCGTGGTCACGTGCCCGATCGTGCAGCCCGCAGGGATATGTGCATAGAAGTCGGCCATGATGGTCTTGGCCGTACCCAGGATGTCACCGTTGTTATTGCCGTACCAGGTGTGCAGCAGCTGGCCGTCCTCGCCCACCATCGCGGCCTTCATGGTCGTGGAGCCGGCGTCGATACCGATGAACACGCGCTTGCCCGCATAGGTAGCGAGGTCGCCCTTCGGAACCACCTGTGCGTCGTGGCGCTCCTTGAACTCGCGGTAGGCCTCCTCGTCGGCGAACAGCGGGTCCAGACGCGCGACCTCGGAGCCCTGGGTGTCACCGAGTGCATCGATCGATGCAATGAGCTGCGGGAACGTAGCGAGCTTGTTGGACTCGTGTGCCATGGCTGCGCCCGACGCCACGAACAGGTGGGCGTTTTCGGGCACGATGCGGTGTTCCTCGTCGAGGTCGAGGGTGATGTAGAAACGACGGCGCAGCTCGGAGAGATACTGCAGCGGGCCGCCCAGGAAGGCGACGTTGCCGCGAATGGGGCGGCCGCACGCCAGGCCCGAGATGGTCTGCGTGACGACGGCCTGGAAGATGGACGCGGCGACGTCCTCGGGGCGCGCACCCTCGTTGAGCAGCGGCTGGACGTCGGTTTTGGCGAACACGCCGCAGCGGCTGGCGATGGGATAGATGGTGGTCGCGCCCTTCGCGAGGTCGTTGAGGCCGCTTGCGTCGGTGTGCAGCAGCGTAGCCATCTGGTCGATGAACGCGCCGGTGCCGCCCGCGCAGGTGCCGTTCATGCGCTGCTCGATGCCCTGGTCGAAGTAGATGATCTTGGCGTCCTCGCCGCCCAGCTCGATGGCGACGTCGGTCTGGGGGATGAGCGTCTCCACGGCGCGCTTGGAAGCGATGACCTCCTGCACAAACTCGAGGCCGAGCCACTGGGAGAGCAGCAGGCCGCCCGAGCCGGTGATGGCGCAGGTCATGGGCTGGTTGTGCAGCAGGCCGGTGGCGCCCACGAACAGGTCGCGCGCGCAGGCGCGCACGTCGGTGTGGTGGCGCTGGTACTTGGCGTAGACGATCTGGTTGTCGTCGTTCAGCACGGCGAGTTTCACCGTGGTGGAGCCCACGTCGATGCCCAGGTGCAGCGTTCCGTAGTTGTTGTCCGGATTCCAAATAGCACCTTCAGGGACCTGGTCGGACACATCTGATGCCCCATCTTGCCCTTCAATCGTCGGTCGCCGCGCACCAGGCGTACTCCCTCCTCTTTCAGGGCAACCTGGAGCATCAGCTGCGCCCGTCTCCGTAGTAGAGGCTTTGGTTTGAGCGGCCTCCTCCCCGCAGGTCCGACAAGCGGGCTGCTCGTCCATAAGGTCTGTCACGGGAATCTTAACCATCGATGTCCTCCCTGGTATCGGTGCTCTCGGTGCGGGGCGCACGAACATTGAGCCCCAGAAGCTTCATGCCGTACTCCGGCACGTTGATGTCGATAGGCTTGCCATACAGGTCGCCGGGGCGCACAAACGCCACGACGGTCATGATGCGCGCCATGGTCTCGGGGCTCTCGACCAGGCCGGTGGCGAACCAGCGCTGCACGATGCCCATCTCGGCGGAGACCACGTACGACAGGTAATAGTCAAAAAACGTTCCCAGCACGCCCGGGAAAATGCCCGTCTTCATGCGGCCGGCAACGGCCTCGCGCGCGATGGCGCAAATGCGCTGTCCAAACGCGGGGTCCCCGCCGGGGCCTAGCAGCGCGCCGATCAGCTCGCCGTTGCGCTTAAGATAGTCCAGAAGCTCAACGGAGCCGGGTGCGGGCTCCAGCTCGTCGATGTTGCGGTAGAGCGACGAGAGGTTCGTCGCGACCACGTCGTCGATACGCTGGCGAATGTCCGCAAGAACGCCGCTCTCGACCTGCTCGACAAAATCGGGTATGTCCTTGAAATGCGTGTAGAACGTGCGCCGGGTGAGTCCGGCGCGGTCGGTAAGGCCCGCTACGGTAATGCGGGTGAGGTCCTCGCCGTCGTTGAGCGCCTCGGCAAGCGCGCGGCGCAGCATGAGCTGCGTGCGCAGGCTGCGGCGGTCCACCTTGGCGGCAGAGGCTACGGAAGCCGTCACACATCCCTCCTTAGCGTGATATTCCTACACTCTGCGTGCATTATTGCACAGCACGTGCAAGAACTTTCACGCTCACGGAAGTATCAAGAAAGCTTTACATCCGGATGATGTGTTTGAGACGGGGCGGTCGAGGCCCTTGCGACATCGCCCGTTTGGCGCCTGTGACACCACCGCGCGCTCCCGCCGTACGCGGCGCCGTCGCGCGCCGGCAGCCTCAGGCGATGACGGTTCGGCTGCGCTCCTCGCGCAGGGTGCGCAACATGTGCTTGGGAACCGCATGGAACACGTTGCTGCCGATGACGTTGCCCGCCGCGCGCTTGGCCTCGTCGCTTGCGTTTGACGGCGCATAGGCGTGCGTAAAGCGCTCGAGCATGCGAATGTCGTTGCCACCGTCGCCGTAAACCGCGACCTCGTCTTCGGAGATGCCCAGGTATTGGGCGAGCCAGGCAACGCCGGCCCCCTTGTTCACGTTGCGGTCCGAGATCTCGAACATCGTGGGCGCGAACGGAGCGTCGACCAGCGTGTCGGTATGCTCGGCAAGGTAGGCGGCCAGCTCTCGGTTAAGGCCGGGATCCAGCACGTGGCAGTTGATCTTGCAGACCTCGTGCGCAAGCACCTGGTCGGCAGTCTGCTTGAAATGCATGGAGTCCTGCTCGGAATCCGTCCCGCGCATACCGCGCATGATGAGGCGCCGGATGAAGCGGCGATTCTTGAAGCCGGCTTCACGCTCCTCGCGCGAGCCGGTCACGAACGTGCCGTCGGGCGCCACGCAATCAAAGCAGACGGTGGGAAATGCCCGAAGCAGGTCTTCAAGCGCCTGGCGGTCGATGGGAAACGTCTTAAGAACGTTGCCCTTGCGGTCGCGCACGATCGAACCGTTCGAACCTAAGAGCTCGATGGGAGCACCCTGAAAGCCGCTGTCAAACGGCGTGCGCATCGTGCGTCCCGTCGCGATGGCCACGTGCGCCCCGGCGTCCGCAATCTCGCGCACCGCGTCCAAAATCACCTTGTCGGTCGCATGAAACCAATTGAGCAGCGTGCCGTCCAAATCGCACGCGAACAGCTTAATCATGCACTCTCCCACTTCTTCTTTTGGCATCCGCGCCAGCGCTTCGCTGTCATGTCGCGGCGGGCCGGCGCGTCGATAGGACGCAGCAGTAGCGTCATCCCAGGGCGACGTCGAGCACCATCATGATCACAAAGCCTGCGATGACCCCGAGCGTACCCACGTTGGAGTGCTCGCCCAGATGGGCCTCGGGGATGAGTTCCTCGACCACCACGTAGACCATGGCGCCCGCGGCGAAGGCCAGAAGCCACGGCATGAACGGTGAGATCCAGCCACTCGCCAATACTACGAGCATACCAAAGATGGGTTCGACGATTCCCGAAAGACTGCCTGCTATGAAAGCCTTTACACGCCCCATACCTTCGCGCCGCAAAGGCAGCGAAATGGCAGCGCCCTCGGGAAAGTTCTGCAAGCCGATGCCGATAGCGAGCGCGAACGCCATGCCCAGGTATGCATCGCCTGCTGCCCCCGCCGTCTGAGACGCCATGGCAAACAGCAGGCCCACGCTCATGCCCTCGGGAATGTTGTGGAGCGTCACAGCCGAGACCAGAAGGGTCGTGCGCTTCCAGCTGCTTGGCAGACCTTCGGGCTCCGAACTGCCGGCATGCAGGTGCGGCAGCAGCGAGTCCAGCGCAATGAGGAAGGCAACGCCCAGAAGGAATCCCCCGGCAGCGGGAATCCAGCCGATCTGTCCGAGCTCTTCCGCCTGCTCGATGGCCGGGTTGAGCAGCGACCACACGCTTGCCGCGATCATGACGCCCGCGGCGAACCCCAAGAAGATGTGGTGCGTGAGCTTGCCCTTCTCGGGGTCTTTTCCCGTAAAGAGCACCACCGCGGATCCCGCCGTGGTCATGAGCCAGGTGAAGCCGCACCCCATGGCTGCCCAGGCGAGCGCCTGGAGCGTCGAAGCGTCGAGCATGATTCCTCCTATCGGGCAGCGGACGTGTCGCCTGCCGCCCCGTCTCGCCTCGCATCGTCGTGAGGCGACGTCGTCGATCCAGTTGGTTAGCCATGGCTAACCAATTACCACCCTATCACAACGGGCTTGGACCGCAAGGGGCGGAGCCGCGCTGTGGCAGGCGCTCCACAACCACGTGCGCGCGTCCGGGACGCACCGTCAGCGACGCAGGTCGTCGCTTATGCAAGCACCTCGCGCAAGCGCGGGTAGACCTCGTTCATGGTGTCGAACATGCGCCCTACGGCGGCGATGCCGAAGAGTCCCGCGACCTCCGGCACCAGGTAGACGTCGCTCGTGCACACGACCGCACCGTCCTCATCGACATAGAACATGACCCAGCGGTAGTTTGCGTTGCACGCGTTCACGAGCTCCAGTGCCTCGGTGCGCTTACCCGCACCAAGCGTGCCGAGCGTCGCCTCGAGGTGTGCGCCTCGATCGTTGATGCGCAGCAGAATGGTGGTGCGAGGCAGCGCCGAACCCTCCCATCCCACGCGGATGGTGTCGATGAGGTTGTCATCCTCAAGCGGGGTATCGCTGCGGTACTCGATGCCCGCATCGCTCATGTCGCGCATGAGCGCGATGGAATTGTCGTACATGTATCCCTCCTGCACGTCGCGCGGCGTACGCACACGCAGTCGCAAACCCCCTGCGGCTGTCGGGACGGCCAGGCGCCGTCGGCCGACCGGGGCCGTATCAGTTGCTACGCTGCATTATGCCAGCGGATGGCGCGGACTGTGCGCGAGCCGTCGCGTCGCCCTGCAAAGCTATGCCACAATAGGGCTACTGACGAGAAGGCAGCATCAAGCGACAAGGAGGCGCCACGTGGACGCGCGGAAGCTACAGAGATTCGAACATACTCGCAACCTGCTTGCGTGCCCCATCTGCCACGAACCGCTCGATCTGCAGGGAGCATCGTTGGTCTGCGCACACCGCCACAGCTTTGACGTGGCGCGCCAGGGGTACGTCAACCTGCTGCGCGGCGCGAAGCAGCCGCAGGGCTACGACCGTGCCTCGTTCGAGCATCGCCGCCAGGTGTTTGAAAGCGGACTCTACGACCCTATTGCCGACGCACTTTGCCACGCGGTGGAAGCCGCCTCCCCGACGCTTCCCGTCATCGATGCCGGTTGCGGCGAGGGATTCTTCGCGCGGGCCGTTCGCCATGCCACCGACACCGGTGTATGTGCCTTCGACATCGTGCGCGACTCGATCCAGCTGGCGGCAGCCGCCGACCCCGAGGACGGCATCATGTGGCTCGTGGCGGACCTTGCCGCCATTCCTGTACAGGACGGCCACGCCGGATGCGTGCTTGACGTGTTCTCACCCGCCAACTACCACGAGTTCCGACGCATCCTTGCGCCGACAGGACGCATCGTGAAGGTGGTTCCCACCGCAAATCACCTGCGCGAGCTGCGCGAACGCGCCGCGGAAAGCCTGCGCCACCAGGACTACTCCAACCAGCGCGTGCTCGACCACTTTGCGGCTTCCTGCACGCTCGAGACGCGCCAAACCGTCACCTGCATGCACCAACTTGACGCCCGCACGCTTGAGGCGCTGGTCGCTATGACGCCGCTGCTCTTCAACGTGGACACCGATGCCGTCGACTGGAGCGGCATATCAAGCGTCACCGTCGAGGCAGACGTCCTCGTCGGGCATTTCTAAAGCCTGCGAGCCCGCGAAACGAGCCCGCTTGAATGAGTTTCCCTAGAAGATATGACCGATAACTAATCGGTCGGAGCCTCCCCTTTGCATGAGCGCGGGCTGGGCGACAATCGTTGTTGTCAGTGCAAACGGCGGTCGCGCACCGCAGTCAAAGAGGAGG
>NZ_NFJW01000039.1 GCF_002160065.1 Collinsella sp. An2 | reverse complement strand
TATAACCTGACTTTTGCAGCTGGAAAAGATCGTTTACCATGCATGAGCTGGGTAAACGGCCTTGCTCTCAGTGACGTTTCTGTTGGTGCACAACTTCTCGGGGCTTGGGTTTTCTCATCGCGGCCATGATGTCGCGCACCTGCCCCTTTGAGAGCGCGCGGCGGGTGAGGTCGACTCCCGCGGCGCCCCCGAGCGCGTCCGTGAGGTCGGTTCGGTAGTCGAAGAGCCAATGGTTCTCGTCGAGCCGGTGGCCCACGATGCCGGAGAGCGCCTCCTGGACGGCTGCGGCGGAGGGGCGCGACCCGGTTCCCCTCTCCACGTCGGCCTGGATGAGGCGCATGACGACCAAAGCGATGAAGCAGATGAGGAAATGGGCCCTGATATGGGTCTCCGTTGAGCAGAACACCGGGCGCGCCCCCAGGTCCCCCTTGATGACCCGGAAGGACTCCTCGATCTTCCACAGCCCCCGGTAGGCGTCGATGATCTCGCCATCTCCCATATCGACCTCCGAGGTGATGATGCAGTAGTAGCCATCGTATCGGGCGTCCTGCGCGATGGCGGCCTCGTCGAGGGCCCAGGCGAGCCTGCCCACCTCGCCGGTCTCCGGATCGACCGGCGTGGCCTTCGCATAGCGCGCGCTGGAGCGCGCGAAGGCGCGCCCCGCGTCCCCGCGCTCGAGCGAGCGCAGGCTCTTCTCGATAACCTTCTCGCGTTCGCGGCGGCTCCGCTCGGCGAAGTCGCGCGACCAGAAGGCCACCTGTTTGACCGGTATCTTTACTTGGCGGCGCCTTCCATCGGCGCCCGTCACGTAGACGGCCCTCTCCGCCTGACGGGATTTGATCCTGTAGGTGCCGCTTCCATTGGATTCATATCCATCCTCGGAAAGCACCCACCCTTTGAGCCCGGCGTCCGCCCCGCGCACGCTCTGGGAGAAGATGAAGCCGTTGCGGTCGAGCACGCAGCGGGCGATGTTGGCCGAGGCGTTGAGACCCTTGTCGGCGACCACCACGACGCGCTCGCCCGACCGCACGCCCGCCTGCTCCATGGCGGGCACCAGGGTGGACACATCGGGCACGTTGCCGGGGAAGAGGGCGTAGTCGAGCGGGATCCCGTCGGCGTCTAGAAACAGCCCCATCTGCACGATCGGGCTCCTGCGGTTCTCCTTGGAGACCCCGTGCATGCGGAAGCCGTCCTCGTCTTCAACCTCGAAGTAGTAGTTGGTCACGTCGTAGTAGAGCCGCGTTGCGTCTCTTGGGCCGCGTGCGCCCTCGATGCTCTCGTTCATGTGCAGGACGAGTTCGCGTGCGCGCTCTTCCAGGTAGGTCAGCGCCCGGTACGTGTCATCGAGGGAGAAGGGGCACTTGCGGGGGAAGCGGCCCCGCCCCTCCCAGGCGCTCCTTTTCGAGGAGGGGTGTGCGATGCGGTCCCAGACCAGGAGCTCGAGCACCCGGTAGGGGTCGAAGGAGGCCTTGCGCGCCGTGCGCCTCCTCTCGAAGAAGTCGAGGAGGCCGAGATCGCGGTTGAGGTAGCCGTCCACCACCGCCGCGCCCAGCTCGATCTGGGCCCCGCGGTCGCGCTTGTCGATCTTCTGGCGCGGGGGGATCTTCACGACCACGGGGGCCGTCTCGGAGCGGCGCTCCTCGTTTCTCCGGGCGCACTCCTCGGTGAAGTGGGCGATGGGGTCCGCGATGCCCTGGCGCTGGAAATCATCGACGTATCCCAGGGACTCGATCGTGCGGGACATGTTCTTGCCCCGCTCGTCGCGGTATCCCTCGACGATCGTGAGATATACCCGACCGCTTTTCTTCTTGGACTTCCGAAGATACATGAAAGCACTCCTGAGCTGCGGTGATAATCTATTTCATCATATCATACACCGACATACACCGTGCTGAAAAGTCACAGGAAATATGTAAAGAAAA
>NZ_NFJW01000038.1 GCF_002160065.1 Collinsella sp. An2 | reverse complement strand
TATAACCTGACTTTTGCAGCTGAAAAAGACCGTTTGCCATGCATGGGCTGGGTAAACGGTCTTGTTTTCAGTGACATCTTTGTTGGTGCACAACTTCTTAGGATCTTGTCTTTCTCACACTTGCCATGATGTCGCGCACCTGCCCTTTCGAGAGTACGCGACGAGTAAGATCGACACCCACCGCTTCCCCTAGCGTATCCGTGAGATCGGTTCTGTAATCAAAGAGCCAATGGTTCTCGTCAAGTCGGTGGCCCACGATGTTGGAGAGCGCCGTCTGGACAGCCGTAGCCGAAGGACGCGATCCAACCGTCCTCTCCGCATCTTTCTGCATGAGGCGCATGACCACAAGCGCCATATAGCAAATGAGGAAGTGCGCTTTGATATGGGCTTCCGTGGAGCAGAATACCGGGCGCGCCCCCAGGTCCCCCTTGATGACCCGGAAGGACTCCTCGATCCTCCAGAGCCCCCGGTAGGCATCGATGATCTCGCCATCTCCCATATCGACCTCCGAGGTGATGATGCAGTAGTAGCCATCGTATCGGGCGTCCTGCGCGATGGCGGCCTCATCAAGGGTCCAGGCGAGCTTGCCCACCTCGCCGGTCTCTGGATCGACCGGCGTGGCCTTTGCATAGCGCGCACTTGAGCGCGCAAAAGCGCGTCCCGCATCCCCACGCTCAAGCGAGCGCAGGCTCTTCTCGATAACCTTTGCGCGTTCGTGCTGGCTGCGGAGGGCAAAGTCACGCGACCAGAAGGCCACCTGTTTGACCGGTATCTTTACTTGGCGGCGCCTTCCATCGGCGCCCGTCACGTAGACGGCCTTCTCCGCCTGACGGGATTTGATCTTGTAGGTGCCGCCCTCGTTGGGCGCGTACCCGCGCTCGGAGAGCACCCACCCTTTGAGCCCGGCGTCCGCCCCGCGCACGCTTTGGGAGAAGATGAAGCCGTTGCGGTCGAGCACGCAGCGGGCGATGTTGGCCGAAGCATTAAGACCTTTGTCGGCGACCACCACTACATGCTCGCCGTCTCGCATGCCCGCTTCGTCCATGGCGGGAACAAGCGTGGAGACATCGGGCACGTTGCCGGGAAACAAAGCATAGTCGAGCGGGATCCCGTCAGCATCTAAAAACAGCCCCATCTGCACGATCGGGCTCCTGCGGTTTTCTTTAGAGACCCCATGCATGCGGAAGCCGTCTTCATCTTCCACTTCAAAGTAGTAGTTGGTCACATCGTAGTAGAGCCGCGTCGCATCCCTCGGGCCGCGCGCTCGCTCAATGCTCTCGTTCATGTGCAGGACGAGCTCACGCGCGCGCTCTTCCAGATAGGTGAGCGCCCGGTACGTGTCATCGAGGGAGAAGGGGCACTTGCGGGGGAAGAGTCCCCGTCTTTCCCAGGCGCCCTTCTTCGAGGAGGGGTGCGCGGTACGGTCCCAGACCAAAAGCTCGAGCACCCGGTATGGGTCGAAGGAGACCTTGCGCGCCGTGCGCCTCCTCTCGAAGAAATCCAGAAGGCCGAGGTCGCGGTTGAGATAGCCGTCTACCACCGCCGCCCCCAGCTCTATCTGGGCCTCGCTGTCGCGCTTGTCGATCTTCTGGCGCGGGGGGATCTTCACGATCACGGGGGCCGTCTCGGAGCGGCGCCGCTCGTTCCTCCGAGCGCACTCCTCGGTGAAGTGGGCGATGGGGTCCGAGATGCCCTGGCGCTGGAAGTCATCGACATATCCCAAAGACTCGATCGTGCGGGACATGTTCTTGCCCCGCTCATCGCGGTATCCCTCGACGATCGTGAGGTACACGCGTCCATTCTTCTTCTTTGACTTCCGAAGGTACATAAAAGACCTCCTGAACTGCGGATATGATCGTTTTCATTATATCATGCACCGGCATACACCATGCAATAAAGTCATTGAGAATTTGTAAGAGAAATGCCCGCTGAACTGGGCAGAGCAAGCTCTATCTATTCAGGTGTGCTGCAAAACTCGGGCGGCAATACGCTATCGATTCAGAGAGCATTATATTGTGGCGAATCGATTGGCACCAACGCTTGAGGCCGATAGAATGCCGCCGAAGCAATAATGGCCGAGGGTGTACGTTGGGAGAACG
>NZ_NFJW01000037.1 GCF_002160065.1 Collinsella sp. An2 | reverse complement strand
TCATTATATCATGCACCGGCATACACCATGCAATAAAGTCATTGAGAATTTGTAAGAGAAATGCCCGCTGAACTGGGCAGAGCAAGCTCTATCTATTCAGGTGTGCTGCAAAACTCGGGAGGCTTGCAGGACGCCGCGCGCCGCCGTCTTGAGCTCGCGCGTGATTGCAACATGTGCAAACCCTGCACAACTGGTTTTGGCGCACATGGTATAACTGAGAAACGAAACGCACCCGCACTCTAAACGTACAAGGCGTCCATGAACGATCTTCGTAACAACTCATATCGCACCGCTTCTTTTCAGGGCGGCTGGGGCATGCCGGCAGATGCTGCCGCCACGGGCGACTTGTCTGCCGTCCGACAGGCGGTGCGGCCATGGCGCGTGGCGGGGGAGTCCGCCGCGCGCGATGGGTCGCACGGGCGCATATTCCAGTCGGTAAGGGGCGGTGACGACTCTGCCTCGGGCTCTCGGCGCGCAGCTCGCGCGACGGCGCCCGGGCGTGGCGGCAGCTCTATGAGCGGCGTTGGCCGTCGGTCCTCGCGTGGCGAGACCGACCGTATTCCGCTGAGCGATCAGGGGGGCTCCGCTATGCGGGGCTCCTCTTCTCGCGGCTCTACAGCGTCGCGCGGTGCGCATACGCGCCGCGTGGCAGGGAGCCGAACCTCGGCCGGGCATACGGAGCCCTCGACCGAGGACCGCGCACGCGGTCGCGGCGGTGCTGCAGGCTCGGGGCATGCGGGTCACGCCGGCTTCATGCGCTATGCCACCGATAACAAGGTGGTTCAGACCATCTATGCCGTCACCACCGGCCCCTATAAGTATGCTTTGCTCCTTTTGCTTATCGTGGTCGTAGGGCTGAGCCTGTATTTCCCGATTCGCGATTACTACGTGGCCTATCGCACCAGTGACATCCTCGCGCGCCAGCTCGAGCTGCGCGAGGAATATAACGAACGCCTCGAGACCGATGTCGACCAGCTGCTGTCCACCGAGGGCATCGAGAACGCGGCCCGTGAGAACCTGGGTCTGGTCATGCCCGGAGAGAAGCGCATCGATGTCGTAGGATCGGTCGGAGACGGCTCCGGCGCCTCGGATGCCGAGGGCGATGACGCTGCGAACGCCGGAGATGCTTCGGCGGGAGATGCCTCGGGCTCCGGGGGCGCTGACGGAAGCGGCGAAGACGGTTCCGGTGCCAACGGCAACGCTGGCGCCGATGCCGGCAATGCCGCGTCGAGCGGTGACGGCGATGCCACCGACGGCTCTGGCGACAATGCGGACGACGCCGATGCGTCGGCGGCGGTGCCGACGACGTCGGAGGAGCTGCGCGAGGCCGAGGAGGCTGTCGCCAACGATGCGCCCTGGTATATTCAGCTGCTAGACACCATATTCTTCTACCAGGGGATCGACGGCCAGAAGGTGGCGTCGACAGGCGAATAGACCGCGTTTGCCCAAGCGGCGGGCGCAAAACAGGGGGCGACGTTATGGGACAGGATGGTGGTTGCGAGCTGACGCGCGTCGCGGCGATTGATTTGGGGACGGTGTCCTCACGGCTTTCGCTTGCCGAGCTTAGCGGCGGGCGTGTTGTGAGCTCGCGCAAACATACCGAAATCACCGACTTGGGCGAGGGTGTGGACGCGACGGGGCGATTCTGCGAGGATGCCGTCGATCGCGTGGTGGCTGCGTGCCGTGGATTTGTCGAAGAGGCCCGCTCGTTCGGCGCTTCCTGCGTGTGCACGACGCTTACCAGCGCGGCGCGCGATGCCCAAAACGCAAGCCTGCTGCTTGACCGCCTGTCCGACCTGGGCCTAGTGCCCCAGGTCATTCCCGGCGAGGTCGAGGCTCGCCTGACCTTCTATGGCGTTGCTCGAGATTTTCGCGGCGAGCGCATTGCCGTGGCTGATTCTGGTGGCGGTTCGACCGAGATTGCGGTCGGCAGCCTGACGAACGACGGCGTGGTCGAGCTTGAGCGGGTGGAATCGCTTAACATCGGCTGTCGCCGCGTGACCGACCGGTTCTTCCACGGGGATCCGCCTGCCGACGGCGACCTGGAAGCGGCAAGTGCTTGGTCTGCCGAGCAGTTCGATGCGTATTGGAAAGGGCTCGACGATCGCCCGGAGCGTCTCGTGGCAGTGGGCGGTACGGTGACGACCCTGGTTGCCATCACCCACGAGCTCGAGGTCTATGATTCTTCGTTCGTCCATCTGCATGAGCTGTCAGCGAGCGAGGTCGATCGCTGTATCGAACGGATGCGTAAGCTTTCGGTGGCGGAGATCGCTCAGCTCAAGGGCATCCAGCCCAAGCGGGCTCATGTGATGCTGGCAGGTGCTGTCATCGTGCGCGAGCTCATGCGGGCGGGCGGATATCAGACGCTTACGGTGAGTGAGAACAGCCTGCTTGCAGGCATGGCGGCGACGATTGGCAAGGTGCTCTCCGGGATGCCGACCGCCATAGGATGGACACCCGAGCTCTCGCACCTAGGGTAGCGCCGCCGTGGAGGCACGAACAAAGAAGGCCTCCGTTGTGGAGGCCTTAACAGTCATGGTAGGGGCGGTGGGGCTCTGCGCGCCTGCCGGCGCGCTCCCGTTGCGGGGCCTGCGGCCCCTTGCGCGCTCCGCGGCAAACGCTCACGCGTTTGCTCAGTCTCGCGCCCTCTCGGGTTCGAGTCCCTATAACGGGCACGAACAAAGAAGGCCTCCACGATAGAGGCCTTAACAGCTATGGTAGGGGCGGTGGGACTCGCGCCTCCGCTCCGCGGATGCGCAGCTTCGGGCGCTCCGCGCCCTCGCACGCTCGCTGGCAAACGCTCACGCGTTTGCTCAGTCTCGCGACCTCATCGGTTCGAGTCCCTGTGGCGGGCACGAACAAAGAAGGCCTCCGTTGCGGAGGCCTTGACAGTCATGGTAGGGGCGGTGGGACTCGAACCCACAATCCTTGCGGCCGAAGATTTTAAGTCTCCTGCGTATGCCAATTCCGCCACGCCCCCGACTCAGTGAAGAAGTCTAGCAGAGGTTGCCTGTACTCGGGTGGGAGAGCAGGCCTAGAAGATATGACCGATAACTAATCGGTCGGAGCCTCCCCTTTGCATGAGCGCGGGCTGGGCGACAATCGTTGTTGTCAGTGCAAACGGCGGTCGCGCACCGCAGTCAAAGAGGAGG
>NZ_NFJW01000036.1 GCF_002160065.1 Collinsella sp. An2 | reverse complement strand
GCGACGACTAACGAGCATCTTATGCAGGCGAAGCCGACTAGAAGTAGTTACAGGTCCCGGATGAAAATCCAGGACCTGTAACGTCATGCCTCTTGACAATGGCTTTCTCATATTAAAAAAGCCCCTGTCGAAATGACAAGGGCTTGAACATTCTGGCTCCCCGGGTAGGACTCGAACCTACAACAGCGCGGTTAACAGCCGCGTGCTCTACCATTGAGCTACCGAGGAATTGGTTGGTGCTCGCAAGCAACAAGGATTAGTATACAGAACTCATGACGGATGGCAAGGAGGAATTTGAAAAATTTTGCTGTGCTAGAATGACATGCCGTGAACTGTCCCCCATGCTTGCCGAGGAGCGTCGACTGTGGCCGATAACGTGCAGCATCCCAAGATCTCGCATGCGAAGTCCGATACGCAAAAGGACCTCTTCATCCTGCGAGAACTCGTTTCCAAGGACTTCAAGATCAAATACCGTCGCTCGGTGCTCGGCGTGGCATGGAGCGTTCTTAACCCGCTGCTCATGATGATCGTCATGGCGGTCGTCTTCAGCACCATTTTCGCCCAGGGCCGCAACGGCAGCGTGACGCCCGAGCTCTACCCGCTGTACCTCATCATCGGTAACGTTACCTTCTCGCTGATGTCCGAGTCGACGTCGACGGCGCTCACCTCCATCATCGATGCTTCGTCGTTGCTGAAAAAGGTGAAGGTGCACCGCTTCGTGTTCCCGGTCCAGAAGGTGCTGTTCGCGCTTGTGAACTATGCCTTCTCGCTCATCGCGGTAGCGCTCGTCATGCTGTGGTTCCGAATCGTGCCCACCTGGCACCTTATCTGGCTACCGGTTGGCCTGCTTCTGCTCATGGTATTCTGCGCCGGCCTCGGTTTGCTGCTTTCGGCTCTGACCGTCTTCTTCCGTGACGTGCGCCACCTGTGGAGCGTCGTCATCACCGCGTGGACCTACTTCACGCCCATCTTCTGGACGGACGACTACATCAAGGTGATGCAGCCCCACATCCTGCAGCTCCTTATGTACGCAAACCCCATGTACAACTACCTCAACTTCATGCGTCAGATTCTGCTGTGGCAGACCAACCCCGAGCCCATCACCGTTGCGCTCTGCGCGGGTTGGGCGCTGGTCGCGCTCGTTCTCGGCTATGCCGTCTTCCACAAGACCGAGCACAAGTTCATTCTCTATATCTAGAAGAGGTCCTCGCATGGCAACGAACGACATCGAAACCCAGGACAACGCCATTGAGGTCAAAGACGTCACCATGATCTTCAACATGGCGTCTGAGCAGCTGAACAACCTCAAGGAATACTTCATCAAAATCATGCGCCACGAGCTCTTCTTCAAGGAGTTCCGCGCGCTCAAGCACATCTCGTTCACGGTGCATCGCGGCGAGGTCGTGGGCCTTGTGGGCACAAACGGCTCTGGTAAGTCGACCATGCTCAAGATCATCGCCGGCGTGCTTGAGCCGAGCGAGGGCGAGTGCATCGTTCGCGGAAACATAGCGCCGCTCATCGAGCTGGGCGCAGGCTTCGACATGGAGCTCACCGCCCGCGAGAACATCTATCTCAACGGATCGCTTTTGGGCTACACCAAAGCCTTCATCGACGAGCATTTTGACGAGATCGTCGAGTTCGCCGAGCTGCGCGACTTCGTCGACATGCCGCTGAAGAACTACTCGAGCGGCATGGTGGCGCGCATCGCGTTCGCCATCGCCACGATCACCGAGCCCGACATCCTCATCGTCGACGAGACGCTCTCGGTGGGTGACGTGTTCTTCCAGCAGAAATGCGAGCGTCGCATCCAGCACTTTATCGAGTCGGGCGACGTGACGGTCCTCTTCGTGAGCCATTCCATGCGTCAGGTGGAGCGCATCTGCCAGCGTGCTATCTGGATCGAGAAGGGCGATATGCGCATGGACGGCCCCGTCAAAGAGGTCTGCCGCGCATACCGCAACCAGTTCGGTCACGAGAAGGGGGAGGGCGAAGACGAGCCCATCACCTCCGACAAGCCGCTGCCCGAGGTCCTCGCCCAGTACATCGACGTCGATCCTGAGGGCTGGTATCTCGAGGCGGTTGAATCCATGGTGTCCCGCCGTATCCTGGAGGGGCGCGACGTCAACCACTTTGGTCCGAACGATCCGTTCAAGCGTTGCCAGGGCGTATGCGCCATCGCTCGCGCGGCGGGGGTGCCCATCGATGCGCCGAGCTCCGATGCCGCGGCATCGCTCTTCTTCCGCAAGGCTGTCGCCTGGGCACGTGAATACGACATCGTGGGCGGCAACCTGCCCGACGAGATGTTCCGGCCTACCGACGCCGCTACGCGCGCCGAGATGATTCAGATGCTCTATAAGTGGCAGGGTGCCCAGGAGGCGCCCGCGCTTGACGACTGGCAGGACACGCCGGGCTGGGCTCAGCCGGGCGTTGCCTGGGCGGTCCAGGCGGGCGTCGTCAACGGCATTGCCATTCGCGCGAACGACGTCTGCACGAAGGCCGAGGCTGCGGCCATGCTGTATCGACTGGTCCGGTAGCACGCGGCCGACTAATACGAAGTAGCGCTCAAGCCCTCCCGCGGTGGATGTCCCCGGGAGGGCTTTCTGCGTAAATATGCAGGAAATACTGTTTACTCGTTAGCCCGGTATCTCGACCGTTTTGTCTTAATTGATGATTCTAGTGATACCTTCAGATTATTTATCGGCGTCGTGAGATATGAATGGAACAAAACTGAGCGTCGCTGAGCGCCATTCTCCTTGTGACTCACTTTTGTTTCAGAATCGGGTTCGATTCCGGAATATTACTGAGCGTTGGCGAGACGTCAGCATATTCATATTACGAAGATTAGGCAGACGCATGCTTGGTCCGACAAGTCTAGTTAGCACTTTTGTATCAGGAATTTGTTAGTGGTTCTTGCGGTTCGCTCGCGCTTTACCATTTCGACTCCCTTTTGAACCGCAATCGTGCAGCGGCCTTTCAGGTGGTTGTTGAGCCCCTTTTCTAAATCAACGCCAAGTTCTCAGGAGAAAAGGGGCTCGTTTGATTTTTATCGACTATATGCCTGTCTGTGAAACGCCGTATTCGGCTTCTTCCTGTGTGAAGCCGTCAAACATAAGCTGATCGACCAGGCCGTCATGCGAGAAAGACATGGTGTCAAGGTACCGCTGCGCCTTCTTGGCTGCTTGCTCGCTCCAATCGGCGCCACAGTTTGCAGCGGCGTTGTTAGCGTCATCCTCAGAGAAACCGTCGAAAACCAACTGATCAGCGAGGCCACTTTGGGAAAGAGGCATGGTCTTAATGTACTGTTCAGCTTTCTTTAAGGCCTGCTCCGACCAGTCTGCTCCGCAGTTGTCTGCAGCAAACGTCGCGTCTTCAGTGCTAAATTTATCGAACTCGAGCTGGGATATCAGCCCGGAATACGAGAACGGCATCGTCGAGAGGTACTGCTGCGCTTTGTTGTACGCCTGCTCTTGAGACGCAGTCATCCCTTCGGGCTTTGCGGGAGTCTCCTGCGTCTCCTGAATCTGTTCTTGAGCGGGAGCGCTGCCACTGCTCGCAGTTTCAGAGCTGCATCCAGCGATGCCTGATGACGATGCAAGCGCCAGACCTAAGGCTACCGTCGCTGCTATCCTTGTGTTGACTCTCATATCTTCCCTCCTAGACCTTTCCGGCCCTAGCCGGATTTTCTACAACTTATTCATACCATCACAATACATCGTTTGCGAAAGTAGCGACCTTTCAGAATCTGTCGAATCCTTTGGTTGGATTCGATTCTCGCTTTTATACGTCTTTGGATTTGCATAAATTGGCACCATTCAGTCGATTTGCTCATTAGGTGTTCCTCGGCATCGGGTGAGGATGGCCATAAACGTTTAAGTACTTTGCCTTTTAGGAAAGCGACTTAATCTGTATTCCAAATTCAGTTCACAATTTGATGGGAGGGTCATTTATGCATATCTACGAATGTCCCCCGTTCTCCCGTATTTGTCCCAATTACATAAAACGTAGCGTTTTTGGGGTTGATTTTCAACCTCAGCGAAACGCTTTGAGCGATCAGGGCGTTTCCGCACCTAGCGCGACGGGGGCGCGCCCTTGCGGGCGGCCTTCCGGACGCGTCCCCGCAGGTGTAGGATTCG
>NZ_NFJW01000035.1 GCF_002160065.1 Collinsella sp. An2 | reverse complement strand
ATACGCTTGTGTAGCATACACATGGTTTTTAAAACCACTACTAATCGTATTCATAACGAGCGATGAAAGAGTTGTGATTCACGTGCGGACGTTTGTGGCTGGCAAACCTGGGGATACCATATGACATACATATACCAGCATATGAGTTGGAGGCAGGTATGAAAACGCAGCCTTCCGTTATTCCTATGGCAGATGATTCGAAGCGTATTACGCAGGAAGATATCGCCCCGACGTTGCTCCCCGACGACTACCTTTCTTCGGACATCGCGCATGACCTCTGCTCCTTCCATATGCCGCGTTACAACGAGCTGCCCTCGGTCGATTTGTATCGGGACCAGGTCATCGCTTTCGTCAGCCAGGTCTTTCAGCCTTTGAGCGCCTGCATCGAGGGCGACTGGCTCACCCCGTCGATGGTCAACAACTACGTGAAGCTCGGGCTGCTCGCATCTCCCCACAAGCGTCTCTATGGGCGCGAGCAGGTTGCCCGCCTGGTGGTGATCTGCCTGTTTAAGCAGGTGCTGTCCATATCGGATATCGCCCGGCTGTTCCGCATTCAATCGATGACCTATGTGAGCGACGTCGCATACAACTATGTCGCCACAGAGCTTGAGCACGCGTTGCATGCATCGTTTTCGCACCGCGCAGAGGCGGCACCCGATAGCGCCTCGATGGTTACGCGTGAGTCCCTGTTGGTACGCAACGTGGTGAACGCTTTTGTCTCTAAACTGTATCTGTTGGGATACCTGCGCTTTATTGGGTACGACGACGATTCCGCCATTCACGCCCGCAGCTGATGGGCCGATAGGTCCGCACCTACCGCTTGCATGCTCCCCCATCCGTTCATCCGGTTCCACAGCTGCTTGATGCATGAAAATGGCTATATTCTGCATACTCTGGGTACAGTGTTCAACGGTATGGTATTCGCCTGATGAAAGGACGACCTATGGCCGACGCGCAGCTCGTAGAGCGAATCGATGCTTGGATCGATGAACACTGGGAGACCATCGTGCAAGAGATCGGCACCTTGGTGAACATTCCCAGCCAAGAGGACCTGGATCACGCCGGCGAGGGAATGCCCTTTGGCCCCGGCCCGCTCAGGGCGCTTGAAGCGGGGCTTGACCTCTGTGACCGGCTTGGTATGAAGGCCAAGAACCATGAGGGGTACGTCGGTACGGCCGATTATCCCGGCGCGGATGACTCGAAGAAGATCTGCATCATCGCGCATCTAGACACGGTGCCGTGTGGTCCTGGTTGGACGCAGGACCCGCATACCATGACGCGTCGCGACGGTTATCTCATCGGTCGAGGCACGCTTGATGACAAGGGACCCTTTGTAGTTGCGTGCTACGCCATGCGGTACTGGCACGAACAGGGTGTGACCTTCCCCTATACCATGCGCATGATTCTGGGGGCGAATGAAGAGACCACCCTGCGCGACGTTGAATACTACAACGAGCACTTCGAGCAGCCCACGTTCCTGCTCACGCCGGATGCCGAGTTCCCCGTCTGCTATGGCGAGAAAGGCATCTATCAGGGCGTGTTCACATCCGGTCCCATTGCTAACGGCCGCATCGTTAGCTGGAACGCTGGCGAGGCTTTCAACGCCATTCCTACCGATGCCCATGTGATCATCCGTGCAGACCTCGCGTCTCTGCCGGCCGCTGATGGCATCACGCTTACCGACGAGGGCGATGGCGCTGTGCGGATTGCAGCCAAGGGAAAGGGCGGCCACGCCTCTCAGCCTCAGGGCACGCGCAACGCCATCGGCATGCTTGTCGACTACATGCTCGATAATCATCTGGTTTCCGAAGATGAGGAACGCTTCTTGCAGCTTCAGAAGACCCTCATCGATGACTATAGCGGCGCCGGTGTGGGCGTAAGCGCATCTGATGACCTCTTTGGCCCTCTGACGATCATTGGCGGCACCTGCTGGCGCGACGACGACGGTTCGCTGCATCAGTCCTGCGACTCGCGCTACCCCACCACGTTTTCTCGCGAGCAGTTCGAGTCGGCGCTCACAGCGGTCGCTGAGCGGTTTGGCGCAACCTACGAGACCGACAACGATGCGCCGCCGTTCTATATTGACCCGAACGGTCAGGAGATTCAGAAGCTTATCGGTATCTACAACGATGTGACGGGAGAGGATCGCAAGCCCTTTACGATCGGTGGCGGTACCTATGCGCGTGAGTTCGCGAACGCGGCGGCCTTTGGCCCCGAGATGCCTTGGAAGACCGACCCCGATTGGGTTGGCCCCATGCATGGCGATGACGAAGGTGTATCCGAGGAGCTTCTGCGCACGACGCTCAAGATCTACATCATCGCCCTCTATGAACTGATGCAGATTCCCTACTAGTTCTGCGGCAAATCACACGCTCAAAAACTCGTGACTTCTCTTCTGTAGCAATCCACACGTTTGCCCCCTCATTTTCGGGGGTTGAGCGTGTGGATTGCCGCAATTTAAGTCACCCACAAATCTGAGCGTGCATATTGCCGCAGAACGCACAGGCAGGGCTGCGGAACCCCTACTATCTGTCCTCAATTTTGTCGCATCGTACGGTAAGACGAGTCTGCCCGCTGAGCGTGCAGGTAAACGACAGGTTGTTTCCTGCCGTAGCGTGGCTTCAAGCTGGTCGAAGCTGCTAGCACGGTTGCTGCATGTGTGTATACCTTTTTCATGGTTAGGGTGTATAGGACAAAAGTGCGTCACCTTTCGTGCCGACTTCACTCAATCCCCTAGTTGGAAATAGCTCGTTTCGTTTTTATGCAGTTGTTTTCGGATTTCCCGAGTAGACCTCTCCTTCAAGCCTTTGAATCCTGGGGCTTCGTCGGCGAAACCGGCTGTCTACTCCAGGATTCCCAAACTAACTGCATAAAACCGAAACGAGTTCCTGGCAAGCCTCTAGTAGCCCACTGTTACTGGCACCGAGGGTTGTCCTTGTGCCCGCCCGTGCATATGATGCGAGGCAGTTTCGCAGAATAGGTAAACAAAAAGGCCCTCCGAAGAGGGCCTTTGCCGCTTGATGTTTGTAATCCGTGGGATTACGGACGACCGCCGCCAAGCGGGGTGCCGTACCAGCTAATCTGGCCATAGCCAGCAGGCTGGCCAAACGTGGTTGCGCCAAACACCATACCGTTGCCCACATAGAAGGCGACATGGCCAGACCAGAAGACGAGGTCGCCATACTGCAGCTGGCTGATGTCGGTGGTGTAGTACCCGTACTTCTGGCAGTAGCTGCGCAGCGAACCGGAGTTGTGCGGAAGCGACACACCAATGCACGAATAGGCGTAGCAAACAAGGCCAGAGCAGTCAAAGCCACCATCGGCGAGGCTATCGCCACCCCACACGTAGGGCTGCCCCTCCATAGCAAGTGCATAGGAGATCGGCGACGAGTAGTTTGCGCTGCCGCCGTTGCTGCTTGAGCCGGTGTTTGTGGAGCCGCCGGAAGGCGTGGAAGGCGTCGACGGAGTGGACGGGGTGGACGGCGCAGGGTCAGGCGTCGGGGTCGTGTTGGTGGTGCCACCGTTGTTATTGGTGTTCCCGCCCGTCGTGCCGTTGTTGTTGGTGTTGCCGTTAGTGCCGTTCGAGGTGTCCGTGGACGTATCCTGACCGGAGTCGTTGTTGCCAGCGTTACCGGCATTGTTGGTGTTGCCGGTAATGGGGCGCTCGCTTACGCCGGTCTCGGCGTCTTTTGCAGACTGGATGCCCGAAGCAAGGGTCTCGTCGGATTCGGCCGCAGTCTGAAGTTCCTGGCGAACCTCCTCGGACAGGGAGTTCACCAGGGACTGGGCAGCCTGCTGGTTGGCAGCCTGCTCGTTTACCTTGGCCTGCGCATCGGCAAGACGCTGCTTCTGCTCGGTCTGCTGCTCCTCGAGCTGAGCCTTGAGGGTACGGACATCCTCAATGGCGTCGGCCTGAGCGGTAGAGACCTTATCCATGTAGAACACGCGAGAGATGAGGTCGTTGAAGTCGGTGGCTCCAAGAATCACCTGAGCAAGCTTTGCCCCGCCCGACTTGTAGTCGCTCGAGATGTTGCTTGCAAGGAGGTCCTGGGCACTCTGAAGCTCATCGGTGGTCTCAAGGATGCGCGTCTGGGTCTCTTCGACCTGGGCGGTCACATCAAGCAGCTCCTGCTGAAGCGACTGGTACTCAGCACCGATCTGAGAGAGCTGCTCGCGGGCGGCGTCAAGATCGGACTGCGGGTCGGCGAATGCCGCAACCGGAGAGCACGAAAGGGCGAGCGAGCCCGAAAGCGCAAGGACCAAAGAAAGACGGGCGGCAGAACCGCCGTGTCGTCTACGTTGCATGTAAACACTTCCTCCATAGTTTAGGTCAGCTACGTTGGAGTACGAACCGATTATAGACGGGAATGAGAGACCCCGCCACCCTTTCGGCCGGTAAACGGCCAAACCTTCAGATGCTCATCACGCCAACTTCTTATAAAAGGCGTATATGACGTCAGGCTGTGTTAACCCTCCATTTGTACGCCCATCTCGGGATGGAAGGGGTAGGGCGCCCCGACGCGCTCCCGCCAGCTGAGGCGGTACCGCGCCGTGCCCATGTGCTCCCGGATCGCGC
>NZ_NFJW01000034.1 GCF_002160065.1 Collinsella sp. An2 | reverse complement strand
CGAATCCTACACCTGCGGGGACGCGTCCGGAAGGCCGCCCGCAAGGGCGCGCCCCCGTCGCGCTAGGTGCGGAAACGCCCTGATCGCTCAAAGCGTTTCGCTGAGGTTGAAAATCAACCACTTCTTGAACGCAGCGAAGATCGCGGCAGCGATGCCAGCGCCCACGAGCGGGGCGAAGATGAAGACCCACACCTGGTCGAGGGCGAGCGTGTTGCCCTGCGTGGCCATGGCGAGCGCCGGGCCAAAGCTGCGGGCGGGGTTCACAGAGGTGCCGGTCAGCGGAATACCCATGATGTGCACGAACGCAAGAGTAAGGCCGATCACGATGCCGGCGAAGTGCGAAGTCTTGCCGTCTGCGGTCACGCCCAGGATGGTGAGCACGAAGACCGCGGTGAGGACGACCTCGACCACGAAGGCGCCAATCATGCTGATGCCGGTGGACGAAGCCTCGCCAAAGCCGTTGCAGCCAAGGCCGGTGGCAGCGACGCCGCCCAGGTCGGCGCAGCTGTTGATGATGAACATGAGCAGGAAGGCAGCAACGATGCCGCCCACGAACTGGCCCACCCAGTAACCGAAGAGGTCCTTGAGCGAGATGCGCTTGTCCGCATAGAGGCCGAAGGTCACGGCCGGGTTGATGTGGCAGCCCGAAACGTTGCCGATCGCAAACGCCATGGCCACGATGGACAGGCCGAACGCAAAGGCGATGCCCAGCGTGCCGAGCGCGTCACCGGCGATGGCGGCGCTGCCGCAGCCGAAGAACGTAAGCACAAACGTGCCGAGCGCCTCGGCAGCATACTTCTTGATGGAATCCAACATATCCTCCTATCACTTGGCCCAAACCCCCACCGAGCTCGGGCTCAGACGCGGAACCTCCCCGCGACAAACCAGCACAATCTATCGAAAACCCCCAAAGCGCAGCAACGGAAAACTAACGCTTCAACCTGCCATTGATGCCTCAAGCATCCCTCTCGGGAGGGTCAGTTTCTTTCGTATAGTTAGCTCGCATGTCTATACGTATGTCTCTAGACCCCGTTGCATGAGGTGAATCTTGAACATTTCGAGAAGAACGCTGGCAGCGATGGCCCTGGCGGCAGCCGGGCTACCCATCGCCGCGGCGACTGGCTGCACCGACAAAACAACAGAATCGACCGCCGCCCGAAGCGGATCTGCGGGTTCAGGAGCTCTGGCAGGAAGCGCCCAGACGAGCGCCCCGACACCCGCCCCCGCAGGAGATACCATCCGAGCCGGCGTTCGCGCCGACGTCGTAGGATTCGGCTATCTCAACGAGAACACCGGTAACTACTACGGCCTCGAGATCGACATCGTGCGCGAGCTAGCAGACCGCATCGGCTATAGCGAGGTCGAGTTTGTGACCGTCACCCCCGACGACCGCAAGGAGATGCTCCTCGAGGGCAAGATCGACCTCATCGCAGCCTGCTACTCCATCGCCGAGACGCGTCTTAAGAACTTCGACTTCTCGCCCGCCTACTACGACGACGCCGTGATCGCCGTCGTGCAGAACTCGTCGATGATCGAGAGCATCGACGACCTCAAGGGCGGCATTTTCGGAACCATGGCGGGCTCGAACGCCGCCCCGCTCCTCAGCCAGAAGCTTTACGACATCGGCTTTTCCAACGGCGAGGTCGTCACCGCCAACGAGGACAACTCCGACGTTTCCTTCGACACCTGGCGCCTGCTGCAGTTCCCCAGCTACCAGGAGCTTTCCGACGCGCTCGAAGAGGGCTGCATCGACGCGATGGTCCTCGACGGCGCCATTGCGCACACCTATATGAATGACAAGCGCGTCGTACTCGACGACTTCACGGTAGCCGAGCAGTCGTACGGCGTCGCCACGCCGAAAGGCTCCGAGCTCAGCAGCCTCGTAGCCGACGCCATTCAGGACATGCTCGACGATGGAACCATCGAGCAGCTCACCGACAAGTGGGACTAGGAGATGACGATGCCCCGCACCTTAACACGCATCTATACCCTCAAGATCGCCCTCATCGTGGGCGCGATCGCCGTCAGCATGCTCGTCATGGGCGCGCTGTTGGGCGGCATGCAGGAGCAGCTGACACGCGCGAGCTATGACACCGAGATGGAGGCCGAAGCGACCGAGCTCAAGGGGCTTCTCGCCGACGCCGAGGACGAGGCCGCCCAGAACAAGGCGACCTTCGATGCGGTCTACCAAGCCAAAGCGCAGGCCCTCTCGTATATGGCGGCAAACGACACCGGCTTCGAAGCCACCGACGCCAAGATGTCCGAGTATCGCAAACTGCTGGACGTCGACAACGTCCTTGTGGTCAAGCGCGACGGCACCGTGGTGGCCAAGGCGGCCCGCACCATGGCGGACTTCTCCTATATGCGCTTCAACTACCTGCGCGAATGCCTCTCCACCGGCGAGCCCTCCCGCGCGGTCGAGATCGAGCTCCCCGAAGAGGATTGGCTCATGCGCTACTACGCGGCGCGGCTCGACGCCGACACCATGATCGTGATCGAGCAGAGCCCCGCCGAACTGCGCGCCCTTGACGCCGAGACGAGTTCCATCGAAAGCGTGCTGCGCAACGTGAGCGTAGGCCAAGGCGGCTACGTGTTTGCGCTTTCGGCGCAGACCTACCTCATCGAGTATCACCCCGATTCCACCCTTATCGGCACCGATGCGCTCGATGCGGGCATCGACGTGGCCCAGCTTGAGGACGGCGCTACCGCACAGCTCACGCTCGACGGCGAAGACCTGTACTGCCGCGTGAGCCTCATCGGCGATACCTACTACATCTGCGCCGTCCCCGAGGCCTCGCTTGCATCGGCTCGCCTCGTGACCGTCGCCGTCATCCTGTTCGTGTTCTTCGCGGTCATCTGCACCGTCACGCTCTACGGCGTCTTCGTCATGCACCAGGAGGAGCGCGACGGCAACGAGGACCAGCATGTCGTCCATCTGGGACGCCTGCGCTACAACCGCGAGATCGGCCGCCGCGCCGCCATCTTCTCGCTCGTAGGCTTCATCGCCATCGTGGCCGTGTCGTTCTATATGCAGACGCTCTTCGCGCTCTCCACGCAGTCGGTCGTCAACAAGGAGCGCGCCGCCTCGATCGCCGAGACCATCGAGCGCGTCAACGACCGCGCTGACGACCTTACCAAGCAGTACGACGAGCGCTACCTCTCCACGGCCCGCGTGGCCGCCTATATCCTTGAGGCCAACCCCGAGCTCGCGACCAAGGCTAAGATGCAGGAGCTCGCCGACGCCCTGCAGGTCTCGGGCGTCTATCTGTTCAACGGCAGCGGCGACATGGTGGCCTCGAACGCCCCCTACGAGCACTTCTCGCTCTCCAAGGACAAAGGCGACCAGTCCTACGCGTTTTGGCAGCTTCTGCAAGGCGTGGACAGCCTCGTGCAGGAACCCATGGCCGACGAGATGACCGGCGAGCTGGTGCAGTACATCGGTGTTGCAACCTACGACGACGCCGGCTATGTCAACGGCTTTGTGCAGGTCATAGTTCACGCCGACCGACTTGAAGAGCTGCTCTCGACGGTGCAGATCGACCACGTGCTCGACGGCGTCAAAGCCGGGTCGGGCGGATTCGCCTTCGCAGTGAACAAGGCGGACGGCACCATCGCCTACTATCCCGACGCCTCGCTCGTGGGCAAGAAGGCGACCGAGGTGGGGCTTGAGGACCATCAGCTGCGCGGTGGCTACGACGACTACATCACCGTGAACGGCACCACCTACTACGCCTCGTCGGTCGAGACCAGCGACTACTACGTATATGTGGCGGGCCCCGAAGGCGAGCTCATGGCGCAGCGCGGTCCGCTCACCGTGGCCACCGGCGCGGTCGCCCTCGTATGCCTTGTCGTCACGTTCTTCCTCGTCTCGTTTGAGCCCTCGCACGAGCCGGCCCTGCTTAAGGCGCAGGAGAGCGACCCGGGAGCCGGGCGCGTGTTTGACATCGAGACGCCCTCGGGACGTCGCGCCAAGACCGAGTCCGCGGCAAGCCGCTGGCTCAACCGCTCCCTCGACTGGAACCACATGACCCCCGAGCAGAAGCTCGGCTACGTGCTGAAGCTCTTTGTTGGCGTGGCTGTGGCGGCCGTCTTTGTCTCCGTGCTCTTCAAAGACCAGATCTTCGGTAGCAACTCCGTCTTCGGCTACATCCTCGGCGGCGGCTGGGAACGCGGCCTCAACATCTTCGCCATCACCGCGAGCGTCATGACCGCGTGCGTGATCTTTACGATCTCTTGGGTGGTCCAGAAGGTGCTTCACCTGCTCTCCGACGCCCTCTCCGCACGCGGCGAGACGGTCTGCCGCCTGCTGGTGAGCCTCACCAAGTACGGCGCCATCCTGGGCGTGCTGTACTGGTGCCTGGCTACCGTGGGTGTCGATACCGCCACCCTCCTGGCAAGCGCGGGCCTGCTCACGCTTGCCATCTCCTTCGGTGCCAAGGACCTGGTGACCGACCTGCTCTCGGGTCTCTTCATCATCTTCGAGGGCGAGTTCCGCGTCGGCGACACCATCTCGGTGGGGTCCAACACCGGCACCGTCATGGAGATCGGCATTCGCACCACCAAGATCAACGACGGCAACGACAACGTGATCGTGCTGCGCAACAGCGCCATCTCCAACGTGGTGAACCGCACCAAGCTCGACTCGTTCGCCCTCATCGATGTCGATGTGGCCGTGGGCGAGGACCTGCCGCACCTGGAGAACGTTCTCAAGGAAGCGCTGCCGCGCATTGCCGAGCGCCAGCCCATGATTCTGGACGGCCCCTTCTATCGCGGCATCGTGGCCCTCACCCCCACCACCATGACCGTGCGCGTGATTGCCCGCTGTGCAGAGAAGAACCGCGGCGCACTCGAGCGTAACCTCAAGCGCGAGATGCGCCTGCTGCTCACGCGCTACGACATCGCACCGTACCAGCTTACGTTCGAGCACGACGACGACATCGACGCCTGCGAGCGTCCAAACGAGTCCGACGAGCTCGAGGGAGCCGACGACTTCGTGGAGAGCCAGGACGCCTCCATCGGCAAGTACGACGGCGATAAGAAAAAGAGCTAACAGACGCCTGTTGCGGGCCGGCTTCACCTGAGGCCGGCCCGCGCAGATACTCCCCTGCCTCAGACCCCTTCGCCAAACGAAGCGCCGGGCCGGGCGACCTTACGAGAGGTTGCCCGGCCCGGCGCTTTTGTTGTATCCAAGCTAGTTTGGAAGCCATGTGGCCGCATGCGGTGCGCAGCGCGCTTCGCAAACAGCACCGTAGTCAGTGGGAGGGACCCAGCTTTTTGGCGGCAAACGGACCCCTACCCCACCATCATGAGCCGAGGAGCTTCATAACGTTGGCGAAGTCCTTGAGCATGAAGTGCTCAAACTTGAGATAGCGCTCGGACTTGTGGTCTTTCGCACTCACCGCGCAGACAGAGATCGGGATGCTATCCTTCGGCACAAACCGCAGCATCGACCAACTCGGCGACATCGCAAACGCCGAGATGCCCACACCCATCGTGAAGCCAAATTCATCCCTGAGCAGGTGCTTCACCTCGTCTTGTGTTCGCACGTTGACCACGCGCGAAGTCATGCCGTTTTTGAGATACAGGTTGAGAATCGTCTCGTTGAAATCGTCAAGGCCCTCGGCGTGCCCCACAGGATACGGCGCCAGGTCCTCGATCGTGATGAGCTTCTTTTTGCGCAGCGGGTGCTTGTTTGCAACAAACACGCCAACGGGCAGCGAGCCCACGCGCACACAGTCGCACAGCGGATTGGCATACTCGCCGACGGTGATGAGGGCGTCCAAATCGCCCGAGAGCAGCTGCGGCACCGCCTCATAGCCCATGCAAAGGCCAAAATCGACCTTCATGGCAAGCTGCTTGGATAAAAAGCGCTCGAGCCCGGCGCAGACGATACGGTAATTGTTGAAGTACGGCACCGCGAGCAGAATGCGGAACACGTCGTCATGTGCAGCGCCGGCAGCGTCGCGGCGAGCCTCGAGCACCTTGCCCACCTGGTCGAACGCAACAAGCGCCTGCTCGGCGTATTGATTGAGCTCGATGCCAAACGCGGTAGGCACCACGCCTCGGCTGCGGCGCACAAAGATCGGCCCACCAAGCTCGGACTCAAGCTCCGCGATGGCCTTCGAGACCGCCTGCACCGTCACGTCCTCGGCACGCGCGGCGGCCGAAAAACTCCCCGTGCGCATAACCGCACAGAAATACCGAAGCTGCTGTATATTCATGCAAAACCCCATTACGCCGCGCATGCGCGGTCTACCCAGGCGGCTTGCGCCGTCGGGGTTTCCCCTCGTTTCGTATCTATCCCTTTTATTGTATGGCTGTGTTAACCCTCCATTTGTACGCCCATCTCGGGATGGAAGGGGTAGGGCGCCCCGACGCGCTCCCGCCAGCTGAGGCGGTACCGCGCCGTGCCCATGTGCTCCCGGATCGCGCCG
>NZ_NFJW01000033.1 GCF_002160065.1 Collinsella sp. An2 | reverse complement strand
TAAGGCTGTGTTAACCCTCTATTTGTATCCTTGTCCGCTCGGCGCGCTACCCTTCCGCTGGAAGTCCGTTCCCGGGGAGAGGAGCTTGAGATGTCGGCGATGGGCTGGGAGAGCATGTTCAGGGCGATGCGGGGCGACGACAGGAGGGCGGCGCTCGAGGCGCTGCTTGCCGTTATGGAGGCCGACGCGTCCGGGGACGCCGGCGACCGGCCCTGCTGCCCGAGGTGCGGGTGCCCGCACGTGGTTCGCCGCGGCCGCGACGCCGACGGGGCCCAGCGGTGGCTGTGCCGCGGCTGCGGCAGGACCTTCCGGGGCACGACGGGCAGCGTGCTCGCCTCCAGCAGGCTCGACGGCCCGACCTGGGCCGAGTACGCCGCCCTCATGGTCTCGGGCGCCACGCTCAGGGACTGCGCGGCGGCCTGCGGCGTGTCGCTGCGGACGAGCTTCTCGATGCGCCACCGGCTCCTCGAGGTCATGGAGCGGTCGCTGCCCGCCTTCGAGGCCGGGCCGGGGTGCCCCGTGCAGGTCGACGAGACGCTCGTCCCGGACTCGCTCTCCGGCAACCACTCGCGCGGGGGCGCGCCGATGCCCCGCCCGGCCCGCAGGCGCGGCGGCGACGGGGCCCGCGGCGGCGTCAGCCGCGACAAGGTCTCGGTCGTGGTGGCGGCCAACCCGCGCGGGGGCGTGTTCCTGCAGGAGGCCTGCCGCGGCAAGCTCGGCGTCGGCGACGCCCGGCGCGCCATGGCCGGCTGCGCGGTGGAGGGCGCCGTCGTCTCGACCGACCGCCAGAAGGGCTACGTGAGGGCGCTGCGCGAGATGGGCGCCGCCGCGCACCTGCGCTTCGCCTCGGGCGGCTCGCCCGCCCCCCTCAACCTGGTCAACTCGGTGCACTCGGCCCTCAAGGCCTTCCTCTCGAGGTTCCGCGGGGTCTCGACGAGGAGGCTGCACGGCTACCTCATGTGGTTCAAGTGGCAGCGGGAGGCCAGGCGTCTCGGGGACCTGCCCGGCGCGATCCGGGAGCACATGGGCACGGCGCGGTACCGCCTCAGCTGGCGGGAGCGCGTCGGGGCGCCCTACCCCTTCCATCCCGAGATGGGCGTACAAATGGAGGGTTAACACAGCCTGGTCCTAAAAACCGTGTTGGTCTTTTATGGGCATACCAGGCGACGGTACAATGATGCCGGCCTCGCCGCAGGGACGAGCGCCCATGCTCGCTGGGGCATCGGGTGCGCGGCGACCGGACCGGCCGCAGAGGCGGCATCCGTCCTCTTGCAACCAAGGCATCCTATCGAAAGGATCAAGCGATGAAATACTTCGGCACCGACGGCTTCCGTGGCGAGGCGAACGTGGGGCTCACCGTAGAGCATGCGTTCAAGATCGGTCGCTACGTGGGCTGGTATTACGGCGAGCGCCGCAACACCAAGGCGCGCGTGGTACTGGGCAAGGATACCCGCCGCTCCAGCTACATGTTCGAATCTGCGCTTACGGCAGGTCTCGTCGCTTCGGGCGCCGATGTGTATATGCTGCACGTCATCCCCACGCCGGGCGTCGCCTACGAGACGGTCGACGGCCGTTTCGACTGCGGCATCATGATCTCTGCGTCGCATAATCCCTATACCGACAACGGCATCAAGCTGGTCAACAGCGAGGGTTACAAGATGGACGAGGATGTCCTGGAGCTCATCGAGGACTACATCGACGGCAAGAGCGAGGTGCCGCTTGCCACGGGCGACCATATCGGTTCGACCATCGACTACATGCAGGGGCGCAACCGCTACATCGCACACCTCATCGCGAGCGCCAATTTCTCGCTGCAGGGCGTGAAGGTCGGCCTGGACTGCGCCAACGGTTCCGCATCGTCCGTTGCCAAGCCGGTGTTTGATGCGCTTGGCGCCGATGTGCGCGTGATCAATAATGCGCCGAACGGCCTGAACATCAACGTCGACTGCGGCTCCACCCACATCGACCGCCTGCGCCGCCACGTGGTCGAGCAGGGCCTCGACGTCGGCTTTGCCTACGACGGCGACGCCGACCGCTGCATCGCGGTCGACGAGCGCGGCAACGTGGTCGACGGAGACCTCATCATGTATGTGTGCGGCGTCTACCTCAACAAGCACGGACGTCTGACCGCCGGCACGGTCGTGCCGACCGTCATGAGCAACTACGGCTTGTTCAAGGCGTTCGATGACGCGCACCTGTCATACGAGACCACGGCCGTGGGCGATAAGAACGTCTATGCGTGTATGCGCGCCAACGGCTACAGCCTGGGCGGCGAGCAGTCCGGCCACATCATCTTCGGCGATATCGAGTGCACGGGCGACGGCATCATGACGAGCCTGCGCCTGATGGAGGTCATCCGTGCCGAGCGCGAGACGCTTTCGCAGCTGTGCGCGCCGGTGAAGCTCTATCCCCAGGAGCTCGTCAACGTTCGCGTGACCGACAAGGACGCCGCCATGGGCGATCCGGCGGTTGAAGCTGCTGCAAAGGAGGCAGGGGAGTTCCTGGGCGACCGCGGCCGCGTGCTCGTGCGCGCAAGTGGCACCGAGCCTTTGGTGCGCACCCTTGCCGAGGCGCCGACCGACGAGCTCTGCCGTCAGGCGAACGCTATCGTGTTGAAGGCTTTGGAGCCGTACCGCGCCGAGTAGAGCACGGACCGTTCTTCCGCCACACACATATATGCGCTGATGCGGAATATGCGCTGATGCGGATGCGCCTTTCCTGCCGTTCGATCGGTGGGGGAGGCGCATCGTCTATATGGAGTGTCCCTTCCCAAGCGGATCTGCGCTCACCGCGAGCGGGCTGTTCTATAGAGCCCCTCGTGTCATCGAAACGCCAGTCGCTCGCATGCGAAATGCTGCCGTACGCACAGCCTTTCTGTAAAGATTGCCGAGTTTCCATTGACGAAAAATGTCGCCCCTCCTACTATGAAAAAACATGGAGGGGAGACATTTTTCTCTTCTAAAGGCAACACTTTGAAGGAGCCGTTCGTATGAAGAAGTTTGTAACCTTGCTTGCTGCGGCCACGCTGGCGTTTTCCGCCCCGTGCATCGCGCTTGCCGCTCAGTTCAACAGCCCGAGCGGCACGACCGTCACCGCGCCGTCCTCTCCGACGGGCGTCCAGGTGTCCATGACCGTTTCGGGTGATGTGACGAGCGCATCCGGCTCTGGCTACATCGATGCCGAGCCTGCCGCCTCCGGCGTCCAGGCCGACAACGTGCCTGCCGGCGTGACCCCCGATGCCAGCTTTACCGTCGAGGCCGTGGGCGATGCGACTTTCACTGAGCTCACGCTCACCTTCAGCGTTGGCTCTCAGTACGCCGGCGCCAATGCCACCGTGTACATCACGCACGGTGACGGCACGAGCGAGACCCGCAACGTGACCGTTGCCGCCAACGGCACCGTGTCCATCACCGTCGACCGTCTGTCCGTCTTCTCGATCGTCGTGGACAAGGATTCCGTCCCGGCAGGCAACCAGACCACGGGTGGCCAGACCACGGGCGACAAGACCCAGGGCAATCAGGGCGGCTCGACGGTTAAGACCGACACCTCGGCCACCTCTCCCCAGACCGGTGTCTTTGTTGCTCCGATCGCCGCAGTGACCGCCGTCGCCACGATGGGCGCCGCTTCCGCCGCCGTCGCGCTGCGCAAGAAGGGCTCCAAGTAGGAACGTCCGCGCTCCATGCGCATATGCGTATAGGCATCCAATGGGAACCTGCCTTCCGCGGGTTCCCATTTTGTATTAAGACCGCGTCGATGTTGAGTTGCCATGAGTCTTGCGGCGTGCGACACCGTGCCGCGGCTGGCAGCAGACGATGAATGGACGACCCATGACGGATATGAACAGACCGAAGCATATGAGGCGGCGGGAAACCCCAGCAGAGGAGGCGGGCGCGTCAAGCGAGTCCGGCGGCGCGACGAGCGCGGGGTCCCATGCGCGCGGTTCGGCGTCCGCGCCACAGACATCGCAGGTGTCGACGCCGTCCTCTCGGGCGACGGCTTCTCGGACCTCACCGACAGATGGGGGCAGCAAAAGCCCAGAGACGCCGCACGCCTCGCGTCGCCGCACGGTGCTGCTCACGGCGGTGCTCGCAGCGTGTCTGGTCGTGGCGGTGGGTGGAGCCGTAGCCTTGTCGGGCGTGCTTTCGGCCGGCGACCGCGCACAGGAGCGTCAGGAGCAGACGCCCGTTCCCGAGACTGATGTTCAGGCGGGCGATGAGCTGCCGGAAAACCCCATAGACTTTGCCGAGCAACAGGAGATCAGCGCAGATATCTATGCGTGGATCTACATCCCCGGCACCGGTATCAACCTCCCTATCGTCCAAAGCTCGGTCGACGATACCTTTTATCTGCGTCGCGATGTCACGGGCGCGAGCGACGTATATGGTTCCATATTCACCCAGAGCATGAACGCGCGGGATTTCTCAGACCCGGTGACGCTCATCTACGGGCATGACACGGACAACGGGACCATGTTCGGCGATCTTCACGAGTTCGAAGACCAGACGTTTTTCAACGAACACGAGGACCTCTACATCTATACGCCGGGCCACATCCTTCGCTATCGCATCATCGCGGCGTATGTGTATGACGATCGCCACATCATGAACAGTTTTGATTTCTCGGATCTGGCGGTACGGCAGCGGTATTTCGATGCGGTGCTGAATCCGACGTCCATGGTGAAAAACGCGCGCGAAGGGGCATCGCTTACCACCGATGACAAGATCGTCCAGCTGAGCACCTGCAACGGGGTCGCGACAAGCGATAACACGCGCTATCTGGTGACGGGGGTGCTGGTAGATGATCAGGCGACGCAATAGGCAGGATTCCCGCAAGGACGAAGCCGCTGCAGGTGGCGTCGCCTCGACCAGCTGGGCATCGGCAAGAAGACGAGAGGTCGAAGGCGGGCTGGCGGGCGATGTCGCGAGCGCCTCTGCTGGCGGTCGCCACTTTAAGGCCGAAGCATCCGAAGACGCTGCCGTGGCCGTTCCCGCTGCAGCGATTACCGGAAAGGGGAATGCCGTGTCCCAGAAAACAGCTGACAACGCCGAAGGGCGGCCTTCCGCTGCGATGGATTCCTCGCGGCATGTGAATGAGGGCGCAGCGAAGGCGCGGGAAACCGAGATGGAAAGCATCGGCGACCTCGATGGCCAGGATGCCGACCGTCGCGCGGCGGACGAGGGCGGCGCTTCGGTGGCGGGATCTCCTGACGAGGGGTGGACCGAGGCAGACGGCATCGGACGCGACCTGCCGCCGCTTCCCGAGCTGCCCAGGGACCCACATGAGGGCCTGCACCGTGTGCGCAAGAAGACCCATATCAAGGCGAAGCGTCGCCTGCGGGTCATGGCCATCGTGATTGCGGTCATTGCCGTTTTAGTAGGCACGGCGGCGTTTGCGCTCAGTCGCATGGTCGCCCAGGGCGAGGAGGCTCTGCGCGACGCCTCGACACCGGAGGAGCTTGAGACCTCCGAAGATGCAACGTCCAACGATAAGGGCATGACCGTCGAATACCAGGGAAAGACGTATCGCTACAACGAGAACATGGTATCCATCGTGGTGATTGGCTACGACCGCCGCGACAGCGTGGAGACTACCGGCAAGGCGGGGCAGGGCGACGCCATCATGGTGGTCGCCATGGATACCGAGACGGGGTCCATGCGGGTCATCGGCATTCCGCGCGACACCATGGTCGACGTTGACGAGAACCTGGGAGATGCGTTCATAGGCCAGGACCAGATGCAAATCGCCCTCGCGTTCAGCTATGGAGACGGGTATGACGAGAGTAGCCGGAACGTGGTGCGCGCGGTGTCTCGCATTCTCTATAACGTGCCCATGGAGTATTACTTCGCCATGGATATGGACGGGGTCGGACCGCTGAACGACGCTGTCGGCGGGGTGACGCTCACACCGCTCGCGTCGATTCCGAGCACCTCGATCGTGGAGGGGCAGCAGATCACGCTGCGCGGCAAATTGGCGCTTCGCTACGTGCAGTATCGCGATACCTCGCAGCTCACCTCTTCGCTCGATCGCCAAGCGCGCCAGGTGCAATATCTCCAGGCGTTCTTCCCCCAGGCGATTGCAAGCGCCAAGGGCAACCCGAGCGTGCTGATCGATCTGTATAACACCGCCCTGGAGTACTCCACCACCAACCTGGGCCTCAGCGAGTTCAGCTTTCTGGCGACAAAGCTCATTCAAAACGGCATGAGCCAGCTTGACGTCACGACGCTTCAGGGAGAAGCGACCAAGGGCTCCCAATACGTCGAGTTCCATCCCGATATGGCAAGCGTATACGAGACCGTGCTGGATACCTTCTATGTCCCAGTATCGGACGATGCGGCCGACCACACCGAGGAGTAGCTGCCCTTTCATGCCCCGACATGCCTTGTGCATGTCGGGGTTGTTTCTTTCATGGACTTTAGTCCGTGCCGCGCGGCACGCGCGGCGCAGAAAACCACCCGCTGTGCGGGTGGATGGCACTAGATGCTATGCAACGAGGCCCCTTCCCCTCTAGCATGGTGATTGTT
>NZ_NFJW01000032.1 GCF_002160065.1 Collinsella sp. An2 | reverse complement strand
AGTGCCGCCCTCACCACTTCCTCGACCGCGCAGCCCATGGCGCCCCTCCCGTCTCTCGTTGACGGGAGGATGGTCCCACCGCGTGCGGACACGAGCCTCCAAGAATGTCTAACATAGCCTCAAAATGGCAAAATCTAGGACTTCAATCGCGCGCAAGGAGTAAAGCCGGCTGAGAACGGAGTCGGTCCTCGCAACTCCGGTCGGGCAAAACGTCATTTTAGAGCACAGGCAGAACCATCTCTTGCCCCGGGACGTCACGCCGACAGTCCAGGTCCAGGACGCCACGCCGACCGGCCAGGTACGGGAACTCCGCCCCACTCGCTAAGCCGCAACGCTCTCTGCGATGCTCTTTCTGCAGCGCAACGCCTCGCTGCTATACTCACCTCTCAGAAGCGAGCAACCCCAGGCGCATCCGCACAGAATACGCCCGGAGAAATGCCCGCACGAACACCAGCACCACCTGCGACATCGCTCACAAGAAGGACCCCGATGAACTTCGCCGCCGCCAGATCCCTCGTTGCTTTAAACAACGCCTTCTATCAGGAGCATGCCGCTTCTTTCTCCGCAACGCGCTCTGCCCCCTGGATGGGATGGAGCCAGATGGCAGACGTCGTACAAGCCGAGCTTGGCGGCGAAGGCACCGCAATGCCAGACCCTCTGCACATCCTCGATCTTGCCTGTGGCAACTTGCGCCTCGAACGCTTTCTGACACAGAGGCTTAAGACAACGCATCCTGTTTTTGTCGCGCAGGATAGCTGTCCAAAACTCGCCCATGACATGCCAGACAACTGCACGTTCCAGCAGCTAGACATCCTTGAAAGGTTTCTGGGCGAACCTGAGCCGCAGTGCCCGCCCGGAGGCTCGCGCCCCGAGGAGGCTGCTAACGACGCCCTCGCGACCGGCTCCGACAACCTCAACGACCTCGATGCCGCGGCGCCCTACGTGCGCGGCAAAGACGTCGCAGCAAAAATGGGCGTCCAGGACGCTTTCGACCTCGCTTGTTGTTTTGGGTTCATGCACCATGTGCCTGGGCGCGCACTTCGTGCGGCCGTGCTTGTCTACCTCATGGAAGCCCTCCGCCCCGGCGGCGTCGCCGCCGTATCGTTCTGGCAGTTCATGGATGACCCCCGGCTCGCTCGCAAGGCAAAGGCAACTACCGAACAGGCGCGAAGCGAACATGCTCATCAAGACATTGCCGATACGCTCGAGGAAGGGGACTGGTTATTAGGATGGCAGGATGACGGCAGCGCCCTGCGCTACTGCCACCACTTCTGCGAACGCGAGATCGACGAGCTCGTCTCGGCCCTCCCTGCTGGAACGGCTACGGAGATATCCAGGTTCTCCGCCGATGGAAAGACGGGCGCGTTGAATCGGTATATCATGCTCAAACGCCAATAACCCCGCGCCCGACCCGATCGCATAGCATCGGTCGCCTGGAGCAGCCGTCCGCCCGCCATGAAAGGTAGCCATGGGAATCACGCACATCCGAACGCCCAAAAACTTCGTACTCGAAGAGCGTCTGGAGCGCTATGCCGACGGCTTTGAAACACATCCCAAAACCTTCGCAGGTGCATGGGCAGAAGCATGCTATCCCCTTCCCTGCGATGCTATAAACGCGTCGGCGCGCCAGCATCGAAACCGCTTTGATCGTGTTGAGCTTGACCTGGGCTGCGGCAAAGGCTCGTTTATTATCCAGATGGCGCAAAAGCATCCGGGCACGCTCTTCCTGGGCATGGACTCCGAGCCGCTCTGCATCGCGTATGCAGCGCAATACATCCTCGAAAGCGGGCTTCGCAACGTTCTCGTCATTCCCCGCGGGGCGGACGCCCTGCCCGAGGTCTTCGCACCGGGAGAGCTCGACGCCATCACGCTCAACTTCTCGACACCCTACCCCCGCGCCCACGATGCCCGTCGCCGGCTCACCACGATCGACCGCTTGCTTGTCTACCGCAAGGTTCTTGCGCCGAGCGGTACCCTGATGCTTCGCACCGACAGCCAGCCGCTGCGCGATTGGACGCTTACACAGCTTGAGGCGACAGGCTTTCGAACGCTCTGGGTATCTGACGACGCGCGCGCAGACCACCCCGAATTCCCCGCCAGCGAATACGAGACAAGGCTTGTTGAGCGCGGCGCACGCATCTGGGGCGTCTGCGCCACCCCCGACAGGGAACCGAGCCCCGAGCAGCTTGCCCTGGGCCGCAAAGCAAACCCGAGCCTCATGTCCTATCTTCCTGACGATCTGGAAAGCCTGGACTACGTGCCGCTTGGCATGGAGGACGCCGTAAAGAACGCGATCAATCGCCGCAGACGGGCGGCGCGCCGGCAATAAGGCACGCGAGGGCGCTTCTTTTGGGCTGTGCGCACGCCCCATCGAGGACACCCCAGCGCCGACGGCCCCGCGTCGTCAATGCCCGTCGCCAGTGCAGTAGCCCCCGGAACCCGCGACCGCAGGACAGCGCCGGCTCATGCACTTGATCGGCGTGCGGGCAAGCCCCATGACGCATAATGAACAGGAAACGATGCTACGAAATCGACGGGAGCAGCCCGCATGAATGACGATACACGACGAATAGCCCGCGAGACCGCTGACGTCGAGGCGCCCTCCGCAACCGACGGCGCTTCTACACGCACGAGCGCAAGTTCCTTCGCTGCCGGGACAGGCGGCACAGGAGAAGCGGGGTCGCTTGGGGCATTGTCCCCCAGCTGGTTCATGCCCGAGGACGGGTCGGAACCAGAGCCGTGGCTCTCGGCTGACGAAGCGTTCGAGCGCTTTCTATCTTGGTGTGAAGACCGCGGCATCGAACTGTGGGAGCACCAAGAGGAAGCCCTCATGGACCTTGCCGCCGGCGACCATGTGATTCTGGGAACTCCCACGGGCTCGGGTAAGTCGCTGGTGGCCCTGGGCATGCTCTTCATGGCCATGGCGCAAGGCCGGCGTGCCTACTACACCGCCCCCATCAAGGCACTTGTATCCGAGAAGTTCTTTGACCTCGTCGACGTGCTGGGCCGCGACAACGTGGGCATGATCACAGGCGACACGCACATCAATACGGGCGCACCGGTCATCTGCTGCACCGCAGAGATTTTGGCCAACCAGGCGCTCCGCGAGGGAGACGAAGCCGATGTTGGCTGTGTCGCCATGGACGAGTTCCATTACTTCGCCGATCCTGACCGCGGATGGGCCTGGCAGGTTCCCCTGCTCACGCTGCCGCACACCCAGTTCATGCTCATGAGCGCAACGCTGGGCGATGTCACGCAAATCGCCAACGCCCTGCGCGAACGCACCGGCAACGAGGTCGACCAGGTGGTCGACGCCCCGCGTCCTGTGCCGCTCGCTTACGAATACGTCGACACCGCCCTGGAAGGCACCGTCGAACTTGCCCTGCGTCGGGGTGAGGCGCCACTCTATATCGTGCATTTCTCGCAGGACGCGGCGCTCGCCACTGCAAGCTCGCTTGCCAACTTTGGCATTGCAACCAAAGAGCAGCGCGAGGCCATCAAAGAGGCTGCCAAGGGCACGCGTTTCACCACGGCGTTTGGCAAGATCTTGAAGCGTCTTATCGGCTGCGGCGTGGGCGTGCACCATGCCGGCATGCTCCCCCGCTACCGCCTGCTGGTAGAGCGCCTGGCCCAACAGGGGCTTCTGCCCGTCATCTGTGGAACCGATACCCTGGGTGTGGGCATCAACGTGCCCATACATACGGTTGTCCTCACCGCGCTCACAAAATTCGACGGCCACCGGATGCGCCGCCTTCGTGCTCGAGAGTTCCACCAAATTGCGGGACGCGCGGGACGCGCCGGCTTCGACTCCGAGGGCATGGTCATCGCCGAAGCCCCCGAGCACGAAATCGAGAATGCCAAACTTGTGGCCAAAGCGGGCGGTGACCCCAAGAAGCTGCGCAAACTTAAGAAGAAGAAACCTCCTGAGGGCTTTGTGACCTGGAACAAGCAGACCTTTGAGCGCCTGACCGAGGCTGCACCCGAGACGCTCAAACCGCGCCTGCGTATCACCCATTCCATGGTGCTCTCCATAGTCGAACAGGGCGGCGACGCGCGTGAGCACGTGCACGAGCTCATTGCCGCCAGCCTGCAGACGCCCGAAGAGAAGCTACGCCTGGAGGAGCGCGCGAACGAGATTTTCGCGACGCTCATCGACTCGGGCGTCGTTGTGCGCACCCAGGTCCCCCCGGCACCCGGTACGCCCGAGGGTGCAGAGCCAGAATGGGACTACGCACTTACCGTCGACCTGCCCGAGGACTTCGCGCTTGACCAGCCGCTTTCCCCCTTCCTGCTGGCCGCGCTCGAGCTGCTCGATCCTGAGAGCGAGAGCTACACCATGGACCTCATCTCCATGGTCGAAGCGACGCTCGAAGACCCCAAGCAGGTCCTTCGCGCCCAGGAGCGGGCGGCGCGCGACCGTGCCATGGCCGAGATGAAAGCCGACGGCGTCGATTACGAGGAGCGACTCGAACGCATCGCCGACGTAACCTATCCCAAGCCGCTCGAAGACGAGCTCGAAGCGGCGTTTGCTCAGTACTGCGAAAAGGTCCCTTGGGCAAACGATTACGAGCTCTCGCCCAAATCGGTGCTGCGGGACATGCTTGAGACGGCTTCGGACTTCAAGGGATATATCCAGCGCTACAAGATCGCTCGCTCCGAGGGCATCCTGCTGAGGTATCTGGCCGAGGCATTCCGCTCGCTTGACCGCACCGTACCCGCCTCGAAGCGCAACGAGCAACTGAACGACATCATTTCATGGCTTGGGTTCGTGGTGCGTTCTGTGGACTCCAGCCTGGTGGACGAATGGGCCGCAGCGGGCGACCCCGCTGCACTCGACGCCGCGCCGCCGCAGGATGCAGACGTCGTGGTGGCAGACCGCCGAGGCATGACGCTTTTGGTGCGCAACGCCCTGTTCCTACGCGTTCGGCTGGCCTCCCGCGGGCGCACCGAAGACCTCGGCGAACTCGACGAGGCGTGGGGCATGTCCGAGACGCGCTGGGAACGCGCACTCGATGCGTTCCATGACGCGCACGACGAAATCCTGACCGATGGCGATGCTCGTTCTGCCGCGTTCCTCTCCATCGATGATGCCGACGAGAAGGCCGACCACGTGTGGCACGTGCACCAGATCTTCCACGACAACGATGGCGACCACGACTTCGGCATCATGGCAGACGTCGACTTGGACGCCACCCAGGAGGAAAGCGAGGCGGTATTCAAGAACTACCGCGTCGGATTCATTGAAGAGCTGCTGGAACAGGCGTAAGCCGCAAATCGGGGGCGCCAACGCATTGCAAGGCGCCCCACATGTTTGTGCCCCGCTGACCCACGTTTGGGCGTAGGCCATCCTGACGCGACGCGCTTCAGTTAACTAAACGCGTACGTTATGAAATTCACACATTGTGAATTGAACGCAATAAGGCGTGCGAACAACCTGGCGTCGGCAGTAATCACCGGCACTCCTCGCTTTGCCAACTGTACGAATGACGCATCGGCCAAACCAAGCCACATGTAGGACTCTTCTTCAACAATTAGTCTCGACGGGAAAAGCTGCTCGTGTATTTCATCTTGGCTAGAGGCTCCCTGGAGGAGCCCTTTGAGCAGCCCCATCGTATGTCGAGCCGACTGCTTATCGAAATCCAGGAGGTTGGAGACTTCGGCCAAGGATTGAGGCGTCGTAACTAGATAATCGAATGACTCAATCAGCGCAACCAGCTTATCGAAATGGCTGGCTTCGTACGCCTTCAGTCGCCTGTGCTTCGAGATGGCATTGCGATTGTAAAGACCGACGATGAACAACGTGAGAACATTGCTGTCGAGCGCAATGCTACGCGGCGATTTCATAAGGCTCCATCTTGCGTAGATCCAAGGTATGAGCATCCAATATCAGACGCTTGTAGGTTCTACGCGAGCGCATGTCTACGTTTGCGGCGACAAGAGCCATTTGGGGAATATCGCTTGCCATCACATAGCCAACGATAACAAGCCACGCATCCTGATCGGGGCTCAGCTCAATCCCCTCAAGCGCAATGTATTTTGCTTCTGGCGAAAGCTCACTCACGTATTCCAGCGCCTTCGCCGCAGCCTCTTTCGCTGACAAAATGTCCATAGGCACCCACCCCTAAGACAAATCTTTTTATAGAGTCTATCACATACACTTATCAAAAGCGAACATATGTTTTGTTTTTCCAACTAGAATGCCTGTGCACCATCGGCAAGAGACGGCACCTTGAAAAGCTGCGTCTTGAACCCTGCTCCATGAATTCAAAGTCAGGCGTAGGCGGACTCACCAATTTTCACACCATGTTGACATTGGCTTAAGACACGTTGAAGTTCGGCCGCCGACGCCTACGCGCGGCGCGGTGCGTGCTACCGTCTTGGAGCTGAGCCGACCCGGACACGCGGGCCGCAATAGAAAGGAGCCCGCTATGATCAAGCCCATCGTCACCTCGCTCATCATGCTTCGCATGCCTTCCGAAGAGGCTACGCCAGAGGACGCTCAGGTCGGACAGGACCTCCTGGACACACTGGCGGCGCATGCACACGAGTGTGTGGGGCTTGCCGCAAACATGATCGGCGTACACAAGCGAGTGATCGTGGTTCAAGACGGCTCGAAGGCGCGCCTTATGTATAACCCCGACATCATTCGAGGCGCGGGCGAGTACCGCACCGAAGAAGCTTGCCTTTCGCTGCAGGGCACGCGCCCTACCGCACGCTGGCGCCGCATCAAGGTCTCGTACCTCGACGAAGAGTTCCATCAGCACGTACGCACCTTCACCGGTGAGGTGGCCCAGGCCATTCAGCACGAGATTGATCACTGCAACGGTGTGGTGATCTAACTAGCATATTTCGCTCAAACGATTTGCAAGCAGCACAGGCGCAAAGCACCTTAGAACGATGACCTTCGTTCCGCTCGAAAAGAACGAAAAGTTGCAGCTAAGCATAGGCATCAGTTTCAAATACATCGCGCAGTGCTCTGAATACCTTTATCATTCATATTGGTAATTCGTATTTCCTGCATGCGACCCCACGAATTCCGGGGCACAGCAAAACGCGAGAGGATGTGTCATGCCAAAAGCGTTTGAAGCCGAACAGAAGAGCCTCGAAGAGCTTATGTCCACTGGTGGCAGGTATGCTTACGCCATTCCGCTCTATCAGAGGCGCTACGTCTGGAATACCGAAGAGAACCGAAAACTTTGGGACGACGTGGAGGAGTGCTATGAGAGGAAGTCTAATCACTTCCTAGGTTCGTTTGTCCTTATGGATTACGAGAAAGACCCATACGACCAGAGATATCAAGCGGATGAGCTCGTCGACGCTTCCTATTCTGTTAGACACGTTGTCGACGGCCAACAGCGCATGACGTCACTGACATTGATTCTCGCAGCTCTCTATCAGGATATGCTCGACCAACAAGATACGTTCAATTCCTTGCCAGATAAGGACAGCCAAGATGTGCAGGATTGGAACACACTGTTAACGAGAATGCGCAATTGTCTTGTCACAGACGTGAGCGACCGACAGTCGAAAAGTAAAAAAGGAAAAATCCCTCATCTAATTCCTGTTAAATCTACCTACGAATCATATAAGTCCATCGTCAATCAAGAGCAGTTTGGCAAGCAGCTGCTCATTGAGAAGGCATACCTCCTACATCAGGAGAATGTCAGGCAGTTCCGACTGGAAAAACTGCCCGAAATGGATGATAGTTTGGAAAAGAACAGCCCGCTTTTGGCAATCGATCTTTACGATTTCTATTTTCAGATGTTCCTCTCCATCGCCCAGCGGATGAAAATCATCCGCATCGACTGCTCTGCCGAGGAGGATGCCTTCCAGGTTTTCGAGTCCCTTAACGGGACCGGCGTTAGGCTCACCTCTTCGGACCGAATCAAGAACATGCTTATGGGCAGGGGGTCACGCCAGAAGCATCCTGTCGCCATGAGTACAATCGAATCAGAATGGACCCAAGTTTCCGAACTGGTGGGCGGCGCCAAGAACATGGAATCGTTCTTTACCAGTTATATGTTTACAAAGGTAAATCGTCGCGTGTCCAAGCAAGAGCTTGTTCGAGTATTTACCGACAAGTATCTCAACTCTTTTGAGTCAAAAGGGGTGCTCGAGGTATTCGGCGATCTGAAGCATGCTGCTGATTACTATGGAACCATAGTTTCACAGTCTTCATACATGGACGGTCAGCAGAAAGAGCTTTCTCCGGATATCAAGGCGCTTCTAGTCGGGATACGAAAAATCAATCCAACACAATCCATCGTCCCATTGCTCACTGCGGCAATGCAATACAAGTTTGACTCCAAACAATTTAGGGATGTAGCAAAGCAGCTGCTGGTCCTGTTCGTGAGACACAAGGTTTGTCAGAAATCGACCAACCTTCTTGACAAATACTTCGAAAAGATATGCGTTGCCATTAAGGAACAGCCTGTCAGTGACGTGCTGGACGAAATAGTAAAACGTCAGCAATCAGACCCGACGTTTGCACGAGACTTCGAGAACATGACGTTCGACTCCGAAAAGCCCTCTGACACCGCTCGAGCTCGTTACTATCTCGAATCTATCGAGAACTATCTCCGTAATAAGGCGGGCGATAGCAATCTCGATCAAACAGAAGAGTTCACGCTCGAACATATTATTCCTCAGTCTTTTGACGCACAGAAATGGTTTGAATCCCAGCCAGATGAGGCCCTCGCCTTCCAAGGAGAGGATGCCGAACGTGAACTTGGAATGTTTAAAGACAACACCATCGAGTCGATTGGCAACATGTGCCTGCTGCGGCGGCCGGAAAACAGTAGCGCCAGCAATAGCTGTTTCGCCAATAAGGTGGCTTCTTATAAGAAGCCTGACAAGAGCGGAAAAACCGCTGCTGGCACTTTCAAACTTGTCGAACAAATTGTTGAAGGCCGTATGAAGGTCGGAGCAGAATACATTGACCTTGTCGACACGGGTTCGACATTTGACGCCACCGCAGTCTCGCGCAGAGCGCATGCCCTTGCAGACTACGCACTTAAAATATGGTCATAGGTTTATTGATTTAGAAACCGTTACCGAAAGGCGGAGCCCATAACAAGAGCTTCGCCTTTCGTTGTTCATTTCCGCAACCGCCACAACATCTGACAAAAGTAGAAAGTGCCACTTAGCGCCTCTTTCGGGCTATGTTAGACATTCTTGGAGGCTCGTGTCCGCACGCGGTGGGACCATCCTCCCGTCAACGAGAGACGGGAGGGGCGCCATGGGCTGCGCGGTCGAGGAAGTGGTGAGGGCGGCACT
>NZ_NFJW01000031.1 GCF_002160065.1 Collinsella sp. An2 | reverse complement strand
TGACGTTGGGAGAACGTCGTCTCGGCGGCGCGTAAGGGGACGGAAGGGCCCGACCCTCCTTTGGCCAGGAGGGCCGGGTCGTTTTTGCCACTTGACAGGGTTATCGGTCATATGAGGGAATAGGTCGCTTATCTTTGCATGGGGCCCGGGTCGTTTCCGCAGCGACCCGGGCCCTTTGTGTCGGGAGCGTTGGTACCCGCGTTTGTCGACGAGGGGTTGTGCCCTTCTCCGGGGGATCCCGCGTCCGCCTGCGAGGGACCCCGTCATCCTTTTTCTCTGGGGCTCAGGCCTCTCGTCCTGTGAACTTGGGTCTTGTGGTCAATATTCGCGCGCGCTGGGCATGATGCGTGCCGAACATGGGGTTCGATGGTCAAATCATGCGAGCGCTGGGCACGTCCGATGCTGCCTTAGGCTCTCTTTATGCGGAGCCATCGGCGGAGTTGCCCAAACGGCGGGTGATTTGACCATGTTTGTGGAGTCCCTGTTTCCGCGACGCATCGAACATACCCAGCGGACAGGGAAATTGACCGGCGGGCCACTGTGTCTACCTATCGCTTGCCCAGCAGGCAGACGAATTGACCAACAGAGACCCCCATCCGCGCGGCGCGTACCCAGCGCGCCCATCATTTGACCAATGAGGCTCGGGGCGTCAAACGCACTACCCCGAGCCTGCGACAACAGTTGTATGGTCACGCGTCAATCGCGTGGCGCACATCTCGTTGTTGGAACCGGGGCCTGGCAATCCCGCTGAAAGCCAGGCCCCACGGCATTCAAGTTAGTAGCCGAGATCTTCGCCAATCAGTACGACGCGGATGCGGCCCTCGTGGCGCGAGTGACGCGTCACCACGACGTTGCAGCACATGCACTTAGGCGCGTGGCAGTCGGCGCAGACGCCCGTGAGCTCGCAGGGCGTTTCGGTGTGCAGGCGCTCGGCGTTGAGCGGGCAGGTGATGGTTCGAATGCGCTTGATGCCGGCATCCACGTCGGCCACCATCTTGTTCATGCCCACGAGCACCACGACATGCGCGGGACCGTGCAGCAACAGCGAGCAGCGGTCGGAGTTGCCATCGATGTTCACAAGCTCGCCGCTCACGGTGAGGGCGTTCGCGCTCATGAAGAACCAGTCTGCTGTGGTGCGGTCGCGCCACATTTCGCGCTGCTCCTCGGGGGTGGTGGCGCTTGCCCGGTCGAGCATCTGGTAGCAGCCGGCCTCCTCGAGCGCCGCCTTCATACCGGTTTCCTTAAACGTTTCGCTGCCGCCCCAGGTGACGGAGTCGCCTTCATGCATCCATGAGGTCACAAGGTCAACGGCATCGGCGCTTGTGGCGCAAAAGTAGCCATCCATGTTGTGCTTGCCGAGGTTTTTGATTACGGTGCCTGCGGTCTTTTCGTACGACGCGAGAACGGTCGGGGCGATGGTCGCCATGGTGTCTCCTCTCCTTGGGGTGATTTCATGGTAGCGCTTTCGAGGTGTGAGCCAGGCTGGAGCCGGACGGGCGGCATTCCGGGGTCGGGATGCGTCACGCGGCAGTTGCTGCTTGTGGCGAAGCCGTCGAAGCGGAAGACAGGGCATCTATGCACGCTATACTGGTCCGGATACATCGGCTGCCGAGCTGTGCCCGGCAACGCCTGGAAAGACCTGCAAGGAGACCTATGGACCAGAAGCTGTTCCGCTACGACATCGTCGCCGAGGATCCCACGACCCACGCCCGCGCCGGCGTCCTGCATACGCCCCATGGCGACATCGAGACGCCCATCTTCATGCCGGTGGGTACCAAGGCGACGGTCAAGGGTATCCCATGGGAGACGGTCAAGGACCTCGGTGCTCAGATCGTGCTCTCCAATACCTATCATTTGGCGATGCGTCCCGGCGCCGACCTCATCGCCGAGATGGGCGGGCTGCACGACTTTATGAACTGGCACGGTCCCATCCTCACCGACTCCGGTGGCTTCCAGGTGTTTTCCCATGGCGATGCCGTAAAGCTCACCGACGACGGTGTACGCTTCATCGCCACCGACTACGACGGCAGTCACGTGTTCTGGACGCCTGAAGACAACATGGCAATTGCCCAGAAGCTGGGCAGCGACATCTGTATGCAGCTCGATCAGTGCCCGGGCTATCCCGCCACGCGAGCGTTCGTGGAGCGCGCCGTCGAGCTCTCGAGCATGTGGGCGGAGCGCTGCTACAAGGCCCACACCCGTCCCGACCAGGCGCTCTTTGGCATCGTCCAGGGCGGCATGCATCTGGACTTTCGCCTGCGCAGCCTGCGCCACCTCGAGGAATGCGGCGACTTCCCGGGCTACGGCATCGGCGGCTACTCGGTGGGCGAGGACCACGAGACCATGTTCGAGACGCTGGCTCCGCTCGCGTCCGAATACATGCCGCGCCAGAAGCCGCGTTATCTCATGGGCGTGGGCAATCCCACCACGCTCGTGCGCGGCGTTGCCTGCGGCATCGACATGTTCGATTGCGTTCTGCCTACGCGTACGGGTCGCATGGGCTCGGCATTTTCGAGCGAGGGGCGCCTGAACTTCCGCAACGCCAAGTTCGCGCGCGACCCCCGTCCGGTCGACGAGCACTGCACCTGCCCGGTCTGCACCGGCGGCTACACACGCGCACACATCCGTCATATGGTCACGCAGAAGGAGATGCTCGGCGGCATTCTGCTGTCTATGCATAACATCTACTACCTGCTGAACCTCATGAAAGAGGCGCGCCAGGCCATTATCGAGGGACGCTATGGCGCCTTCGTGGAAGACTGGATGAACTCGCCTGCTTGCGCCGATTACTAACGCGTATCACGGGGGCGCTGCCCGTTACGGTGCCCCCGTTCTAATTCCGTGAAATCTCGGGGCGCGGCGTGCCTACTGACGTCGCTCTGGCTGGTTGCGCTCCCAGGTGAATGCAATGGCGAACGGTGCGAGCATACATGCCGAGACGATGAGCGCCGCCTGCAGGTTGGGATTTCCGCCGGCGATGCTCACGCATGCGCCAAGCAGCGTCGAGAGCCCGAACAGTCCAAACCATAGCGACCACCACCAGCGTCCGAGAAGCTGCAGGATGCGGTCGCCCCGTCGGGACACGCCGTGGGGAACAAGGGTGATGAGCTGCACGACGGCGCCCATCGTCCTCACGCCGCAGCGCTTCTGAATCGAGAGGGACCATGCGACGAGCACGGCAAGCGCGCCGAACCTCAAAGCCTCAAACGTTGTCAGTCCCGCTGCCGAGGGGTCTTCGATATGCAGGGCGCTCATGAATCCCGCGAGCACGTAGAGCGACAAAATCGCGGCCGTCACGCCCAGCAGCTCACGGCGTGCCCCGCGCGTTCGGTCGATTGCCGGAAATGACCCAGGCACATCGGCACCAAGCAGCTCGTCGGCACTGCAACTCAGCTGTTGCGCGATCAGTTTGAGGGATTGTGCGTCCGGAATCGTGCGACTTGTTTCCCAATTCGATACGGTCTGCCGGGATACCTCAAGGGCGAAGGCGAGCTCCTCTTGGCTCAGTCCTGCGGCCACGCGGCGGCGTTTGATATTCGCGCCGATAGATGTGGACGTATCCGTGTGCGTCGCTCCCAAGGCAGCCTCCCTCCGTCGACTCCTCAGTCGTCTTCATCGTAGTCAATCGGGTGGGAAATGTCTGCAAAACTTCTTTGACAGGGAGCGCTACGTGCAGATTTTTCTCGGCGAGCTCGCGGCGTGCTCCGCACGCGACTCGGCCCACGGGCTTTTGTTCTGGCTCGTTAGCTCAGCGCCACGAGCATGCCGGCATCGAAAGCGGTGAGCGCGCGGATGTATCTCGGTTCTAACAAAGACGTTATCGAAGCTTGACGAGTCACGCTGTCGCTGCCGGGTACCATGAACGAAAAGGCTTGTGACGACTATCGCGCGAATGATTTTGCGCAGAGTGTAAACGCAGGAGGTTTGTGGTGACAAAAGACGATGGCAAGTTCGAAAGCCCAAAGGATATCGATTCAAGCGAGGGCGGGTACAGGAAGACCGCGTCTTCGAATATGGAGGACACCGGCCAACCTTCAGCAGGCCGGATGCCTGCTGAAGAGCTGTCTGCAGAAGATGATTCCGTAAACGAGGAGTCAGGTCCTACGTATCATCGTGGACCCGTGATCATGCGCGGGAACATGATCCCTACCGACAACACCTATGCAAATCTGCTTGCCCCCGAGAAATCGACCGACTGGCTTCACATGGATCCCTGGCGCGTGCTGCGTATCCAGGCGGAGTTCGTGGACGGGTTTGGGGCGTTGGCAGAGATCGGGCCCGCGGTTGCCATCTTTGGGTCGGCGCGTACGGACCGCCATGACCCCATGTATAAAGCTGCACGTCGTGCGGGTCGGCTATTGGCAGAGGCTGGCGTCGCGACCATCACCGGAGGTGGCCCGGGCATTATGGAAGCGGCGAACCGCGGCGCCTACGAGCGCGGTGGCACATCGGTGGGGCTGGGAATCGAGCTTCCGCACGAGCAGGGCATCAATCGCTGGGTCAATTTGGGCATGACGTTTCGGTACTTCTTTGTGCGCAAAACCATGTTCGTGAAGTACTCGGAGGGCGCGCTCGTGTTTCCAGGCGGCTTTGGAACGCTGGACGAGATGTTCGAGCTGCTCACGTTGGTACAGACACACAAGGTCGCTCATACTCCCGTCGCGCTTGTGGGCAAATCGTATTGGTCGGGGCTGTTCGAGTGGATTGAGGGCACAGTCAAGGCGGAGGGCATGATCTCTGCGCTCGACCCGCGCTTGGTGCAGATTACCGACGACGTGGACGAGGCGGTGGCCGTGGCGCTGAGCAACATCCAGCGCTAGCAGGAGCACGGGACGGCCTTCGAAGGTGAGAACTGTCTTATCGCGGCCGGCGCCGGCTCTGCGGCGCCCCGCCATCGTTGCCGCCGCATCAGTTGCTCAGCGTCTGTAAGCGATTATGCGCAGCCGTGCTCGCGAAAATGGCCCTTGAGACAGAAAAGGACGGTCGATGTGTGTAAAACCGGCCGTTTTGTACGACTATATTTTGTCGCGCGCCTAAGTTGGGCTTCCGTGTCACGAAAAGCCCAGGAATTTACTTGCATAAACTATCAGTAAAAATGCATACCAAAATCCAGTCGTACAAAACGGCGATTTTTACACACAAATGAAGTGTTTAGTCGCCTCTACCCGTTCGGTGGGCCAGTATTTCGCCCCTCGCGATGTCACGGACTCTGTCGGACAAAGCGATTCCACAGATCAAAGCGCCGCTGCTCGAGTTTTGCAATGCTGAGCTTCCTGTCAACGTTGTCGGAACCCCCTCGTACGACGGGCCAAGGACGAAGCCCGAGTACCTTGCGGGCACGGTCACCCAAAAGCACCATGTAATCGAAGTCCTTAGCATCCTCTAGCCTGATGGCATAGTGCACCAGCTGGTCGATTGAGGCGATAGCGTTTCTCCTGCGAGAGTCCTTCACGACTTTCCATGGCTCTTGGTGTTCCGATTGACTGTCGTAGTCAAACGCGACGCAACTCGTCCCCCTGCGTGTCGTTTTCGCTGTAATGAGGACATCGGGATACCGAGTGGATGTCTTTGTGTTTCCCTCCGCATCGCGCCCGTCGTAGATTTCGATACAGGGGTTCATGACAACCTCGCCCAAGGCCATCCCTCCCAGGCGTTGTGGCAGTCCATAAAACATGGCGATGCCGGACTCTTTAGGGGAGCGCGAATGGTCATGAACGTGCGCGAGCGCCTGAAGTGCACGGGCCGAGCCGTGAATGTCTGTGCCCTTTGCAATATATGCGGCGAGTTTGCTTGTGCTCGTGAGCCGCGAGTCGTTGTGCTCTCGAAACACGGCTCCGCTTCGAGCAATGGGGTCGAGACGATAGTCGGAGCAAAGCGCCATGCCATGGAAAATCGCTTCGAGAAGGTCATCGTTTTGGCAGAGCTGGATAAAACACAGCTCGGGGCTCACGCAGTAGAGTTCGATATCGTCATTGCCGCTCGCAATGGGGATAAGCGATCCCTTGGGAAGCTGCTTGGTACAGAGGTGCGTGATTACCGACGATTGTTTGCGGCGTAGAGACGCGTCGCAAACGAGAAACTCAAGCGGAGTGTTCTCGAGGTCGAGAAACCACTGCAGCTTTGAGACCGCGGCGCGGCCAGGAACGGAGGCGCCGCCGAGCTGCGCGCGGCTTGATCGCTCGTTGTCCGGTCGAGGGTTGCGATGATGCATGAGCCAGACGTAGGCGGCATTATGTGAAAGCACACACTTCATAGGACCAGCGTAGTCGGCACGATGGGGAGCAGATGCGGGAGCGGCCGCCTTGTGGGCCGAGTGGCGCCAGTTGCGCGGCGGACGGCAGGGGAGAGACGTAACGTGGAGATTGCCCGCCTCGATGCCTTTGGGTTTTTGCGCCCCGTTGGGATAGGATGTGTGGCATACATACTGGCGGCGAGAAAGGTGACATCATGGCGGAACAAACTGGCCGACGCCCGTTGAACGGACGCAACAATCCGCGCCGTGACGCGCGGCGCGAGGCGGCGGAGCGCCATACCGAAGACGTGGCTCGACGCTGCGCGAAGGATATCGAGCGCTCGCTGGCGGGCGTTGTTCGCATCGAGGGGTTGCCCACGGTCGAGGTCGGCGAGCCCGTGGTGCCCGAGGTTGCGGTCGTTGCCCAGGATGCGGTTTCTGCCATCGTGGAAAACGGGCGCGGCTATGCCCAGTTCTGCGACATGGCGGTGCTCGATTTCGCTTCGTTCGTCACGCCCGCCGGCGGCTACATTCGCGGAGCTTGGGCCCAGGAGCAGGCGCTCTGTGCGAACTCGTACCTCCACAACGTGCTCGATACGCAGCGGGACTGGTACGGCGAGAACCGCCGTCGCAACATCAATTGCGAGCTGTATCGCAACCGAGCGCTCGTGGTGCCGGCCGTGCGGTTCGAGCGCGACCATGTGCATGCGTACGCCGATGTCATCGTGGCCGCGGCGCCCGACGCCAAGCGTGCTCGCGACGAATATCACGTGGACGAGGCAACGCTCGATGCCGCCATGCGCGACCGCATTCGGTTTGTGCTGGGCATCATCGATCAGTTGGGCCGCGAAAAGGCCGTTTTGGGCGCGTATGGCTGTGGGGCGTTTGGCTGGGATGCCGAGCGCGTGGCAGAGCTTTTCCGCGCGGAGCTTGCGGATGGCTCGCACGGTGTAAAGCAGGTAATCTTTGCCGTGCCGCGCACGCGCTATGACGACAATCTTGCAAAGTTCGAGCATGCGTTTTCCGCATTCCCCGAGCCCCCGGCTACATCCTACAGCGAGGCGGCTGCCGCTGCGGCTGCAGAGCGCCAGGCCCGCGAGGCGGCTGCTGCGACCGCAGACGATGAGGAAGAGGACGACTGGCGGAACTATCTTTAAGGTCGCATCGAACGCGACTGACTGACTTGAGCCATTCGGGTCAAATCGTTGATTGCAGGCATGGCGGCACAATGGTGATGTACCGGCTTCATGCAAAGGCGGGCGACGCTCTGCAAGGAGCGCCGCCCGCCTTGTTCTATGTCTCTGACCTACTCTGCGACCCATGTTGCAACACGTAAAAGTGAAGCAGGTCTTGGCCGCGCTGTATCCGTTACTGGTCGATTCGTTTGACCGAGATGCCTTCGACCAGGAGGGTTATGCCGCCGATCATGAGGTAGGCAGCGAGCAGGTAGCTCAGTGCAAGACTCGTTGCGAGCGGCATAAAGATAAACGCTACACCCAAAATGATGTTGAGGATGCCCGTGGCGGTACCCATGGACGATGTCGGAATGCGGTAGAAGTTCATCTGGCGCGAGAAGGATATGCGCTCGATGCCGGTCATGATGAGCATGAAAGCCAGCAGGTAGACGATAACTCCTGCCGTGAGCTGCGACGGGAGCGCAAGCAGCAACACGCCGAGCATGGCATTCAGAATGCCCGATGCGAGCTGCGCGCCGTTGCGGAACGGCTCGGGCGTCTGAACATATGCTGCCGCCTGGCCGATGCCATGCACCATGAGGATGACGGCGATGACGGATTGAATAAAGATGTAGACCTGTAACGGTGCCATCATGGCTGCGATGCCTGCGATAGCAAGGATGATTCCGAACACGATCATGGCGACCTTGGCGCGCCCGACAGTCTTGTTCCACCGATCGATGTATTCCTTCACGTAATCGTGATTTGCGTCGAACCAACTCATATTGAATCTCCTAACGAGAGACGGAAGGCATCCGATATCTGTGGTCGGATGCGCGCGTGCAGCTCTTCTACCCGCCATACCGGTCGATAACAGGGCGCGGAAACATAGGCGTTTCCCTACATATTGCACACAATGTGCAATATGTGACGCATCCGTAATAATGTGTTCCTACTGGTCGAGCAGCCGTCTTTTGGATGGCCCCTCGGTGATGTGCGCCGCAACGGACGGCGCAATCCGTGCATTCGTCTCTTTTGGTTCAATCACATAGATTGTTGTCGCTGTTAGTTCTAGCAATTGAATGCCGCGGCTTTCCTTATTTCGGAACTGTTTGTACTGTTGTGCCATGCTTATTCAGGTTTGTAGAAGCTAGAAGCGCGTGTTGATGGGGAAAGATGAGAAGGCGAGGTGAGCCCGTGGGCAACCCTCTTGATTGGAACCGCGATGGGCACGTGGGGATGGGCGACGGCGCAATCACCACGATGCTGCACCATGAGCTCACGCGCGGCAACGGCTCTGCCCCATCTGGCGGCGGCACGGGTTGCGGCTGCGGGTGCGGATGCCTGATCGCGCTGGTTGCCGCAGCGTCGGTGGCCGTTTTGATTGCGACGCTGCTCGGGTAGCGTACATGATCGTCGAGCGCACGGCTATTCGGTGGTAAGAGCTCCTAGCGGCCTTCGCGCAAGAAGACCAGGGTTCGCTCGGTCACACCGGCGCGTCCCGTTCGATCGGAAGAAAGCTCGGGGACGAAAACATAGCCGACGTTGAACTCAGTGAGCTGAGCGACGTTCTCGACGTCGTGCTCGGCCATCCAGCGGACCATGGAGCCGCGCGCGATCTTGGATGCCGTGGCACGTTGCACCGGTCGACCGTTGCGAAGATCCTCTCCAAAGATGCAGGTCGCTACTTGGGTGCCTGAGGGAAGGTGGGGTAGAACCGCCTTGGCATATTCGACGCTCGCAAGGTTCACGATTACCGGTTGATGGCCGTGGCCAGGTGATTCGGAATTGCGCGTGCTGGCATCCGAGATAGCCTGAGCGATACTCGTGCCCCAGAAGGCGTACAGGTCACGCGCACCGTCGACGGAGAGTTTCGCGGCCATTTCAAGGCGATATGGTTCTACGGCATCGAACGGGCGGACGCAACCGTAAAAGCCGGAAAGAATCCAAAGGTGGTCCTGAAGCCAAGAAAGTTCGCGAAATCCAAGAACGCCGGGTGCCATGCTTTGGTATTGGATACCGTGGTAGGAGAACAGTGCCGGCGAGAGGACGCGTCCCACCTCGGGATCATCGAGGTCGGCGGTAGTCATGACAGGTTTGAACTCGTGGAGTCTGTCGATGTTCTCGGCTAAGAGCTTGTCATTTACTCGCCAAAGCTTTTGAAGGCCTTCCGGGCCCTCGTTGCGCTCGACAGAACAAAGGGCTTGGAAAAGCCTAAACGTGTTGTGAGGGAAGGGCGGAATGCCGCGCGGCAAGAACGTATCGCGTGCGCAGCGCATTTGCTTCGCAGGGGAGATGATGATCTGCAGCATGCCGGTTTCCTTCCTATAGAGGACCATGACCCTAACGTAGCACGGAACCTCAGGAAGTTCGCTACACAATATAGGCGAGGTGCTCCACGCGATAAGGTGCGTTTGCGGGGGCGGGGGACGCGCCCCGCCCCCCCAATTGTGTAGACCCCGTGGAGACGCCGATTCCCGCCCCCGGCGGGGCCCGGGTCTGGCAACATATCCCCTTGCCGCGCGGCCCGGAGCCGCGGGGCGTGCACCTTGAGAACCGG
>NZ_NFJW01000030.1 GCF_002160065.1 Collinsella sp. An2 | reverse complement strand
GTAGAGGTCTTTACCGAAAGCGTGCCCGAAGTAGTTCTTGATGTCCTCTCGCAGCGGAATCTGCGCCTCGAAGTACGATGCATCGCGCTCGGCCATCTCCGACTCAACCGCTGCGAGAGCGAGCGTGTGCGGGCGGGTTCGCGTGAGGAGCACGGCGTAGGGCTTGCCCGACTCGCCGAGGTTCTCGGCGGTCACCCACGTCTGCTGCATGTCGAGGCCCGCCGGAGTGGTCGGTATCACGAGAAAGTCAGCCTTCTCCTTGGCCGCGTCGAGAGCCTTGCCGGACGGCGCGCAGTCGATGAAGCACCACGTGTCGGCATCCGGCTTGAGCGCCTTTATCCTCGTCGCGTTTATCGGATCGACGGGAAACGGAAGCGGCTCACCGGCCTGCTCAGCCGTGTCGGCCCACAGCGTCGCACTCCCCTGCTCGTCGGCGTCGAGCACCTTCGCCTCGTGTCCCGCCCTCACTGCTGCGGTCGCGAGGGCTATGGCGGTTGTCGTCTTGCCGACGCCGCCCTTGATGTTCAGAACCGGGATTATCACGATGCCCTCCATATGTATACATACGTATAACATACATACGTATACCACATTTACCAGCGTGTATGCTCAGTAGATTGGTGAATGGTTTCCGCTTCTGACGTCCTTGATCCCGGCAGACTCGCAAGCGCCGGCCCAATACTTCTGGACGGTCGGCGGGGACATGTGCAACTCCTTCGCCGCCCAGCGCTTTGACGCCTGAGGATGTGCCATCAGGAACTCGGCGAGTTTCCTCACCTTCGATTCGGCGACGTCCTCACGCCTGAGCCTGAGCGCCTCCTCGCGGCCGGTTCGGGCCTTGTTCGGCACCCTCTTAACGCTGCCGTCCCCCTGCTCCTCAAGCCAGTAATCAGCTTGCAGATGCTCTTTCCTCGTCCGCCAGTTCCGTTTCGCCTTGAGCCCGAACGACCATCCCAGCAGCTCCTCCGCAACCTCTGTTGGTCGCAGACATCCGATTGGGTTATAGCCTTTTATCGCTGAGTTGACGTCCCTTGAGTTGATGGGCTTCCCGTCGGTCGGCGAGGGCCGACGTCCCCACTCGCTGTTCATCAAGGCTTCGAGGTCGTGTTTGAGTGCGGCTTCCGAGACGTTGCAGTTATACGCGTATCCGGCGAGAACGAACATGGCCATGTACCGAGACCCGGGCTTGGTCTCTTCGTAAATCCTCCTGAGCACGTTGTCATACAGAGGCCGGTAACGAGGCTTGAGCCTTATCGTGTGCCCGTGGCTGGTCGTGACGTAGCCGCCTGTCTCGCGCCAGTGAACACCGCGGACAAAGGAACTCTCCCCACGCTTGATTGCCGCGTCGGCGTCGGCGATGCTCATGTCCTCGGCAGCGTCGAACGTCTCGTCATCGATGCACCCCATGTCGTGCAGCTTACGTATGTAGGCGAGCTGCTTTTCGCTTGCGGGAGAATTGCCGCCGCCCTTGCCGCCGTTAACGGCGGCAAGCCCCACCGGATCCCACTCCCCGACGTCATGGGGCTTCAGGTCACCTCCGATGTAATCGGATATGGCGATTGGGTCGGACGGGACGCGGTCAACTCCGCCTCTGACGAAGAGCCGCGTCGGATATCCGTTCTTAGTGGGGGAACCGGGAGCGCGAAAGGCATGGTTGTAAGCGGCGCAGGCCTTATCGACCTTGAACCTGTTCTTCGGAAGTCTCTCATCGAAATAGGCGTAAAGGCGCTTGATGAAGGAGTCGTACTTCGCCCGCCTCGGCGCTGACTTCGACAGAAGGGGAATGGGATCGCCGAACACGTACCAGAGCTGGATTCCCGTACCGGAGAGCATGAGATAGTTCGGCATGATCTCCTCGTTGCCCTCTAGGAACTCGAAGAGGCTTTCCATCACCCAGCTCGCCTGGAAGTGCTGGCCCTTTTCGTCCTCGACGCGATCTATGTCCACGCACACTCCGCTGATGTGCGTCATGGCGTTCTTCTTCGAGACCGGGTACCTGAGGCCGTCCCTGTGGGTCGGCTCCCAGAACTTACCGAGGTAGATGAATGATGTCTCCTTTTCGACAGCCTTAATGAACGTCGAGTAATCGTCGTAGACCTGATACGGGTGCTTCCGATCGCGATGGTTAACGAGGATGGGGCAGGCCTCGAACTGGAGGGCGGAAACCTCGGTTCCATAGAGATCTCGATAGAACTGATGGATTGTCGGAACGTCATTTGGCAGCGAGAGAAGATCGTACTCCCTGCCCTCCGGATCATAGACATACGTCCTGGCCGAACGCTCAATATCCCACTCCTGCATATCACGCACACTTCGTGCCTGGTCAAGCCAATCGGCGCGAATCTCGCACCACCCAGGCTGTTCCAGAACAATCCGGGCCTGCTCTGATTGATAGGCGAACTCCTTCTCGCGGCGCTCCCTCTCGTCGGCAAGCTGTCGCTCGTTCCAAAAGGCAAGAAGGGCTTCCTTCTGCTCATCGGGAAGCGACGATGATCGAATCTCAAGAGGGTTAATCCGCACAGTCGGACGGTCGGGAGCAACACGGCCAGAAGACAAGGCAAACCTCCAAATTCAAGAAAAGGCGGCTCTCCCCTTCCCTTACCCCATCCCCCTTTCAGAATTGAGGGGTGTAATATGAACAATAGAAAGTATAACAGTTCTTTGGGGCCACAACCTACCCCTGACGCTCCAAAAGCCCACAGTATCGCTCTAGAGGCGTTTTGCTAGCTTGACGGTACTGATAGCCGTCCCGCTTCTCAAAGTGCCTCAGACGGCTCCTCGCGGCCTCTCGCAGCTCGTCGCGGGCTGCATCCTCCTCGCTCAGCTCCATGAGGTAGGCTTTGCTCCTCTCGTAGCTTTCCATGTCAATCGTCACCGAGCGCCTTCGACCCCCGGCGGATCTGCGGCGGGAACTCGGTCTGGGCGTGTCGGCGAGAAGGCGCTCGACGTTGCCGACCTCCGCCGCCGCCCTGGCCCACGCCTCCATGTCGCCGATGCTGGACGACCTCCGGCGATCCTCGGCGTCGAGGTCGGCGAGCAGGCGCTCGAGCTCGCGACGGTCCATGCGCCCGATCTCGAAGAGCCGGAAGAGATGGCCGAGGTCGTCCATCGCTACCCCTCCACCTTGCGCGCGATGAATGCGCCTAGTGCGGCGCACCCGATCATGGCGAGCGGCAAGGCGATCCACCCGTACCCGGAGATCCACGCCGCCCCGGCCTCGAACTGGAGCCACATCGCGCCGACGGCCACGAGGAGCACGATGAGGCACGCGAGGCACGCCACGGCGCACACGGCCACGGTCGCGGCAATCGTGGCCTTGCGTGCCGTCTCAAGGGCGCTGACGGCCTCCTCCGCGCTTCTCTGGCTGTTCTCCATCGCGAGCTTGGCGGCGTGGTCGATGCCCTTGAGGGTGTCCACGGCTCGCTCCTCGACGCGCGCGAACACCGCGTTGCTCGCGTCCTCGGCGCGCGCCGCGGCCCCCCTCGACGGCGGCACTCATGTCGCGCATCGTCTCGGTGTTCTCCACGAGCGCCCCGTGCATCTCCTTGGCGATGGCCGCGACCGATGCCATGTCCCTGGCCGTCCGCATCTGCTCGCGAGCCGCGCGCTCCTTGAGCTGCGCCGTCGCCTCAAGGCTGTCGGCCATGGCTCCTAGGTTGTCCTGGCTGAGGTTGTCGAACTTCCCCATCTCCGTGCCTCCGTCTACCTCGTGATTCTGTTCTCGATGTCAAGCTCGACGGTGACGGTGCGCCCCCGCTCGGGCCTCTTCCCCTGTGCCTTCTCGCCATCGCGGGCGAGTTTGGCGGTCTCCCTTGCCGCCATGCCGCGAAGCTCCTCGGCGCTGACCTTCCTGCCAGCCTCGCGGCTCATGGCCACCAGCTCGCGCAGAGGCCTCCTAATCTCGGCTCCCGTGACGGTCTGCCCGCCCTTCGAGAAGGAGAGGTCGCCCTTCCCCTCCGTGAAGTCCATCTCGATGCCTCGCGCCGCGAGCACAGCCTCAAGCTCGGCGAAGTGGTTGTCGCTCCGATGCGAGAACACGGCGTCTATCTCGCGCCCGACCGTCCGCGCCATCTCGCGGGCGACCGAGAGGCCGCGCGCACGCGCGGCTGTCTGCATCATCAGCCCGCGGTGCCGCGCGATGAACGCCTCGCGCCGCTGGGTGACGGCGTCGGTCTTTCGCGCGAACCAGGCAACGGCGCGAACCTTGAGCGCGGCGAGCTGCGCGGCCACGCGGTCGATGGCGGCGTTCACGGATCGCGCCCGCGCGTTCTGCGCGACGCGCTCCGGGGACGGGCGACTCCCCTCGTGGACGGTCGGCACGTACTCGATCCCCCTCTCCGCGAAGCTGCGGTGGTCGATGGCGATGGGCGGCGTGTTCGTGCGCTCCGCGTGCTCGGCGAGCCGCCTGTTGGCGATGTCGGCCCACGCCTTGCGCGCCGCCCGAAGCTCGGCTTTGGCGTCTTCGAGCGAGTTGCCGCCGCCGACCCTCTGCATGGTGGCGACGGGGCTCGTGCTCACCCGGTCCTGGTTCGTGAGGCCGCGCTCCTTGGCCTCGGCCTTGGTGAGGCGCACCTCCCCGCCGCCGACCTCGTAGCGGAACACCTTCGCCCACTCGCCCTTAACGGCCTTCCACTCCGAGGACGGGATGACACGCTCCTCGCCGCGCTCGTTGCGGCAGAGGTAGCACTTCTCGCTCCTCGGCGAGGCGGGCCGCTCGAACCCGTCCGCCCCGAGCGGCAGCGCCGTCTCGAGCACGTGCGCGTGCGGGTTGCCGTCGCCGTCGTCGTGTATCGCCCAGTCGCACGCGCGGCCATTCGCGGTGCGCTCGGCGCAGAAGTCGATGACGCACTGGCGGCGCTCCTCGGGCGAGAGCTCGCGCGGGAGGGCGAACTCCCACCGCCGCGCGACGAGCTCGGTGCGGCCGCCGTGCGCACGCGTCGCCTCGTTCCAGAGGCGCTGTCTGTCTGCCGCCCACGCGGGCGCGCCGTCAGGCAGCTCGATGCCGCAGCCGACGACGCGCTCCTTGCGCGCGTAGTCGCAGCGCTCGCCCGTGCGCTCGTCCACGAGCGTCTGGCCGCTCTGGTAGGAGGCCGACGCGACCGCAGACGAGCCGCGCGAGGGCGCGACGCCGCGCACGTTGAGGTGGTAGATTGCCACGGAGCGGAGGCCTCCCTTCGATGGGCAGGAGCGGAAGCGGCGCTCTGCCGCCTCCGCAAGCGAGCGGAGCGAGCGCGCAGCGCCCCGTGTCGGACGTGAGCGAAGCCGCGAACGTCCGCACGCGGCGCGGAGGGCAAGCGGGCTCGCCCGCGCGCAGCCCGTTACCCATAGGCGAGCGTGGCCGCAAGCCGCAGGGAGACGGGCGGAGGGCAAGGAGCGCGAGCGACGCGCAGCGAGTTCCAACGAGCGGAGTGGCCCGCCGCAGGCGCGCACGCGATGTTCCAACTCACGCAGCGCAGCGAGTAAGTTGGAACTAAGTGCGCACTTACCCTTGTTGGTAAGTGAATGATACCCACTCGCAACGGGTACAATACGCATAAGGTTTACGCACTAGGAAAGGCTCACACATGGACCACGGAAACGAAGCAGCCGTGTCACTCGCGGAAGAGACGCCTCGACCCGATGCAACGGCTTCTCGTGAGACGCCTCACGAGAAGCCGAAACGGCGCAGGAAGACAATCGACCAACAGATCGCGGAGGCAGAGCAAAGACTCAGGAAGCTCAAGCAGCAGGCTAGAAACGAGGAGCGCAAGGCCCGCACGCACAGGCTCGTCACGAGCGCGGCGACCATCGAGGCGGAGGCCGGTCGCGTAGAGCTCGACGAGACGATTGCCCGATGGCTCGGGCGGATGCTCGCGGCTGAGCTGGCGAAGCCCGACAGCGAGATCGCGAGGCACGTGGGCGCGCGCCTCGCGCGATGACGGTGGTGCCGAGTGAACGTCAAGCTCGTCTTCGCCGACAGGATAGAGTCGTGGGACACGCGCGCCGACGGGTCGGCAACCACGAGCCACGCAGCCCTTGAGGTTCACGGGAACCAGCTCGTGCTGTGGAGCGCCCTCGACTTCGATGAAGGGTACAGCGAGAGCGGAGAGCCGGAGAAGCGGAGGCGCGAGCGCGGGACGCCGAGGGCCGTGCTCGCGCTCGACGGCGAGACGCCGGAGACGATTCCAGGATTCCTCGAAGTGGCGGGCGAGCGCTACGGGCTGCTCAGGTTCGACGTTGACGGCGAAACGCTTTGGCAACGCGAGGAGCCCTATGGGGACGACGGGGAGGTTCTTGACGATGATGGTTAGCGATGTCATCGTCGCACTCGATTGGAGCGATGAGCCCCACGGCATAAAGGTGCGGTTCCCCGACAGCGAAATTCTTCTCTTGAGCAACCATGAGGTTGACAGCGGGAACGATTTCTATCCGAAGATCGAAGACGCGGCTGAGGAGAAGCCTGCTAGCGCCGAGGTTCGCATAGACACCGTTCCCGATTGCAAGGTCGATTCGATGAGGGCGGAGGATCGCCGTCTCGTCATCACGACAGGAGATCTTCAATGACGGCGAGGCACAGCAACTTCTTCTCGGTCGGCGATGTCGTGGCATTCGAGACAAACCACCACGAACTGACCGGCACCGTTGAAATCATCGACTACCGTGGACACGAGCGCGCGTGCTTCAAGGGCTGCGAATGGTCATACGACATCTTCGTCGAGGCGTCGCCCGACTTCGACGATGAGCCTTGCCTTTACAAGCACATCCCCGAGTGCGACGTAAGGCCGGAATGAGGGCTGATTTTATACGGTCTATATAGGCTCCGCACTGCTTTCGTGGTCACCGCGAGACGCCCTTCAACTCATTGAAAGACCTCATCCACTCCATCTGAGAAATTTCAACAATGGGAGCCAACTACGAAAACGCTTCGTTTCGAGGCGCCAACACTTGGGTACAATCTTTATATGATATGATGTCATATCATACTTTGAAAGGAGGCGCCTTGAGCAAGATAGGGGTTCACCCGAGGGTTGCGCGACGGCACCCGGAGGTCACACCGGAGGACGTTGCCGCCGCGATGCGCGGGATGATCTCCTACCGACAGCGACCGACCGGCGAGTGGCTGGCGGTCGGCCTCGACGGCAGGGGGAGACTCATCGAACTGGTCTACCAGTACGACGAGGAGGATGACTTCTTCTTCGTGTTCCACGGCATGACCCCGCCGAGCGGCAAGACGCTCCGCGAGCTTGGATTGGAGAGGTGAGAAGCATGAACGTTACCGAGTACATGAGGAAGCACGGCCTCACCGATGCCGACCTCGACGCTATGGCCGAACCCTACGAGAGAGGCGACTACGCGAGCGGCAGTGGGGATGTCTTCACCGGATCACACCTCGATGCGGTTGGTAAACGACGCGTGACGGTCATCTACGACGCGCGTGATACGCAACGCGTGGCTGCGATAGCCCGCAGCAGGGGCGTCAAGACCTCCGAGATCTACCGAGATGCGCTCGACTACTACCTTGCCGCACAGGTATAGCTTTTGTGCTCTGTCGAATCAAGCGTTGCGGCTGGTCAGAGTGTTCTATCGTTCGACCGACCGCAACGTTCGCATCTCATCAATTTCCTTATCGCTGATTAGAGGCTGTAGAGATCGATCCTTCATTCTGATTTACCGTTGATCAGCATACTGGCATCACTGCAAATGGATTGGTAGATCTCAAGCGATTGCCTATCAGCAACGACTACATCGTAATCAAGATATTCGCTGAGCGGCGTTCGGTACTCGGCATCCGTCTCGATTTTATAGGAAGGATAATTATCAACAGCCAGCTTTGCATACGGACTGTTTAACATGACAAATCCATCGGCGTCTATAGCATCCGATATAGAATCAGATGCGCGTTTAAGAAACAGAACATAAGTAGAACCAGAACGCATAAACGTTCCGCCAAGCATGTAAGCACCACTCGGGACGAGCGTCTTACCGGAGGGGCGGTCATAGATTCCAACCGGTTCGAATACCATAATTGAACGGCAGTCAGACAGATTGGGTCCCTTAATAACTTTCTCGATGTTGAACCCTGTTAAAAAAGACTTATGCACATATTCGCGCTGTCCATTAAGGGTTCCAACAACAATCAAATCGGCACGTTGTTCCATCTCCGCAACGGTAAGACCATCGAAGGCGCCATCCATTCTCGCAACCTCTTCGGCAGAATATGGAGCAACGGCGTAGATAAGATCTGTGGGAAGCTTTCCGTCATTGCAGTAATTCGTGTAGCTTGACCTTGTTATAGCCCCGCAACAAACAGATGCGATAACAAGTAGAACACATATTGCCAACCAAGGTATCGACCGCAGCTTTAACCTCGTCATATCTGTCATCTCTCTCGAATCGTTCCATCGGTCATTTGGTATTGGATGTCCGAAACCGCATCGAGCTCGCTAAGGTCATGAGAAACGACTATGATTGTTGCTCCGCGGTCTTTTTCCTCAACAATCAAATCCCTAATTAGTCGCTTTCCGTCATCATCAAGGGCGTTGGTTGGCTCGTCAAGAAGAATGAGCTCCGGCCTTTCCATAATCGCCTGAGCGATGCAAAGCCTCTGATGCATCCCCAGGCTATAGCTCCTCACTTGCCTTCGGTCTCCCGGATCGAGACCAACGCGTTCCAGAGCACCGCGAATTGCCGGCTCATCGGCATTCCCGCGAATTGACGCTAAGAGTTTAAGGTTCTGAAGACCCGACAAATCATCCCAAAGCCTCAACGGCTCGATCAGAAACCCTATACTGCTGGGAAACACGTCGCCGCGCGCGTATTCTTCTCCAAATATCCTGATAGATCCGCTATCGATCCGTATAAGCCCAGCTATTGCACGAAGCATCATGGTTTTACCGGATCCGTTATGGCCTCTTACACCCGATATCCCTCCTTTAGGAAACGACACAGAGACGTTGTCCAAGACGCGTTTTCCTTTGATTGTTTTTGAGACTTTGCTTAAAACGACGCCCCCATCAAAGTCACTTCTGCTGGCAGCATCCGAATTGATATAGGCATCCATAGAGATCAACGACCTTTCCATGGGCGTCAGCGACCATCTTGCGCGGGTATATAGTCTTTTTGAAGGAAGCAGATGAATATGGTCAGAAATAATGCGACGAGAGTCATCCCAAAAATGGCGAAACGAAATATCGCATCAGACGCCGGCGTTGTATCGAGAACGATAGACAAGCCCCATCCAATTGAGGGAACTCCGCCACCGACAACATTCTGCGCCATGAAATCCCAGAGACCGTAAAGCACACACGCCATAAAGGCGATCGCTTCTCTTCCAGAAATCAAAAGGAATGCCATATAAAGCATTGATGCTATTGCACATACCATCCCCTGCATCAAAGTTGACAACGCAACACCGGCACAATTTACTCGGATTGCCGACCCAATTTCTATTGCCAAAAGGGCGGATGCGTTGATGACGATTGATGCGCAGAGACCGAAAACGATTACGAAGAAGAAGCATCTGAAGGCGGCAATCTGACGACTCTGCGACCATACCGCAAAGTGCTCCGTAGCCATTATTCCAGCCGGACGTATAAGCGCGACCGCTACGAGCGGCACCAAAACAAACGCCGCTATGTTTGAGGCGTTGCAAAACTCATACGCCTCTTCAAACGAATCGCCAACGATAAGGATTCCGGATTTTATGGCAAAAGATTGTATAGCCCTTACAATAATTAATAAGGCAATCGCTATAAGAGCTTGGTAATTTCTATTCAAAAACAGACAAGCCATTCTTTTCATAGCAAAACATCCTTCCCCTTGAAGAGAGGGACGGAGGCGACAAGCAGAGACAACGCCGTAATCACAGCCGGATACACAACGAAGAAGAACGGGTCGTTGAGCTGACGGTCGATGTTTGGATAACAGTATGAAAAGTGTAGTAGCTGATATACAGAGCTTGAAACAAGAGGAGAAAGCTGGAACAAGGCAAGCGACACTAACGTTGGTATGACAAGTGCAACTGTCTTATGTTTCCTGAGCAGAAACGACAAACCAAAACTAAAGAGGCTGCACAATCCCCCCCACGCGGACGACCACACAGCAAATATCATATTATATATATACGGGCTATCAATGCGGAGATCGTACAAGAGGCCATCATTCGGCATGACGTCGAGGTAAATCGGAGTATCCATATAGCCACCGTATAGCCCGTTTACGGGAAACGCGATAAAGGCAAGAAGCTGCAAGAGGGCAAGCGTAAAAAGCACAAGCAGGAAACCGCCGCAATATGTGATGACGATATTAGATATAAGATATGATTTGACAGAAGACCGTACTACGATGCACGATGCGACCCCACTCCTGATATCTTCCTTAGCTGATCCAGAAAAAACCAACGCCGAAAGGATCGGCATAAAGAAATAGAGATAAACGCGCATTGAGTTGATTTGCATGGCGTCCATATTCCATGCCCACGCATATGCAGGTGATGGCAAGTCTCCTATATCTGATCCGTAAAAATGCTGACAGCTTTCAGCAAACGCCGCCAACACAAACACGAGCGATACCGTTACGGCAACCCTGAACTCAGTTCGCTTAACAAGTCTATGGACAAGAAGGGGGAATACAGTAGCTAAATTCCTCATATCAGCTCCTATGGATAAAGCCTCCCGGAGCGAATCCGTGAGGCTTTGAGATATAGTGACTGAGGAGAAGCGTTGTTGATTGCTGTTAGAAGCTGACGTTACCGGCTACGTAGTTGGGCTCTTGCCAGCCGTCAGTGCAGCCGCGCAAATGCACGTTGCCCGAACCACGTGTCCAGTAAGAAAGGGTATAGTAGTTTTTTCCTGTAACCAAAACCGAATTCGTCACACGGGTATTGACGCTTGGAGCATCGCACCAAAGCCAAAACTTCTTGTTGTTATCGTTCCTGGTCACGTTTACGCCCGCCCCGGACGACGAGCTCGCGCGCGTACCAGACTTAAGAGTAACGTTTTCCTGATATCCAGGAAGCGTGTATCCGAAATCGACACTCGAGGCATACGCAATACCTCCGAGTCCAAGGAAGAGCCCCATGGCCACCAAGATGATGGCAAGCCTTCCCTTTAGAGCGTGAGTAAACCTCACATCTGTCACACTCCCTCAAATCGGTGTTAGCTTCTCCTCAGCCCTCCACACGATTAGTATTTGTAGATTATACACTATTTTTTTGAAGTGTATGGACAAAAATCAGATAGATAGTCTCACAACACTCATCCGTAAATTTACCCCAGCGTTTACGTATGGCCAGCAGTTTCATGCGCATCTCGAGACTTTCAATGATAGTCCTCGAGACGGTAGCGCTGTGATCGGCGATGTAAGCGCTGATAGATCGCTTCCGCTCGTTGATGCCTTGGTTTCCCATGAGAGTTCCACTCGGGTTTGACTAAGCAATGCGCCCAACCGTCCTCTTAGTCGCCACCCTCAAGACCATCCCTTACCTCCTTGTAGACTACCTCGCAACCGAAGAGGTTGTCGAAGTTGTCACCGAACGAGTTCCCAGAGAAGTTCTTAAGTGCCTCGTGATTCGCCCAACATGATCATAAAATCGCCTTGAGCTTCGGATCGTCAGCGTAGCCTGGTGGGACGTTTCTGGAGCTGCCAAGACCGACCTCCTGCTTTCAATCTGCTCGTCCCACGCCTTTTATGGCTAGAAGCATAAAGCAATACATATGTATAAAATACATATGTATTGCTAGTCTACCTGCGAAATCCTCAATCTGAGACCATCAACGATGAGACGTGTCAGGGTCGTTCCACGCTTCTCTGCGTATGCCTGGGCCTCGCGCTTCAGGTCGTCCGGCAGGAGGATCGTTGTCGGCCTCTTCGGGACTTTGGTGCCATCGCCCTTGTTCTTGGTGTCTTGGTTGTCCATGAGATTCGGCCCGGCGTTCGAGCGCTGCGGGGCGATTATCGGTTTCGGCTTCTTCTGCACAGCCATCAGGAAAGCGCCTCCTCGATCTCCTTGAACACGCCCTCGTACCCGTAGAGGTCTTTACCGAAAGCGTGCCCGAAGTAGTTCTTGATGTCCTCTCGCAGCGGAATCTGCGCCTCGAAGTACGATGCATCGCGCTCGGCCATCTCCGACTCAACCGCTGCGAGAG
>NZ_NFJW01000003.1 GCF_002160065.1 Collinsella sp. An2 | reverse complement strand
CCCATACGTGCGGTACGGCGGCACCGCAGGCGACGATTACAAAGCCATTGTTCCCGCCCAGCCCGCGACCCGGTATGCCGCGGGGAGGCTTTCCCTCAATGGCTTTCTCATATCGTCTCGTTGCGAACCCCCGATGCATCCTGCACGCTTCCCCATGCCGCGAGCCTACGGCCGCGAACGCACACTGTTCCGCGGCAATTTACACGCTCGCGTTTGCATCCCCTCGTATATGTACGCAATTCACACGCTCAAAGCCCTCTACAAGGGGTGTTTCCGTGTGGATTGCCGCAGAACTCGAACCAAGCGTGTGAATTGCCACAAAACAAGCGAAACGCAGCAACAAAATCGCCGGCGTTCCATGAAAAGAACTATAAAGTCCTATAACAGCGACTGTTCGTTTCGTTTTTATGCAGTAAATTCCGGATTCCACAAGTAGACCCCCGAGCGGGGCTTCAGAATCCAGGCATTTTGTTGGTCACAAGCTGTCTCTACTCGGGAAATTGAAATCTAACTGCATAAAACCGAAACGAGTTTTATCTAGACATCGGGACGCAGGGTGCAAGGCCGCTGCAAAGGTGTAATTCTGCAGGTTCAGAGGTCCTGACGCCGCCGGGCCAGCAACAAACCCAGACACGCGCCCCGCAGCAAACCCAGCCGCCCACGACGGAACAAGGCAAACACCCCCTGACCCTGCCGATGTTCCCAAGCGTTAACAAATCAGGGGCGTCGACAACGTTTCCAAGTTGTTACGTTACACTCTATCCACTTATACCGAATCGTCTACGTCCCCGGTCGCGGGACATGTCTGGAGGACCCCATGATCGCCATTCTTCGCAAGAACGCTTCCCCGGAGGCCGTCGACCACCTGATCGGGTGGATCGAGAAGAAGGGCCTGTCCACCAACGTGTCACGCGGCGAGAACGAGATCGTCATAGGTCTGGTGGGCGACACCACCAAGATCGACCCGTTCCTGCTTGAATCCATGGACATCGTCGAGCGCGTCCAGCGCGTGTCCGAGCCCTTCAAGAAGGCAAACCGCAAGTTCCACCCCGCGGACTCCTCGATCGACTGCGGCTTCGGTATCCACATCGGTGCCGGCGAGTTCCAGGTCATCGCAGGCCCCTGCTCCGTCGAGGGCGAGAATCTTATCCGCATCGCTCGCCAGGTAAAGGCTGCAGGTGCGACCATGCTCCGCGGCGGCGCCTACAAGCCCCGCACCTCCCCGTACGCATACCAGGGCATGGGCCCCGCCGGCCTTGACCTCCTGTGCGAGGCACGCGAAGAGCTCAAGATGCCTATCGTGACCGAGATCATGGACCCGCGCGACATCGACGTATTCATCGACAAGAAGATCGACGTCATGCAGATCGGCGCGCGTAACGCCCAGAACTTCCCCCTGCTCAAAGAGGTGGGTAAGACCCAAATCCCCATCCTGCTCAAGCGCGGCATGTCCGGCACCATCGACGAGCTGCTCATGGCCGCCGAGTACATCATGAGCGAGGGCAACAACAACGTTATCCTCTGCGAGCGCGGCATCCGCACGTTCGAGACCCGCACGCGCAACACCTTTGACCTCAACGCCGTGCCGGTGCTCCACTACCTCTCGCACCTGCCCGTGGTCGCCGACCCGAGCCACGCAACCGGCTACACCCGCTATGTGGCACCGATGGCCCTTGCCGCAACCGCGGCGGGCGCCGACGGCCTCGAGATCGAGGTCCACGACGACCCGAGCCACGCTTGGTCCGACGGCGCCCAGGCGCTCACGCCCGACCAGTTCAACGACCTCATGCGCCGCATCGCCCTCATCCGCGAGGCAATTGCCCCCGCGGCGGACACCGAATAGCAGGCCCCTATGGCAGATTCGACTTCATCTACGGAAACCGAAGGATCACGCAGCACTGCGGCACCTATGACCCCGCGTCGCGTCGGCGTCGTGGGCCTGGGTCTCATTGGCGGAAGCTTCGCACGTGCCTACCACGCAGCCGGCGTGGAGGTTCTTGCCTGGGACACCGACCCCGATACCATGGATGCCGCACGCGTCGAGACCATTGCAGGCGTGCTCAACGATGCGGCCATTCCCTCCTGCGACCTCATCGTTCTTGCGGCCTACCCCGCTGCATGCATTTCCTGGCTCGAAGAGCACGCCGAGCTCTTGGGCAGCGTCTCCGATCCCACCCACGGCGCCGGGCCCTTGGTCATCGACACGGCAGGCATCAAGCAAGAGGTCTGTTCCCGCGCGTTTGACCTGGCAAGCCGTTACGGTTTCTCGTTCATCGGGACACACCCCATGGCCGGCACCGAGCATTCCGGCTTTGCCCATGCGCGCGCCGACCTGTTCCAGGGGGCGCCGATGGTGCTCGTTCCGCCCGAGCTTGACGACATCGATCGCCTGACGCTGCTCGACCGCGCAAATACGCTCCTGGCCCCCTTGGGTTTTGGCTCCTATAGCGTGACCACGCCCGAGGCGCACGACAGGCTGATCGCCTTCACAAGCCAGCTGGCGCACATCGTATCGAACGCCTACGTGAAGAGCCCCACGGCTCGAGCCCACCACGGTTTCAGCGCTGGCAGCTACCGCGACCTCACGCGTGTCGCGCACCTCAACGCCCCCATGTGGGCCGAGCTCATGTGCGCGAACGCTCAGAACCTCAGCCAAGAGATCGGCTGGCTCGTGGATGCCCTCAACGCATACCGCTCCGCGCTTGACGCCGGAGATCGAGACCGCCTGCGCATGCTACTTGCAGACGGCGACCGCATCAAACGCGCACTCGACGACGAGACACAACGCTAGACGGGAGGCTATCACCTTGCAGACCATACGCGTAAGCACCGGGCGGCCCTACACCGTCCACGTTGGCACGCGCCTTCTAGAGCAGGCTGGCGAGATGATTCGCGAGGCTTGCAGCGGCGCGAAGGCCATGATCGTGACCGACAGCAACGTGGGTCCCCTGTACGCCAGCATCGTGCAGAAGAGCCTTGTCGAGGCCGGCTACGACGTTGCCGTCCATACCTTCCCCGCCGGCGAAGAGCACAAGCGCGCAGCAACCCTCATCGACATCCTCGAAGACATGGCCGCCCACGAGTTCACGCGCGAAGACGTCGTCGTGGCGCTCGGCGGCGGCGTGGTGGGCGATGTGGCCGGACTGGCCGCCGCCACCTACATGCGCGGCTGCAAGCTCGCTCAGATGCCCACGAGCCTGCTGGCGATGGTCGATTCCTCGGTCGGCGGCAAGACCGCCATCGACCTCGAGGGCGGCAAGAACCTTGCGGGCGCCTTCTGGCAGCCCTGGGTGGTCCTTGCTGACGTGGGCTGCTTGGGCACCCTGACTCCAGAGCAGTTCGCCGACGGCTGCGGCGAGGTGATCAAACACGGCGTGATCCGCGACCCCGAGCTCTTCGAGTTTTTGGAAGAGACGCCGCTCACCTATGAGCTTTTGCTCCAGAGCCTGAGCACCGTCGAGCGCATCGTCGCCCGCAACGTCGCGATCAAGCGAGACGTGGTGCAGGCCGACGAACGCGAGTCGAACCTCCGCAAGCTGCTCAACTTTGGCCACAGCATCGGCCACGCCGTCGAGGCCGGCGAGCAGTACCGGCTGGGACATGGCACCTGCGTGGCCATCGGCATGACCATGATCTCGCGCGCCGCAGCGACGCGCGGCATCTGCTCGGAGGATGTGCCGCGCCGCATCGATGCGCTGTGCCGTCGCCACGGCCTCGACACCGCCTGCGGTCGCACGGTCGAAGAGATTTATGCCGCCGCCCTGCACGACAAGAAGCGCCGCGGTGGGCACATCGACCTCGTCATCCCGCGCGCCATTGGCGACTGCGTCATTGTGACGACACCGCTCGACGAGTTCCGCGCCTTCATTGAGGACGGCCTCGCCGTTACTGCCGAACAACAAGACAGCCCCGTGGAGGTAGACGCATGATCGCACGCATCATACCGACTCCCCTTGCCGGCACCGTGCCCGCGATCGCATCGAAATCCGTGGCGCACCGCCTTATCATCGCGGCGGCGCTTGCCGACCGTCCCACCCACGTGGTGTGCAACACCATCTGCGACGACATCGAGGCGACTGCACGCTGCCTCGAGGCGCTTGGCGCTCGGGTCGAGGCCGTGGCCGACGGCTTCCAGGTGACGCCGGTTCCCGCCGATGCCGCCGCTCGCCCCGTCTCCCCCACGCTCGATTGCGGCGAGTCGGGCTCGACGCTTCGCTTCATGCTGCCCGTCGCCTGCGCGCTTGGCGCCGAAGCCGTCTTCACCGGAGCCGAGCGCCTCGGTGCCCGTCCGATCTCTGCCCTGACCGATGAGCTCTTCGCGGCGGGCTGCGACTTCGAAGGCGTCGGCGCCTTCCCGCTCGTCACCCATGGGCGCATGCGTCCGGGTCGCTTCCAGCTGCCGGGCGACGTGAGCTCCCAGTACATCTCGGGACTGATGCTCGCCGCGCCGATTTTAGGCCACGTGACCGAAATCCTCGTCTCGGGACGCATCGAGAGCCGCCCGTATGTGAACCTCACCATCCAGGCGCTCAAAAGCTTCGGCGTGCGCATCGAGACTGAGCGCGTCACGCTTCCCGACAATGTGCCGGGCACCCTGTTCACCGTGCCCGACGTCACCTACCGCTCCCCCGGCACGGTGTACGTCGAGGGCGACTGGTCGAACGCGGCCTTCTGGCTCTGCGCAGGCGCCATGGGATCCGCCCCCATCGGCGTCGAAGGACTTTCGCTCACCTCGGCACAGGGTGACCGCAACGTGCTTGCAGCGCTCTCGCGCTTCGGCGCGGGCGTGCGGCGCAGCACCGACGCCGCCGTTATCCAGCCCGACAAGCTCAAGGGCTTCGAGATGAGCGCCCAAGACATCCCCGACCTCGTTCCCATCATTGCCGCGGTTGCATCGGTGGCCGATGGCACGACCGTCATCTCGGACTGCCGCCGCCTGCGCATGAAGGAATCCGACCGCCTTGCCACCGTCACCGAGACCCTCGCCGCGCTCGGCGCCGACATCCACATCGACGAGGACAGCATCGTCGTCCATGGCAAGCCCCAGCTGCAGGGCGGCACGATTGAGGCCCATAACGACCATCGTATTGCCATGATGGCCGCCATCGCGGCCACCCGCTGCACGTCGCCGGTGGTCATCCGCGGGGCTGAGGCCGTCAACAAGTCGTATCCGCTGTTCTTCAGCCATTACCGCAGCCTGGGAGGACGCGTGGAGATCGAGGAGGTGCGCTAGTGGCATCCATCTTTGGCAACGTGCTTCACCTGAGCATCTTCGGGCAGTCCCACTCCCCCGCGATTGGGTGCACGCTGGACGGCATTCCCGCAGGTATTGCTGTCGATATGGACGAGCTCCAGCGTTTCTTGGAGCGACGCGCCCCCGGCCGCTCGGACACCGCGACCACCCGACGCGAGGCAGACCGCCCCGAGTTCGTGGCAGGCATAACCGATGGCCACACGAACGGCGCCCCCATCGCGGCGCTCATCCATAACACCAACACGCGCTCGCAGGACTACGCGGAGCTTCGCCGCGTGCCGCGACCGGGTCATGCCGATTATCCGGCGCGCGTCAAATACCGCAACTACCATGACGTCGCGGGCGGCGGGCACTTCTCCGGCCGCCTGACCGCCCCGCTCTGCATTGCCGGTGGCATCGCCCTGCAGGCGTTGCGTGCGCAGGGCATCCGCATCGCCGCCCATATTGTGAGCCTCGGCCCCGAGGGCACCGCAGACGCGCGGCTGAACCCCCTGCAACTTGACGAAGCCCAGCTCACGTCCATTCTGAACAACGAGCTTCCCTGCATCGACGCCGAGGCAGCCCGGCGCATGCACGAGGTGATCTTGGGTGCGAAGAACAGCCTCGATAGCGTCGGAGGCGTGATCGAGTGCGCCGCCTACGGCATGCCGGTAGGCGTTGGCGACCCCATGTTCGATGGTATCGAGAACCGCATCGCGCGTATCGCCTTCGGCATACCGGCGGTCAAGGGCGTGGACTTCGGCGCCGGCTTTGGCTGCGCCCGTCTGCGCGGCAGCGAGGACAACGACGCCTATCGCATGGACGAGGGCCAGGTTCGTCCCCAAACGAACAACGCAGGCGGCATCCTAGGTGGCATCTCGACCGGCATGCCCATCGTGTGGAAGATGGCCGTAAAGCCCACGGCTTCTATCGGGCGCACGCAGCACAGCGTCGACCTCGATGACGGCGTCAACGCCGACCTTAAGGTGCGCGGTCGTCACGACCCGTGCATCGTACCGCGTGCCGTCCCCGTGGCCGAGGCGGCCTGTGCGCTCGCGCTCTTCGACGCCCTGCTTGAAGACGGGCGCTTCGTGGTACCGCCCGCACAGGAGCAGGACGGCTGCAGCGCCCCCGAGCGTTCTGAGCGATTTATGAGCGCGTGACGCTTTTGCGCCACGCGTTATTGTGTCGAACCGGGCCGTAAGCATTCCCATCGTGCGGCCACCTCATCCTGCAACCACATCACCATAAGGAGTCAACCCATGAACCTCACCGAAGTCCGCACCCAGATCGACGCCATCGACAAGCAGCTCCTCGACCTGTTTGTCCGTCGCCTCGAGCTGGCCGACGACGTCGTTGCCGCTAAATCTGCCGAGGGCAAGCCGGTCTTCGACCCCGCGCGTGAGCGCACCAAGCTGCTCGAGATCGCCCAGGGAACTCCCGAGCAGATCCGTCCCCAGGCCGTATCCTTGTTCTCGCTGCTCATGAGCATGAATAAGGCCGAGCAGCAGCGGGTCCTGCACGCCGACGACCCCAAGAGCCTCTCCGCCTCCGCGCGTGCCGCGCTCAAGCCGGTCGACGAGCCCTTTCCCGCAACCGCCATGGTGGCCTGCCAGGGCGTTGAAGGCGCTTACAGCCAGATCGCCGCGTCGCGCCTCTTCCACGTGCCGGGCATCACGTACTTCAACACGTTCGAAGGCGTCTTCCGCGCCGTTCGCGACGGCTTCTGCGATTTTGGCGTCGTGCCCATCGAGAACTCCACGGCCGGCTCGGTCAACGCCGTCTACGACCTGCTTGCCGAGTACCGCTTCTCCATCGTGCGCTCGCTGCGCCTCAAAATCGACCACAACCTCCTGGCCAAGCCGGGTGTGCGCATCGAGGACGTGAAGGAGGTCTTCTCGCACGAGCAGGCCGTGGCACAGTGCGCCGACTACCTCGACCGTCTGGGCGTGAAGGTGACCGTCTACGAGAACACCGCCGAGGCTGCGGAATTCGTCGCGCACACCGACCGTACCGACGTCGCCGCGCTCTGCTCGCGCAGCTGCGCCCCCCTCTATGACCTCGAGATTCTTGACGAGGACGTCCAGGACTCCGACAACAACTACACCCGCTTCGTCGTGATCGCGGCTGAGCCTCAGATCTACCCTGGCGCGACGCGCACCTCGCTCATGCTCACGGTTCCCCACGAGCCCGGCTCGCTCTATCGCGTGCTCGAGCGCTTCTATGCCCTCGACATCAACCTGGTAAAGCTTGAGAGCCGCCCCATCGCCGGCCGCGACTTCGAGTTCATGTTCTACTTCGACCTGGACTGCCCGGTGGGAACCCAGTCTCTGGAGACCCTCCTCGACGCCCTAGACGACGTGTGCGAGAACTACACCTACTTCGGGAGCTACACGGAGGTCATGTAATGGGAACGGCGCGCTTCGGACTTTTGGGACGAAAGCTTGGCCACAGCTACTCCCCGCTCATCCATCGCGAACTGGTGGGTCTTGACTACGAGCTCTTTGAGCGAGAGCCCGAGGATGTCGAGTCCTTCCTGCGCGACGGCGCGTGGGACGGCATCAACGTGACCATACCCTACAAGCGCGCCGTCGTACCCTACCTGGACGAGCTCACCCCTGCAGCGCAAAAGCTCGGCAACGTCAACACCATCGTGCGGCGCGCCAACGGCACCCTGCTGGGAGACAATACCGACTACGCCGGGTTCAAGGCCCTTGTTGAGGCCTCAGGCGTAGACGTCGCAGGCAAGCGCGCCGTGGTCTTCGGCGGGACCGGAGGGGCGGGCTCGACCTGCCTGGCCGTTCTTGAGGACATGGGCGCGCAGGCGATCTCGGTATCGCGTCGCGGCCCGGTAACCTATGACGACCTGGGGGCCTACGCCGATGCGGCCCTCGTGGTAAACGCCACCCCCGTCGGGATGTATCCCGCCTGCCCCGCCTCGCCTGCATCCTTAGAGGCCTTCGCCGCCCTTGAGGGCGTGGTGGACATCGTCTATAACCCGGCGCGCACCGCGCTCATGATGGAGGCCGAGCGCCGAGGCATCCCCGCCGTCGGCGGTCTGCTCATGCTGGTCGCGCAGGCGGCTGCCGCAGATACGCTCTTCTGCGGGGCGACGCCGTTTGCGCGCGAGGTCGCCGCGCTTACCAGGAAGATCTCGAACAACGAGCAGAACATCGCCCTCATCGGCATGCCCGGCTCGGGAAAGACCCGCGTCGGGCAGGCAATCGCTGCACGCCTGGGTCGCACACATGTCGACCTCGACTGGGAGCTCGAGCGCCGCCTGGGGCGCAGCTGCTCGGACGTCATCACCACCGAGGGTGAGGACGCCTTCCGCACAGAGGAGACCGCCACGCTCGGCGACATAGCCAAACAGAGTGGGCTTGTCATCTCCTGCGGCGGTGGCGTTGTGACACGCCCCGAAAACTATCCGCTCCTCCACCAGAACAGCCGCATCGTCATGCTCGATCGCCCGCTGGACGAGCTTTCAAGCAAGGGCCGTCCCATCTCCGCACGGGATGGCGTCGCCCACCTCGCCGAGGTCCGCATGCCGCTCTATCGAGCATGGGCCGACGTCATCGTGCCCTCCCAGCCCTCGCCGGGGGAGACCGCACGCGTCGCGCTCGATGCGCTCGAGAACCACTGACGCGACCACCTCGCAGCCGTTGTTTTACGTTTCGCTTATCGGGAGGTTCCCATGAAGGTACTGATCATCAACGGGCCCAACCTCAACATGCTTGGCATCCGCGAGCCGGATATCTATGGCAAGGAGACCTACGCAACCCTCGAGACCATCTGTCGCGACGCCGCAAAGGAGTTCGGCTTCGATACGGCCGAGATCTTCCAGTCCAACCACGAGGGCGCGATCGTCGATAAGATCCAGGAAGCCTACGGAACGTTCGACGGCATCGTCATCAACCCCGCGGCCTACACGCATACCAGCGTCGCGATTCTCGATGCGCTCAAGGCCGTCGCGCTGCCCGCTGTCGAGGTCCATATCTCGGCGGTCGAAGAGCGCGAGGATTTCCGCCAGGTGTCCTACCCTGGTATGGCATGCTTTGCCACCATCACCGGCGAGGGACTCGACGGTTATCGCCACGCCCTTCAGGTGCTTTCCGAACACCTGCTTGCAGAGCGCTAACAACATCTAGCTGCGCGCCAGACGATGCACGGTTCGCCCGGCGCGCAGGACGGCGCGATACAAAACCTAAAATAAGCGACGCCTAGGCTTCGTAGCCCGCTTCATCGAGCATCTGACGAGCATGGGCAAGCGAGGCGTCGGAGGCGTCTCCCGAGAGCATGCGCGCGATCTCCCGCACGCGTTCGTCACCCTCGACGCGCTCCAACTTGGTCTCGGGAACGTCGCCGTCGAGCTTTCGCACCACGTAGTGCGTCTTTCCCATGACGGCAACCTGTGCAAGGTGCGTGACCACGATCACCTGATGTGTGCGTGCAAGATCGGCCAAGACTGCAGCAAGCGAGCGGGCCACAGCGCCACCGACGCCGGCGTCGACCTCGTCAAAGACGAGCGTATCCACACCGTCGGCCTCGCCGAGCACGACCTTGCTGGCAAGCATGACGCGCGACAGCTCGCCTCCCGAGGCAATTCGCCGCAGCGGACGCGGTGTAAGACCCGACCCGGCACGATAAAGCAGCTCGCAAGCGCAAGGTCCCGCATCAGTCCATCGTTCACGCGGCAGGGGCTTGGACTCCCACACAAGCTCCGCGTGGCCCATCTCAAGGCGTGCCATCTGTTTGCCCACCTCACGGCAGAACCGCGGCGCGGCCTCGTTGCGCCGACGCGTGAGGGCCTTCGCCGCCTTGGTAAGGGCCGCCTCTGCCGTATCGAGCGCCTGTTGGGCACGGCGGAGGCGCTCATCGGCATCGTCGACGAGACTCAGCAACTCCCGGGCCTCGTCACGAGCGGTGAAGACATCCTGCATCTGTGGGCCAAACTGTCGCAGCAGCCCCTTGAGCGCACCGAAGCGCTCCTGAGCCTGGGCGAGCTCTTCGGGGTCGAAATCAACATCGTCTCGATAGCGCCGGAGGTCCGCCGCGGCGTCTTCCAAGGTGATGGCCGCGCCTGTGAGCGTTTCGGCGAACTGGGAGAGCTTCGCATCCACAGAGCCCATGCGCGAAAGCTCCGCGATTGCGGCGTTCAGGGCGTCGAGCGCGCCGTTATCCCCCGCCACAAGCTCGCTCGCCTCATGTGCCGTACGCGCCAGAATTTCGGCATGCTCGGCCCGAGGCAGCGTCTCTTCAAGCTCTTCATATTCACCTTCATGCGGATCGACCTCATCGATACGCTCAACAGTGAAGCGGGCCTCCTCAAGGCGGGCTCCCTGCGTGCGCGAAGCCTCTCTCACGCGGTCAAGCTCGCGCGCGGCAGCACGCGCCTCGTGCAACCGTGCGCGATACGCCTCAAGCGCCTCCTGGACCGCAGGACCCGCCCACGCATCGACCATATCCACGTGTGAGGCGGGATCGAGCAGCCGCTGATGTTCGTGCTGACCGCACAGGTCGATGAGGGGCCCCACGCGCGACGCAAGCTCGCGAACACCGGCAAGCTGGCCGTCGATACGCACACGGCTCCGGCCGTCGGCACCAAGCCGGCGTGTCACGACCATGCCCTCGGTGTCGTGGGCATCGCGAAAGAACCGGCCGGTGACCGAGGCGGCGTCTTCACCCTGGCGAACCTGGGAGGCATCGGCGCGCTCGCCCATGAGGAGCTTCAGCGCCGAGAGCAGTGCCGTCTTACCAGCACCGGTCTCGCCCGTGAGCACCGTAAGCCCCGCACCCGGCTCAAGCGACCCTTCGCGGATCAGCGCAAGATTGTTGACCTGTACCTCATCAATCATGGCGACGCACCCCATAGAACACGCGGGAAACCGAGTTATAGAAGCTCTCGGGACCAAAGTCCAAAAGCAGGATGTCGGCGTCTCCCCGGCGTACGGTCACACGTTCCACCGCACCTTCACACGTTATAAACTGACCATCGACCGCGATGGCGGGAACGGAGGGACGGTCGTGCGAAAGCGAGATCTCGACGACGTCCGAGGGAGAGGTGAGAAACGCGCGCGCCTGGATGGTATGAGGCGCGATGGGCACGCAGACCATGCCGGCATAGTCGGGGCTCACGATAGGGCCGCCGGCAGAAAGCGCATAGCCGGTCGAGCCGGTCGCAGTCGAGACCACCACGCCGTCGCCGCGCAGCCGATCGATGTGATGCCCGGACACCGTGATGTCGAACTCCACCATGTCGGAGAGCGGGCCGCGGGTCAGCGCCAAATCGTTGAGTCCGACGGCGTCCACGACCTCGGTTGTGCCGTCCTGGTGCGCCGCCTCCACGGTGCACGCTAGGGTCGCGCGACGACTCACATGGAGCTCTCCGGCCAGCGCGTCCTCCACCACGCGGAGAACGTCACGTTCCTCGGGGCTCGCAGCGGTCAGGAAACCCAGATGCCCGTAAGAGATGCCCAAGATGGGAATCTCGCGAGACCCTACGATTCGAGCAGCACGCAGCAGCGTGCCGTCGCCGCCAAGCGAGATGACCAGGTCGGCGCCTTCGATATCCGGAGCCGATACGATCTTGCTGCGCCGGTCTTGCGCCCAGGCGACCTCGTAACCATGGCGCGTCAGCCAAAGCTCAAGCGAAAGGCCGCTCTCGACGGCTTCGGTCTTGGAATAGTTGGGAACCAGGAAGACCTTCATCGCAACGACCTCTCAATCGCTTCTTCAACCTGTGCCTCCACGCCTGCAGACGCACGGGGCTCCGCACCCTTTTGCCCCAAAAGAAAGAACTCATGGTTGCCCTTAGCCCCGGTAATAGGTGATGCACAAACCCCGCGAGGAGCGAACCCAACGTCCTGGAACAGGGCGACGGTATCGAGCAACACCCGGCGCCAAACAGCGGGGTCGTGCACGACGCCGCCCTCGCCCACCTCGTGCGAAGACGCTTCGAACTGCGGCTTCACCAGCGTGAGGAAGGTGCCTGTGGGCACAAGGACCTCCGAGACCGCATCGATGATGTTGCGAATGCTTGTAAAGGAGACATCGCAGACCGCAAGGTCGCACGAAGCAGCATAGCCCAGTGCAGGAACATCGACGATGTTGGTACGCTCCAGCAGCATTACGCGCTCGTCCTGGCGCAAAGACCAGTCGAACTGCGCCCGACCCACGTCGACCGAGAGCACAGAGCGCGCACCGCGCTTGAGCAGACAGTCGGTGAATCCTCCGGTCGAGCAGCCGATGTCGATACAGGCAAGGCCAGCAGGGTCAACCTGGAAGGCGTCGAGCGCCCCCTCGAGCTTGAGACCGCCGCGGCCCACGTAGGGAATCCGCCCCTTCACATGCAGGGGAAGGCCGGGGCGCACCTTCTGGCCGGGAGAGGTCAGCCGCTCCCCGCCCGAGGAGACAAGACCCGCCATGAGCATGCGAAGGGCATCCGCGCGGTCGGCGCAGATGCCCTGTGCAATCAGTTCTTCGTCAAGGCGCACACGCTTTACGGACGCCATCTCATCCCTTGCTTTCGGACGCTTCATCCTGTGGTGCAGGCTCCTCCGTGGAGTCACCTTCGCCATTCTGGTCCGCGCTGGCCTGATCGCCAGCAGGTTCGACAGCGGGGTCGGCTCCCTCTTCCAGGGCCTGGGCCTCACGCGGGCTCAAGTCAAAGCTATCGACCAAATCGACCGCCTTGGAGCCGAGCGAAATCGCCTCATCGAACAGGTCGAGGCTGCGCTCCAGCGAGGTGTCCTTCGAGCGCACCGTGGCAATAATCTCGTCAAGCCGGGCCGTGATGTCGTCGAAGGTATGTACCGTCGACTCAGGCATTACAGCTCAGCCTCACTCGAGATCGCCCCGTCGGCCGCCTGGTCGCCCTCTGCGGCAGAGCTGTCATCGGCCACGTCCTCAGAGAAGAGCGGCAGGCGCTCCGACCGCGCGATGCGGCCCAGCACGCCGTTCACAAACGAAGCGGACTCATCGGTGCCATAGGCCTTGGCGATCTCGACCGCCTCGTTGATGACGACGGCATCCTCGATCGGCTCGGGCGAGAAGCGCATCTCGTAGACGGCGAGACGCAGCAGGTTGCGGTCGGCGCCCGGCATGCGGGAAAGTCGCCAGTTCTGCGAAACCGCCTGAAGGGCGGCGTCGATACGCATGCGATTAGCGTAGCACCCCCGAGCGAGCTCCTCGGCATACGGGCTCAGCGGACCCTTGGAAATCAGGTAGTCACCGGCAAGCACGGTATCCACCGAAACGCCGAGGGCCTCGGCCTGGAACAAAAGCTGCAGCGCCTGGCTGCGCGCCAGGGTGCGTCCACGGTCAACTTTGAGGCTCACGCGCTACTCCTTGGGAAAGACGAGGCCGTCGATGCACACGTCGATACGCTCGACCTCGACGCCAACCTGGGCGTCGATGCCGCGAAGCACCGCCTCGCGGATGACCTCGGCGAGCTTCTTGAACGGATAGCCGAAGAAGACCACCACGTGCACCGTGAGGACGAGCTTGTTGCCCTCGACACGGGCCTCCACGGCGGGCGCCGCGGAGGGCGCATGCGTGGAGAACATGGAAACGAGATTGGTGGCGAGGTCCTTCACGCCTACGGACGCGACGCCCTCGACCTCCTCGGCGAAGCGGGAAACAACGGCGGTCAGGACATCGGGAGAGATGCCGATACCGTCAATGAAGATCTCCTGAGACATGAGCTCCCTCGCTCTCTCGAATGACTGCGATAATTAGGAGACGCGAGACACGAACTTGCCGTCGCGCGTGTCGACCTTGATCTTCTCGCCCTCGTTGAGATACATGGGCACCTGGATGACGGCGCCGGTCTCAATGGTGGCGGGCTTGGTGGAACCCTGGACGGTGTCACCCTTGAAGCCGGGATCGGTCTGGGTGATCTCGACCTCGATGAACATCGGCGGGTTCACGCCCATGAGCTCGTCGTCCGCGTAGAGAAGCTGGCAGACGTCGTTCTCCTTGAGCCACTTGGCGTTGTCGCCAATGAAGTCCACGGGCACGGGAACCTGGTCGTAGGTCTCCATGTTCATGAAGTAGTAGTTGTCACCGTCGTTGTAGAGATACTGCATCTCGGTGGTGGTAAGGGTGACGCTCTCGAACTTGGTGCCGGCGTTGCAGGTCTGCTCAACCACGCGGCCCGTCTTGAGGTCCTTGGTCTTGTAGCGCACGAAGGCGCCGCCCTTGCCAGGCTTGACGTGCTGGAACTCCACGATGGTGCACACCTTGTCCTTGATGCGCAGGCCGATGCCGTTCTTAAAGTCAGCGGTGGTGATGCTTGCCATGGTTACCTTTCTCATCTCGCGCAAACGCGCATGAATGCAATCTATAGAAGTATACTCTTTCGACCAAAAAGCCGCGACCGGCACATGCTCCCTGCACGGTCGCAACAGATGAAACACTTGGCTACGCCCCCAAGGGCACAGCCAAGTGTTTCTAAGCAAGACGCCCGTAAATCCCAGAGGGCGCACCGCGGGCGTTATCGAGCCTGGAGCCCGTTAGCAGTCGATGACCTGGAGGTCGTGCGGGCTCTGGGTGAAGGGCTTGAAGCCGTCGGCGGTCACCAGGCCGTAGTCCTCAAGGCGCACGCCAAACTCACCCGGCAGGTACACGCCCGGCTCGACGGTGATGACGGCGCCCTCGCCCACCGTGTTGTGGGTGCGGCCGAAGTTGGGCAGCTCATGGATGTCGATGCCCACACCGTGGCCAAGGCCGTGGCCGTAGTAGTCGCCATAGCCGGCGTCGCCGATGATCTTGCGCGACAGCTCGTGGATCTCGTTGCCGTCGACACCCGCATAGATGGCACGCGCGCACTCCTCGTGCGTGCGCTGGACCAGCGCATAGATCTCGCGCATCTTCTCGGTCGGCTCGCCCACCGAGACCGTACGCGTCATATCCGAGTCGTAGTCGTGGTAGCGCGCGCCGTAGTCCATGAGCACGAAGTCGCCCTTCTGGACCACGCGGTCGCTTGCGATGGCGTGTGGGTTGGCCGCGTTGGGACCGGAGGCGACGATGGAGCCGAAGGCGAGGCCGTCGGCGCCGTGGGAATACATGAAGTTCTCAAGCTCGAGCTTGATCTCCTTCTCGGTGAGGCCCGGACGAATGAAGCCGAGCATGTGCTGGAAGGCGGCGTCGGTGATGGCCTGGGCCTGCTTCATGAGGGCGATCTCCTCATCGTCCTTGACGGCACGCATGAGGCGCAAATCTCCATGCATCTGCGGAAGCGCGGCGTAGACGGAAAGGTCCTCGAGTCCGCGCTGGAGCCCGGTGTAGAACGAAAGCTCCATGGTGTCTTCCACGGCCACGACGCGGCTGCGCGTCTCGCGGGCACGCTCGGCTGCCCACTTAGGGATGGCCGTGACCTCCATGTCGAGCTTCCAGGGATTGTCGGCAGGAAGGTGCTCGACGAAGCTGTTGTAGTAGCGGGAGTCGGTATGGAGATACGTCTCATCGGCCGTGATGAAGGCGGCATGGGGAAGCTCGCCGGTGTAGTCGAAGACGCCCTCGGCACCGGTGAGCCAGCGCAGGTTCGCCTCGTCGCGGATGATGACCGCGTCGTAGCCGCGCTCCTCCATGAGGGCGCGGACACGGGCAATGCGGCCTGCAGGGCCGGAAATGACATCTGCCATGGTGATCCCTTTCTCTTGTTGGTCATGTTCCATGCGACAGGATACCCCTCGCGGGCGCATCGCGCACGTCCCATCGTACGGGAGCGGCTCGGCGCCCGTGCGCTTCAGCGCGAGGCGTGAACCCTCAGGCGGCTCGCGCCCTCCGCACACGCCGACGGGTCGGCCGCGTTCCTAGGAAAACGCTGATTACAGCCTCCGAGCGCCCCTTGTGCACGCTCGCTTCGAAAAAGGGCGTCCGAAACGCGATTGTCCGAGTAGACCAGGATACCTGACGGACAAAACCCCTGGTAGATGGCTCGGGGCTTTAGAGCCTACTCGGCGATTCCAGAAAGAGACGCCCTTTTCCGAAACGAGCGTACCTAGAGGACCGCCGCGAAGGCTCATATTCAGCGTTTCCCTAGTCCTGTTCCTCGGCAGCGAGCTCGGCGCGAGAGCCTACGTATGCGGTCGCATGACGCAGGAGCACGTCGTCGGGCACGCTCGTAAGACGAATAATGCCGGGCACCTTAGGCAACGCGAACAGCAGGCGGTTGGCGCGGCGTGCGTTCGTCTCTTTAAGCGCTTCGATGAAGCGCTCGGGATCGAGCGAGAACGGCAACTCGTCGATACCCAGGTCGTCGAAGCGGTCATCCTGCTCAAAGACATCGTCCACGTTGAATTTCGTGACATCCACGGCAAGGCGTGCCTCGAAGCGCATGCCTTCGGCAAGCAGCACGTGCCACGGAATATCGTCACCCAAGCAGGCGCGCAGCGCATGGGCGGTCGTAAGGCCGTACTGCAGCGCATTGCGCGCAGAAGGGTTCGCGGAGGTAAGGACCGAGCGGCGGCCCAGCTGCGCCGTGCTGAGCGCGTCCACGTAGGCGAAGGACTGACCCCGCGCAAGACGTGGCACAAGCTCGCCAAGGCGCTCCCAAGCCCGACGGCTATCCGCCATGATCGAGCCCATCAGGTGGACGAGACCGGGCTGACGGGCCTCGGCGGGAGCCTCGGTCACCAGGTCGAGCTCACACACGACCAGCGACGGCTCGGGGATGATGGACACCATGTCCACCGCGTCGCCCACCGAAAGCGGGCAGATGGCCGTGGCCGCCGTCACCATGGCGTCGAAGGTGGTGGGAACGAGCGCACACGAGATGCCTCCGCACCACAGCTTCGCGGTAACCGAGACCACCGAGCACGCTTCGGCGTCTCCAATGCAGACCACCAGGTCGTCGTGCGTCACACCGCAGTGACCCAGCTCACCCAAAAGCCACGAGACGGTGTCCATGGTGCAGAGCTTGGTGTCATCCGGCAACGTCACGCGGCTCACACGAAAGCCCACGTCCACCAGCGCGTGGGTGACGGTCGTCTCCAAGCCCTCGTCCAAAGACGACGCCCCCACGAGGGCGGCGCGCTTCGGAAGACCCACCGTCGTGCGAAACATGCGGGGCAGTTCGTCGAGGATATTCGACCCCAGGCGAACGTCGACGCTACGCGATGAGAAATTGAGCAGCTGACGCCTTACCGTCACAGCAGACCACGCTCCAAAAGTAGCTCCGCGCACTGATAGGAGACCTCTTTGAACGACCGGCCGCGGATGTCGATCGTAAGGTCTGCGGCCTGCTCGTAGAGGGGCTTGCGATGCGCAAGCAGCCCCGCCGCGTGCTCGGGGGAATGAAAATCCGGTCGTGCCGCATACGACCGGATCTGGCGAAGCGAGTCGTCCAGGTCGCCGTCAAGGTAGACGCAAAATCCCATGGCGTGCATGAGGTCGATGTTCTCGGGCGTCTCTACCACGCCGCCTCCGCACGAGACCAACAAGCTCCGCTCGGACTGCAGCGACCGGAGCGCCTGGGTCTCGAGGCGACGGAAGTAGCGCTCTCCTCGCGACCGATACATGGCACCCACCGACATGCCGGCCCTGCGCTCTACCAAGCGATCGGTGTCTACGAATCGTCGGTTGAACATGTTCCCCAGGTTGCGGGCGAGCGTCGACTTGCCCGCGCCCAAAAAGCCGATGAAGAAGACATGGTCGCAGCCATGTTTGACGCTCCCAGGCATCGGCTACTCCTCGCAAGGCACGCCGCGCAGCGCACGACGCTCAAAGATGCGAAAGAACCGCGTATACCAGAGGTCGACCGTGGTCTGCGGCCGCACAAGGATCGAGCTGATCCCGGCGAAATTGCCCGCCCACACGTCGGTGTAGATCTGGTCGCCCACCATAACGGCAACGTCGCGCTCGACCCCTAGGTGGCGCAGAGCGCGTACAAGGGCGAACGGCAACGGCTTGCAAGCAAACGAGATGGCCCCCAGACCCAGCTCGCGCGCCGAGCGCTCCACCTGGTCGCGATGCCAGTTGTTCGAAACCATATAGAGCTTGAACCCCATGGCACGCGCCCGGTCAAGCCATGCCGCCACCTCCGGCGGCGCCGTCTTGCGGTCGCGCGGCACAAGCGTGTTGTCGCGGTCCAGCAGGATGGCGCGTTTGCCCGACGCCCAAAGCTGGTCAAGGTCGATACGGTCTACCGAGGCGACATAGCGTCCGGGGGAAAAGATGCTCATGAACGTGAATCCAAATACTCCTGACGGTTCGTGAGGAACTCGTCGTAACTCTCGCTGAACTTATGCGTGCCGTCGTTGGCACTGGAGAGTACATAATACAGGTACGACGTGTCCGCAGGGTGAACAGCCGCCTGAATCGACGAGATACTCGGAGAGCAGATGGGTCCAGGGGTGAGACCCGTGTTCTCGTAGATGTTATAGGGCGAGTCGATCTTAAGGTCATCGTAGGTAACGGACTGCGAGCCGCCGCCGCGCGCATAGACGATGGCCGCATCGATCTGCAGCGGCATGTTCTCCGCAAGGCGGTTGTAGATGACACTCGCAACGATCGGACGCTCATCTTCGACCGCGGTCTCGCGCTCGACAAGCGAGGCGAGCGAGATGAGCTCCTGGGACGTAAGGCCGTTGGCACCGGAAGCAAGGTCAAGGTCGGCGGTCTCAATCTCGAACTGATCGAGCAGGGCGCGGATGATATCGTCCGAGGTGGGCGTGCCTGAGAAGCTATAGGTCTTGGGATACAGATACCCCTCGAGCGAATCGTTGTAGGCGCCTTCAAGGAAGGGGTAGTCCGCGACGTAGTTGGACGCCTTCGCCTGAGCCAGGAAGTCGTCGGCAGGGATGCCGTAGACCTCCTCGACGCGGTCAGCCGTCTGCTGGACCGTCAGGCCCTCCTGGATGGTGAGCGAGACTCCCTGAACGTTCGGCCCGTCAACCAGCTGCTGGACGACCTCGAGCGGGTCCTGACCCGTCGTGAAGAGGTAGTCGCCCGGCTTAAGAAGCGCATCGGCGTTGAGCTGGCGAACGGCGGCATAGTAGTTCTTGGGGTCCTCGATAATGTGATTCGTCGACAGAACCGAGGCGATCTGGTCTCCCGAGGCGCCTTCGGGAATCGTGACCTGCACCTCCTGGCCGGCTGCCACAGCAGGTTCGTCGGATGCCGTAAAGATGGAGGCGACCGACGGAATCACGACGCCCACGACGAGCGCAACAGCCGCAACGGCGACCACCAGCGCGATGATGACCGGAACCGGAGAGGACTTCTTGCGAGCGGGAGCCTGGTACGAGCTTGCGATGGGTCGCGCTCCCCCGGCCGCGGGGCGCGCCGCATGGGAACGACCCGCCGCGCCTGCCGTCTGGCGCGCGGATGTGCGGGTGCGCGCCGTGGCGCCCGAGGCAGTCTGCTGAGGCTGCTTAAAACGGGTTCCCGCAGGTCGACCGGTGGACGATGCGACGGCGCGGCGTGGGCTGCGCTCAGGCTGGTTGGATCGATGCGTTGCGTTTGCCACGAGGGTTCCTCCACAAGTCGGCTGAATGCGATTCTTTTCGACTCGTAGTGTACCGCAGCACCCCCTCAACCTTAAAGTTTCCATCGAACCTTGAAGGATGTATTCACGGTGCGGCGAATTCTTATGCAGAAATGATGCGGCACCGGCAACATGTAGCAACTCCAACAAAAAGATGCGACCCCGTCCCCCTTGGGACACATGCCTCAACGGGGACGGGGTCGTATCGAGCAACATGCTCAGGCTCTCAAGCTGTGCGACGCGCATCAGTGGCGATGGAACAGGCTCCTGATGCCAGCGGATACAACGTCGAGAAAGTTCGGCGAGCGCACCAGACGGTCCTCGGGAACATGCCCACGCATCGCACGAAGCGTCTGCTTGTTGTTCTTCGTCGAGAACGAGTAGTTTCCGTTCGACTTGGTCATGATAACGAAGCGCGGAATCACTTTGCCCCTGAACATGACCGAGGCCGCCACGCGGTCGATGTCGCTCCAGGGAATCTGGATGTAGTCCTCGACGTTCCTGCCGTTATAGAACTCGAACGCCTTGTCGCCGATCATGACGTTGCCGTACTTCGACAGCCCCATAAACGAAGTGCCCGGCGTGGTGAGTTCTACGACGGTGTTTTGAGATTGAGCCATGAGGCGCCCTCTCCCCTACGACGATATACGGACGCGGGGCCACGTCACGCGAGCCTGTGCACTGCTGCCAAGGCACCGCGAGGCGTGGCCCCGCAACGGAACGTCCCATCCCCGCGGGTGCGAGGATGGGAACACAACCGATTACAGAAGGCCGACGAGGTGACCGACGATACCAACGACGAACATGCCGATGATGATGACGATCGGGGAAACCTTCTTCTTGAGCAGCCAGCAGCACAGCAGCGTGACGCCCACGGCGGCGAGGCCAGGGATCAGGCTGTCGAGGTTCTGCTGGAGCGTGGTGACCTTCTCGGCGGTCAGCGACAGGCCACCGGCCTGGTCGGAGAGCGCCTGCAGGATGGCCGCGCCCACGCCGTCGCTCTGAGCAAGCGCATCGAGACTGGACGGGTCGATATAGGCACCGGTGTCAAGCGGCACGGTGGAGACGACCGGGGCGAAGGTGATGGAGACCCAGCGCTCGACCAGCGAGCCGATGACGAACATACCAAGGATGGAAGCGCCCTCGGTGATCTTGCCGAGCAGGCCGCCCGAGAGGTCGTTCGTGATCGAGGTGCCCAGCTTGTAGCCGAACTCCTGCGTGTACCACTCGAAGACCATACGAATGACGTTCCAGGCCACGAAGAAGATGATCGGGCCAGCGATGGAGCCACCCATGGCGAGCGAAGCGCCGAGTGCGCCGAGCAGCGGGCGGACGGTGTACCAGAACACCGGGTCGCCGACGCCAGCGAGCGGGCCCATCATACCGACCTTGACGCCCTGAATAGCGGCATCGTCGATCGCAGCGCCGTTAGCACGGTCCTCCTCGAGGGCCAGGGTAACGCCCATGACCGGGGACGACACGTAGGGATGCGTGTTGTAGAACTCCATGTGACGCTTGAGCGCCGAAATCTGGTCATCCTTGTTGGTGTAGAGCTTCTTGATGGCCGGGATGATGGAATAGCACCAACCACCGTTCTGCATACGCTCGTAGTTCCAGGAGCCCTGGAGGAACTGATGACGCCACCAGACCTTAATACGGTCCTGCTTGCTGAGGGTAACCTTTTCTGCCATGTGTCTCTACCTCCCTTCCTACTCGTAGTCGTCCAAGATGTCGCCGAGCGGGTCGCCGGAACCAGCGGCGCCGCCGCCCTGCTTAGCAAGCTCCTTGAGGCCCAGATAGATGAGGGCCAGGCAGATGCCGATAGCACCCAGGGCGATAAGGGTAAGCTCGGAGATGGCAGCGAGGCAGAAGCCGAGGACGAAGAACGGCCAGACCTCCTTGGTCGCCATCATGTTGATGACCATGGCGTAACCGACGGCAGCAACCATGCCGCCACCGATGCTCATGCCGTCCGTGAGCCATGCGGGCATGGCGTTCAGCGCAGCCGTCACGGCCTCCTGCGGAATGAAGCACAGAGCCGCGGCCGGGATGGCGATACGGACGCCCTGCATGCAGATGGCGATGATCTGCCAGCGGTCGATGGCGCCGAAGTTGCCCTTGGCAGCTGCGGCGTCCATGGCGTGGACGATGGGGATAGCGAGGGTACGAACGACCATCGTGAGGAAGAGGCCAGCCACAGACAGCGGCACGGCGACAGCGATGGCCGTAGAGATGGCCTCGGACTGCGCAGTACCACCGTTAAGAGCGATGACCATCAGAATTGCGGACGCGGTGGACGCGAGCGCGGCATCGGGCGCGACGGCGGCGCCGATGTTGGCCCAACCAAGGGCCATCATCTGGAGCGTACCGCCCAGAACGATGCCAGCCTCGAGGTGACCACTCACCAAACCAATGAGCGTGCACGCAACGAGCGGCTGATGGAATTCGAACTCATCAAGGATGCCCTCCATGCCGGCAAGGAAGGCAACGATGACAATCAGGATGATTGTGAGAACCGACATGTTTCCCTCCTTCTTATGCCTGAGCGGCCAGCTCGGACTTGGCCTTCTTCATCATGGCGTCAAAGTTCTCGGGAGAATCCGAAGGAACCTTGCGGACGTCGAACTCGATGCCCTTGGACGCAAGCGTCTCCAGGCACTCGACGTCGGCCTTGTCCATTGCGATGGCGTTCGTGACGACGACCTTGCCGACCGAGTGGGCCATAGAACCAAGGTTGACGTTCTTGATGTCGACGCCGCCTTCGACAGCCTTCAGGACGTCCTGAGGGGTCTCGAAGAGCAGCATGACCTTCGTGGCACCGAAGCGCGGGTCCTTGGAGACGTCGATCATCTTCTGGATCGGCACGACGTGCACCTTGACTCCCGGAGGAGCCGCCTGCACGATCATCGTCTTGCGCAGCTCGTCATGGGAGACGGAGTCGGAGACGACGATGATGCGGTCGGGGTTGACCTGCTTGGTCCAGGTCGTCGCGACCTGGCCATGAAGCAGACGCGTGTCGACGCGGCAGTGGGCGATCTTGATGTGACCGTCGCCCAGGACCGTGCCCTCGGGGATAGCGCCCGTGGGAACATTCGCCTTGGCCACCTCGGCCTTCGCGGGTGCGGGCTCGAGGTCTTCGGGCTTGACGCGAACGCCGTCACGGGACTCCTGGAGGATGCCCGTAGCGATCTCTGCCGCGGTAGCCTCCGGGTTCATGCGCAGCGTATACGCCGTGATGACCATCGGGAGGTTCATGCCGGTGACCGCCACCCACGTGGGATGGGAGTCAAGAAGCCCGTTGATCTGGTTGAACGGCGTGCCGCCCCACAGATCGACCAGGAACAGCACCTGCTCGGGATCTGAAAGTGTTGCCACCTCCTTCTCGATCTCGGCCCTCAGGTCATCTGGTCCCATGCTCGGCTGCAAGCTAACGGAAACGACGTCAGGCTGATCGCCAAAGACCATCGAGGCCGTCTGCTTGATGCCCGCAGCAAGGTCGCCATGACTTGCAAGGACAATTCCTACCATACCTACCTCCTTTTACTAGAGAGGTTACATTGAGGTTTGCGGTGACATCATGCCTGCCATCCACAGACCTTGGTTAATTGTATAGAATTAGTGAATCACGTTCGAAATAATATCCGCGAACGGTCGTTTCCGCAGGTAGAGACGATTCGGCGAACGGTCTTTACATGTCGTCAGTTTTATGCAGAATTCGCGCATATTGCGCGTAAAGGTACCGTTTACCGAGGATAACGACCGTTTACCAGGTTCTTGGTTACGTATTGTATAAACCGTGGGTTTGTTGCATGTGCTGAGGTGAGGCGCTTGGCATGGCGGTTGACCCTGGCAGATGCGTGCCGCTTTTAGGAATTACGTGCGCCCGGCGGAAGTTGCGTACGCCCAATGAAAATTGCGTGCGCGATTCGGCCAGAATCACCCTCATTTGGAGGCGATTATGGCCGAAAACCTCCATCAACTTTTGGAGCGCGCACGCAACTAGGGCGAGGGATACGGCTCGGGAACAAGGAAGGAGCCCCTTGGGACGAAGACGGCCCGGGACAATCCACTTTTGGACGTCCCGGGCCGGCACATCGGAAACAAAGCCGGCGTTCTACAGGATGCCGAGGTCCCCGCCCGCTCCCTCCGCGGCGAGGCGGTAGAGCACCGTGGCCATCTGTGCGCGCGTGAGGGTGCCCGCGGGGCCGAGCTCGCCGGTATTATCATAACCCTTGAGCAAGCCCGTGGAGACCGCCCAGGAGACCGCGGGCCTCGCCCACGGGGACGTCTCTCCGCCGTCGGGGAACGCCCCCAGGTCCGCCTCGGCCTCAGGCGAGCCGGCCGCCCTCCAGAAGACGGTCGCGAGCTGCTCGCGCGTGAGCGGGGCGTCAGGCGCGAAGCGGCCGGACCCGTCGTCGTAGCCCGACATGAGGCCCTGGTCGGATGCCCAGGAGACCGCCTCCGCGTACCAGGCGCCGGGGTCGCAGTCGGAGTACCTCTCTACACCGGCGGGGTCGGCCGCGGGCGAGCCGGCGGCCTTGTAGAGCGTCGCCGCGAGCTGGGCGCGCGTGAGGGCGTCCCCCGTGCCGAAGAGGTTCGACCCGTCGTCGTAGCCGGTCATGACGCCGTGGAGCCACGCCCAGCGGATGGCCTCCGAGTACCACTCGCCCTCGGACGTGTCCGCGAAGGGCAGCGCGTGCGAGGCCCTGTCGAGCGCGACGAGCCACGTCGAGGCGTGGTTGAGCGGCAGGCGAGCCGAGCCGTCTTCCCCGACCTCGCCGGAGGTCTCGAATGCGAGCCCCTTCTCGGGGTCGTAGTGATAGAGGTTCGCCACAAGTCCCTTGGCCTCCTCGCCGAGCGGCGCCACGAGCGTGAGCGTGAACCCGAAGGGTCCGTCGTGCGCGAGCGTGAGCTCGACCGAGCCCGCCTCGCCCGTCACGAGGTTCACGACGTCCGCCGATATGGCGTCCGTACCCATCTCGACCCCCATGTCGAGATCGGTGAACGCCATGTCCGCCGGGACGTCGACGCCCCGGATCTCCCACGACACGCCCTCCCCCATGTCGAGCACGAGCGTGACGTCGCGGCCGGCGACTGCCTCGAGGGCCTCGGCGGGGAGCTCCGTGGTCCCCTTCATGTCCACGGTGACGGTGTCGCCGTCCTTTGCTCCCTTGAGCTTGTCGATGATGGAGTCCCAGCCCTTCGTCCCGCCGGACACGGGGCCGGAGGGCGTCGAGGGCGGCACGTAGGGGCTCCTGATGGAGCCCGCCGTGGTCGCGGACGTTTCACGTAGGTCATACCAGTCCGCATTATCACCACCGAGAACGAGCCCGCTGGCGGTGATAGTCTTGTCCGTCCCCACCCCGGGGCTGTCGTAGGCGATGCCGGCCGCCGAGACCGTCACGTCGTCATCCCCCACCACAACTCCGTCGGCCAGGACGACGGCCAGGCCCTCCGGCGGCTTCACATTGCCGTCGTAGGTCTTGGTAGCCGGACCGGTGAATGCAACCGTCACGGGCTTACGGTTCAGCGTGATGGTCACAGTGGCGGAACCAGCAATAAGATCAGAGCTGCCGCCATACTTCACCGTGAGGGTCTGTTCCTCCCCTATGGGGATTCCCTTGTTGCTGGTGTCATAGGTGAGGGTAAAGCCGCCGCCGTTCTCCACATCCGCCGTAGCGAGTTCGGTTTCACCCAAATACAGACCCACCTGGTTCTGCGCCGGTTCCGCGATGGCGTTGATGCCGTCGCTGGGCGTTTGGCTGGAGGGCGAAATCGTACCTTTGACCGTGATGGTGTCACCGTAGTTGAATGTGTCGGTCTGCGTTTCACCGTTGTAGGTGTTCGCCGAGATGTCCGACTTACCGGCGTTGATGCTGATGGACAGGATTGCCGTGTTGGTTATCCGCTCGAAGTTAACAATGCTGTCGATAGACGCTTGAACAGTAAAGCTGTGGCTGGTAGCCGTCGCTTTCGGCACGCCGCTGATTACGCCGGTACTGGCATTCAGCGTCAGTCCCTCCGGCAGGGTGGCACCATTCGCAAGCGTCCATGTCACCGTCTTGTTATCGGCAACGCTGGCCTCCAGTTGCGCTTCATACTCCACGCCCACATATCCGCTGGTTAGGCTGGTGGTCGTAACGGAAGGTAAAGTGGTGAGACGATAGCCGAAGTAGAAGAGGTTGGACGGGTTATAGTAGTCATTCCCGGCGTATCGGGTGTAGAAGGTGTAGTCCGTACCGGGGGACAGGCTAGTAAATGCATTGCTGTTCTGCCAGCGATCCTCCGGGACAGAAGTCTCATCACCCGTGATATATCCGTATTGAATAGTACCGTAGATATCTGCACCATCGTCATCAACCGGATTCAACGTAACACTGGTTGTAGTCTTTTCATTCAAAATATTTGGGCCGTCTGGCGGCTCGCCGGGTGTCGCCTTGGACACGGTGAGGGCGCCGGCGCCGTTGCCCGACAGCAGACCGCTGTCCTGCCCGGGGGCATAGACGGCGGTGATGGTGTAGGCCTTCTCGCTGGGTGTCCAGCTGGCATCGTTCAAAGTCAAGCTATAGGATGCTTTGCCGCTGTTCACATTTGTGCCGCCGCTGTTCAGCAGAGTGCCGGATGTATTCGATCCCTGATAGAAATACACGGTGCCGCTATTGACTGCCCCGGAGCCGTCTGTTACGTTGGCCGTCAGGGTAACGGTGGAGCCATAGGTAACAGAACCTACGGGACTTCCGCCGCTGGTTATGCTCAAAGTAACATTTGCGGCAAAATCATTGTTGCTCACGGTTATAGTACCGCCATTATTCGCAACCGTTCCGTCGCCGGTCAGGGTGCCGCTACCGGAAATCGTTCCGCCGTTGGACAGAGAGCCGCCTTCCTCCACCTTCAGCGTGCCATCCACCACCAGCTCTATGTTCTCCGGGATAATCAAACTGGTACCATCTGGGATGGTTACGGTCACGCCGCTGTGAATTACAATATCGTCGGGCAGCTCCAAATCGCCATAGACACTATAGTCGTCGCCACTGGGCAAGATGCCGTCACCGCTATCTGCACCATCATTCCAAGCCGTGCTAATTCCAACGCCACAGTCGTTGCCATTTCGATCGTCGCCGAGGCCGCCGGTAATCTCGGCACCATTCAGCACGACCACTGTGCCGCCGTTGCCGCCGACGCCTTGGCCGCTATATGCTGTGCCACCGCCGATGCCTGCGCCGCCAACATAGTCGCCCGCACCGCCTGTGACGGTCACATTGCCGCCGGTGATAACCGTTACGCCACCGCTGCCGGCAGGGCCGGATGCGGAGACGCCGCCGCCAATGCCCGCTCCGCCATACCTCCCAGCACCCCCGGTTATGTTGACGGTGCCGCCATTGATGATCACCGTGCCACCATTTCCGGCAGTGTATGTTGTCTTGGTGCCGCCGCCGATGCCTACACCACCAGCATAGACCGCATCGCCGCCATTAATCTCCACACAACCGCTGTTGATAGTTACCGTGCCGCAGCTTTCGTCTAAATCGCCGCCAATGCCCGCGCCGCCCCTTATGGTTTCCTTGCCACCTTTGACTGCCAGCGAGGCGGAAGCATCTCCATTGAGGCTCTGAATCGTAAGCGACGCACCAGTGGGCAGGTGGATACCGGGGGCGCCGCTACTATTGATGCCGATACAGTCGCCGCTGGTGAGCGTGTTTGCGCCCTCCAGGATCAGCGTCACATTTGCGCCGGATTGAATATCAAAGGCGGGGCCGCTACCGTTTGAGAGGTCAATGTTGACGTTGTTTAATGTAATCGTCACCATCACGCCAGAATTGACCGTAATGGTGTTTGTCGTGTTGCCACTGCCGGTGATGGTATAGCTGCCACTCTCGGAAATTACGACATTTCCACTGTTGATATTGTACGTATTGTCTGCCAGCGCATTCACCGTGCCATTGAATACCGCAAAGAGGTCGTTGATAACCTCCGCCCCAGTAATCTGCTCTTTCTGCTCGTCGGTCAGGACGGTATAGGCATCACAGGCTGCCTGTACCTGGTCATAGACCGTCGCTTGTTCGTCCAGGGACATCGACGCCAAGGCCTCCGCCGTGGGAAGCGCGTCAATCATAGCCTGGACATCGTCAACATCCCGTGGCAGCACAGCTGTACCCTCAGCAGATCTTGCATCTATCAAAACCTCGCTTAGCGTCGCGGCTTTCGCCGACAGCGCGTCAGCAGGCACCATCACCGCTGCGCACAGTACCGCTGCGCAGATGCTTACGATGCGAATCCAGCTATTCCGTTGTTGGACTAGATGCTCAGAATGAGCATCCCCCCCCCCGAAAACATTTTGAATCGACTTGAGAATCATGGCGGTACCAGCCTTTCTGTTGCCGCACGTCTTTAAGCGACAGACATCTCCATTAAGATTAACGTATCGAAAATGCCTGAACCGAACAAGTAGATTTGTCCGAACGGTCGCCTGATTGTCCGAATGGCGGCAAGAACAGGATGGGCCACCGGCAAGCTGACCACACTCCTACCCCAATTTGTATGCAATGCAGAGACAGAGGACCATGCGTGAGCATCGCACGACTGGATGCCTAAACCGATGGCCAATCGAGCGCTCGCCTGGGCGGACGATCCACAAGATCGGTTGCGGAATGGTCAATATAGGTTCGTGCTGGGTACGAAGATCGCAACATTGGAGGGAGTGTGGTCAATTGGAGCGCGCGCTGGGCATCGGTACTTCTCGCATGCATGCAGATGTGGTCAAAATGATGGCCTCCTGGACAGCAAGGCAGCCCCATTACGGGTCAACGCGCGACGACACCTCGCCGCACGTACCCAGCGCTCAACAAAATTGACCAACAGCTGCACGAGACCACGCCCCTCTTGCCCAGCGCTCATCCGAATTGACCAACCGCTTGACCCGAATGCGTCGCTCATACCCAGCCGCCACTCGAATTGACCAGCGGCACAACCCCGACGCATCGCAGCTGCCCAGGGGACGGCAGAATTGCCCACCCGCGGGAGGTGCAGCCCAGAAACCGCATCGCGCTCGCCCGAAAACAAAAAGAAAAGGCGAGGACCCAACTGGACCCTCGCCTCCACAAGCAAATCAACCGCGCAGCCTAGCGCCAGACAACCCCCGGGCACTCCCCTACGCGTTGCGCTGACGGTCAAGCCAAGTCTGCAGAAACAGACTCGCTGCAACCATATCGACCTTGCCGCGCATATCGCGCTCGGAAAGGCCCTGTTCGCGCAGGATGCGCTTGGCCTCGCGCGAGGACAAGCGCTCGTCGACGAACTCGACGGGAAGACCGGTCGCCTCGCCCACGCGCCGAGCCACCTCGGTGACGCGCTGGGCCTGCGGGCCATCCTCCCCTCCCAGGGTCTCGGGACGCCCGCACACGAGCACCTCGGGCTCATAGTCCTCCAAGATCATGCGGAACGACCGAGCCATACCGGTCACCTCCGCCGCCGGAAGCACCTTCACCGGCATCGCCACGCGTCCGCTTGCGTCAGACGCAGCGATGCCAACGCGAACATCACCGATATCGAGCGCCAGAGCAGCCATGTCGCTTACGCCTCAAGTGCCTTCTGAGCAGCCTCGAGCGCCGCGGGAATGCCAGAGGCATCCTTGCCGCCAGCCTGAGCCATGGTGGGACGGCCGCCACCGCCGCCACCCACAAGCGGAGCGATCTGCTTGATGATATCGCCCGCCTTGAAGCCAGCCGCCACAGCCTCGTCGGTCGCACCGGCAAGAAGCGCCGGCTGGCCCTTGGAGGTCACGGTAGCAAGCACGCACGCCACGGGGCCCTGCGCCTTCTGGCGCACGGTATCCCAGACGTTGCGCAGGTCGGCAGCCTCAAGTCCCTCGAGCTGGGCGATGACCAACTTGTAGGCACCCATGTCGCGCGCGGTCTCGATAGCGTGCGAGATGGCGTCGGACGAGCCGCCGGTAAGGGCGGCCTTGAGCTTCTGGTTGGCCTCGCGCAGCTCCTTCTGCAGACCGGCGACACGCGTCGGAACCTCGTCCACGCGGCACTTAAGCGCCTCGGCGGTCTGCTCAAGCATGTGAGCGCGCGCGTCCAGATAGGCCACGGCGCCCTCGCTCGTCACAGCCTCGATACGACGCACGTTAGAGCCGGTCGAGGACTCGGAGACAATGCGGAAGAAGCCGATCTCGGCGGTATTGCGGGCATGCGTGCCGCCGCAGAGCTCGCGCGAGAACGGACGGTCCTCGGTACCCACGGAGACAACGCGCACCACGTCGCCGTACTTCTCGCCAAAGAGTGCGACAGCGCCGGCAGCCTTGGCCTCATCGATGCCCATGACCTGGGTCACGACGGGCTTGGCGGCAAAGATCTCGCGATTCACGAGCTCCTCGACGCGGGCAAGCTGCTCGGTCGAGAGGGCCTCGAAGTGGGTGAAGTCGAAGCGCAGGTGCTCGGACGCCACCAGGGAGCCTGCCTGGTTCACGTGGTCGCCCAGCACCTCCTTAAGCGCGGCGTCAAGCAGGTGCGTCGCGGTATGGTTGCGGCGCAGGAGCTCGCGGCGATGATGGTCGACCGTAGCAGCCACCGTATCGCCCACGTGAAGCTCACCAGCCTCGACATGCGCGACATGCGCATAGATGCCCGCATGGGCCTTGGTGTCAGACACGGCAAGGCGCGCGCCCGCAGAAGCAAGCTCGCCGGTATCGCCCATCTGGCCACCCATCTCGGCATAGAACGGCGTGCGGTCAAGCACGACCTCGACGTCCTCGCCCTCAGAGGCAGCGTCGACCGAGGCGCCGTCGCGCACGATCGCGAGCACGTGAGCACCCTCGAGCGCATCGTCCTCATAGCCGCAGAACTCGGTCGCGGCCACGCTGTCAGAGAGCTCGACCCACACGTCGTTGAAGGAGCCCCACGCGTCGCCCTTCACGTTGGCACGCGCACGCTCGCGCTGGGCCTCCATCTCGCGGTTGAAGCCGTCGATGTCAACGTCGTGGCCCGCGCCCTGGGCGATCTCGACGGTAAGGTCAATGGGGAAACCAAAGGTGTCGTGCAGCATAAAGGCAGAGGCGCCGTCGAGCACCTCGCCCTCGCCGAGCTTGGAGAGCGCCTCGTCCAGATAGACGCGACCGTTGTCGAGGGTCTGCGAGAAGCGCTCCTCCTCGGCGTTCACGATGCCCTTAACCAGAGCGGCGTTCTTGGTGAGCTCGGGATAGGCATCGGCCATGAGCTCGTTCACCTTGTCGATGAAGCGGCCCAGGAAGGCGCCCTCGACGCCCAGCAGGCGGCCGTGGAAGACGGCGCGACGGAGCAGACGGCGCAGCACATAGCCGCGGCCCTCGTTGCCCGGCAGGATGCCGTCAGAGATCATGAAGTCAACGGAGCGCGCGTGGTCGGCGATGATGCGCAGCGAGCGGCTGGGGCCCTCGTAGTCGTCGCCCACGTAGGTCACACCCGAAATCTCCTCGCCCAGGCGGATGAGGCCCTGCATGATGTCGCTGTCGAAGAAGGAGGTCTTGTGCTGCATGATGGCACTCATGCGCTCAAGGCCCATGCCGGTATCGAGGTTGCGGTGCGGCAGCTCCGGCATGGAGCCGTCCTCCTGGCGATCAAACTGGGTGAACACGAGGTTCCAGTACTCCAGGAAGCGATCGCAGTCGCAGCCGGGCGCGCAGTCGGGACGGCCGCAGCCGACCTCGGGGCCCATGTCGTAGTAGATCTCGGAGCAGGGGCCGCACGGACCGGTGGGGCCAGCCGCCCAGAAGTTGTCGTCCTCACCCAGACGGCTGATGTGGTCCTCGGCAACGCCAAGACTGCGCCAGATGTCGTAGGTCTCGTCGTCGTCGGTGAAGACGGTGAAGTACAGGCGATCCTTCGGAAGCTTGAAGACATCGGTCGAAAGCTCGAGCGCCCAGGTGCACGCCTGCTCCTTGGAGACGCCACCGAAGGAGAAGTTGCCGAGCATCTCGAAGAACGAGGCATGGCGACCGTCGGAGCCGATGATGTCGATGTCGTTGGTGCGCACGCACTTCTGGCACGAGGTTGCACCGATCTCGCGCATGGTCTTCTTGCCCTGGTAATACTCTTTGAACTGGTTCATGCCAGCGTTGGCAAGCAGAAGCGACGGGTCGTCGGGGATAAGCGACGACGAGGGATAGAGCTTGCACCCCTTGTCTTCAAAGAACTTCAAGAACGCAGAGCGAATCTCTGCGGTGGTCATGGTGGGACGGTCTTCGGTCATGTGGCGTTCTCCTCAGATAAACACACGTGTACAACGTGACGTAAACGTACAAAAGGATAGCATGACCAGCCCCTTACAGCACCGAAGGCTGCGAGCATGTAGGGAATATGCGCATGTGATATGGACGCGACCGACCGCGGGCCTTACTGACGCCTGCCGTCGCCCTTCTTGTGGTCGCGCTCCCCCGGCTTGCCGGCGCCGGACATGGAACCGTCGCTGGACGTGTCGCCGTCGCCGGACGTGTCGCCGTCGTCCTGCTCGGACTTATCCGAAGCGAAGGGATTGCGGAACATGCCGGTTGCACCAGGCTGGAGCGCCGAAAGGCGGCTCCACGGGTTGTCGAGCTCGGGGCGCGGCATGGCCTCGGCGTCCGGCGCGACATCCTCATCGACGAGTTCGGACTCCGTTACGAAGGAATCATCGCCCAGGGCATCGTATGCAGCGACCGGAGAGCCAACGGCATCGCGGAACGGCGTACCCTGGAAGATCGCCCCGTCGTAGGAGACGAGCTGACGCTTGGTGCCGTTTTCGAAGTAGAAGATGAAGAGGCCCTTCATGGCCGCACAGAGCGGGATGGCGACCACCATGCCGAGCGGCCCCAGCAGCGCCGAGCCCACGACGATGGCGGCAAGGCTCATGGCCGGATGCACCGAGACTGCAGACTGCATGATCTTTGGTGAGATCACGTTGTCGGTGATGTTTTGGGCGACCATGGCCCACACGAGTGTCCAGACGGCGCAAAGCGGATCGAAGAACACCGCCAGCAAAACCGCCACGGCGGCCGAGATCCACGGGCCGACGACGGGAATGAGGTGCAGGAGCCCCGTAAGGACGGCCATGAGGCCGGCATAGGGGTGCCCGATCACCACGAAACCCACGAACGCGAGCAGGCCGTTGATAACCGACGTGATGACCTGGCCGCGCATGTAGCCACCCACGGAGCGCGACAGGATGGCGACCATGAACCGATAACTCGTCTCGCGGTCCTCGCCCACGATGGTGCAGATTTCGCGGTGGATGCGAGGATAGTCGCGCGCAAGCCAATAAGCCAGCACAAGGCCCAAAAAGATGATGAAGAGCTGCGAGGCAAACCCCGAGATGAACGGGAACATGCCCTTGCCGACATCGCCTGCAAGCTGTGCCACAAAGTCGGACGCCACGTTGGCAAGCGACCCCAGGGCGGAGTCCAGCTGGGTGGCCCAACTGGACTGGGAGAACATCTTGAAGTCGTTGGTAACCGAAACGACCCACTCGCCGAAGGCGCGCAGCTGCGATGGCAGCACCATGAGGACGTCCATGACCTGCTCGATAAAGACCGGCGCGATCACCAGGACGAGGCAGAGCACCGCCGCCACGACGATGACAAGTCCCAGCAGTGCACCCACACCGCGCGGCACTCCGTGGTGCTCAAGCACGTTCACGATGGGAGACGCGACGAAGGCGACAAGCGAGCCCACGGCAAAGAACTCGATGACCGGCGCAAGCACACCGAGAACGTTGAGCACGGCAGAGCCGATGACGATGGCGCCCACCACAATCCATACGCGCAGGGCGATGGGAGCGAGCGAGCGGATCTTGGAATCCGCATCGGTGTGCGAGGAGCGTGCCGGGTTGCTCATGAGCGCGCGATGACCCCCTCGGGATCGATCTTGTCCTGAATCTTCTTGAGGGTCCGGCGCAGCAGGCGCGACACCTGAACCTGAGAGATTCCCAGCTCCTTGGCAATCTCGATCTGCGTCATGCCCTTCAGGAAGCGCAGCTCGATGACCTCACGCTCGCGCGGCGAGAACGACTTGAGCGCCTCTTCGATCACCAGACGGTCGTCGGTAAAGCTCAGCTCGTTGTCCTCAGACGCGTAGCGGTCGATGACCGAAGGCGCATCGTCGTTGTCGGAAGAGCCCGTACCCTCAAGCGGGACCGAGCTGTACGCCGAAGACGATTCCATGGCCTCAAGCACCTCGTCAACCGAAGCGTCAAGGTACTCGGCGATTTCCTCAACGGTGGGCGAACGCTGCAGTTGGGTCGTCAGGGTGTCTGTAGCCTGGTTGACCTTGGCGGAGAGCTCCTGCAGGCGACGGGGTACGCGCACGCTCCACCCCTTGTCGCGGAAGTGGCGCTTAATCTCGCCCAGAATGGTGGGCGTCGCGTACGTCGTGAACTCAAGGCCCCTGCTTGGGTCAAATCGGTCGATAGCCTTCAGCAGGCCGAGGTAGCCCACCTGAACGAGGTCGTCCAGAGGCTCGCCGCGGTTTTTAAACTTGTTGGCCAGGAACCGCACAAGGTTGAGGTGCGACATGACGAGCTTCTCGCGCGCGTCCATGTCGCCCTCTTCCTTGTACCTTCGGAAGAGCTCTCGCGTCTTCTCTTTGTCCCAGGCAGTCTTAGTTGACTGGGTGCGTTCTGCCATATTAGACATCCGCCTTGAGGTCGAGGTGAAGTACAACCGGGTCGGTATCCTTGGAGTAGGAGTCACAGACCGCGGTGAGGATGAGGTCGGCGTAGGCCGCCTCGGGAGAGGCGTCGATGGTTTCCAGGTCGACGTCGCCAAGCTCGAAGTCCATGGCGACATGCCCCTCATCGACGGTAAACGCGATGCAGATGGCCTCGTCGGGCTCAACCGTGCAGGCATAGATGAATGCCTCCTCCGCCGCCATGCGGATATCCTCTACACGGTCGACGGACATAGACGAGAGCATGGCGACGTTGGCCGCCGTCATGCGTACGAGCCGGGCAAGGCGCGGCTCGCAGCGCACCTCGAGAACAACCTGCTCCGGGCTGCCATTAGTCATGGATGCTCTCCTTCGTGTCGGCGTCGGACGCAGACGCGTCGGACGCAGGTGTGTCATCGGTCGAACCATAGGTGAAGTAGCGACCCGGGCGCTCGGGTGCAGGCGTCACAGTCTGAGGAGCGTCGTTGGAATCGGCGTGAGGGGCCTCAGCTGCAGGAGCGGCCGGAGCAGCCGGCTCCCCGTCCTCAAGCGCAGGGGGCTGCTCGTCGTCATGCGACTTAAATTTGCCGATAATGCGGTTCACAACGCCCGTGGCGGAGTCCGTGAACCCCGAGACCGCGTTTCCCGCGTTGGCGGCGGCGCCGGTCACGGCAGAGACGTCACGTACGACGCCTTCGACCTCGACGAGGTTGGCGGAAAGCGCGTCCACGGCAACGGTCGCGGACTTCAGTAAAGGCTCGAGCTGCGTCGCCGCGGGCTGAAGCTCCGCTGCGGCATCGTCGAGATGGGCGATGACCGGACGGGCCTCCAAAATCGCCTCGTCCAGATGCTTGAGGACCGGACGCGCCTCTGCGGCGACCTGGGTCAGCTCATCGACCGCCTTGTCGACGTTGCCCATAGTCTTATCGACGCCGTCCATGGTGCCGCGCGTACGACGAAGCGTGAGCGCGACCTCGACGACCGCCCATATGGCGGCAATCGCCAGTACGATCAAAACGATTTGCAGCGGATCCATGCTGCCTCCCCTACCAGAAGCGACGTGCACGCCGCAACCTCAATACACAACTGATGGTAATACTACCCCATGCGCCAACTTTGAATCGCCCTTGGCACGAACCGACCTCGTCTCCAGAGGCGCGGGTCCGAATCGGCGCGACAGACGTGTCTCGACGACAGACATTGGACCCTATGCCCGGTCCAAGCTCGCCGCTCCGCGGGGCAACCCTACACCTAGTCCGAACCTGCAGCTCCGCGGGATGAGCCAGCGTTACGGGGCGCCTGCTCGTAGCGCCACTGTTCCCAGCCGCGGCCCGCGGGTTTCCAGAAGGCGCCACGCTCCAACCCCTCGGGCAGGTAGCGCTGGTCAACCCATCCTTCAGGGTAGTCGTGGGGATACAGGTAGTCGCCGTAGTCCTCGGAACCGGGACGATGCCGGTCGCGCAGGTAGCTGGGCACCTCGCGCTGGCCGCTTGTGCGCACGTCTGCAAGCGCCGCGTCGATCGCCGCCTCGCAGGCGTTCGATTTCGGCGCCAGGGCGTTGTAGATCGCCGCTTGAGCCAGGTTGATGCGGCATTCAGGGTACCCGATGACCTCGGCAGATTTGAAGGCGGCAGCCGCGATGAGAAACGCCTGGGGGTCGGCGTTGCCAATGTCTTCCGACGCCTGGATCATGATGCGCCGGGCGATGAACTTGGGGTCCTCGCCGGCATCGATCATGCGCGCGAGCCAATAGACCGCCGCATCGGGGTCGCTGCCGCGCATGGACTTGATGAATGCCGAGATGATGTCGTAGTGCATGTCGCCCGACTTGTCGTACGACAGGCCGCGCCGAGGATTGGCCGTCTGAACGTCTTCGAGCAGAATGGGCACAGCCTTGCCCGCCTCGCGGAGGGCATCGGACTCGGGACGAAGGATTGCCACCTCGCTTGCAAGCTCGAGCGTCGTCAGGGCGCTGCGGGCGTCACCGGCAGCAAGGCGGCATATGGCCGAGACGACCTCGTCGTCGGCGGTAAACGCCCCGGCAAGGCCGCGCTTATCGGCAAGCGCGCGCCGAACGAGCACCGCAATGTCCTCGTCGGTGAGGTAGTCGAGCTCGACGATGCGGCTGCGGGACAGCAGGGCCGAGTTGACCTCGAAATAGGGGTTTTCCGTCGTGGCGCCGATCATCACCACGGTGCGATTCTCTACAGCGTGCAGCAGGGCGTCCTGCTGAGAGCGGGAGAAGCGATGGATCTCGTCGATAAAGAGGATGGTACGCCGGTCGAACGCCATGAGCCTGCGCTGGGCGTCATCGATCTCGCGCCGCAGGTCCTTGACCGTGCCCGTGACAGCAGAGACCTCGACGAACTCGCTCCTCGTATGTTTGGCGATGATATGCGCCAACGTGGTTTTGCCCGTGCCGGCAGGTCCGTAGAGAATCACGCTCGAGAGCACGTCGTGTTCGATCGCACGGCGAAGCCACGAATCCGGGCCCACCGCCTTCTGTTGGCCTACGTATTCATCGAGCGAGTCGGGGCGCATGCGCACCGCAAGCGGGGCGTTTTTGAGCGTGCGCTCCGACTCTCCTTGGCTGAACAGGGTCTCCATGTCATCCCTTCATATGACGTTCGTTCGCAGGCGCCACAGGGAGCCTAGCGCTCGTTGATATAGGTGCGCCGGGGGAACCGGATCTGGGGGAAGAGCTTCGTTGCGAGCTCGGCAAAGTAGCCATCGCTCATGCTTGCGATGTAGTCGACGACCGTCTGGTCGGGGTCGGACGCCCAATCATACGTGCGGCCATAGTGCTCCAGATGGCGCTCGATGCGCGCGATATGGTGCTTGAAGATGTAGCTCGACTCATCGCGAGCGCGCAGATCTGCCAGGCAGCGCTCGTACATGAGGTAGAAGGCACGTGAGAGCACCTCGGCGCTCTCCCCTTCTATGCCACTTGCCCGATAGATCTTCTTATAGTTCTCGGCCTTGGCGCGGCGAATCTCGCTGAAGAGCTCCTCGCTCATCTCGATACGGTCGCGCCCGTAGCTATGCTCGATGATGTCCGCCGAGGCATGCGAGAGGATCCACGAGTTATACGCCCCGCCCAGTCCGTCTTCAAAGGCGTCCTCGTCAAGCAGGCCCGCGGCAATCGCATCCTGCCGATCGCGGCCCACGTAGGCGATGATGTCCGAGATGCGCACCACGCAACCTTCAAGCGTCATAGGCCGCAGATGCCCCACGGCCATCTCGCCATCGCGATAGCACGCCTCGACCGTGCGGTCGAATTCATCAAAGTCCTTGAGACCCGAGAGCTCAAAGACGCGCTGTTCGTACTCGCCGTTATGGGTGAGCGCCCCGTCGAGCGTCTGAAGCGTAAGATTGCGGCCATAGAGCACGTCGAGCACGCGGACCGAATGCACGTTGTGGAAGAACCAACGCCCCGTGTGCTCATGAAAGACGTCGTTCAAACAGCGCTCGCCGGCGTGTCCAAACGGCGTGTGGCCCAGGTCGTGCCCCAGCCCGATAGCCTCGATGAGGTCACAGTTGAGCCCCAGAGCATAACCGATGTCGCGCGCGATGCGAGCTACGAGCTGCACATGGAGGCCGCGCCGGGAAAGGTCGTCGTTGCTGCGGAAGCTAAAGACCTGGGTCTTTCCGGCATATCGGTTGTAGGCCGGGGTGTGAAGGATCTTCTCGACGTCGCGAACGAACGCCGGACGCCAGATGCTCGCGCGGTCCGCTGGACGGTCTTCGCGGCGCAGAGCATCCGCGTCGTCACATCGATAGGGATTCACCCAGCCGCGCGCACGGTCTTCGGTCATGCGCTCGATAAGCTCGTCGGAAAGAACATCGGGGATGCGGTCCATGCGGGCGCGCAGCTCCTCGCGAGACAAGGCATCTTGATTCGACACGGTGACTCCTTCCTGTCGGCCTGGTGACATCATCGCATATCGTGCGGCGACGCGCAGGGCGAACACGCCGCGCAGAACACGTGGCCATCCCTGGGTGCCCCTGACTATAGACCCATCGCTGCCCCCACCAGGACCGCAAGCCATGCGACCGCGAGAAACGGCAACAGCGGCAGCGCCCGCTGGCGAAGCACGACACCCGCCGCGGCAAGCAACAGCAACGCGAACGCAAAGGCCGCAAGGGCAGCCGCCGGCTGGACTAAAAGCAGCGGGAAGAGCGCCTTGATATCGCCCATGCCAAGGCCGCTTGCATGCCGGACGTACCTCCAGACAAGCTCGAGGCCCACAAGCACAGCACAGGATGCGACCGCAACGAACAGCCGACCAACAAACCCCTCGATGCCGTAGCACCATAGGGCCATTGCGGCGCCTATGAGGGTAAGCGCCGCCGCAAGAGAATTGGGAAGCCGACGCTCACGGGCATCGATGACGGCGGCAATCCCCAGCGGCAGCGCCATGATGATGCCCGCAAGGACCCATGCGGGAAGCACCTGCGCCATGGTCTATCGCCTACTCCGCCACGAGGCAACCCATATTCAGACGCCCTGCAAACTCGCCGATCACCGCCGCCTGGCCGCAGCGCGTGAACACGCCGCCGAAGCGGTTCCGGAACAGGAACAGACCCTCCATGTTCATGTAGGGCTCGGGCACGCGTTCGATACCGGCGACGCCGCCCTCTACATTGGGCGTGGCAAACGGCGTCACATACTCCTGCACCGTGCCGCCCGTCGCTGCCATCTCGTGCAGCACGTCATCCCACTCCTGCGCCGTGCAATCCTGTCCGGCGCGAACGCCCACGCTGTTGTATCCGTCGCGCGGCTTGGCGATCCACCGCTCGCGCTCGGAAAAGGCCGCAAGGTCGCTCGACGCGTCGAGCATGTAGGTTGCCGGCACATGGCGACGCACGAACTCAAGCTCGTCGGGGGTAAGGAACTCTCGGGAGATCTCGTCATGCAGGACGGCAAAGACCGTCTTGGTCGCACACGGCCATGTGCGGAATCCGCCCACCACAGGGACCTTGCCCTCGCGGACGCACGCCATGAAGGCATCGGCGCCCGGACAGGGCTTCTCGAGCATCTCCGAGATCACGACACGACGCCACACGCCGTCGACGGGGCCCACCGTGTCGTAGAGCACGCCGTCCTCGTAGTGAAGATCTCGAATGTCCGCAAACCGGAGCGTTGCTCCCAGCCCGGCAAAGACCCGCTGAAACTCCTGGATCTCCTCGGCGACGATGCTCTCTGCATAGTCGACAGCCACGACCACCGGCGCTTCCTTGTCGCCACATGCATCTGCGATGCAGCCAAGCACGGCGTCGGCACAGCCGCTGTACAGGTCAAACGCATGGACCTCATGGTTCTGCGCGAAGGTGCGCCCGGTCTGCGTCAGCAGGTTTGTACGCGTGACCTCCTCCGTTACCAGCATGCCCGAAGAGCCATCGGTATTGAGCTCGCAGAACTTGAAATCACCGGTGCGCTCATCCAAAAAGATGTCCACACGAGCAATCGGAATATCAACCTCGTAGGGAATCGGGCAGCAGGCGAGCCCCTCCACGCGCGCGTCGAAGCCAAACCGGCGACGCAGTTCGGCGTCTTCGATAAAGCGACGCGTGAGCTTTTGCATGATGCCGCCCATGGTCTCGGCGATCCAGGCCAGGTATCCAACATCGCGGCGCGAAAACACCTTGGGCACGAAACTCCATTGAACCGGGCCGCCGTGATAGAGCGCATTCGTTCCTGCCAAATACGCATCGCCCGTCTCATGGGAAGACGCGTCGCCGTCCAGGTCCTCAGCGATTGCGAGATAGTCGTTCTCGAGCTTGAGGGAATCGAGCGGAAACGCCGTGTTCGCGCAGGGCTCGACGGGCAGTGCCACGAACGAAGGGATCTGCGAAGACTGCGTAGAAGATGCCGTATGTTCTGTTGCCATGAAAACGCTCCTTGAAATCTGCGGCCACCCACGTTGTTGCCAGATGCGGCCGCACCATTCGTTGTCATCGACTGAATGTACCTACTCTGTATAATGTACGCCAACGAATTCCCGATGCGAGGGGTATGCATGAACAATTACACCGACACGAGCCAATCCGGTCATCTTGCCGCGCGGCCCGTGGAGAGCGCGAGCGCATCGACCGCATGCCAGACAAACGAATCCAAATTCTGCTACGTGCTGACGGGAACCGTTTTGGGGCTGGTCGCCCTCCTCGCCATCGCGATCACGCTGCTGGTCTTTGGCGCCATCGGCTACATGGGCACCCTCACGTCGAGCGGCTACGACTACGACGACGTCTACAACATGCCCTACGGTGGACACACGTATGACTACGACTATGGCTATGACTACGATTACGACAACAACTGGAACTGGGGCGGCAACACAGGCGTGCATGCCTAGGAAAACGCTGAACATGAGCCTTCGCAGCGGCCCTCAATGCATGCTCGTTTCGGAAAAGGGCGTCCTTTTCCGGAATCGCCGAGTAGGCCCTTGAGCCCTGAGCCATCTACCAGGGGCTTTGTCCGTCGGGTATCCTGACCTACTCGGCCGATCGCGTTTCGGACGCCCTTTTCCGAAGCGAGCGTGCACGAGGGGATGCAAGGGGCCGTAATCAGCGTTTTCTAGGCGCAGCACTGAGCGACCTCTTGTTTTTTGCGCTACCGAGGGCTGCCGGGATTGTCGCAGCGCTACGGGGAGCCAAACGCTGCGCGTAGAACAGCCGAGCGCAGCCAACAATCAAGCTGTGCCGCGCACGCAAACCGAAGCCGCTACTTAGCTCCGTCCATAACCTGATCGAGCGTCACCGAGACGCTGTGCGGCGTCGGCACCCAGTCGACCTTCAGGAACAGCGCAGCCACCGTAATCGGAATATAGGTGAACATAAAGAGCGGGAACGTGAAGAGGTTCGTGAAGATGCGCCAGCGCTGTGGGCAATGAATGTGCTTGCGCTCGGTGATGGTTGTCGTAATGCCCATCACAAAGAACGTGACATACATGGATGCAAACGTCATAAATAGGGAGCCTACGCAGGTTTCCAGCTCGTATGAGGTAGCCAAAAAGCCGTGGCTCAAAGCGCCCACGATCAAAAACGTGCCGTTCGCCAAAACCGAGATGAGCGACAGCAGCATGCCGGGCGCGATCGTCATGAGCAGGTCGTAGGCCGCAAAGCGCCGGAACACCGTCATGGATTTGAGCAGGTGTTTTCCGTAGGTAAAGAAGACCTGGTAGAAGCCTTTCGTCCAGCGCATGCGCTGACGCCACGACGCCACGAACGTCACCGGCTGCTCATCGTAGAACTCCGCAGGAGCATACCCGATACGCACGCCGTGGATGGCGCAAAACGTCGAGAACTGAATGTCCTCGGTAAGCGTGTGGAACTGCCAGCCGTGCATGCCTTCGATAATCTTGGTGGAGACAAGATAGCCCGAACCGGATACGGCGCACGAGGTGCCGCAGTGCATGCGCGCGTTGTTGAGGAAGCGCGCCTCGCGCAAAAACCAGGTAGCGTAGGCGGACGAGATCCAGGAGCTGCCGAAGTTCTTCGAATTACGGTAGCTCGTCACGGCCATATAACCCAGGTCGAACGCGTCGTTCATGACGCGCACGTAGTTCGGCGAGATGAGGTTGTCGGCATCGAAGATGAAAAAGCCCTCATACTGACCGGGGTACTCGTTGAGAATGCGGTCGAAGCCGTAGTCCATGACCCAGCTTTTGCCCTTACGGGCGAGGTCGTTGCGCTCGTAGACGATAGCGCCGGCGTCGCGCGCCGCCTGTGCCGTGTTGTCGGTGCAGGCGTCGGCAACCACAAACACGTCGATGAGGTCTGACGGGTAGTCCTGCTGGCGAATGGAGGTCACCAGGTTGGCGATAACCGCCTCCTCGTTATGCGCGGCGATGAAGAAGGCGTACTTGTGCAGCTTGCGGGCACGCGGCAGCTTGTACTCGCCCCGAATGAGGCCCACAAAGAAAAAGATGACCTGATACAGGAAGCACACGGTAAAGAGCAGCATCACGATGCAGTTGAAAACCACGATGGGCGTGATCTGTTCGGGAATAAAGAAGAGTCGCACGGCCCCTCCAGCGCTCGTCTAAAACAACACTCGACAGTGTAATCCCTTCGCGGTCGGGCGCGCGGCATTCCCAAGCACTTTACGTGAGCTCTTCATCCCGTCGCGAGGGGCGTGCGCGCTGCATCGGGCGCACCAACGCGGACACAGGGCGCGGCATCTAGCGCGATTGGACGTGCCAACGCGGACACAGGGCGCCACCAGACGCGTCAACGTGGCCGCTAGCCCTCCCAAAGGCCCAACTGGGGCACGATCTCCTCCCCCGCCTCGGTGCGACCGAGCGAGAGTGGAGCCAGCTCCTCGAGCACCGCCGCCAGGTCCCAGGGCAGCTCGTCGCGGCATTCGATGGTCTCCCCCGTCACCGGATGATCAAAACAGACCCGCCAGGAATGGAGGAATTGGCGCGTGAGGCCGCGGTCCGCGCGCTCGTTGCCGCGCCCGTAGAGCGGGTCTCCCACGCAGGGGTGGTTGATATGGCGCATATGGACGCGGATCTGATGCGTGCGACCGGTGTAGAGGTGGCATTCGAGCAGCGTGTAGCCGTCATCGCCGCGCGAGGCCTCGAAGCGCTCGAGCACGCGGAAGGTCGTGATGGCCTGGCGCGCGAAGGGGTCGTCAGAAACCGCCATCTTCACACGGTCGCGCGTCGAGCGCGCGATGCCGGTGTTGATGGTTCCCTGGTCGTGGGCAACATAGCCATGGACAAGCGTGATGTAGCGCCTGTCGAGGGTGCGCAGACGAATGAGGTCCTGGAGCGCGCGCTGCGTGTCATCGTCCTTGGCGGCAAGCATAAGCCCCGAGGTATCGCGGTCGAGCCGGTGAACGATGCCCGGACGGTCCTCGCCCTGCAGGGTGCCCAAGTGATCGATGCCGCAATGGTAGACAAGCGCGTTGGCGAGCGTGCCCGAGGCGTGACCATGCGCCGGGTGGCACACCAGACCGCGTTGCTTGGAGAGCACGATAAGGTAGTCATCCTCGTAGCGAATGTCGAGTGGGATGTTCTGAGGAACGACGATGCCGGGATCCTCCTCCGGAAGCTCGACCGAAATACGGTCCCCCGCGGCAACCGTCTGCTTCTTCGAGAGGCAGGTCTCCCCGTTTACCGCAACCGCGCCGCCCTCGATCAGATGGGCGCAGGCAGAGCGGGACGGGCAGGCGTCAAGCGAGCCGAGAAACGAATCCAGCCTGACACCTGCCTGATCTTCCGTCACCAGAATATGAAGGTCGCCCGCCATGCCTAGCGCCCCTTGTGGCCGCTTTCGCGGTCGTCGGCCTTATCCGCCGAGCGGCCCAGACGGCGCGCACGGTCCTCTTCGGCGCGACGCTTCGCCTCGGCGTTTGCAGGCGAGAAGAGGAAGCCCACAAAGGCGATGACGACACCTACCGTAATGCCGATGTCAGCGACATTGAACACTGGGAAATTGACGAACTGGGTCGCGATGAAATCCGTCACGAAGCCGTGGACCAAGCGGTCATAAGCGTTGCCGATGGCGCCGCCCGCGAGCATGCCGAGACCCACGACCTCGAGACGGGAGATGAGAGGAGCGCGAAGCAGATAGACGATGGCAACGACCACGACCACGGCGGCAAGCAGCACAAACGAATAGCCGTATCCGCTTGCGAGACCAAAAGCCACCCCGGTGTTCTCGACGTACTCAAACCCCAAGATGCCCGGAATGACCGTGATGCCTGCGGCCGCGCGCGCCAAGGTGGCCCGCACGATGGCCTTCGTCACCTGATCGATGCCGAGAAACGTCACCGCCAACACGGCCGCGACCAGCATGCGCCAGCCGCGCGTCGGCTTGAACTCCTTGGAGTTGGTATCCACGCCGCTTCCTTTCATCTTCCCAATTGCCTTTAGTTACTCGGCCAGCGCTTCGGCGCAGCGAGCGCAGATGTGCTCATGCTCGCCGTGGACGCCGGTGTCCTCGCGGTAGTTCCAGCAGCGATCGCAGCACTCGCCGTGCGCCGCCTCGACCACAACGTCGTAGTCCTCGCCCTCGTGGAGCTCGACCTCGGAGACGATGTAGAACTCCGCAAGGTCGCAGGCCTTGTCGCCGGTAAGCAGCGCATAGGCCTCGGCGGGAACCGTCGCGACGACGCGCGTTTGCTGGCTCTTCGTGAAGGTGCCGTCCGCGCGCGCCTCCTCAAGCGCCTTCGTCACGACGCCGCGCAGCTCAAGCGCCGCCTCAAGCACCGGACGATACTCGTTGGCGACCTCGAGCGAGATCGGCGAGTGGTACCAGTCGAGAAGCGCCGCGTAGGTCTGATGGTCACGGCAACCCGCGGGGGCATAGGTCATGACCTCGTCGCACGTGTAGGCCAGGATGGGCTGAAGGTCGCGCAGCAGCATGGACAGCAGCTCCGCGGTGACCGTCTGGGCGCTGCGGCGCGGCAGCGAGCCCGGCTTCTCGCAGTACAGACGGTCCTTGAGCGCGTCAAGATAGACGTTCGAGAGCTCGGTGACCACGAAGTCGTACAGCACGCGGTACACGCGGTTGAACTCGTAGGCTGCATAGGCCTCGTCGACCTCGGCCTGCACCTGCGTGAGGCGCGCCAGCATAAGCTTGTCGAGCGGCAGCAGCTCATCGAAGGGCACCGCCTCAGTCTCGGGGTCGAACTGGCCCTCGAGCTCGCCCAGCAGGAAGCGGAAGATGTTGCGGAAACGACGATAGGCGTCCGAGGTGCGCGCCAGGATCTCGTGGTCGATGGCGACGTCGGTGGATGTGTCGACCGAGGACACCCACAGGCGGATGATATCGGCGCCCATCTCGTCGCAGACCTTGTTGGGGTCGATCACGTTGCCGAGCGACTTGGACATCTTCCGCCCTTGGCCGTCAAGCGTGAAGCCCTGGGAGACGACCGCCTTGTACGGCGCGATGCCGTTGGCGCCCACACTCGTGAGCAGCGAGCTCTGGAACCAGCCGCGGTGCTGGTCGGATCCCTCAAGGTACACGTCAGCCGGGTACTTGAGCTCTTCGCGGCCCTCGCAGACGGCCTTCCAGGACACGCCGGAGTCCCACCACACGTCGAGGATGTCGCGGTCGGCCTTGAGGTGATGGCCGCCGCACTTGGGGCACACGCACGCGTCGCCCAGGTAATCCTCGGGTGCATCCGTGAACCACGCGTCGGAGCCCTTCTCGTGGAAGAGCTTGATGACGGCGTCGAGCGTGTCGTCGTTCATGACCTTCTCGCCGCAGTCGGCGCAGGTGTAGCTGGGGATCGGCACGCCCCAGTTGCGCTGACGCGAAATGCACCAGTCCGGACGGCCCTCGACCATGGCGCCAATGCGGTTGGCGGCGCGCTCGGGATACCAGCGCACGTTGTTGCGCACCTGTTCGAGCGCCTGCTCGCGAAGGCCCGTCTCGTCCATGGAGACGAACCACTGGTCGGTCGCACGGAAGATGGTGGGGTTCTTGCAACGCCAGCAGTGCGGGTAGCTGTGCTTGATCTTCTTCTCGGCCAGAAGCGTGCCACGCTCGTCGAGCCAGGCGATGATCTTGGGGTTCGCCTCGTCGGTATCGAGACCCGAGAACGGGCCGCCGGTGCCGTACTCGTCACCGACGTAGAACTTGCCGTCGTCGTCCACGGGCATGATGATCGGCAGGTCGCAGCGCATGCCGGTGTAGTAGTCGTCGACGCCGTGACCAGGCGCGGTGTGGACGCAGCCGGTGCCGTCCTCAAGGGTGACGTAGTCGGCCGTGACAATCTTGCCGGTCACGCCCTCGAAGATGGGCTGCTTGTAGGTGATGCCCACGAGGTCCTCGCCATGCACGCACCACGGCTCAGAAGCGCCGGCGGGCGTGAAGAGGCTTGCGTCCTCGAGGTGAGCGATCTCGTGGAAGACCTTCTCCCACAGGGCCTTGGCCATGATGCCCAGACGACCCTGGGCCTCGACGGCAACGTAGTCGGCATCGGCGCTGAGCGCCACGCCGGAGTTCGCGGGAAGCGTCCAGGGGGTCGTGGTCCAGATCACCACGTCGACCGGCATGCCGGAAGCAGCCAGCGCCTCGGGCACGTCGATGAGCTCGAAGCGCACGAAGACCGACGGGCTCACCTCGTCGGCATACTCGATCTCGGCCTCGGCAAGGGCGGTGTGGCAGTGCTTGCACCAGTGCACCGGCTTGCGGCCGCGATAGATCATGCCCTTGTCGAACATGGCCTTGAAGACCTCGATGTCGGCGGCGTCATGAACGTGATAGAGCGTGAGGTAGGGGTTGTCCCAGTCGCCGAGCACGCCCAGGCGACGGAAGCCGGCCTTCTGAAGCTCGATGTTCTCGACGGCGAACTCGTGGCACATCTCACGAATCTCGGAGGTCGGCGTCGCGTTGAACTTCGCCGTACCGAGCTTCTCCTCGACCTTATGCTCGATGGGCTGACCATGGCAGTCCCAGCCGGGCACGTAGACGACCTCTTTGCCCTGCATCATCTGATACCGGTTGATCATATCCTTCGCGATCTTGTTCATCGCGTGACCGATATGGATGGGGCCGTTCGCATACGGAGGGCCATCGTGCAGCACGAACTTCTCGTGCCCCTCGTTCTTCTTGAGCACCTGCTCGTAGACGTGGTTCTCGTTCCACGCCTCCAGACGCTTGGGCTCGGACTTCGCGAGCCCGGCACGCATGGGGAAGCCGGTTTTCGGCAAGTTCATGGTGCTGTTGTACTTGTTCTTCTCTTTCGCCATCTGCCCCTCCTTCGTGGTCGGGACGCTTAGGCGTCGCGCCCCGTTGCTCTGAGGCGCCTCATGAAAAAAGCGCCCGTCCCGAAAAGCTGGGACGAAGCGCTCACAATGCCGCATGCTCGGCGCCGTACAGGCGCACCGATGCATGCGGACGGAAAGCTCTCCGCTCTAACCACCCAGCTTAGGTGCCCGCACCGTCTGGCGACAGCCTGCACCCGTACTCGGCCGACCACATGACGGCGGTCGTCCCGGCGACGTCTACTGAGATGGCTCATGGTGAAACGGGGTTGGCTCGCGTCGCCATTCGCATCTGTTCGGGCCGCGGCTCCGGGGTGATATTCGTCGGGCACGTACGCGAACTTCACAGCTGCCGTTCGCTCTCTTGGTACGTGGAGGCCGACTACTCGTCCCCATCACAGCCTGTAGCAGCGTATGATAGCACGCTGCAGCCCGTGACGAAAGAATGCTCATAAGGAGACCGAAAAGCAACAATGTCGCGGCGATGCTCCCGCGCCGCAGTTTTAGTCCAACAACGGCATTTGACTAACAATAGGCCGATTTTCGAGGCTTTTCTTAGTCAAACGTAGTTGTTGAACTACGTTGCCCGAAAGACAATCAGCGTCGCTGCTGGACCAACTCAGTCTGAAACTAAGTCGTTTGAAAGAACGTCGGTAGCTGGCTGGATATCGTGACCGAAAAGATAGTCAATTGCAGGAGCTGAACTCTTCCTGCGATCTAGCTGCACAGGTGAATGGCAAACCCGGCGATCTCTTCGTTGAAGTAGACGAGCTTCACCGTGCCGTCTGGATTGAATGCACGAGAATCCTCGTTGATGGTGAGACCCCGCTCGGTGAAGTAGCTCTCGGCAGCTGCGATGTCGTTGACGTGCAGCCCGATGTGCCCCATCTCGCCGCGCCCGCATCCCTTCATGGTCTCGATGAGGGAATCCGAGAAGATGGAGATGGGAGTGGCGTGCTGTTCGAGTCCAAACAACGTCTCGAACAGGCCTGCGATACGCTTCGCGTCCTCCTCGTCGCTTGCGTTGATGCCAATGTGGGCGATATGCAAATCAAACGCCTCGACAGGGTCGATATCCTTACCAGTCATAGCTAAACCTCCAAACGTTCGATGGCTTCGGTGGGGCTGAGCACCGGCACGCCATGGGATTCCAGCAGCTGGACGAATACACCCGATCCGGCGATGAGCCGGCCCGTGAAGGTGCCGTCGTAGACCTCGTCCCGTCCACATGAGGGACTTCGGGGTTGCGTCACCGCCATATCGACGCCGCCCTGCGCCTCAAGCTTCTCCCATTCGACCGCGGCACCTTGGCGAAACGCCTCGTCGACGTTAGACCCGTGCTCATCGATCACGGCTCCGTCTCGAATCTCCGCGCATGGACGAGGCACAGGAAGGCCTCCAGCGACTTCGGGACACACCGGAACGACCTCATGGCCACCGGCACGAAGAACCTGGACCAGTCGCTCGCACAGGTTGCTCCCGCCGCTATATTTGCAATGCTCACCTAGCAGACAGGCGCTCACGGCAATCCTCATAGTCACCTCCAGCCGCTTCGACGAGAGCCGCTTAGTCCTGCTCACGCAGGCGCAGGTAGATCTGACGCTGCCCCGAGGTGCCATCGGGCTCGTCAAATTCATAGACACCCAGCGACTTCAGGAACGGGCGCAGCTTCTTGAATCCATAGTTGCGCACGTCGAAATCAGGCAGACGCTTGGAAAGCTCATCGCCCATGCGTCCAAGCGACACCCAGCCCTCGTCATCGGAGAACTTATCCAGAATCGCATTGATCGTAGAGCGGATCTTCTTCATATGGCGACGGCGGTCGGCCTTGCTCATCTCGCCGAATTCAACCTCCGAGGAGTCGGCGTCGTCAAATAGCTCCTCAGACGCAACGAGGCGAATCTCTCCGCCGGCATCGCCCGGGCGGCGCTTGGGACGCTGGGCAGGGGCGGCCTCGACATCGGCGGGCGCGCTCTCGGGCTCAGGGGCATCTTGCTGAGCCTGCGCGGCGTCGGCGGCATCGCCAGACTTGCCCTTTCCGTTCTTCTGCGCCTTCTTCGCCTGCTTCTTGCGACGCTTGGGCCGCTGCTCGGCCTCTTCGTCCGACTCGTCGTCGTCCGCCTCTTCGGCTTTCTTGGCCGCATAGAGCAGGTCAAGGTATTTGAACTGGTTGCACGCCGAGATAAACGGCTCGGGCGTCTTCTGCTCCCCCATGCCGATCACCTGCATGCCGCTCTCGCGCAGGCGCGCCGCGAGCCGGGTGAAGTCGGAATCGGAGCTCACGATGGCAAAACCGTCGACGTTGCCGGAGTACAGGATGTCCATCGCGTCGATGATCATCGCGGAGTCTGTGGAGCTCTTCCCATAGGTGTAGCTGTACTGCTGCATAGGGATGATCGAGTTTTCCAGCAGAACGTTTTTCCAAGAGGCGAGCCGTTGGCTCGTCCAGTCGCCGTAAATGCGCTTATAGGTTGCGATGCCCGAATTCGCAACCTCGTCGAGAATGATCTTGACGTACTTATCCGAGATGTTGTCCGCATCGATCAAAATGGCGAAGCGAAGGTCGTTGTCTTCTTGTTTATCCATGATGTCCTCTCAGACCTTATACATGCTGAGCACTGGCATCATGATACCCCCAACGCCCCCACCTGCCACATGCGGCGCACGTCGCGCCGCGCCCCATCAGCACGAAAGGCGGCCGCGGGGCCATGTCCTCCCACGGCCGCCAGCCTAACTTATGCAGCCTTTGCGTACGAGCTCAATCGGGCTATTCGACGATCCTCATCGTGAAGAGCGATGCGCCGTCCGTCTCGCCATCTTCCTGGAAATGCTTTTCAATCCTAGCGTAGCGCTCGGCAAAATCGTCCACCGGGTTCAGCTCGAAGCAGAGGGAGGTCTTAGCCCCCGAGGAATCTGTTGCCGTGATGCGGATGCGCGTACCCGCGAGCTTGCGTGCTGCGAGGGCGCAGACCTCCGCAGAGTCAGCAAGGGGGTCGTCGGTTATCGCGTCGATCTCATCTTGAGGAACGTCGACGGAAAGAACGTAAGTCCCCGCAATCGTGGCATCGCTCAGGGTGAAGGTGGTGACGCCTTCGTAATCGGCGAGCGTGTCCCCTGCCGACACCCCTTCGCGGCTCTGCAAGAACTTCAACGTGGCATCGCCGCCATCGACGGTATAGGTGATATCGCGATACCGCCTCTCTGCAAGCGAAAGGTCGACGTTGAAATCGAAGTGATAGGACCCGTCGTCACCCTGACTCCAGCTCACACTCGACCCGAAATTCGCAGGTAGCAACATTGCACCGTCCCCCAGCTGGGTGCCGTCTGCGTAGGCGGCAAGCACAGGTCCCACAGCCCCGGCGGGACCAGAGGCGCCTGGGGCTCCCACCATGGTTCCGACCACGCCCGCCACGAGCGCGACGACAGCCACAGCCGCCACCGCAGCCACGGCCCTCCGGGTCACCGCAGCCCTCACAAGACCCGCGCGGGACGGCTGCCCTGCGCGACCGCTCCGCCCGGCCTCAACGGCGCGCCGCTCGTTTGAGAGCGCCATCATCAGGGCCCTCCGTTCGTCCTTCGTAGGCTCGACGTTTCGCATGCGCCGTACGTATGATGCGTAGCTGTTGCTCATTGCAAACCTCCTATCCCGTCCGTAACACCCACCGACGCGCCTCCGCGAACGCCTCCGGCGTCCTCCATTGCTCGACGAAGCTTGAGGCGCGCCCGGCGCAAACGGGTCCGAACGGTTACCTGCTTGCAAGAGAGCGCGTCTGCGATCTCTGGAATCGTGAGCTCTTCAACGTATCTCAGATGAAGGACCGCGCGGTCTGTCTCCTTCAGCGTGCGCAGCGCACTCCAGACCGGATGCTCCACCACCGCGTCGAGCACTTCGTCTTGAGCAGCGTCAGGCCGCACAACAGGCTCTGCCGAGACGTCGACGCGCCGTTTCCACGCCTGGCGCGCGAGGTCGCGGCATTGGTTGATGGTCACCCTGAGCAGCCATGCACGCAGATGGTCGGCATCGCGAAACGCCGTGAACGATTTCATCAGCTTGATGAAGACCTCCTGGGTTACGTCCTGTGCATCGGCGCGGTTTCCCGTCTGGTTGAGCGCGAGGCGAAACACCGCGCCATGGTGTGCCGCGACCGCGGCCTCCATGAAATCCTCGCTTCGGAGCTCCTCGTTTCGTGTAAACACATCAATCACCTCCCTACCCTATACACGAACGAGGGTCCCCGTTTGTTACCACGGGCGCCAACAAACATGAAGCGAGGCCCGCACGGAACTCCGTACGAGCCTCGCTCGTCATCAATCTGGTTTGGAACGCAATGATGCCTTACGCCTGCGGCTTGGGCGGCATGAGCGGGTTCTCGCGCTTGAGCAGCGTCATGAACTCCTCGCCCGTGATGGTCTCCTTCTTGTAGAGGTAGCGCGCAAGCTCGTGGAGCTTGAACTTGTTCTCCTTCAGCACCTGGATGGCGCGCGCATGAGCGTCCTCGATGACCTTCTTCACGGCCTCGTCGACACGCTCGGCGGTACCGGGCGCGCAGGTAAGCGAGGCATCCTGGTTCAGGTAGGCGTTCTGAACCGTGCCGAGCGCCATCATGCCGAACTCCTCGGACATGCCGAAGCGCGTGATCATGTTGCGCGCGAGCTTGGTCGCCTGCTCGATGTCGTTTGCGGCACCGGTGGTCATCTCGCCAAAGATAAGCTCCTCGGCAGCACGTCCGCCACAGTAGACCGCGAGCTTGTCGAGAACCTCCTGCTTGGTGGTAAGGAACTTCTCGTCCTCCTCGACCTGCATCGTATAGCCCAGGGCACCCGACGTACGCGGGACGATGGTGATCTTCGTGACCGGAGCGCCGTCCTTCATGTTGGCAGCGACGATGGCGTGGCCGATCTCGTGGTACGACACGACCTGCTTCTCGTGGTCCGACAGCACCGTGGACTTGCGCTTCTGACCAGCGATGACGACTTCCACGGACTCCTCGAAGTCCTCCTGCGTCGCACGCCTGCGGCCCATGCGGACGGCACGGAGCGCGCCCTCGTTGATGATGTTCGAGAGGTCTGCACCCGAGGCGCCCGGCGTAGCGCGTGCGATTGCCGTCAGGTCGATCGGCGGCTCCACCTTGACGTCCTTCGCGTGCAGCTCGAGGATTGCCTTGCGGCCGGCAAGGTCGGGCAGCTCGACGGGAATGCGGCGGTCAAAGCGGCCGGGGCGCAGCAGCGCGGGGTCAAGCGAATCCGGGCGGTTGGTCGCGGCGAGCACCACGATGCCCTTATGGTTGTCGAAACCGTCCATCTCGGTCAGCAGCTGGTTGAGCGTCTGCTCGCGCTCGTCGTTGCTCGACAGGCTGCCGTCGCGGCGCTTGCCAACGGCGTCGATCTCGTCGATGAAGACGATGCAGGGCGCCTTCTCGTTAGCCTGCTTGAACAGGTCACGTACCTTCGCGGCACCGCGACCCACGAACATCTCCACGAACTCGGAGCCCGAGATAGAGAAGAACGGCACGCCGGCCTCGCCTGCAACAGCCTTAGCGAGCAGGGTCTTGCCGGTACCCGGAGGGCCCACAAGCAGGGCGCCGCGTGGCAGGCGCGCACCGATGTCCTCATAGCGCTTCGGGTTCTCCAGAAAGTCAACGACCTCCTTGAGCGACTCCTTGGCCTCTTCCTGGCCAGCGACGTCCTTGAAGGTAACGCCGACGTCCTTGGATGCAACGATGCGGGCACCGCTCTTTCCAAGGCCGCCGCCCATGCCGCCGAAGCCTCCGCCGAAGTTCATCGAGGGACCGTCGTCGCCGGCAGCCTTCTTCATGCGACGGTTGAGCCACACGCCCAGCGCGAAGAAGATGATGAGCGGGAGACCGTACATGAGCAGCATGTAGGTCCACAGGCTGTTGTCCTGGTCGACGCTCGCCACCAGGTTCGCGTCCGACTCGTCGATACGGTCGACCAGGATGTCCTGGGCGCCCGAGACGGCCGTCGTGGTGTAAATCGTGTTCTCGTCGCCGTCTTTGGTGTAGCGAATCTCAAGCGACGAGTTGTTGTACTCGACATCCTTGACGTCATTCGCCTTGAGGTCGTCGAGAAGCTGTGTGAAAGAAACCTCGCTGATCTGTTGCTGCCGCTGAGCCATGTTGGGAAACAGCAGCGTGTTGAGCACGAGGTAGATCACGCAGGCGATGAGCACGTAGAGGACCATATTCCGTCTACGTTTGTGATCATCCATCTCCATGGGTTCCAACTCCGTTTCGTCCATCGGCTACCCGACGGGCAGCCGCAATGGTAGAAGGATACCCAAACCCCTGCGTGATAATCCCTGCAGAACCTATCTGCGAGCATACGGCCCGACAACGGGAGCGGGAACGGGAGCGGGGGCGGCAACGGTCAACGCGCGCAACGACCCAGCATGGATCCGTTTCGCGCCGCATCTCGCCCAGCGAAGCGCCCTTACGAGTACATTCCGGGCTGGTAATGATAGGCGTTGGACACGTGCGGACAGAGCTGCCAGAAGGCGACCGCGGATGCCGCCGCGACGTTGAGAGAGTCGACGCCATGAGCCATGGGGATGCGAATGGCCATGTCGCAGCCCTTGATCGTCTTGGCGCCCAGGCCCGCCCCTTCGGTCCCCATAAAGATGGCCAACCGGTCGATCGTATGCAGCGAGGGATCGTCGAGCGAGACGGAATCGTCGGTCAGCGCCATCGCGGCGCAGGTGAAACCGGCGTCATGGAGCACCTCAAGCCCATCATGCGGCCACACACGCGCCTCGCTGCCGATGCGCGTCCACGGCACCTGAAAGACCGTTCCCATGGATACGCGAACGGCGCGGCGATACAGCGGATCGCAGCAGGTGGGGCTCACCAACATGCCGTCCACGTTGAGCGCCGCAGCAGACCTAAAGATCGCCCCCACATTGGTGTGGTCGACGATACCCTCGAGCACGCAGACGCGCACGGGGCGGCCCTCGGCATGGGCAACCACGCCGTCGAGAAACGTCCGTGCGTCCTCGAGGCGCGGCCGGCGGCATGCACAGAGCGCACCGCGCGTGACGGCAAAGCCGGTCAGCGTCTCCATGAGGTCCATAGGTGCAACGAACACAGGGATGGCCTCAGGCGTGTCGATACGGTCCAACAGCGGGACAAACGTTTCGAGCCACCGCTCGCCCATGAGCATGCTCACGGGTTCCATGCCCGCGTCGATCGCGCGCTCAATGACCTTGGCGCTCTCGGCGATGAAGATGCCCTTCTCGGGCTCCAGCACACATCGCAGCTCGCGCTCAGTCAGACGCGTATAGGCGTCCAGGCGGTCGTCGTCGAGCGTGTCGATTCGAATGATCTGAGGTTTCATGAGCGCCTACCGAGAAAAGGTGTCGAATACCTTGTTCACCGTGCGTTTGATGAGCATGAGCAGGCCGCCGCGCTGAATTTTCGCCTCTTGGGCGCGCCGACGTGCGCGCTTCTTGAACTCGGCCTCGATCGGCTCGCCATAGTCCTCGACAAGCTTGTCGTAGAACTCAAGGGCACCCTGCACCTCCTCATCGGTCGGATGGTTCTTCGCCACGCCGCCCATGAGCTTGAACGGGCCCCAGGTATCAAAGCCCGGGCACCCGTAGATGCGAAGCAACACGGCCTGCTTCATGCGGCAGATACTGTCGAGGTCCTTGCCATACCAGTTGTTCTTGCTGCCATACGTCATAAGCGCGAAGACCATGTCGCCCTGCGTGAGCACATTTGCCGCCACACGCGTGAGCGAGCGGTCGAACTCGGAATAATAGATGCCCGATGCAAGGCCGATCAGCCGATACTCGGACAGGTCGGGGTACTCGTCCTTGCCGAGTTTTGTGACATCGATCGTATCGACGTCATCGTGCGCGTTGGCAATGGCGTCTACCAGTCGCTTCGTGTTGCCATGGTGCTTCGATACGTAAAGGATGACGGTCTTCATGGCGGACCTTTCCAAGGCGCAAGCGCGCCGGCATTGTCGTGATACGTGATTGTTTATGATACCGCAGCGCTTCGTACGCCGCACGACAGGGGGGCTGCCGCAAGCGACAACGCAAGCGCGGCGTGCCCCGTGCTATGCCGCGCGGACGTCGACAGCATGCTTATTGCCGCGCGCCCTCAGGCTCATCCACCCGCTCGTAGGTCACAAACGAATACGATATGCCCTTGTCGCCTTCCCCTGCCCCGATCTGCTCGACGGGTGAGGACTCCACCTGTTGCCACGATGGGTCGTCATCGAGGTTGGGAAAGTACGTATCGGCCGGGCGAACGCAGTGGTTCTTCGTGACCACAGCCTTCGAGCAGTACGGAAGCATCAGCCGATAGACCTCGCCGCCGCCGATGATCCACGCCTCTTCCTCGTCCGCGAGCGCCGAGAGCGCCTCGTCGACGGAATGCACGACCTCTGCGCCCTCACGAACAAAGGTCTCGTCTCGCGTGAGCACGATGTTGCGACGATCCTTGAGCGGACGTCCACCCGGAAAGCTCTCCAAGGTCTTACGGCCCATGATGACGGTATGGCCCGTGGTGCACCGCACAAAGTGCCGCATGTCGGCGCGATTGGCAACGACCATGTCGCCATCCCGTCCAATGCCCCAGTCGTCGCACACCGCCACGATCGCAGAAAGCTTTCTGCTCACTTGATCCTCCTTCTTTGGGAGCCGTGTTATGGTCACGCACATTGAAATAACCGTGCACGGGCGCCTCGCGCCGGCCTATCGTCCTGGCGCAGTTCCGCAGGCAAGCGAAGCGCAGCCGAGGACTGTTTGAGCACAGGATGATAAGCCGGCGCGAGGCGCCCCCCTTGACGTTTCCTACACCGCGATCGGAATGTTCTTCACCTGCGGGCCGTGCTGGTAGTTCTCGACAATGAGGTCGTCGGTCGTGAAGTCGTAGAAGTTCGTGACCTCGGGGTTCAGCCGCACCGTGGGTGCGGGATACTGCGGACGCGTGATGAGCTCGCGGACGATGTCCACGTGACGGTCGTAGATGTGGGCGTCCACGATCACGTGCAGCAGCTCGCCGGCGACCATGCCCACAGACTGCGCCACCATCATGAGCAAAATCGCATATTGGCAAACGTTCCAGTTGTTTGCAGCAAGAATATCCTGGCTGCGCTGCATGAGGCACATGTTGAGCGTAGGCTTCTCGTCACCTTCAGCGTGCGTGACGTTATAGGTAACGCTGTAGGCGCAGGGATACAGGTGCATCTCGTGCAGGTCGGCGAAGGTGTACATGTTGGTCATGATGCGACGCGAGTACGGCGTGTGCGTAAGGTCGTAGAGCACGCGGTCCATCTGGTCGAACTCGCCCTCGGGATACTGCGATTTCTGTGCGATCTGATACCCGTAGGCCTTGCCGATGGAACCGGAGTCGTCGGCCCATTCGTCCCAGATATGGCTGTTTAGGTCGTGGATGTTGTTGGATTTGCGCTGATAGATCCACAGAATCTCGTCCATCGCGCTCTTGAGCGCCGTGCGCCGAAGCGTGAGCGCCGGGAACTCTTCGCGAAGGTCGTAGCGAGCCGTCACGCCGAAGTTCTTGATCGTATAGGCAGGCGTGCCGTCCTCCCAATGGGGGCGCACCTTTTCGCCCTGCGTCGTGGTACCGTGCTCCAAAATATCCGTGCACATCGTTACAAACTGCTGGTCAGCCTTGCTCATGCGCGCCTCCTGCCTCGTATAGGTTGCCAACCCATTGTAGCGTGAACACAGCGCGCCCCGACGCCGGCCGAAGACCTCACCGTTTTGTCCAAGATGTCGAGAAACGCCACGCCGTCAAAGCCTCGTCCCCAGACCTTACTCCTCCGAAGAAAGCGCCTTCGTGCCTCCAAGGGAGCCCGACGGAGCACTGGCATCGCCGCGGCCAAACCCCTGCACGAAGTCGATGATCGGCGACGAGATGAACACCGTGACAATAGAGAAGGCGATCTTGGTGAGCGGGATATAGGAGAGCGAGAGCACAAGCACCGTAAGGTCCGTAAAGAGGTAGCACCGAGCGAGCTTGAGGCCAAAGACCTTGTGGATGGAAAGCGCCAGCGCGTCATCGCCACCTGCAGAGGCGTTGCACCGCACCACAAGACCCGCGCCGACACCTACGAACATGCCGCCAAGAATCGCGGCCACCAAGGGGTGTGCAGAGAGGTTGGGCAACAGATGCGGCAGGCGCTCCCAAAGCGCGTAGAACAGGGCAAGGAGCACGCTCGAGACAGCGGACCAGCCCAGAAAGCCCGCGCCCAGCACGAACAAGCCAACCGTATAGCACACGATGTCGAGCAGAGGCGACGCCACGGAGGCATCGATGCCAAACCAATGGTTGAGCAGCAGAATGCCGCCGAGCACACCGCCCTCGGTGATGCCGACCACCTGATGGATGTTGTGCATGCCAAACGTGAGGATGGCGCATCCAAGCGCGATGGTGGCGAGGCGCCGCACAAGCTCCAGAGGGCTTGTTGCCGCAAGCGTTTCCCGCACGCTTGCGCGCGCTTTTGCCATAAGCTGAGAGCACACGATACACGTCTCCGTTATCTTTAGGGTACGAACGGAGCCTAGGGTAAACTCTGGTACGGTACCAGAGTCAAGCGAACTATGGAGGCTCCGTGGAGAGCGGCCACATCAAAGGCAGCTATACCATCAGCGAGGTGTCCCGCCTCTTTGGCATCGGTATCGACTCGCTGCGCTATTACGAACGGCTTGGCATCATCACGCCGCGTCGGGCGTCTAATGGCTATCGTCACTACGAGCTCGACGATATGTTCAAGCTGTCACTCATCAAGGACCTGCGCCGGCTGGACATGCCCATGAAAGCCATCAAGGATTACCTTGACCAGCAAAGTCTTGCCTCCACCCTAGCGCTTCTGGAGAAAGAGGAGCGCTTGCTCGACGAGCGCATCGCTCAGCTTACCGCAGATCGCGCCGCGGTCCGCGCACGCGCCCAGGCGCTTGCAGAGGCATCGGCCCGAACGGTCGACGCTCCCACTATCGAGCGGCGAGCGTCCCGCGCCTGCGTCGAGCTGTCGGCCCATATCGAGCGTGACGAAGAGATGGACCTCTTGATCCAGCGGCTCCACCGCCAGTATGAGCACGTTCTCCCCCACCTCAACATGCTCGAGATAGGTGGGCGGCTTTCCCAACAGGAACTTCGGGCGGGGCGCGCCAACGTCTACGACTCAGTGTTCTTCGTATTGGAGCACAACGACGAGGGAGCCGTTTCAGAGAACGAAACGGCGCCCTACGACGAACTTCTGCCCGCAGGCGACTACCTTACCCTGCGCTACCGAGGCCCCTACGAGCAAAACGCCGAAGTATACCGGCGCATGCTCGCGTACGCATCCGAGCACGGGCTCGACCTCGCAGAAGAGCCTTACGAGTTCTACGAGATCGACAACCGCGATACGGCCAATCCCGACGAGTTTCTCACCCGTATCGAGATTCAGGTCAAATAGAGGCGCGGCAGGCGCGTTAGAACTTCTTGCCCTTCATCTGCTGCTCCATCGCGCGGAGCATGTCCATGTCGGAGCCGCCACCCGAGCCGCCGAAGCCTGCGAAGGGATTCGCGCCGCCCATGCCAGGCATGCCGCTCATCCCGGGCATTCCCGGCATGCGCATGCGCTTGCCTTTCTTGCCCTTCTTACCTTTCTTGCCGCCCATCTGCTGCGACATAGAGCGCATCTTGCCCATCATCTTGTTCATCTCGCCCCACTGGCGCATGAGGTTGTTCACGTCGGTGGGCGTAGTGCCCGAACCGCGGGCGATACGAGCACGGCGCTGTCCGTTGATGATCGAGGGCTTCAGGCGCTCCTCAGCGGTCATGGACATGATCATGGCCTCGATCTTGTCCATGACGGATTCGTCGACGTTGCCGCCCATCTGGTTGAGCAGCTTCTGGCCGCCCGGCAGCATGCCGATGATCGATTTCATGCCACCCATCTTCTTCAGGGCGCGCATCTGGTCGACCATGTCGTTCATGGTAAAGCCCTCGCGAAGCATGCGCTCGGCAGCCTCAACCTGCTCGGCGTCGGCCATCTCCTGGGCCTTCTCGATGATGCCGACGACGTCGCCCATGCCCAGGATACGCTTCGCCATGCGCTCGGGGTTGAAAACCTCGAGCGAGTCGGGCTTTTCGCCCATCGAGACAAACTTGATGGGCTTACCGGTGACCTGGCGGACCGAAAGCGCGCCGCCGCCGCGGGCGTCGCCGTCGAGCTTCGAGATGATCACGCCGTCGAAATCCGTGCGCTCGGCGAAGGTGGAGACGACGTTCACGATGTCCTGGCCGGTCATGGCATCGACGACCATGAGCACCTGGTCGGGCTTCACGGCACGTTTGATGTCGACGGCCTCCTGCATCATCTGCTCGTCGATCTGCAGGCGGCCGGCGGTATCGACGATGACCACATCGCGCATGTGGTCGACGGCTTCGCGAACCGCGCCTTTGGCGATATCGACCGGATGCTGGCCGTCGCCGCGGAACACCGGCACGCCAATTTCGCCGCCGAGCGTGGCAAGCTGGTCGGCTGCAGCGGGACGGTACACGTCGCACGCCGCAAGCAGCGGAGAGCGGCCCTGCTTCTTGAGCATAAAGGCGAGCTTGGCCGCAGCCGTCGTCTTACCGGAGCCCTGAAGGCCCACGAGCATGATGACGTTGGGGATGCGGTTGGACAGCACGAGCTTGCTCTCGGTCGAGCCAAGGAGCTCGATGAGCTCGTCGAGCACGATCTTCACGACGTTCTGGGCGGGCGTCAGCGAGTCCATGACCTCAACGGTGAGGCAGCGCTCGCGCGTGCGGGCGACGAAATCCTTGACGACCTTGTAGTTGACGTCGGCCTCGAGCAGCGCCATGCGGATCTCGCGCATCGCCGCCGTGATGTCGGCCTCGGTGAGCTTGCCCTTGCCGCGCAGGCGGTCAAAGGTATCGGTCAAGCGATCGGAAAGGCTATTAAACATGAGGGCTCCTATCGTGGTAGTGCTCCCGGACGGGCCTTTGCCCTTGAGGTCCTCTGCTCGGACAGTCCTCGCTCGCGGGGCTCGCTGCGGAACTCGCGAAGGACCTCAAGGGCAAAGGCCCTGCGCAGTGCTCACGTACTCGCGAGAGACAAGGAACTGGAAGGTTGACTGGGTGGTAGCGGTTACGTATGTGCAACTCTACCATGCGGGAGGAGGAGGTTGACGTTACTCCTCGCCTACGAGGGCGCGGCAGAAGGCTTGGGGGTCGAAGGGTTGCAGGTCTTCGATGCGCTCGCCGACGCCGATACGGTAGATGGAAAGTTTGAGCTTGGAGGCTACGGCCATGGCGATGCCGCCCTTCGCGGTGCCGTCGAGCTTGGTCATGATGATGCCGTCCAGGCCAAGCGCCTCGTTGAACTCAACAGCCTGGTTGAGGCCGTTTTGGCCCGTACCCGCGTCGATGACCAACACGACCGAGACCGGCATGGCGCCGGCACGGCACTTCGCCGCACGCTTGCGCGTCACGTTGACCACCTTGGCAAGCTCGCGCATGAGCTCGGGAGAGGTGTGCAGGCGGCCTGCGGTGTCGATGAGCACAAGGTCGGACCCGCGGCGATCGGCCTCGTCGAGAACGTCATAGCACACGCTGGCAGGATCCGCGCCGCGGTCGCGTTTGACCACCGGCACATCGGCACGCTTGCCCCATACGTCAAGCTGCTCGATAGCGGCGGCGCGGAAGGTGTCGGCAGAGCCGATGACGACGTTCTTACCTTTCTCGTGCGCGGCGCTGGCGATCTTTCCCACCGTGGTGGTCTTGCCCGCGCCGTTGATGCCCACGAACAGCACGCACGAAGGCGTGTCGTCAAAGGGGTCGTGCTCGGGGACCACGAAGCTCTCCGCAAGGCGCTCAGCCAGGGCACGGCGCAGTTGAGGCGCCGTCGTAAGGTTCTTGCGTGCCGCCACGTCGCGCAGGTCGTCGGTCACCTGCATGGAGATCTCGGCACCCATGTCTCCCATGACCAGGGTGTCCTCGAGCTCCTCCCAAAACTCCTCGGTGACCTCGCCGCCGAAGTAGAAGACTTCGTTCAAGGCCTCGCGGCTGCGCTTCAAACCGCGCGACAGCGCGTCAAAGAGTCCCATTATGCATTCACAACCTTTCCTGTCGTGCGATCAAGTCTCTGGCTCACCACGCGGCTCACTCCGTCGGCCTGCATGGATACGCCGTAGAGCACGTCCGCGTCCTCCATGGTGCGGCGCTGATGCGAAACCACAAGCAGCTGCGTGGACTTTCGCAGCACGTCAATGGCATCGAGCAGCTTCGAGAGGTTCGAGTCGTCAAGCGCCGCCTCGACCTCGTCGAGCACGTAGAAGGGCACCGTGCGCGTGCGATAGACCGCGAAGAGCAGCGCAAGCGCCGTCAAGCTCTTCTCGCCGCCGCTCATGAGCATCATCTTGGTGATGCGCTTGCCGCGCGGCTGCGCGACGACCTCGATGCCCGTGTCGGCGGGGTGCTCCGGGTCGGTCATCTCAAGATGGGCCTGTCCGCCGGGGAACAGCATGCCAAACACCTCGCGGAAGTTGGCGTCCACCTTGTCGAAGGTCGTAAGGAAGGCGTTGCGCATCTTGCGGTCGATGGCTGCCGTGATCTTGGTGAGCGCCTTGCGGGCCGCCTCAAGGTCGGCCAGCTGGGACGCGATGTAGTCGGCGCGCTCGCGCAGGCGTTCGTACTCCTCCATCGCCACCTGGTTGACCGGGCCGAGGTTATTGATCTGGCGAGCGAGGTCGTTCAGCTCTCGCTCGGCCGCGTCGCGGTCCTCGGGCGCAGGAAGCGCCAGCGCCTCCTCGAGCACCGTCTTCCCGTCGGCGGTGATGGCCTTGATGGCGTTTTCGACCTTGACCTCAAGCTTGCCGCGGGCGACCTGAAACTCGTTTTGGTCGGAAGACGCCTCGTCGACCTCACGCTTGGCGGCAGCGACCTGCTCTTTGGCCTCCTCGATCGTGGCCTTCAGGCTCGCCGAATCGGCCTCTTCAAGAGACGCCTGGTCCCGCAGGCGAGCAGCCCAGTCCATGGCGCGCTCAAGAAGCGCCGAATACCGGTCGTGCAGCGGGTCGACGCGAAGCCTCAGCACCTCAAGGGAACGCGACGCCTGGGTGGTGGCCCGGATTCGTCGATCGATGCCCTCGAGGCGACGCTCCAGCTCGGGCGCGCGACGCTCCAGGCTACGCTTGCGCTCGCTCGCCTGCGCGCGGCGGACCTTCGCGTCACCGAGCTTGCCGGCGGCCTCGGCGTCCTCGCGGCGCAGCCGATCGAACTCATCGTTGAGCTCGGCAAGCTGGGACGCAAGCTCCCCCACGCGGGCACGGGCCTCGTCACGCGTGCGCGAGAGCTCCTCGACCTGGGGCTGTGCCGCGCGCACCTGCTCGGCTGCCTTCTCGCGGCGATGCGTGAGCTGCGTCTGGTCGGCAAGGGACGACGACAGCGACTGCTCGAGCCGCCCGATCTCGGCGAGCACCGACGAGCGCTCTCCCTCCAGGCGCGCAATCTCGCCCGCAACATCGCCTTCAGAGGAGCGGGCCTGGGTCAGCGCCACACGGGCCTCGTCGACCTGCTGGCCGGCATGCTCAAAGGTGGCCGAAAGATCGGGCTCCAACCCTGCGAGCTCACGGATGCGACGCTTGCGCTCAAGGGCACCCGCAGAGGCATCGGCGCCCGAACCCACGCGTACCACGCCGCCATCGCGCACCCGCATGCCATCGGGCGTCACGTAGAGAACGCCGGGGACCACCGGCGCGTCAAGCGCCTCGTCAAGCGAATCGACAAGCTGCACGTGTCCCAGAAGCGCCGCGACGGCAGGTCCATACCCATCGCGGACCTGCAGCAGCTCCACCAGGCGCCGTCCCGCAGCGCCGTCGGCGGCGCCCACCGGCGCAACGCCGCGCGAGATGAGCAGGGCCTCGCCGGAGGCGCCGTCCTCCTGCGCGCAGGCGCCCGCAGCACGAATGGCCGCAGCGTCGGTCATGACCAGGGCGTCGATATCGTCGGCAAGCAGCTGTTCGACGAGCGACTCAAGCTCCTGCGGCGCCTCGATGACGTCTCCCAGGCGCGCCTCCACCGAGTCCGCGCACGCCTGCGCGACCCGCGCCGTGAGCGGCGAGGAATCCGCCAGGCGGGCATCGAGCTTCCGCAAGCTCGACAGCTCCATACGAACCTCACCCAGGCGGTCGCGCGCCTCGGACTCCTTGGCCGACAGCTCGTTGAGGGCGCGCTGCGCCACGTCGATGGCTCCCTGGGCATCCTCTTTAGCCTGCTTTGCCTGGGCGAGCTCTGCCTCAAGCTCCTCGGCGCGACCACGCCTGCTCTCAAGCGATGCCTGCACGGTATCGATGGCCTCGGCAAGCTGGTCGAGGCGCGACGCGTAGAGATCGTCCTCAAGCTCGGCGTTCGAGAGCGTCTCTTTTACCTTGGCAAGCGAAAGCGAGGCGTTGTCGGCGCGACGCTGCTCCTCGCGCTGCTCACGCGTGAGTGCGCCGATCTGGTCGTCGAGCTCCACACGGCGCGCGTGGATACGATCGGCGGCAGGCTCGAGCTCGGCCACGTCGGACTCGGCAACGGAAAGCTCTGCGGTCACCTCGTCCAGCTGTGTGCGCACATGCTCGAGGTCCTCGGCAACGCGGCGGCGCTGATGCTCGGAGCCCGACAGGGTGCCGCGCATCTCGGAGAGGCGGGTCACCATGTTGTGGCCCTTCTCCTCGAGCAGGCGCATGTCGGAGTTCATGCGGCCCACGACGTCCTGCACGCGGCGGCGCTGCTCTCCGAGGTCGCCCACAAACAGGCCCTTCTCCTCGAGCATGACCTGAAGCTTTTCAAGCTCGCGCTCCTTTTCGGCCATGCGGTAGCGCGCCACCTCGAGCGAGGCCTCGCCCTCCTTGGCGCGGGACTCAAGATCGGCCCATTCGGCCTGGAGCCGACGGAGCTCGTCGACGGCAAGGATCTGCGTCAGGCGTGTCGCACGCTCGGAGAGATCGCGGTACTTGCGCGCACGGTCCACCTGGCGCTCGAGCGGACGAAGCTGGCGGGTGACCTCACGGCTTACGTCGCGCGCACGCACCAGGTGTTCATCCATGGATTTGATCTTGCGGGCCGCACGCTCTTTGCGGCGCTTATGCTTCGAGATGCCCGCAGCCTCCTCGATGAGGGCGCGGCGCTCTTCGGGCCGGCTCTGCAGAATGGCGTCGAGCTTGCCCTGGCTGATGATGGAATGCGTGTCCTTGCCCAGACCGGAGTCGTGCAGGATGTCCTGAATGTCCATGAGGCGGCAGGGGCTCGAGTTGATGAGGTACTCGGACTCGCCCGAACGGTACATGCGCCTCGTGATGGCGACCTCGTCGAAGTCGACGGGCAGCACGTGGTCCGAGTTATCAAGCACGAGCGTCACCTCGGCGACACCCACCGGCTTGCGGGCGGACGAACCGGAGAAAATAACGTCCTCCATGGCCTGGCCGCGCAGGTGCTTGGCGCTCTGCTCGCCCAACACCCACAAAATGGCGTCGGAGATGTTCGATTTGCCCGAACCGTTCGGGCCCACGATGACGGTCAAGCCCGGCTCGAACGTCATGTGGGCACGATCGGCAAACGATTTAAACCCCTTGAGGGTGAGTGACTTCAGGTACACGCTCGATCCCTCACCCCAGCTTCTTCTTTAGGATGACGCCGCCCGTGGTATATCCCAGGCGCTCAAGCGCGTCGAGCGCGGCGGCAGCCTCCGCCTCCTTCTTGGACGAACCGGTGCCGCGTCCCATGCGCGCACCGCCCACCAGAACCACCGCGGTAAAGGTGGGCTCATGGGCAGGACCGCTCGTGTCGACGAGTTTGTAGACAGGAGGATCGCCATGATCGCCCTGTACGCACTCCTGCAGGTATGACTTGGGATTCGTCGGGTGCTCCGCACGGTCGGCAGCAAGATGAGGCTTCAACGTACGGGTGACGAAGCGCTCCGCCACGTCCCAACCACCGTCGAGATACATAGCGCCCACAAGCGACTCATAGACGTTCTCAAGCGCGGAGTGCAGACCACGCGCGCCGGTCCCCGTCTCGGAGGCGCCGAAGATGATGCACGAATCGATACCAAGCTCCAAGCCGACATCGGAGAGCGTCATGCCCGAAACGAGCGATACCTTGAGCCGGGTGAGCTTTCCTTCGTCGAAGGTGGGATAGCTGCGGAACAAGGCCAGCGCAACAATCGACCCCAGAATCGAGTCGCCCAAGAACTCAAGGCGCTCGTAGGAGGCCGAAACAGGCTGGCCCTCCACCGCCGAAGGGTGGGTGATCGCGCAGCGCAGCAGCTTCTTATCGTTGAATTGGTAATCGCAGATCTCTTCGACCCGGGCGAGTTTTTCGGAAACGGGCACGAACCTTAAGCCTCCTGGGTAGCCTCGATAGCATCGATGGCGTCGGCGACAGAGTTAATGGACATGAGCTTGTCTTCGGCGATCTCGATGCCGAACTCGTCCTCGAACGCGGTGACAAGCTGCAGGCGGTCGAGCGAGTCGGCGTCAAGATCGTCGAACGTGGTCTGTTCGGCGATCTCGTCGGGGCTGATGCCCAGAACATCGCTGGCGACGTCGACGACCTTAGCGAAAATCTCGGTGCGCTCCATGTTCTCTCCTTTCGCATGCCGCAAGCGGCGATGATGAACCGTATCGATTCTACCCGCAATGTCCAGACCGCTCAACGACGCCGTCCGCGGGCGGCTCAAAAGTTTGTCGGCGGGCGCGGGCTACGCAAAGGCCCCGAGCGAGCCCGGGGCCTTTCTGAACATCGTTCTTGGTGCACGTCCTGAAGACGCTACTCAACCAACCCGTCCATGGAATCGGCAACCTTCTCCACCAGGTCGGCCCTGATGGCGCGCGCGGTGGCAAGAGTGCCGTTCTTCACGGCCTCGACCGAGGTCGCACCGTGTCCAATGAGCACGACGCCCTTGAGGCCCAGCAGGATCGCGCCGCCCACAGCGTCGCCGGAGAGCTTCTCCTTGAGCGCGCCGAGCTGGTCTTTGACCAGAAGCGCAGCGATCTTGCCCTTGAGCGAACCCAACAGCACGCCCTTCAGCTCGTGCATGATCATCTTCGCAGCGCCCTCGGTAGCCTTGAGCGCAACGTTGCCGGCAAAGCCGTCGGTCACCACCACGTCGACGGTGCCGGCAAGAAGGTCGGTGCCCTCGCAGTTGCCGATAAAGCCGGGAACCGCCTCACGCATGGCCGGGAAGCACGCCTTGGTGAAATGCGAGCCCTTGGAGTCCTCCGTGCCGTTGGAAAGCAGTCCCACGCGGGGATGCTCCACGCCGCACACGACGTGGGAATAGACGGCGCCCATCTGGCCAAACCGCACCATGTCCTCGACCTCGACGTCGGGGTTCGCACCCATGTCGCAAAGCACCGTAAGTCCACCTGCACGGTTGGGCACGGCCGTGGTGATGCAGGGGCGGATGGGCTCGCGACGACCGTCGACCTCATAGCGGAACGGCGTCACATAGGCCGTGGCAGCCGCGGTGATGGCACCGGTCGCACCGGCAGAGAAGAAGCCCTGGGCCGTCCCCTTCTTGACCGCGCGGCAGGCAAGGACGATGGACGACTTGCGCTTCGTCATGACCGCCTTGATGGGATCGTCTTCCATGGTGATCACGTCGGGCGCGACGAGCGGCTCTACACGATCGCGCGAGGCGGCAAACGCCTCGACGATGTCCTGCGGGCCAACTGCGACAACTTCAAGCTCAGGATCGGCGGCGAGGGCGGCGTCGATACCGTCCAGAACGACCTGAGGCTCCTCGTCTCCACCCATGACATCGACACAGACACGGACCTTGCTCATGTCAAATCACCTCGATAGTGAAATGGCCGACTCACCGAGCCGGCCATAGATTCCCAAAGAACGCACGCTCGGCGTGCAGTGTGACTATCACCTTCAGCGGGCATCATGCTGCGGACGTATCCGCCTCGATGGTTACTCGGTGACGATGACCTCGCGGTCCTTGTAGAAACCGCAGTTGGGGCAGACGTGATGGGGAAGCTTCACGGCGCCGCAACGAGGGCAGATGGAACGAGCCGGAGCGTCGATCTTCATGTTGGCAGAACGACGATGATGGGTCCGGATACGGCCCTGTTTTTGCTTAGGTACTGGCATGATGACCTTCCTTATGTCCTAACGAACAAGCGTGAATAAGCACAGGCGATGATATTAGCACACAAACGCCAGCTCTGTATAGCGAAGATTCTCGCACGTCACCGCTTGACCACATAGCTTGCACACGCGATCTATCCCGCGCGCTGGCCGGTGAGCACGCGGCAACGCAAGCGAGCGCGCCCCCTGTTGACGACGCTACTCGTCGAGCTTGAGGTTCTTGAGCGCGGCGAAGGGGTTCTCGTCGCTTTGCACCCAGTCCTCCTCGGCCTGCTCGGCGCAGTCGCACTGCTCATGGTTGAGGTTGCAGCCGCACACCGGGCAGAGCCCGGCGCAGTCGGGGCGGCACAGCACCACGAACGGGGTATCCATGATGACCGCATCGGCAATGGGCCCTGCAAGGTCGACCGAACGGTTCTCCCCCACTAGCTCGAACCCGTCCTCGTAGGCCTCGGCGTCCTCAGGCTCGTGAAACAGGAAATACTCCTCGAGCTCACCCGCGACGTCGAAATGGGCGGGGTCTAGGCAGCGGTCGCACGTACCGATCACATGGGCGCGCACCAGGCCGGACACGAGGATGCCGTCGCCCGCATTGGTGAGCACCACGTCATAGGAGATGCCGTCCTCGAGCTGGAACTCCTTCTCGCCCACGGCATAGCCGGGAATATCGACCTTGCCCGATACGGGAAGGCTCTCACCCGGAGACTCGAGACGTCCCTCAAGCTCCACGACGATGGGGTCGATGAGTGCCATTACCAGCCGCCGTTCTGAGCGTTGTTAGAGTTCTCGTTCAGCTGCTGGCGGCAACGCGCGACGGTGTTCGTGAGGCTCTTGAGGTTCTCCTCGAGGTGCGTGAACACCTGCTCGGCATAGTCCTCGGCGGCGTAGCGCGTCTCGCGCTCGTACTGCTGCGCGCGGTCGCGAATGTCGTCGGCCTGCTGCTGGGCAAGGCGCACGATCTCCTGCTCGCCGGCAATGGTGAGCGCCTGCTGCTGGGCGTCGGCAATGATGGAGTCCGCCTGGGCGGTCGCGGAAGCGATGAGCTCGTCGCGCTCCTTCAGGATGCGGCGGGACTTCTGCCACTCCTCGGGATAGCTCATGCGAATCTCATCGAGAATGTTGAAGAAGACATCGGTCTCGATGACCTTGAACTGCGCGTTCTTGCCGAAAGGCGGCTTAGCTTCCTCGATGATGCCCTCGAGCTCATCGACCAAGCTCTCGATCCTCTCGCCAGGGAAGTTGTCGCCCGGCATCCCGGTCTCCTTTCAACGGTTATATCTCATCACGTCATGGTACCACATACCACATTACACCTTTTAGCATGCAAACCGTTCTTTGAGGGCCTTCACCACATTGTCGGGCACGAACTCCGAAACGTCGCCGCCAAACGAGGCGATCTGGCGCACCACCGAAGACGATAGATAGCCGTATTGAGGGGAGCTCATGACGAAGATGGACTCGACCTCGGGGTCTAGCCGATAGTTGAGGTCTGCCTGCTGAAGTTCGTACTCGAAGTCCGTCATAGCCCGCAGACCCTTTACGACAGCACCCGCCCCCACCTCGTGGGCGAAATCCACGAGCAGGCCGGTAAACGGTCGCACCTCAACGCCGTCGATGCCCGCAAGCGCCGTCGTGGCGAGCGACACACGGTCTTGAAGCGAGAAGGTGGGGCCGGTGCCGTTTTTCCCCAGCGACTCGGCCACGGCAACGGTCACGTGAGGGAAAAGCCTCCTGGCGCGCCGCACGACGTCGATGTGGCCAAAGGTGATGGGGTCAAAGGTGCCAGGCACCAAGACGTGATCGATATGCTGGTCTGGCAAGACTGTTGCCATGATCGTCTCCTATCTTTAAGTTGTTGCATTTAAGAGCCGGATATCGGATGCTTTGATGCAATGCAGAATCTGGCGGGCAGGGATGTCGACATAATCGTTGAGAAGCAGAGGCTATCTCGTTAAGGAGGGTGACATCCTGCCCCACCCGGGTGCGTCCGCGGATAAGCTGGATGAGGGAACGGTCCTCGTTCACCTCGGATCTCTTGTAGGAGGTTGCGGCCCTGGGTGATACGAGGCAGGCCGCTCGCCTGCTGCAGGGAGAGGGGGCGGCGCGGATGATCTACGCTGGTGTGGACATCGCCAAGATGGACCACGTTATCGATGCCGTTGACGAGCATGGCGAACGTATCTGCAAATCCATGGGCTTCAAAAACGACCTCGCGGGCTTCGAGAGGTGCGCCGCCTGGCTCGAGGGGGTTGCCGAGGCCCCGCAGGACGTCATCGTCGGCATGGAGGCCACCGGCCACTACTGGATGGCGCTCTATACCCACCTTGTCCGCGAGGGGTACGCGGTCTGCGTCATCGACCCGATGCAGGTGTGCGCGGTGCGCAAGTTCAAGGGGCTCGCGCGCGTGAAGAACGACCGCATGGACGCCGGGCTCATCGCGGAGACGCTGCGCATCGGGCAGTACGACGAGACGAGGCTCGCCACCGACGAGGTGCAGTCGCTGAGAACGCTCACGCGCTACCAGCAGTCCCTGAAGGCGGAGCTCGCCGAGGTGAAGACGCAGTGCGTCTGCCTGCTGGACTCCTACTTCCCCGAGTATGTCGGGCTGTGGGGGAAGAGCAACCTGTTCGGCTCGAGCAGCCGCGCCGTCCTTGCCAAGAGCGCGCTTCCCCGCGAGCTCAGACGACGCCACCTCGCGTCCCTGGAGCACGACCTCTCCGAGGCGTCGCGCGGGCGCCGGGGCGTCGTCGCAAAGGCCAAAGAGCTCAAAGAGCTCGCCAGGACGTCGGTGGGCATCACGCTCGGCGCCGACGCGGCGTCCTTCAAAATAAAGTCCCTCGTCCGGCAGATGGACTTCCTGGACGCGGAATGCGCCAAGACGGAGCAGCGCATCAAAAGGCTCCTGGACGCCCTGGAGCCCCTCATCCTCACCATACCCGGCATCTCGTACACCACGGGCGCCCAGATCGTGGCGGAGATCGGCGACATCTCGCGGTTCCGCAACGCCGCATCGCTGGTGAGCTATGCCGGCCTCAACTCGAGCGTGAACCAATCCGGCATGTTCGACAGCGGCGGCGGGCCCATCACCAAGCGCGGCTCGGCGTATCTGAGGCGCGCCGTCTGGCTTGCCGCCGGCAGGGCCTGCCAGCACGACCCGGCCCTCCATGCGTTCTACCTCAAGAAGATGAAAGAAGGCAAGAAATACCGTGTAGCCGTCACCGCGGTGGCGAGGAAGATGTGCCACATCATCTTCGCCGTGCTTCGCGACCAGGTTCCTTACGATCCCAACCTATCCGGGAAGGATCTTGCAAAGCATTCGATATCCGACTCTCAAAGGACAACGTTGCCAACAAACGATCAGTGAAAAAGTCACTCTTTAAGTCTTGACTTCATATAGCTGGTCTCCTTTAAGTTCTTAGGACGGTCGCCGTGAATGGGCCGAAGGTGCTACGCGAGCCGCAACAGGTCGACGGCGATCTTGCCGTAGCGCTTCTCGCGCACCACCTCGAAGCCCTCGGGACGCGCTCCAGGAGCGGCGGCGTCATGCTCGTGAAGGGCAAGGCAGCCAGACGCCAACAGCCCGTGGGCGACAAGGTCCTGAAGCAGCTGTTCGACCGGAACGGCACCGAAGGCATAGGGAGGGTCGAGCACCACCAGGTCGAAGGGGGCGCCAGGAACCCGGCCGCGTGAGGCGGAGGCAAGGACGTCGCCGACCACGACCTTGAAGCGGCGGCGATCGGCGCAGAGCCCCTCGACATTGCGTCGCACGAGCGCTGCCGCTTTGCGATCGATCTCGAAGAAGGTGGTCGTCTGTGCCCCGCGCGAGAGCATCTCGATTCCCATGGCGCCCGAGCCGGCGAAGGCATCGAGCACCGAGATGCCCTCGATGCCGTCGGGCAGAGCCGCGTCAACCATGGACGCACAGGCCTCGCGCACCCGATCGGTCGTGGGCCTGGTGGTCTCCAGACCTTGGGGCTCCCCGATCTTTCTGCCGCGCCATGCGCCGCCGACAACCCTCATCCGCCGCTCACCTCTTTGAACACGTCGCCGTATCGTCTGATGACCTCCTGCCGAAGCGGCAAGGTGGCCATCGATTGCAATGTGGAAGCATAGCGCAAAAGCTCGTTTGCGTCCTCGTGGGCGGCCTCGATGAGCTCGACGTCCGCATCGAGGTCCACGAAGCGTAGCGAGACCCCGCCATGCTGGCGCAGGCCCAAGATCTCACCCTCATGGCGAAGGCGCAGGTCCATCTCGGCAAGCGCGAAGCCGTCCTGCGTGCGCTCCAAGGCCTCGAGGCGCTCCTGGGCAGGCCCTCGCCTGCCGCCGGACGTCGCATGCGTCATGACGAAGCACGTGCCCTTGTCGCCGCCGCGGCCTACGCGCCCTCGCAGCTGATGCAGGGTCGCCAGACCAAAGCGCTCGCCGTCCTCGATGACCATGACCGTCGCCGCCGGCACGTCGACACCCACCTCGACCACCGTCGTGGACACGAGAATATCGATCTCGCCCGACCGAAACGCAGCGATGGCCTCGTCCTTTTCACGCGCAGACATGCGGCCGTGCAGGATCCCGACGTGGGCCTCTTTGAACGTGATGCGCAGCCGTTCGGCCTCCTCGACCACGTTATGGAGATGCACGGGGCGCGGGCGGCCATCCTCATCAAGGTCGAGCCCAGGTACGTCATCGAGCTCGTCGGGATGGTCGGTCGGCTCGACCATGGGGCAGATGACGTAGGCCCGCTTGCCAACCGAGACGGCGTCGCGTATCGCCCCGTAGGCGATGTCGCGGTTCGCCTCGGTGAGCACCTTCGTCTCGACGCCCGCACCGGCCACGGGACGGTTGCGGATGATGCTCACGTCAAGGTCCCCATAGACCGAAAGCGCCAACGTACGCGGAATGGGCGTCGCAGTCATGACCAGCAAATCGGCGCCCGGGCCCTTGGCACGCAGGGCGTTGCGCTGCCCCACGCCGAAGCGATGCTGTTCGTCGATAACCACGAGCGACAGACGCCGGAAGACGACATCCTCTGAAAGCACGGCATGGGTGCCGAAGAGCACCTGGAGCTCGCCTGTGGCCAAGCGCTGCACGATGTCTGCCCGCTCGGCGGCGGGGGTGGCCCCGGTCAGCAGCGCCCAGGATACGCCGGCGCGCTCCAGAAGCGGCCCGCTCTTGTGCGCATACTGCTGCGCAAGCACGCTCGTCGGCGCCATCACGCACCCCTGAGAGCCGCTGTCTGCGACGGCGGCGAGCCCAAAGCACGCAACGGCGGTCTTGCCGGTGCCGACGTCACCCAGCAGCAGCCGATTCATGACGTGCGAGCCATCCTGCATGTCGCGGAGGATATCGGCGACGGCCGCATCCTGCTCGTCGGTCAACGTATAGGGCAGCGCATGGCGAAAGGCCTCCACATGCGCGCCGGGCGTGTGCGCATAGGGCGTCACGTCGAGCAGATTCGCATCGTTGCGCAGGCGCAACGCGAGCTGCAGGTGGAGCAGCTCGTCGTAGGCAAGGCGCTGCCGAGCCTGTTCCCGCTCGGCTTGTGATCGGGGAAAGTGTATGGCGCGCAGAGCCCGCGAAGCGCTCATGACGCCGCGGCGTGCACGCAGGCGCGCGGGTAGGTGGTCGGCAAAGTCTCCCACGCGCTCCAACGCACCGGATACGATGCGACGCATCCAGGCGACGGAGACGCCCTCGCAGACCCCGTGGACGGGAATCATGCCGCCCGCACCCGCCCGTTCGTCCAGGCGCTCGTAATGCGGCGATGACATCTGCTTGAAGCCGTAGGAAAACTCGACCTTTCCCTGAACAGCCAACCTGTCGCCCCGCGACAGCTGCTTTGCCAGCCACGGCTGCTTGAAGAAGGCAAGCTGCAGCACGCCCGTATCGTCCACGAGCGACACCTCGACCACCGACAGGCGCGGCCGCGGGTGCTTGAGCGTCACGCGATCGACCGTCGCGACGATGGTGCAGACCTCGCCGAGCGGAGCCTGCTCGATGCTGTAGGCATGCGTGAAATCCAGATAGCGGCGCGGGATATGAAGGAGGAGGTCCTCCACCGTATTCAAGCCGAGACGGTGAAGGGCCTCCTCACGTGCACCAGAAACATATTTAAGCCGCCCCACGTCCTCGCCAAGCGCTGTCGTACGCAGCAGGCGGTCGGACACAGGAGGCACCGAGGGAATGCGCGTCGGTGCGGGCACGGCTACTCGATCGAGAAGATGACCGGATAGAGCGGCTGCTCGCCACGGTGGGAGTCGATCTCCAGGTCGGGCTGAGCCTCCTCGATAGCAGCGAGCAGGTCCTCAAAGTCCTCATCGGACAGGTCAGAGCCCGCCAGAATGGTGAGCGAATCGCCCTCCTCGTCCTCCTGCATGCGATTGATGCAGTCGAGCGTGACCTGCTTGACGTCGGAGCCCACCACGTCGATCGAGTCATTGATGATGCCCATGACGTCGCCCGCATGGATGGGCGTCCCGTCGGAGGCAGCGGAATCGCGCACGGCGGTCGTGATCTCGCCGTCGCGGACCTCGGCGGCAGCCTCGGTCATAGCCTCGACGGCGTCTTCGAGCGTGGAATCGGGAAGCACGGCAAAGAGCGCCGAGAATGCCTGCGGAACGGTCTTGGTGGGAACCACGGCGACCTTCTTGTCGGTGCAGGCGGATGCCGCGGCCTCAGCGGCCATGCGAATATTGCCGTTGTCGGGAAGGATGATCACGGCCTCGGCGTTGACCTTGGAAACCGCATCGAGCAGGTCGGCGGTAGAGGGATTCATGGTCTGGCCACCCGACACCACCACGTCGACGCCCAGAGAGGTCAGGATCTCGGCCTCGCCCGAGCCGGCAGCGACGGCAACGTAACCAAGGGGCTTGGGCGGCTCAGCGGGCGCCCCGGCGTCCTGGTCCTCGTGGATCTTCGCGGTGCGCTCGCGGGACTCCATGTCCATGTTGTGGATGAAGACCTCGTAGATCTGGCCGAGCTTCAGCATGTGCTCGAGCACAAGGTTCGGCGTGTTGGAGTGCACGTGGACCTTGTAGTCGGGGTAGGCGCCCACCAGCAGCTCGCAATCGCCCATGGAGGCAAGGAACTGCAGGCACTCGTCCTCATCGAACGGAGCGTCGGCCTTGAAGAGGAACTCGTTGCAATAGCGATACTCCGAGCCCTCCCAGTCGTCGTTGGCCTCGATCTTGACCCGGTCGAGCGCGTTCTCGCGAGCAGAGTCGGCAGACGCATCGAAGGTGGTCGAGATTTCGGCGACCGCCGTGGTGCGGCCAAGCGCGGCCGCCACGAAGTTCTCGAGGAAGATCGCGAAGCCGAACGCACCGGAGTCCACGACGCCGTTCTCCTTGAGCACCGGCAGCAGATCGGGCGTGCGGGCAACCGACTCGTACGCCTCGACCACGATGGCGTCGAGCGTGTCCTCGTAGGAGTCCTTCGCCTTCGCGCAGGCGTCGGCGCGCGTCGAGATGTCGCGCAGCACAGTGAGGATGGTGCCCTCGACAGGCTTGCGGACCGCCTTGAAGGCGACCTTGACGGCATTGCGCAGCGCAGCTGCGATATCGGCAGAGGTGATGGGATCTTCGGCACCCACCAAACCCTCGGCAGCGCCGCGAAGAATCTGCGAGGTGATGACGCCCGAGTTGCCACGGGCGCCCATGAGCGAGCCGTGGGTGATCGCGGCGGCGATGGCCTCCATGTCCGCGTCGGCGGGCAGGGCGGCAAGCTCCTTTACCACCGAGCCCAGGGTGAGCGACATGTTGGTTCCGGTGTCGCCATCGGGAACCGGGAAGACATTGAGCTTGTTGATCTCCTCGGATTTGTCAGAAACCGCAGCGGCGGCGATGGGAAAGCAGGTTCGAATGGTCTTCGCAATCATCGGCGTGAATCTCCAACTCCTAGTGAGCGCTTAGTACATGCGGCTCTTGAGGGCATCGACATGGATGCCGATCTTAAGCTTTGCAGGATCGATCTCGGCGATCTCCTGAAGGGTGAACGTAACCGCGCTCGCCAGGTTCTCGCAGACGGACTTCATGTTGACGCCGTTCTCGAGCACCACATGGAGGTCGACCTTGAGGCCGTCCTCGGCGCTGGAGACCAGCACGCCCTTGCGCAGGCGCTGGCCGGCAAGCAGGCGCACGCTCTCGGCGCCCTGCAGCTGCTCGGCCATGCCGACCACGCCGTAGCAAGACATCGCCGCGTAGCCGGCGATGTCGGCGATGACATCGTTCGAAACGCTAAGGCTTCCGGATACTGTCTGGGACACAGGAATCTCCTTTCGAGATGCGCACGTCCGCATCCATCGTGCAAGGAAGTGTGATTCTTCGCATTTTACTACGAGCTGGGAAACCCTGCAGACGAAATCGGGTGCCCGCGCAGTCAGGACGAGACGTACATACCGCAGGAAGAGCGCCGCGTCGACGCCGCGGGACGCCCGCGAGAAACATGCCCACAGACACGTCGGCGCGGACCCAAAGGCCCGCGCCGGAACCTCGTATCTCTACTCCTCGGCAGGACCCTCTGCAAACTGGGAGTTATAGAGCTCCGCGTAGAAGCCGCCTGCTGCCAGCAGCTCGTCATGTGTGCCGGACTCAACGATATCACCATCGCGCAGCACCAAGATCACATCGGCGTTGCGAATGGTCGAGAGTCGATGGGCGATAACGAAACTCGTACGCCCCTGCATGAGGGCGTCCATGGCGCGCTGGATGCGCTCCTCGGTGCGCGTGTCAACGTTCGAGGTCGCCTCGTCCAGAATGAGGATCGGGCGGTCGGCGATGAACGCGCGCGCGATGGTGAGCAGCTGCTTTTGGCCCTGAGAAACGTTCGAGGCGTCCTCGTTGAGCTCGAAGTCATAGCCGCCGGGCAGCGTGCGAATGAAGTGGTCCGCAAGCGCCGCGCGGGCTGCGGCGTGCACCTCGTCGTCGGAAGCGTCCTCGCGCCCGTAGCGAATGTTCTCCAAGATCGACCCCTTGAAGAGCCAGGTGTCCTGAAGCACCATCGCGAAGTTCTTGCGCAGGTCGTCTCGAGCGTAATCGCGCAGGTCCACACCGTCCACGCTGATGGAGCCGGCATTCACGTCGTAGAAGCGCATGAGCAGCTTCATGAGCGTGGTCTTGCCCGCACCCGTGGGTCCAACGATAGCCACCGTCTGGCCCGGCTGCACCTTGCAGCTGAAGTCATGGATGATGGTCTTGTTGGGAACGTAGCCGAAGCGCACGTGGTCAAAGGTCACCTCGCCTCGGCAGCGCGGAAGCTCAGGCGTCACGGCATCGGCGCTCTCCTCGTCCTCGTCCAAGAACTCGAAGACGCGCTCGGCCGCCGCCGAAAGCATCTGCAGCATGTTGGAAACCTGCGACAGCTGCGTGATGGGCTGGGTGAAGTTGCGCACGTACTGCATGAATGCCTGGATATCGCCCAGATTGATGGTGCCGGCAACGGCCAAGAAGGCGCCGATGGACACCACCGCGACGTAGGCGAGGTTGGCCACGAAGTTCATGATCGGCTGCATGAGGCCGCTGAAGAACTGAGACCTCCAGCCGGAATCATAGAGACGTGCGTTGTCGACGTCGAAGTCGGCCACGGCGCGCTGCTCGCGGTTGAACACCTTGATGACGTTCTGGCCCGAGAAGCTCTCCTCGATGATGCCGTCGACGCGGCCCAGCAGGGCCTGCTGTTGACGGAAGTACCGCTGGGAGGAGCGCACCACGATCACGACGAGGATGAGCGACACGGGGATGGTGAGAAAGGTCACACCCGCCAGCACCACCGACACCGAAAGCATCATGACCGTCACGCCGATGATCTGCGTCACCGAGGTGATGAGCTGCGTGACGCTCTGGTTGAGCGACTGGCCGAGCGTATCGACGTCGTTGGTGACACGGCTCAAGACGTCACCCACGGAGTTGGTCTCGAAGTAGCTCAGCGGCATGCGGTCGATCTTCTCGATGATCTCTTTGCGCATGCGATAGCACACGCGCTGGGTGATGCCCGTCATAAGCCAGCCCTGCACGAAGTTGAGCGCGGCGGCAGTTATGTAGAGGCACAGCAGCGTGGCGAGAATCGTGCCGATCTTCCCGAAGTCGATCGAGCCCGTCCCCATGATCTTCGCAGAGATGCCGTTGAAGAGCTCCGTGGTCGCCTGGCCGAGCACCTTCGGCCCCATAACGTTGAAGACGACCGAGCCGATGGCGCAGGCTATTGCCACGATGAGCGCGATGCGCTCGTGAGCGATGTAGATGACGAGCTTTTTAATCGTGCCTTTGAAATCCTTGGCCCGCTCGGAAGCGGGACCGCGACCCATGGGACCCGGCATCAGCGCTCACCTCCTTCCAGGGCGACGCCGCCCGTCGGCGCGTCACCGTCCGCCGCGCGGCCCTCGCCCGTAGCGACACCGTCCGCGCGGTCCAGCCCAAGCTCCTCGGGCGACAGCTGGCTCTTTGCGATCTCAAGGTATTCTGGGCAGTTGCGCAGCAGCTCCTCGTGGGTGCCGCGGCCCACGATGCGCCCGTCGTCGAGCACGATGATCTCCTCGGCGTGCATGATCGTCGCGATGCGCTGCGCCACGATGATGATCGCGGCGTCGGAAGCGCGCTCTGCAAGCTCGGCGCGCAGCACGGAGTCGGTCTTGTAGTCGAGCGCCGAGAAGGAATCGTCGAAGACGAGCACCTTCGGGTGGATCGCCAGCGCACGCGCGATGGACAGGCGCTGGTTCTGGCCGCCCGACACGTTGGAGCCGCCCTGAGCGATGGGGCTCTGGTAGCCGTCCGGCTTGCCATCGATGAACTCGGTGGCCTGAGCGATCTGCGCCGCCTCCACCATGTCGCCGTCGGACATGGAGGGGTCGCCGTACTTGATGTTGCTCTCGATGGTGCCGCTGAACAGCATGCGCTTCTGCGGCACGTATCCGATGCAGCGGCGGAGCTCCTCGAGACCGATCTCGCGGATGTCCACCCCATCGAGCGTGATAGAGCCCTCGGTCACGTCGTACAGGCGCGGAAGCAGCTGTACGAGGCTCGACTTGCCGCAGCCCGTGGACCCGATAATCGCCGTGGTCTTGCCAGGCTCGGCCGTGAAGCTGATGTGCTCGAGCGTGGGCACCTCGGCATCGGGATAGGTAAAGGTGACGTCGTTGTAGGAAACCACGCCGCGCCAGCCCTCGCCCTGCTCGCGCGTGACGCGCTCCTGGGGCTTCGGGTCCTCGATGCTCGAATGGGTCACCAGGACCTCCTGGATACGCTCGGCTGCAACGTCGGCGCGGGGCAGCATGACCGAGATCATGGTGATGATCATGAAGCTCATGATCACCTGCATGACGTAGTTGATGTAGGCCATGAGGTCGCCCACCATGACGGTGCCGGCGTCCACGCCCAGGCCGCCGAACCAGACGATGGCGATCGTAGAGGCGTTCATGACGATGAGCATGACGGGCATGAGCGCGCTCATGCAGCGGTTGGTGAAGATATAGGTACCCGTGAGCTCGCGGTTCGCCTCGTCATAGCGCTTCTGCTCGTGACCCTGGCGTCCAAAGGCGCGAATCGGCATGATGCCGGTGATGATCTCGCGAGCCACGAGGTTGTTACGGTCCACGAGTTTCTGCATGATGCGGAACTTGGGCATGGTCACGCCCATGAGCATGCCGATGGCCACGGCGATGGCAGCGACGGCCACGGCGAGAATCCACTCAAGACCGATGGGGTTCGCCAGCACGCGAACGAGCGCACCGATGCCCATGCAAGGCGCGAAGAGCACGATGCGCAGGCACATCACGAGCACCATCTGGATCTGCTGGATATCATTGGTAGCGCGCGTGATGAGCGAGGCGGCGGAGAACTTGTTCATCTCGGCCGGCGAGAAGTCGAGGACGCGCTCATAGAGGTCATGACGCAGGTCGCGTGCGATGGCAGCGGAGGTCTTCGACGCATTGAACGCCGCGAGGATCGCGCAGAGCGCCGAGAAGAGCGCATAGGCGAGCATCGTCATGCCTTGGCTCCACAGGTAGTCGCTCTGCACCTGGTTGAGGTCGAGGCCAGCCGCACGATAGGCGTCCTTCACGAACTCGATGGCGCGAGACTCGACGATCGTATCACCGTTGTCGCCGAGCGAATCCACGAGTGCCTCGCGGGAGGCAACCAGCGTGTCGCGGTCGATGACCCCTGCATTGACGAGCGCCGTGATGTCATCCATGTCGACGGTATCGCCAAGCTGCTGGACGATGCCTGCGGCAGCGCCCGCTGGCATCTGGCTCGAGGCCGCGTCCCCGTCGACGGCGGCGTCCATGAAATCCTGAACTGGAATGCCCTGGTTCAGCTGATACACCAGCATCTCGGCCTGGGCGACCGGCTCCTCCAGCGCCGCGCGGTCGTCCGCGTCGCCGGCGAACGTCCGGACCCCGTTTGCATCCGCTCCCGAGAAGCTCTGCTCCAGCCGGTCGGCATCCCCCGTATCAAGGAAGAGCTCTACCTGCTGCAGCTGGTCTGCGGGAATCTCGTTTGGCACCGCGCTCTCGATGCCGCCCTGACTGATTCCGACATCCACGATGTCGCTCATGAGCCCCGGCAGCGTCAACTCGCAGTTAGCCTGCGCGAAGAGCAGCACGAGCGCTATGAGGAAGTTGATGCCGTGACCCTTCAAGAATTTGAAGATCTTCACGTGCGCCCCCTATCCGACTCGATGTTCGTTCCCTCCCTGACGACGATATGTGCCGACGGCAGGCGAAACCGTCACGAACCGGCAGAGCATCCGAAGCGCAAAGACACATATATAAAGAGTCGTCTTGGCCACACGCCGTGCCTGTCTGCGCACGATGTGTGACAGCGCATAGTTCTACCCTTGCGATACGGCGCGGCGTGCCACGACCAGCAATTAGCGGCAGCCCCATAGAAACTCCACTTAGTAATGGTACCTAACTATATTGACCGTCGAGGCAATAGGTGATATAGCAACTAATTCGCTCAAGGTTCCACCGACGGCTGCGCGAGGGGCACCTGGATGCCCGCTCGTAAAAAATCCATGGACATCGAACGCCATCAACTGCTTGCATAAACACCCATGAGCTGCAATAATGCAGAACGCACGCGCCAGCGGCCACAACCCTGTTACCGCTGCAGCTCACCGGGCATACTGCTCCCCCGGCGATCGTGGGTCAACTGTATGAAGATTGCACGTAGCGCGCCTGTCATATGCTATAGTTCCTATCTGTTTGTTCAAGCGGCACAAAACCGCCCAAGGAGGGTCTAGAAATGTCCAAAGTTTGCGAGATTTGCGGTAAGCACCCCGTTGCTGGTCGCTCCATCAGCCACTCTCACCGCGTCACCAACCGTATGTTCCGTCCCAACATCCAGCGTGTCTACGTTGTGGTTGACGGTCATCGTCGTAAGATGAACGTGTGCACCAACTGCCTCAAGTCTGGCAAGGTTGCCCGCTCCTAACACATGTTGCCAAGCCCTCATTGGCGTGACAGGTTTTCATGGTACAGGCGCTCTTCGGAGCGCCTTTTTCATATCTCGAGGGAGCCCTCCCCCCCCCTCGCCGACGCTCAGTCTTGCTCCAGAATTAGGCCTCATTTTGGAAAGAAACTGAGCATTGGCGATGATACGCCGCGCCGACGCTCAGTTTTTCTTGAAACCAACGGCGCCTGCCGCTAACTGAGCGTCGGCGGCCACGCATTTCATCGAGGCTCAGTTTTGCTCCAGAATCGAGACGGATTCCGGGGAATTACTGAGCGTTGACGGATCGTCGGCATGTGGACATGACAGAGATGCCTCGGACACACATTTTGTCCTATACCCCCCGCCGCACCCTAACAGCGACGAGCTGGCGTCGACGTGTTGGAACGCCCCATCGCCACCGCTTCCTCAAAGCGTTCCCCTTAATGCTCCACCATTACTTCCCCATCTTTTCGGCAGATCCCTTTACCTTGACTTGATAATTGAAACGTTCCAAATAAATGAAGCGTTTCAATCTACCGTTTGCCGGATTTGAACCGTTTACCGAGAAAAGTCTTGATATTATTCAGGCTGTAGGGTAGGTCACCAGTCACAAGGAGAGACACATGGTGAAAAAACCAACGGCGCCCGCCGCACCCGAAGTTGTCGACAACATGGAGGCTTTTGAGGCCCTCCTCGCTCGCGTTCGCGCGGCACAGGAGGAGTACGCCAAGTTCTCCCAGGAGCAGGTCGACAAGATCTTCTTCGAGGCGGCCATGGCTGCCAACAAGCAGCGCATCCCGCTTGCCAAGATGGCAGTCGAGGAGACGCAGCGCGGCGTCCTTGAAGACAAGGTCATCAAGAACCACTACGCTGCCGAGTACATCTACAACGCCTACAAGAACACCAAGACCTGTGGCGTGCTCGAGCACGACGAGGCCTACGGCATCACGAAGATCGCCGAGCCTATCGGCGTCGTTGGCGCGGTCATCCCGACTACCAACCCCACGTCTACCGCGATCTTCAAGACCCTTATCTGCCTGAAGACCCGCAACGCCATCATCATCTCCCCGCACCCGGCTGCCGCCAAGTGCACCATCGCTGCCGCCAAGGTCGTTCTTGAGGCCGCCGTCAAGGCCGGTGCGCCCGAGAACATCATCGGCTGGATCGACGCCCCGTCGCTCGACCTCACCAACCGCCTCATGCGCGAGTCCGACATCATCCTCGCCACCGGCGGCCCGGGCATGGTCAAGAGCGCTTACTCCTCCGGCAAGCCCGCCCTGGGCGTCGGCGCCGGCAACACCCCCGTCGTCATCGACGAGACTGCCGACATCCTCAATGCCGTCAACTCCATCATTCACTCCAAGACCTTCGACAACGGCATGATCTGCGCCTCTGAGCAGTCCGTGACCGTGCTCGACTCCATCTACGACCAGGTCAAGGCTGAGTTCGAGCGTCGTGGCTGCTACTTCGTAAAGCAGGGTAAGGAGCTCGAGGCCCTGCGCGAGGCCATGTTCAAGAACGGCGCGCTTGACCACCGTATCCCCGGCCAGCCCGCCGCCTCCATCGCCGCGCTCGCCGGCATCGAGGTCCCGGCCAAGACCAAGATCCTGATCGCCGAGGTCACCTCCACCGACCCGAACAAAGAGGAGTTCTCCCACGAGAAGCTCTCCCCTGTCCTCGCCATGTATCACGCTGCCACCTTCCAGGAGGCCGTGGACAAGGCTGAGCACCTCGTGCTCGCCGGCGGCCCGGGCCACACCGCCTCGCTCTATGTGCATCCTGCCGAGAAGGACAAGATCGCGCTGTTCGAGAACACGATGAAGGCCTGCCGCATCGTCATCAACACCCCGTCCTCCCAGGGCGGCATCGGCGACCTGTACAACTTCGGCATGAAGCCGTCCCTGACGCTGGGCTGCGGCTCCTGGGGTGGCAACTCCGTCTCCGAGAACGTGGGGGTGAAGCACTTGCTCAACATCAAGACCGTGGCAGAGCGCCGCGAGAACATGCTCTGGTTCAGGGCACCTGAGAAGATCTACTTCAAGAAGGGTTGCACGCCCGTCGCCATCGAGGAGCTCGGCCGCGCCATGGGCAAGAAGCGCGCCTTCATCGTCACCGACCAGTTCCTGTACAAGAACGGCAACTGCCGTCAGATCGAGGACAAGCTCGACGAGCTCGGTATCGCTCACGACGCGTTCTATGACATCCAGCCCGATCCGCGCCTGCAGGACGCCGAGAAGGGCGTCGAGCGCATGAAGCTGTTCGAGCCCGACCTCATCATCGCGGTCGGCGGCGGCTCCGCCATGGACGCCGGCAAGATCATGTGGCTCATGTACGAGCACCCCGAGTGCAAGTTCGAGGACATGGCCATGGACTTCATGGACATCCGCAAGCGTATCTACACCTTCCCCGAGATGGGCAACAAGGCCTACTTCGTCGCCGTCCCGACCTCCTCGGGCACCGGCTCCGAGGTGACGCCGTTCGCGATCATCACCGACGCCGAGACCGGCATCAAGTGGCCGATCACCGACTACCAGCTCATGCCGAACATGGCCATCGTCGACGTCGACAACGCCATGACCGCGCCGAAGGGCCTCACCTGCGCCTCGGGTATCGACGTCATGACCCACGCCATCGAGTCCTATGTCTCGATCATGTCCTCCGACTACACCCGTGGCCTCTCCATGCGCGCCGCCAAGCTCGTCTTCGAGAACCTGCCGGCCGCCTATGAGAAGGGCGCTGCCGACCCGCACGCCCGTGAGGAGATGCACAACGCATCCTGCCTCGCCGGCATGGCCTTTGCGAACGCCTTCCTCGGCCTCAACCACTCCATGGCCCACAAGCTTGGCGCCTACCATCACCTGCCGCACGGCCTGGCCAACGCCGTCATCCTGACGCGCGTCATGCGTTACAACGCTGCCGAGAAGCCGGTCAAGATGGGCACCTTCTCGCAGTATCAGTATCCGCACGCGCTGCACGACTACGCCGACCTCGGTCGCTACTGCGGCTGCACCGGCGCGGACGACCACGAGGTGTTCGAGAACTTCATCAAGAAGCTCGAGGACCTCATGGAGACCATCGGCATCAAGAAGACCATCGCCGAGTACGGTGTCGACGAGAAGTACTTCCTCGACACTCTCGACGAGATGACCGAGAACGCCTTCAACGACCAGTGCACCGGCGCCAACCCGCGCTACCCGCTCATGAGCGAGATCAAGGAGCTCTACCTCGATGCGTACTACGGCCGTGAGCCGCAGTCCTACGAGGCGTAAGGCCACACCCGATTCGCTGCGTTCCGCCGGGGGCGCACACCGTCCCCGGCGCCTCGTCAGACTAGGCTCCTAGAAAGGATGAAGAGCTATGATCCTTCCCGATTCCAAGACCGAGCTCGTCCGCCGCGGCAACAAGGTCGTCTATGACCTGGGTGACAAGATCGCCAAGGTCTTCAACGAGACCAAGCCCGTTTCAGACGTCTTCAACGAGGCACTGAACCTCGCCCGCATCAACGAGTGCGGCATCCGCTCCCCGAAGGCCCTTGAGGTCACCGAGGTCGAGGGCGACGAGTCCGGTTGGGCGCTCATCACCTCCAAGATTCCCGGCACCACCCTTGCCGAGAAGATGGAAGCCGAGCCCCAGCGCTTCGGCGAGTATCTCGAGCAGTTCGTTGACCTGCAGATCGAGATTCATCACCACACCTCGCCGCTGCTCAACCGCCAGCGCGACAAGTATGCCCGCATGATCGGTGGCCTTGAGTCCATCAACGCCACCCAGCGCTACAACCTCATGGAGCGCCTCGACGGCATGAAGAAGGAATTCCAGGTTTGCCACGGCGACTTCAACCCCACCAACGTCATTGTCGCCGATGACGGCGAGCTCGCCGTATGCGACTGGGCTCACGCCACGCAGGGCTCCCCTGCCGCCGACGTCGCCATGACCTACCTGCTGTTCGCGCTGAACTCCAAGGAGCAGGCCGAGGCCTATCTCGACCTCTACTGCGAGCGCGCCGACATGCCCAAGCAGGTCGTGCGTCAGTGGATGCCAATCGTGGCCGCCTCCGAGCTCGCGCGCAAGCGTGACCTCGAGGAGAGCTTCCTCATGAGCTGGATCGACGTCTTCGACTATCAGTAAGTCGTGAAGTGCTGGGGCATATAGCCCAGCCATGCTAAGCGTATATGCGCTCAAGACCCGCTGCCCTACCAGCAGCGGGTCTTTTCAGTTATGCTGACGTAGCTGGAAACCCCAACGGCAGCATTCCCGGCAACTTGAGAAGAGAGGCTCGATTGCCCGCCTGAATCAGATTGACGCTGCGAAGAGCTGCAAGCTCGCCAACCAGAGCAACTACAAGTATTAGGGTGTCTTACACCGAATGAATAGTCTGTCGATGAAATTGCATAGAATCCTGCATCCAAAGAGACCCATGAGGGTCAGCGCCTCCTGAGGTGTGCGAATTTCCATTTTTTCGGCTCTTCAATGCGCCGTAAAGCGCCTGATGGGAAGATTCACCCAACCTATTAGGAATTGCTCTCAATAAAGAGAACAAAATGACCCCTATTCTTTATACATACGTTCTGCGAGAGCCGAAAAGATTGAATTTTGCACACCTCGAACACTTCGCTCCCAAGCACCCTGACACAGGCGCGTAAACGCATGAGTCGTTAGCTTAATCGAGGCAACTTTGGCAGTATCACCGGTTGCTGACTGCTTATCAATGACTACAGCCCGGCAAGCGTGCGCCAATCAAGGACGACAAAGCAGGCTATCGCTCAAACACCCACGCAGATATGATGCCTTCGTGACAGGTGATCGAGGCGGATTCGGCCTCGACCACATTCGATACACCTAAGTCTGAAAGAAGCGATACGCGTTTATGATCTAGGTTCCAGCGCATCTTACGCTCCGAAACCGTGGCGGAAAGGGAGAGCGGCACAAAGGTGAAGCGGGCACCTGTATGTCCATGGAGTTCCCAGGCATCGCCCCGCTTGAGGATGCGCTGAACAAACCCATCCTCGATGACCTCGACGCCTCCGTCCCACGTGGAGAGCCTGCCCAGCACAGCAAGCGCGTGGTCGGGATGCCCTCCCGAAAGGCACGTCCCCACCAGAGACGCCCCAGGCCACCTGCAGGCGATCTCGCCGAGCGCAAGGCCTAGGTCGGTGTCGTCCTTATGCGGGTTATACCGAACGACCTCGAAGCGCGGCGCATCCGCTGCGCCAGCGGCGTTGCCGGAGACATCGCGCTCACAGAGACGTACCAGCTCGGCGCCGTGCTCGCTGACCGAATCGGCATCTCCGCAGAACAGATCACAGCTCACGCCGGCCGCGAGCAGCGCGTCGAGACCGCGGTCGACCGCCACAACAGCCTTACAGCCAGCTGCGGCGCACCGGATGGTCTCCGCGCTCGACGGCTCGGGCGAGCCTCCTACCACAAGTATGCGCGTCGCTGCGTCCACCACGTGTCCTAGCCTTCAAACGAAAGGATGTCTGCGAGCGAAAGCTCGGTATACTCGTCGATCGAGATGTCCGAAAGCTCGCGAACCTGCTCGCGCGTCGTGCGTCCCGCCGGATCGAAAATGCCCACACGGTGATACCCCGCCGCACGAGCGCTCGTGAGCCCAAAGGCCGCATCCTCGAAGACCCACACGTCCCCGTGGTCCACCTCGCCCAGGCCGCAGTGGTCGGACAAGCGCTTGAGCGCAAGGTTGTAGACATCGGGATGCTGCTTGGAGCGACCAGCCTCGGCCGTGGTGGTGATGCTGTCGAAATACCCCGCCAGCCCGTTGTGCTCCAAGCCCGACTGAACAAGAAAATCGGGCGTCGAAGTCGCGATCGCCATGGGAATGCCCGCCTGGGCAACAGATTCCAGGAACGCCTTGACGCCCGTTCGCGCAGGAATCTCCTGGGCGTAGGCCGCACGCAGCATGCCCATCAGCTTCTCGTAGATCTGCTCGCCGGTATCGGGCAGATGCCACTTCTCGTGGTAGGCCGCGCACTCGTCCTCGACAGAGAGGTGCTCGAACTCGGCGAAGTCGTCGGGCGTCGTGGTGACGCCGTACCCCTCAAGCAGGCGCGGCTGGATGCCCAGCCAGGTGCCCATTGAATCAAGCAGGGTGCCGTCGCAATCGAAGATGAATGCACGTGGCAGACGGTCGGAAGACTGGGACATAAAGAACCCTTTCTCATGGTGGCTGCTGCAGCCGATATCGAACGCGTGTCATCGCGCGCGGACCGGCGCGACATAGCCTTTCATCCTAACAGAACAACATGTTCGAACCGTAAGGGTTTCAACAGGCTCCCGCCATGTGATGCCGCCGGATGCAACGTCTACGAAACGATAGCTACCGTCTCTCGGCTTCACGGATGGACAAAAGTTCGAGAATGGTATTCTCGTGCATGAACGTCTAGGCACCGCACGCGCTGGCCGGCGTACACCGACCCGGCGCCATCGTGCGCCGTCCCAGACAAGGTATCTATCGGACGGCGGCTTGCCCGCTTGATCGATTGGATGAGTCATATGAAGAAGAACGTCCCAGCACCATCTGAGCAGGCAACGACCGCACCGGGGACCCCTCCCCAGAAGCCGGTCCTCATCATGACCGATGACGATATCTATATGTTCGCCAACGGCACATGGCAGCGCAGCTGGGAGAAGATGGGCGCTCATCCCGACGTGCAGAACGGCGTCGAGGGCTGGCACTTCTGCGTCTGGGCACCCGACGTCAAGAGCGTTCATGTGGTCGGCGACTTCAACGAGTGGGACCCCGAGGCCAACGAGCTCTACCCCATTGCGAAAAGCGGCATGTGGCAGGGGTTCGTCCCCGGCCTCTCGCAGGGCGACCTCTACAAATTTGTGCTCGAGACCGACACGGGAGACCTGCTGTACAAGGCCGACCCCTATGCGTTTTACGCCGAGCAGGCGCCCGGCACGGCCTCGCGGCTCATGGATATCACCGGATATAGCTGGGGCGATGGCGCATGGCTCGAGCATCGCCGCACCCATGACCACATGAAGCAGCCCCTGAACATCTACGAGGTCCATCTGGGATCGTGGAAGCGCCATGGCGACGAGCCGCAGGGCGAGCCCGACGAGAACGGTAACTACCCCGGACCGGGCGATCCCTTCCCCGCTCAGCGCGGCGAGGTCTACACCTACGACGACCTCTCGGTCGAGCTCGTCGACTACGTGAAGGAGATGGGCTATTCGCACATCGAGGTGCTGCCGGTCATGGAGCACCCCTTTGACGGCTCGTGGGGCTATCAGCCCACCGGGTACTATGCCGCCACCGCCCGCTACGGCGAGCCCAAACAGCTCATGCACTTTGTCGATGCCTGCCACCAGGCCGGCATCGGCGTGATCCTCGACTGGGTGCCCGGCGGCTTCTGCGCCAACGAGGAAGGGCTCGCGACCTTCAACGGCCATATGCTGTTCGAGCGCGAAATCCATCCCAACTGGGGAACGCACAAGTTTGACTTCGGCCGCGGTGAGGTCCGCAGCTTCCTGGTCTCCAACGCCCTCTTCTGGATCGAGATGTTCCACGCAGACGGCATCCGCATGGACGGCGTGTCGAGCATGCTGTACCTCAACTTTGGCGTCGACGACCCCGGCCAGAAGAAGTTCAACAAGTACGGCACCGAGGAAGACCTCGATGCATCCGCGTTCATCCGCCAGGTCAACGCCGCGGTGGGGCGCGAGTTCCCCGACGTCATGATGATCGCCGAAGAGTCCACCGCGTGGCCGCTCGTGACCTATCCGCCCGAGGAAGGCGGCCTGGGCTTCCACTATAAGTGGGACATGGGCTGGATGAACGACACCCTGCACTACATGCAGACCGACTTCCCCTGGCGTCCCGGTGCCCACCGGCTCCTCACCTTCTCGATCATGTATGCCTTCAACGAGAACTTCGTGCTGCCGCTATCCCACGACGAGGTTGTAAACGGCAAGTGCTCGCTCATGGGCCGCATGCCTGGTGACTGGTGGCGCCAGTTCGCCGGCCTGCGCACGCTCGTCTTCTACCAGATGACCCACCCGGGCGCACAGCTCTCCTTCATGGGCAACGAGATCGCGCAGTTCATCGAGTGGCGCTACTACGAGTCCATCCAGTGGTTCCTCGTCGACGAATACGAGACGCACCGCCATCACCAGCAGTTCGTGAAGGCGCTGAACAAGCTCTACCTCGATGAGCCCGCCTTCTGGCAGCGCGCCTACACCGAAGACGGCTTCACCTGGATCGACGCGAACAACTCGCAGCAGTCCATCATCTCGTTCGTGCGCCATGGCGAGGACCCTGACGACGACCTGGTCGTGCTCATCAACTTCGACCCGGCGTCCTATGAGACCTATCGCGTCGGCGTGCCGCGCGAGGGCGACTGGAAGGTCATCTTCGACTCCGACGATCCGGAGTTCGGCGGCAGCGGCTACGAGCTCAAGAACCTCAAGGGCAAGGTGTGCTCGAGCGAGCCGTATCCCTGGAACGGGTGCGATGAGTCCGTGACGTTCAGCGTCCCGGGCCTTGCCGGCGTGGTCCTGAAGCGCGTGGGACCGAGCTCCTACGTGCCACCGAAGAAGCCGAAGCGCACCACGAAGAAGGCCACGACCAAGAAGGCAACGACCTCGACCAAGAAGAGCGCCGCCTCGACCTCCAAGAAGGCGACCGGCGCCAAGAAGACTGCGACCAAGGCGAGCACGGCCAAAAAGGCCACCGGCGTATCGACCGCCGCGGCCAAGCCCGCTGCGGCCAAAAAGACCGTGACCAAGGCGTCTGCGACCACCTCGTCCAAGACGGCCAGCACGGCAAAGAGCACATCGCGCACTACTAAGACTACGAAAACGTCCAACACGACAAAAAAGACATCTACACCCAAGTCCGCGTAGCAGCAGCCATATAATAGAGAGCGGCTGAATCTGCAGACGTCCCGGGACTGCCGGGTGGAAAGGAAGCCATGAAACAGATTTTCAAAGACAAAGAGGACTTCATCACGCAATATCGCGCGATGATCCGCGCCAACACCGGCAAGGATTTCGAGCAGTGCGGGTCGCACGACCGCTTCTACTCCCTTGCCGAGCTCATCGCCGTCCGCGCGCGCCGCATCGCGAGCGAGAACGAGCGTGAGATCGAGAAATCCGGCAAGAAGCGCGTCTACTACTTCTCGCTCGAGTTCCTCATCGGCAGGCTGCTTGATAACTACCTCCTCAACTTCGGCATTCGCGACATGGTTGCCGAGGCGCTCGAGGACATGGGCACCTCGCTCGAGGCCCTCGAGGTCCGCGAGCCCGACGCGGCTCTTGGCAACGGCGGCCTGGGCCGTCTGGCCGCGTGCTTCCTGGCGTCCGCCGCGCACGAGGGCATCGCCTTTTACGGCAACGGCATGCGCTACGAATACGGCCTCTTCAAGCAGGAGATCGTCGACGGCCGCCAGGTCGAGCTTGCCGACAACTGGCTCAAGCATGACTATCCCTGGGAGTCCCGTCGTCCCGAGAGCTCGGTCGAGGTCGTCTTCGGCGGCACGAGCGTGGCCTACGAGAAGGACGGCCGCACCATGTACCGCACCGAGGGCGGTCAGAAGATCCTCGCGGTGCCCTATGACATCCCCGTCGTAGCTTACGGCGGCGAGCTCGTGAACAAGCTGCGCGTCTGGAAGGCCGAGCCCAACGAGGACCTCTTCGACCTGGACGCCTTCAACCGCGGCGATTACGCGCAGGCAAACGCCGGTCGTTCCGAGGCCGAGGCCATCTCCACGATCCTCTACCCCGCCGACGCCGGTGAGCACGGCAAGATCCTGCGCCTCAAGCAGGAGTACCTGTTCGTCGCCGCTGGCATCAACTCCATCCTGCGCACGTTCCGCAACGAGCACGGCTCCAACTGGAAGCTTTTGCCCCAGTACGTCGCCATCCACACCAACGACACGCACCCCGCCATGTGCGGCCCCGAGCTCATGCGCGTCCTCATGGACGAGGAGGGCCTGGAGTGGGACGAGGCTTGGGACATCGTCACCAAGACCGTCTCGTTCACCAACCACACGGTGCTGCCCGAGGCGCTCGAAAAGTGGCCCATCACCACGTTCAAGCCGCTTCTCCCCCGCCTGTATCAGATCATCGACGAGATCGCCCGCCGCTTCCGCGAGAACTTCCCGACGGATGACCCCGAGTGGCGTGAGATGTTCCAGAAGACCGCCATCCTGTGGGACGGCGAGGTCCGCATGGCCAACCTCTCGATCGTGTGCAGCCACTCGGTGAACGGCGTGGCCGAGCTCCATACCAAGATCCTGAAGGAGCAGGTCTTCAAGGAGTTCTACGAGCTCACCCCCGAAAAGTTCAACAACAAGACCAACGGCGTGAGCCACCGTCGCTTCCTCGCCGAAGCCAACCCCTCCTACGCCAAGCTCATCACCTCGAAGATCGGCTCGGGCTGGCTCGACAACGCCGACGAGCTCAAGAAGCTCGAGGCCTACTACGACGACAAAGACTTCCTGCGCGCCATGGCCGCTTCCAAGCTTGAGAATAAGAAGCGTCTGGCCGCCTACATCAAGGAAGTCACCGGCATCGTTGTCGACCCGAACTCCATCTTCGACGTCCAGGTCAAGCGCTTCCACGCCTACAAGCGCCAGCTCCTGAACATCTTCAAGGTGATGGACATCTACAACCGCATGATCGCCGACCCCGACTTCACCGTCCCGGCGACCACCTTCATCTTCTCGGGCAAGGCCGCGCAGAGCTATTACTTCGCCAAGGAGGTCATCCGCCTCATCAACTCGGTGGCCGACGTGGTGAACAACGACGAGCGCGTCAACGACCGCATCAAGGTCGTCTTCATTCCCAACTTCCGCGTCTCGAACGCCCAACTCATCTACTCCGCTGCCGACATCTCCGAGCAGATCTCCACGGCCGGCCAGGAAGCCTCGGGCACCTCGAACATGAAGCTCATGATGAACGGCGCCATCACCCTCGGCACGCTCGACGGCGCGAACATCGAGATCGCCGACCTCGCAGGCCGCGAGAACGTGAAGATCTTCGGCCTCACCGAGCCCGAGGTCGTGGAGCTGCAGCACAGCCACTATTTCTCGTGGGACGAGTACAACGCCGATCGCGACCGTCTGGGCCGCTGCGTAGACGAGCTCACCGACAGCACGTTCTCGCGCCTGTCCGGCACGTTCGATTCCATCCGTCGCGAGCTCATGGACAACAACGACCATGACCTCGTGCTCAAGGACTTCAGGTCCTACGTCGACGCGTGGGAGGAGCTCACCGCAGTGCATGCCGACACCATCGCCTGGCAGCGCATGGCGCTCCACAACACGGCCAACTCGGGTCATTTCTCGAGCGACCGTACCATCAGGGAATATCGCGACGAGATTTGGCACGCATAGCCGCTCTCGCGTAACCCCCGCCATTCTGGCATCCAGGTGTGCCGCAAGGCGCTTTGCGGCACACCTTCGATAGCAAGGTCAAACTATCGGAACGGGTTTTGAAGGAGAACATCGATGAGCAAAAAAGAATGCATCGCCATGCTCCTCGCAGGAGGACAGGGTAGTAGGTTGGGGGCGCTCACATCCAAGATTGCGAAACCAGCCGTTTCATTCGGAGGCAAGTACAGGATCATCGACTTCACGCTGTCGAACTGCGCGAACTCGGGCATCGACACGGTGGGCGTGCTCACCCAGTATCGCCCCTATCGCCTGCATGCCTACCTGGGCTCCGGCTCGGCGTGGGACCTCGACGAGCGCGGCGGCGGCGTGTCGATCCTTCCCCCGTATGCCACGCAGGACGGCGGCGCATGGTATGCCGGCACCGCTGACGCCGTCACGCAGAACCTCGACTACATCAAGACGCATGACCCCAAGTACGTGCTCATCCTGTCCGGAGACGCCCTCTATCGCATGGACTACCGCGAGATGCTGCACACCCACATCTCCAACGACGCCGACCTCACCGTCGCCGTCATGCCGGTGCCGTGGGAGGATGCGAGCCGCTTCGGCATCCTGACCGCCGATGACGAGGGCCGCATCACCAAGTTCACCGAGAAGCCCGAGAAGCCCGATTCGAACCTCGCGTCCATGGGCATCTACATCTTCACCGCCGACTTCCTGATCAAGACCCTCGAAGAGGACGCCCTCGATCAGCGCTCCAGCCACGACTTCGGCGGCGACATCATCCCGAAGGCCCTCGCCGACGGCAAGCGCCTGTTCGTCCATAAGTTCGAAGGCTTCTGGAAGGACGTAGGCACCATCGCCAGCTACCATGAGACGAGCATGGACCTGCTGGGGCCGAACCCCTATTTCGATCTGTACGACTACAAGACGCCCATCATGAGCAACGACACCACCCGTCCGCCGCACTACATCGGGCCGGACGGCAAGGTCGATGACTGCCTGGTCTCCAACGGCTGCGAGATTCTGGGCACCGCTCGCCACTCCGTCCTCTCCACCGACTGCGTCATCGGTGAGCGCGCCATCGTCGAGGACTCCGTCCTACTGCCGGGCGCCGTCATCAAGGCCGGAGCGCACATCTGCCGCGCCATCATCGGCGAGAACGCCGTTGTCGAGGAGGGCGTGAAGCTCGGAAGCGTCGACACCACGAAGGACACCGCCGTCGTCGGAAACGACGTCGTCATCGGGAAGGGGGAATGAACCGATGATCAACCGCAAGGCCATCGGATATATCACCGCTAACTACACGAGCCGGGAGCACAGCGTCCTGCTCGACAGCCGTCCGCTCGCGTCCATTCCGTTCATGGGCCGCTATCGTCTGATCGACTTCCCGCTCTCCAACCTGGCGAACGCCGGCATCAAGACCGTGGGTCTGGTCATGCCGGGCAACTGGCGCTCCATCATGGACCACGTTGGCCACGGCAAGGACTGGGGCCTCGACCGCAAGAAGGGTGGCCTGTTCCCGCTGCCGGGCAACCCCTACGGCGCCACCAAGCAGGGCATGCGCTTCCTGCTGCGCGACATCATCTCCAGCAAGTCGCTCTTTGAGCGCTCCGACAAGCCCTATGTCGTGCTCATGGGCACCAACATCATCTTCAACCTGGACCTCAACGCCGTCATCGACGCGCACGAGAAAAGCGGCGTCGGCATCACGATGGTGTACGTGCATGCTGAGCGCAACCAGGAAGACGCCATGTCGCTCGAGATCGGCGACGCCGGCCGCGTGAAGGGCTTCCACCAGGGCTGCCACTATGGCGACAACAAGTTCCTGGACTGCGTCGTCATCAACCGCGACCTGCTCCTGCAGATCATCGACCAGTACTCCAGCGCCGACTACCTGGACCTTTTCGAGGCCATCCGTCCCGACTTCGAGCGCATCGACGTGTGCAGCTACGAGTACAAGGGCCTCGCGATGGGCTTCTTCAACGAGGAGACCTACTTCCGTCGCAGCATGGAGCTGCTGGACCCGACGACTGCCAACAAGCTGTTCATGCGTGAGCGCCCGATTCTCACCAAGGCCCACGACGCGCCGCCCGCGAAGTATTTCTCCGGCGCCGTGGTGTGCAACTCCCGCGTGTCGGCTGGCTGCGAGATCAAGGGTACCGTGCGCAACTCCATCATCGCGCGCGGCGTGACCGTCGAGGCCGGCGCCAACGTGGTGAACAGCATCATCATGCAGTCCTGCGTCATCAAGACCGGCGCCCACGTTGAGAACGCCATTCTTGACAAGAGCAACGTCGTGGCCGCGAACACCGAGCTGAGCGGCACTCCCGACGACATCCTGGTCGTAGGCAAGGCTGCCCTCAAGTAGGTTTCCATCTGACACCTCGGGGCATCGACGCAACCATGATGTTCGATAGGAGCTATTATTAGAATCGCCGCTCGGCCTTGTGCTGGGCGGCGATTCGTACAACGGATTGTATTTTGGAGGCCTCAATGGCTAAGAAGATGCAGGTGGTGTTCGCCTCTGCGGAAGCGGCACCCTTTGTGAAGACCGGCGGTCTTGGCGATGTCGCAGGATCGCTTCCGAAGGCACTTAAGAAGGCGGGCGCCGACGTCATCGTCATGGTGCCGAAGTACTCCACCATTCCCGAGTACTTTGTCGAGCGCATGCAGCATGTCGGCGAGTTCTATGTAAGCCTTGGCTGGCGCAACGAGTACTGCGGCCTCGAGCGCCTGGACATGGATGGAATCACCTATCTGTTCCTGGACAACGAGCACTACTTTGCCCGCAGCTATCCGTATGGCTTCTTCGACGACGGCGAGCGCTTCGCGTTCTTCTCCAAGGCCGTCACCGAGAGCCTTCAGCACCTGCCCGACGGCTTCCAGTGCGACATCCTGCACTGCAACGACTGGCACACCGCCCTCTCCCCCGTCTTTTTGCGCGAGTTCTATCAGGGCCTGCCGCTCTATGAGCGCGTGAAGACCGTCTTCTCGATCCACAACATCGCCTTCCAGGGCCAGTTCTCCGACACCATTCTGAACGACGTGCTGGGCCTGGCGCACATCCCCAACGCCGCTCGCCAGCTGCGCTGCGACTCCAGCTCCATCAACTACATGCTGGGCGCTCTCAACTACAGCGACGCCATCACCACGGTGAGCCCCACCTATGCCGGCGAGATCCAGACGCCCGAGTACGGCGAGCATCTTGACGGCGTGCTTCGTCGCCGCAACAACGTGCTCTCGGGCATCCTGAACGGCATCGACTACGTCGATTGGGACCCCGCGACCGACTACCAGCTCACCGAGAACTACTCCGTGGGCAACATGGAGGGCAAGGCCGCATGCAAGGCCGCCCTTCAGCAGGAGCTGGGCCTCGAGGTCCGCTCCGACCGACCGCTCATGGTCATGGTCACGCGCCTCACGCGCCAGAAGGGCATGGACCTTGTCACCTACGCCCTCGACCGCATCCTCTCCGGCGGCGTCCAGGTTGCCATCCTCGGCACCGGCGACTACGAGGACTCCATGAACTACTTCGCCAACAAGTACCCCGGCTCCATGGCAGCGCGCCTCACCTTCGACCCTGCGCTCTCCCGCCGCATGTACTCCGGCGCTGACATGTTCCTCATGCCGTCCCTCTTCGAGCCCTGCGGCCTTTCTCAGATCATCGCCATGCGCTACGGCACCCTGCCCATCGTGCGCGAGACCGGCGGCCTCAAGGACACCGTCATTCCGTACAACCAGTACACCGGCGAGGGCACGGGCTTCTCGTTTGCCCACTTCAACGGCGACGAGATGGGCGATGCGGTCTTCCGCGCCGCGCGCCTGTTCTGGGACGACCGCGACGCTTGGAACAAGCTCGTCGAGCAGGCCATGAACCAGGACTTCACCTGGAAGCGCTCGGCGGACGCCTACATCGATCTGTATCGCAGCCTGCATCCTGATGTCGAGGTGATGCCCGAGCCGGAGCCTGAACCGACCCCGGCTCCGGAGCCTGAGACCGCGCCGGAGCCGGCACCCGTGGCCGAGGCAGAGCCTGTGGCTGCGCCCGAACCTGAGCCCGAGGTGGCTCCCGAACCTGCAGCTGAGCCTGTCGAGGAGACGCCTGCTCACAAGGCTGAGACTACGCCTGAGCCCGAGCCCGAGGCCGCTCCGGCACCCGAGCCCGAGCCTGCCAAGGAGGAGCCCGCAAAGCCCGCTGAGCCCGCTGCTGAGAAGCCGGCAGAGGAGCCCCAGGCCGAAGAGGTGAAGCCTGCGGCTAAGACCACGAAGCGCACCACCAAGGCCACCGCATCCAAGACAACCACCAAGGCCGCCGCGAAGCCCGCTGCAACCAAGACCGCCGCTAAGACGGCTACCAAGGCTTCGACCACGAAGACCACGGCGACGAAGACGACCAAGGCTGCGGCAACCAAGACCACCAAGGCCACGACGCCGAAGACCGCTGCGAAGCCCGCGGAGACCGCCAAGAGCACAACGGCGACCGAGACGAAGGCCGCGACTAAGAAGACCACGGCCACCAAGGCGGCAACCGCCTCCACGAAGGCCGCGTCGACGGCTAAGACGACCGCCCCGAAGACGACGGCTACCAAGGCGACGGCCACAACCAAGGCTGCTGCCGCGAAGGCCGCTCCGGCTGAGGACGCCCCTGCGCCCAAGAAGGCCGCATCGAAGGCGACCGCGGCAAAGGCGGCTCCCGCCGCTTCCGAGCCTGCGCCCGAGCCTGCGCCCGAGCCTGCGCCCGAGCCTGCAGCGAAACCTGCAGCCAAGGCGACCGCCGCGAAGACCTCCTCCTCCACCGCCACAAAGGCTCCTGCAGCCAAGACCGCGGACGAGGAGAAGCCCGCCGCAAAGACGACGGCACCGAAGGCCACGAAGGTCTCTGCCGCTCGCAAGACCACGACGCGTCGTCGCTCGTAGGGATCTTCCTCCTACGGCATCGCTTATCGCACGCACGTACAGAAGGCGAGGGTCGGATGTTCCGGCTCTCGCCTTTTTGCTTTTGTAGCCCCGACGCGTCTGACATGTGTCGATAGCGTAAGAATTCGATACCTCGTTGCCATGTCGTACATCGGTATATATCAATCCCGTTTAGGCCAAATCCTGGCCGTTTATGCATTTCTCATCATCCATTATGCGAGATGCGTATTTCAAGGAAGCATCATTACGGCATATTTTCAAGACATTGCTAGCAGGTTGCCCACAGTTTCCATATACTAGAGAAGTTTTGCTTCGCGCGACGGGCGCCTTCGACGTGCGCCGCGCTAGTAGTAGAGGAACTGCCGTATGATTTTGATTCACAACAGCCGGCTGCCCGAGTTCCGCTCCCCCTTCGGAGCCGTCAAGGTAGGTACCGGCGTTACGCTGAACGTCCATGTGGAGGCATCTCCCTACGAGGGCGAGATCAGCGTGTTTCTGCGCACGTGGGTCGACGGAGAAGGCGAGCGCAGGCATCGCATGCAGCGCCTTGAGGGCGACACCTACTCGTACACCATCGACTGTGACCGCGCCGCCATCGTGTGGTACAGCTTTATCGCCCGCGTCGAGCGCGACGGCGAAGAGCACGAGGTCCGCTGTGGCGCACCCGAGGGCCACACCGGCGGTGCAGGCGTCACCTACGACTACGAGAACGTCCCCTCGTTCCAGCTCACCGTCTATAAGCCGCGCACCACGCGTCCCAGCTGGTATGAGGGTGGCATCGTCTATCAGATCTTCCCCGACCGCTACCGCCGCGACCCCGAGTGGCGCGAGCGCTGCGAACCGATCGCTGAGAAACCCCATAACTGCTACCACCGCCGCATCGTCGACGATTGGAACGAGCCGCCCGTCTATGAGCGCAACGCCGACAGCTCCATCACCACCTGGGACTTCTATGGCGGCTCGCTCAAAGGCATCACCGCCGACCTGAAACGCCTTGAGGAGCTTGGCGTCACGGCGATCTACCTCAACCCCATCTTTGAGGCAGCGAGCAACCACCGCTACGACACCGCCGACTACATGAAGATCGACCCCATGCTCGGCACGGAAGACGACTTCCGCGAGCTGTGCGCCGAGGCCAAGAAGCACGGCATCTCGATTATCCTAGACGGTGTCTTCAACCATACGGGTGACGACTCCATCTACTTCAACCGCTACGAGAACTATCCCGGTAAGGGCGCCTGGGCGGGCGAGGACTCCCCGTGGCGCGAGGCCTATTGCTTCAACGAGGACGGAACCTACGGCTGCTGGTGGGGCATTGGCAACATGCCCGACCTCAACCAGAACTCTCCGCTCGTCCATGACCTCCTGTTGGGCGAAGACGGCGTCATTCGTCACTGGACGCGCGCCGGAGCCGCCGGCTGGCGCCTCGACGTGGCAGACGAGCTCTCAGAGCAGATGATCGCCGACATCAAGACGACGCTTCTCGAGGAGCGCCCTGACGGGCTTCTGCTCGGCGAGGTATGGGAAGACGCCTCCAACAAGGAGAGCTACGGACACCTTCGTCACTATCTGCTGGGCGACGAGCTCGACTCGGCCATGAACTATCCGTTCCGCGACATGGTCATCGGCTTTTTACTTGGCTCCATGACCGCTACAGATGCGGCCGAGGTCATCGAGACGCTGCATGAGAACTATCCGCCCGAGGCGCTCGCCTGCTGCCTGAACCTGCTGGGCAGCCACGACCGTCCGCGTATTGCATCCGTGCTGGGCGGCGGCCCCGACGAAAGCCAGCTTCCCGAGGAGGAGCGCGGACGTTGGCGCCTCTCCCCCGAGGCCATGGGGCTTGCCAAGGCGCGCTTCTGGCTCGCCTCGCTCATGCAGATGACCTTCCCGGGCGTACCGTCCATCTACTACGGCGACGAGTACGGCCTCGAGGGCCTGTCCGACCCCGGCAATCGCCGCACGCTGCCGCTCGAAGAGGACATCAAAGACCACGACATGCTCACCATCGTGAAGAACGCCACGGCGGTTCGCCGCGCACTCCCCTTCATGGTGGACGGAGACATCTCGGCCAGAGCGCTGAACGACGACGTCCTGAGCTACACGCGCACCGCCTCCGACGGCACCTGCGCTACGGTTCTCATTAACCGTAGCGCCACCGAGACCCACACCGTTCGCATCCCCGCCCACGGCGAGCTTGCGACCGACATCGTCTCGGGCCTTGAGCTGCCCGTCGCCGAAGACGACACCGTGGGCGTGACGCTGTGGCCCTTCGGCTCCGCAGTGGTGTACTTTCATGACGAGCTGCGCCTTCAAAAGCCGCTAGAGCCGGGTGCGGGTGTGGTGTGCCACATCACCTCGCTGCCGTCCGACAAGGGCCGCAAAGGCACACTGGGAGTCCCTGCGCGCCGCTTCATCGACCATCTCGCCGTCATGGGCATGCGCTATTGGCAGGTGCTTCCGGTAAACCCCACCGACCTGCATAACTCGCCCTATGCCGGCCCTTCCGCGTTTGCGGGCAACATCGACCTGCTGCCCGAGAGCGAAAAGGAGCTTCGCGCCGAGTATCACTCCTGGAAAGCCAAGGGCGGCAAGAAGGCCGACCCCGCCTACCGCGCCTTCGTCGAGCGGGAGTCCTTCTGGCTCAAGCCCTACTGTGCCTTCATGTCGGTCAAGGCCGCCCGCAAGGGCGAGCCGCGCCATCTGTGGCCGGCGGCGCTCGCGCGCTATGACGAGCGCATCCTGGCCAGCCCCAAGTACCGCCCTGAGGCCGAGGCCCAGGCGTATTTCCAGTACCGTTTTGACGTCGACTGGCGCAAGATGGTCGAGCATGCCCACAAACGCGGCATTCAGATCATCGGCGACATCCCCATGTACGTCTCCGACGACTCGGCTGACGTCTGGACGAACCCCGAACAGTTCGAGCTCGACAAGGATGGCCGTCCCTCCGGCATCGCCGGCGCTCCGCCCGACGGATTTGCTCCCGAAGGCCAGATCTGGGGCAACCCGACCTTCCGGTGGGACGTCATGCGCAAGGACGGCTATCGCTGGTGGCTCGCACGCCTGGGACGCGCCTGCGACCTCTACGACCGCGTGCGCCTCGACCACTTCCTGGGCTTCCATAACTACTTCCGCATTCCCGCCGGCGCTCCGGGTTCTGAGGGCCGTTGGCTTCCCGGTCCGGGCAAGGAGCTCTTTGACTGCGCCTACAAGAAGTTCGGCCCGCTCCCGTTTATCGCCGAGGACCTGGGCGTTCTTACCCCGGGCGTCCGCTCGCTCGTGGCGACCTGCGGCTTCCCCGGCATGGACGTGCTGGAGTTCTCGGACTACAACGTGCTGGACGGGCTGCACCCGCATGCGGAAAAGATCTTCTACACGTCCACGCATGACACCTCGACGCTCGTGGGTTTCTGCGCACGGTCATTTACCAGCAATGCCGAATACGCGCGCACCCTGGGCTCCAAGCTCATGCGCAGCGCGATGGCATCGGATGCCGAGCTGGTCATGTCGCCTCTTCAGGACATCCTGGGGCTCGACGACACGGCCCGCATGAACGTGCCGGGCACAGCCGACGGCAACTGGACCTGGCAGGCCGACGAGGATGCTCTCGCGGCTGCCGTGGAACCTATGCGCGTGCTGCTTGAGGACACCGGTCGCGTCGCTCAGTAACAAACCTGGGAAGGCGCCTGCAGCACGTGGACTTACCGCTTGCTGCAGGCGCCTCCTCGTTTTGCTGGGACTTTGTCTATCCGCAGGCGCCCATATTTGTGCTTGCGCACGCATGCGTGCATCCGCTCACACTTATATGCATGCTCACATGTGCGTCCGTGTGCGTCCATGCGCGAGCCCGCACGCGTCTCTTCGGAGCGACCCCTAATCACGCTCCATACGCGTCCTCACACATTGTTTTTCGCTCATTTATGAACGGGCAGCAACGACTTTTGAGCCATGCATCGAATTAGGGTAGAGTACCAGTGTTTGTGACGAAGAAAGGAACATACAACCATGGCACGTTATGACTACCGCTGCACCGCCTGCGGGAACGTCTTTGAAGTTGAGCACGGCATGACCGAGCACCCGGAGATCACCTGTCCTGAGTGCGGCCAGCCGGCTACGAAGGTCTTCAGCGCGAGCGGCATTAAGTTCGAGGGCAGCGGCTTCTACAATACCGACCAGCGCGGCGGCAGCTCCAGTACTGCAGCCACCTCTGGACCCAGCGAGAATTCGAGCGGCTCCTCCGAAGGCCACAGCTGCGAAAACTGCCCGCATAAGGCGGAGTAGGCTGTCAGCTCGAGACTGTCGGCCAGAGCTGTCGGCCAAAACTGTCAGCCGGGGCGCATCGACCCGAAATCATCGGCTCGGCGCGATCGAGCCTGACTCATCCGCCCGAGATCATCAGCTCAGCACTAGCAGCCCAGATTCATCCGCCCAAGATCATCGGCCTTAATTATCAGCTAGGCCTATCACGACGGAAACTAGGCCCATCGCGACGGAAGCTTCCATCGAAGTCCCGGATTTGGACGTTTTAGAGCCTCAAAACGTCCAAATCCGGGACTTCGATCTCGCCAATTCGTGTCAAACGCTTTGTGAACGTAGCTACTCTACATTAAGCAGCTCCTCTAGAGGCCAAAGCTTTAAGACCTGCTTACACAAGGCGGACTGTAGAGCGTTGGCAAACTTTCCAGCTAAACAAATTGTGGCAACCCATACGCTCGGAGCCCAGCAAGGGGCCTTTTTCGTATGGGTTACCACCATTGTTGTCGTGAGCATGCGCATTGTCGTGGACTCATGAAGTAGGCCCGGCTACAACATGATGACAAACGAGAATTGTCCTTATGCGACGAGATGGAAACTTCTAATTGAAGTCCCGGATTTGGACGTTTTTGAGCCTCAAAACGTCCAAATCCGGGACTTCAATCGCACGCGAGGAATAAATACCGGACGCAACTGCTATTTACGACGAATAAACCGCGCGCAGAAATGGCCATCAAAGTGCTGAGGCGCGGGATAAGTCTGGAAGCAACCGTCCTCTTCATGAGCCTGTATGTAGGCGGCAGCATCTTCGTATCCCACCTGACCAAACGCATAGGCCTCCGATACGGGAACCAGCAGGAACCCCCGCCCCTCGGGAGAGGCTAGAAACGCCTGCACCACGGCGGCATTCTCCTCATGTAAAACGGAGCACGTCGCGTAGATGAGCTCTCCCCCATCGGCCACACGTGTCGAGGCTTCTTTCAGAAGCGCAAGCTGAAGTGTCGGAAGATCGGCTTCCACGTCCTTCGCCGCAAGTCGCCAGGGAATCTCGGGGTGGCGACGCATGGTGCCCGTACCGGAACATGGAGCATCCAGAAATACGGTGTCAAACTGCCGATGCTTGCCCGCTGCCGCATCTACCGGGACCAACACATCGTCGAGATGTTGACAATCGCCGGAAACCCATGCCACCCCCTGCGAAAGACCTGCGGCCTCCAAACGTTCGCGGTTGAGTTCCCCCTTTTTTGCAGATAGGTCGGCGGCAACATGGTCTGCGTCCAAACCTAGGCGCCGACGCTGGCAGGCCATGACAAACGTCTTCGTTCCACGGCCAGAGCCAATCTCAAGACAACTTCCTGGACGCACGGCTGCCGTAGCCACCAGCTGCGCATTCATATCTGACACGACGGCATCGCCATCGGCAAGCGCGCCCGAGCGCACCGCGGCGGCAACATGGGATGCGATGCGGCACCCAGGCAGCACAGAAGCGGGCACGCAGGAACCCCCGGGCTGCTCACCTGCTGCCCGTTGCTTCTCATTATCCAGCTGAATGTCGCTTCCAGCTGCCCCATGCAGGGGGTTCACGTGGAGCGCCACCGGAGCCGGTTCAAGCTCCGATGCAAAGAGGTCGGCAGCAGATGCACCACAGGACTCTTGAATAGCCGATCCAAGCCACGTCGGTAGGCCGCAGGAGCGCGCAGCAGCAACCTGTGCCGCCTGGTCATCGTAGTCGTTGGCACGGGGCTCTGCCGAAGCCGCCTGGCCACGGCCATTGGCACGCGGCTCCCCCGAAGCCGCTTTCATGTGACCATCGGCGCAAGGCCCCGTCGAAACCCTCTGCCCGAGGCCCCCAACGCAAGACGCGGCAGAGCCCGCAGGCTCTAGGTCCGATGCTGAAAGATATGCCTCGCGGGCATTGGCCACACGGCGTAGCACCGCGTTGGCCATACCAGCGGCGCCGCGGGCGACCGACCTCACGAGTTCGACTCCCTGGCTCACGGCCACATGGGGGGCAGTCTGTAGGTACAGCAGCTCGAAAGCAGCCAGGCGCAGCGCCCAACGCACGCGCGGCGCAACCTTCTGCGGGCGCGAGAGAAACCGGTCGAGAAGCTCATCCAAACATCCTCGCGTCGCGGTGGCGCCCAACGCCAAGCGAAGAGCAAACGCCTGGTCACGACTATCAAGAGAAGCGGAAATACCGGAAGCGACGCCGGCCGTATCGCCAAGCACGTCGCGCACAAAGCGACCCGATCGCTCGGCGTCGACCAATGCAGCAAGCGCGGCAACACGCGCAGGAGAAAGCTTGCTCACGAAAGCCTCTCCCAGCTCCCGGCAGCCTCGTGCTGACCAGCCGCCCACGCAGAGGCGTCCATCTCGCGCTTGCCGTCCGGCTTGAGCGACATGATCTCGATGGTGCCGTCGGCACAACCCAGGTAGACGCGTTTGCTCTCAATACACGCTTCGCCCGCGCCACAGCTGGGAGCGTCCTGCGAAGCCTCGCACGCATACATCACTCGAACAGGCTTGCCCAGCAACTGGCAGCGCGCCGGCGCAGCATCGGAGGATGCAAGCACGCGGCGAACGTTATCCTGCGTACTTGCATCGGGATCGAGCCGAAGCTCGGCCTTCTCGATCTTGGCGGCGTGCGTGACGAGCGACTCGTCCTGTTCGGTCCATGCGACAGAGCCGTCGGCAAGCGTCGGCAGCACCTGGGCAAGCAGGCTGCCACCCAGCTCCGCCAGCTCCGCCGTAAGCTCGTCGGCCGTCTTGCCGGAAACCGTGCACGAGGCCTGTGCGCAGTAAGCGCCCGTGTCGACTCCATGGCCAATACGCATGATCGAGACGCCCGTGACGTCGTCGCCGGCAAGAATGCAGCGCTGGATAGGAGCCGCGCCGCGCCAGCGCGGCAGCAACGAAGCATGCACGTTCACACAGCCAAGGGGCGCCATGGTGAGCACTTCGTCGGGCAAGATGCAGCCATAGGCCGCCACACAGAACACGTCGGCCTGGGCGGCGCGTAGCGCGTCCAAAACCTCGGGCGTCATGCGCTTCGCCTCGATCACGGGGATGTCGAGCTCCTGGGCAGCAACCTTCACCGGCGAGGGCTCCAGCCGCTTGCCGCGCGCCCTCACCGCGTCGGGACGCGTAAGGACAAGCACGACCTCGTGCTCCTCGGCCAGGTGCCGCAGCGACGGAACCGAGAAGGACGGGGTTCCCATGAATACGACGCGCATACGCATCCCCTTTCTACGTGGTGTGACAAACGGCAAACCGGGCGCAAGGCACCCGGCTTAGGCTCGCTGATCGGTATCGCCAGGCTTAGGCTCTCGCTGGCAGGATTCTGGCCGAATTGCCTGGCTCAGGCTCAAACCCTAGTCGGTATCGCCCGGCTTGGCCCCACGGGCGAGCGCCTCCTGGTACTCGCGCATGGCGTGCACACGCTGCTGGGGCTCCAGGCGCTCGAACATCGTGATGCCGTGCAGATGGTCAATCTCGTGCTGCAGGCACACGCACATGAGGTCACCCGAGGCCTCGTAACGCATGAGGTTGGCATCGAGGTCGTACGCCTCGACCACCACGTGGTCGGGACGGCTGATCTCGCAGTTGATGCCAGGAATTGACAGGCATCCCTCGCTGAAGGGACGGGTGGTGTCCGACTGATCGACAATCGTGGGGTTGATGAGAACGTAGGGATCGTAGTCGTCGTGCGACGTATAGTCCACGTCGATGATCACGAGCTGGATGAGCTCACCCACCTGCGGGGCCGCAAGGCCGCAGCCGCCGTTTTCGAACATCTCGTCCTTCATGCGGTCGACGAGCTCCTCGATCTGCGGGGTGATCTCCTTGATGGGCTCGCATTCCTGTCGCAGCCGAGGGTCGGGCGACAGCACGATGCCGTTCATCTCCATGGCATATCCTCTCTAGGTCACAAGCGACCTATTGGTCATGTGAAGGAAGTCGGGGCGGCAGCTTACCGCCCCGACCCCCATAGAAGTCTGAAGAATATGGTACCCCACGAGATAGACGGCTGCCGGCTGAAACCGGCTAACAGCAAATCCCCCAGGACTCAAGCGCTATGCCTCGACCCGCTTAAAATGGAACTGATAGCTTTCATAGGGCACAACGATCGGCGCCAAGGGGAAGCCCACGCTCATAAGCGCGTTGGACGGATAGATGACACCGGTCTCCTTGCACACGTACGAGGAGTCGGGAGTGAGCCCACGCGGCACGACGTAGCTCGCCACACCATAGCCATGGACGTCGATGATGACGGCTGACACCAGGGCCTCTGAACCATCGTCGGCCACAAACTCCCACGCACTCAACCGATTGGTCTCGGGTGGGACAAGCCGGTAGAAGCGGCCGTTCATCACAAGCTCGGCCGTCTCGTGATAGGCGCCAACCTGCTGCTTGATAAGATCTATCTCCTCGTCGGGCAGCTTCGTGATATCGAGCTCGTACCCAAATCCGCCGCCCATCATGGCAACCGTGCCACGCGTGAAGAGGGGCGTGCTTCGCCGCGTGATAGCATTCGGGACCTCGGACACATGGCAGCCCATAGTGGACGTTGGATAGCCAAACGACGTGCCCGCCTGGATGGTCAGACGGTTGATGGCGTCCGTGGTGTCACTCGTCCAAATCTGTGGTGTGTAATAGAGCATACCTGCATCAAAGCGGCCGCCGCCGCCCGCGCATCCCTCGATGAGCATCTCGGGATAGCGCTCGTGCACGCGCTCCAGGAGGTCATACAGCCCCAGAACGTAGTCGTAGAGCACCCGCCCCTGGTCGCTCGTGTCCCGGGAATAAATGTCGATGAGGCTGCGGTTGCAATCCCACTTGAGATAGGCCACATTGGCATCATCGAGCACACCGCACATCTGCTGGAAGATGTTGTCCCGAACCTCTTTGCGGCTCATGTCCAAAACGAGCTGGTGCCGCCCAAGCACCTTGGGCTTGCCGGGCACGGTAAGGGCCCAGTCGGGGTGCGCCCGATACAGGTCGGAGTCTTCGCTGATCATCTCGGGCTCATACCAAATGCCAAACTCCAGCCCGACATCGTTCACGCGCTTCGCAAGCTCGGCCACCGTGCCCCCGAGCTTCTTCTTATTGGGATACCAGTCACCCAGAGAGCTCATGTCATCATCTCGATGACCAAACCAACCGTCGTCCATCACAAGCAGCTCGATGCCGCATTCCTTAGCCTTCTTGGCGAGCTCCACCAAGGAGTCCCCCGTAAAGTCGAAATAGGATGCCTCCCAGCTATTGATGAGCACGGGGCGCACCCGATCGCGCCAGTACCCGCGGCATACGCGCTGGCGAATCACGCGGTGCAGGTTCTGAGACAAGAGCCCCAGCCCCTCGTTCGAGTACGTCATGATGACCTCAGGCCCCACAAACGCCTCTCCGGGCGCGACGGGGTAACTGAACAGCTCGTCGTTCAGACCCATCTGCATACGCACCTGATCGAACTGATCCTTTTCAACGGCGGCATAGAAGTTTCCGCTGTAGACGAAGCTCATAGACCATGCCTGCCCCGCGCTCTCGGTGGCGTCGTAGTCGCACACGATCATAAAGGGGTTGTATTGATGAGAGGACTCTCCACGGCGGCTCATGATGGAAAACGAACCGTGTTCTATGCGCGCCCGCGTCGGCATACGCTCCATGCCGTGACGTCCAAAGAAGGTCATAACGTCGAAGTCGCCATGCATGAAGTCGATGCTTGCCGTATGAAGACGCTTGACCTCGATCGTGGCGCCCCCCTTATTCACCACGCGGACCGCACGCGTGATCACATCGTAGGTGGGCATGACGCCGTAGAGCAGCTCGACATCCATATCGAGCCGCTCGTCGTGGAGGATGACCTTGAGCGTCTGCGCCATATCTTTGGCATCGTCGCTGTAAACAGCGGGCAGCCCGGGCAGTCCATACTTGCCGTCTATCACCTCGTAGCCGCGATACTGCAGGTCGCACCCATAGGCGCCCGTCGTTGCCTCACGAACCACAAACATGGGATTTCGCAGATCGCCCATGCCCTGGAAGGAAAACTCCTGCGGCAGCGAATCGAGCGAGTAAGTGCGGTCATTGACACGCTCGGGCTGAGACGCCTGTCCTCGGTCACAAAAGTTGAGCACGTAGTTCATGGTGCCCTCGGTGCGAGGGCCATAGTAGAGATGAATCAGATACCCGTAGCGATCGACGCACATCTGATAGGCGGTATGGAGGGTATGAAGGGTAAACGTCGCGTCCTGCTGGTTGACCACAATGGGTGTGAACCTGCAATCCTGCAGCGTTACTTCAGTTGTCGAGGCATCGTCCAACGGAACGGCACCGTCGCGCTTGCACTCATGTTCTACCATGCTGATCCTCCTCGCTGAGACGGCAGGCGAAAGCCCTTCGCCTTGTATATCTGATGCGATGGTAGCATGTCAGTTTTATGATGATTTCTTCTCTTAGCGGTATGTTGTATATGCAGATTCTATTTCTGCTGGCACATAAGGAGAAACGTCTCGTCCACGAGCCTCCGCATCGGCGGCGCAATTCGACGAACGGTCGTTTTCGGGTGCCGAACAGCAACCGTGAGCACCGATTCCAAGCAGAGCGTCGCAAAAACGGGAGCGGATAGCTTACCGCAACCGCTCCGATGACGGGCACGGCGATGCCTGAGGGCGCCCGTCAAAGGTGCCGGCAAACGTGCCACTACATCAAGTCGTAGGCATCCACATCGACGCTCACGGCAACGTCATGCCTCGTGCCGACGCGCTCGAGCGCCTCGGAGATGACCTCTGAGATGCGGAAGGACACCGGGCACTTGACCATGAAATGGAAGCGATACCGGTCCTTGGCGCGCTCGATAACGCACGTCGTGGGTCCCAAGACGACAGGGGCCGTCGTCGGGTCGCCGGCGATGCTGCCAGCCGCCGTCACACAGCCTCTCCCCTGAGCCGCCGAGACGCTCGCAAGCCGGCGAACCTCGGCTGCGAACGCCTCGGTGTAGCGACTCGTGACGGCGCGGTCCCTTCCCCGGCAGACCACGTTTACCAGCCGCACAAAGGGCGGATACCCCAAGGCCTCGCGCTGGGACAGGTCCTGTCCCACAAACAGCGAGCGATCGTGTGCCGCGACGGCGCGAATCACCGGATCGTCGGGTAGGTAGGTCTGGATGACGACCTCGCCCGGCCGGTCGCCTCGGCCGGCGCGGCCCGCCACCTGTTCGAGCAGGTCATACGCACGCTCCGAAGCGCGGAAGTCGGGCATCTTGAGCGAGTAGTCCGCCATGACGACGCCCACGAGCGTGACCTCGGGAAAGTCGAGGCCCTTCGCGATCATCTGCGTGCCCAGAAGCACGGCGCAATCGGCCGCGTCGAACTCCTCGAGCAGCTTCTGGTGCGCGCCCTTCGTCTTGGTCGAATCGGCATCCATGCGAATCACGGCGACGTCGTCGGGCACCAGCGAGCGCACCGCGTCCTCGACCTGCTGGGTTCCCATGCCCATCTTGGCGAGGTAGCGGCTTCCGCAGCGAGGACAGGCCGAGCCAGGCGCTGGATACGGGCGAACGTGATGCACCGCGCCGCAGGTATGGCACTCAAGGGTATGCGTCCGCTCGTGGTACGTAAGCGCCGTCGAGCAGTGCTCGCAGGTGGGAACGCATCCGCACTCGCGGCACATGAGAAAGGGGGCGAACCCACGGCGGTTGTGAAGCAACACCGCCTTTTCACGGCGCTCGACCACACGCATCAGCCCGTCGTAGAGCGGCTTTGAGAATATCGAGCGACTCCCCCCGGCGAACTCGCGCCTGAGGTCGGCCACCACGATCCGTGGAAGCTGTGCGCCCGCCGGACGCTCGGGCATCTCGACGCGCGTCCACGACACACCGTCAAACGAACCCGCCTTGCAGCGCGCCAGGGACTCGAAGCTCGGAGTCGCCGAGCCCAGAACCAGCGGGCAGCCATAGGTCCGCGCCATGTGGGCCGCAAGCTCGCGGGCGTGGTAGCGCGGGCTCTGCCCCTGCTTGTAGGTGTGCTCATGCTCCTCGTCGATTACGATGAGGCCCAGGTCCTGGAACGGGCAGAACAGGGCCGAACGCGCACCCACCACCACGCGCGCAACTCCCGCGCGCACCATGTCCCACTGGTCAAGGCGCTCCCCCGCCGACAGCCGCGAATGAAAGATCGCAACCGCATCGCCAAAGCGGGAGCGAAACCGCCCGACGGTCTGGGCGGTCAGCGAGATCTCTGGCACGAGCACACAGGCCGAACGCCCCTCGGCAAGTACGTGTTCGATTGCAGCGAGATAGACCTCGGTCTTTCCAGAACCCGTCACCCCGTCTACGACCACGACGTCACCGCGCGCGGCCACGCGTGCACGCTCGATTGCCTCAAGCGCCGAACGCTGACCGTCGGTAAGACGCTTGGGCGCCGACGCATCGGCCGATGAAAGGGTCGTCGACGCGTCGCATCCGCGCCAGGCACGCCGCTCTTCGACCGCGACCACCCCGCGCCGCTCGAGCGTCTTGATCGTCGACGACATGCTGCCGTACAGGGCATTGAGCTCACTAGTCGTCACCGGGCCGCAGGCGAGCGCCTGTAGCAGCTGGCGCTGGCGGACGGCGCGCTCGGCGGGCTCAAAGGAACGCCCCTCCTCCGTCAGCGAGACGACTCGCTGATGAACCTCCTGCACCGGCGCCCGGTCGATGGCATAGCTTCCGTCCGGCTGCTTGCGCACGCGCGGCGTATGTCCCGGGGGAAGAAACAGGCGCAGGCACTCGGAAAGCGGAGCCACATAGGTCTGCGAAAGCCAGCGAGCGACCTCGACCGAGCGCTCTGAGAATGCCGGAGCCGCAAGGACATCGAGCAGCGGCTTCACGCGAGCGGGGTCGACGCCCTCGGCGCCCTCGAGGCGCGCAAGCTCGGGCGCCACAGCGATCACATAGCCGGCAGCCATGCGATGCGAGAAGGAGACGAGCACGGTGGCGCCCACACGCACGCTGCTGGAAAGCTCTGCCGGCACTGCATAGGCGAACGGCTCATTGAGAGCTCGGGCCGGTATGTCCAACACCACCGACGCGAAGCCGGCAGCGGCCTGTGTCGACCCTTCCGCCATATGCCCCCCTCTCGCAGCAAGGGGCGCCCGCAGGCGCCCCGTCGTATCGCTCTATACCCTACAACACGCTTGCAGCTACTGCTTGCAAGCCGCCAGAAGCTCGTCCACGCGGTCGAGACGCTCCCAGGTGAAGTCCGGGTCGTTGCGACCAAAGTGGCCGTAGGCCGCCGTCTTCTCGTAAATCGGACGGCGCAGGTCCAAATCGCGGATGATGGCACCCGGGCGCAGGTCGAAGACGGTGCGAACAGCCTGCTCAATCCGTTCTCTCGGCACGGTCTCAGTGCCAAAGGTATCGACCATGATGGAAAGCGGATGCGCGACGCCGATGGCATAGGCAAGCTGCACCTCGCAGCGGTGCGCCAGGCCGGCGGCCACGACGTTCTTGGCAACCCAGCGCGCTGCATAGGCGGCCGAGCGGTCGACCTTCGTGCAGTCCTTGCCGCTGAAGGCGCCGCCGCCATGACGGCCCATGCCGCCGTAGGTGTCGACGATGATCTTACGGCCGGTAAGACCCGTGTCGCCCATGGGGCCGCCCACGACGAAGCGCCCCGTGGGATTCACGTAAACCTGGGCATCCTGCCAGGAGATGCCCTCCGCCGCCATGACGGGGGCGATCACGTGCTCCAGCATGTCGGCCTTGATGATGCCCATGTCCTCGATCTCGGGGGCATGCTGGGTGGAGATCACGATCGTCTCCACGCCGACTGGACGATCCCCCTCGTAGCGCACCGTGACCTGCGTCTTGCCGTCCGGACGCAGATACGGGACGGTGCCGTCGTGGCGCACCTGCGCCAGGCGCTCGGCAAGACGGCTTGCCAGGTAGTGCGGCATAGGCATGAAAGCGGACGTCTCGTCCGTCGCATAGCCGAACATCATGCCCTGGTCACCCGCACCGATAAGATCAAGCGGGTCTGCCGTGGTGCCCGCCTGGACGTCGAAGCTCTCGTCGACGCCCTGGGCAATGTCGGGGCTCTGGCCGTGAATCATATTGATGACGCCGCAGGTGGTTCCATCGAACCCGTACTTGGCGCGGTCGTAGCCGATGCGCGTGATGACGCCGCGGGCGATTTCCTGGATATCGACGTAGGCCTGGGTGCGAATCTCGCCCGAGATGACCACCATGCCGGTGGTGAGCATGGTCTCGCAGGCACAGCGCACGTTTTCAAGCTTGGCGGGAACGCCGTCGGCGTCCACATAGCCCATCGCCTCAAGCTGCGCCTCTTTGGCGATGATCGCATCAAGCACAGCGTCCGAGATCTGATCGGCGATCTTGTCGGGATGTCCCTCGGTCACAGACTCCGAGGTGAACAGGAAGGAGCGGCCGGCCCCCTCCGATACGGTGGAACGAACTTGGTCTGTCATAAACAATAACTCCCATCATCAAGACGCCCGGCGGCCGTTACCATTCCGCCGGGCTGAACGTATCTGGCTATTGTACCTCCGCACATGAAGGCTCATAGCCGATTGACGACTCTGCCCAAGATGCACATCGCGAGGGCAGCCGGGCTAGGCGCGACGGAACGCCCGCTCCGGACGGACGATGCGCCGGGCCGTCACCATGACGCACGAGCACGCCGCGGCTACGAGCACCCATACAGCCAGCGATATGAACGCCGCAGCCACACCGCGGTCGGATCCGGCAAGCACACTGCGAACCGCTTGCGACAGCAGCGGCACGGGCAGGACGGCACCGAGGGCCTGGAAGACGCCCGTCACCATCGCCGCCGGCAAAACACCGCCCGCGCAGACCGTCTGGACCGCCAGCAATGCTGCCGACACGCCAACCGACGCGCGCTCGAAGGCAAGACGAAGCGCCTGCGAAATCAGGGCGAACACCACGCCGCCGGCAACCATGAGGCCGCATGCGGGAAGCAGCCGGGTCGCATCCGCCCCCAAAAGCGCCAGCGCGACGGTGCCCACGGCGCCTTCGACCACGCCGAGCAGCAGGTACGGGACGGCGCACGACGCAAGGCCAAGAAGCCCGCAGCCCGCCGCCACGGCACGCATGTCAAACGCGGGCAGCAGAAGCGAGCCAAGAAGTGCGCCCAGCCACAGTGCCGCGACCATGGCCGTAGGCGCAAGCGACAGGGATGCCGTCGCCGAAGCCGTCGTGCTCGCAGAGATCGAAACGGGCCGGGCAACCGCATCGGCCGTGTCGGACGGATCCCCCGAGACGTCCGACAGCGCATCGGCTGCAGCCGACATGCTGTCGTTGACCTGCTTGGAGGCGTCTTTTAGCTGACCCACGCCATCTCCCAGCTGGCCCGCGGCGCTCGCCATGGCGTCAAGACCGCTCGCCATGCCCGACGTTCCCCCGGCAACGCCGCGCAGCGCTGCAGCAAGCGTCGTGTTGCCAGTCGCAAGCTGATCGGTTGCCGTGGCAAACGCCGAAAGCGTCGAGCCGAGCGCCCTCGTTCCCGTGGCTATGCCCGAAAGACCGGAGCCGAGCGCGCCGTCGGAGGAAAGCTGGGTCCCCAGAGCACCCACGCCCTGGCCCATCGACTCGAGCGACGAGACAAGACCGGGTACCTGCTCTCCCGAAGAAGCGGTCACGCCCGAAAGCGTCGAGCGAGCCGTCAGAACGCCGCGTGCGACGCTCGCAGCATCGTCGGTAAGGGTACCTGCGGTATTTGCAACGTTTCCCAGCGCATTGAGCGCCGAGGCCGAGGACGCTTCCAGGCGCTCTGAGGCGGCATCCAGCTGGTCTGAAGACCCGCCGGCGGCGGTAATCGCCTCGGCCGCGCCCGTGGCAGCATCGGCAAGCGAGCTCGCCTGAGCGGAGGCCGCGTTGAGATCGTCCGCAAGGTGGGAGCGCTCGTCGGAGAGCGCGAGCATGCGCGCGTCAATGTCCTCGAGACGCGCCGACCGCTCTTCCGAGGTCAGGGTGTCATCGGCCGCAACGGCACGCAGCTCTGCCACGAGGCCATCCTCCTGCTCGTCCAAGGCCTTGAGGCGCTGGGCGATGCCCGGAGACTCGACGGCGTCGGACGACAGGACCCCGGCAAGCCCCGCGGCGCCGTCGCGCACGCCAGAGACGGCATCGGCGGCATCGCGAACGCCCGACGCATCGGCGAGCGCCGCCTTCGCGTCATCGAGGGCGCCCTGGGTATCGTCGAGGGCGGAGGAGAGCGTCGCGGACTGCTGCCCGAGGGCGGTGGCCGCAGACCCCATGCGCATGGCCGACCCGAGGGTCTCGTCCAGCGTATCGGACACGCCCTGCAGCGCAGAGGCAACCTGTTGCACCCCGGCACCGAGCGAGGACGTCGTCGAGGCGACCGTGTCGAGACCCGCTGCGGCGGCCTCGGCACCCTGCGCGAGCGGCTCTGCCAACTGCTGCTGCACCTCACCCATGCTCTGGCCGAGCGCGGCGGCACCGGTGCCCGCGGCATCGACGCCGGTGGCGATTTGATCCAGGCCGTCGTCGAGCTGGCCGGAGGCAGATGCGATCTGTCCCAAGCCATCTGCCAGCGCATCGGCTCCCTGGGAGAGCGCATCGTAGCCCGCATCGAGCATGACCGAGCCGTCCGCGGTCAACGTGAGCCTGCTCGCCTGCCCACGCACGTCATTGAGCACGGAAAGCAGATAGTCCTCGCCCAGATCGGCTCGCAGGCGGGACTGGACCTGGCGAAGCGTAGAGGCCCCCACGCGCGTGGCAAGCACGTTCTCGCTTTGCGCCGAGACCAGCTCAATCGTGGCCTTTTGGGGGTCGTCGGACCTCAGGCTCACAACCTTCTGGGAATAGTCTTCGGGAATCACGAGGGCCAGCGCGTAGGTCCCGTCATCAAGGCCCGCACGAGCGGCGTCCTCGTCAACCTCGTTACACGCGAGGGTCGGGGTCGAAAGCAGGTCGTCGACCAGGTCGTCGCCTGCTTCCACGTCGTGGCCGTCGGTATCGGTTGCCCCTTGGTCGAGGTTCACGAGCGCAACGGGAACCTCCTCGGCCCCGTCAAAGGCCGGGGCGACGGCGCCGCACACGACGAGCGCAAGCGCAGCCGGAACCAGCAGCGCCACGGCGAGCAGCAGCGCCTTGCGCTTGCCGCGCAGACGCGCCGAAAGGCTTTCCACCCACCTCATCGAGCATCTCCCCCTTCATGGCCAGAGCGCATGGCCGGGTCGCCGATGACCCTTGTGCCGCTTGCCCCGGCGTCCTCGCGCGCGTTTGCGTCGCTCTGCGCGCTCCGCCCGGCGGACGCTTCGGACGCAGCGCGCGCCGCAAGGGCATCCGCGCTGACAAGGTCGAGAGCGAAAGCCGGCACGACATCCGCCACAGCCGGTTCACGCGACGCCAGCACAACGCAGGCCCCATGCCGCGTTGCAAACGCCTGGGCAGCCTTGGCGACGACGCAGGCATCAGCGGCAGAAAGGCCACCTACGAAGGGGTCGTCCAGGTCGCAGACCGCGACCGAAACGCCGCCGGCGCAGGCAAGCGCAAGGGAGAGACGGGCTCGGGCGGCGGGGTCAAGCTGGCAGACTTGCTGATCGACATTGGTAGCCAGCCCAAGCTCTGCCAGATAATCCAGGATTCCCGCCTCATCGGCCGACGTGCCGCGCAGCACGGTCTCGGAAGCGACCGCCTCCTCGACGGTCTGCATCTCATCGACGTCGAGCAGTCCCTTGAACGCTCCGACGCCCACAGCCCCACGTGGCAGCGGCTCGGCCGCACGACGCCACAGACGGCGCGCGTCCGATGCCGCAAGCTCTACACCCAGCACAGTCAGAGAGCCCGCGGTGGGATGTACGAGTCCCGCGACCGCAAGCGCCGCATCGCGCGCGGGCTCCAAGGTCGCCGAGACGAGCGCCACGGCCTGACCCGCCACCGCCTCGAACGTTGCGAACTCAAACGACCGATAGGCGTGAACCACGTAGGAAGCGTCGCGCGCCACAACAACGCTGCCCAGCTGCTTGGACTCAGGGCTGGCGGACGTAGGACCATCCGACACGGATGCACCGAGCTCCGGCGCTGCGGCGCGGTCTTTCGACGTGCCGTCTTGAACTATCTTTGCTGGAAGCACAAGACCTCCTCTATAGGCCCGATTCGATAGGCGGGCCGCTCGATACGCAATTGATGTATTTTCCCATTCATACCCCCAAAACATCCACCTGAGCCCGACGGTTTTGTTCAATGCCATATAATGCAGCACGTCAGATTCGTAGTTCCCATTCCAAGGAGCATCCATGAGCTCAAACGTTCGCGTACGCTTCGCCCCCTCGCCCACCGGCAAGCTGCATATCGGCGGCGCCCGCACGGCCATCTATAACTGGGCGTTTGCCCGCGCCAACGGCGGCACCTTCATCCTGCGCATCGACGACACCGATCCCACGCGCTCGACCGAAGAGAACACCCAGGTGATCCTGCGCGCCATGCGCTGGCTCGGGCTTGACTGGGACGAGGGCCCCGAGGTCGGCGGAGACTTCGGCCCCTACGCGCAGACCGAGCGCATGGACCTCTACCGCGAGGCCGCCGAGCGCCTGCTCGCCGAGGGCAAGGCCTACCCGTGCTTCTGCACGCCCGAGCAGCTCGCCCAGGACCGTGCCGAGGCCCAGGCCCGCAAAGACCCCTTCCAGGGCTACAACCGCCGCTGCCGCAACATCCCGGCCGACGAGGCGCGCGCCCGCATGGAGGCCGGCGAGCCCTACACGCTGCGCATCAAGGTTCCCGAGGACCGCGGCGACGTGGTAATCGACGACGCCGTGCACGGCAAGGTGGTCTTCGACGCCAAGGAGCTCGACGACTTCGTGATCTTCCGCTCCGACGGCACCCCCACCTACAACTTCGCGACCGTGGTCGATGACGCCGCTATGGGCATCACCCACGTCATCCGCGGCGATGACCACCTGTCCAACACCCCGCGCCAGGTCATGGTCTACGAGGCGCTTGGGAGCCCCGTGCCCACCTTCGCGCACATCTCCATGATCTTGGGCGCCGACGGCAAGAAGCTCTCCAAGCGCCACGGCGCTACCTCCGTCGAGGAGTACCGCGACGCCGGCTACCTCTCCGACGCCTTCGTGAACTACCTGGCGCTGCTGGGCTGGTCGCTCGACGGCGAGACGACCGTGATCCCGCGCGACGTGCTCGCCCGCGAGTTCTCGCTCGAGCGCATCTCCAAGAACCCGGCGACCTTCGACCCCAAGAAGCTCGACTGGATGAACGCCGAGTACATCAACCGCATGGACGACGAGACCTTTGTGTCCCAGATTCTGCGCCCGCAGCTTGAGGCGGCCGGCGTGGATGTCAAGGGCGCCGAGCACGACGCCGCCTGGTGGGACCTGCTCGCCGAGATTGTGCGTCCGCGCACCAAGATGCCCGCCGACGCCGCAGGTGTCGCCGCCCCGGTGTTCGCGACGGCCGAGACGCTCGCCTATGACGAGAAGTCCGTCAACAAGGGCCTTGCCAAGGAGGGCATGGGTGCCGTACTCGACGCCGCACGCAAGGCGCTGGCCGCACTCGACGAGGCCAGTTGGACCGCCGAGGCGATCGACGCCGCGCTCGAGCCGCTGCCCGAGGCGCTCGATTTGAAAAAGCGCCTCGTGTTCCAAGCCGTGCGCGTGGCCGAGTGTGGCAACATGGTGAGCCCTCCGCTCGGCGAGACCATGCAGCTCATCGGCCGTGAGGACTGCCTGGCGCGCATCGACCGCGCTCGTACGATGGCGCTGTAGCTCGCCGTCCGCCCCCGCTGCCGACCCTGTCGCCGGTCCTGCCGCCGGACTCCTCCGCTGGGCCAGGGCCGATTGCAAAGTGACTCGTTCGCCGACGCTCAGTAATTCTTTGGAATTCCAGCCGATTCCGAAGAAAAGCTGAGCGTCGGCGTTTTTCTAGCGTGGTAGGCACCGCAACCGACCCGCGGGCTCCGGCGCGTCGCAGGCACCGCGACCGACTCGCAGACCCCAGAGCGTCGCAGACACCGCGACCGACCCGCATGCCTCAGCTTGGGCTATCGGACACACGAAAACGCGTCCGTACAAGCCGCCCAATAAACTCGTTTCGGTTTTATGCAGTTAGTTCGCGACTTTCCGAGTAGACCCCTCTTTCGGCCTCTCGAATCCAGACGCTTTGTTGCAGAAATCAGGCGTCTACTCGGCAAATTGAAAAGTAACTGCATAAAACCGAAACGAGTTTTTGCGGCGTGGCGCAAGCAAGGGCGCCGCACCACTATTTGCCCCCAAGAGTTTGCCGAGGTGCGTCCAAGCCCGCCCGCAACCCATCACGAGCTGCGGCTGCTACCCTAGCTCCTCACGATCCGCCCGTATACAGGAACTCCTCATACGTTAGCCATCTATTCCAGAGGCCGATGCCGACGCGGAGCTGCCTTCTTCTGGATTTAGCTCAGTGGCTGCCTCGGTCGTCCACATATCAAGGGCATCGCTCAACGGCCCTGTATCCCCATTCATGCTGTAGGCAACGCTGTCGATCAGAACATAATACTTACCAGCTAGCCCATTGAACTGAATCGTCAGAAGCTCTCTGCCACGTGCATCGAGCAACGAAAGGGATGCCTGATAGCCGCCAACAAGGTCGCGCTCGGACTCCACGAAGGCTCCGTAATCTTTCCAGTAGGTAAAGTCGGAATCTTTGAGCAAGTTGCACGCCGCGGCCACAATCGTCTGGTCGCGCGTATAGATCGAACCCCGAGCCTGAACGCCCGAGTAGCATGACACCTTAATAGCTTCGACGTCGTCCCAGGCGGTTTTAACACCTGACTGAACATCCTGAGGTTCAGCCCCTTCGATAAGGTGCGTCGCATCTATCGTTTTGCCCCACATCCATGGCAGACCAAAGGAGCGATACAGCGCCGGAACCGCCATGTACAGCGCAGCAGCCACCAAGCACAAAAGTACCATCAGCGCAGCGAAGCGCCATCGTCTCGAACTACTTGCTGCTGCGCACATGATCTAGATCCCCGTTCGAGCGTCAGGTGAGTCGCAAACGCCCTCCAGGCTCGCCTTGAGCTTCTCGCACCCCTCAATCGCGTCGTCAACAGCCCGAAGCGTCTCTTTGATGCGCTGATGTACGAACAGGTCGACAAACGAGTTGTCCAGCACATAGTCGGCGAAGGTAAGAAACTCCCCGGTATCCAGACGTCCCTCGAGCTGGCTCGCATCGCGCAAATCATCGGAGAGCCGCCTCAAGCCATCTTCTGCAAGCCGAAGCTCTCTTTGGGCATCGGCCATCTTTTCGCGCTTCCACAGCGTAGTAAAGAGTGCGCCGCCAAGCATATCTGCCCAGCTCCAGGCCTTAGCGCTTCGCAGAAGGTTCTCGGCGGCTCGAAGATGGTCCAAAACGCTGTCGATGGTTTGAAGAGTTTCGGACAAGTCGTACGCCATGACAATCCCTCCTATGGGCATCGCACGCAAGGGCCGTGTCGCCAAACGCGCGGGGCTCACGTCCGCGACCCAGGCACACCACATGCGGCGCGGAGTCTCAATACCCAGTGCCACGCCTAGAACCAGGCACGCGGGTCAAGGCAAGCAGGCTTTCCGAACCGCATCGGTTGCAAACAAACGGGGCTCTCAGGTGCGCAGACGAATCCTTAACAGTCAGTATACCTACGGAGCATCCTGCATGCGGTAGAGTATGGCCAAAGACTCGTCGGTGCCGCCCACCGCGAACAACCACGCCGCCGCGCCTGCCCAACCACCGCTACGGGCGGCGCCCATGTAGAGGAGACGCCATGCCCCAGTCGTTTGCCACCACGTCTGCCTTTGAGATTCTAGGCCCCATCATGGTGGGACCTTCGAGCTCGCACACAGCCGGAGCCCTGCGCTGTGCCCAGGTAGCGGCATCGCTTGTTGAAGGCACAATCCGGCGTGTGACCTTCACCCTGTGGAACTCCTTTGCGCACACGCACAGCGGCCATGGAACGGACCGCGCGCTCGTAGCCGGCGTCATGGGCCTCGCAACCGACGACGAGCGCATCAAGGACGCCTTCGACCTCGCGCGCGACCGAGGGCTTGACGTCCACTTCACCATAGCCGGCGACGACGTTTCGCTGCACCCCAACACCGTCGACATCGAGCTTGAGGACAGCCGCGGCCGCATCACCTCGGTGCGTGGCGAAAGCCTGGGCGGCGGCAAGGTGCGCATCAGCAGGATCAATGGTGTCGCCGTGAGCGTGACGGGCACCTACGACACGCTGTTCGTAGCCCACCGCGACGCCCCCGGCGCGCTCGCCGCCCTCACGGCGACGCTCTCGGCCGAGCAGGTAAACATCGCGTTTTGCCGCACCTACCGCACCGAGCCGGGAGGAGCTGCCTACACGGTGTTCGAGATGGACGAACCGCCGGGCGCCGGAACGCTCGATGCCATCCGCAATCTCGAGCTCGTCGAGACGGCCACCCTCATCGAAATCCCAGGCGGCGCCTCTTCCGCCCCCGGCATCACCTGCGAAGAGCTATTCGACGACGGCGAGGAGCTCCTGCGGGTATGCCGCGACCTGCGCATGAACATCGGAGCCGTCATGGCGGTGCGGGAAGCGACCCTTATCGGCGAGGAGCGCGCTGTGGCGTCCATGCGGCGCGTGCTCGCTGTCATGCAGGACGAGACCACCGCACCCATCGCCTCCCCCCAACGCTCCCTCGGCGGCCTCATCGGAGGCGAGGCGCGCCTAGTCGCACAGGGCAATCGAATTGCGCCGACCCTTATGGGAACCGTCCAGACCGACGCCGTCGCGCGCGCCATGGCGGTGCTGGAACGCAGCGCCTCCATGGGCGTGATCGTTGCGGCACCCACCGCCGGCTCTGCGGGCGTGGTGCCGGGATGCGTGCTCGCCGTGGGACACGCCATCGGAGCCGATGACGAGACCATGATGGACGCCCTCTTCTGCGCGGCAGCCATAGGCCTCAATCTCACGACCTCGGCCAGCGTGTCTGGCGCCGAGGGCGGATGCCAGGCCGAGGTAGGAAGCGCCTCGGCCATGGCGGCGGCAGCCTTAGTGCAGCTGCTCGGTGGCACGCCCGAGCAGGCGCTCAACGCCTCGTCGCTCGCGCTGGGCAACCTGCTTGGCCTGGTATGCGATCCGGTGGGAGGCCTTGTCGAGGTGCCCTGCCAGAACCGCAACGCCATCGGTGTCGCCAACGCCTTCTCGGCAGCACAGCTCTCGCTTGCCGGCGTGAACAGCCTCGTGCCATTCGACGAGATGGCACACGTGATGCTCGAGGTAGGTCACGCCCTGCCGGTAAGCCTGCGCGAGACGGCGCGCGGCGGCATCGCACAGGCCCCCTCGGCTTGTGCCGCCTGCGGCAGTTGCAGAGGCTAGCGGCTCGTCACTTCATCCCTTCAGCCTTGGCGGAGCGCCCGACGGCGCGTGGTGTGAGGACGGTTCAGCGCGTCCGCACCATCAGAGGGCGGTCCAGTGTGACCGCTCCACTCGAGGGTGGTCCTGCGCGTCCGCAGCGCCGGGTTTTGTAGCAATCCACACGCGGGGCCTCTCTATTGTGGCAATTCACACGCTCAAGGGCCGTTTTGGGGTGGCCATTCGTGTGGCTTGCCGCAATATAGAGGGAGACCGTGTGGATTGCCACAATACCGCAACTATGGCGCCAGGAACTTCAAAGGTTTTTCGTAGTGCGGTGTGAGTTTACCGACCGGAAAACCTGTATCCGCTCGAGCGACTATAATCGCAAACGTCATCGTACACATAAAGCGGAACGCCCCGAACACCCTCCTCGGGACGCCGAACCAACATAGCCAGAGGACTTGACACGCCCATGAGCAACCATCAGCACATGAACTCGCACGACGGCGTTACCCCGCCGAACCCGATACGCGGCGCAGGCAAACATGCTGCGCCGTCTCATATGGCACCCCGTGCATCCGCCCCGTCAACGCGGCCAACATCTGAGAGCAAGAAAGGCGAGACACCTTCGCACAAGCCGGGACGCGCTCGCAAGCGTGCCGCCATCGCGGCCGGCATCATTGTGGGCATCCTCGTTGTCGCGTACGCAGCAGGCGTCGCCGCCTTCTCCAACTTCTACTACCCCGGCACCACCATCGCCGGCGTCGACGTCTCGCTCAAATCCGCGCAGGCGGCCGCAGACGAGCTTGACGCCCAGACCGCCAGTTATAACCTCACCGTCGAAGGCGATGGGTTCTCCTGGCAGTTCACCCCCAGCGCCGATGCCCCCGTGTTCGATTCGCAGGAGGTCGCGGACCGTGTGCTCGCATCAAACGACGCCATGCTCTGGCCCGCCCGACTCGTTTCGTCCCTTACGAGTCCCCAGCAAACCGCAAGCCAGTCGGACGAGACTGACCTAAGCGCCGAGGTCGACCGCAGCCTCTTTTCGACAGCTTTCGACGAGCAGGCATTTCTCGACCAGGTCGGCACAGCTGTCGACGCCTTCAACGAGGGCCGCTCCGGAACCTTCGATGCCGCCGGCGCCTACGACACCGAAAGCGGAACCTTTAGTGCCGAGCGTGCGCGCGAAAACGAGAAGCTGAACCGGGACAACGTATCGAAGTTCGCGCTCATCGCGCTCTCGCGCCTGGACGAGACGGCGAACCTCGAAGAGATCGGCAACGATGCCTTCGAGCCGCTTTCCGGCGGCATCACCGACGACCAGCTGCAGGCCGCCTGCGACGCTGCCAACGACCTGCTTGGTGTCAACGTGACGTTCAAGCTCGGCGACTCCGACGCCGGCACCATCGATGGGTCGACCGTGGCGCAATGGATCGTCTTTGACGAGAACCTCACGCCCACGCTCGACCAAAACGCGCTTACCGCCTGGGCCCAAAACCTTGCCCAGAGCTTCAACACGGTGGGCACGGAGCGCACCTACACCCGTCCCGACGGCAAGCAGATCACCATCGGGGGCGGCACCTTTGGCTGGCAGGTCGACACCGACGCCGTGGTGCAGGCCGTCCAGAACGCCGTCCAAAATCGCCAGACCGGCGACATCGAGGTGCCCACGAGCTCGCAGGGCGACAAGTACGCCGGCGCCGGACAGCCCGACTGGGGCGCCTACGTCGACGTTGACATCTCCGAGCAGCATGCGCGGTATTACGACGCAAACGGCAACCTGGTATGGGAAACCGGGGTTGTCACCGGCAAGCCCGACGGCGAAAACGACACGCCCACCGGCGTCTACAAGGTCAACAACAAGGCGCGCAACATCACGCTCGTGAGCCAAAACAAAGACCCGAAAACGGGTGAGCCTGAGTACGAGAGCCCCGTGGACTACTGGATCGCCTTCAAGGGCAGCTCGTGGGGATTCCACGATGCCAGCTGGCAGCCCAGCTGGGTGTACAGCGACCCCACGGCGTATCGCAGCCGCGGCAGCCATGGGTGCATCAACACCCCCTACGACAAGGTCGCAGAACTCTATGACCTGCTGCAGGTAGGCACCTGCGTCATCGTGCACAATTAACATTCATGGCTCGTTCGAGCCTCCCGTGGCCCTGGCCCCCATCGCGCCAGGGCCACCATGCAAAGGCGCACCCCAGCGTCTGCCAGCAACAGAAAGGAGTGGCCATGGCATCGAGGATCCTTCTGGTCGAAGACGACCTTGCCATCATCGAGGCTCTGACCGAGCTGCTCATGTCAGAAGGCTACGCCGTGGACCACGCCGCAACACAAGACGATGCGATCGAGCGGGCCCTCGCCGGATGCTCGCCAAACGCTGTCTCCCCCGCCGGGCCGGGTCTCGGCCACTTGGGCACCGGAAGCGTCACCGGCGCCCCGTACCAACTCGTGCTGCTGGACCTCACCCTGGCGAAAGGCAACGGCTTTGCCGTATGCTCTGCCATCAAGCAGGCCACGCCGTCGGTACCCGTGATCTTTCTCACTGCGTCTGACGACGAATTCAGCACCGTGACCGGCATCCAGATGGGCGCCGACGACTACGTTGCAAAGCCGTTCCGACCGCGGGAGCTCCTCGCACGCATTGCCGCGGCAATCCGGCGCTCCCAACCCCAGCGCCGCATCATCGAGTTCGGCCCGCTGCACATCGACACCGATCGTGCTCGGGTCGAACGTGCCGGCCAGGACCTCACCCTTTCGGCACTTGAATACCGTCTGTTGCTCCTGTTTGCTACAAACCAGGGCAAGCTCATCACGCGCGACCGCATTCGCGACACCCTGTGGGACGACGCCGGAACCTATATCGAAGAAAACACGCTGTCCGTCTATATCAAGCGCCTGCGCGACAAGATCGAAGACGACCCGGCACATCCGACGCTCATCGCCACGGTCCGCGGCCTTGGCTACCAGGCGCGGGGCTAACCGATGCTGCGCAACCGCGGATTCTTCCGCGCCGTCGTGGCATGGATGGTACTGGCATGCAGCCTGATGGTGCTTGCCACATGTACCGGACACGCTGAAGCATGCGCTTGGATCGCAGCGGCAGCCCTTGCCACGGCGCTGCCCTTTCTGGCGCTCACCGTATCGCGCTACCGGGCCATCGCCCGCCTTTCCGAACGCGTCGACGCCGTACTGCACGGCGAGCGCAGCGTGGACTTGGAGCACATGGAAGAGGGCGAGCTCGCGGTGCTCACCAGCGAACTCGACAAGATGGTCACGCGCCTCAACCTTACGGCAGACGAGCTCGAACGCGAGCGTCAGACACTCGCCGATGCACTTGCCGACATCTCGCATCAGCTCAAGACGCCGCTTACTTCGCTCTCCCTCTCCACCGAGCTCGTGCGTCGAAGCCTCGTCGATGAGGGTGGCCACGCATCGGAGGTTGAGCGGCTCCGCAAGATGCAGCGCCTGCAGCAGCGGGTCGAGCGGCTCGTCTCCACATTGCTCAAGCTGGCCCGCATCGACGCGGGCGTCGTACACCTAAGAACGGCGCCGGTCGACGTGGAGCATCTGGTCCAAGACGCCTTCGAACCCCTCGCCATCGCCTTCGATATCGCCGATGTCACGTTTAGCGCTCGCGTCACCCCGGGCACCACGTTTATCGGCGATGCCGGTTGGACGGCCGAGGCCCTGTCGAACATCCTCAAGAACTGCATGGAGCACACGCCGGCTGGCGGAACGGTGCAGGTGCGAGCAACGGAGGACACGATCGCCTGTCGCATGGTCATCGAGGACACGGGCGGCGGCATCGCGCCTCACGATCTGGCGCACATCTTCGAGCGCTTCTATCGCGGCGAGGCGGCGGAAGGCGCCGGACGGGTATCGAGCGATGTCGATCCGGCAGGAGTCGGGATCGGACTCTCCCTCGCGCGGGGGCTCATCACCGCCCAGGGAGGAACCCTGACGGCAGAGAACGTTCAAGATGCCGAAGGTCGCACCACCGGAGCGCGCTTTACGATCACCTTCTTCAAAACGAACGTATAGACGCGCCGCCGCAACCCCCACCCTCGCCCCAAACGCATATGCCAGGTGACGAAACTGTCACGCAGGGGTCATGTTCACGCAAGGGGCGTCATCCAGTATGGTTGGTGACGTATCCCAGGCGAGAGAGGACCTCTCATGAACATCCTTTCCGTGGAGCACCTCACCAAGGTCTACGGCACGGGCGACACCGCCGTACGCGCACTCGATGACGTCTCGTTTACCGTCGACGCGGGTGAGTTCATCGCGATCATCGGCAGCTCGGGCTCGGGCAAATCGACGCTTCTGCACCTCATGGGCGGCGTCGACCGACCGACCTCGGGCACAGTCAAGCTGCAGGGGCAGGACATCTTTGAGCGAAGCGACGAGCAACTCGCCGTGTTTCGCCGCCGCGAGGTGGGCCTCGTCTACCAGTTCTACAACCTCATCCCCGTGCTCGACGTGGTCGAGAACATGACGCTGCCCGTACAGATGGACGGTCGCTCAATCAACCAGAAACGCCTGGGCATGCTCCTGCGTGCGCTCGGCCTCACGGGCCGCGAGCACTACCTGCCCAACCAGCTCTCCGGCGGCCAGCAGCAGCGCGTCGCCATCGGCCGCGCGCTCATGAATGCACCGGCCGTGGTGCTCGCCGATGAGCCGACCGGCAATCTCGACTCCAAAAACTCCGCCGAGATCATGCAGCTCCTGCGTGACTCCAACCGCCAGCTCAAGCAAACCCTCATCGTCATCACCCACGACGAGGACATCGCACTCATGGCCGATCGCGTCATCGCGATCGAGGACGGGCGTCTCGCGCGTGACGAGAGGAGGCGCTAGGATGGGCATCTTCACGTGCTTCACCCTGCGCTCGCTCGCCCGCAACCGCGTGCGCACCGTGGTTTCCATCATCGGCGTGGCGCTCTCCTGTGCGCTGCTGTGCGCCGTGCTTACCAGCGTGGTGAGCATGACCAACATGCTCTATGAACGGACGGCGGCAGACGAAGGCACCTGGCAGGCCGAGGTCGCCTCGATCTCACAGAAAGGCCTCGACGAGCTCACCTCGGACGGGCGCGTGGCCGACCACATCGAGGTGGCCGAGCTTGGCGCCATCGACCTGGGCGACGAGAACTCAAGCGACTACGGACACTGGCTCTTCACCAAGACCTGGCCCGCTCAGCCCCATGGCACCAATCTCGTGAGCGCACCCGAGATCATCTCGGGGCGTGCCCCCGAAGCGCCGGGCGAGATCGTACTGCCTCACTATCTTGAGGACGTGTCACTTGCCCCCTGCGGCCTTGAGACCGCCGGCGTGTTGGGGTTGGGCAGCGCCGTGACCTTGGATTTGGGTACGCGCACCGTCACGATGGTCGATCCGTCGGACGGCTCCACCGATCGCTTCGTGGGCACCTCGAACTATGGCTCCTACTTCGCCGAGGATGGAACGACCTCCGAGGAGTTCGCCCAGGATCTGGGAAGCATCAGTGGAACCGTGGTGGGGTTCTACCGCTCCTACGGGTTCTCGAGCACGATGGCCTTGCAGGGCAACAGCGCCTATGTGTACGACGATGGCTCGGCCGTGGCCTCGGCGCTTTCTGACAGCTCCGACGCGACAACGGCATTCTCGATCTTCTCCGCACGCGACCCACGGGACATCCCCACCATGACCTCCGAGATTACCGACGACGACTCGTACTGCACCGGTGGTGTTGCCACGCACAATTCGCTGCTGCGCTGGCAGGGCGTCACCGGCAATGCAGACATTTGGAACACCCTGTACGGCATCGCCGGCATCCTTGCCGTGGTGATTATCATCGCAGGCGTCTCGCTCGTCTATAACTCGTTTGCCATCTCGGTCTCCGAGCGCACCCGCCAGTTCGGCCTGCTCTCGTCGCTGGGGGCAAGCAAGCGGCAGCTTCGCCGCACCGTGCTCGTGGAGGCGCTGTTGCTTGGAGTCATCGGCATTCCCTTAGGGCTTGTCCTCGGCCTTGCCGGCTGCGCCGTCGTCTTCCGCATGACCGGCGAGGGGTTGGCCTCGATGTTCGACATCGAGACCTACGGGCTTGCGGTGCGGGTCGTCGTGGACCCGATGACGCTTGCCGTCTCTGCGGCACTTGCCCTTGCAACCCTGCTCATCAGCGCCTGGATACCAGCCCTTCGCGCAAGTCGCGTCTCGGCGGTAGACGCCATCCGCCAATCCCAAGACGTACACCTCAGTCGTCGCGCCCGTCGTGCGCTCGCACGGACATCGCGTCGAGCCAACAAAGACGGTAACTCCGACGTCCGCATGCACGGACTTGCGGCTCGCCTCTTCGGCGTACCCGGCTTTGTAGCGCACCGCAACCTCTCGCGCAGCACGTCAAAGGGCCGTGTCACCGTGGCGGCGCTTGCGGTCTCCGTGGCGCTTCTCATCATCGCCGGAAGCATCGGTGACGCGCTGGGTTATGCCAGCGGCACGGCACTCAACACCATCGAAAACGTCGACCTTGGTGTCTACATAGACGCCACGACCTCCGAAAACGGGGACGGGCCCCTGCTGCGCAAGGACGGCGAGGTGAACCATCAGGCATTCCAAGACAGCCTGAATGCCCTCTACCAGCGTACGCAGGACCTCGACGGCGCCACGGCGCTCGGCTACTCCACCTCCTATATCGCCGACGCCATCATCCCTGCATCGATGATCTCTGACGGTGGGAAGGACTTCTTCGATATCCTCCTGACGGACGGCAGCTGGTCGGGCCCCATCTACGTTGAGTTCATCGACGATGCCACGTGGCAGGCCTACATCGACTCGCTCGGTCTTCCGGAAGATGACTACTGCGACCCGGCGCACCCTCTCGCCGTCGCCCTCGATACGTACGACGTGAGCAACAGCTCTACTTACAGTTCTTACCAACCGTTTGCGGGGCCAGGCACCGTCCAGACAGTCACCTTCGCGGACATCAATGGCTACTATGCCGCCGGGGTGTTCTCGAACAATCAGGGAGAACCGACCGTGTGGTACAACTCGCCCGACGGTGACGAGCAATGCGTTCCGCTCTCCGAGGGCATCGCGACCTCCACCGACCTTGCCGTGGGCGCGCTTGCCAACACGGCGCCCGCAGGCATCACCGGACACACCAACACGCCCATCCTCATGCTGCCAGCGTCTGCCATCGCGGCCTGTGACGGCATGGGCTTCGGATCGGCCGAGATGCGCTACGACACCGGAGGATCCGCAGAGACCGCCTCCAAGGTCCAGGATGCCTTTGAGCAAATCGCTACCGACTTCCCCGGACTCGACTGCACCTACAACAACTTCGCCCAAAGCAAGCAGCAGTCGCGCATGATGTCCCAGACCATCCAGACCTTCATCTACTGCTTCACCGTCATCACGGGCATGATCGCTGTAGCGAACGTCTTCAACACGCTCTCGAACTCCGTGATGCTCAGGCGCCGCGAGTTCGCCGTGCTGAAGAGCATTGGGATGGGAAACCGCGCGTTCCATCGCATGATCGCCTACGAGTGCACGAGCTACGCGTTGCGTGGGTTCGCGATCGGCCTCGCGCTGGCGGCAGTCGTGGCGGCGTTCCTCTATCAGTCCATGCAGCTGAGCTTTACTACCTACCAGCTCGGCCTCCCCTGGACGCACGTCGCGCTCTCCGCTGCCATCGTGCTTGCGGTCATCGTGGTGAGCGTCGCCTATGCCCTGCGGCGTTCGCGAGCCGCAAGCGTAGTCGAAGCCCTGCGCGAGGACGCGATCTAGCAGACCCATAGGCCGGGGCGCGCGGGCCATAACCGCTCGCAGGCCCCGGTCACCCCGCAGAGCCACCGGCCTCGAAGGGCTCCGCCGTACCGCGAGCCTGCCGGCCCCCACAAACCCACGACGCCGCAGCATTCCAAAGCCGCCAACCCAACAAACCCGCGGCGCTGAAGCCCCGCGCGTCCGTCCCGTAGCCGTTCACAGATTTTAAGATGGCACTAAGTTGACCGCCTGCTTTCAACCAGGGATGCTGGTGCCACCGAAGCCGCGATCTTGATGGGAGCCACCCATGACGCACGATCAGACCGATGACCAGAACACGACGCGCCTGCCCCTCATCGGCGTGCTCAAGCACGCGTCGGGCGGACCCGCCCTCCCCGACCCCGATACGCTCGATGCGGCAGATGCCGAGGCCTACGCCCAGCTGAAGGCGAGACGCGCCGAGCGGCGTCGCAAGAAGCTCATCCGCCGCGGTATCGCGCTGGGCGTTGTCGCCGCCATCGTCGTGGCCGTGGCCGTCGGCGTGAACGTCATGACCCAGACGCCCGAGCAAACCATGGAGCCCATAACCGATATGGCTATGAGCGGCTCCTATGTCGATGCCGTTGACGCGCGTGGCTCCCTGGAACCGCTCTCCTCGACCGTGGTGTCACCTACCGTCGATGGCACCATCTCCGAGGTGCGGGTGGCGGCCGGCCAGCAGGTCAACGCCGGCGACGTGCTCATGGTCATCGACAACCCCGACCTCGACCTTGCCGTCAACGACGCCAAGCGGTCCCTCGACGCCGCAAAGGCCGACCTCGCCGGCGCCAAGCGCACCCTCGCAAGTGCTGGCACGACTCAGGCCACCTCAGCGGATGGCGGAACAGAGAGCGCCGTCGACGCCCAGGCCGCCAAAGATGCCGTGGCGACGGCGCAGCGTGCCGTCGAAGGTGCGCAGGCAACCTACGACCAGGCCGTCGCCAAGGCAGCCGAGCGCACCGTCACCGCCCCGACCTCGGGCAGCATCGTCGCCATGAACGCACAGGTGGGCGCCAATCCCGCCGACACGTCCTCCGCATCGGGCCCGCTCATGCAGATCGCCGACCTCTCGCAAATGAAAGTCACCATCCAGGTGAGCGAAGAGGACATCGCCCGCATCGCCGTCGGCCAGAGCGCAAACGTCACCTTCCCCGCCTTCGATGGCCTCACCCTGGAGGGCACGGTGCAGAATATCGCCTCGATCGCGTCATCCTCGTCCGACATGATGTACATGGACGCCGGCAGCTCGGTCACCTTTGCGGTGGACGTGCTCATCTCTGCGCCCGACCCGCGCCTGAAGCCAGGCATGACCGCCCAGGTCCAGATCGTCACCGAACAGCTCGACAACGTGGTGATGGTCTCGCCGATGTCCCTCATGACCGACGACGGGACAAACTACTACGTCATGGTGGAAACCGACCCCGAAACGCATGCCGCCGAGCGCCGAGACGTCGAGGTCGTGGCTCAAAACGCCGACTTCGCCGTCATCGGACGCGTCGAAGGCTCGGAGCCCGCCACCACGCCCGACGGAACCGAGATTCCCCTCTCCCCGCTTTCCGACGGCGACACGATCGTCATCTCGGGCGGCATGGACATGGGCACGGACGGAATGGATGCGCTATGAGACCCGTCATCGACATGAGGGGTATCCACCGCATCTTTGAATCCGAAGGCGGCTTCGCGCACATCCTGCACGACATCTCGCTTTCGGTGAATGCGGGAGAGTTCGTGGCGATTACCGGACCATCCGGGTCGGGTAAGTCCACCCTCATGAACATCATCGGATGCCTGGACACGCCGACGGCGGGTACCTATCGGCTGGCTGGGCTCAATGTGGCCGAGCTCACCGACAGCGAGCTCGCGGAGGTGCGTGCGACCCACATCGGCTTCGTCTTCCAGAGCTTCAACCTGCTGCCCCGCCTGACCGTCCTCGAAAACGTCATGCTCCCGCTTGCCTATACTGCGCACCCGCTCTCGGGGCGCGAGCAGATCGCCGTGAAGGCGCTTCAGGCTGCAGGGCTTCCCGTCGACCACTACGACCACAAGGTCGGCGTGCTCTCGGGCGGCCAGATGCAGCGCGTGGCCATCGCCCGCGCGCTGGTGAACGATCCAGACATCATCCTTGCCGATGAGCCCACCGGCAACCTCGACACCCATACGGGCGCACTGGTGCTCCAAACGTTCCACCAGCTCAAGGCTGCCGGCAAAACCGTCGTGCTCATCACCCACGACCCGGGCGTGGCCGCAACCGCCGACCGCATCGTCCACATCGTCGACGGCAGAATAGCAGTCCCTGGCACCGACAGGCAGGGCCCACGCCATGCTTCCGCTCAGGTCGACCCAGCGCGCATTCCACTGGTCGAGCCGACGCCAGGCAACCTGGACACGCCAGGAGGTGTCGCATGAACGCAGCAGACCTGATCCGCGAAGCCGTGCGCGGCCTTGAATCCAATCGCGGCCGAAGCCTCCTTACCATCCTGGGCATCGTCATCGGCATCGCCGCCGTCATCGCCATGACCTCCCTTATCGGAGGCGTTCGCAACATGCTCGTCGGCTCGCTGGGCCTCAACGCCGCCCGCGCCGTCTACATCTCCCCCATGTACCAAATGACGGTCGAGGACCTCGACGACCTGAAGCGCATCATGCCCGAATATGAATCCATCGTGGCCTCGAGCTACGGCTACACGCAGGTCAGCGGTGCCGACGGAACCATCGACGTCGGAATCACCGGCGCCGATGCCGACTTCCTCTCGCTGACCGGCCAGATCCACCTGGCCGAGGGCCGCATGTTCAACGCGCAGGAAGAGGCATCGGCCGATCGCGTGGCCATCCTCGACCGCAGCGGCGTGAAGGCGCTCTTCGGCGATGCCGACATGTCGGTCGTGGGAAAGACCGTGCGCCTGGGCACCCACGACTATCGCATCGTGGGCGTCGACGAATCCATGCCGCAAACCGGCGGCGGCAGCACCTACATCACCGTCTACATGCCGCTTGAGACCTGCCTCAAGGACTTCAGCGGAGGCTATGAGTACCTGTCTCAGGTCATTGGCTTCGCACGCGAAGGCGCAGATATCGACGCGCTTATGGAGACGACGAAGACGCAGGTCGCCAAGGTGCTCAACATCCCCGACGACCAGATAGAAGACGGCGTCTACGTATACTCCATGAAGTCCCAGATCGATTCTATGAACGGCTTTATGAACTCGTTCTCGCTCATCATGGGCGCCGTCGCCGGCATCTCGCTTCTGGTGGGCGGCATCGGCATCATGAACATGATGCTCACCAATGTCACCGAACGCATCCGCGAGATCGGCGTGCGACGGGCACTCGGCGCGACGCGAAGCGACATCACCCTGCAGTTTCTCATGGAGTCAGCAGCGCTGTGCATCGTGGGCGGCATCATAGGGACCGTGCTCGGGTACGCCGCCTCGTGGGCGCTCTCCTTCGCGGCGACCACGTTCGGCCTCGCCGGATCTCTCACGGGAACCGAAGGGACCATCACGCCCGCGGTATCCATCGAGGCAATTGTGGCCGCAGCCGGCTTGAGCGTCCTTATCGGCCTGGTATTCGGGTTCTACCCCGCACGGCGCGCCGCCCGCATGGACCCGGTCGAGTGTCTGCGGTACCAATAGCGCCGTCTCGAACGCTCTGACAGCGCCTTCTTTCCCATCTTTCGTTTCCAATCGGAGTCTGCCCGGCATGCGCTTGACAGCGCCAAGTTGGTTTGTATACTAACCGTTTGTATTCAAACAATTGATACGGCAACTAAAAGGGCGTGTCACATGATCGCAGACTCCGTACACCACCTGCTGCTTGTAGCGTTTTCGCGGTCGAACCGCGCCATGCTCACGCGCACCCGCGCGCTCGGCCTCCTGCCGGGCCAGCCTAAAGTGCTCGAACAGCTGCATGATCACGAAGGATGCACGCAACAGGACATTGCACGCGCCTGCGCCATGGACAAGTCGACGGTGACAAGCGTCGTTTCCCGCATGGTCGATGCAGGCCTGGTGGAACGCCGCTCGCGCAAGGATGACCGCCGCGTGTCGTCGCTCTACCTCACCGACGCCGGCCGCTCTGCAGCGGACGAGGTCATGGCGATTGGAGCCAAGGTGGACGCGACCGCCGCGCATGGCCTTACGGAGGAAGAGCGAGCGGAGCTTGTACGCCTGCTGAGCCGTGTCATCGAGAACCTGTCGAGCGACGAAAGCGAGGGACGTGCATGATGAGGGATGCTGCGGTATATGAGGAGGTCGACAGCGGGGCGATGCAAGCCTCCGCCGACCACCAGACGGCGGAGGCCCACGGTCACGCGCCCGCTGCGGCGAACGGTAGCGACACCGCACGCCAGCGGCTCGTCGCGCGCTACGTGTGGTTTGTTCTCGGCGTGGCCATCAACTCGTTCGGCGTCGCATTCATCACCAAGGCGGCGCTCGGCACCTCCCCCATCTCGAGCATCCCCTATGTGCTCGACCTTGCATTCGAGCCCACGTTTGGCGAGTTCACCTTCGTGCTCAACATGCTCTACATCTTGTTGCAGGTGGCCATTTTGCGCCGCGACTTCAAACCGGTGCAGTTCCTGCAGATCGTGGTGAACGTGATCTTTAGCGCGCTCATCGACGTGAGCATGTCTTTCCTTGTGTGGCTCGACCCCCAGACGCTGCCGCTGCAGCTCGTGTCGCTTCTTGTCGGATGCGCGATCTTGGGCCTTGGCATCGCCATCGAGGTTGCCCCGAACGTCATCACGGTCCCCGGCGAGGGAATCGTGCGCACCTTCTCGGCGGTAACCGAAAAGCCCTTTGGTACCTGCAAGGTCGCCTTCGATGTGACGCTCGTCGCCATCGCGTGCGTGCTCTCGTTCTTCTTCTTCGGACGCCTGAACGGGCTTGGCCTGGGTACCATCGTCTCCGCCCTGCTCGTCGGACGCCTTTGCAACTTTTATAACCTGCACGTGCCGCTTATCGCCCGCATCGCCCGACTGACCCGCTCGGAGAGCGGAGCCCCGCAGGAAGCACTCTAGGGAACACCAATCGGAGCATTTCGTGCCCGGTCCTGCCGTGCCGGACACGAAAGCCTTTATTCAGTGTTTCCCTAGCGAACACGGGGCCGGCGTCTCTACGCGAGGTGCCGGCCCAAAAACGCGCTCACGCGTCCCCAGTAGGCATCGGGGTTGGTAGCCGACGCCATGCCGTGGCCGGCCCCCTCCACCGATAGACGCTCTTTCTCTGGGCTCGCGCAGGCGTCGAAGACCTTATCGAGCATCTCGTAGGGCACAAAGGTGTCAGCCGTCCCGTGAATAAAGAGCATGGGCACCCGAGCTGACCGAAGCCTGTTCACCGAAGAAGCCTCCTTGAAGCCATACCCCGCTCGGCGTTTACACACGGCGCTTGCGGCGGAGAGGAACGGGATCGGCGGAAGATGCAGCTGCATACCGATCTGCACGGAAAACTCGTCCCAGACGCTCGTGTAACCGCAGTCCTCGATGATGCAGCGCACGTTGCCCGGCAGGTCCAAGCCAGACGCCATCATGACTTCTGCGCCACCCATCGAAACGCCGTAGAGAGCGATCTTCGCATCGGGGTCGCAGGTGACGATCAGGCCCGTCCATCCCAAAAGGTCCCAGGAATCAAGCCAGCCCATACCAACGTAGCGGTCCGCGTTGCGCTCGTGTCCGCGCGCGGCGGGCAACAGCACGTTGATGCCCGCTTTATGTGCAAGGTAGGCCTCTACACAGAGGTCTGACGGCTTGCCCGTGTATCCATGGCAAAAGATGCCGTACCGGCGCCCGCGTCCAAAATCGCTCCACAGCGCGTGGCGATCGGGAGACGCCCACACAGGGTCTGCCGGCAGCAGCCAGCCAAAGAGTACACCGCCGTCGCGGGCAGGCAGCTCGACGCTTTGCTTGGAAGCTTCGAACCATGAGCGCGCCTCGTCTCGGAAGGGGTCTCCCGTAGGGGCAAAGGAGTCGATGCCTCCCGCTGCCCCGGCGCCCAGACGGGCCATGATCGACTGTGAAGACGACGGGTTGAGCGCAAAGTCGAAGAGTGCCGAGCCGCTGAGAACGCGCACGCCGGCACCCAGAAGTGACAGAGCGCTTGTGAAGGCGCCCGCCAGGCCGTCCCCTTTTCGGTTCCTGTCATCCTGACCAGCCATGAAACCCCCGTTTCTCATATATCCGTCCCGCCACGTCGAGACGCAGACGACGGCTGCGGCAATGCATCTTGCCGCACGATGGGATAACTATACCCATGCTCCACGATAGGGCACCCACGTTATGAAACGGTGAATACATGAACAACGACATATGAAACGCCCGTGTTGTCCAGGCCGCGGTACGCTGTTGGTATGGAGGATTCTTCGACGACATCGAAACGGGCGGCCGTACGTGCCGCAGGACGACGCGTCTTTGACGCGCTGCCCGCCATCGTCGTATACATCGTCCTCTTTCTTGGCATCACCGCGTTGTTCGGCAGCGCCTACACCATGGTCGTATCCGGTGCCGTCTGCATCTTTCTGGGGCGCCGAAACCGGCGCAACTCCCCTGCTACCTGTCTTATTATCGGCATCGTCATGCTGGCGCTGTCTGCCCTCGCCTGGATCGCCTCGTGCCATCTTGTCCTCGGCATCGTGCTGAACCTGGTCGTGCCCTTCGTACTTGTGCTCGCCCAAAGCAACCAGTTCGTGCCAAAGGGGTATTTCGGCTATGTCATGACCTATGTGTTCCTTGAGCTCAAGCCGCTCGACTTCTCGACCTTCATGACGCAGATGGCCGCCGTGACCTTTGCTGCCGTGGTTCTGGGCGTCGCGCTTGCCGCCCATAGCGCCTGGAGGCTGCACCGCGAAAGCGACGAAGAGGTCTTCACGCGGAGTCTCGACACCTTGGCGGCGCTCCTTGACCGCATGGCCGCAGGAGAACGCGGGCCCGAGCTCCAAGAAGCATTCCTCAAGCTCGAGCGCACCTTCGACAATCTGAGCGTCACCAGCCATCACTTCCTGCGCACCTGGGACCGCCGGGAGTTCGTCTTCCAGATGTACGCGGAGCTCTTCCAGCGGGCCGTCTACCTCTTGGCAGACGATGAGTGGCAAGACGATCTGGCACGGCGCGTCGACCCCGACGTCATGCACGAGCTTGCGCTCCTGGTGAGGCAGGCCAATGCCGCGCAAACGCCCGAAGAGCTGCGTTCCATCGCCCGTATGGCCCAGATGGCGCTTGACGTGGTCGATGTACCCGAGAGCCGCGTGCGCGTCTTTTTCAACAGCTTCCTTCATGCGCTCGTGCTGATCCTGCAAATCCAGGCGGAGCCCCCTCGCAGGCCGACGGCGCGTCGCATTCCGTGGCGCGAGGTGCTCGACGACGCGTTCTTGCGCATGAACTTCGACGAGTTCGAGTTCCGCTTCGCCTGCAGGCTCTCCATCGTCACCGCTCTCACCTGCGCCATCAGCGCCGTCTGGGGCTACGAACACGTCTATTGGCTTCCGCTCAACGCCATCCTGCTTCTTATGCCCAGCTACGAGGAGAGCGCACACCGCATGCGCACCCGCCCGGTGGGAACGATCGTAGGCGGTGCGCTTGCGCCTTTTATCTCGCAGCTGCTTCCGGGAACGGCGAGCGTCTTTACCGTGTCGCTGGTGCTGATCTCCATCCTGTACTGCTGCACGCCGGGAAGCTGGGTTCAGGCGATGCTTGCAACCATGTTTGCGCTTCTCATGAGCTCGCTCACCATGAACGCGACGACCGCCGCCTCCCTCCGCATCCTGTTTGTCGCCTTAGCCGTAGCGGTCGTGTTGGTGGTCAACCGTTTTGTGGTCCCCTCTCCGCGCGACCGGATTTTCGAGGGAAATCTGCGCGAGCTCACACAGCTTATCCGCGGATACTGGGCGACCGTGGCCCGAGGCACGCGCGGATCCACGAGCATGCGCGCCGCAGGAGAGCAGCTGGCGCGCTTCCATCTGGTCTACGCCGCTGCCGCATCCTATGTCAGGGAGCTGGAGGACGAAGCCGAGCGGCAGCGGCAGCGCCGTGGACTCTCGACGCTATGGCATATGTTTTCCGAGGTGGAGCAGGTGGAACACTTGGTTCTTGCCGAAGACCTCAGCGAACACGACCTCGAAGCGCTTCGACGCTGCGCCGAGATTCTCGAGACCAGGCCGCACCCCACCAGCTCCCATGAACTGCTCCAGGAGCTTGCCCGCACCATGGATAGCGAGAGCCTCTCGTTCGCGCTGCTGCACTATCTCGATCATGCGAGCGCATTCGAACGCGACGTTATCGAGGGAAGCGTTCAGACCTCCGGTGCCTCATGCGCCCGCTAGCACTTTGGCTCGGGCATCCGGCGCCTCATGCCCCTCAGGCATCCAACGCCCAACGTCCCTCAAGTCACAGCGTCCAACGCCCTCGTTAATCCTTTGAGCTGGGCTTCTGGCGACGAGCCATCTTGCTCGGGGACACGGTGATGCCGTCCGAGGTTTGGCGCACCGTGGTGCCACGGCGACGATGGCGCTCGGAGGACTCCTCGCCTTGGGATGCATCCGCGCGTGAAGCCCCGCGATTGTTCTTCGAACCCTTCAGACGACCCACGAAGCGGTCCCACCGAGCATGAATGCTCGCGTTGCGAGCGCTCTTCAGGCCCAGCAACGGCGCCGCGAGAATGGTCGGTGCAATGAATGTGATAAGACGCCAGAGCAGGTAGCCCGCGGTGGCAGCGCTCCCATAGAAATGACCCAGAAAGAGCGCAAATCCGCCTTCGGCGCCACCGGTACCACCCGGCAGCGGAACCGCCGAGGAGAGCAGCTGCACAAACGCCGACGCCGCCATGACGGAGAAGAAGTCGACGTCGTGATGGCCAAAGGCAAGCATGAGGAAGTACGGCACCAGGTAGAAGAAGCCGAGCTGCATCATGGTGATAACCACCGTTAACGCCATCGACGAGAGGTGGCCCGCCGAGAGCTTGAACTTCTCTGAGAATGAATAGACCTCGCCGTCCACGAAATCACGCCAGCCATCGACCTTCTCCGTTGCAACGCCCAGACGTGCAAGGAGCGAGATGAGCCAGTGGGCGACTCGAATCACCATGCGCGGCATGAGCGCGATGGCGAAGATGAGCAGCAGGATACAGACGTGGCCGCCGAAGCTGAAGACGCTGATGAGCGTAATGTCACCGTATTGCTCGGTGAAAAACGGCATGCGCGCGATGAGCAGAATCGCGCACCACACCACGAGGCCAAACTGGTAGACGATAAAGCGGGTAAACTGCGTAGCGCCTGCCTCGCCCACGTTCTGGCCGGCCTTGGTAAGGCGGTAGATCTGAGCCGGCGTGGAGCCCATCTGCATGGGCGTCAGGTTTCCGAAGAAGATACCGCTCGCCTCAACCGAAATGAGGTCGCGGATGCCGACGGGCGATTCAGGGTCGAGCCACACGGCAATCGCGTAGGCGGCGATACCAAAGATGAGGTAGAGCAGCATGCAGATGCACGCGACAACAAGCCACGGCACCTGGACGCTCTGCATAGCGGCCCAGAACTCGGCCACCTGCCCCGATACCACCAGATAGACAACGAACGCCAGAAGCGCCACGCCAATGAAGATGGCGCCGCGCCGCGCGCTCTTATGGTCGTCGCCGCCGGCAGGAGCGGCATCTACCTGGGTCTTTACGGCGGTATGCTTTGGAGAATCCGACATGGTGCTCCTCATCGTAGGCCGGGCAGCGCCCGACCCCCGTCATGGTCTTCGTCAGGTCACATTGTAGGATATCGGAGCGGCCACTCCATCCGATATTAGACGTGCGGAAGAACTACAGACCAAGGTGTAGATAGCGGGGCGACTGCGGGCGGCACACTTGGCATGAGGGAGCATGTGGTGCCCCCCATCACGGTCGTATGTGTGGCATGAGGGGTCTCCCCGCCGCACGGTGGTGCATGGTCTCCGCGCCCCTCGGCTGGACCGGAATTGCGGCACATAACACGGTCTGAAAACGTTGTGCGGCAATTCACACGCATGGGACACCTTTTCGGGGGGTCGAGTGTGCGTTTTGCTACAAAACTCGACTCAAGCGTGTGGATTGCTACAAAAGAGAAGGACCGATTCACTCGTGCGGTATTAGTAAGACAAAACGTGTGTCCGAGTCATCCCCGTCACGAGTACTTGCTGACGATTCATCAACGCTCAGTAATTCACCGGAATCTGCCCCGATTCTGGAGCAAAACTGAGCCTCGGCGAAAAAAGTGGTCGTCGATGCTCAGTCGGTATGCCCTGCCCATCTCCTTGGCATGCGATATGACCGTTTCAGCGACTTGTGAATGCAGATTGTTAGCAGTTGCCACACCGACGTTGCGAGTCACACCAACGTGGGCTGCGGGGCATACCCATGGTTGTGGGTTCTAGGGCAAGAGGGTGCCTGATTTCGCGCTGCTCTCGCGATCTTTGCCGTCTGGAGAAACTCGTTTCGTTTTTATGCAGTTGTTTTCGGAATTCCCGAGTAGACCGCCCTTTCAAGCCTCTGAATCCTGCGGGTTTGTTGACGGAATCGGCCGTCTACTCGAGGATTCCCAAACTAACTGCATAGAACCGAAACGAGCTTCTGACGATCTTTTAATAACCCATCGTTTCTGACGCCGAAATCCGCCCTTGGGCCGTCAGCGTATAGGGGGCGAGCGTGGCCTATCCAGGACGCAATCGATGAGATGGCCCACACGCTACATTGGCATGGCCTATTGTATGGACCACTTTCCGCGTTGATATGGCATCTGCCAAAAACGGGTCAACCTGTTCAAGAGACAACGAACCCCCGAGGTAACGTGCCTCGAGGGTTCGAATAAACTCAATGGTAGCCCGTACCAGATTCGAACTGGTGATCTCCGCCTTGAGAGGGCGGCGTCCTAAACCGCTAGACGAACGGGCCACATGGCTGGGATGGAGGGAGTCGAACCCCCATTGACGGAACCAGAATCCGCTGTCCTGCCATTAGACGACATCCCACTGGCACACAAAGCATTGCCGCTTTGCGCAAGAAAGTATATTACGTGAGAGCCGTTTCTCGCGCAAGTCCCTATTTTAAAAAAATTAGACCCATACGGTTAGCGTGCGGTTCACCCAAAACGTTCGCCTGTGATTCACACAGGCGTGCAAGGCTGTGGCCTTCCCTACGCCGAGGGAGAACTTTGCGGATCGCATGGTAATAGACTCGGACGACGACAACCTCGCATGTTCCACCCTGCTCAAAATGAAACGAACTCCCGAAGACGACAGCCCTCGGGAGTTCGAAAAGTCTCGGATGGTAGCCCGTACCAGATTCGAACTGGTGATCTCCGCCTTGAGAGGGCGGCGTCCTAAACCGCTAGACGAACGGGCCATGTGCATTGAGGTCGGTGCCTCCTTGCAGCTATGCATAATACGGGAAGCACATGCGGCCGCGCAAGAGGGAATTTCAAGAATCTTCGAGTTGTGGCTATCTCATGAAGACACCCGATAGCACGGCCGTTATTCCAGGCTCTTCGCCAGCATCTCCGCCGAGGCATCGCGCGGAAGGCGACGCCACCGCCACAGATGCTCGAGCATTTCGACTCCCTCAAGGTCGAAGTCGCGCGCGGCATCCGAGTCACGCAGCACCGGCACATGGCTTGAAGCACCATCGCCCGCGCCCACACCCGTGCAGCCGGCTCCATCGGCAATATTCTCGCGGGCGATATCCACCAGCACCTGCGTCATCTCAGTCACCGGCACGCCGTAGACCCGCGCGCCCCATCCTTGCTCCTCCAGATGAAGCCGCGCCGATACCGCGTCGTTCTCATCGACACCCTCAAAACCTTGAGGCATCCAGGTCGACAGACGGCCCGCCAACTTTGCCTCGAGGCACTTATCGTAGAACAGCGCCCCCGTGAAGCTTGTGCATGCCGCTGCAAGCCGAGGCGGCAGCGAGTCCATCTCGCGTAGCTCCACAAAGCCTTTGAGGCGCACGTTGGGAAAGACCATCGACAGCAGATGGAATAGCTCAGAGCGCGTAAGCGGCCGCTCGGACATGATGTCGCGCGTGTAGCGATTGCCCGTCGACGTGGTCACATGATGCTCGTCGGTAAAGAGAATCGGCTTGACCGAGGACACCCACAGGATGTAGTCCTCAAACGACAGGCCTTCGAGCGCGCCTGGGACGATGCCGCACCGATCGACATCGACGTGGTGCCAAATGCGCGACCGCACCATACCGGGGGCAGGCTTGCCTCGAAAAACCGGGGCGTTGTCAAACAGAAAGGCGAAAACCGGTCCCAGAAGCGTAGCCATGCGATAGATGCGCTTGGCGTCGTCTTCGCTCTCGTAGTCCAGAGATACCTGCGTAGACGCGGTGCACCGCATCATATCGCGCGCATAGCGCCCCCGACGGGACAGATAGGCGTCCATATCGGCGTAGCGCTCCTTGGGAATCAGCGGAAGCTCGAGCGGGCTTTCCACAAAGGGGTCGTATCCCACAGCGACCAACGTGGCGGAAAGCCCTATGCGCTCAAGCGCGCATGCGACATCGCGATCGAACTGCTCGACGGCTTCATACAGGGCGTGGACGGAGTGAGCCGGGCCCGCAGAAATCTCCAGCTGTGCCGCCGGCTCCAACGAAATGTTGGCAGAGACGGGCTCCGAAGAGGTCTCCACCGTATAGGAGAGCCCCAACAGATGTCCGTCGATCACGCTTGGCTCAGCGTCGGGATGAAGGTCGACGAGCGCATGCAGCAGGGCGCCCACACCTCGTTCACCCTCGAAAGGCACCGGATGTCCCTGCCCGTCGACAAGGATACGCTCGAGCTCAAAGCCGATCTTTTTACCGTCAGGCTCCTTGTCCCCGCCTTCAAGCGTTGCGATAAGCGCATCGAGATTCTCGCGAAACGCGCCAGTAAACGAAGGAATATGGGTACAGGTCTGAGATGCCATGCATGCTCCTTAGCGTTGGGTCTAGATGCATGGTACCCAACTTTTCTGCAGGAATGCCAGCGGAAGACGACCCAAGCGCCCATCATCAAACGCCATGCCACACGGACACACGAACAAGCAGCCGACAGGACTCAACCGCTCCGAGCGCCAAGTCGCGCGCGAGCGGCTACAGCCGGACGCGTCGCGTGGCCACGCGGTTGAGAAGCTCGGGAGAATGTGAGACCACCACGAGTCCCATCCCCTGCTCTTCTGCCACCCCAATGACCTCTTGCCACACGCGCGCCTGCGTAATCGCATCGAGCATGGCGGTCATCTCGTCGCATATGAGATAGCGCGGACGCGATAAGAGCGCACGGACGATGCAGAAGCGCATGAGTTCGCCACCGGAGAGCTCGTGCGGCAGCCGCGAAAGCCATTCCTCGCGGATGCCGAAGCGCTCCAACAGACCAGAAGCTCGCGCCTCATCGAGCCCCTGCTGCGATGGAAGGCCCTCGACAAGCGTCGCCCCCATGCGCATGAGCGGATCGACCGCCTGCTCCGGATGCTGCCAGACAAGCTGGACCGGAAGCGGCGCGAGCCGTCTTGCGGAGCGATTCCCAAGGCGATTGCGGCGGAAAAGGCTGTTCAGCGATACCCCATCCACAGCGATTGATCCATCCTGGGGTTCAAGATACCCCGCGAGCAGACGGCAGAGCGTGGTCTTGCCCGCGCCCGAGGGCGCCTCGAGCGCGACGCGCTCCCCCGCGTTCACGACCAAGTTGAACTCGGTAAAGAGCGGCTGCCCCGGCACATAGGAGAAGCTGATGCCATGCGCCTCCAGACTCATGCGTTGCCCCCTATCGTGTCGTGGTCCGCCTTGACTGGCCGGTGCGAGAGCTTCGCGTCGGCACCGTCGCTTCCCTCTCTTTGAGGCACGGCGTCGAAAGGTCCTGCATCGTCAAAGGCGACAGCGTCAAAACCATGGCCAGGCATCGCGTGCCAAAGTGCCCGCGTGTACGGGTCGCGCAGCTGTGAGGGATCCTCGAAAGCTGCTGCGGGCGCCTCTTCGACAACCGTTCCGTCCCGGAAGACGGCAATTCTGTCGGCAACCCTCAGAGCAAGCTCGATATCGTGGGTAATCAACAGGACCCCACCGCCGGCGTCTGCGAAGGAACGCAGGTCATCGAGGGCTCGTACCGCCAGCTCAAGATCGAGGCCAGGCGTGGGCTCGTCGGCCACGATGAGGCGAGGGTCATCCAACAGCGCACAGGCAAGCAACACCCGGCGCGCCATACCTCCCGAAAGCTCGTGAGGATACTTATCTGCGACCTCGGGGGCAAGGCGATACTGAGCAAAGAGCTTGAGCATGCGCTCACGTCGTGCCGCGCGACGCCTCCGTCCAGAGGGACCTCTCCCACACGAACCAACGATCTGCTTCCCCACCCGCATGAGCGAATCAAGGTTGTTCACGCTCTGCGGAACAAGGGATATGCCGTGGCCACGCAGGTCGGCCAACTCGCGGGGCCCACACAGCTTGCCCTCGAACAGAATGCGACCGCTTACGCGCACGTTGCGCTCATAGAGCCCCAGGATGGCGTCGGCGAGCAGCGTCTTTCCCGAGCCGCTTGCCCCGACGACCGCCATGACCTCGCCCGCATGCACCGAGACCGACAGATCGCGAATAACGGGGCGCTCGATACGACGCGCGCGAAAGAACGGCTCACCGGGATCGTACATGCGAAAGGACACGTTGAGTCCTTCCACCCTCAGGAGGTGGTGGCCACCCGGATGAAGCGATGCCGCAGCGTGGTCGTGGCCATGGTGGCGTCCGGGGATCGGGGCCGCAGCTGGAGCGGCACCGCACGTCGACCCCGCATTGCCCTGCGCCTCGCGCACATCCACGGCCAGCGTCTCCTTCATAGCTTGCGCACTCACGCCTGGACCTCCTCGGGTGTCACCAAGCGCCGCAAGGACGCCCCGACGCGATCAAACAACAATACGACAGCCAGCAACGCCAGACCCGGAAACACCGCAAGCCACCATGCGCCCGAGGTGAGGTACGTCATGGCCTCGGACAGGATCACGCCGATCGCCGGCTGCTCCGGCGGAAGCCCGAACCCCAAAAACGTGATGGACGCCTCGTGGAGAATCGCATGGGGAAACAGCAGCACGAGTCCCACAAGGTACTGAGGCAGAATGTGAGGCACCAGATGGCGGGTCACCATGCGCGCCCGCGAGATGCCGAGCGCTCGCGAGCAAGCGATATATGGCTCTTCGCGCAGCTGCAAAAGCTCAGCGCGCAGCACGCGGGCCAGACTTGGCCAATGCGTCACCGCAATACCCACCGACACGCCAAGGGCGCCACGCCCCAGGGCGTAGCTGATAAGAATGAGCAGCACAAGGTGGGGAATCCCCATGACCACATCGATAAGCCATCCGATTACCGCATCTACGCGGCGCCCGCCAAGCGCCGCCAACACCGCCAACGCGATGGCGAGCACCGACGAGACCGCCGCTGCCCCCAGGCCCACCAACACCGACGTCGAAAGCCCCGCCAGCGTTCGGGCAAACATGTCGCGGCCCATCCAGTCGGTGCCAAACGGATGCGCGAGCGTGGGCGATAGATTGCGGGCAGAAAAATCGGTGACGGTCGCCGCGGGTTCGAGCACGCGACCCGCAATGACCACGGCAGCCAGCAGCACCGCAGTTGCTAAACATACTGCAAGCAACATGCGCCGCCCTCCCCATTCGCCACGATGCTCGGGCTCGTGGTATGTGACGCTACCCGCTGCAGGCGCCGGCGAGACGCGCTCTACGGCAGCGCCGCCGTCCGCCGTCGCGCGCTCACTCCACATGGGCAGCCACCCCCTTCATGCGTGGGTCGATCGCTCCGTACAGGAGGTTCGCCACCAAATTGCCCACAAACACCAGCGCGGCCGTCGCCAGGGCAATGCCCACCAGCAGCGGAGCGTCGCCACCCAGGCCCGCCGTTACCGCCGCCTGGCCAAGCCCCGGATAGGAAAACACCTGCTCCACCAGAATCGATCCGCCTACGATCTCGCCGATTTGAGCGCACTCAAGCGTCAGCGCCGGCAGCACGAGGTTCCGCAGCCCATGGCGCCGGACGCAGGTCCACGTCGACTCGCCGCGCGTTCGGGCAAATCTAACGTAATCGCTGCCCATGACGTCGACGGTCTTCTCACGCGTATGCAGCGCGATGTTTGCCACACCCGTAAGCGAAAGCACCAACGCCGGAAGCGCCGCATGGTAGAGCCTTGTGCCCATGCTCACGTCTCCAGTCGAGCCGATGGGCGCCGAAAACCCCAGGGGAAACCATCCAAGCCAGACGGCAAACACCATGAGCGCCAAAAGAGCAAGCCAAAACGTCGGCGTTGCCGACAGCACGTAGCAGTATCCCCGAATTACGCGATCGACCACGCTGTCGCGCTTCACGCCGGCGACGACCCCAAGCGCGCAGCCAATCACACCCGAGAGCAGCCACGACGTTGCTAGCAGCACCGCGGAGTTGGCCAAGCGCTCACCCACGACCTCGATAACGGGAGCGTTGAAGCGCAGGCTATCGCCCAGGTCCCCGCAGAGCGCATGCGAAAGCCACGAGATGTACCGAACCAGAACTCCCTGGTCCGAGCCCCAATATTGAGCCAGAAGCGCACGCCGCTCGGGGCTCATGGTCGCATAGGCAGCCTGCCCCACGTTGGCCTGCACCGGGTCGATCGGCGAAAGTCCCACAAGCAGGAACGTGAGGAAGCTCACGGCAAGCATGAGCAGCGCAAAGCGCACAACGGTTCGCACCGCCCAGGGCACCCTCAAATGCGGCAAACGTCGAAGCGCCCGGCCCGTCTTCGCGGCGTCCGTGTCCGACGTGTTCGATGAACCCTTTCCCATCGGGCGCATCTACGACCAGCTCCAGCGGTCGACGTTGTTCACAAGCGACCAGCCGTGGCCGTGCGGATGAGGCTTCTGCGCAGCCACGTCCAAGCCCTCACGCTTGAAGTACAGATGGTCGACGTTGGCAATCCATGCCCAGCTTGCGGCTCCCTGGGGAGCAAACCCGTCGACGCCATCCCACTGGGCGAGTTTCCAGTCGTCATATGACGAGGCCACATCCGGGCGGGCGAGCGCGTCATCAAGATGTCCGTCAATCCGCTCGCTCTCATATCCCGCGTAGTTTCCCCAACCCGTTGAGTAGTTGAGCGCATAGAGCTCGATAGGAGAATTCGACCCCCATCCCCACAGCACGGGCTGACGGTATTGGTTGGGATAGATCTCGTCCCAGCTGCCTCCCCGCGGCTGCGCTTCAATACCGATGTCGGCAAGCTGGTTGGAAAGCTCGTTTGCCATGGCCTGGCGCACGGAATCGTCCGACGCGTACCACACCTCAAACGAGGCGCGCACGCCATCCTTCTGGCGGATGCCGTCGTCGGACTCGCTCCATCCGGCCTCGTCGAGCAGCGACCGGGCGGCATCGCGGTCGAAATCGACGCGCATGTCATCGCTCGACCAGGGCATGCCATCACTCACGCTATAGGCCGGCTTTCCAAAACCCGACAGCACGCCGTCAATCATGCTATCTCGATCGATCGCCATGTTGATGGCACGGCGAACCGCATTTTCGCAGGTGACGTCGTTGCCCACCTCGTAGACCGTATCCCCCTCGACCGTCTTCTGACCGCCCGAAGGCACGCACGGCAGCGAGATGCCACGCGAATCGACCGTCGCGTAGTTCACCAACTCGTAGCCGGGATAGGACTGTCCAGCATGGGTCGCGTAGGTGAAGGCGATATCCACCTGTCCGGCTGCGACGGCAGCCAGGGCGGCATCCTCTTCCATAAAGACCACCACGACGCGCTCCATGATGGGAGCCTCGCCATAGTAGTCGGGATTGGCGGTAAAGATCGCCTGCTGGCCGCGGTCCCACCGCTCCAACAGATACCTGCCCGAACCGATGGGATGCTCGCCGTAGTTGGCGCCGTAGGCATGCGCCGGCACGATCCCCAGCACCGCCAGGGTATAGAGCAGCGCGTTGAACGGCTTGTTAAGGTGAAGCTCAACGGTCGTATCATCCAGCGCCACGGCCTCGTCCACCATCGAAAGGTCGGCCTCGGACGCAGGGTTGGCGATAATCGAATTCACCGTGAAGGTGACGTCCTCTGCCGTCAGGGGCTCGCCATCCGAAAAGCGCACGTCATCGCGAAGGTTGAACGTCCAGACAAGGCCGTCATCGCTGCACGAATAGCTTGTGGCAAGGTCGTTGACAAACTCCAGGTGCTCGTCGGTCGTGATAAGCGTGGACTGGATGAGCGGCTCGTGGACGTGCTCGCCGCAGCCCCAGGCGATAAGTGGGTCGAAGCCCGCAGCAGGCTCGCTCCCCGCATTCATGGCAACGACCACCTGCGTCGTGGAGCCCTCCGCCGACGCACCCGCCCCAGACCCTGCGGACGTCGATGCGTTCGAGCAGCCCGCAAGCCCACCTGCGAGGGCTGCACCCAACATGCTCAGTCCCGCTCCAGCGAATGCCCTACGCGTGAGTTCCACGTTCGTCCTCCCCAAGTGTTACGAATCACTCAAAAAGTGTTACGAAGGGAGAGGATACCACAGGAGCGCACATATACGGCGATTCGCACGCAATGTTACAAGCGCGCGACGGCAGGCTGCGCCGGGCAATCGACAGCCGCCAACGTGCGCGTCAAATACGATCACCCGAGGCCGAGATATGCCAGCAGAGACGCGGTGTCGTTTGTCGCCTTGCCGTCCATTACGGCATCGAGCGCCGAGGTGAGCAACTCGCCCACGCGAGGTCCGGGTGCCACGCCGGAAGCAATGATGTCGCGCCCTCCCAAAGCGAGCGTCCGGTTGTCATACGCCTCACCGGCCGCGACGAGCTCGCGCGTCTGGAGCCGCATGGCCTCGATATCCTGTACATAGTAGAAGCACGACGGAGCCTTGCCGAGCGTGTCGGCGCGTTTGAGGTCAAAAAGCAGCTCGACGAGTCGCGGAGCATCCGCCCCGCCCCGTGAAAGCAGATTGAGCATATGCAGCAAGTCTGTGCGACGAGGCCGAAGCGGACGATCGTGGAAGCGAATAAGCAGGCAGGCATCGCGTACGAGGTCGGCGGGAAGTGCCAGCCGGTGCATGATGCGCTTCGCCATCGCGCACCCACGCTCGGGATGCCCGTAAAAGTGTCCATTGCCGTCCTGATCAAGCGTAAACGTGCCCGGCTTTCCAATGTCATGGAGCAGCGCCGCCCACATGAGCGCAGCGGAGGGAGCACAGGGGGCTGCATCCTCGCCGCGCAGCGCAACCGAGCCCGCTTCCGCAAGAACGTGGGCGGTGTGGTCGTAAACGTCAAAGGCATGATAGCGACTATGCTGTTCGAAGCCTCGGCAGGCGGCAAGCTCGGGAATCGCCGCACACATAACCTCTGGATAGCGCAAAAGCGCATCGCCGGCGCGTCCCGTCGCAAGAATGCCGTCGAGTTCGATCCCCACGCGCTCCCGCGCAATCGCATCGAGCAGCGGGGCACAGGCCGCAAGCGCCTCGGCCGTCTTGGGTTCAATCGTAAAGTTCAGGCGACACGCAAAGCGAACAGCACGCAGCATGCGCAGCGCATCCTCCTCAAAGCGGCGACGCGGCTCACCCACCGCGCGAATCACCCCTTGCTGCAGGTCGTCTGCCCCTCCATAGAGATCCAAAAGCCCACGCTCGGGATGCCAGGCCATGGCGTTCACCGTAAAATCCCGGCGGGCCAGGTCGTCCTCGACATGCGAGGCATACTGCACGCTCTCGGGATGGCGCCCATCGCGATAGAAGCCGTCCAGTCGATAGGTGGTGACCTCGATGTGCTCCTCGCCTACAACAGCGGTAATGCCGCCGAACTTGATGCCCGATTCGATGACGCGAATACCGGCGCCCTCCAGAGCGCGCTCGCTTTGCTCCCAAGTGCCCGAGCAGCACAAATCGACGTCATGGCAGGGGGCGCCACGCAGAGCATCGCGAACCCAGCCTCCCACGAGCCATGCCTCAAGACCGGCTGCCTCGAGAACGCGCAGAACCGTTCGCGCCGCGGCGGGCACCTCGGTTCCGTTGAGTCGCGGCCATTCTTCGAGCCCCTTGCATGTATGCGTCACGCACCCACCTCCCTTCGTCGCAATCAGTATAGCCGAGCGACAAGCCAGACAGCGAGCCGGGCAGCAGGCTCGCGTCGGGGCTGCCCGGACTGCCCGGACAAGATCCATGCGCAGCCGCCCATCGCAAGAACAAAACGAAAGGGCGCCCCGAAGGCTTCGGGACGCCCTTGCTAACCGGTTCGTCGAAAACCGACCAACCGGTATGCAGACTGCTTTATAGCTACTCGCGCGGAAGCTTGCGGACGGCAATGCGCTTGCTGTACTCCTCCACGTGGCCGAAGTCACCCAGGCCAGCGCTCTCGCAGACGTTAGCGCCGGTAGCGAGGGCGAGCTTCAGAGCCTCCTCGACGTTGTCGCGGTCGTGGTACCAACCAAGCAGGAACGCGGCGAGCGTGCAGTCGCCGGCGCACACGGAGCTCACGAGCTTGATGTTGAACTCGCGCTTGGCGTACCAGATGTCCTCGCCGTTCGAGAAGTAGGCGCTGCCGCGGCTGCCCATGGTAAGCAGCACGTTCTGGACGCCAGCCTCATGGGCGAGCTTCAGGGCGCGGCGGGCGTCATCGTCGGTATCGATGGTCACGCCGAAGATCTCGCGCATCTCGTGGTGGTTCGGCTTGATCAGCAGCGGCTTGGTGGCTGCAAGGGTCTTGAGCTTGTCGCTCGAAAGGTCAAGCACCACGTCGGCGCCGCGGGACTTCGCATGGGCAACAACCTGGTCAAGGAAGTCCTTGGAGGCCTTCGGGGGCACCGAGCCGGAAACAATGAGGCAGTCAAGGTCGCCGGTGCTGTCGAGAATCTTGTAGAGCTCCTGCTCGTCCTGCGGGGTAATCGAAGGACCGGGGTTCAGGATGCCGTACTCGTTCTCGCCATCGTTGAAGTACGAATTGATGCGGGTGGTGCCGTCAATCCAGACCGGGCGGCAGAGGCAGCCCATGTTCATGGTCTCGTCAACGACATACTTGCCCGTAAAGCCGGCAAAAAAGCCCAGGGCAACAGAGTCAACGCCGAACTTCTTCAGCGCAAAAGAGACATCGAGGCCCTTGCCGTTCGCGGTGTAGACAGCCGAGACGGAGCGGATGTTCTCGTTGGGAACAAGCGCGGGGCACTGCACCGTCATGTCGACAGCAGGGTTCGCCGTAAGGGTATAGAACATAGGCCCATCCTTTCCTAGGGAACTGCAGAGCGCAGACGCGACCTACAGCGTACAACCAGAATGATTATACACGTCCGGGGCCACGTAGGCCCCGGACGCTGTGCAACCATTACATTGTATTGACCGCTTGGATGTTAGCGAGCAGCCTCCTCGAGGGCGGCCTTGACCTCCTCGGCGGTCTTAAGCTTCATGACCTTCTCCTCCAGAGCGTCGGCGTCGGCCTTCGACCACTGAGAGATGGCCTTGCGGGTCTTAAGGACGCTCGGCGCAGAGACCGAGAACTCCTCCATGCCCCAAGAGATGAGCAGCGGCGTAAGCAGCGGATCGGCTGCGGCCTCGCCGCACATGCCAACCATGATGCCCTGCTTGACACCGTTGACGATAATATTCTTGATGGCACGCAGAACCGCCGGATAGTACCAGCTGTACAGATAGGCGACCTTGTCGTTGCCGCGGTCGGAGGCCATGGTGTAGCCAGTGAGGTCGTTCGTACCGATGGAGAAGAACGCGGCCTCCTCGGCAAGAATGTCGGCGATGTTGGCGGCGGCGGCCGTCTCCATCATGATGCCGACCTCGATGTTCTCGTTGAACTTGTAGCCCTCGGTGCGCAGCTCTTCCTTGCACTCCTCGACGAGCGCCTTGACCTGACGAAGCTCCTCGACGCAGGTGACCAGCGGAACCATGATCTTGATGTCGCCGAACGCGCTCGCGCGCAGCAGGGCGCGCAGCTGCACCTTGTACTCCTGGGGGTTATCCAGGCAGTAGCGCACGGCGCGATAGCCCATGAAGGGGTTGTCTTCCTTCTGGAGATTCATGTAAGGAATCTCCTTGTCGCCGCCCACGTCGAGCGTGCGGATGATGACCGGAGCTCCCTTGAGCGTGGTCGCGACGGAGCGATATGCCTCGAACTGCTCCTCCTCGGACGGAAGCTCCTTGGCATCCATGAACAGGAACTCGGAGCGGAACAGACCGATGGCCTCGCAGTCGTGGTCGACAGCGGTCTTCGCGTCGTCGGGGTTGCCGATGTTGCAGGCAAGGACCTTCTTGTCGCCGTCGGCGGTGACGGTAGGCTTGCCGCGGAACGCCTCGAGGGCGCGCTTCTCCTCGGCAAAGACCTCGGCGCGCTCGCGGTAATCGCTGAGCATCTCGTCGTCAGGCTCGCTGATAACGTGGCCGTTGATGCCGTCGACGATGGCGGTCATGCCATTGTGCAGGGCGCCGCAGGCGTTGGAGACAGAGAGCACGGCCGGGATCTCGAGGGCGCGCGCGATAATGGCGGAGTGCGAGGTGCGGCCGCCGACCTCGGTCACGATACCGGCGACGTTCTCCTTGTCGATGGTCGCGGTCATGGACGGCGTGAGGTCGTGCACGACGATGATGCTGCCCGCGGGCAGAGCCGAGAGGTCGACGACCTCGCGGCCGAGGAGCTCGGCCAGAATGCCCGTGCGGATGTCGGCAATGTCGCTGGCACGCAGACGGAACATCTCGTCATCCATGCTCAGGAACATGTTCTCGAACATGGTGCTCGTCTCGACCAGAGCCTGCTCGGCGCACATGCCGCCGTCGATGGCGGAATTGATGCCGTCGACCAGACCGGGGTCCTGGGCCAGCATGATGTGGCCGCTCATGATCTCGGCCTCGTTCTCGCCGACCGTCACCTTCATGCGCTCAGCCTGAGCGTTGGTCTTCTCGCAGAAAACGTCGAGAGCTGCCTTGTAGCGAGCCTTCTCGGCATCAACGTCCTCAACGGCATGGGGCTCAAAGGACAGATCGGGCTCGACGGCGACGACAACGGTACCGATGCCGATGCCCTCGGATGCATTGACTCCCTCGTACATGAATGTTCCTCTCGTTTCAAAGCCTGATCATCAGGCCCGATATGAAAAAAGCGGGCGTCCACAACGTAGACGCCCGCGCTTGCTCCACTGAACTCAAAAGGATAAGTTCACCAAGAGGCTTGGCTGGCGAGTTACTCGCCGAGACCGCTCTTGATAAGCTCGATGGCAGCTGCAAGGGCGTCGGTCTCGTCGGCGCCGTCGCAACGAACCTCGACCTCGGTGCCGCAGGGGATGCCAGCAGCCATAAGGGCCATGGGGCTCTTGCCGTTGACCTCCTTCTCGGGGGTGACGACAGTCACGTTGCAGGAATACTTGCCCATAGTGGAAGCGAAGAGGCCCGCGGGACGCATGTGAAGACCCTGGGGGTTGACGAGAGTGACCTTCTCAGAAACCATATGTGACTCCTTTTCGAACATGTCCCGGCGCCGTGCACCCGCGGACACGATAAACGACGTACTTAGTTTAGCGCATCACGAGGTTGTTGGTACACGAGATACCGGTTGGCCGAAGATTCTTTGCCGTCGGCCGATGCCAACGCACCGTGAACGGTTGATTTGTGCAGGTAAACGCCATATGGCTCGACCATGCGACGGCACGCACCCTCTACTGAAGATGGCGGTTGACCTCAGCGGCGATCTCTCGGGGGTCGTCGCTGCGCCGCAGCATGCTACGGAAACGGCTATCCATAAGGGCCTCCGCCATGTTGGCAAGCATGCGCAGATGGTCGGTACCGGCCTGGTCCTCGGGAACGAGCAGCGCGACGATCACGCTTACCGGCTCGCCGTCCATGGTCTCCCAGGATGCAATAGCAGAGTTGCTTTTCGCCACCAGCACAGCACGCCTCTTGATGGTAGAGGCCTTCGCATGAGGGATGGCGAACCCATCCATCATGCCTGTGGTCCCCTCGTTCTCGCGCTGCAGGAACGCTTCCACCAGAGCCTGCTCGTCCTCGGCAATACCCAGCTCGACCGCTCGGGCAGAAAGCGCATGAAGCGCCCCGTCGCGACTGGTGAGCGCGCAACCAACCATGACGTCCTCGGGTGAGACCGGTCCGTCAGGCGAGCCAGACGGCTCGCGTGAAAGGAGCGCTTCCCCGTTTGCTTGGACATCCTTCGCCTTGAATGCACGCGCCACCGTATCCCAGATTCCCACCGCACACCTCGCTCCTCGTCGTTGCGACCGCGCGCCGGAAAGCTTCCCCCGCATGTCCGCGTAACGAGGGCATGTGGGGCGCCGGCAACACGAACGCTCTCAGTCTATGAGCATCATCTTACCAGCGCGGGCGGACACTACGAGCGGTGGCCGCGCTCCATTTCGCGATACACGGAAAGCTCCCATTGCTTGCGCTCGGTCTTTGCAACGTTATCCAGCACGAGGCCCGTCGCAAGCGATAGGCCACAGAGAAATACGAACGCAACCGCCAAAACCGCCGTGGGCAGGCGCGGGACCAGCCCTGTGCGCAGGAACTCGGCGATCACGGGGATGCCCAAAAGCAAACCGATCACGCCCAGCAGCAGCGCCACAAGACTAAAGAACTTGAGCGGCCGGTAATTCTTAAAGAGCGACGCAATGGCGAGTACAACCTTCACCCCGTCGGAAACGGTGGAAAGCTTGGACTCCGACCCCTCCGGTCGGTCTCGGTAGTCAATGGGCACGTCCTGGATGCGCCACCGTCGGTCGACCGCATGGATGGAAAGCTCGGTCTCGATCTGAAAGCCGTCCGAAAGGACGGGGAACGTCTTCACGAAGGTGCGTGAGAACGCGCGATAGCCCGTCATGACGTCCTCGAAGCCATACCCGTAGATGGCCTTGATCATGAAGCGCACGAGATTGTTGCCAAACCCGTGAAAGGCGCGCTTGTTTTCCTCGGCATAGCTTCCGTTTGAGAGGCGATCGCCCACCGTCATGTCGGCAAGCCCCTCCAGAATGGGATCGCAGAGAGCGCTGGCGGCGTCGGCAGGATACGTGTCGTCACCATCCACCATAAGGTAGCAATCGGCTTCGATGTCGCGAAACATCTGCCGCACCACATTGCCCTTTCCCTGGCGGGGCTCGGGGCGAACGACGGCGCCGCGCTCCCGCGCGATCGCCGCTGTATCGTCCGTCGAATTGTTGTCGTACACATATATGGTGGCATCGGGCAGTGCGCGGCGAAAGTCGTCGACCACCTTCGCGATGGTCACGGCTTCGTTGTAGCACGGGATGAGCACGGCGACGTTCTTGCTCATAGGCAGGTCAGCTCCCTGATCCTGGTTATCAAAAGAGCGCCCCGTCCAAGCGGGGCGCCCGCGTCTGCTCTGGTGCGCCATGGCGGATTCGAACCGTCGACCTTGGGATTAGAAGTCCCCTGCTCTATCCAGCTGAGCTAATGGCGCGAAAGGGCGGCGGAGCGGCGCTCCCGAGCCTCATCGAGGCCGCAGCGTCGGCCGTCAGCATGGCCATTATAGTCGAACCCAACACGCCCGGCCACCCGCCCTTATAAGCATCTATAACAAGCTTTAAGCAGGAATTGCCGCACGCCCTCCCCTACCAAAGTTCGGACCTTCGGCGTCCCTCTCTATAGCATGCGGCGAAGGGAGCCGTCATTTCGACATCCCTTCGCCGCGTCGATCTGGGCAGCATACCCCAAGCGCCTTCCCTGGCATGCGCCTCTTGTTCTTGGAAGCCCTTGCTACAGAACGTTCTTAACCAGGTTCACCGCCATGACGGCCATCTGCGCGCGGTTGGCATGATCCTGCGGACGCACCTCGCGACCCGATGGGGTCTCCACACCAGAGAGCAGGCCGGCGTCGACCGCCCAACCCATCGCAGAGCGTGCCCACGAGCTCACGTCTTCGGCACCGGAAATGGCATCGAGCGCCTTGCAGTTCGTCGAGACGTCAATGCGCTCGACCCGCTCGGCGTAGTTGCACAGCATCGTTGCAAGCTGCTCACGCGTCACGGGGTCGTTGGGACCGAAGGTGTTGGTCTCGCCATAGCCCGAAACCACGCCGGTCGCGCGTGCCCATCGAACCGCACGGTAGTAGAACTGCGACGTGTCCGTGTTGTCCAAGAAGTTGCCCGCGGATGCGGAGACGGAGGGCTCGTCCGCAAGGCGCCACAGAATCGTAACGACCTGGCCGCGAGTCAGCGTGTCATACGGCCCAAAAAGGCCTGTGTTGCTGTACCCCGTCATGATGCCCGAGTCAACCGCGTAGTCGAACTCGCCGCCGGTCACGTACCAATCGACCGGGCTTACATCGGACGGATACTCAAGGGCGTCGCGATACAGCAGCTGGATAAGAGATGCGGTCTCAGCACGTGTCGCTGCCTGAGTGGGATACAGGTAGTTCCTGGTCTGGGCCAAAACGTCGTCGAAGACACCGTAGGTCATGCACCAGTTCACCGCGTTGCGGGCATAGCTTGAAATGGAGGACACGTCGCGCAGTGTAGAAAGCGCGGAGGTGCCGTGCGCCACCAACGAAGGCCGACGCGTCTGTCCGAACCGCTGGAGGATAACAGCAAGCTGCTCATGGGTCACCAGGTCATTTGGCCCAAAGCGGCCATCGCCATAGCCTGTCATAAGTCCCGAATCCGAGACCCACGTGACGGCCTGGGTATAGAACTGCCCGGCCAAGACGTCCGCAAACGATACGGAGCTCTCTGTCTCCGGCTCTCCGCACAGGCGCCACAGAATCGTAGCGACCTGACCACGGGTCAGCGTGCCGTCGGGGTCGAACATGTTCGTGCCGCCGTAGACGCCCATGATGCCGTAGGTCGTCACAAAATCGTAAGCGCCCGAGGTCACATACCATTCCTCATCGTAGATATCGTTAGGCTGATCGGCCATCTCGAAGTCGATGTCCACTCGGCCGGAAATACCCGGAACGCTGCCGCTGCTCGTTGCCTGCCAGATGCTGTACTTACCCGTATACGTGCAGGAAGAATTCCACTGGGCAACCCAGCGATCCCAATTGTCAAAGCACTCGTCGGTCAGGCGGTTGTTGAACCATTGCAGGTTAGCGTAGACACCCACCTCGTAGCCATTCGCTTCGATGATGTCGCAAAAGGTCTTGGCGATGGCAGCCAACTCATCGTTGGAAAGGTCCGCCATCGAGCTATCCTCAAGGTCAAGGTAGATGGGATAACTGAGCCTGTAACCCCGAATCTGGCGCAACACGTGACGTGCCTCACTGGCAGCATGCTCAACGTCCGTCGCGTAGGAATAGATGTAAACACCGAAGGGAATACCCAGACGCGTACACTCATTGGCGTTGTACGTCCACATGGAGTCATCCTGGAATGCATAGTCATCACCATAGCCGCAGCGAATGATGGCAAAATCGACATCCGAAGCCTTGACCTGATTCCAGTCAATCGTACCCTGATGGTGCGAGACATCGATGCCCTTGCGAACGGCATTTGGAATGCGCTCGCCCACGTTGTTGTAGAACGATCCGTCGGACCCTTGCGACCAGGCGGCATTGTCGCTGAGCGAAGCTACACCCGTGGCGGTGGGGTCAACATCCTCTTTGAGCTCACCATTCTCGTAACGCCAGCTGTTTTCCAGCAGCGTCTCGCCGCCCTCGGCGGCATACGACACTGTAGGCAAAAGCGTCAGGCTGGTCACCAGCGCCAGCACAAACGCGGTCATCAAGCCCACAAGCGTCGCCCCCATACGTTGCTTTGCCATGATTGTTCTCCTTCACAGTCAAGGGGTGACGCACACGATTGTACCGGCAGGTCATGAACATCGTGGGAAGAAGGCGAGGTTTTAGCATGAAACGGCCAAAAGGCCAAAGATGCGAGAACGCGTCGTCGGCGCGTTCGCGCCGCCGAGGCGCTGCCTTGTTTCCCCTCCCCAAGGCATCGCGTCGGGCAACATCCTTCCAAGCTGGTCAAAAAATCGAGTTGTCTGTAACTGCAGCGCCATTTTGCGCCCCATGTATCAAGATTCGCCCAATAATAGGGTGTCTGATAATGGCTAACGGACATGAAACTTTGTTATTAGACACCCTATACGTACAGACATCTCGAAAATTTGTCCACTTTGCGACCAAGCAACGACTTCCTACCAACAAATGCAGCTCAGATGCGACTCTCTCTATACACACGCCAGGCAAGACTATGCAATTCATTCGAAAACTGCTGATGCTGCTTTGACCCCCTGAAGCTAGAACGATTCCTCTTCCCTCGAAAAACCTACTGAGCACCTGACACGTAAATCGCCATACAACAGCTCGATAAAACCAATGCCAACTTTATGTTATCTACGCATCGTAATGGCAAACAATTGCATTGCTATCGACTAAAGCGATTTTTAATTGCGCGAGGAATCTTACACGCCCTGACTCCAAATCGATATTCGAAAGAGCTCCTAAGATTTGTAAGCTCTTTTCTCAGGGACTCGACCTCAGAATCAAGTTGCTCACATTTCTTCGACAGAGCATTCGCTTCGGTTTGCGCTGCAACCCAACTGGCCTCTGTCGCGTCAAAAAGAGCATGCTGCTCGTCTTGTAGGCGCTCTCCCCTGCGCGCCCACCAAAACAGAAAACACTCGCAATCATCATTAATCAAATGACTTAAGTACTCGCGCACAAAAGGAGCTCTATAAGAATCTATGGGGCGATCGAGCACGCCAAGCTCACGAAGGCCGCTTTTGCGCAAACGGTAAAATACAAGAAGAAATGCCTCGACCGTATTAAGCGTAATAAGATTGTGAATCGCCGACTGGACTGCCCACTCGGAAAAACTCCGCTTCGTCTCTTCCCAAATGTCAAGTTTTTCCAGACCCTCTCGAAGCATAAGAAGCGCCTCAAGAAAATCGAAGGGATGGGAGTCTTTATTCGACATAGTTGAGCCGGCACGCGCAACACGATAATGAGAGAGCCGCTCATAAAGCAGCGCAATGCGCTCGGCTTGCACAAGCGCTAAACACGTGAATGGACAATCTTCAGTGCGGCGGAGACTCGGGAAGCGAAGATTCTTTTTCTCGAGAAAAGACCTCCTGAATAACTTGTTCCACGGCCAATTCTGAAAGGAGGTGAAAATCGCGTCCGGATTGTCCCTCCATGAGCATGTCTCAGTTTTTGCCCTCTCTGCATCGAGCAAGTCACCAAATACAAGCGTGCCCATAGGTGGATGCTGATCTCGTTGATACGCGTCGTTGTACTCCCACAAATCCCAAATCACCATATCGGCTTCCAACGCAACCGCTTTGGTAACGGCATGCTCCAGAAGATTTGGCTCGACAAAATCGTCAGCATCTAGAAACAGAACAAACTCGCCACGGGCAACGTCCAGACCCGCGTTGCGAGCAACTCCTGGTCCAGCATGAGAAGTCGAGAGAATCTGAAATGACGCGAATCGTCCTTCTGACTGCTCAGCTTCAAGGACATCGCGTGAGCCATCAGTAGACCCATCGTCGATGCATATAACCTCAAAGTCTCTAAACGTTTGCGCCGCCAAGCTATCAAGCGCCTTGCCAACGTAATCGCGACAATTATAAACAGGAATGATGACAGACACTATAGGCAGCCCCATGGAATCTCCCCTCGACAAGATTACGTCAAGGCAGCCCCGTGCAGTGTTAGGGGCGGCACATATCAAGCAGTATAATGACTTGATTGTTCAGATACCACCAGAGGAGTTACCCATGCCGTCCGTATCGGTCATCTTGCCCATTTACAATGTGGAGAACTATCTTGAGCAATGCCTAGCAAGTGTGAGGGACCAGACGCTAGCCGACATCGAAATCATCTGCGTTGACGATGGCTCGACCGATTCTTCTCCTTCAATCATGGATCGTTTTGCTGCGGAGGATAAACGATTCCATGTCATACACAAGGAAAATGGGGGGTACGGAAAGGCGGTCAATACTGGCCTTGCATTTGCAACGGGTACCTACATTGGAATCGTTGAACCTGATGACTATGTTTCCACACGAATGTTTGAGACGCTTCTCAACGCCGCCAAGCAGCACGATGAGCCCGATATCGTAAAGTCGGCATATTGGCGCGTTGTAAACGCAAACACAGACCAAGAGCAATTACTGCCAGCTTTTTACTATCATGCGGTCGAGCATACTGGAGTCGTTTTTACCCTTGATCAAGACGCTGAGTTCCTGTTCCACCACCCCAGCATCTGGACGGCAATTTATAAGCGGTCTTTCCTCGAGGACAAGGGAATTCGCATGCATGAAATACCAGGCGCTGGGTGGGCAGACAATCCTTGGCTCATCGAAACGCTGGTTCAAGCTCGCTCAATTGTTTATGTTGACGAATGCCTCTACTACTACCGTGAATTTAACACCGGCTCTTCATCGGTGGTAAAAGACCCCTCAATCATTTATAACCGTTGGCTTGATATGGATCACATCATAAAGGACCTCGGCATTACCGCGCCGCGCATTTTGGAAGGGCACTTTAATCGAGGATGCGCATACATTGAAATGCTTCAGAAGGATTTCAATACGAAAGACCCGAATATCGCCGCAGCGTTACACACGATGGTTGGAAACATCGATTATAACGTGGTAAGACACTCGCGTAAGATTCCTCGCAACTATAAGGCTGCCTATTACAAAGAGAAGAATTATCTGCTTTACCTCGGCTACCGGATGGGACGAAAACTCAAGTCAATGCTGGGCAGATAAAGACAAGCTTTCATAATTGCGCGTTATTAAATGGGAGCCGCTCCGAACAAGAGTGGCTCCCATTGTTTAGCGTCCAAGAAGTTTTAGAACAAGACGTTTAACCGCTTGAGTATAGCGATTGTGTACAATCCGGCTGAACGGAAGGTACTTGATATAGCCATCATTAATCCATCGCAAAGGCTCTATGACATATACGTCAGGAAAATTAGACTCACACTGCTGAACCAGCTTGCAGTCAATCGCGCTATTGGCACGATATAGCATGCTCATTACACGCGCGTTGCTCACATGCCCCATAAGAGGAACACTGATCTCAACATCTAGCTGATGCATCACATAGGTATGCAATTTTGCGTACCCGAGTTCCCGCGATAAATCAAGCAGCTCAATTGAACCGCGCAACCTATCAAGAACGGCCCGTTCGCTCCAGGTGCGCTTTTGATGCCCGTAACGATAGGCATATACCGCATCAGGAATTGTCGCAAATCGACCGGCAGCGAGCATGATACGAACAAAGAAGAGGGGGTCCTCGAATTGCGTTCGATCCGGAAAGAAAATCCCCTCCTTACGAATCAATTCAAGCGAGTAAATATAGCGCGTAAAGTCGTAATCATATTGATAGTCTTCATACTTAACGACTTCTTCGCGTTCAAACGAATCGAGTTCTTTTCCATGCATAGAGTCGAAGCTGATTCTACCATCGCGATCGATGCACATCGATCCACCAGCTATCGCAACTCCATGTTCAGTGGCAGATCGATACAAACGCTCCAATGCAGTTCGCTCGGGTATATAGTCATCGGCATCGATAAAAAAGACGAAGTCACCAGTAGCATGCCGCAGTCCGTTGTTGCGAGCTGCAGATGCTCCAGCGTTTTCCTGAGAAAGGATATGCAAGCGAACATCCCGCGCGGCGATACCCTGCAAAACCGCCAATGAATCATCCGTAGATCCATCATCTACGAAAACAAGCTCAATATCCTCTAGAGTCTGATTGAGGCAGCTTTGAACGCACACCTCAACATATGGAGCGGCGTTATAGACAGGACTGATAACAGAAATCTTAGGCATAACTAGCCTCGTTTCATGAGTTTGCGAAGTCGGGATTTTAACTTGAAAGCCAAAGAATGCTGTTCCCTATCGAGGTCAGACAAAAGCTGCTTTGCCGAACCAGCCCACAGCTGAAGTCGGTTCCACTCCGCAGCAGTGAACTGCGAACGATCGACTTCTTTCTCCGCAAGAGCGTGCGCGAATTCCCTGGATCCGCGTTCAGCAAATTCCATCCTTAGAGAGTCGTCAATACGCTGCAGATTCCACAGATATGCATCGAAACGACGACGATTTACTATGGGCAACAAAGACGTGTCCTTGATGTCCTCGCGCGCAAAGCGCTCTGCTTCCGTATACTCTTCGCACACGTAGTAAACCTTTTTTCGATTGTTTATGGAAGAACCCTCGTTATCCTGACGATAGTGCAAATACGGCTCATGGATGAGCTCAGCACGATTCGCGCAGCTCCAAAGCTTGAAGCTGAATGCGGTGTCTTGAAAAGATGCTCCTGGAGTCTCCAAGAGTCGCAGCCCATGATCTTCAATCATTGAGCGTCGAACCAGCATTGCCCACAGAGCCGGTGGAAAATAGAAACATTGCACCAAATCGCGAGGGTTAAAGACCCGATCGCATACGTCTTTAAAATACGCTTCAAAGAACTCGTTCCGAGGCTCAGGTTTGCTCCAGTAATACCAATAATTGACACGAGCGATATCAAGATCGTCACGAGTCGCCCTCTCATACAGGGTCTCAAACATCGTCGGCTCGACAAAGTCATCAGATTCGACAATGCCAACATAATCCCCCGTCGCAGCTTCAAGGCCGCGATTGATAGTATGGCCATAGCCGCCATTTGGCTTATCAATCACACGAATGCGATTATCCCGACAGGCATGCTGTTTAATAATCTCTGGAGAGGAATCGGTCGAGCCATCGTTTACAACAATGATCTCCAAATCATGAAGTGACTGCGCCTCGATGCTCGTCAGGCATTCGTCAAGATACTTCTCGACATTGTAGACGGGCACGATAATTGATACAGCCGGCACGTGCTACCTCCCCGCAGGTTTTCAAACCAACATAGCTCATCAAAGGGTAGCATACGGCATAGATACAACCTGCTGTTCCACGTTTCCACTACACCTTTTCATAGCGTGCAATGAACACGGTAGATTATCGCAATCTCATAAGAATGATAAGGTCATTGGTTCATGTTCCAAGCCAACGCTCTTCCGCCCACGCCCCCTAATCAACTAATTCTGTGCTTGCAGCACTGGCTGGCTGATACGGAATAGGATTACGCGGAATGAGAATCCTCTTAAGGCGCGGAACAAATCCCAGCATTGCGATGCCCAACAGTGGCCACAGCACATTGAGCATAATAACAAGAGCGTTTTGGAGTGGGTGCCATACACCAATACCGTCGAGAAATCCGTATACAAGATACCAGGGGAAGGTAAAGTCGGCTATAGCATGGAAAATGAGAACGGCCAGGGTAACTTGGCCAAAATAACTCAGGAAGCGTGCAACAGGACCCCTAATGGTTCGTTCGATTCCAAGCGAGAACACAATAACTAGATACGAGCCACAAAGCGCGTTTACTACACAAAGGGGGCCACCAATGAACGAGAGAGACACGATATTTACTGAATAACCGAACGAGTGACAAACCCCCCACACCATCAAGCTCGCCAAAACTCCAAGTGGATGAGGATGCTCAAGCCATGACACCTTGTGAAGCTTCACCCAGTAGCCAATATAGAGAAACGCAGCGGCCACCAATCCCGGTTGAACCGACATCGGAAGCCAGATATACCCACCAGAAAGGTACGCAACGGAGGCCCCAATCAGGACAACAAGCAAGGGGCAGGCGGTTGATAGCGCAAAACGGAGAACAATCATTCCGACAAACTGGGCAGGCAAAAACCACAGCGCGCCGATCTGAACCACCTCAACAGGATACGTATGAGGCGTACCGGCCCCCCACAATGACGCGCGCAGTATGTGAAACAACCGCTGAGGGATGTCTGCCGTATTCCCCTGCACGGTAAACCAGACAACTGTAAAGAGGGCAATTCCGAAGCATCCAACTATATAGGGAACGAGCAATTGTTTTGCTCGCTTCTGAATATAGCTACCCCAGGATTCCTGCTTTCTAGAGAATACGTAACCCGAGAGCAAAAAGAACAGAGGAACGTGAAAGGTGTAGACGATGGAATTGATCGAAGTAATGCCTAAATGACCTGAAATAATGCAGAGCATGGCAACACCGCGAGCAATATCAATATATTGAAGTCGCTGACGCATGAATAAATCCTATCCATATGAACTAAAAGTTGAAATTACTCTTGTCCTATTTTGTACAGACGCATTTCACCGTGCTCGGCAATTTTGGTAAATCCGGGAGTGTCGTCAGTCACCGAATAAATCCCTCTCCACTGTCGGGCAACAAAATCTGGAAAGATTGATGTAGACCTGTCCATATCGCGACTAAGAATCAAAAGATACGAAGCCCCCATATCCGAAACAGTCTGCTGAACCTCTGGGTCTTGGACATATGATGATAGCTTCTCGCGAATCAAAGCGCTGCTATGCGCTTCCTTGGAAGAACCGTATCCCGACATGGAGCGGTAGTAAAAGTTCACATTTTCAACGCCATTAGCATAAAGCGATCCATCATAAGGCGCATTGATAATCAATGAATCCTCCGGAACCATCTTCTTGACTTGATTCATGAACACGGCCATCTCCGAATTGTATGGCTTGCCAAGATTTTCTTCGCTGTTGAGCTGCTCGGCATTAAATGCCATCACATTCAGAGGGGAAAGCCCCTCTTTGACGTTATACCAACCGAGTAGCAGGCAAGACAATACGAGCCCTGTGACACAGAGCGATGGAAGGTTTCGAAGGTTATGGGCTTTTTGATACATCGACACAACCGACATAACAAAACTAAAGATACAAAACAGGCCACAGACTGCCAGCAGAATGGCGCACATGCCGGCCAACGCGGCAAGTCTATAGGGATCTGTATACCAAAACCCGCAAAGAAGATGCCTCAGCTCACATTCCGGCATAGTCGCAGAAACCGCATAAAGAAACGCCGAGAAAATATAGGAGCCCAGCATCCACAAATACTGCCGACGAAAGAGAACATAGGCCGCACCGACTGCAACCAAAACTGACAACAAAGGTTGGGCAATCGAGCCAACAAAAGAAAGCTGTATAATATTTGTTATGCTATCAGACAGAGTCTGGATGGGAGCCCACCGAAATCTGACAATCGGCTGCATAAAGGGCAAACGAAAACATGCTATCCAGATGACGCACACGAAGAGAGCAAACCCTGTGCCCATAACAACTGCTTTCGTCATTTTCAGGCACCTAGTACCGCCCCCGCTCGCTCCAAACTCAGCACACCTATAAATGCAGTATGGAGCAAGAATAACCGCTGCAGAGAAAATCGTATTCGGTTGGGCAAAGACCTGACACATGCAGTAGACCACGAACAGCAGTGCATAGCGAACTCGACCGACAACGGAGCCATCAGTCGACGTCGCCTCAATAAAGCAATGCAGCAACCCCGGTAGAAGCATCATTGAGAGCGCATTGGGATAAAGCGGCCATACGTCAAACATCATCCATGGGAAGACGCTAAATGCACACGTCACTAAAGAACCGAGCAAAACTACCGAACGGCTACCATTAAACATCGAATGAATGAGAGCAAGCATCCCCAATGGGTAGACAACTGACACAAAAAAGAAATTGACAACGTTTGCAGCCATGCCAACCGAAATGTCTGCCATGGAAATAGCGAGGGAGCACAACAGATGCCAAGCGGCGGGATAGTATGCGACATCCTGCATCGGAACAGAGGACGATGGCTCTGAAAGATATAACGACGTCTTTATAATCGACCACGACCCTGAGTCGGAGAAGGACTTAATCAAGCCATAGTGAAATACGTTGTCATAAGTTTGCACTGATGATGTCGGACCGTCCAGCGGAAGCAAGTACATCGTGGTAGCAAACAGCAACCCAAAGCAAATATATAGGATTACTGGACCAACAAACGTGTCCACGCTCTCTTTTCGATGCCCGCAACCACGGCATTTGTCACTGTGGAGCCACCGAAATGAAGCGAGCAGCGCGGCAAGAAGGAAATAGGGGACGACCAGCATGAACCAGGATGCCCTAATCGCCATCCAATCGAGCACTATGCCCTCAATGCAATATACGGCAACGGAGCAGGCCGGAGCAAGCGCAAGCAGGGAGAACTGTCGTAATCCAAACCCGTATGCGGCCAAAAGACCCGGGATATACACCGCCGCAAAAAGCGATGCCGCGGCGGCACAAAACTGAATCCACATTATCAAGAACCCCGATCAACACGGTATTGACAGCAGCGAAACAGCTAGTTAATCGTTTTGCAGATATTGTTGGAGGGAAGCCCTCCAGTCGGAAACCGAGAAACCTGTAGCCATCAGTTTAGTGAGACTTAGAGTCGAAAAATATGGACGAGCCGCTACAGGACCTTCGACGGTGGAATAGTAACTATCGGTCGAAACAGGAAACACTGCAAAACTGTTATCATTTCGAAGCTTAAATACCTCCCGAGCAATCTCATACCAACTCGCAGGATCACCCGAAGCGGTGCAATCATACGTGCCGAATGGGGCCGGCTCAATCGGAAGCAAGGACCCTTCGCGATAGCCAAGCAACCAAAAGATGGCTCGAGCCATATCATCCGTGAAGGTAAGGCGCCCTATCTGATCATCAACAACGGTAACCTTGTTCAGCGTGTTCTCCGGATCCGCAACACGGTCGGAAAGCTCAGACATCGTACGAACGAAATTCTTCCCATCACCAATCACCCATGAGCTACGGAGAATGTAGTGGGCCGGGCAGGTCGAAACGGCCAAATCCCCCGCTGCCTTACTTTCTCCATATACAGAAAGCGGGCTAAATGGCTCCTCTTCATCATGAAGCTCACGACTTCCGTCAAACACGTAATCGGAGCTCACATGAACAAGCGTAATGCCATGCTCTGCACATGTCCGAGCAAGAAGCGTGGGGCCAGTAGCGTTGGCCTTCCAGCATACAGAACGGCCTTCTGGGGTCTCTGCCTTGTCAACTGCAGTATATGCACCACAGTTGATAACGGTACCGTACAGGGACCAGTCAAACTGTTGATAATCATGCGAATTGGAGAGGTCAAATGTGTCGATATCGCAAAAATCAAAGCTATCGGACAGGCCTCGCTCTTCAGCGAGTCTCCGAACCGCCCTGCCAAGTTGCCCGTTACAACCGGTCACAAGAGTGCGCTTTGACTTCATGGGGACAACGTCTTTAAGAAACGGATGATTCTTGTCCGCGTCAGAGAGCTCACACTCATCAAGCGGAATAGGCCAGGGAATAGCCAGGTCGGGATCAGCAAGGTTGACGAACGTGTAGGTTTTCTTAAGCTCCGCGGACCAATGTGCATCCACGAGATAGGAGTAGGCGGTTCCATCCTCAAGCGCTTGATAGGAGTTCCCAACGCCACGCGGGACAAAAATCGCTTTAGACGGATCGAGGACGCAGGTAAACACCTTGCCGTATGCACTGCTACCCGCCCGAAGGTCAACCCAAGCGCCAAAAACCGAACCGGTTGCAACAGAAATGAACTTGTCCCACGGTTCAGCGTGAATGCCGCGCGTCGCACCCTTCTTATCGTTGAAACTGATGTTATTTTGAACCCATCGGCAATCGGGCAGACCAAGGCCCCCGGCCATCTTCTCACGCTGCCAGTTTTCTTTAAACCATCCGCGATTATCACCATGAACGGAGAGGTCCACGACTACGAGACCCGGTATTCCGGTCGCAATAGCTCGTAAATCCTTTTCGAATTCGAAGTCCATGTTCTCTCCTTTAGAGATGAAATCTTGTCTAACGTCTGATCATGCAGTTACGCGAGATCATTGCCCCTGGGTAGCGTACTTCTTCTCGGTGGCCTCCTTGGCGGGACGCCACCAGGACTCGTGGTCGCGGTACCATGCGATGGTCTGCTCCAGGCCGGAGGCGAAGTCGGTGTGCGTCGGCTCCCAGCCGAGCTCGCGGCGGAGCTTCGTCGGGTCGATGGCGTAGCGCCGGTCGTGGCCGGGGCGGTCGCGCACCCAGTCGAAGTCGTCCTCGTCCCTGCCCATCGCGCGCAGGATGGCGCGCAGGACGTCGATGTTCGACCTCTCGCCGTCGGCCCCGACGAGGTAGGTCTCCCCGATGCGGCCCCTCGTGAGGATGGCCCACACGGCGGAGCTGTGGTCGTCGGTGTTGATCCAGTCGCGGACGTTCCGGCCGTCCCCGTAGAGCTTGGGGCGTCGCCCGTCGAGGATGTTGGTGACCTGCCGGGGTATGAACTTCTCCACGTGCTGGTAGGGGCCGTAGTTGTTGGAGCAGTTGGAGATGGTGGCAGCAAGGCCGTAGGTGCGCACCCAGGCGCGCACGAGCATGTCGGAGGCCGCCTTGGTCGAGCTGTACGGGGAGCTGGGGCGGTACGGCGTCTCCTCGGTGAAGCGCGCGGGGTCGTCGAGCGCGAGGTCCCCGTAGACCTCGTCGGTCGAGACGTGGTGGTAGCGCACGCCGTGCCTGCGGCAGGCCTCGATGAGGGTGAAGGTGCCCTCCACGTTGGTCCTCACGAAGGGCGCGGGGTCGGCGATCGAGTTGTCGTTGTGGGACTCCGCGGCGTAGTGCACGACGGCGTCCGCGCGGCAGACCAGCCGATCGACCAGGGCGGCGTCGCATATGTCGCCCACCACGAGCTCGACGCGCCCCGGGTCCAGCCCCGCGATGTTCTCGGGGTTGCCGGCGTAGGTCAGCTTGTCGAGCACCGTCACGTGCACGTCTGGATGGTTGTTCACCACGTAGTGCACGAAGTTGCTGCCGATGAAGCCGCAGCCGCCGGTGACGATGATGTTGCGCGGCTCAAAGACGTTGCCGTCCATAATACTCCCTACTTATAGAGTGTCCATCAGTTGCTCGAGGCGTGCAGGAGACACTTCTTGATGAACTGGTCTGCAGAACGCGCCCTCCCGCACGCGTGATACTTAATGTGCAGGTCGTTTGACAAACGCTCCTTCAGCAACCTTTAGCAGATGCTGCCCATAAAAACTCTTCCCACATGCCTGCGCACGGTCGGCCAGCATCTCGCGACCAATCCACCCGTTTTCATATGCTATTTCCTCGGGCATACAAATCGGCACACCTTGAGCCCGCTCGACCGCACGCACAAATTCGCTCGCTTCGTAAAGACTCTCCATGGTACCGGTATCAAGCCACGCGTAGCCGCGCCCGAGCGTAACGACGTCAAGCGCCCCATCATCGAGATACATGCGGTTGAGATCGGTGATCTCAAGCTCGCCACGAGCGGAAGGCACCACTTTGTGCGCCTTCTGGGAAACATCTCCTGGATAGAAGTACAAACCGGTCACCGCATATGAGCTTTTGGGGTGGTCGGGCTTTTCTTCAATGGATACCGCCCTCCCGTTCGAGTCAAACTCCACAACACCAAAGCGCTCGGGGTCATCGACGTGATATCCAAAAATCGTTGCGCGGCCAGACGCGGCGTCGTCCGCCGCACGACGGAGATGGCGGGAAAGCCCGTTGCCAAAAAAGATGTTGTCACCCAGAACAAGCGCACACGGCTCGCCGTCGATGAATTGCTCGCCGATGACAAACGCCTGAGCAAGCCCATCTGGCGAGGGCTGCACGGCATACGAAAGGCTTACACCAAAATCCGACCCGTCCCGTAAAAGACGCTCAAAGTTCGGAAGGTCACTCGGAGTCGAGATGATGAGAATGTCGCGGATGCCCGCCATCATGAGAACCGACAGCGGGTAGTAGATCATCGGCTTGTCGTACACGGGTAGGAGCTGCTTGCTGGTAACAGTTGTAAGCGGATAGAGCCGCGTCCCCGACCCGCCTGCGAGAATGATGCCTCTCATGCTCCAACCTCCATCCTGAACCGGTAGATCAAGCATGTCTCCATGGTAACCTCCATCATATGGGTCAACCGACGCCATCAATAGTCAGTTCGTGCGACCCGTTACAACGAGTTGCTCTTTTGGCCTGCCGCATATGCGCGATTCATAAGACGGGCAATGGGCCGAGGCCAAAACTTCTCCAACATCGCCAAATCCTCAGAGGTACGCGTGTCATCCCGGATCAGAGCAGAGGTCTCCGATCCTTCGTGTATACGATGCCGCATGAGAATCTTGTCGCAATACATAAAGGAACCTTCCAGCTTGGAAAGCCTTTCCCAAGCCTCCCAATCCAAATTCGACTTCATGCTGCTCACGAAAACGGGGTGAGGCAGATTGGGGACGCACATGGTAACCGACGGACAACATATTGCCGAGCCGCACGAAAGCACCCGACGGCGAACGAGCTTGCTCGTGGCAAAACGCTTTATGCGAAGCGGAGAAAGCAGCAGTCGCTTTATTCGAAGTAACCTGTTGTCGTCGCATGGCTGGCCATCTCGAATCTCACCATAATCAGAGAAGAAAATAAGGGGACGCTCGGCACGGCCCATCATCTGCAATACGTTCTCGGCATATTGAGGAAGATACACATCGTCTTGATGCGCGATGGTTATAAGAGGCGTGGAACAGTGATCCATGGCACAGTTCCAATCGTGGCAAATGCCCGGAGCCCCCTCGTTAACATATAGCGGAATGCCGTAGCGCTGCGAAAGCTTCGTGATCTCATCGTTTGGCGTAGATGTCGATATAAGAATGTTGGTTTTTACCGTCTGATCTAAGAGCGACTTTATACATGTCTCAAGATATGGTGAGGCCCCATAGGCACATAGGGCAAAGGTGTGATCAGAGGGAGCAAACACGGAAAACCTCTCGAACATCAATCAATAGATCACAGACTATGATAGCTAATTATCTAGACAACATGGTGTAGGGGCGATCTATACGAATGGACCATGTTGTCGAGCCCCAACTGTGTACAATGATTCACCATGAATACGAAAACCCCTCAAAGCGTCGCCCCCCTATCTCTGCGCGCTAACACAATCTGGAATGCACTCGGGTGCCTGTTCTACCTCGGTTGCCAATGGCTGACAAGCGTCCTGGTCGTACGCCTATCCTCAGGGTACGAGAACTCGGGCGCCCTGGCCTTTGCTATGGCAAATGGCATCATCTTTGCCTCGATTGGCCTCTATAAGATCAGAACCTTTCAGGTCTCTGACCTTTCCGGTGAGTTCTCCCACGGTGACTACGTGGGATTCCGCCTGGTAACGATAGTCCTCGGCCTTATCTGGTCTGCAATATATCTACCGCTCGCCTGCAGCTCGAATGCGGAGTTTTTGGTCGCCTCGATTGCATACCTTCTCTTCAAATCTGACGAAGTGTTCTCCGACGTGCTATACGGAATTGATCAGGTCGGCGAACGCATGGACTTCATTGGCAAATCACAACTTATGCGAGGGGTCGCTTCGCTCGTGGGGTTCTCAATCCCCCTCGCAGTCTTGGATAATCTCGTTGCGGGTATCTTGGGAATGGCGGCAGCCTGTATTGCCGTGACGGTGTTCTATGACATTCCACACGCCCGTCTCTTCGGTGATATCACCCCCTCGTTCAACGTGTCGCATATCAAAAAGCTTGGAAAATCGTGTTTGCTCGCCATGATTGCCAGCCTCTGCGCAAACGGCATCGTCTCGATCGTCCGCCAGTACTTCGGTGTAACCTATGGCAGTGAAGCCCTTGGCATCTACGCTAGCGTAGCCACACCCGCCGTTCTCATTCAAGTATCTGCGACCTATCTGTATAGCCCCCTTATCGGCACGCTCGCAAAAAAGCTTCATCAGGAGGGGCGCAATTCATTTGCCAAAGAGTTCTTCCGCATTTTGTTTTTGATTCTCATCGTCATCCTTGTTTTTATTGCCATTCTTAGCGCAGTTGGAGACTGGGGGCTTCAGCTCGTATTCGGAACTTCAATCGCCCCCTATACTTACCTGTTCCCCTTTGTCTTGTTGGCAACCGGCAGCGTCGGCATACTCTTCTATACCAACGATGTGCTCGTCATCCTCCGCAAGACTCCAGCGATGCTCGCCTGCAACCTCTTAGCACTCGGTGCGGCACTCGCGCTTGCTATTCCCCTCACCACCAATTTGGGAATGAACGGCATCAACTTCTCGGTGATCGGCGGCTGTGCCATCGCCGTCGCACTCTCAATGGTGTTCATACTCCGCCATCAGCGCTCCGCAACTGATGCCCGCAATTAAACAGGTATCATAGGGACGTTCTAATCTAAATCCTAAGGAGTCATGCGTGTCGACCTTGGTTATCGTGCCTGCCTATAACGAAGAGGCATCCATTGTTACCACCATCGAAGAGCTCACTGCAGTTGCCCCAGACTTTGACTACATCATCGTCAACGATGGCTCTCGCGATAAGACCTCTGAGATCTGCCACAGCCACGGTTTCCACATCATTGATCAGCCCGTCAACTTGGGTCTTACTGGAGGGTTCCAAACGGGCATGAAATACGCATGGCGGAAAGGCTACGACAGCGTCGTGCAGCTTGACGCGGATGGCCAGCATCGCCCCGAGCATCTTGCGGATCTTGAGCGTTGCCAAGAACAGACAGGGGCAGACATCGTCATCGGCTCCCGTTTTGTGACCAAAGCTAAGCCCCACACCCTGCGCATGCTAGGCTCAAACCTCATCTCATTCATCATCAAGCTCACGTGTGGCAAAACTATCAAAGATCCGACATCGGGCATGCGCCTCTACAATCGTCGCATGATCGAGCAGTTCGCAACACGAACCGATCTAGCACCAGAACCAGACACGCTTGCCTTTCTTATCAAAAAGAAGGGTGCAAAGGTAGCTGAGTGCCAGGTCGAGATGCGCGAGCGCGCCGCCGGCGAAAGCTACCTTACGCTCTCCAAATCCGTTTCATATATGGCAAACGCCTGCGTATCCATTCTGTTTGCTATGTGGTTCAAGCATTAGGAGTCACCCATGTCGCTCACGCTTCGCGTCTTTCTTCTCATTTGCGCCATCATTGTCCTCATGTTCGTGGTGCGCAAAACAAAGAAGTCTCAGATCACGTCTGGCGATTCCATCTTCTGGCTCATCATGAGCCTGGGCTTCGTGGTGCTCTCCATCTTTCCTCAGATTGCTTTTAGCTGCGCGACGTTCCTGGGAATCCAGTCACCATCCAACTTTGTGTTTTTGGTCATCATCGCCCTGCTGCTCATTCGAGAGTTCTCCATCCAATCTGAGCTGTCAGCGCTGCGCACCAAGCTAACAGCGCTCGTGCAGGAAATCGCTATCCGCAATACGCTTGACAACGATTTGCCTTGCACCGATTCGCCCACTTCCGCAAACGAGTCTTCAAAATCGATGTAGCGTAAGGGGAAGGACGGCGAGTGCCCTTCCCCTTACAGGGGGCTTAGCAAATCACGACAGCTTGAGAGCCCCTGCCAACATACAACTGATAGAACCGCGCAGCGTTTATGATCACATAGCCTGATAAAGAGTCGGATATATAGACCGTACCATTCGTACGATTAAAGCCTCGAAGCACAATCGTATGCGAATTGGTAACAGTGAAGTAGGAACGGCCGTTATATTGCTGCCAAGCATACGCCCGTCCAACATTTCCCTGGTACATGGTCGACCAGACTATTACTGGATGACCTGCAGCGACATAGTCATACATCGTTTCAAGCGAGGCATCGGTAATGTCGTATGCACGCAAATTGCTGTGGTTGAGCGTTAAGAATGCATTTGCAGCCGTAGTGATGGCTGGAGCCGAACAACAATTACCCGTAGAGCTATGGGGGTTACCCCAAAATGAGGTAACAAAATCCCAGGAGCTGCGTGGGATGTAGGAGTCAGCCATAGTCGTTTTTGCCAACCCGAATCCGTAATAGTTCAGCACATTCGTCAGCGCAACCGACTCACATCCCGTAGGCAACTCTGGATACTGAAGAAGACACGGTACGTTGAGCAGGGCATATTGAGGCGAATATGGGACGTGCACAAAGGGGCTGTCGGTCGAACCGGGAGCAGTCGCGTCTTTTGCCGTAATTCGGACCTCGAAAGCTTCAAGCCGATACCCGATCGTGCTTGTCCCGGCATCGGCTCCATTCTTTGTCCATCCCAGCCAGCCGTAGTTTTCTACATACGCCCGATACCAAATGTCGAAATATGTAGCAACCTCACCTGTCAGCTGCATGCGTATGGCCTCGACGCGCAACCCTGACCCCGGAAAACCAGCAACTCCGCCGCTTGAAACCGCATCAAGCCAGCCATAGTCCTGGACGTGGGCAGCATACGCTATTCCTCCAGGAATGTTTCCGCTAAGGGACAGCTTGAAAGCATCGAGCCCCCTGGCCTGCCCGGTCGTTCCGCAAAGACCACCGGCGCCTACCCCGCCTTGCCAGCCGAGTCCCATAACGCTTGCCGAGCACGTGATACCAGGAACCTCGATGCATGGCGGCAGGGCGCCGTCCGCAGGCATGTTGGAACCTTTTGGGAGCAGGCGAATCTCGATGGCCTCTGCCCGCTTATTTAGGCCAACGGTTCCAGCGGCCTCACCATTGCACGCCCAGCCAAGCCAACCATAGTCTGCACTGTGCACCCTATAGACGATGTCATATGTAGAAGCGAGATCTCCAGTCAATTCGATTCGGATCGCTTGTATGGCTTTGCCCTGGCCCGTGGTACCCGCAAACGAAGAGGAGCCAACCCAGCCCTGCCATCCAATGTCGGCAACGTGCGCACTCACTCGAACACCAGCGGCGGAATCGCTGGCAATCGAGCCCGCGCCGTCCATCACGACTCGAAGGGCCTCGAGCTGACGCGACTGGCCCGTAACACCCGCAGTCATGCCGTCGGTCACCGGAGACTGCCAACCCACATCGGCGCTATGGGCCTGATATGACAATATGGGGACATCTCCCGTTAGATAGGCATCGCCCTGTCGTTCCGGCGGCTCCGCTCCTTTTGGAACCAACGTGAGTTCTATGGCGCCAAGATATGAAGCCAATCCGGAAGATCCTGCGGATTCGCCAGAGCTCGCCCATCCTAGCCAGCCGGTACCGATTACATAGGCGCGATACCACAGTTCGTATCGAGAGCTGAGGCCACCGTTGAGTTGAAAACGAACGCCTTCAAGGGGAGCGCCCGCAGCCCCAGCATTCGCCGCCTCGCCCGCAATCCAGGATGTTTGCCATCCAGCTCCATACACCTGAGATTGATAGGAAATGAATCCGTCGATAACAGGATTCGTCACCGTAAGCGAAAATGACTGCAGAGGGACATTGCGACCAGCATCCCCAATCATCACGCTTGGAAACGCCTGAGATTGCACGGAGGTTCCATCGATGAATATAGACTGCTGCGAGACCGATTCGGCGGGACCACGATAGGCATCGTCGGTGGAACCGGGAGCAGGCGCATCCACCGGTAGCAGCTGGATTTCAAGAGCCTCGATGGAAAGCCCTCTCCCAGATGTACCAGCAGGTTCGCCATCGCTTGTCCAGCCCATCCATCCGATATCTGAAACATGGACCCTATACCATATGCGATATTTCGCACGTAAAGCATCGTCGAGCTTGACCTGGATGGCCTCGAGGGCAAGCCCGGAACCTGCGTCGCCAAGCGAATCAGACTGCCAAGTAGTCCAACCGAAGTTTTGAACGTGTCCCCGAAGCAAAACGTCGCAGGAATCAGCGCCCTCCAAGGATACCCTTAGGCCATATACAGGAAGAGACCTTCCTGTAGTGCCCGCGATCTGCCCAGACGTCATCTCAGGCTGCCAGCCCAAGCCTTGCACAAATGCCATATAGCGAAGCGATACAGCACCATTCTCCGTCTCGGCAGCAATCCCGTCGGTGTTTGGATTATCCGCAGCAACCGAAGAATCTACGGAGGTAGAAGGACTACACGATTCAGGAACAGCGGCTGCGGGGCCTTCTGCACCCCCACCATGCTCCTCATCTTGTTCCGGCGCAGGAGCAGCCTGACCGGAAGCGTCAGGCGTCGAAGCGCTATCGACTTGTCGGCCATCGACATCGTCAACGGTATTTGTACCAGATTCAAGCTGTTGCGCCACATCTCCCGTCAGGGCTTCAGCCGGGACACCACAACACACACGTGGCATACACGCACCAGCAAGCGCAAGGGCAAGGAATACCCACATCGCCATACGTCTTACTATGGTTGCCATTCGAAAAACGTGGGTATTCCTCACCATTACTTCTCACGACCTCAAATTTCGTGCCTAATCGACATAGGGACGCGCGGCACCAATCACCCGGCCTCGGCTATTAATTGACTGAATGGTCACGCCCTGGCGCGGCCAGGAGTCGATAATGAGCCCTCCACCAAGATAGATGGCGATGTGGCCCGAGTAATAGACGACGTCGCCGCGCTTGATATTGGAAACGCTGACCGGCATGAACGTGTTGTTCCTATACCAGTTCATAGAGTTGTAGGTTTGGGACGGCAGCCAGCGATGGTTGTAGGGGTTGTACCAGCCCATATCCATACCCGTGGCATACAGGCACTGCAACACCAATCCAGAACAATCGACAGCTCCGCCCGGAGCGGTAGACCACGGCTCGATGTACTGCGTTCCTAAATAGTCATACGCACGGCTGATGAACGCGTTGACGCAGTCTTCGCGTGTGGCGTTATAGGGAATCTGAGACGGCGAAACGTAGGTAAACGCTCCGGTGCAGTAGCTGGGAAGCACCACGGTCTGATTGCTGACCTGCGGATACTGTGGTGGGTTTTGCCAACCGATATACCGTAGGTATTCAAAATAGGACCAGCTGGTATCACCGGGAGCGGGTGCCCCCTTACCCGTTACCTTGATCTGAATAGCTTCGACTTGGAAGCCGATCTTTGAGGTGCCCGCATATTGGCCGTTGCAGGTCCACCCAAGCCAGCCATAGCCCTCCACATGGACGCGATACCAGACGTCGAAGTATTTCTGAGCCTCTCCACCTAGCGAGATGGCAACCGCCTCGATCTGATGTCCTTGGCCAGGAACGCCGGTGGAAGCCCCGTTGCTCACCTCGTTCATCCAGCCGACATCGCTTACGTGCGCGCGATACGAAACGGTGCCCGGCACAACGCCTTCGTACGCAATCGTGAGACCTTCAAGAGGCGCCCCGACGCCCGTTGTTCCTGCAACCCCCATATTAGTGACGGGAGACTGCCAAGCACCCTGAGAGTAACCAGCGTAGGACAGCGTAGGCACTTCAAGAAGAGGGGTTGTCGTCGTTCCCGGCGCAGCAGAACCTTTCGAAACGATACGAATCTCAAGAGCTTCGACCGGAATCGAGAGTCCTACAGAACCGACATTTTGGCCGTTGCAAGCCCAGCCAAGCCACCCGATGTTGGAAAGGTGCGCACGGTACCAAATATCATATCGATTTGATAGCTCGCCCGTAAGCTTGAAGTTTGCCGCCTCAACGGGTAGCCCGCGCCCCGTTGTGCCGGCGATAGCCCCGTCTGCCACTGCCGACTGCCAACCGATATTGGAGACATGTGCGGCATAGGTAACAGAGCCGTTTCCGGCAAGCGTCAATTCCGGAAGAGCAAGGGTAAAGGCCTCTAGATGATGAGATTGACCGGTAGAGCCGATAAGAATAGAGGCTCCTTGATCATCCGAGACGCCATTCACCCATCCTACGTCAGCGATATGAGAGCTAAAGGACACGGCGGGCGCGACAAACGGCCGATCGATGCTGCCCGGCGCGGCACTTCCTGCGGGCAATATCTGAATCTGAACAGCCTGCACATCGAGATTGTATCCCGAAGTCCCTGCCATCTCTCCATTGGACGTCCAGCCCAACCAGCCCAACTCGGCGCTATGGACTCGATACCAAATATCAAATGACTCGGCGATGGGACCCGAGAGCCTTACCTGCAACGCCTCCAACGCGTGCGACTGGCCCGTTGTTCCTGCTGTTCCCTCCTGCCAGTCCTGCCAACCAACGCTGCGAACCAGGCCACGGAGTTCGATATGTGAGTCCTCGAATCCATCTGGCAGAGCATTCGCGAACGACACCTTGAGAGCTTCGAGACCCAAGCCCTTCCCCGTCGTTCCAGCAACATCTCCGCTGCCTACCGCCTGCTGCCACCCCAATTCCGAAACATGGGCCTCAACTGCCAGCTTCGGCGCAGGCAACGAGGTTTCCAAAAGGTCGATATCCTCCGACGCTGTCCCGGAATCGGAAGCGGGCTGTTGGGAGCTCTCAAGCCCATCCGCATCAGCCTGGGTGTCATCAGGTCCTAGCACAGCACCTTGATCGGATGAAATGGAGTCCGCAGGCGTCTCGGCCAGCTCACTGGGTAACGTATCCGAGAGCGAATCTCCCTCATCAGTTTGAGGCGTATCGACGTAGGCGTCATGATCAACGGTGACAGTAGACCCCTGATTGCTCTCGGCCATAACCATTGTTGGCATACCGGCCAGCAGCAACCCGGCAGCAAGAACCCCAACGATTCGCCATCTTCGATTTCTCATACCATCCCCCTCACATTCCGATGAAGCTACTTCGTGAAAATCCTCTCCTCTGCAAAACGTCCGACGCAATAAAGGAAAACCAGTGTTCTCCTGTGCAGCAACGTCATCACTGTCGAACAGACCCGTGCTCTCGATGATGCCGTTATAGCACACGAACGTATCCACTCGGTTACGCACGCATCACGACAGACGCATCGACGCCATCCCGCGCAAGGCGCTAGGCATCTGGCGCCGAAGAACCCTTCGGGAGCACCAGCACCTGGAACGCTTCCATGGGTAGCGATTGACCGGTAGTTCCCGCAACCTGGCCGTTACATACCCATTGCTGCCATCCGACGTTTGAAACGTGCGCGCGATACCACACGTCATAAGAGCGAGCGTCCTCGTCGGATAGCTCAATGCATACCGCCTCGACGGCACGCCCCTCCCCGGTTGTGCCAGCGATCTCTCCAGAAGCTCGACGTCCTTGCCATCCAATATCTTCGACGTGAGCCTCGTAGGTAAGAGGACCTGCAAGTTGGGGGGCATTGAGCGTGAACGCCTCGAGCTGCCGAGCTTGACCGGTTGTTCCCACCAGCACGGACGCATCCGATTCCTTGAGCCAACCTATATCCGACACGTGTGCAGAGCCGGAAACGGCAATGTTCGCATCCTCAACCGTTCGAACCGGAACGTATCCATCGTCTGTCAGAGCGTAATAAGTAAGTGAGCGAGCACCATCGTTGAAAATCGCGATATCGAAGTCGGAGCCTGCAAGGACCTCGTCCGAGAACTCCATCAGGTGGCAGGTAGCACCTTCCGGACAAAGTGCCAAGATGTCGGGGTCGGTGTCTTCGGTGATCGGGGACGCGAACCAATCTATGCCGGAGTAGTCCACGCCGCTCTCTGACGACAGCGCCGTTGCCTTATCAATGGCGAACAAACCTCCCGCCATAGCAGGGGTCGCCGAATTAAACGTGCTCGACCCATATCCAGAAAGTACAACATCTGGATTGAAGAACAGGATAAGCTCAGCGGCAATCGAAGAGTCAACGTCGGTGATGCCCATAGAGTCGAGCTGTTGCTGCTTTTCTGGATGAAGGCCCGTGGGCGTATTGGGATGCCCCTTATAGTAATACTCGTAAGCATCACCATAATACAGCTTGGTTATGTCGGCATATGCTTCAAAATCGGTCTCGTTCTGCACATATGTTCCCAGAAGCAGCATGACCTGTTTGCCCGCTGAGGCGGCATCGTCGAAATAGCCGTCGTTGAAGTCGTAGAGCGACACGAACGCATCGACCGTATCGGGCCCGCGCTCCTCGAGCGCGGTAAGCATCGAAGCGATGTTCTTTTGGATCACACCTGGGTTGGATGCGATCTGAGAAGCAAATGCATTGTCATCACCGCTGGTAAACAGATTGGTGCGCGTCATCCACCACTCGGATCCCGGCTCTACCGCAAGCACTGCATACATAGAATCCCAATGATCATGGAAACCGTAATCCGAAGACGCCCGACCGCTCGCATACGCTTCGTCGCGGGCCCGCTCCCAGCTCTGTACGAGCTCATTCTGCTTCGCCTCGGGATCGGCACACGCAAACGCCTCATTGGTAAACAAATAGGTGGCCGAGCCATCGGAGAGCAGCCTGATGGAATAGGAGCCCTGTGGGATACCGTTGGCATAGATCATCGGATGTATGCATGAGCAGGTAATATCGTTTAGATACAAATTGAAATGAGACGAGGGGTCCAAGCGGTACAGGTCACCGATGTAGTCGGCAAAGGCGTCGTAATTGGAACTTGTACGAATGGCCTCATCGGTAAGATAGGGCATGCCATACATACCGGAGGGCAGAGCGTCCCAATCGTAGGCAGACGGACGATCGAGCATGATAATGGATGGAATAGTGCTTCCGTCCGCCGCATTCGAAATGTCCCAATACGACAACGAATAGAGCACCACTGGGAAGGTCGCAGAAAGCGGTGCAAGGTTATATGTCGAGGCGGTCACCCCTACCTCGCTCTGGTACGCTCCAAGCGCCAAGCCATTCGAACGATAGGTAACAGTCACCATGAACGGTCCGTACGTGCCCATATCCACCGTCATGCCATGCGATGCACATTCTGCAAGAGAGCATGTGGATTCGACGCGGCGCGTCTCGACTCCCTTGTAGGACATCGTCGCCACCACAGAAATGTCGGTGACCCCTGACGCCGCAAGCTGCTCGATGAAATCTGGCACCACCAATACGGACGTGCTTTCATCGACCTGCGAGTACGATGTCGCAACAGCATCCGATGAAAGCGCCTCGACAAAGGGGCGCGCACTGTCGCCGGGAGCCGCCGCACCCTTGGGGGCAACGATGACCTCAACCGCCTCGAGCTGACAGGCAAGTCCCGTAGAACCAGCTGGGGCACCGTTACATGCCCATCCAAGCCAACCGAGATTGCTCGCGTGAACCCGATACCACACGTCGTAGGAATCGGCATCGGGACCGGTCAAACGGACTCGCAGCGCCTCCAGAGCAAGCGCCCTTCCCGTTGAACCTGCAAAACCCGTCTGCCAATCCTGCCATCCTATTTGCGAAACATGGCCTGAGAGCTCAAGCGAAGAGCCCTCGCTCAGCCCGCCCACATCGATCTGCACCGCCTCAAGGGCAAGGCCTCGTCCTGTGGTCCCTGCCACCTCACCCGAAGCGACGGAATCCAACCAGCCAAGATTCGCTACATGAGGTCGAACCACGATTTCAGGATTCGCAGCGGTGGGCTGTGCGTCCAGAATCTGGGCACTCACATCATCGGGAACATCCGCGGATTCCTCCAGCGCGAATACAGGCGTCGCGAACGCAGCCATGAGAGCCATGATGACGCCCGCACAGGCTATGCCAAGCATTCGTTTCAATAGGATCAACTCCTCGACGAATATCCGAACCACAACGTCAACTCTAAGAAAACCTCAAACCTAACGGCAAAAACATTACGGTGCAGGCGCACAGCCATGTTCTCCACCTGCGGACGACCCACAATGCCTTGAGGTTGCGGCCGCGGACCTTGGTTCGTCGATACGCCGCCAAGGACGCCTTCGTTGACCGCCCACGCCATGGACTCCCGCGCCCATGAACTCACCAGGACCCACCCGCTTATGCGAGACGCTGTCCGACGCTTCACCGGAGCAATATGCTGCGGCATCGGACAGCAGAAACGCAGAGGCACGTTAGGCTGTACCTCGGCCACTCCCAGCCCAGGAGCACCGTCCGAGATGCTCGTCATCTCATCGGCCGATGCCTGCGCTGGACAAAACGAACAAACAAGCGCCGCGGCCATACCGGCGGCACATGCCCGGCAAGCGGCATGGGTAAGCAACCCCCTCTCTTTCCCTTTGACGATCTAACCACGTCAACTCCCCCTCGGCATTGCATATTCAGCGCCGGCAAGAAGCTTGTCTCTACACGCGTTATAGCATGACCGCCAAGGCGGACTTGTATCAATTCCGGGAGCGTTATCTATGTGCGTCTCGACCGTGCATGCGAAGAGGGCAGCAATAACGAAAGGATCCCGGCGCCGCGAGGGACGCCGGGATCCTTTCTAGTGCTCATATATTCTTCCCGCATCAGTCAGACATTTCGCCCTGCTATCTGAACTCGGCGTTAGACGGGGAGCTACTAGGAGCGCCGCCAGACCAAACCCCTTCATACTGTGCCCATCTACGGGAGACCAGACGCATCCCGGTCATTCGCCTTGATCAAACTTCACCGCTTTCCAACTCCATGCCTCATGGCGCCGTGGAGGGCTCCGGCCGCCCCGCCCACACCCCTCCTTCCGCGCGGGCTACATATCCCGTTCTCGAGTTGCGTACCCTGTTTTCAAATTACGTGCGACTGGCGAAAGTTGCGAGCCCGATTGGGCCACTCCCATCCCGTTTTAAAGGTGAAAGTGCCCGAAACCCTCTATCAACTTTGGGAGCGCGCGCAACTTTGAAATGCAGCACGCAACTTGAACGTAGCGCATGCAACTCGGACAGGGCGTACGCAACTCGGCCACAGGACGCGCAGCTCGGGCACAGGCCGCGTCCCAACCAAAATTAGGGATCCCGTGATCGTAGAGCCACCGAGCTGTCGAAGGTGCTCGCTGCCCTCGCTGCCATGACGATCATCCTGATTCTGCTTCCGAGGAGGAGGCGATCGGACCGTGTGGGGTCGCGCGACAAGGGAACAGCCACCTCTGCAAAGACGGCCGTTCGGCGTGGGCTCACCCACAATGAAAACCTCAAACAGGAGGGCTAAAACCTTCTGCGCGCTACGAGCATGCCCTACAGCGCCCCGTTCGCCGCAGGGTATGCTCGACGCCGCCTCAATTGCGCTTGGTTGATCTCCAGGAAAATCGACGCGTTTCACTCTCGTTATTGCAGGTTTATATATTTATAAGTGTATAATCTTGCTATGAGCAGACGAGGAAACATAGACAAGCTGTACGAACTGGCCTCGGGGCAATGGGGGCTGTTCACTTCGGCTCAAGCCGTGAACATTGGGGTCAGCAGGAACCAACTTGCTCGCATGGCAAATGACGGCAGAATCGAACCCGTCGCATATGGAACATATCGTGTAACCACAGGCGTGGAAACTGCTCATGCGGCCACGAAGGCGGCGTGGCTCTCCCTCTATCCAAAGAAAACCGCATTCGAACGGCTGTCCTCTCAACCGTACGACGCTATAGCAAGCGGACGAACGGCCTCATGCCTCCAGGGCTTTGGAGATTTTTACGAGTCACCCTATTGCTTCGTCGTAGCGGAAGGTAAACGAAGCACTCGAAAAGAACTCGAACTGCTTCATGAACCGGTTGACGAGCAGGACATCGACCTTACATACGGCATCCCCTCCACAACCCCAGAACGAACACTAGCCGACCTGCTGCGTCTCGAGGAAGAGCCCAGCCTCATCGATGATTATCTCGAGCAGGCGGCTTCGTCCGGCCATATATTCGATGAGAAGCGCCTTGCGGTTCTACTTGGCCCGCTTTGCCGCTCGTATGGGTACGAGAACGGCACCGCTTTTGCCGAAAACCTGCTCGGCAAAAGCGCCATTCCGGCGGCACTCAACTCATCCATCGACCAGTTCGTTAGAGTACTTGAGTCTTCATCTGTGCTGCAGGATGCCGTGAGACTGTCTCATATGGTGAACAAATCCGTGCCCGCAGGCTATGAAAAGGCTGTTGCTAGCGCTGCAAAGGCTGTTAAGAGTAGCGGCGTTCACCCTGATGTACTCTCTTCAGTGAATGCCCTCTCCGAGCTGATGAATACAGTCTCCTCGTTCATCAATCAAAATGCCCTACAAAATACCGTAGCAAGCATTATCGCCGGCATCAACGCTGCGGAGAATGCTGCCCCGGTTCAAAAGAACCCATCCGACAAACAACCTGGAGGAACGGAAGGATGAGCGAACGAGGCTATTCGAGTGCGCAAGCTTTGGAGCAGGCCGTTAAAGCTGCGGCGCGAAGAACCCCTAGAGACACCGGGAGGGAAATCGCGGGGTTCTATAGAGACAGGCTGCTCTGCAGGATTTTCAGCGAGCCTCATCCCAGATTCGTTCTGAAGGGAGGCCAGAGCCAGCTTGCCAGAAGGGCCGATGCGCGAGAAACGAAGGACATCGATTTGGTCGACGTCGCTGTCGAAATCGATCAAGCTCTTGAAGACCTAAAAGAACTTGCCTCAATCGATCTTCACGATTTCATTGACTTTCGGTTTTACAGGGCGTGCGCCATTCCGGTTTCTCAAGAATATAGGACAGGCATGAGAGTTGAGTTCATCCCCGTCCTTGGAAAACGAAGCACCTCAGCGCCATCGGGATAGACCTTGTTGTAGACCAGACCCCTCCGGATGAATTCGTGCTGGTATCCCCCGCCAGCAGACTCGACATCGCTGGGCTTACCACATATGACTATGCGCTACAAACCATCGAGGAGAGAATAGCGGATAAGGTCTGCGCAATGATGCAGGTCTATGACGGCATCCCCTCATCGCGCGTAAAAGATCTGGTTGATTTGGTCATTTCTAAACTAACCGATACGGTTGATGCCGACGCGCTGTTGAAGAAGATCGGTCGAGAAGTGACGTTGCGCCATATGGAACGCATTAATGCGATTCGCGTCCCGTCGGATTGGAAGACAACAAAAGCGGCCTCCTACAAGAAGGAGGCCCAAGGGGCTCAGATACCGACCGAACTTGCCGATGTCACCGAATCAGAAACCGCAGTAGCGTCATGGCTGAATCCTGTTCTACACGGCGAGTTGGCAGGCATGCAATGGAATCCTCATTCCCAATGCTGGGCAAACGCGAAACGTTCGAAAGAAACAGCTTCGAACTAGAAATGCAGAAGAACGGCTCTATGCTACAGCGACATTCGGCCTGCGAAGTCCCTCAATAGATATCGAACATATGTTTTTTCTTGCAGGTACATGCACTATAATGTAGATACGCGAACGGGCGGTGCCCTCCGAGTCCAACGGGGTAGATGGAGGGATCCCATGAAAGAGCTCACGCAGCTGCTGCTCTCGGCGGCTGTCCTGGTAGCGCTGGTTCTGTTGGCCTACGAGCTGCTCCTCGGCTAGGCCGGGGGCGGGTGATGCTCGACGCATATGGGAACAGCCGCCTTTCGTGGAGACGGCTGTTCGGCGTGGGCATCACCCACAAAAACTAATGTCTCACAGGAGGGCTTAAAACCTTCTGCTCGCTACGAGTATACCCCAAGCGGCGCCCCCGTTCGCCGTAGGGTATGCTCGGCCGGATAACCAACAGAAAGACCTGCCTATTGCAGCTGGGCGGCGTACTTCTTCTCGGTAGCCTCCTTGGCGGGACGCCACCAGGACTCGTGGTCGCGGTACCATGCGATGGTCTGCTCCAGGCCGGAGGCGAAGTCGGTGTGCGTCGGCTCCCAGCCGAGCTCGCGGCGGAGCTTCGTCGGGTCGATGGCGTAGCGCCGGTCGTGGCCCGGGCGGTCGCGCACCCAGTCGAAGTCGTCCTCAGGCCTGCCCATCGCGCGCAGGATGGCGCGCAGCACGTCGATGTTCGACCTCTCGCCGTCGGCCCCGACGAGGTAGGTCTCCCCGATGCGGCCCCTCGTGAGGACGGCCCACACGGCGGAGCTGTGGTCGTCGGTGTGGATCCAGTCGCGGACGTTCCGGCCGTCGCCGTAGAGCTTGGGGCGTCGCCCGTCGAGGATGTTGGTGACCTGCCGGGGTATGAACTTCTCCACGTGCTGGTAGGGGCCGTAGTTGTTGGAGCAGTTCGATATCGTGGCCCGCACGCCGTAGGTGCGGTGCCAGGCGCGCACCAGCATGTCGGAGCTGGCCTTGGTCGAGCTGTACGGGCTCGAGGGGCGGTACGGCGTCTCCTCGGTGAAGCGCGCGGGGTCGTCGAGCGCGAGGTCCCCGTAGACCTCGTCGGTCGAGACGTGGTGATAGCGCGCGCCGTGCCTGCGGCAGGCCTCGATGAGGGTGAAGGTGCCCTCCACGTTGGTCCTCACGAAGGGCGCGGGGTCGGCGATCGAGTTGTCGTTGTGGGACTCCGCGGCGTAGTGCACGACGGCGTCGGCCGAGGACACGAGCCGGTCCACCAGCGCCGCGTCGCAGACGTCGCCCACCACGAGCTCGACCCTGTCGGCGGGAAGCCCCGCGATGTTCTCGGGGTTGCCGGCGTAGGTCAGCTTGTCGAGCACCGTCACGTGAACATCCGGTTGCTCCCGCAACACCCAGCGCACGAAGTTGCTGCCGATGAAGCCGCAGCCGCCGGTGACGACGATGTTCTTCGGCTCAAAAACGTCTGGCATCGTTTCCCCATTCTTCTCGGCCAGGCTCCATTCGCTATTGCGTGCCTGTGCTCAAACTCCCAAGCCCTCTCTTGAGCCCTTCTCCAGCATAGCAATTCGCAACTCGCCGACACCCACGATGACAGCGCAGCCATTTCCTCACACCCATCGCCCGCCGGAATACGCAACACGCACATTTCGACAATTCTTCAATACAGCATCTCAGCTCTACCAGACAGCGTCATACTATACGTGCTGTCAGACAATCTCACGGACGGGGGCCTGAGATGCCGCACGCTGCGCACAGAGACCTGAATCGGCGAACATTCTTGCTCGCATCGATCATGTGCCTCGTCATACTGCAAGCGCTCTTTACCGCTAGCAACATCGCGGCAAGTTCGCTGCCACGGGCTACTCTGACAGCGCGCGCTGAAGACGCGTGGGAGTCTCCCCTGCTTTCTCGCCGCTATTCGTACGATCATAGAATCCTGACCGCACCGGTAAGCTATGACAACAACCGCTTCATACCGCAAATCGCCGAACAACACGATGCGGGCAACCCGTTCGCCACATCCGTTCAAGCCAGAATCGACGACCGCAACCCCGATGGCTCGACCACGACTTTTGACTATTTTCGATATTGGCATGGCTGGCAGCTTCTCACCGACCTCGGACTGCTCGCCGGCGGCATTCCTGGGGTACAGGCCATCGTTTTCGTATTACTGATTGGCTCCATCGCGTGGTTCACCTACGAGCTATCTTGCCACATGGGGACGATAGCCTCCCTTGTGTTCGCCGCGACTGCATTTCTTGCCACCGGCTTTGCCTACAACTTCGCAGCCGACCTCACCCTCGGCATCTCAAGCGCCTCCGTCATCGTTGCCAGCGCACTTGTACTGAGGGCGGGGCACATCAGCCGTTCCGGTCCGCTCGAAACCCGGCGTCTACTCTGTCTAATCGCCCTCGCAAGCGGCGCCATCTATTGTTTCCTGGATTTCCTAACCATTCCTGCCGCCATGCTCGCACTCTTCGTGTTTAGCGGAACCGTCGCGCTCGACCGCCCTGACACGCCGGTGCGGACTCGCATCACGACCATCGCACTGCTCACTGCAGCCTTCTTGGTGGGATTTCTTGTGACCTGGGTTGCCAAATGGGCGCTTGCCGCAATCACTCTGGGGCCTGAGGAAGTCATGCACAACGTGCTTAACGAGATGGGTGTCTGGACAAGCGAGCACGGAGAACTTCCGCGTCCCGACTGGGCGGCCTGGCAACAGAGCTTCTACCTGCTCTCGCCCCAGCTCTTTGCGCTCATTGTCCCGCTTGGATACATGGTCCTCAATTCCCCGGTACTTGCTATCGCCGTCATCGCCACCGTCACCCTGCTCATCATTGAAAATGTGCAGGGCAGAACATCGAAAGCACGCCATGCCAGCACGCCCGCACTCTCGTGGGGCAGGTTGTTTACGCTTGCCCTACCCATGGCGTTTATTCCGCTCTACACGTTAGTCATGAGCACGCACGCTGTGGTACACATACCCGTGTTCAGCTGCCGCATCTGGTCGATCTTTTTCGCCATCGCGCTCGGACTGCTCATTTGGAGGGCGACCCCGGCATCGAGGGGCAGCAAACCGGCGGGCACGCCCGATCCTATGCGCTACAACAGCGCTGACCTTGGACCAAATGGCGAAGTTTCATAGAGCTTTCTTCAACCTGTGCAAAATCTCAAGTTTTCGGCTCTCCAGACGCCTTTTGACAGCAATGTATCAAGCTTTTTGCACCAAAGAGGGGTTAGTAGTTGGACGATATGAGGTAATTCTCTATTATTCGACCCCTCTTTAGAGCCGAAAACTCGAGATTTTGCACACTTCACGCCGCGCAACCGTGAAAAAATTCCGGCGCCACGAAGAGGCGCCGGGATTCGATACAAAATGACTGCTATTTTATGCAGATGCTAGCTCAACACGTCGCGATACAGGCGAGCGACCATCACGCCGGCCTGGGCGCGCGTCGCGGTGCCCTCGGGAAGCAGCTGCGCCACACCGCCCTGCACCGACCCCGTGATGATCTTTTTATCGACCGCCCAGCCCATAGCTGCCTGCGCCCAAGATCCAACCTGGTTCCACCCACTCATCGAGCTGGCGGCGGCAAGGTTGCTCGAGGTGTCCAACCTACCAACTTTCGACGCGTAGTTCATGAGCATGACCGCGAGCTCCTGGCGCGTGATGGTCATATCCGGCCCAAAGATGTTCAGCGATCCGCTCTCATTGGAGAAGCCGCTCACAACGCCTACGTAGCGAGCCCATTCGATGGCGTCTCCGTAAAACTCGTCATAGTCGACATCGATAAAATCCCGTGCATCGGCCTTCGGACAGCCGGCCATACGCCAGAGAATCACCACGACCTGACCGCGCGTAATGGCCTTCTCAAAACCAAACTCCCCGCTTCCGTCCGCATAGCCGGACATAAAGCCATGTGAAACCGTATAGCTCAGATCGTCGGGGTTCACGGCGTACCACGCAGTAGCGACATAATCCGCAAACGAGCTAAGCGTCTCGATGCCCGCATTGGGGACCTCGGGCGTAGAGGGCGTCTCGGGCTGCGACGGCTCTTCGGGCTCGGCAGGAGGCGCCGGGGTTCCTGAGCCGCCGTCCTGCGCCTCGTCCGCCTCGATATAGGCAAGACAGTCGGCGCGCTCGCGCTCGTAGCGAGAGATCCAGCCCTTGTGATACTGCGTCTGGTTGGGATACTCGGCAACAATATTGTTGACGATGGCGTCTACCAGCGCGTTTACCATCTCACGATCGGTCATGTCGCTGCGCAGGGAAGCGTAGTTGAAGAAGTCGCGCACACCGCCCGTTCCAAAGAGGTTGGTCATGCTCCACACAAGACCCTTGACGCAGTCCGCACGCTGAGTCATGTCGATGCCCAGGTTATTGCGCAGCCACCGCTCGCTGACGGCATAGTAGTTGTTGTATGCCCATGCATCCTGAAGAGCAGAGAACTCACGCGGGTTCGCAGCATACGCCGCATGCCACGCATCCTCAGCAAGCTGCCCGATCTCGGTAAGCTTGCCGGTTTCGGAATCATACAGCGAGACAGTGCCGTCCGAAAGCTCGTTTCCTCGAGCAATCACCGCTGCAAACATGCTGTACGTCGCCGGGTCATAGTTATACACGTCGGTCATGAACCCCACGAGCGAGTAGCGGCGATCGAACTGATAGTAGCCAAGCGCATTGTAGCCGTCACCATAGGAGAAGCCCTGGTCATAGTTGCTGTGGCTCTCATATTTGGTGAAGTACTTCATCTCGTCGGAGAGGTAGACCGGCGAGAGCGACGAGGCGAGCAGCTCGATGGAACGCCCGTCGGCAGCATCCTCATAGAAATCCGCCTTGTCGTAGGCAGCCGGCTCGGGAAGGCGGCCGGCTTGGTCTTGGGCAGCTGCCGCGACATCGGCCTCGGCCGCGAGCACGACCTGAGGCGCGGCTCCAAGCGACACCGCCAGGGCGCAACCAACAACGACAGCGCGATGAGAAAGCTGCATGGGGGGTCCTCCTTACTGCCAACAGGCAAGCTGGACGTGGTTCGATTCAAGCGCATTCTTGCGGCGTTTCCGTGCAGTTTCCCCACAGTATGACACGATTCTCACAGCTTTAGGGGGTCGCACGTTATTTTTGTCCTCGGCAGCACCAAACCCACCAACGTGAGCTATGCCTGTATATGAGTGAGGTCGACGTCCAGATCAATCTCGGGCACGCGAGCAAGGTCGGCCAGGGTGACGCCATCCACGTACTGCTCGATCACGGCGTCCAATCCCGTCCAGAATTTCACGGTTGAGCACAGTCCCGCGCGAGCACAGGCACCTTCCAGGCCCTCGCAGGCAACGGGGGCCGTCGTGCCCTCCGCCACACGCAGGATATCCCCCGCACGAATCTCCTCCGCAGGACGAGCAAGCGCGTAGCCGCCGCCTTTGCCGCGCACGCTGCGCAGCAGCCCCGCCTGCATGAGCGGTCGCACGAGCTGCTCCAGATACTTGAGCGAAATGTCCTCGCCATCTGCCACCTCGCGCAGCGCCACTTTGCCGTGGGGTCCACCGAAGGCGGCGATATAGATCATGAGGCGCAAAGCGTAGCGCCCTTTGGAAGAGATGAGCATGAGGTCCCTCCGTCTGGCCCGCATCGCACCGGTGGGTACGAGAGCAGCCAAAACAATGTATCCCAAGTAGCATTTCTCGTAGAATGCGCGGGTTGGCTCTTGACTGAAACCGCCATCATCTTATCCTTAATCCGAGAGAAATCATAGGGTTTACGGATTCCGCTTCGCGTCCATGCCAACAAGCCCGCTGGCCGCAGCGAACCGACCGTTCAGGAAGGCATGATATGACCACCACGTCTCCCCTCCTCTCCATTCAGGGCCTCTGTGCCTCGGTGGACGAGAAGGCCATCCTCCACGACATCGACCTCGACGTCGCCGCCGGCGAGACCCACGTTCTCATGGGCCCTAACGGCGCAGGCAAGTCGACGCTCGGCCATCTCATCATGGGCGACCCGGTGTACACGCAAACCGCCGGCACCATCCAGTTCGACGGCGAGGATATAACCGACCTCTCCCCCGACAAGCGCTCGCGGGCAGGCATCTTCCTTTCATTTCAGGCACCGGTCGAGATTCCCGGCGTTCCGCTGTCGAGCTTCCTGCGCGCCACCATCGCCGGCCGACCCGGTCTGGAGATGCGCGGCAAGGAGTTCCGTCGCCGCATGAAGGAGCTCTGCGCTGCGCTCGACATGGACCCGTCTTACCTCAATCGAGAGCTGGGCGTGGGCTTCTCGGGCGGCGAGAAGAAGAAGGTCGAGATGCTCCAGCTCCTGCTGCTCCAGCCGAAGCTTGCCATCCTGGACGAGACCGACTCCGGGCTGGACGTCGACGCCCTCGGCGTCGTCTCGCGCGGCATCGACCTCTACCGCAAGAGCTGTGACGGCACCCTCATCATCATCACGCACAACACGCGCATCCTGGAACACCTGGATGTCGACCGCGTGCACGTCATGGTGGGCGGCCATATGGTCCGCCACGACGACGCCTCGCTCATCCCCTGGATCGACGAGAACGGCTTTGAGTCCTTCGAGCAGGCGGCTGACGACGCCGCAGCCGAGACCCGCTAAGGGGGCGTCATGGCAAAGCAGCGCACCGAGGTCGCGGATATCGACCGCAGCCTCTACGACTTCCGCGACTCCGAGGAAGGCTTTGAGCGTCTCGACGCTGGCCTCACCCCCGAAATCGTGACCGAGATCTCCCGCCGCAAGGACGAGCCGCAATGGATGCTCGACTTCCGCCTCAAGTCGCTCGAGATCTACCACAGCATGAACAACCCCACGTGGGGGCCGTCTATCGACGGGCTCGACATGGACAACATCGTCACCTACGTGAAGCCCAACACCGACCAGCAGGCCACATGGGACGAAGTGCCCGACAACATCAAGAACACCTTCGAGCGCCTGGGCATCCCCGAGGCCGAGCGCAGCTACCTGGCCGGCGTGGGCGCCCAGTACGACTCGGAGCTCGTGTACCACAACATGCAGGACACCGCGTCCAAGATGGGCATCGTCTACTCCGGCATCGAGGAGGCGCTCCACGAACCGAAGTGGGAAGAGCTCATCCACGAGAAGTTCATGACGCTCATCCCGCCGACGGACCATAAGTTTGCCGCACTTCACGGCGCGGTGTGGTCGGGTGGCTCGTTTGTGTACGTGCCCGCCGGCACCAAGCTGGAGTTCCCCCTGCAGAGCTACTTCCGCCTGAACGCCAAGGGCGCTGGCCAGTTCGAGCATACCCTCATCATCGTTGAGGACGATGCCGACCTGCACTTCATCGAAGGCTGCTCGGCACCTAAGTACAACGTGGCCAACCTCCACGCCGGAGCCGTGGAGCTCTTCGTGGGCAAGCGCGCACACCTGCGCTACTCCACGATCGAGAACTGGTCCAAGAACATGTATAACCTCAACACCAAGCGCGCCCGCGTGGACGAAGAGGGCGAGATCGAGTGGGTGTCGGGCTCTTTCGGCAGCCACGTCGGCTACCTTTACCCCATGAGCGTGCTTGCCGGTCGCCGTGCCAAGAGCTCCTTCACGGGCATCACCTTCGCCGGAGCCGGCCAGAACCTCGATACCGGCACCAAGGTCGTGCTTGCAGCCCCCGAGACCACTGCGTCCGTCGAGACGAAGGGCATCTCGAAAGGCGGCGGCATCCAGACCTTCCGCAGCTCCATCGTAGCCACGCCGGATGCCGAAGGCTCCCAGGCAACCGTCTCGTGCCAGTCGCTTATGCTCGACGACGAGAGCCGCAGCGACACCATTCCGGCTATGGACATCCGCGCCAAGAACGTGGATGTGGGCCACGAGGCGACCATCGGCCGCATCGGCGACGACAAGGTGTTCTACCTCATGAGCCGTGGCATCTCCGAGGAGGAGGCGCGCACCATGATCGTGAACGGCTTCGCCAACCCCGTCTCGAAGGAGCTGCCGCTGGAGTATGCCGTCGAGATGAACAACCTCATCAAGCTGGAGATGGAAGGGGCTATCGGATGACGTACACCCACGGCCGTCCCCTATGCTCTGCCCAGCCGCTCGGTCGAGGCCCGCACGCCCATGTACGTGCCGTCTCTCTTTCACGGCGATCCGGGGCATTGCAAACGCCCGAGCCACGCAGCCACTTTGAAAACGAAAGGGGTGCCCGCTAGATGGACGCTCTGAAAATCAGACACGCCGCAGCCATGCCGGCACCCACGTGGAGCTGGTTGCGCATGAACGATACGACCATCGCCGTTCCGGCCGACCTTGCTCGGGGTGGCATGATGGGCATCGACGCGGGCGAACAGCTCACCTCGACGAGCGAAAGCTTCGAGGGCGCCATCGCCGGGCTGCAGGAGCGCATCGATGCCGAGCGCACGGACGCCGACGACACGCGCGCCTGCGTCCGCAGCGCCCGGGGTGAGAACGCCCGGCCAGCCGAGGCGAACGATGCCGCCGACCTGGGCGACCTCGACCTGCCGGCCCTTTCCGCCTATCAGCGGCGCGCGACGCTCGACGAGGTCGCCGGCGACGTCGCCGCCTCGTTTGAGACCGGCGTGGGCATTGATGCGCGCTCCTACCTCAACTTTCTTGCTGGCGAGACCGTAACGTTTGCCGCCAAGCCCGATGCAACGGAACAGGCTGCCGTACACCTGCGCGGCGTTCAGGGCGAGGCCGGCGCGGCGAGCATCGACGTCGTCGCAGCAGCGGGATCAACCCTTGACGTCGTCATCTCCCTTGACGGCACCAGCGAGACGCAGGGGTCCGCAGCCGAGGGAACGACGGGTTTCATCGGCTCCGAGCTACGCGTGTTCGCAGGCGCGCACGCCCATGTGAACGTCACGGTCTACGTGACTGCAGACGCCGGCTTCACCGTCGTCGACGATTCGGGCTACGTGCTCGATGAAGGCGCCCGCGTCAACGTGCGCCACGTGGTCTTGGGAGGCGGCTTCGTTGCGACCGGACTTGCCGCCGACCTCCGTGGCGACACTGCGCGCATCGACATCGACACCCGCTACCTTGCCGCCGGCTCCGACGTGCGCGACTTTAACTATGTGGTCCGTCACCGCGGCCGCAAGACGGTGTCCCAGATCATGGCCAACGGCGTGCTCGCCGGCACCTCGAAGAAGGTCCTGCGCGGCACGATCGACCTCATTCATGGCTGCAAGGGATCCGAAGGAACCGAGCGCGAGACCGTTCTTTTGGCCAACCAGGGCGTAGACAACAAGACGGTGCCCACGATTCTGTGCGATGAGGACGACGTTGCGGGCAACCACGGCGCCACGATCGGCCACGTTCGTCCCGATCAGCTCTTCTATCTCGCGAGCCGCGGCATCTCGCCCGAGGCTGCCGAGGGTCTGTTTATGCGCGCCAAACTGGAAGACGCCTATCTGGGGGCGCCCGACGACACCATCCGCGACAACGTGCGCCGACTGGGCGCTGCTCTCTTCCCGGATTTCGAGGAGGACCTTGCATGATCGATACCGAACACGTCTCCTGCGATACCTGCACCGCTCCGTCTGGCGCGTTTGTAGACGCCTCTGACGAGGCCTCTCGTGCCTGGCCTCGCGTCGACATCGAGACCAATCCCTACAAGCCGAGCTTCCCGCTTTTCACCACGCATCCAGACATTGTGTTTCTCGATAGCGCGGCCACCGCTCAGCGCCCCGCCTGCGTGCTTGATGCGCAGAAGCGATTCTACGAGACCATGAATGCCAACCCGCTTCGTGGCCTGTATTCGCTCTCGGTCGAAGCGACCGAGGCCATTGCCGCCGTGCGCTCTCAGATCGCCCAGCTTATTGGCGCTGTTGACGAGCAGGGCAAGCCGCGCGCGAACGAGATCGTCTTCACGCGCAACACCAGCGAGTCCCTGAACCTGGTTGCCAAGGCGTTCGCACCCACCGTTCTTGAGCCGGGCGACGAGGTAGCTATCACAATCATGGAGCATCACTCCAACCTCATCCCCTGGCAGCAGGCATGCCGCGCCGCCGGCGCGAAGCTTGTCTATCTTCGTCCGACCAAGACAGGCGAGCTGACCGACGACGAGATTGCGGCAAAAATCGGACCCAAGACCAAAATCGTGGCAGCGACCCAGGTGTCCAACGTGCTTGGATGCCGCGTCCCCATTGAGAAGCTGAGCCGCGCCGTCCATGCCAACGGCGGCTACATGGTGGTCGACGCTGCGCAGTCCGTCCCCCACATGCCGGTCGATGTGCGTGCCCTGGGCGCCGACTTCCTGGCATTCTCAGCGCACAAGGCGCTTGGCCCCATGGGCGTGGGCGTGCTTTGGGGCAAGCTGGAGCTGCTCGACCAGGCGCAGCCCCTCCTTACGGGCGGCGAGATGATCGACTCCGTGACCGAGGAGAGCGCCGTTTGGGCCCCTGTGCCCGAAAAGTTCGAGGCCGGCACACAGGACGCGGCAGGCATCTACGCCACAGGCGTCGCGCTCGACTACCTCGTGAACCAGGTGGGTTACGACGCCATCCAGGCGCGTGAGGCGGCGCTCGTGCACTACGCCATGAGCCGCCTGGTCGAGCTGCCGTGGGTGGATATCCTCGGATCGATCTACTGGGACCGTCATCACGGCGTGATCAGCTTCAACGTGCGCGGTATCCATCCGCATGACGTCGCAAGCATCCTGGACATGAACAACGTATGCATCCGCGCAGGCCACCACTGCGCGCAGCCGCTGCTCTCCTGGCTTGGCTGCGAGAACCTGGCATGCTGCCGCGCCAGCCTGGCCTTCTATAACGACCGCGCCGATATCGACGCGTTCATCGATGGCCTCAAGACCGTCTGGTCAACCTTCCATTAACAGCCATTGGGGACGGGTACATTTGGCAGAGGGCGGGACCCTCTGCCAAATGTACCCGTCCCCAATGTCAGACGCAAGGAGTACACCGCATGGGGAACATCTATACCTCGACCACCTTCATGGAGCACAACTCGCACCCCGACTACAAGTACGAGATGGACTCCCCCACGCACACGCACGACGGCATCAACCCCAGCTGCGGCGACGAGCTCACGCTACAGCTGCGCGTCGAGAACGGCGTCATCGAGGAGGCAAGTTTCACCGGCCACGGCTGCGCCATCTCCCAGGCCTCGGCCGACATCATGGCCGACCTCATCACCGGCGAGACCGTTGAGGAGGCGAAGCGCCTCTCGGAGCTCTTCCTTGCCATGATTCGCGGCGAGGAGCTCACCGAGGAAGACTACGAGGACCTGGACGAGGCCGCCCAGCTCAAGGACATCTCGCATATGCCCGCCCGCGTGAAATGCGCCGAACTTGCCTGGCGCACGCTGGACGGCATGCTGGACGAGGACGCAACGGCGTAGCCGTCACCGATATCCCGCAGGTAGCGCCACGGGCGCCGGCTGGAAGCTCTCCGGCCGGCGCCCGATTTCTGTTGTGCCTCTATGACTGCCTGAGAACTCTTACCGTTTGGCGGCAAGACCGGCGAGGATGCCGAGAAGCAGGGGCACCCAGGGCAGGAGAGGCTGAACAACAAGAATCGACTGCGCAAGGAGCGAGTATACCGGGTCCCCGATCATGCCCGAGCCCATCGTCAAGATGAACCATGCGAGATACGCCGTCCACAGGACAAGGGAGACAATAAGCAGAGGCTTGCGCACCGGTTCCCTCGCGCCACCGAACACAGGCAGCGAGAACACCGCGAACGCAAGCGCGTGCGCAAGCACCGGGGCCGCCAGATACTGCGCCAACGCTGTCGGATAGGCCAGATAGAGCATGTATCCCTCAGCCTGATACCAGTTCCAATACATGCCTATGCCCATGGCGGCCACCACCGCCACAGCTACTGCCACGATACGCCAAGTCCTCAAGCTGACGTTCATGCCGATCGCCTCCACAAGCTCGCGACCGATGCTTTGCGCTCTTATCCCCTCCCGCAGGGGCAACCATGTATCACGGCCCACCCATTCGAAAGACGGTCCAAGCACACCCCATTGGGGTCGAGCACCTTTTGGGAAGTATTGTCCCGCCTGGACGCTCCGAATAACCCTCAATCGGCCCCCTGTCCTCTTTCGGAAACACGCCCAACACAACACCACCGAACGGAAAGAAAAAGCGGGGCACAGCTGAGATATTGTTGCACCCCACATCTTCCGCCTTCGATCAGACAACGTTAGCGCTCGCTTAATGCGAGATTAATGGGCTCGTTCCTATGGTCTAACTGCAACGACAACTATTGCAGTTGGAAAGGAACCACCATGCCGACCGTTGTCTCCCCTCGCCCCGTTGCCTCCCCTTCTCGCACCCATTACGCACCAAGCGGCGCAGCCAAGAAAAACGGCGCAGCGCACAGCATCGCCCGTCCCACCTGCATCCCCATTCAAACGCACACCTTGGGCGCACATGATTCCATCGTGGAGGCCGCCGTCCGCTACGTTGCGCCGCACCTGCAGCCCGGAGACGTGCTCGTTGTATCTGAGAAGGCGCTCGGTTGCACGCAAGGCCGGGCTATTCCCGTAGCGAACATATCCGCGCGCCCGCTCGCCCGCCTGCTCTCGCGCTTTGTCACCAAGACCCCCGCGGGCATCGGGCTCGGCATACCCGAAACCATGGAGATGGCCCTGCGCGAATGCGGGGCGGTGCGCATCTTGCTCGCCGCCGCCGTGGGAGCCTTAGGCAAGCTCCTGGGACGGCGCGGGTGGTTCTACCGGGTCGCCGGCCGTCGCGCCTCATCCATCGACGGACCGTGCTCCTATACGTTGCCACCGTATAACACCTGCGTCTCGCTTGCCCCGCTCGACCCCGACGGCGCGGCGAGAGAGCTCTCGGACGCCCTCGGCAATATCGGTATCGCCATCGTAGACATCAACGACCTGGGCGGAGAGGTCCTTGGATCCTATCGTCTGCCGATATCAGACCGCGAGCTCATGGACACCCTTCGCTCAAACCCGCTGGGCCAAGAATCCCAACGCACCCCGTTCGGCATCGTGCGGCAACCGCTCGAAGCCACGCTCTCCCCCTCGACAATCGAGGCTTAATTTCCGCGAGCGTTAATTTGCCCGCCAGTCACCGAATCGCGGAGCCTCATATCGCGTTAGAATAGAGGAGCATGTCAGGCTCGGTGGGCCATCTCGCCATGGCGCGCCGATATCAGTCGAAAGAGAGGAGAGGCATGCAGTACACAGCAGAAGTGGAGAACATGTGCCCCGTTGCCAAGGGCGCATACCACGGCCCCGCACCCATCCCCGAGGAGGGCAAGTGGGTCCAGGCCAAGGAGATCTCTGACATCTCCGGTCTTACGCACGGCGTGGGTTGGTGCGCTCCCCAGCAGGGCGCTTGCAAGCTCACCCTTAACGTCAAGGACGGCATCATCGAGGAGTGCCTCGTTGAGACCCTTGGCTGCTCGGGCATGACGCACTCCGCGGCCATGGCTTCCGAGATCCTCCCCGGCAAGACCATCCTCGAGGCCCTCAACACCGACCTCGTCTGCGACGCCATCAACGTGGCCATGCGTGAGATCTTCCTGCAGATCGTCTACGGCCGCAGCCAGACCGCGTTCTCCGAGGGCGGCCTGCCCGTGGGCGCCTCCCTTGACGACCTCGGCAAGGGCCTGCGCTCCCAGGTTGGCACCATGTTCGGCACCAAGGCCAAGGGCGCTCGTTACCTCGAGCTCGCCCAGGGCTATGTCACCCGCATGGCGCTCAACGACAAGAACGAGATCATCGCGTTCGAGTTCCTGAACCTCGGCAAGTTCACCGACGCCCTCAAGAACGGCAAGACCCCCGAGGAGGCCGTCGCCGGCGCCATGGGCCACTATGGCCAGTGGGAGGCCGCGGTGAAGTACATCGATCCGCGTACCGACGAGGAGACTCACACCGTCGAGAACGTGTTCCCGGTTCACGAGTAACAGAAAGGGAGGGAAAGAATAATGGCTGTAAGCTTCGAAGGTTACGAGCGCCGCATCGACAAGATCAACGCGTGCCTCGCTGAGAACGGCATCTCCTCCCTCGAGGAGGCCGAGCAGATCTGCCTGGACAAGGGCGTCAACCCCCGCGCTATCGTGGAGGACGTTCAGTCCATCGCGTTCGAGAACGCCAAGTGGGCCTATACCCTTGGCTGCGCCGTCGCCATCAAGAAGGGTGCTAAGACCGCTTCTGAGGCCGCTTCTATGATTGGTGAGGGCATCCAGGCCTTTACCGTCCCCGGCTCCGTCGCCGAGGACCGCAAGGTCGGTCTTGGCCACGGCAACCTGGGCGCTATGCTCCTCGGCGATGACACCGAGTGCTTCTGCTTCCTGGCCGGCCACGAGTCCTTCGCCGCCGCCGAGGGCGCTATCGGCATTGCGATGAACGCCAACAAGGCTCGCAAGAAGCCGCTGCGCGTCATCCTGAACGGCCTGGGCAAGGACGCCGCCCAGATCATCGCCCGCATCAATGGCTTCACGTACGTGAAGACCCAGTTCGACTACTACACGGGCGAGCTCAAGGTCGTCGAGACCATCCCGTACTCCGATGGCCCGCGCGCCGAGGTCAACTGCTACGGCGCTGACGACGTCCGCGAGGGCGTTGCCATCATGTGGCACGAGAACGTCGACATCTCGATCACCGGCAACTCCACCAACCCCACGCGCTTCCAGCACCCCGTTGCGGGCACCTATAAGAAGGAGCGCCTCGAGGCTGGTAAGAAGTACTTCTCCGTCGCCTCCGGTGGCGGCACCGGCCGTACCCTGCACCCGGACAACATGGCTGCTGGCCCCGCCTCCTACGGCATGACCGACACCATGGGCCGTATGCACTCCGACGCTCAGTTCGCCGGCTCCTCCTCGGTGCCTGCGCACGTCGACATGATGGGCCTCATCGGCATGGGCAACAACCCCATGGTCGGTGCGACCGTCGCCTGCGCCGTCGCCGTGAACGCTGCACTCAACGGCTAAGAGCGACTCACCAGGTGCTACCAAGCAGATGAGCCTGCCTCATCGCTAAGGTCTGCAATTGCCGCCGTCCGACATGTGCTCGGGCGGCGGTTTTTTATGTCGCGCAGAGCCGCAGCTTGGCAGACGAGCATCTAGAGTTGCTTTTGCGCCCCAACCGCGATGGCTGCGGCTAGGCGAGCGCACCTGTTCGCCGTATACTCCCGTATACTCAAGACCGCGTACGACGCCTGTCCCCACGTGCCACACACCTTCGGAGGTTCCATGCAACGCCTCGAGCAACCCACCGTCCTCGTAATCGGCGCCGGTATCGCCGGCATCTGCGCCGCAATCGAGGCCGCACGCGCAGGCGTCTCCGTCATCATCACCGCTGCCGGCACGCTGTTCTCGGGCTCAAGCTTTTATCCAGGCACCTGGGGTTTGGGTCTCATCGCCCCCGAAAACAGCTCTGACGAGGACGACCTCGTGCACACGATCTGCAAGGTAGGTTGTGGCGTTGCGAACGAAGACCTCGTGCAAACGTTTGTGCACGACATTCCCGCCGGCATTGCATGGCTTGAGAGGCTCGGCGTAAAGCTCAAACGTCCCGCAAACGAACAGAGCGCCCACGAGGCCGCGTTCATCCCCTGCTTCGATCACAAGACGCGCCTGTGGCGCGGCCTGGTTCGGGAGAGCATGGAGCAGACCTTCGGCCGCGAAGTCGAGCGTCTTGGGATACGGGTGCTGGAGCATGTCGAGCTGATCGACCTGCTCGACGACGCTTCCGGTGCAATTGCAGGAGGCGTCCTCTTCGATCGCAGGCGCGAACGGATATTCCTCGTCCCATCCCATGCCGTCGTACTTGCCGGCGGAGGCACCAGCGGCCTGTTTGAGCGACGCCTGACCTCGGGCGATGTGCTAGGCACGGTGCACGGCATCGCCCACCGGCATGGCGCCAAACTCGTCAATATCGAATTCATGCAGATGATGCCAGGCCTCATCGCCCCCAAGCGCGGCATCGTCTTCAATGAGAAGTCGTTTCGCTATGCGCATACCACGCCACCGATCTCACAAGAGCTGCTCGAGATGCGCTCGCCCTATGGTCCCTTTACATCGCGCCTCCCCTCCCGCGCCGTAGACCTTGTCATTGATGCTGCCGGCGAGAACGGACTGCCGCTTGTGTACGACTTTCCCTCACACGATGTACCGGAGTTTGTGCGCACGTTCTCGCAGTGGCTCGAGCAGGAGCGGGGCATTCGATCGACCGACGAGATGCACATTGCCATGTACGCCCACGCCTCCAACGGTGGCATTGTCATCGACGGGCAAGGGTTTACAGGCGTTCAAGGTCTCTATGCCTGTGGTGAAGCGACAGGAGGCATGCATGGAGCCGATCGCATCGGTGGGCTCTCGAGTGCAAACGGTCTGGTTTTTGGCAGACGCGCCGGGTGTGCCGCCGCAAAGGCAGCAACAGCAAGACGAGCCGGCACGTGCGACGCAACGTATCCAACGGCCACATCGGAGTCGGAATCAGCGGAAATCGAAGCCTGGATACATCACCGAGCCCAGTCTGAGCAACCGATCTTGCCCATATCCCCTCACGTGGCCCAGGATGCCCTCCGGCGCTTGAGAGCGACCATGAGCGCCCACTGCATGGTAGTGCGCACCGCAGACGGCCTTCATGAGGCTCTTGAGGACATCGAAGGCCTACACGCCGACATGGAGTCCCATATCGCGCAAGCTCCGTCCCCTGTCGACTTCGCCGCCTCCGCACGCCTCTCATTACAGCTCCATCTTGCCCACGTGATGGTCGAGGCCATGCTCGAGCGCACCGAAAGCCGTGGATCCCACTACCGGGCCGACCATCCCGAAGAGGACCCGAAGCTGGCCCGTCCCATCATCCGCTAGCCGCACGCTACCGTATTCCCATCCCGGATTTCTCCACCGATGTGCAGACATCCTCAACTCGTTGGTATGGCTCACAGTCCACGTTTGTGACATCTGGGGTTATAGGATAAAAAGCGCGTCTAATCACGTGCCGGCTTCCCCGATCTCCACCGTCGGGAGAAACTCGTTTCGTTTTTATGCAGTTGTTTTCGGAATTCCCGAGTAGACCGCCTTCTCAGGTCTCTGAATCCTGGGGTTTCGTTGTCGAAATCGGGCGTCTACTCGGGGATTCCCGAACTAACTGCATAAAAACGAAATGAGTTTCAGATGGGCTGTCATACCAACAACGCAAAGCGCTGAGTTAGGCATACCGACGATGCCGGCAGATGGTCTCGGTCCAAACCTGCGCCGAAGATGAAGTCGAACACATTGGAAAGACGAAGCCAGCACATTGAAGCAATATGAAAAAAGCCAGATATCAATCTGGCTCTTAGAAGCAAATGGTGGACCGGCAGGGGTTCGAACCCTGGACCTTGGGATTAAGAGTCCCCTGCTCTACCAGCTGAGCTACCGGTCCGTATTATGTAAGAAACACACTGGGGTGGGTACAGGGACTCGAACCCTGGACCTACGGGACCACAACCCGTCGCTCTAGCCAACTGGGCTACACCCACCGTGTTCCTGCGCCTTCAGCGCTTGATTATTATTGCAGGAGCCCCCAGTCGATGCAAGTACTTTTTTCAACTTTTTTGAACTCATCCCAAAATAGCTGAACGAAGTGGGTTCCATCCTGCACCGCAGTGGCATTGTCGCAGGTAAATGCACCCATACGAACAGATTGGCGACCCAGCACAGCAACACCGAGAACCCGTGGCGGCGCTACAGCCAGCAAGGACCTTACGACTCCGCGTGCCGACGACGCAACAGGCGGGCAATCCAGCACGAAAGGGTCACCCCCGCCGCGGCGCCGCAGCAATCGAGGATGACGTCGGTCACCATGCCCGAGCGACCAGGAACAAACAGCTGGATCGTCTCATCGATAGACGGTACGAGTACGAGCGTCACGCAGATAGCAAACAGACGCGGACGGTCCAGCGTGCGCTGCGGATCGATTGCCTTCGCTACCACTCCCCCCAGCACGGCATACTCCGTGAAATGGGCAGCCTTGCGAATCACAAAGTTGCTGAGCCAACCGCTCGCCAGTCCCAAACTATCAAGAAGGTCGCGAAGGTCCTGCAAGACCGATAAGCTCAACCCGTTGCTCGATACTCCCGGGGTAAGCGAGTTGCCCCAAATGAATACGACGAGCAGGATGGCGAGAATCAGCCAAGGGATTGATATCCGGAACCTACTCATTGAACCTCAGCCTGCTGACGCGGGAAGGACGCGGTACCGCCCTGGATAACCCGCAGATACTCGCGACTTGCCCGACGGGTACCCTGCGTGGATGCACGGCCCAACGTATCGTCGGACGCCTCTTCGACATGGTTGTCCAGGCCCTGCTCGCGTGCGGCCACCGTCGCAGCGCTTGCAGCAATCCCTGTCCCTGCTGCACGGAAATGCTTGGGAGCATACGCCGGCTCAGCCTCGTTCGTCTCAGGCTCCTCAGAAAGGATTGCCAAGGCCTGTGCCCACATGTCCTCATGCCCCGAGTAATCGACCATAGGAACGGAGTATTCCTCATCGTCGACCTCGTCAAGATCGAGGTCATCGATCATAGAGGCGACCCGAGCGCTCGCAACGGGCCCGCTTGCGCCAGCGGCACGCATCGCGGCAGACGACGAGGGGGTAATCGGCAACACGCCAGCCTCGGCCTTCGTGGTAATACGTGCGGCAGCGGCCTTCGCAGAATCCGCAGCGTGATCGACCGTGGATTCGCCGAAGCTGTCGAGCGATGCGAGTGCGGCGCGGCGCGCCTCCTCGGAATCATCTTCATCGAGCGGCGTGGTCGTGGCGCCCGTCATGTCATCGGCCTCGCTCAGGTCGGCCGTCGCAGCCGCGCCCGCGCCGGAAAGGGCCACATAGGTCGCCGTGGAGTCCGCAGCGAAGGGCTGTGACGCATACCCCGAGGAAGCACCGGCAGCAGACGCGACCACACCGTATCCGACGGCGTCGCCCGACTCGGCATGCGCGGACGCGTGCGTACCCCGCTGCAGTTCTTCAAGCGCAATCTGGTAGATATCCTTCGGACTCGTCGCATCGCAACTGATGGGAGAGCCGTCGGTAAAGGTCGCATCGATCTCTGCCCACGCCTCTTCCTCAGAAAGCGCATCTTGAGCCCGTGTGATGACGGGCACGTCCTTTGGCAAAGCCCCCCTGCCCCCGAGGTCTGCGTAGCGGTCCCCTGCGGGGCGGGCAGCGGCGTCCTCCTCCTGGCGACGAATGCGACGGTCAGCCACACCCGAGACGGCCGTAAGAATACCGATTCCGGCGACAGAGCCAATGGCAAAGGGCACAGCATTCGCCACGACCATGTCATGAGCGCCTTCGAACGGTATGGTTGCAGCAAATGCGACCGCTGGCACCGCGACGCCCGCGACGCAGGAAATGCCGGCGCGTGCCACACGGGAACCTTTGCGAGAATCAGCCATCGCCGTCTCCTTCATAAGCCCGCAGCAATGCGGGTACGCTCAAACCTACAACGGCTCGCTTCAGACAAGATGACATATGTGCGAAGGGAACTGCCCCAAGCAACGGAGAGTGGTTCGTTTCATCTGTATTTTCCGTCGCGATCGTTATGGCCATTATAGGCGAGCCGGGTGTCTTGCCAAGGGTTAACTAGAAACTGAGCTGCGGTTTATCGGTCGGTGGAAGCTACCGAGCGCTATATCGAACAGGTTGCCGTCAGACGTTTTTGGGAACAACAGAACCAATACCGTCACGCCTTCGACGGCTACAGCATCGTTTCGAGGAATGGAGCATCCATGGCACGCATCGCTTTGGTCACCGGCGCCTCTTCGGGCCTCGGCAGAGAATTCGTCCGCCGCATCGACGCCGGCGACGCGGGCCCGATGGATGAGATCTGGGTCGTGGCGCGCCGTGCCGAGCGGCTCGAGGCGCTCGTACGAACCTGCAAGACGCCCGTGCGCCCCTTCTGCCTCGACCTCACCGACACCGTTTCGTTTGACATCATAGAGGCGGCCCTCGCCGAAGAGGATGCCGACGTCGCCCTCTTGGTCAACAGTGCGGGATGTGGAACCTTCGGACCGTTTGCCCTGCAGGAAAACGCCGACAACGCGCGCATGCTCTCGCTTCTCATGCGGGCCCCTGTGGAGCTCATCTACCGCGCCCTCCCCTTCATGCATGCGGGCTCGCGCATCATCAACGTGTCGAGCGTCGCCGCCTTCATGCCCCAACCAGGGCTGTCGGTCTATGCGGCAGCGAAGCGCTTCGTCCTCGACCTCTCGCGTTCCCTCGACATGGAGCTGGGCGAAGTCGGGATTCATGCGACCGCGGTCTGCCCTAAATTCATGCACACCGAGTTCCTCGACGCCCCAGGAGACGCCGACACCATGCGCGCGATGGCGTCGCTCACAGGCTTCGAGCGCCCCGAGGCCGTTGCCACCAAGGCGCTCGCCGCAGCTCGCGCCGGACGACAGCTCTGCATCCCCTCTGGTGACATGAAGGCGTTCTATCTTGCAAGCAAGGTCCTTCCGTATCGTGTCGCCATCGGCGTGGAGCAGCTGCTGCTACACGCACAGAAGCCGGATGCGATTCCCATCGTCTAAGCACCAACCCACAAGGGGAAAACGCCCTGGAGCCCCTTGGAGCCCCGAGCGCACCGCTCAAGCACCTACACAGCACCGCACCCCGTACGTCCTTGACATGCGGGGCGCTTTCATGCGAGGTATCCCAGGCCTGGCTCCTTAGTGCCACATGCCCAAGCGCTTGAAGATATAGGCCGCAAGGATGCAGCAGACCGCGGCGATGAGCACGGGGAACATCCAGGTGCCCACAAACGGCACGCCTTCGAACGGCAGCGGCACGTTCATGCCGTAGAAGCCGAAAATGATGTTAGGGATCGCCATGACGATGGTGATGACCGAGAGCACCTTCATGACGATGTTCAAGTTGTTGGAGATGACGCTCGCAAACGCATCCATGGTGCCGGAAAGCGTGTTGGAGTAGATGTTGCACATCTCGATAGCCTGATGAATCTCGACCAAGACGTCTTCGAGCAGATCCTGGTCCTCTTCATAGAGGGGAATCAGGCGCCCGTGCATAATCTTGTTGAGCGTCACCTCATCGGACTTGAGCGACGTGGAGAAGTAGACGAGCGACTTCTCGAGGTTGAGCATCTGGATCAGCTCCTCGTTGCGTACCGACGCGTGAAGGCGCGCCTCGGTGTTTGAGGAAAGCCGGTCGATCCTGCGCAGGTAGATGAGGTACAGCTGGCTGATGCGCAGCAGCAGCTGAAGCAGAAACCGCGTGCGATAGCGCGTGTCGATGCCCTTGATGCGGCCCTTCGCCATATCCTCGGTAACGAGGTTCTCGTGCAGGCTTATGGTCACAAATTGGTTCTTATCCGGAAGGAACACCATGGAGAGCGGCATGGTGTCGTATTGGAGCGGCAGCGTGTCGCGCGCGCCCGGCGTGAACTTCGCCGTCGGATAGTCGACGATCACAAAGGTCTGGTTGACGTCATCGTCGAAATCGATACGGGAGGTCTCTTCCTCGTCCAGTGCGGAGCGGACAAACTCGGGCAAAACGCCCAAATCGTTCTCCAGAAAGGCGCGCTCGTCGGAGGTCGGGTCGACCACGTTGATCCAACATCCAGGTTCAGGCGCCTCCACCAGCGCAGTCTTGCCGTCAACTCCTGTCTTGTAGTACTCGATCATCATGCATCCCCACCTCTCACCGATAGCTCTTGAGCTTTGGGACGGCGTTGACATAACAACGGGCCTCCAAGCAGGGGTTCTTGCAAGCCCGTACCACGCGTCCCTCCCGATGCCTTGCGTCGGGCCCATATACGATACCGCATAACAAGGCACCCGCAGAGAATCTCTGCAGGTGCCTGAAAAGACCTTACAACGAGCTTACGCATGCGGAACATCGCGTGGCCTTGGGCGCCGAGCTGCTCGCCCGGGCATGCGGCATGCGCGGATTGAACCTGATGCTTAGCGAAGCTCGCCCAGGTCGGCCGCTCGCTTTGCAGAACGGATAAGGAACTCCTCGTTGGAGTTGGTACCCTTGAGGCCCTTGATAAAGGACGATGCGCAGCGCTCCGTGTTGTTCATGTTGGCCAGCACGCGGCGAATGCCCCACACGAACGGACGCATCTGCTCGTCGATGAGCAGGTCCTCGTTGCGTGTGCCCGATGCCACCGGGTCGATTGCCGGGAAGATGCGGCGGTCGGCAAGGTCGCGGTCGAGCTTGAGCTCCATGTTGCCGGTGCCCTTGAACTCCTCGAAGATGACCTCGTCCATCTTGGAGCCCGTGTCGATGAGCGCAGACGCCAGGATGGTGAGCGACCCGCCATTCTCGATATTGCGCGCCGCGCCCAAGAAGCGCTTCGGAGGATAGAGTGCCGCCGAGTCCACGCCGCCCGACAGGATGCGCCCCGACGCGGGTGCTGCCAGGTTGTAGGCGCGGGCTAGACGGGTGATGGAGTCCAGGACGACGACCACGTCGCCGCCAAGCTCGACCAGGCGCTTCGCGCGCTCGATGACGAGCTCGGAGACACGGGTGTGGTTGTCGGCCGGCATGTCGAACGTCGAAGCGACGACCTCGCCCTTGATAGAGCGCTGCATATCGGTGACCTCTTCGGGACGCTCGTCAACGAGCAGGCAGATGAGATGCACCTCGGGGTTGTTGGCCGCGATCGACTGACAAATCTTCTTCAGGATGGTTGTCTTGCCCGCCTTGGGGGGAGAAACGATCAGGCCGCGCTGGCCTTTGCCCACCGGAGCCACGATGTCGATGGCGCGACCCGTGATGGAGTCTTTGCCATGCTCCATCTTCAGAGGCTCGTTGGGATAGATCGGCGTAAGGTCGCTGAACTTCGGGCGCGTGCGGATCTCCTCGGGGTCGAGGCCATTCACGCTCGTGATCTTCGCCAGGCCAGGGTACTTGTCGCCCTGGCGAGAAGGACGAAGCGTGCCCACGATGAAGTCGCCCGGGCGCAGGCGCGCGGCACGGATGAGGTTGGCAGGGACGAACGCGTCATCACGGCTCTGCATGTATCCATGCGCACGAATATGGCCGAAGCCCTCGTTGGAAATCTCGAGGATACCCTCGATGTCGCGGAATCCCTCGGCGCGCGCGGCGGCCTGGTAGACCTCCTCCACCAGCTGGGCCTTCTTCTTGCCGGTGATGTCGATATCGAGCTCACGGGCCTTGTCGCGCAGCTCTGCGACCTTCATGGCCGCCAGGTCGTCACGGGAGAGGCTGGGCTCGCTCGGAACGTTGTAGCGATTGTTGCGCTGCTTGCGGTCCTTCTGGCGATTGCGGCGATCGTTACGGTCATTGCGGTCATTGCGGTCGTTCTGCGCGCGGTCGTTGCGGTCGCCGCGCCCCTCGCGATCGCGGCGCGAAGCATGCTGGCGGCGGGAGGTATGCTCCTGCTGAGAAGAGACATGCTCCTGCGAGGAGGTGCCGGCGGCTGCCTCCTGCGGCGCCGCATCGGACGACGAATCTGTCGCGGCATCCTCGCCGCCGTGCTCGTCGGAAGCCTTCTTGCGCTTGCGGCCCGAGGTCTTCTTTGCCTCCCCCGCGGCACGGCGAGCGCGGCCAGGGCGAACATCGGCGGCCTCGTCTGCGTGTCCCGCCTCGGGAGCAGATGTATCGGCAGCTGCCGCCTCGGCCTGAGGCTCGGCGGAAGCAGCGCCGTCCGCCTTCGCACGGGCGGCCTCAGCTGCGGCCTGGGCCGCGGCCAGTGCCTCTGCCGCGCGGCGCTCCGCCTCTACATATGCCTTCGGCTTGCGGCCACGGCGATGCGGACGGAGAGCCGGGTCGACGAACGGAATGGTTGCCTGCAGCTCTTCGGGAATCGGAGCGGCGCCCTCTCCCGAGATCGCCTCGGCCGCACGCTCGGCAGCACGGCGCTGACGGCGCACCACAGAAGCCTGAGACACCTGAGCCAGCGCACGGGCCTGAGCCACTTCGTCAGAAATCGGCTCAGAGGTCGTCTCGTCAGCCTTCTGCGCGCGGCGCGTCCGACGCTTTGGAGCAGGCTGTTCGGTCGCATCAGCCGACGACGCTCCTGCAGCTTCCTCCGCCTTGCGTGCCTTGGGCTTCCTGCCCCTCCGGCGCGGACGCTCATCCTCTGCCGGAGCCGCAGCGCCGTCGGCAGCCGCATGAGCAGGCGCGGTATCCTGCACCTCGTGCGACGTGGTCTCGACGGACATGTCCGCCTTCGGCGCCAAACGATCCTGGGAACCGGAAGCAGTATGGTCGGCCATGTTCTGCGATGCGCCGGAATCTACAGCGCCGTTCATCTCATCTGTCACGTAGTTGCCAACTTTCTTCCTATGGACATATGCAGTCTTATCATGTTTGCAACCCGAACCTGCCAACGCCCTACCTGGGCACGAAAGAAAACGCGCCGACAATCGGCGCCGGCATCCGGGCCATATTCACTGTCAAAAAGCGTCAAGCGACATCCCCGTCCACACCACCGGGAAGGTTCTTCGCATGCTACATCACATATGCTTTTGCGGTGCGGTTGTTGTAAGGGGAAAGCGCCGTTGCGCGACCTAAGTGTAACACAACCCCAAATTAGCAAGTCAAAAAGGAACGCCCGTCCGGCAAACGGCCGAACGGGCGACATAAACGCATCAAAATCGATGTCGAGAAAACATCCCCTACATCTGCGTCGGCGCAGACACGCCAATGAGCGACAGCACGAGCTTGAGCACGGAACGCACCGCATCGCACGCGGCAAGACGGGCGCGGGTCAGCTCGGGATCCATGGGGTGACCCTCCGAGGGGAGAACCTGGCAGGCGGCATAGAAGCTATGGAAGCCCGCGGCAAGCTCCTCGAGATAATGGGTCAGACGGAACGGAGCGCGGTCGCGGGCGCAGCCGGCGATGAGGTCCTGCAGCTCGGAGAGCTTACGGGAAAGCGCGAGCTCCGTGGGGTCGGTAAGCAGGCCGTAATCGACGTTCGAACCGATGGCCATCGTGGCGACGGCCTCCATGCCCATGAGGTCCGCCTGCTCGGGCGTGACACCGGCGGCCTTGCGCAGGATAGAGCAGACGCGGGCGTGCGCATACTGCACGTAATAGACCGGGTTGGACTGGCTCTTCTCCTTGACGGCATCGATGTCGAAATCGATGGTCTGGTTGGAAGAACGGCTTACGAGCGTATAGCGGGTCGCGTCGGCACCCACCTCGTCGATAAGCTCGCGGAAGGTGATCATCGTGCCCTTGCGCTTGGACATACGGACCGGCTTGCCGGAACGCAGCAGGTTCACGAACTGGCCCAGCGGCACCTCGAACTTGCCGGGGTAGCCAAGCGCGTCGCAAACGGCGCGCACGCGGGCGATGTAGCCGTGATGATCGGCGCCCCAGATGTCGATGACGTGGTCGACACGCTGGAACTTGTTCCAGTGATACGCGATGTCGGACGAGAAGTAGGTGTAGTCACCGTTGGACTTCTGGATGACGCGGTCCTTGTCGTCGCCGAAGGCGGTGGACTTGAACCACAGCGCACCGTCGTCGGTGCGATAGAGGTAGCCCATCTCGTCCAGCTTGGCATAGGCGCGCTCGACCGGTGAGGAGCCCGTCCAGTCCTTCTGGTACATGGTGCGCTCGCTCATCCACACGTCGAAGTCGCAGCGCACGTCGTGGCAGGTCTCGCGCATGTCCTTGAGCATCTTCTGATAGCCGCGCTCACGGAAGGAGAGCATGCGCTCCTGCGGGTCGGCGTTGACCCACTGGTCGCCATCGCTCTTCCAGAAGGCAGCGGCCTCGTCGATGATGTAGGTGCCGCCGTAGGAGTCCTTGCCCAGATCGGCCGTGAACTCGTCCATGTAGGGATGGCTGTCAGGATGCTCGTCGAGCTCGTCCTGCACGAAGTTGTCGCGGTCCTTGGCCAGGTAATCGCGCGCGGCGTCGATGTCGCAGCCCTGCTTCTCCATGATGTCGGCAAGCTGCATGTAGCGCTTGGAAATGGAGTTGCCGAAGGTGTTCATCTGGTTGCCGTGGTCGTTGATCCAGAACTCACGCTCGATGTTGTAGCCGGCATGCTCCATCACGCGGCACATGGAGTCGCCGAGCGCCGCCCAGCGGCCGTGACCCACGTGCATGGGGCCCACGGGGTTCGCGGACACGAACTCGACCTGGGTCTTAAGACCGTGGCCCACGTTGGAGCGGGCGAAGTCCATGCCCTGCTCGCGCGCCTCGGCAAACACAGCGTTCTTAGCGGCAACAGAGAGGTAGAAGTTGATGAAGCCGGGGCCGGCGACCTCGACCTTCTCGATCGCAGGATCGGCGGGCATGTGGGCGCAAACGGCATCGGCGATCTTGCGGGGAGCGCAGTGGGCAAGTTTGGCGGATTTCATCGCCATGGTAGAGGTCCACTCACCATGAGAAGTGTCCGCCGGTCGCTCGATACCGCAATCCTCCAGGTCAAACGCGGGCAGATCGCCAGCGTCCTGGGCCGCGGCAAGGGCAGCGCGAACCAGCTCTTCAATCTTCTCGGGCATGAAATCCTCCTTCGCTACGGATGCTTGCGCTTGCTATCAGCGTCGATGCAGACGCGCCTACTGTATCACACTCTGGCAGCTCAAACGCGGCGTCTGCATAGAACAGCGGGTTCTTTCAGGCATTTTGCATGACTTTGCGGCACCCAAATCAGAACCACCCGCACAGCGGGTGGTTTGCTCTTAGGGTATAACCCTATGGCCCCAGGCCAGGGACTCAAGTCCCTGGCCTGAACTGGCGTTCAGGCCCGATGGCCCCTTGACTC
>NZ_NFJW01000029.1 GCF_002160065.1 Collinsella sp. An2 | reverse complement strand
CTTATGGAAGGAGAAAGACGTATGACAGCTTGCGTCAACAAGAAGCACACGAGGAGGGTCGCGCTCGCCATCTCCGCCTCGCTCGTGGGGGCCCTGAGCCTGGGCGCCGCCGCGCCGGCGTTCGCCGCGACGGGGATCGACCTCTTGGCTGAGAACGCGTCCGACATCGCGAACGGCACCGTGAGCTATAAGTCGGGCGAGTCCGGCGCCAACTTCGTCTACAACGGCTTCAAGCAGGGCCTGGTCCCCTCTACCCTCAAGCCCTACGCGTCCAACGAGGTCGAGCTCGAGCTCTGCCCCGGGCTCACCGGCCGCGAGGCGGGCTACTATTACTACTACGTCGAGATCGGCACGGGGACCGTCGCCGACGGCAGGGTCTCCTACGTCAACGCCGACGGCGACAAAGTCCAGCTCACCGGCTCGAACGTCATGGACGGCAGCGAGTTCACCATGCCCGACAAGGTGGGCAACTACGCCGTCGTGGTTGGCTACTGGGACGCCTCGGGCTGGGACTACGTTTCCGTGGCCGGCACGTTCTCCATCGTCGGGCAGTCCCTCGCCGACGCGACCCTGTTCCAGGGCGACGACGTGGACGACACCACGTTCAACTACACCGGCGAGAAGGACAACCTCAAAGTCAGCAACTGGATCGCGCAGCTCGGCGTCGCCATCGACGGCGTCAAGGTCGACAGCAGCCTCTACAACATGGACATCTACGAGGACGGCACGTCCAGCCCGATGAACCCGACCACCGACTGGATGGTCCCCGGCAAGTCCTACACCGTGCTCGTCACCGGCAAGTCCGGCTCCGCCTATGCGGGACAGAAGAAGGAGATCGACTTCACGCTCCAGAAGCTCGACCTCAGCGCCGCCGCAATCGAGGGCCAGACGGTCATCGACAGCGTCGCCCCCACCCAGGGCTACACCTTCGCCCAGGCGGTCAAGTCCATCAACGGCGTCTCCAACTTCGACGGCACGTTCTCCAACACCGCCGAGACTGTCGTCGAGTTCGTGAAGAACCCGAGCGGCGGCAAGGTCGTCGACAACAGGGAGAAGGGCGCCTACACCTTCCGCATCACCGCGACCAAGGACAACCCCTACGTGACCGGCTCCCGCGAGTTCACGGTCCTCTACGCTGACGCTCCGGCGAACTTCGACTTCGGCAACGCCGACATCTACGACAGCGTTGACGGCGACATGTACGTCTACAAGGTCGACCTCAACGAGGACGAGCCCTCCTACTTCGACGTCTCCGAGTTCGTGATCACCGCCGGCACCGAGAAGCTCAAGAGCGACCAGTACACCGTCACGGTCACCGACGAGGAGGGTCGCGAGGCCACGGTCGACGACCTGAAGACCGCCGGCACCTGGTACGTCAAGGCCACGGTCAACACCAAGGTCAACGGCACGTACTACGCCGGCACCTGCGTCGCCCAGGTCAACAACTACTACACCGTCGCGGCGAACACCGACGTGTTCTTCGCCTACGACGGCAAGAACGTCGAGGCTGGCACCCCTGCGACCGACAGCTACACCGGCGAGGACCTCTCCGCGAACTTCGCCTTCAAGGTCAAGGCCGGCGACAAGGAGCTCGTCGAGGGCACCGACTACGAGGTGACCATCACCACGACCACCACCGACGGCAAGACCGTCGAGGTCGACAAGGTCGTCGACGCCGGCACCTACAAGATCCAGGTCAAGGGCATCACCTACAAGGGTGCCGACGAGGACTTCACGTTCATCGTCACCGCGATGAAGCCCGCCTCGGCTAAGGTGACCTCCGGCGGCGTCGTTGACAAGGATGGCACCACCCACCTCACCTACACCGGCGAGGAGCTCACGCCCGGCTTCACCTTCTACGACGCCAAGGGCAACGTGCTCGACATTCCCGCCGACGCCTACAGCACCTGGGCCAACGGCACCGACGGCAAGAAGTGCGACCTCAAGGACAAGGGCTGGTACTCCATCAACTTCGAGACCGCTACAGGCGTGACCAACTACGACCTCGATGGCCTGCGCATCGACAAGGTCAACGTGGGCGACAGCGTGGTGTTCGCCGACGTCGACATGTCCCAGTGGTACTCCCAGTGGGTCTACGAGGCGGCGAAGCTCGAGTACATGAACGGCTACAAGGGCACCGACCTGTTCGGCCCCGAGGACAGCTTCACCCGCGCCCAGGCTGTCATCACGCTCTTCCGCATGGCCGGCGGCACCGAGGCCTATCCCGAGTACAGCGAGGACCTCGGCATCTCCTATGAGACGGGCTTCAACGACGTCGATCCGAGCTCCTACTACGCCTATGCGGTGAAGTGGGCCGTGGAGACCGGCGTTGTCGAGGGCTATCAGGACGGCTCGGGCAACTTTGGCCCTGAGGACGAGGTGACCCGCGAGCAGTTCGCGCAGATGCTCGCCAACTACGCCGCCAAGACCGGCGTGGATGTCGATGCCGCCGAGGCCGACCTGTCGGCCTACCCTGACGCCGGCTCGATCGACTCCTGGGCCTACGAGGCGATGGAGTGGGCCGTGTCCGAGGGGATCATGGGCGGAAACACCACCCTCAACCCAACTGATGAGATTCAGCGCGCCGAGGTGGCGAAGATGGTTGTCAGCTTCCAGCCCGACGGCCCGGCAGACAGCATCCTGGACTAGTAGTATCAGGCGGCAAGCCTCCTCATTGCCAGCTCATTGACGGCGAGGCCCTCCCCCGGTTGGGGAGGGCCTCGTTTCGCATCTCGACATGCAAGAGGGGCTCCCCGTGAACTGCGCCCCAAAAGTTGGACGCGATAAATCGTAACCGCTAGGCGGCCTCGCGGAGGGCATGCTCCCGGAACTCGACCGGGGTCAGGCCCTTCAGCTTGACCTGCCGTCGCTGGATTGGCAACACTTATTTGGACGGTTTCGACAGGATCAGCCTCGCCTTCCTGAACTCGACGGGGCTCATGTAGCCGAGCGTCGGGTTGATCCTGAAGTTGTCGTGCCGGTGCACGTAGTCGGACAGCTTGGCCTGCAGGTCGCGGAGGTCGGAGAAGCTGTCCCTGTAGACCAGCTCCGCCTCGAGCATCTTGTTCGTCGACTCGTCGGCCGCGTCGTCGTGGGGGCAGCCCTTGGCGGAGAGCGACCGCTCGATGCCGAACGCCTCGAGCATGAGGTCGATCTCGGCGTTGTCGAACTCGCTGCCGCGGTCGGTGCGGGAGACCTCGATGTCCGAGATCGGGAACCCCGGGGTCGCGAAGGCTGCCTTGACGAGCTCCGCCCCCTTGCCGCTTCCCGCCGAGTGGCCGACGATCTCCCTGTTGCAGGGGTCGACGAGCAGGCAGACGTAGCACCAGGAGCCGCCGGCGCGCACGTAGGCGAGGCCGCTGCAGACGTGCGTGCGCGGAGCGTGCCCGTCGAAGGACCGGTCGAGCACGTTCGGCGGCTCCGCCTCGTTCGGCTTGCCCGGGTGCGCCTTGAAGCGCTTCCCCCCGTACGCGCTCGAGGGGCCGTTCTCCCTCATGACGCGGGATATCCGCCTGCGGCTCGCGACGACGCCGCGCCGCTCGAGCGACGCCTTGACCTTCCTCGCGCCGTGCCTGCCCTTGCTCCCCGCATGGACGGCGAGAACGTCGGGCTCGACGGGGTCCGGCGCGGGCGGGGGCTCCGGGCGCGGGCGGAGGTAGCAGTAGGTCGAGCGCGGCACGCCGAGGATCTCGCACTGCGCTGATGCCGGATGGCGGTCGGCGTTAGCCGCCATCGCCGCCACTTTCGTGCGAATATCAGCGCCGCTTGTTCTAGGACGTCGACCTCCATGCGGAGCCTCTTGTTCTCGCGCTCCGACTCGATGATCCTGTTCTGCTCGGGCGTCCTGTCGTCGGCGGCGTGCGGCGAGCCGGCGGCGTCGACGGAGTCGATCCACCTTCCCAGCGTCGTGCTCCCGAGATCGTACTCGCGCATGATCTCGCCTGGCGGCTTCCCTGCGTTGCAGAGCGACACAATCTGCCTCTTGAAATCGTCGGTGAAACGCCTCGGGTGCTTTGGATCGGCCATCGAGCCTCCTTCCATAGGCCCTCGTGAAACTGTCCAACCTAGTGTAGCCAATCCACCCCGTAGGCCCCGGACCCCGGAGCCGGCGGGCTCGGCCGCGCCAGAAGAGCCTGTGGACTTGGGCGCGCCCGGGCGCGCGGGCGCGCCGTTGCCCTATGATTGGATGGTCGCGGCGGGCGGGCCGCCCCCGCGGCCGCAGCCGCTCGTCCATGGAGGGACCCTTGTCCAAGATCAGAACCATAGCAGGCCTGCTGAGGGCCAAGCACTGGGTCAAGAACGTCCTGGTGTTCTTTCCCATAGCGTTCGGGGGCGAGCTCCTGGGCAACCCGGGGGGCCTGCGCGCCACGGCGCTCGGGTTCGTCGCCCTGTCCCTCGCCGCGTCGGGGGTCTACATCGTGAACGACATCCGCGACGCCGAGCGAGACCGGCTCCATCCCGTCAAGCGGAGCAGGCCCATCGCCTCCGGGGCCGTCAGCCCGCGCGCCGCCGCCGCGGCCTCCGCGGCGCTCTTCGCCGCCTCCGCCGCGCTGAGCGTCGCCGCCTGCCCGGCCCCCGCGCCGCTGCTGTGCCTGGCGGCGTACGTGGCGCTCAACCTCGGCTACAGCTTCGGGCTGAAGCACCTCGCGATCGTCGACATTGCCATCCTCGCCGCGGGCTACTTCATCCGAGTTCTGTACGGCTCGTGCCTCACGGGCATAGAGATATCCGCCTGGATGTACCTGACGGTCATCAGCCTGTCCTTCTACCTCGGCCTGGGAAAGCGCAAGGGCGAGCTCGACGCCGCCCACGGCGGCCCCGTGCGCCCCGTGGTGGAGAAGTACCCCGCCGACTTCCTGTCCACCAACATGACCGTCTTCTTCGCGCTCGGCCTCGTGTTCTACTCGCTGTGGGCGACCGACCCCGGCACCGCGGCGAAGACCTCCGGGCACATGACCGTCACGATCCCCATCGTGTTCCTCATATGCCTGCGCTACAGCCTCGTGCTCGGCCGGGAGGGGCAGGGCGACCCCATAGAGGTCGTCCTCGGCGACAGGGTCCTGATGGCGCTGCTCGCCGTCTTCGCCGCCGCCGTGCTCGCCATAGTGTACGCGGGCTGACCCATGAACGTGTACGACTTCGACGGGACCATCTACGCGGGGGACTCCTCGGTCGACCTCGCCCTGTTCTGCCTCAGGCGGCGGCCCGCCGCCGCGGCGTTCCTGCCCCGGTTCGCCGGCCTCGCCGCCCTCTACCGCCTCGGGCTCGTCGACAAGACGCGGATGAAGGAGGGGTTCTTCTCCTTCCTCCGGGCGGCGCCCGCGACCCCGGGGCTCCTCGAGGAGTTCTGGGACGCCCACGAGGGCAGGGTCAAGGGTCTCTACCTCGCGCGGAGGAGGGCCGACGACCTGGTCGTGTCGGCGTCCCCCGAGTTCCTGCTGCTCCCGATCTGCCGCAGGCTGGGCATCCAGGACCCGATCGGCTCCAGGGTCGACCCCGCGACCGGCAGGTTCTCCGGGGAGAACTGCCGGGGCGAGGAGAAGGCGGCGCGCCTGGCCGAAGGGCTCCCCGGCGCGGTCGTCGACGAGTTCTACTCCGACTCGCTCTCCGACGAGCCGCTCGCCCGCATGGCGCTCTCCGCGTACCTGGTGCGCGGCGAAGACGTGCTCCCGTGGCCCCGCCGCGGGGCAGACTAGCCCTCGTCCAGGAGCCTGCGAACCCTGCCGCGTCGGCCGCCGGCGCTCGCTGCGCGCGGTCTTTGGAGCGTCCTTAGCAGAGAAAAAGGGGCCTCCCCTCAGGGGGAGGCCCCTCTGTCAGCAGACGGAATGGCCGGCTACTTGACTTCGCCCACCAGGTAGTCATCCTTGTCGAGCTCCTGGGGCTGGTAGCGGGTCACCATGATCGCTGCGCCGGCGCGCTCGATCGGGTCGCCGGCGTAGACGTAGCCCTCGGCGCCCATGACGCCGTTCTCCACGGCCCAGGCGACGGCCTCGCGGGCCCAGTCGGAGATGGTGTCCGCGTCCTTGACGCCCTCCAGCGCGGCGTCGACGTCGTCCACGGACACGTCCTCGCCCTTGGCCGCGGCGTAGTTGCGCAGCATGATGGCGAACTGCTCGCGGGTGATCTCGTCGGACCCGCCGTAGTTGCCGTCGGGGTAGCCCTCGACGACGCCCACCTGCGTGGCCCAGCCGAGCTCCGCGGCGTACCACTGCTCGGCGTCGGGGAACGCGAGTCCGCGCTCGACCCAGGAGACGTGCAGGGTGCTGGTCTCGGGCACGGAGCGGCCGGTGCCCATGTTGTAGAGCACGACGGCGGCCTGGGCGCGGGTGAGGTGGTCGAGCGGGCCGAAGAACGTGGTGCCCTTGTAGCCGCTCATGTAGCCGAGGTCGACGGCGTCGGCGATCTCCTGGGCGCCCCAGAAGGTGTTCTCGACGTCGGCGAAGACCTTCTGGTCGGAGACCTTGAAGCAGGGCGCGGAGTCGTACTGGTTCATCACCTGGATGAAGCCGTCGGTGGAGTTCGTCGCCATGTCGTAGTTCGCGACGTTCTTCACCGCATGCAGGTAGACCTTGTAGTAACCGGTCTCGAGCATCTCGTCGACCTTCTTGTAGGTTCCGTGCTTCTCGTCACCGCTGGAGGTGTAGGTGAGGGTGTAGGTTTCAGACGGCAGGGTCTTCCAGGTGCCGTCGGACGCCTTGTACTCAATCACGGGAGCGATGGCCTGCCCGGTGTAGGGGATGATATGCTTTTTCCCGACGTGCAGGAAGCTCGTGGAGGCGACGCGCAGGTCCTTGATTACCACGGGAGTAACCTTGAGGGAGAAGCTGTCCGTCGTTGTGTCGATATTGTAGCTCGAGGAGGAGACAGTCACGGTGTAGTCGCCCGCGTCGACGACCTCGTCGAGCTTGTTCCCGGCCTTGTCTGTGACGACGACGTCGTAGTCATCGCCCTCGGTCAGGACGTTGCCGTAGGTGTCGGTCACGACGATCTGGAGCTTGTCGAGCTTGTCCGTCCCGTCGTACTCCGCCGCGGTGGAGTTCCCGGACACCTTTCCGTCATACACGAAATAGATGTTGGCGCCCGCGTTAACCTCGCCGTTGATGGTCTTGACGGTGAAGGTGTGGCTGCCGCCGAGCGTGTAGTCGTTCTTGGATCCGTCGACCCTCACCGTGACCTGCCAGGTGCCGGGGGTGTTCACCAGGTTGAGGTCGCCGGAGGTCACGCCGGTGACAAGGTTGGTGACAGAATAGGACACCTCGTCGGCGCTGAGCTTCTCCCCGTTGTACTCGACGTGGATCTTGTCGGGCGTGAAGCTTTCGCCCTTGGCCTTGTTGATCGAGGCAGGGAAGCTGGTCGAATTCTGGTAGAAGAAGTTGCTCAAAGCGGAATTGATATTCCACTGGAGGACGGTGTCGAACGCGGTGAAGGTAATCTCCTGCTCGTTCACGACCTGGCCGGTGCCCTCGATACCCTTGACGGTGTAGCTGTACACGCCGCGGTCCTTAATGAGGTTGGAGCCATCGGGGCCCTCTTCGAAAACAGCCTCGACGCGCGCCTTCAGGTTGGGGTTGGTCGCGAGCTCGTCGCCGTTAATCGACACAATCGTCGGCTGGTAGGCATTGCCGGCGGCCTTCATGACGTCGATGTCGTCGTCGGCGACGACGATAGCGGCATTCTTGAGGTCGAGCGGGGTGACGGTGAACTTCACCTCGGTCTCGGAGCCGGCGTAGGGAGTCCCGTCGTTACCGACGAGCACCACGGAGTAGTCGCCTGCCCAGACGGCCTTTCCAGGCATATCGGTGACGCTCTCGCCCTTGTCATAGGCAACAGTGATGTCCTTGACCGTGAACATGCTCTTGTCGAGAATCTTGTCGCCCATCTTGTAGCCGATGGTGGCCATCTGGTCGAGCCCGTCGAACTCGAATGAGCCGTCGACGGTGTCGTAGGCGGTCAGCCCCTCGAGTGTGGCGGCCTTAATCTCAAACGGGATGTTGAGCACGGCGCCCGGATAATCCGAAGAGCCGTTCATGACGAGCCGTGCGACATACTTACCCACGGAATAGGGGGCGTCGCCGTCGTTGCTGGGGTCCGCGTCTCCGGCGAAGGTCTTGTTGCCGGTGCTGACGCCGTCAGCGTTAGCGACATAATACTCTACGCTGTAGTCACCCTCGACGATGTCGACCTTGGAGGTCACCTGCCCGACGACAGTCGTGACCTCGGTCGGGTAGACGCCCTTGGGGTGGCCGTCGGCAGTGAACTGAATCGTCCCGGTGGCGGGGATGTCGATGTCCTTGCCGTCAATGTCCTCGGCAGCGGTGACCTTGCCCTCCTCGAAGGCGTCGACACCGGGGACCGCCTGGGTCGAGATACCGTCCTCCGCGAACGCCACGGCCGGCGCGGCGGCGCCCAGGCTCAGGGCCCCCACGAGCGAGGCGGAGATGGCGAGCGCGACCCTCCTCGTGTGCTTCTTGTTGACGCAAGCTGTCATACGTCTTTCTCCTTCCATAAGGAACAGATAATCGCCAGTTCTGGGAGGAGGGAGAAGACGAAGGCGGGCATCGCCCGCCGCCGGAGCCTCGCGGGCCGAGCCCGGGCGCCGGGGGCGTCGCGCGTCAGAGCCTGAAGGCCCTCCGCACGGCGTCGAGCCTGCCCTCGATCGACGCCGCGAAGGCGTCGACCTCGGCAGGGGGGCAGCCGTTGAGCCTCGCCGCATTCCGCCAGCCCTCGCAGGCGCCGACGACCCGCCGGGCCTCACCCGCGGCGGCGCCGCCGCTCAGCCCGCAGTACGCGGCGAGCCCCGCGAGCGCGGCGGCGTCCCCGCCGCCGTCCTCGCCCATGACGGTGGTCGCTCGCCGCGACGTGGGGTCCGGGTCGGGGTTCACGTCGAACGCGGGGGACAGCCCCCACGCGCCGCGCTCCCTCACGAGCCCCAGGTTCCTCAGGTGGTCGTCGGTGTTCCTCATGCAGACCGAGAGGACGGCGCGGCGGAACAGCCCGGCGAGCTCGCGGCCCGCCTCCGCGGCGGTGACCGCGAGCTCCTCCGCGACCTCGGCGTAGTCGCGGCACTCGCCGTCGGCGCACCCGAGCAGCGTCATCGCGCTCATGTAGGGGACGCGGGCGCCGTCGACGAGCGAGCCCTCCCGGTCGAAGCGCTCGAGCACCAGCGCCGACCCGGCGCCCAGCCGGACGAGCCTGCGGCCCGGCACCGGGATCCCCGCCGCGGCGGCAACGTCGAGCGCGGTCTTCTCCCACGCCATCGCGTCCCACTCGTCCCCGGGGTGCGAGAACTTGGCGAGCAGGATGCGCCCGCCGTCGGAGACCGACGCCTTCGGGCGCGCGCCGCCGAGCGACCCGGACCCCGCCGCCAGCAGCGCCTTGATCGCCTCGAGGCCGGCCGACCCGCGGGCGACCTCGTTGCTCGCGGCGATGAGCCCGGGGAGCTCGACCGCCGGGGGCACGCCGTCCCCCTCGGAGAGGAACCTCCCGTCTGCAGCGCGGTACCTGAGGGCCCCCTGGCGGGCGATGTCGCTCACGCCGAGCAGGTAGTCGCATTCGTCGGCGCCGAAGCGCCCCTCGGCCCGCAGCCTCTTCTCGATGAGCCTCCTGCCCCAGCGGTCGGGCGCCGAGTCGCGCATGCAGCCGAACGTCCCGGCGGCGTGGAAGGCGCCCGACCCCAGGGGAAGCGCGGGGTCCATCGCGAACGCGTCCGGGGACGCCGCGTACGAGGGGTCGTACTGGAAGGAGGTAGAGACCGCGCCCCTCCTCAGGTTGAAGCGGGCGGTGCCCACCGGCGACGAGTCTCGCCCGTCCAGCCAGACCTCGACGGAAGGGACCATCTCTTACCTCCTGACCCTCTTGGGCAGCTCCATGTCCGCCCGCGCGCGGCCGAAGTCGGTCTCGTACGGGTCGGTCGCCCTGACGACGGAGTCCAGCACGCCGGCGGAGCGGCACACGGCGAGGAACGTCGCGAGCCCGACCGAGGCGTCCCCTCCCTCGAGCCTGGAGACGGTGGAGCGCGAGACGCCCGCGCGCTGGGCGACCTCCTCCGACGAGAGCCCCTGCATGCGCCTCCAGGCCGAGAGGTTCGCGCCCATCTCGCGCGCCGCCGCGGCCACCTTCATGGGAACCGGCCTCTTCATATTGCGTCGCTCCAATCATACGTAAACAAGCATTACGTATCATATCAGAGACGTAACGTGGATTCGACAGCTATGGTCTCGGCACGGGCCGGCCCGGCGGCCGACCCGGCCCGCCGGCTCCGGGTCCCCGTCGGGCCCGCAAGCCCCTCTTCTCCCGCGGTGCGCCCCCCTCCCAGAACTGGCGATTATCTGTTCCTTATGGAAGGAGAAAGACGTATGACAGCTTGCGTCAAGAACCATTCGAAGAGGGTGGCCCTGGCGATCTCCGCGTCGCTCGTGGGCGCGCTCACCCTCGGCGCCGCGGCACCGGCGGTCGCCTTCGCGGAGGACGGGGCCGCGACGCAGAGCGTGCCGGCGACCAACGCTTTCGAGAACGGCACGGTGACCTACGCCAAGGACAACAACGGCTATATCATCAAGGACCCCGAGGGCTACGAGTTCGAGCATGACGGCCAGGCCCACCACATCCTGCCGCTCACCGTCCTCCCCGACGGGGCTGCGCGCCCCGTGACCATCGACCCCGAGAGGGTCCACTACGAGGTCAAGTCGGGCAATTGGTGGAGGCCGATTGCCAAAGAGGACATGACCGCCATAGGCGAGTACCGCGCCGTGGTGAAGGGCGACGACATCGTCGGGGCCGACAAGGGCCAGTATGACCAGTGGGGCGACGAGGTCCTCTACCTCAACTTCAGCATCGTCGCTAAGTCGCTGCAGGGCGCGACCATCTTCAACGGCGCTACCGGCGACATATCGAACTCCACCTTCACCTACACCGGCGAGGACTTCCACTTCGGCTTCGTCATCGACGGCCTGCGCTACGACTACTTCGGCGGCGGCTGGAACCACGACACCGCCTGGAACCCGTATGGCGAGCCGAATATCACCGTCGAGTGGTACATCACCGGTACCAATACCAAGCTCCCTCGCGCCCCGAAGGAGGCTGGCAGCTACACCGCCGTGCTCCACGGCCAGGGCGAGGACTACAAGGGCTCCGAGACGCATGTGAACTTCACCATCGGGCAGCTCGACCTCTCCACCGCCGACGTCTTCGTGGCTGACCAGGATGTCTATTGGATTAAGGCTGGCCTTAGCCTCCCCAAGAGAGCATGCGTCAACGGCGTCTGGATGGACGACGTCGCCATCTCGTGGGGCGCCCAGGACCCGGGCATCATCCACGACAAGGGTGTCTACACGATGAAGGTCGACCCTGCTGCGGGCAACGACAACCTCACCGGGACCGCCACCGTCTCCTTCAAGGTCGCTGACTCCATCCTCGATTCCAGCGACTTCAGCTACGATTGTGCGCCCCTCAGGGACCTCGAGGTCATCTACGACGACACTGACACCTACTTCGACTACAAGAAGATCGCTTGCGCGGACCGCAAGGCGGACTTCCAGGTGACCGTGACCGACGCGGATGGCAACGTGGTGAGCGACCCGCTCTCCATCAACCACACCCCTGGCACCTACACCGTGACCATCTCCTTCGCCGACGACAACCTGTCCTTCGGCCTGAAGGAGCCCGTGAGCTTCGAGGTCAAGGTGCTCAAGGATGAGCTGTGGACCGGCGCAGAGCTTACCTACACATGGGACGGCGCTGTCGTCTCCGGTGGGGTGTCTGACACTTATACCGGCGAGAATCTGCTTGCGAAGCTCGGAACCAAGGTCACCTGCGACGGGAAGACTCTCGTGGCCGGCACCGACTACCAGGTCGTCGTGACCGACATCAACGGGCAGGTGGTCGACCAGGCTGTCGAAACCGGAACTTACTTCATCAACGTCGTAAGCGACACCTACAAGATCGTAAGCAAGGGCGACCCCACCGGCACCCGTCTCGTGCTGCACGTCCAGCCGCTTCAGCTGCCGAACCTCTACGTTGGCTCCGATGACGCCAAGACCTTCGGCGACAAGAACTTCATTCCCTACACCGGTGGTGACCATGGGTTCTACTTCTACTACATGGTGGATGGGAAGCAGATCCGCTTGCCCGAGGGCGTCATCGAGGTCGATCACTTCAACTATGTATCCGACCTTGATGTGGACCTCTCCGGCATCGACACAGGCTCCGACTGGGAGACGGTCGACTGGGAGGACGTCGACACAATCAATGCCGTTGGGCACTACGTCCCGTCTGTCAAGATCGCTGATGACAACTATCTCTATATCCCCGATGTCACTACCGATGACGAGTGGGGCGGAGAGGTGACCTGGATCGACGTGCGCGACGCCAATGTCTTCACCGACGTCCCATCCACCCACTGGGGCGCCGAGGAGATCTACCAGGCCAAGGATCTCGGCTACATGAGCGGCTACCAGGGCACCACGTTCTTCGGCCCGGCAGACCACCTGAGCCGCGCCCAGGCCGCCGTCGTGCTCTACAACATGGGCACCAACCGCTCCGTGGACGAGACCAACGACGGATGGAACACCTGGCACGAGCACGGCCTGGCGTTCCCCGACGCCGAGCAGTGGTACGCGGTCGAGCTCGGCTGGGCTAGCACCCTCGACATCGTGAAGGGCTACCCCGACGGCAACTACGGCGGGTCCGACGAGGTCTCGCGCGAGCAGTTCGCCATCATGCTCCGCAACTACGCCGCGGCCAAGGGCGAGGACGTGTCCGTGGACGACGTCGACGCCGCGCTCGAGGGCGTCAAGGACGCCGACACCATCTCCGACTGGGCCCGCGAGGCGGTCGCCTGGGCCGTGGAGAACGGCGTCATGGGCGCCGAGGGCTACGTCTACGCCGACCAGCCGATCGAGCGCGCGCAGGCCGCCATCATGACGACCCGCTTCCAGCCCAAGCGGCTCACCGGCTCCGACCTGCTCATCAACGTGCGCTAGGTGCTCCTGAGAACTCATCTACGTTGCTTGGAGGAAGGCCCCCTCTCCGGAGGGGGCCTTTTATTTCATGGACTTTAGTCCGTGCCGCGCGGTACGCGCAGCATAGAAAACCACCCGCTGTGCGGGTGGACGGCACTAGATGCTATGCAACGAGGCACCTTCCCCCTAGCATGGTGATTGTTCAGGTCGCCGGCCCCGAGGGGAAGGTGATTGCCATGGCCCAGAAGGCCAACAGCCTCGCGCACACGAAGTGGCTCTGCAAGTACCACATCGTGTTAGCTCCAAAGTATAGGAGGAAGGTCGTCTACAACCAATACCGCAAGGACCTGGGGGAGATACTCAGGCAGCTCTGCCAGTGGAAGGGGGTGGAGATAATCGAGGGGCACCTGATGCCGGACCACGTGCACATGCTGGTCAGCATCCCGCCCAAGATCAGCGTGTCGAGCTTCATGGGCTACCTGAAGGGGAAGAGCTCGCTGCTCATGTTCGACCGGCACGCGAACCTCAAGTACAAGTTCGGCAACAGGAGGTTCTGGTCGACCGGCTACTACGCCTCCACCGTCGGCCTCAACGAGGCGACGATCGCGAAGTACATCCGGGAGCAGGAGGCCGCCGACATAGCCCTGGACCGGCTGAGCGTCAAGGAGTACGAGGACCCGTTCTCGAGGGGCCCGAAGAAGAGGGGCTGACGCCGGTCTGGCCGGCTAGCCACGGGTCAATCCGCAATGCGGCCCGAACACCGTGAAGGCCGGCGTCTTCAGGCGCGCGCCGGTAGTCCAAGGGTTATACCCTATGAGCAGACCACCCCTTTTAGGGGTGGTCCTGATTGTCTAGGCTTTAGCCTGCGCGGCGCGCGCTGCGCGCCGCATAGAAACCCACCCGTTATGCGGGTGGAATCAGTTGGCGACGGGCGTCGCGGAGCGGGCCGCGCCACACTTAAGACAGGGCAGGGCCCTCCCCGGACGGGGAGGGCCCTGCCTCATTGATTAGCCCGGCGGGCTGCCAAGGTGGAACTTAGCGGCGCACGCCGTTGGTCAGCAGGTCGGAGCCGGTGAGCTGCTCAGGCTGATAGCGGGTCACCATGAGGGCGGCCTGCGCGCGTTCGATGCTCTGGTCGGCGTAGACGTAGCCCTCGGCGCCCATGACGCCGTTCTCCACGGCCCAGGCGACCGCCTCGCGGGCCCAGTCGGAGATGGTGTCCGCGTCCTTGACGCCCTCGAGCGCGGCGTCGACGTCGTCCACGGACACGTCCTCGCCCTTGGCCGCGGCGTAGTTGCGCAGCATGATGGCGAACTGCTCGCGGGTCACGTCGTCGGAGCCGCCGTAGTTGCCGTCAGGGTATCCGGAGACGATGTCGAGCGTAGAGGCCCAGCCGAGCTCGGCAGCGTACCACTGCTCGGCGTCGGGGAACGCCAGGCCGTGCTCGTGCCAGGTGTTCCAGGCGTCGTTGGTCTCGTCAACGGAGCGGTTGGTGCCCATGTTGTAGAGCACGACGGCGGCCTGCGCACGGCTGAGGGTGTCGGAGGGGCCGAAGAAGGTCGTGCCCTTGTAGCCGCTCATGTAGCCGAGCCGGTAGGCGTCGAAGATGCCCTCGGCTCCCCAGTGGGTGGAGGGCACGTCGGTGAAGACGGAGGAGGACTTGACGGTGAGGAAGTTGTCTGTCCTAGTGTCTGCGAGAACGTAGTTAACGACGCCCTCAGCCTGGGTCACGTGAGCGAAATAGGTGCCCAGCTCAGATATTGCATCGGCGTCGGATTTCTCCCCGTCGGTGTTAATGAACTCGAAGTGGTCGAGATTCAGTACGCCGTCCGGGATACGCACCTGGGCAACGTTGCCCTTGGCGTCCTTAACCTCGTAGTAGAAGTAGTAGCCGTGCTCGGAGCCGTCGTAGGGGATGAAGGCGTCCTTCCCCTCGAAAGTCTTAACGTCATCGGAGCCGAGACGAACGTCGTTGAGCATGATAGGCTTGACGTCAATCACGAGCTGGCAGCTGCCCTTAGCCCCAGTGATGTCATAAACAGAGCTGGACACGGTGATGGTGTACCTGCCGGCATCGACGATGGAGTCGACGACCTTGCCGTACGCGTCCGTAACGGTGACGGTGTAGTCCTCGCCCGCGACCAAGGTGGCGTCCCCGTACTCGACGACGGTTCCGATGCGCTTGAGGAAGTCCCCGCCGTCGTAGACAACGGGCTCGACGTGGTCGACCACGGTGCCGTCATAGGTGAACCACAGCTTCGCGTCAGCCTTGACCTCGCCCTTGCGGGTCTTGACCTTCATAACGGCGGTGTCGCTGCCGTAGTTGTAGCTGTTGAGCTTCGCGTCGACGCGTGCGGAGATGGTGTAGTCGCCCGGGACGCTGTTGATGGCGTCGAAGTCGACCTCCTGGCCGGCGGCGTCTGTCACGACCACGCTCAGCTTTGCATTGGGGTTCGTGCAGCGAATTAGGCTGCCTTCGATATGGGTCGTCTGGTCATCTGTGTAGACGACGGCGCTAGCATTGTCGAGAGTCTTGTAACCCTGGAAGAAGTACTCGATGCTGCTGGTCGGGACGAGCGTTCCCACAATGGAGAACTCGACGGTCGCCTTGCCGGTGAAGTTCTTCTCACCGAACTCGGAGGGGGTCAGCTCCACGGTGTAGGTGGTCTTGTTGCGAACCACCGAGCTTCCGTCAGCAATGCCGACAACGGTGGCTTTCAGCGAGCCCTTCTGGTGGGAGGGTGAAGAGGTGAGAATGCTGTAGGTAGCATCGTCGACGCGAGCCCACTCGGGGATCTCCTGCTGGCTGTCCTTCCACTCAAGGTCGGTGATGCTCACCGCGGCAGTGGTGAGGTCGCGCTTGGAAATGTCAAAGTTGACCTGCTCCTCGGAACGCGCATAGTCGGTGCCGGTCTTTCCGACGAGGAGCGCGGTGTACTCACCGGCGTCGACCGGCTCGCTGGGGAGCTCGTTGCCGGTGTTGCGGTCATACCAACGGACGTCGAAAATGGAGTTGGTCTCTCCATACGTCACGCCGTCGAGAAGGAAGCCGAAGCTCTGGCCGTTCTTCGTGTAGACGAACTCGTCGTCGGAGACGTCGCCTGACGCCGCGTCGTAGATCTTGGCGCCGTCAAGGGACTTGTTGACAACCTTGAAGCCGGCGACCAGCTTGTCCGTGCCGCCATCGTCGTATTCGGAGCCGGCGGGCGCCTCGATGACCATGAGATAGGAGCCCACTGCCCAGGTGTGGCTCGCGAGGGCCGCGGTGTCGTCGCCCTTGGCGATCCGGGTGTCGCCGGAGTCGATCACCCCGTTGCTGTTGGCATCAAACCAATAGGTGACCAGGTCGGAGGTCACGACGGTCTCCTTGCCCTTCTCGGGCGTGACCTTGATGGGAACAACGTACTTTGCCGGACCGTTGACCTCAAACTCGATGCTGTTGAGGTCGCCTGTGATAATAAGGCCCTGATTGTCGTGGGCGTAGGTGAGCTTACCGTTGCTCCATGCCTGAGCCTCAGAGACCGACTGGGTCGAGACGCCGTCCTCCGCGAACGCCACGGCCGGCGCGGCGGCGCCCAGGCTCAGGGCCCCCACGAGCGAGGCGGAGATGGCGAGCGCGACCCTCCTCGTGTGCTTCTTGTTGACGCAAGCTGTCAT
>NZ_NFJW01000028.1 GCF_002160065.1 Collinsella sp. An2 | reverse complement strand
TTATAGGGGATGCCGCGCGTTCAGGCAACGCACAAATCCAAGGCAACCGGAAATCCCGAGACGCCCGAGACGGGAGCGCGCGGAAGAAATCACGCGAATCACCCTGTCCTTTGCGAGAAAAATCACCTGCCCCCTGTCCAGCGAACCTGCCGTTCTCCCAACGTACACCCTCGGCCATTATTGCTTCGGCGGCATTCTATCGGCCTCAAGCGTTGGTGCCAATCGATTCGCCACAATATAATGCTCTCTGAATCGATAGCGTATTGCCGAGGCCGCGTTTACGTGCCACAGGCGGCGTGACAGGCTGGCAAGCTGGGGGTGTCTATGAAGATTCTTGCATACGAGGTTCGCGACGACGAACGTGCCGAGTTGCTTCGCGTTGCAGACGAGCTGGGCGTCGAGCTTAGTTGCACCGACGACGTCCCCAGCATGGACACGGCCGACGCCGCCGCTGGATTCGATGCGGCCACGTTTCTTGGCATGGGAACGATTGACGAGCGGCTTCTGACCAGGTGGCACGAGCTTGGCGTTCGATTCCTTTCCACCCGAACCGTGGGCCATAACCACATCGAACTCTCCGCCGCACACCGGCTGGGCATGCGTGTGTGCAACGCCGGCTACCCGCCCGAGGGCGTCGCCGAGTTCACCGTTATGCTCATGCTGCTCACGCTGCGCAACTATAAGCCGGCGCTTTGGCGGCAGCAGGTCAACGACTACTCGCTGTCGGGGCTGATGGGCAGGGAGCTTTCTTCGCTCACGGTGGGTATCGTGGGGCTGGGGCGCATTGGCCAGGCTGTTGCCAGGTGCCTTTCGGGCTTTGGCTGCACGATTCTTGCCTGTAATCCCTCGCCCGTTGCGGCCTTCGAGGGCCAGGTGGAATTCTGCGACCTCGACGACATCTTCTTGCGCAGCGATTTGATCACGCTGCACGTGCCCCTTACCGACGAGACGCACCACATGATCGACGCTGCCGCTATCGAGCGCATGAAGCCCGGCGTGGTGCTGATCAACTGCGCCCGCGGCGGACTGGCCGACACCGATGCGCTCATTGCTGGAATCGAGTCTGGTCACATTGGCGCGCTCGGCATGGACGTCATCGAGGGCGAGGAGGGCATCACGCATATCGACCACAAGACCGAGATTCTCTCGAATCCCAAAATGGCATACCTGCGTCAGTTCCCCAACGTCGTGCTTACACAGCATATGGCGTTCTACACCTTGGCCGACACGCGGAGTATGGCTCGCGAAGGTATCCGGGGCATTGTGGACATGGCGGCCGGCAGGCCTTGTCCTCGTGAGCTGTAGGGGCGGCGGGGTTTCAGCGAAGACTGCCGCCGCTGCGAATGCCGCAGAGCTCATGCGAGGGTTATGGGGTCACTGTGAAGGATGCTGGGCCAGCGGTTGTCGCCGGACCCAAAAGGGCGAGGTGCGCCACCGTGTGTTTCCGGGTTGTTGCATCTACGTTTCGAGGCGGCTTCTTCCATATGCCATTGTTGCCACAGCGTAAACTTTTTCGAGGCGTTGGTCCGGCTGAGTGACGGCACACGGCCGAGACGACGTGAAGCCGCCTTCCGCGGCGCATCCGTGAAGTAAGGAGAGAGTAATGAGCTATACCCAGAAGGTCATCGCCGAGCTGAACGACCGCTACGCCGACCAGCCCGAGTTCCTTCAGGCGGCTACCGAGGTCCTCGAGACCATCGAGCCCGCCGTCGAGGCGCACCCCGAATTCGAGGAGCAGTCGTTGCTCGAGCGCCTGGTCGAGCCCGAGCGTGTGATTATGTTCCGCGTGCCGTGGGTTGACGACGAGGGCAAGGTCCAGGTCAATCGCGGCTATCGCGTCGAGTTCAACAGCGCCATTGGTCCCTATAAGGGCGGCCTACGCTTCAACCCGACCGTTACCCTTGGCATGCTCAAGTTCCTGGGCTTTGAGCAGATCTTTAAGAACGCGCTGACCACGCTGCCCATGGGCGGCGGTAAGGGCGGCTCTGATTTCGACCCCAAGGGCAAGTCCAACCGCGAGGTCATGGCGTTCTGCCAGTCCTTCATGACCGAGCTGTCGCGTCATATCGGCCCCAACACCGACGTGCCCGCCGGTGACCTGGGCGTGGGCGGCCGCGAGATCGGCTACATGTTTGGCCAGTACAAGCGCCTTCGTGACGAGTGGTCGGGCGTGCTCACCGGCAAGGGTCTCTCGTTTGGCGGGTCGCTCGCGCGCACTGAGGCCACCGGTTATGGCCTGGTGTACTTCGTCGACGAGTACCTCAAGAGCCAGGGCGACTCCTTCGAGGGCAAGACGGTCGTCGTGCATGGTTCTGGCAACGTTGCGATCTACGCGATTCAGAAGGTGGCACAGCTGGGCGGCAAGACCATTGCCTGCTCTGACACCAAGGGCTGGGTCGAGGATCCGGACGGCATTGACTATCAGGTCCTTGAGCACATTTACAACAAGAAGCGCTCCGGTCACGACAAGGGTGTAAGCCTGGCCATGTATGTCGACGAGCGTCCGAACGCCACCTGGCATGCCGAGGACGGCCGCGGCGTTTGGCAGCTTCCCTGCGATATCGCCCTGCCCTGCGCACGCGAGAACACCCTCCTGCTCGAGGATGCTCAGGCGCTCGTGGCCAACGGCTGCAAGGTCGTGGGCGAGGGTGCTAACATGCCCACCACGCCGGATGCTACGGTTTACCTGCAGGAGCATGGTGTTGCCTTCATGCCCGGCAAGGCGGCGAATGCGGGCGGCGTGCTCGTGTCCGGCCTCGAGATGAGCCAGAACGCCGAGCATCTCTCCTGGACGTTTGAAGAGGTCGACGGCAAGCTCGAGGAGCTCATGCGCGGCATGTTCCACAACGTGGACGATACTGCCCGCGAGTATGGTCACGAGGGCAACTTCGTGATGGGCGCCAACATCGCTGGCTTCATGAAGGTTGCCGACGCCATGATGGCACAGGGTGTGTGCTAGTCTATCCGGGCCTTTTCACCATCGTATGCATTGAAGTGGGGGCGCCGGGCATGAATTGCCCGTCGCCCCCACTTACATACCGCGCAATGCTGCAATATTGAAATGGTTGTTCAACGCAGCAACAATCTCGTGAGGCGTATCCCTATACAAAAACCCTGTTCAAAACCCGTAAAGCGGTCTCACGGTTTAGCATGTATAAAACATAACGATGTATGCATAGAATTAGCCATGTGATTTCTCGTTGGCCATAACTCGCTCGATTCCAGCGCCGTTGCTGTTCAAAAATCTATTTTCTCGGCTTTTGATTAACTGTAAGACGGCGAATAATCAATAATATAGTCCGATATCGGATTATAAAGGACATATTAGCGCTGAATCTTTTGATACATCGTCTGCATCGTTAATTTCAGAGCCGAAAAAATGAATTTTTGAACACTTTGAAGCCAGTATAGGTTTAGGTGTCGAAGTCGGAGGCTCGACATGAGTTGCGAGCCGCGTTCGCATTCCTCATTCAGCATTTCGGCCAGCCAAATGCGGCCCTCAGCTCGTTGAGCAGGTTGATCTGTTTAACATAGCGTCCTGTCGTGCGATTTTGATATCGTTTTCCGGCGCGACGGTAGAGCACCTTTGCGATTGATTCGAGAGCTTCAATGTCACGCAGCTGCTCCCGATTGATAACGAGGGTCGTGACGCCCATTGCTTCCAGTCCTGCATTGCGACGTTCATCGTGGATCCGCGCCGCTGCTTGGTCATGATAGGACCCATTGTATTCAAGGGTTGTTTGCGAATCCGGTACATAGGCATCACAGATTGCGTAGGGCATGCGTGACGCTGCACGAGCGATGTGCGAAAAATCAATCTTGTGGTTTAAGAGCAGATTTGAAACGTTGAAACCACCATAACAAAATGACATATGAAACATCGAGACCATGATAGCCTCCCCAGGTGAGCGCGCTCCATCGAGTGCAAACCGAACGGCTATAGATGCTTGTCGGTAGCCTTGAACATGGGAGAGTTTTGCTATGTGTTTGCTAAGTTCGCCAGCGCAGGTCACAGGGTCTGACTCATAGTATCCAATGTCCTCTTCACCTGCAGACGATTCTTGCCCGGCATCCTGGTCTTCATGAAGAGAGAAGCTTCCGCAAAGTTCCTGCAGCAGCGCCACGGTTTTGCCAAGGGAGTGCTTTGCGGCATATTGGGTTACCGCGAGCGCCGGCGACACACAATATATTCCGGGTTCTATTTCCAGCAGGCTTCCTGCGGGCAGTTTCTGCGTGATGCTGTGACACCGAACCTGCGGATGAGAACGTTTTTGCGCGGCGTTTAGCGTTAACACATCTATCCGATAGTCGGTTTCATGGTGGTTCCATAGCCCCGCACGATAAAGAGCACCCATATCGATACTGGTTCGATTTGGAGCGCATGCAGCAAGCACGCGGCGCTGCTCGCTTGAAGAAAGGGGGTGCCACGGAAGCATGGAATAGCGGCGTCGCGCGACACGAATTGCTCTCAAGGCGGTTTCATGAGAGATGACGACAGCGGTTGTCTGAATAGCATCCATACCAAAACTTTAGTCACAGAAGTTGTGGCAAACAATGCTGCCAGGTTCTCGCCTGTCGACTGGCAAGAATTGTCGGTAAGCGTTATGTACCTGCGGAAATACTGTGATGAAATGCGAAGTTTGTTAGATTTGGGAAATATTAGGACGTTTGATTGTCCGCGTGTTTGCAACAGTTTGCAGAGCAATGTGCGACGGAGTTCGAACGCGAACGATATATTCCATGTCGGCGGCATGCCGGTAGAGGCTATGTTCCTATGGAGTGCTATTCGTGCATGTTGCCCTTGTGGCTCTCCCGGTGGGCACGTCTCCAAAGGAGCCGGGTGAGGAGTGCCGCCAAAATGAGCAGGCTGATCCATTGCGAGGTAGAGAGGCACGCCAAAAGACCGCGTTCAGCATCATCGCCGCGGTAGAACTCAAGCATAAACCGGAGCACGGCGTAGAGCCCAAGATAGAGCGGAAGCACCTGAATCTGCGGACGGCGGAGTGCGATCCATGCCAGAAGGGCTGCATATGCGATTTCGAATACTGCCTCTATAAGCTGGACAGGTACGAGTGGGATGCCGTTTGGGGCAGCAAGCGAGTGCACGTAGGTCACCGAGAGGGGTCCGTCAGTCGCGGTGCCATAGCAGCATCCGACCATAAGGCACCCGATACGACCGACACCATGTCCCAACGCGACCGCCGGTACCAGTGGTCGCACGTGGCTCGAAAGATCAATACGAAAGAGTTTCGCGGCACACCATGCTAGCAGGATGCCGCCAATCAGACCCCCATAGAATACAAACCCGCCGCGCATCAAGCTTGCAAGGTATTCTGGGTCAGCGAGGTGGGCGGGATTGATTTGAGGCAGACTGACCATAAGATAGAGCAGCTTTGCCCCAACAATTGCCCCAAGCCCGCCGGCAGCCGCGAGGGTGATGGTATCTTCAAAGACTATATGGAGTTTTCGGCAAAGAACCCAGGTAAGGATGCCTCCAGCGATAAGGCCAAGCGCAATAAAGAGGCCATAATACGCAACCGTGTGCCCAAGAACGGAAAACCCAATGTCCCCAGAAATATTCATTCAAGTCCCTTGGCCGATTGCCGTCGAAAAAGAAAACGGGCGCCGGGGAATTTCCCGACGCCCGATCCGTTACCCCCTGGCGAGCCTACATGTGGTAAGCAGCGCTGAGACTTGCAAGGCCGAGGGTGCCGACACACATCACGCAAGCGATTAGGGTGATGATGCAGAGGATAAGTCCGATGATCGAACAAATAAATCCTGCTTTGGCGATGCCCTGGTCCTGGTCTGCGCGCTTCTTGGCCTGCGACCCAAGGATGATGCCAACGATTGACAGGATGACACCCAGCCAGTTGAGGCTGATGAACGACATGACAATCGAGCAAATTCCCAGGACGAGTGATGCTACAGCCATAGTCCCTCCCTCAATTCAGACCATGCACGAACTCATACTATCAGATGCTCCGACAATCGTAAGGAGCGGGTGTCCTTACGTTCTTTTTGTTCGCTGGCGGATATGCCGCCGTGCGCGGACCGGCATGCGATCCTGGTGGGTCTAAACTGATGTTTTCTGGTCGAGAGCCGGCGAGAGGGGAGATGGTCGTGCTCAGATTTGGTACCTATGTGCGGGCGAAAAGCCCGCAGGATGCCTATGAGCTTCTGCGCAGCAAAAAGGGCAGCCGTATCGTTGGCGGCGGAGGTTGGATGCGCCTGTCGAGGCGCTCGGTCGGGACGGTCATCGACCTCGGAGATTGCGGGCTCGACGCAATCAATCTCACTCATGACGACCCCGTCTTTGGCGACGCCCTACGCATCGGCGCATATGTCACGCTGCGTTCGTTCGAGTTGGACGAGCATCTGGACCGCGCTTCCGGCGGAGCGGCTGCTGCCGCCGTTCACGATATCGTGGGCGTTCAGTTCAGAAACCTGGCGACCGTGGGCGGCAGCGTTTGCGGTCGCTTCGGGTTCTCGGATGTGTGTCTGGTGCTGCTGGCCCTGGGCGCGCACCTTGAGTTTGTGGGGGCTGGCCGTATTCCGCTCGAGGCGTTTCTGATGGACAAAGCTACATGTCGTGACGTCCTGACGCACGTAATCGTACCCGCTGCTCCTGCGCAGGCAAGCTATCAGGCGGTTCGTCGCCAGGCTACCGATTTCCCGGTCATCAACGTCTGCGCGGCGCATACTTGCCAGGGCTGGCGTGTTGCCGTGGGCGCACGCCCCGGCAGGCCCCGCCTGGTGGTGGGAAGCGCGCAGGAGGGAGGCGCGCAGGACGCGTCGAACAGCCAAGGCGCACCTTGCGTCACCTTAACGGATGCTCCGACCGCCGATGAGGTAGAGGCCGCCTGTGCCTCTGCACAGCGACTTACCTATTCGACAAACATGCTGGCAGACGCCGCGTATCGGCAGGAGGTCGCGCCGGTGTTGGTGCGCCGTGCGATTGAGGAGGCGGCTCGATGAACATCTCCTTCATGCTAAACGGTAAGCGCACAACCTGCGAGATTGCCGCCGATACCTCTCTTTTCGAGCTGCTGCGCAAGCAGGGTTGCATGAGCGTCAAATGCGGATGCGAGACCAGCAACTGCGGCCTGTGCACCGTTTGGATTGATGGCAAGCCACAGCTGAGCTGCTCGGTTCTGGCTGCCCGCGTGGATGGTCGCGACGTCACAACGCTCGAGGGGCTTCAGGAAGAGTCCCACGCCTTCGCCGTCTGCATGGCGGAGGAGGGGGCAGAGCAGTGCGGATTCTGCTCTCCTGGCCTCGTGATGACCGTACTTGCTTTCGAGCGCGAGCTCGCCGGTCGCGTGCCCTCCGATGACGAGGTGCGCCGGTATCTGGCGGGCAACCTCTGCCGATGCACCGGCTACATGAGTCAGATGCGAGCCATTCGCCGCTACCTTGGCATGCCGTCCGCCGACGCGTCCGGCGCCACGTCGCCCCATCAGGACGCCGCCGTTCCTGCGCCTGCCAACGAGGAGGTGGCTTAGCATGAGCGCTTCTAGCAGCTGCAACACCACGCCTACCTGCGACATCGCCCCTGAGCGCACCGCCGCGCTCAAGTATCTGTCGAAGCCCGTGGTCAAGAAGGACGCCTACGCGCTTCTTGCCGGAAAACCCCTCTACACCGATGACATCGCGCCCACGGACGCCCTCGTCATGGAGATCATCCATTCTCCGCATGCGCACGCGCGTATCCGCTCCATCGATGCTTCGCGGGCGCTCAAGGTGCCTGGTGTCGTCGCTGTCTTCACGTATCACGACGTGCCGCAGACCCGCTTTTCGCTGGCCGGACAGTCGAATCCCGTGGCGTCGCCCTATGACCGGCTCATTCTGGACCCGGTGCTGCGCTATTTGGGCGATGAGGTCGCGCTGGTCGTCGCCCTAGACGAGCGCACCGCCGAGCGCGCCTGTCGTTTGGTGAAGGTCGACTACGAAGTGCTTCCGGCACTGCTCGACTTCACGCAGGCTGTCGACAATCCCGTGGTCGTGCACGACGAGGACGGCTACACGGTGAACGCCGCCTGGATCAACAACGAGCGCGAGCGCAACATCTGCGCGCAGGGCGGCAGTGCGTTCGGCGACCTCGACGCGGAATTCGCAGAAGCCGACGTTATCATCGATCGCACCTACCACACCAAAGCGAACGCGCAAGCCATGATGGAGACGTTCCGCTCCTTTGCCTACACCGACGCGTACGGACGCATCGTGTGCGTCTCGTCGACGCAGGTCCCGTTCCATGTGCGCCGCATGATCTCGACTGCGCTCGAGATTCCGCCCTCGCAGGTGCGCGTGGTAAAGCCCCGCATCGGCGGAGGTTTCGGCGCGAAGCAGACCGGCTGCCTTGAGGTGTTCGCTGCGTTTGCCGCCGCGCGCCTGGGGCGTCCCGTGAAGATCTGCTATACGCGCGAAAAGACCTTCACCGCGTCCAACTCGCGTCACGAGATGCAGATGCACGTGCGCCTGGGCGCGCGTCGCGACGGCACTATCGTCGCTATCGACCTCGACACGCTCTCCAATACGGGTGCCTACGGCGAGCACGGTCCCACCACCGTTGGCCTGTCGGGGCACAAGTCCTTGCCGCTCTACAATCGGGCCCTTGCCACGCGCTTCACCTTCAAGGTGGTCTACACCAACACCATGCCGGCGGGCGCGTACCGCGGTTACGGCGCCACCCAGGGCCTTTTTGCGCTTGAGTCGGCGGTGAACGAGTTGGCCGATGAGCTGCACATGGATCCGTGCGAGCTGCGTCAGATGAATCTGGTGCACGAGGGCGATGTCATGCCGCAGTTTGACGGCGAGACGCTCACGAGCTGCTCGCTTGACCGATGCATCCGCCGGGCTCAGGAGATGATTGGCTGGGATGAGAAGGGCCTTGTGCGCGAGGTCGGGAACGGCCGCGTGCGCGCGCTCGGCGTCGCCCTGGGCATGCAGGGTTCCTGCATCCTGAACGTTGACATCGGCTCGGTTGACCTGCGGCTCGAGGAGGGCGGCTTCTACGTGCTCTCGATTGGCGCGACCGACATGGGCACCGGATGCGATACCATTCTGGCCCAGTTCGCCGCAGAGGTCCTTGAGTGTCCGGTCGAGCGCATCGTGACGCGCGGCGTGGACACCGACGTGAGTCCGTACGACACCGGTTCCTATGCGAGTTCTACGACCTACATCACGGGTTCGGCGACGGTGAAGGCCGCGACCGCCCTGCGCGAGAAGATGTCTGCGACGGCAGCGAGCTGGTGGGGGGTCGACTCCCAGGACGTCTGCTTCGATGGCGAGCGCGTCTTCGTTCCCGCACCGGGCGGGGAGGGGGCCCAGGACATGGCCCCGCTACACGAGATGGACTTGGAGACGTTTGCCAACAAGTGCGTCGCGGGAGGCCAGGGGGACGCCCTTACGGCCCATGCCGCTCAGGGCGCCGAGGCGTCGCCCCCGCCGTTTATGGTGGGCATCGCCGAGGTCGAGGTCGACCGGGCGACCGGCGAGGTCGACGTGGTGGACTACGTGGGCGTCGTGGACTGCGGCACCGTGGCAAACACCAATCTGGCGCGCATCCAGGCCGAGGGCGGCATTGCCCAGGGCATTGGCATGGCGCTCACCGAAGACGTGCAGTACAGCCCCGCCGGGCGCATGCGCACGCGCTCGTTTATGACCTACAAGCTGCCTTCGCGCCTCGACGTGCCGAGTATCCGGGTTGATTTCGTGCCGAGCTACGAAGCGTCGGGACCGTTTGGCGCCAAGTCCATCGGAGAAGTGGTCATCAACACGCCGGCGCCGGCGATTGCAAGTGCCGTGGCGCACGCCTGCGGGCATCAGGTGAGAGAGCTTCCCATTACGCCGCAAAAGGTCCTGCACGGCGAATAGGCTGCACGGGCGGAGCCGGGCGGGCTGCGCGGGCTTGCAGGCCGAGGCGGACGGGTCGGCGCGGAGCCGGCCCGACCTGCCCGCCGGCCCGACCTGCCGACGGCCCGTTTCCGACGCCAGTCCGCCCGTGTCCCCAAGCGCAGCCGCCGCGCTTTTGGCGCAAAAGTGTGCGTGCTGCATGGTTACACCACTATATACGGTGTTTCCGCACGCAATTCGGCGTGTTCTGCTATCATGCAAAGTCTGTGCGCATCATGCGGGCGTGGCGGAATTGGTAGACGCGCTGGATTTAGGTTCCAGTGGGATTCCCGTGAAGGTTCGAGTCCTTTCGCCCGCACCATGGCCGCGTTCCACGGGGCCGCGCACACCGTCTTCGGTCCGCAGCCGGCTTCTTGCCGTGCCTGCCCGCCCGGGCGGCTCTTCGTGTCATGAGGTGTGCCCAGCACCTGAGACCAGCTGGGCTTGTAAGAGGAGGAACGTTGAACATCACTTCCGAGGTGCAGGACGGCAAGCTCGTCGCGACGGTCACCATCCCCGCTGCCGACGTCGATTCCACGATCAAGAAGGCCTACCGCGAGGCTGCGAAGAAGTACCGCTTCCCGGGCTTCCGCGCCGGCAAGGCTCCTCGTCCCGTCATCGACAGCATGCTGGGCGCTCAGGCCACCCTCGCTCAGGCCACCAACGAGCTCGTGGGCTCCAGCGAGCCCGGCGTCCTGAACGAGCTGGACATCGTGCCGGTTGGCGATCCCGAGTACAAGGACATCGACATCGCCAAGGACCACGAGGACTACACCTACTCCGTCACGTTCAAGCTTCGTCAGACCGCCGAGCTGAGCTCCTATGATCCGGTCGAGATCGAGATGCCTCCCGCAGAGGTCACCGAGTCCGAGATCGATGCTCAGGTCGACATGCTTCTGGGCTATCACGCCACCTTCGAGGATGTCACCGACCGCGCCATCGAGAACGGCGACTTTGTGACCGCCGAGGTCAAGAACGTCAAGAACGCCGAGGCGCTCGCTGGCGACTCCCGCATGATCGCCGTTGGCGCCGGCAACCTGCCCGCCGCCTTCGATGAAGGCCTGACCGGCATGAACATCGACGAGACCAAGGAGATCTCCTGGACCCCCGAGGTCGAGGGTGCCGAGGAGGCTGCCGTCGAGGTCACCGTCAAGGGCATCCGCACCCGCAAGGTTCCCGAGCTCACCGACGAGCTCGCCAAGTCTGCCTTCGGCTTCGACGACATCGCCACCATGCGCGACGCCGTGAAGACCGAGATCGAGCAGGAGAAGGCTTCGCAGCTGCCCGGCCTCAAGGAGAACCGCGCCGTGGCCGCCCTCGCCGAGCGTCTTCAGCTCGAGGAGGTCGACAAGGACTACGAGCAGTCCGTGTTCTCCGAGCTCGGCCAGAACTTCCTGCAGAACCTGCAGGCCAGCGGCATGACGCTCGACGCCTGGCTCCAGTCCTCGCGCATCACCTCGCAGCAGTTCATCGACGACCTGCATCATCAGGCCGACGACGTTGCCCGCGAGTCCCTGGCTCTCGACGCGCTCGCCCGCGAGCTCAAGATCGAGGTCACCGACGAGGACGTCGACGCCGAGTTCGAGCGCGCCGGTGTGCCCGATCCCGAGGCCACCAAGGCTCAGTTCGTCGCCGAGGGCCGCATCCCGGCCATCCGCGATTCCATCCGTCGTTCCAAGGCGTGCGACTGGCTGGTCGAGAACGCCAAGGTCACAGAGGTCGACGAGACCGCCAAGAAGGACGAGCAGGACGCTGAGTAGCATTTCTGTGTGAACGTCCGTTTTTCGGGTACGTATCATACCGGTTGACCGGCATGTCTGCGGTGGCTGGATCGCGCTTGCGTCCAGCCGCCGCACTTTGTACGTATGCACATCCAGATTGGAGAACGCATGATACCCAACATTGAATCCGCTCTTGTCCCGTACGTCATCGAGCAGACGCCGCGCGGTGAGCGTAGCTACGACATCTACTCGCGCCTGCTTAACGACCGCATTGTCTTTTTGGGCGAGGAGATCAACTCCGTGACCGCGAACCTCGTGATCGCGCAGCTGCTGCACCTCGAGAGCCAGGATGCCGAGAAGGACATCTCGCTGTACATCAACTCTCCGGGTGGTGAGGTCTACTCGGGCCTCGCGATTCTGGACACCATGAACTTCATCAAGCCCGACGTCTCCACCATCTGCGTGGGCATGGCCGCATCCATGGCTGCCGTGCTGCTGGCGAACGGCGCGAAGGGCAAGCGGTTCTGCCTGCCCAACTCCATGGTCATGATTCATCAGCCGAGCGGCGGCGCCCAGGGCCAGCAGACCGAGATCGAGATCGTTGCGCGCGAGATCAAAGAGAACCGTCGTAACCTCAACCAGATCCTTGCCGACGCCACCGGCCAGCCGTTCGAGCGCGTCGAGCAGGACACCGAGCGCGACCACTACATGCGTGCCGCCGATGCCCTTGAGTACGGCATCGTCGACCGCGTCATCACCTCCCGCACCCAGGCTGCGAAGGGGAACGAATAATGCCGAATGATTCTCGGGGCGACCAGTATCCCACGGGCCCCATTCGCTGCTCGTTCTGTGGCAAGGAACAGGATCAAGTTCGCAAGCTCGTGAAGGGTCCCACGGACATCTTCATCTGCGACGAGTGCGTTGCCGCCTGCGTGGACATTCTGGAGGAGTCGCTTGCCAACGACTTCATGGCGGGGCATCCCGACTTCCCGGACATGCTCGACTCCTTTGGCCTTCAGGGCTCGCAGCTTGCCGAGCTTGACGAGCCTGAGGACGCGCACCACCACGACAAGCAAGTTATCGACCGCGTTCCGACGCCGCACGAGATCTATGACGAGCTCTCGCAGTACGTCATGGGTCAGGAAGAGGCCAAGCGCGCCATGTCGGTGGCGGTGTACAACCATTACCGTCGCGTGCTTGAGGGTGGCGCTGCCGAAGGCGCACATGACGAGTCGGACGGGTCGGCCGGGCGTGCCCCCATCGGTAAGCATGCCGCCGGCGCCGACGACCTGTCGGACGTGGAGCTTGCGAAGTCGAACATTCTGCTGCTGGGCCCCACGGGTACGGGCAAGACCCTGCTGGCGCAGACCCTCGCGCGCATCCTCGAGGTGCCTTTTGCCATTGCCGACGCTACCGCTCTCACCGAGGCCGGTTATGTGGGAGAGGATGTCGAGAACATCCTTCTGAAGCTCATCAACGCGGCCGACGGCGACATTGAGCGTGCACAGGTAGGCATCATCTACATCGACGAGATCGACAAGGTGGCCCGCAAGGCCGAGAACCTGTCCATTACGCGCGACGTGTCCGGCGAGGGCGTTCAGCAGGCGCTGCTCAAGATTCTCGAGGGCACGGTTGCGAGCGTGCCGCCCACGGGTGGGCGCAAGCATCCTCAGCAGGAGTTGCTGCAGATCGACACGACGAACATCCTGTTTATCTGCGGCGGTGCCTTTGTTGGCCTGGACAAGATCGTGGCCGACCGCGTGGGCAACAAGGGCGTGGGCTTCAACTCCGAGATCGCTGGCCCCACCTCGACCGATGAGAACTTCCTGCTGCACCAGGTGCTGCCTCAGGATCTGAACGCCTTTGGCATGATTCCCGAGTTCATCGGCCGTACGCCGGTGATTACACAAACCAACGCGCTGTCGGAGGACGACCTGGTGTCGATTCTCACCGAGCCGCGCAACGCCATCGTGAAGCAGTATCGCCGCATGTTCCAGCTTGAGGACTGCGACCTTGAGTTCGACCCCGAGGCGCTGCACGAGATCGCGAAGCTCGCGCTTGAGCGCAAGACGGGCGCGCGCGGCCTGCGTTCTATCTGCGAGCAGCTGCTGCAGAAGACGATGTTCGATCTGCCGAGCGAGCAGGGTGTGGAGAAGGTCGTTGTGACCGCCGCCGCTGTTCGTGGCGAGGAGGAGCCGCGTCGCGTGCTTGCCGCCGCGTAGGTTTGATTTGTCCCATATGGGAACTGGTTTTTCGGGACAGCCCCTTGTGCGTTGTGAGTCGCGGGACTGTCCCGTTTTTGTCTCTATAGAGGATGGTCGGTGGGCGCCTTTTGCGCCTGGAGGCTGCGTTTTGTCTCGTGGCTGCTGGCGAGGTGCGAAGCTGAGCATCGGCGACCGTTGTTTTCGTCGACGCTCAGTTTTGCTCCAGAATCGAGGCCAATTCCGGGGTATTACTGAGCGTTGGCGGAGTGTCAGCAAGTGCTTCTAATGAGGATGAGCCGGATGCGCGTTTGACCTATGTATCTCGAAGTTCGGTGCAGAAATGAAACCTCGGTGCAATTTCTGAAATTGAGTGCATCCATACACGTTTCTCGCCCTCAACACGGCGATTTCCGTGCGTGGGTGCATCCATTTTCAGCTTTTGCACCGAGGTTTCATTGCTGTGCGGAAGTTTGCTGGGCTTGGCCTGATACGTAAGGTCAGGGGGCCGTCAAATTTTCTGAACTGAATAGCTGGAGGGTTCTCTTTTGCACGGCTTTATCTGCTACTTCTGATTGCTTGCTCCGTCATGTTGTCGTAAACAATCATGATAGGGGGGCCACGGTATTTGACTTATCTACCTGCGGAATGTAACCTATAGTATGCAAAATCCATTTCGGTTTTGTGGGGCTATCTGCTAAGGAGCTGTTGCCGTGAAATGGTTGGCCGCCTAGGTGCTTCGAAAAGATTAGTAGGGGGTAACATTTTAAGGCGGCAAAGCAAAGCACGAGCAATGAGCGCCATGATCCTGGGCCGTATTACCTCTAGGAGAGAGGAGAAAACATGCGAATACTGAATACACGAAGGGGAGGGCGTCTTGTACAACCCGAAATTACCGAGACGGTCAAAGCGAGTGCGAAAAACGCGATTCGATTAACTGCGATGGTGGGCCTCGGCTTCTTGTTAGCTTTTATGGCGACTCCTGAAATTGCGATGGCAGAAGAGACTAATAATGCATCATCCGAAATTGTGGACGAGGTAGTCGAAGGCTCGAATAACGAGCAGATAAATCAGGGACAGGATACTGAGGACGCAGTTTACATTGGTAATCAGGGCTATGAAACATTATGTGAGGCGGTACAGCAAGCTGAAGATGGAGCAACTCTTACGCTGCATAAGGACGCTTCGGCTGGGATTCAATATGCATACCAACAAAAGATACCTAAAAGTATTTATATCGATTTGAACGGATTTACCCTCACTGTTGAAGATGGCCAGACGATTATAATCCAGAATACTGCCACTGTGACGATAAAGGACTCGGCCGGTAATTCTGGAAAGATAGTAGGAAATAACGGCAATGGCGTAATTAACTGCCTTGGTAACTTGACGGTTGAAAGTGGTCAGATTGTCAACCGGGCAAATGCTAGTAGCGGTCGGACGATTGTAGTTAACAGTGGCGCCACTTTTACCATGACTGGAGGTGTGGTGTCGAGTGAAAGCACAGTGCCGAATACAATAATTCTTACAGAGGCTGGGGCAAAAGTTGAAATCAGCGGAGGTAAACTTACGGGCAATCGAGAGAAAGCGACCGTTATAAAGCTCACTGGATCCTCTGCAAAGATTTCGGGAGACGCTGAGCTATATGGTGCTTTTGGAATCACATTATTCACTCAGGACGGTTATGATGATGTGCCGGCGGCGATGTCAACCCTTGAGATGTCCGGCGGGTCCATTGACACTAAGAATTTTGCTATCTCAGGCAATAACCTCACGTCTGCTGGCTCTACAGTGACCATCAATGATTGCTCCATTAATACTGATGAAGCCAGCATTTATTGGCCCATGGAGGGCGTGCTCACAATTAACGGGGGCACCATTACCGGCTTAACGGCGCTTGAGGCCAAGATGGGCACCATCACTATCGGGGGTGGTACCTTTACCGGCACGGGTACAGGAAAAGGTACCTATTCAAATGGTGGATCCGGAGATGACGGCTCGGCCTTGGTGTTTGTCGGGCAGCTGTATGGCACGAGCTCGGGCCAGTATGATACTAACCGCAATCTGACTGTGACTGTAAAAAACGCTCAGCTGAACAGTAGGTATGCAAACGCTGTTGCCGTATATAACGCAGGGGAAGAGGGCCAGGCATCCGATGACGGTCCGACTACCAATATTGACATTGCAAGTTCAGTTGTGATGAGGCCTGCCGATGGACAAGATGGTATCCGTCTCACCTCCAAAGAAGATGGATTTACGTTCAATGGTGACAAGGTTGAAACTGGGAAGGTAACTGTTACCAATGCGGAACTTGTGAATGCTGCTGCTCAGGCACAGAATAAAGTGGAAACACTCACGCCGGGTAGTGGCTCGTCCGAGTCAGCTACAACCACCATGTATACGTTGTACTCCACGCTGAACAGGGCGATTGAAAACGCTTCAACAGCAGAAGAAGGCAAAGCTGAGGTCAAGCTGCTTAGCGATGTTACCGGGGATGTCACCGTCCCAGAAAAAGCAAATATTGAGCTCAATCTTAACGGTAAACAAGTTACTGGCGATATTCAGGGGACTGGCGAACTTGCGATAACAGGTTCGGGCACTATCGTTGGTCATGTTACGGGATCGAACGTTTCAACGGGTGCTGGCGTCAATGTTGTGAACCCGCCGTACGTCCCGCCCGTGCAGAGCGGGAACAAGGTCACCGTCTCTGACACCAAGGGCGGCAAGGTCGCCGTTTCGCCTTCGCGCGCGAGCAAGGGTGACACCGTTACCATCACCGCGACGCCTGACGAGGGCAAGCGCGTGTGGACCGTTTCGGTAACCGATAAAAGCGGCAAGGCGATCACCGTGAAGAAGGATTCGAAGGACAACACCTGGACGTTCTCTATGCCGGACAGTCCTGCAACGGTAAAGGTGAGCTTTGTGTGCGACGGCGGCAGCAGCTGTCCCAGCCGCAACCTTATTGATGTCAAAGTGGGCGAGTGGTACCACGATGCGATCGACTGGGCCGTCGAGAACGGCGTGATGACCGGCTACGACGACGGCTCGCACAAGTTCGGCCCCGACGACACGCTCACCCGCTCCCAACTCGCTGCGACGCTCTATAAGAAGGCTGGACAGCCCGCGGTGGATGCTTCGAAGGTCTCGAGCTACACCGACTGCGACGCCTCGGCCTGGTACGCCAAGGCGGTCGCATGGGCCACGCAGCAGGGCCTCATGACCGGCTACGACGACGGCTTCGGCCGCTTCGATCCCGACGCCGAGCTCACCCGCGAGCAGCTCGCGGTCGTGTTCTGGCGCAACGCTGGTAAGCCGGGCGCCACTGCCGACCTCGCGAAGTTCCCCGACGGCTCCGAGACGAGCTCCTGGGCCGAGGACGCCGTCGAGTGGGCCGTCTCCACGGGCCTTCTCAAGGGCTACGACAACACCGGAGAGCTCGGCCCCTCGGGCGACCTCACCCGCGCCCAGATGGCGACGGTGATGTACCGCCAGGCCAACGAGGAGTAGCAGCTCATAGCTGCTGACACGACATAGCAGGCAGATAAGATAAGGCGCCGGGCTGTCCGCAATCGCGCGGGCGGCCCGGCTGCTATGGAAAGCGACCGATTACCGCCAACTTTTACCGCCAATTTGGCGGTAATCGCTATTGATTTTTGGTGCATCCATACACGTTTTTCGCTCTCAACACGATGATTTCCGTGTATGGCTGCACTCATTTTCAGCTTTTGCACCGAGGTTTCATTTCTGCTCGCATTTCTCAAGATCGGTCTCCTTGATTCTTTTGCCGCAATCAACCTAGCAATCCCGTGTATTAATTGCTTATATCAAATTGACTTCTCTACCAGCAGAGCGTAACTTATTGTGTGCAATCATAAATTCCACACAAGTGGAAGCGGCGGTAGGGAAGGTGATGTTATGCGAAAAGGAAAGATTCCAATTATGAGGCTATTGCTTGCAGTGGCGGTGGCCGTAGTAGCGGGTATGTTACCCGCTGTCTCATTCATGGACTTTAGTCCGTGCCGCGCGGCACGCGCGGCGCAGAAAACCACCCGCTGTGCGGGTGGATGGCACTAGATGCTATGCAACGAGGCCCCTTCCCCTCTAGCATGGTGATTGT
>NZ_NFJW01000027.1 GCF_002160065.1 Collinsella sp. An2 | reverse complement strand
AACGTCGTGACCTGCGTCAAGAACTACGACTGGACGGGCAAGAACGTCGACGACCAGGTGGAGATCATCACCGCCTCGGTGCGCACCCCGAACCACGTGACCCAGGCGGCCCTGCTCGGCGCCGACATCGCCACCGTGCCGTTCGCCGCGCTCAAGAAGTGCCTTAAACATCCCCTGACCGACCAGGGCCTGGCCTCCTTCGAGGCCGACTGGAAGAAGGTCGTCGACGCCCAGTAAGGGGTGGTTTTTGTTCGCGATTGAGCCTCTTGGGATGCTGCTGTCCCCAGTCGAGCAGCGCACGAACACACCGGCATGCTTCTGATGGGTGTTATTCGATTTACTTTCGTTTGATGTCACAAGCGGTGTCTAGTGGGCTGCATGCCCAACATGTTTATAAGATGCCCTGCAAAGCGATTGCCTTGCAGGGCATCGATGTATTGAGGAAATGGGAAAGGCACCGCAGATCATCATGCGGTGCCTTTCTTGCATAAGACGAGCTATGGGAAAGGGAAGATTCAGCCCGTTATGCCCTGAGTGTGGTGCGGCCATATGCCTTTTGCCAGGCGGCTGTAAACTCATCGACCGCAATCTGAACACCGGGGTGCCCAATCATGGTGTAGGCAACCGCGGGCGGTACGGTGACCGCCTGGATACCGGCTGCGATAAGACGACGTACTTGGTCGGCATTTTTGAAGGAGGCGGCAACTATCTTGGTGGGAACATGCTGAGCATCGAGCATGCGTTGCAAATCGATAACCTGCTGGACGCCATCGCCGTAGTTGCACATGCGATTGACGTAAGGCGCCAGATAATCAGCTCCATTCAGTGCGGCCAAAAAGGCGGTATCTGGCGAATAAATTGCGGTTGCCAGAACATGCATCCCTTCATTTCGGGCCTGTTTAATTGCCTCAAGTCCCTCGTGCGTAACGGGAATTTTGACGTACATGTTTTTCGGTCGCAGCTGAGAAATCCAGCGGGCTTCTTCGAGAATGCCGTCGACGGATGTTTGGACGGTCTGCACAAATAGCTTCTGCTCGGGAGATAGATAGTCCACAAGATTGCCGATGACGGTTTCAGGGTCCATGCCGGTTGAGGAAATGATACTGGGATTTGTGGTGACACCGGCAACAGTCAGTAAGCGGTCGAGATCTTTGATGGCCTCGAGATCGGCAGTGTCCAAAATGAATTCCATGGAATGGCTCCTCCCGGTGTGTCGTGGACTAAGGATGTCCATCCCACCGTATCGCCGCGTAATGTGGGGTCGCAAGCATCATGCACTTCAATTCGGCGAGGAAACATCTGATTGAGTCTGCCGAGTGTGCATGACAAGTTTCCATAGATGTCACGATGTGCGGCGATGTTGAAACAACTTTCCCCGTTTCGTGTTATGTGACCACTGGCGAAGCGGGAAACTGAGCGTCGGCGGCCGTTGTTTTCGCCGAGGCTCAGTAATTCCCCAGAATCCGGGTCGATTTTGGGGAATTACTGAGCGTTGGCGAAGAGTCAACAAATCTTCATGGCGGAGACGGGGCGGACACGCGTTTTGTCCTGTGAGTACATCCCGGGGCCGCCCGCGCTCGCAGGGGTAACACAAAAGGCGCCGAGGCGTTGGAGCGAATCCAAGCGCCTCGGCGCCTTTGTTTATCGCGGCTTGCCCGCCGCCTACTCAGGTGAGTGACCTTGCCATTACAGCAGGTTGATGACGTCCCAATCCGCCGAGCTGGCCTCAATGATCGCCCGTCCGCCGAAGACGCAGCGGGGAGCGTCCGTCGCGACGCGCTCCACATCATCGCCGAGCGCACGCAGCCGCTCGGGCGTTGCGGCGAGCATCTCCTTGCGCACCTTGGTGCGGAAGTCGACGGGACGCTGCGAGAAGTACTCGGCGTTGCGGCGCTTGGTGAGGGCATACGGCTTTACGGGCGCATCGTGGCTCGAGACCGACGAGACGATGAAGCCCTCGAACGCCTCGGGTGCGGGCTCAAAGGAGCGCAGCCAGGCTCCCGCTTGTGCGATGCGGGCAAGCGACGGGTCGATTGCGGGGTCGCGATAGGTATAGAAAGCCAGCTGACGGTCGACCGCGGCGCGGAAGCCGCAGCCATAGGCGCCGCCCTTCACGCGAATCTCGTTCCACAGGTAGTCATACGAAAGCGCGTTGGCCGCCACGCCCCAGCTGCCGTCGGTCGCAATGCCCAGCGCGCGCGGGTCGGTGGCCTGCGCAAGGTAACAGACGTCGCTGGGGATGACGAACGCCTCGCGTTTGGGCTCGGGTGCGGGCACGTAGAGCTCCTTGGCGGGCGCCGTGCGGGGCGAAAGCCCCAGGTCGCCGGCGGCTTCCCAGAAGCGGCGAAGGTCTTCGTCGGAGCCGGTGAAGCTCACGATGGTTCCCGTCGAGGTGAAGATGCGCTCCTGCAGCTCGCGCAGCTTGGCGACAAGCTCGTCGCGGCGCTCGTCGAAATGGTCGAGCAGGTCGCGCAGGAAGCGATAGAAATCCACGCCGCCCAGCTGTTCGGAGACGACCGCGGCGGGCGAGACGTAGCTGAGCGACCGGGCAAGCGCCGCCTGATGTCCGGCGGTGATGAAGGCCTGCTCCATGCCGATCTTCACCTGCGTGAGCACATCGCGCATGCGGTCGGTGTCCTCGAAGACGGTCTCGGCCCAGACCTCGCGCGGAATGCTCGCCAGTGCGTCGATTTTCTCGGAAAGCGCGCCGGCAGAGACCAGCAGCACCGGCTTGGCAAGGCGCCAGTTGGGTTGCTGGAACACCTCGGTGGTAAACGAGAGGAAGCCGAGGTTCGAGGCTATATAGCTGTCGAGCTCGGCGGCGGAGCGCCGGGTGGTGGCGAGCTGCTGCATGAGGCGCGCGAGCACCTTCACATAGGGCAGCTCGGCGTAGCTCACATGGCTCAGGTCGAAGTAGGTCAGCACGTACGCCAGCCGGCGGGTGGGGATGCGATGCACCAGGCACGGCACGGGTGTGCGCGTCTCGACGATGAGCGGGGGTTCGGGGCGGCTGGGTCCGATGTCGGAGACGTGCAGGCGGGGCAGGGTCGCCTTCGCCTCGGGCGTGTCCTCGGCCTCCTGGGCGGCGCGAAGGGCGTCGACGTCACGCAGGATGCCGGCGAGCTCGTCGTCTGTAAGGGACGCCTTGATCTCTGCGAGACGTGCGGCCTCGGGGGAGCGGGCGTCGTCTGCAGCCGCTGGCTCGGCGTCCTGCGCAGGCGTCGCCTCGTCCGGCGCACCTGCGGCCGCGGCCTCGTCCGTCAACGTGGGCACGATTTCGACAAGGGCGCGATGGTTGCTCTCCAAGACGAGCTCGGTCAGGAGGCGCTCGAAATAGTCGCCATCAAGAGCTGCCCGCAGCTCGGCATAGATGTCGGCGACCTTGAGCGCGAGGGTCGCGGCATCGTCGTCGTACAGCCACGTGGAGAGCGCCTCGCAGGCGAGCACGACGCCGTCGGCCGTGCCGTAGTCACGCTGGCGCAGGGAGTACTCGTTGCTCGAGATCACGGCCTCCAGGCGGTCGCGCGGCACGCCCTCTGCGACCAGCCGGCGGCACTCGTCTTCGATGGTCGCGCGGAAGGTGCGCGCGACGTCGGGCTTGGCCCCCTGCAGAATGATGAGCTCATAGGGCTGCAGGCAGGCGGTCGAGGTGTAGCTCTGGACGTTGCCGCCCAGCCCCGCCGCGATGATAGCTTTTTTGATCGGCGCCTCGTTCGTGCCCAGCAGGGCCTCGAACAGCACGTCGGCAGCGATGATGCGTTTGGTGTCGCAGGCATCGCCCAGCACGTATGCCATGCCTACGAGCGCGTTGTCCGGCGTGGTGACCATCTCCTGCCGAACGAGGTCGCAGACCACGGGCTCCTGCGCATGCAGGGGGTTGGGGGCGCCGGGCGCGTGGGCGTTCACGGCCTGCGCATCGTCCGACACCGCCACGTCTGCACCTGCGGACTGCTCGCTGCGGGCCAGGTTCTGCAGCTCGGCCTTCTTGGCTTCGGCAGATGCCGCCCGTGCTTCGTCGCACAGGTAGTGCTCGTCCAAAAACGCAAGCTCACGGCGCACGTCGGCAAAGTCGCCGTACAGCACGATGTAGCTGTTGGCAAGGTTGTAGTGGCGCGCGTGGCTGTCCAGGAACGACTCGTAGGTAAGCGTGGGAATCGCGCGAGGATTGCCGCCGGACTCGCAGGCGTAGGCGGTGTCGGGGAACAGCTCGCGCATCACCGCGTTGTCCAGCACGTCAAGCGGGTCGGACAGGGCGCCTTTCATCTCGTTGAAGACGACGCCGTTGTAGTGCAGCGTGCCCTCGCGCGGGGCCGCGCCCTCGGGAACATCGAGCTCGTAGTGCCAGCCCTCCTGTTCGAAGATGGTGCGCTTGTGCCAGATCGCCGGGTTGAGCACCGCGTCCATGTAGACGTCCATGAGGTTGAGGAGGTCCTGCTCGTTGGTCGAGGCAACCGGGTAGATCGTCTTGTCGGGATAGGTCATGGCGTTCAGGAAGGTCTGCATGGAACTCTTGATAAGGTCCACGAACGGCTCTTTGACCGGGAATTTCGCCGAGCCGCAAAGCACGGAATGCTCCAGGATGTGAAAGACGCCGGTGTCGTCTGCCGGAGGGGTCTTGAAGGCGATTGCGAAGGCCTTGTTCTCGTCGTCACATGCCAGGTAGAGCAGGCGGGCGCTGCTCGAGGTGTGACGAAGCACGTAGGCATCGGCGTCAAGCTCGGCGATGGTCTCGCTGCGCTCAATGACAAATCCGCACGTCGTAGATCCCGTGGTAAGAAGCGCCGCCGCGGCGGCGCGGGGGCCTGCGGCCTGCTCTGTTGCGGTTGGGGCCACGGCCGCGCCTGCTGCATTGGCGGGCGAAGGCGCCGCGGATTCCTGTGACGGGGCTGCCTGGGCTGTCCCGGTAATGCGTTCGGTGGAGTTACTCACGATGATGCTCCCTGAGAGGTCGGTTGCAATGCTGGTCAAGCTTATACCCGAATGACGTTTCGAATGCGCCTGCGTCCGCAGCGTTTGCCAAGCACGTGCTTTAGTGTGTCAAAGCGGGGTTAATAGCTTTGGCGCGAGTTTACAAAAACCTGTTTTAACCTGGGGAATCTTGCGCTAAGGTGATACGGCTGCCGCGGTCTTGGACCGCGTTGTGGCAGCACCGCTTCGAGGGGAACAAGGGGGATGCAATGGCAGACGAGACGATGTCCACGGGTGAGGAAACCGTCGATCGCTTCGGGGTCGACGCCGCCTCGCGCAGGCATCGCCGCTCGCTGCGAGAGCGCCTGAACGCGGCCGAGCACCGGCGGTTTGTCGTCGGTGTGCTGTCGACGCTGTTCGGTGGCATCTTCTGGGGCTTCTCCGGCACCTGCGCGAGCCTGCTCTTCGACGTCTACCACATGGACACTATCTGGCTCATGTGTACGCGGCAGCTTTGCGCCGGCCTGCTGTTTTTGGCGCTCATCCTGGCAACCGACCGCAAACGGTTCGTTGCGCTGTGGACGAATCCGCACGACCGCCTGATTGTGCTCGTGTTTTCGGCCTGCGGCGTTCTGCTCAACCAGTTTGGCTATCTCACGTCGGTGCGGCTTACCAATGCGGGCACGGCGACGGTCATGCAGACGCTCCAGCTGCTCATCATCATGGCCTATGCCTGCATCAACGCCCGCCGCGTGCCGCGTCGGCGTGAGATCTTGGGCGTGGCGCTTGCGCTCCTGGGCACCTATCTTATTGCGACGGGCGGCAACCCCTCCAACCTGGCGATTCCGCCAGAGGGCCTGCTTGTGGGGCTTATCTCGGCGCTGGGCGCGGCGTGCATGACGATCATTCCGGCGGGCATTCTGCCCACGTACGGTTCATCGATCGTCACGGGTTCGGGCATGTTGCTTTCGGGCCTGGTGACGTGTGCGATTTTTCAGCCGTGGAATAGCGTACCCGTGCTCGATCCGACCGGTTGGGGAGCGTTTGCCGTGCTGATCGCTGTAGGGTCGTTCCTGTCGTACTTCCTCTACATGCAGGGCGTGAAGGACATTGGTAGCATGCGCGCCGCTCTCATTGGTACGGTGGAGCCCGTCTCGGCCACGGTGACGAGCGCGCTGCTTTTGGGAACGCTCTTCGCACCCACCGACATCGTGGGGTTTGCGTGCATCATCGTGATGGTGTTCTTGACGGTCTAACTCATTTGCCATTGGGGACGGGTACATTTGGCAAAACGTTGCCCTGTCATTGGGGACGGGTACGTTTGGCGAAACGCTGCTCAGTTGAGTTGCGCAGGGCGTGCTTCGCGGCAGAGTGGGGCCCGCAGGTCTTTCGGGGCCGCATTGCTCGGCGTCGGCGCCTTCGAAGCGGTCGGTCAGACCCCACATTGGCGCGTAGGCAAATGATGCCGCGACCGCGCGGACGCCGCAGCGTGAGGCGGGACGAGCCCTCCGGCGGGACCGGGAGATCCGTGGCCAGCGCAACGGGGCGTTCCAGGAGCATTGTGGTCAAATTTTCGAGAAGTCTGTAACCAGGACCGCCGATTTGGGTCCATGTATAGGATTTGGGTCGCTGCAGGGCTCGAAATCGCATTATCAGACCCACCATTGGCATCGGATCCGAGGCGCCACCTACAGACAAGTCGAAAATTTGTCCACCTCGGCCTGCCAAAACGCCGCCATGCCCCGCTGAAACGCCAAATTGGCCTCAATCCTATGCAAGATAGGTGCAAAAATATGCATGCAGGGAATGCATAAGGCGCCGCGCAGAGTGGGGAGGCGCGGAGCGGCGTCTGGCTGCGGCGAAACGCCCATATGACCGGCCCGTCCGCGTCCGTTGCGGCGACAGTGCCATCGCGCCAGGCACGATCATTGCCGTGTCCCAATATCGTAGGACCTGCCTGCATCATTGCGATGGCGTTACGACGGTGTTAGCTGTGGCAACTCGGCTACCCGCGCCGCCACGTGCGGCTGCTCCGTCAGGGCTCACGCAAGCGCAGGCAAACATGAGACGGCTGCCCCGCAGGCGGTAGGCACGGGGCAGCCGTTCGGCTCTATCAGCGCACTTCGAAAGGCGTATCCTCGCCGCGCGAGAAGGCCATAAGCGCTTCGGTGGTGCTGCGTACCATGTGCTCGACGTCGGTTTCGGTGTAGAAGGCCATGTGAGGCGAGACCACCACGTTGGGAAACGCCTGCAGGATCGCCCGATCGCGGTTGGGAAGCGGCTGCGCGCCCTTGTCCAGGTAGTAGAGATTCGATTCGTGCTCGATGGTGTCGAGCGCTGCCCCACCCAGGTGCCCCGACTCAATCGCGTCGATAAGCGCAGAGGTGTCCACGAGGCTGCCGCGTGCGGCGTTGACCAGAATCGCCCCCTCGCGCATGCGGGCAAGCTCCGTCGCGCCGATCATGTGGTGGTTCTGGGCGAGTCCCGGCGCGTGAAGCGTCACCACGTCGGACGCCTCGAGCAGCGCGTCGAGGTCGACATACTCCACCAGGTCCTTCAGGCTCTCGCGCGGATAGGGGTCAAAGGCGAGCAAGCGGCAGCCGAAACCGGAGAGGTTGCGCGCCACCCGGCTTCCGATAGCCCCCGTGCCCACGATGCCCACGGTGCACGAGGCAAGGTCACGCCCCATCTTCCCCTCGAGCCCGAAGTTCTGGGCCGCAGCATGGCGAAACACGAGCTTTGCCTTGCGCAGCGCCATGAGGATGAGCATGACGGTGTAGTCGGCTACCCCCTCAGGAGGGTAGGCGGCGTGCGCGACGCGCATGCCCAGCTGGCGCGCGTAGGCGACGTCGATGTGGTCGTAGCCGATCGACCTGGTGGCGATGCCGCGGATTCCCAGGCGGTGATATGCGTCCAGGAGGGGCGGCGTCATGGGGTTCGTGATGATGTTGAGCATGTCGGCCCCGGCTGCCAGCTCCACGTTGTCAAGCGTGGGATAGTCGGGCGTCCAGTCGTAGTCGAAGCCGAGCTCATGGCTCAGCCGGTCGAGAAAGCCCAGCTCGTCAAAGGGGCGCAGGGCATAGGCGAAGATTTTCATGGAGAACCTTTCGATGAGGGCGACTGTGGCGGGCGAAGGTCGCTCGCGTTCTTGCTACAGCCCGTAGAGCTCGCGGAACTTCGTATCCAGGTAGGTGCAGTAATACGTCGCATCAAAGGGAGCGCCGCATGCTCCGGCAATCAGCTCCTGGGCGTCCTTGCCGCGGCCCCAGCGCCAGATCTTGTCGCGCAGCCACGCCGCGATAGGCGCGAGGTCGCCCGCGGCGCAGGCGCCCTCGAAGTCCACGCCGTCCCCGCGCATGGCTGCAAGGAACTGGGCGCCGTAGGCGCTGCCCAGGGCATAGCTTGGGAAGTATCCGAAGCTGCCGCCCGACCAATGGGTGTCCTGCAGGCATCCGCGGGCGTCGTCGGGAACCTCGAGCCCCAGGTAGTCGCGGGAAAGCTTTGCCCACAGACCGGGGATGTCACGCGCGGTCGCCTCGCTGGAGAACAGCATGCGCTCGATGTCGTAGCGCAGCATGATATGCAGCGGATAGGTGAGCTCGTCGGCATCCATGCGGATGAGCCCCGGCGCGGCGATGTTGGCGGCGCGGTAGAGGGTGCCCGCGTCGACCCCCTCGTATGCCTCGGGGGCGTGCGCGCACAGGATTGAGAGGAGCGGTTCCATGAAGGCGCGGCTGCGGCCCACGTAGTTTTCGAAGAAACGTGACTGGCTTTCGTGGATGCCCATCGAGGTGCCATGTGCCAAGCAGGTGTAATCGTAGGCGCTGTCGACGTTTTGCTCATAGGAGGCGTGCCCGCCCTCGTGCAGGATGGTGAAGACGTTGCTCAGGACGTCCTGCTCGTAGATGTGGGTGGTCACGCGAACGTCGCCAGGGGCGAATCCGTCTGAGAAGGGATGTTCGACGCAGGCGAGGGCGCACCCTGCAGGGTCGAGGCCTTCAAGCGCAAGTAGGTCGCGCGCGATGCCCATTTGCGCCGCCTCGGGCACGCACGCGTCCAAGAAGGCGGGACGCTTCGTGGGTATGGCCCCGATCTCGTGCACAAGCGGGACTACGGTCGAGCGCACCTGGTTGAAAAACGCGTCGTAGGAGGCAGCGTCCATGCCGCGCTCGTACTGGTCGAGCCACACGTCGTAGGGGTCTCGGTTGGCGTCCAGGTAGCTCGCGTGGCGTTTGAGCGTCTCGACAATTCGGTCCACATACGGCTCGAAAGATGCCCAGTCGTTTGCCAGTTTCGCCTTGTGCCACACGGCGTTGGCCTCGCTGGTGAGGCGGCTCCACGCGGCAACCTCGTCGGTGGGGATGGCAAGCGCCTCGCGCTGGTCGCGCGCGAAGACCCTGAGCTCCGCGGCGGTCGTGTCGTCAAGCGCGCCGGCCTCCTGCTGTTTGGTGAGCTCGGCCACCAGATCCTGCGCAGACTGGCTGGTCAGCAGGCGGTGATGCTCTTCGGAGAGAACGCCCATGGCCTCGGCGCGGGCGGCGGCGCCGTTTTCGGGGGCGACGGTCTCTCCGTCGAAATCGAGGATGCTCGTAAGGTATTCGCGGCACCAGAGGTCGCGTTGGAGGCGCGTGAAATCACGTACGGCGTCGGTGGGTTTCATGGTGCGTCCTTTCGATATCGGGGTCTGTCTTTGGGATGATTGGAGCCGGTCGGATGCTGCGTGCTGGCGTTTTGCTCGCATCGGGGCGAATGAGGCGCGGTTGGGCGAGCGTGACGCGGCAGCTCCCAGTGTAGCGCTGAGGCTGCGGCCGCGCGCGGATCGTGCGGGATGCCGTCCCACGCGGCTGCTGCTGCACGGTCGCGCGTCTGGATGCCCTTCGCGACGACTGCCCCGCCCGCTCATGCGCGCCGATCCCCTCGTCAAACTTAGTCCAGCAACTACAATTGACTAACTTTGGGCCTGTTTTTCGACCTAATCTTAGTCAAACGTAGTTGCTGGACTAAAAACACGACCTCGATGGACGAAGATTGCGACCCCTGTTGGGCAAAAGCGTGCCACGTCGTACCGTCCTTGTGCGGCAGCTGCGGTCAATCCCGTGTATTCGCACGTCGTCGCCCATATTGCCGGCGTATGTCCCTGCAAATGTGCTATCCTTTCGACCAACGCGTTGACGGAGAGGTCGACGCCTCGCATGTCGCAGCTCAGAGAGGGAGGGCCACCGGCTGAAAGCCCGCCTGCAGCGACGAGGCATCGAGTTCACTCCCGAGCAGCGACCTGAACGGCCGCGCGCACTTCGGAGGCTGTTACCAAAGACGGTGTGCGCCAGCGCTGAGTAGGGGAGCCGCCCGCCCGGGCGACATCGGGACAAAGGGGGCATGCCGGGCAGACATCCGGCAGCCAAACAAGGTGGTACCGCGGAACTTCACCGTCCTTGGGCAAAGACGATGCCCGAGGACGGTTTTTTTATTACCACGCTCGGGGCCCGCACCGACGCCGCGTGCGGGTGAGATGAGAAAGGAACACGATGGCTCTTATCGAAGATCTTGACGCGCTTGAGGCGAAGGCCAAAGACCTTATTGCCTCGGCGAACTCGGCCGAGAAGCTCGAAGCCGCGCGCATTGCGCTGCTGGGCAAGAAGGGCGAGGTCACGGCCCTGATGCACATGATGGGCAAGGTCGCTCCCGAGGAGCGCCCGGTTTTGGGCAAGCGCGCCAACGAGCTGCGTCGCATGGTCGAGACGATGCTTCAGCGCAGCAGCGAGAACATCAAGCGGGAGGCCATGCGCAGCCTCATGGCCACCGAGGCCGTCGACGTCACGCTGCCCGGCGCCCGCCCGACCATCGGACACCAGCATCTCATCAACCAGATCAAGGAGGAGATGGAGGACGTCTTCTGCGGAATCGGCTATACCGTCGAGGCGGGTCCCGAGGTCGAGACGAGCTGGTACAACTTCACGGCTCTGAACGCCCCCATGGATCACCCGAGCCGTTCGGCGCGCGACACGTTCTACGTGGTGGACAATGCGCCGGGCTCGGTGGCACATCCCGAGGAGCACGCGCACGGCGAGTCCGACGTTCTGCTGCGCACGCAGACCTCCGGCACGCAGATCCACATCATGGAGCATCAGAAGCCACCCATCTACGCGATCGTTCCGGGCACGGTGTATCGCCCCGACACGGCCGACGCCTGCCACCTGCCGCAGTTCAACCAGGTCGAGGGCATCGTGGTGGACGAGGGCATCACCTTCGGCGACCTCAAGGGCACGCTCGACTACTTTGCGAAGTGCATGTTCGGCGCGGACCGCAAGACCCGCTATCGCCCGCATTTCTTCCCCTTCACCGAGCCCAGCTGCGAGCTTGACGTGTCGTGCCACGTGTGCGGCGGCAAGGGGTGCAGCTTCTGCAAGCACAGTGGCTGGATCGAGATCCTGGGCTGCGGCATGATTGACCCCAACGTGCTTGTGAACTGCGGGCTCGATCCGGAGCGTTACACCGGCTTCGCGTTTGGCATCGGCGTGGAGCGCGTCGCGGCGCTTCGCTACGACCTGCCCGACCTGCGGACGCTTATGACTGGCGATATGCGCTTTTTGGAGCAATTCTAGGGTAACGGGTAGCTCGGAAGGCCGTGGCCGCTGTTGAGGGGAGACGGCTTTAGGCCGTAACCGTTGTTGGTGGACCAAAATGACCCCGTCCCAAAAGGGGTCATCGCTAAAGGAGATAGTAATGCGCGTTTCATATAAGTGGCTCAAGGAGCTCGTGGATGTGCCGGAATCGCCGGACGAGCTCAGCCGGGAGTTCATTCGCACCGGAACCGAGGTCGAGGCAATCGACACCCTCGGCGAGTCGTTCGACAACATCGTGTGCGCCCAGGTGGTCTCGAAGGAGTCGCACCCCGACTCCGACCACATGTGGGTCACCATGGTCGATGTCGGCCGTTATAACCTGGGCGAGGACGGCAAGCCCGCGCCGCTGCAGATCGTGTGTGGCGCCCAGAACTTCAACGCCGGGGACCACATCGTGACGGCGCTTGTGGGGGCAGAGCTTCCCGGCGGCGTCAAGATCAAGAAGAGCAAGCTGCGCGGCGTGGTCTCGTGCGGCATGAACTGTTCTCTGCGCGAGCTCGGCCTCGGCGGCGACCACTCCGGCATCCTTATCCTGCCCGAGGACGCGCCGGTGGGCGTACCGTTTGCGCAGTACTGGGGCACTACCGACACGGTGCTCGACTGCGAGATCACCCCGAACCGCCCCGACTGCCTCTCCATGGCGGGCATCGCGCGCGAGGTGGGCGCCATCTTCGACCGCGACACGCACATCGAGCTGCCGGCGATCAAGCAGGAGGTCGGCCGACCCACGGCTGACGAGGTCTCGCTCGAGATCGCCGACGAGGGCCTGTGCAGCCGCTACGTGGCTCGCATCGTGCGCAACGTGAAGGTGGGGCCCTCGCCCGACTGGATGGTCGAGCGCCTGAATGCGCTGGGCATTCGTCCGCACAACAACATCGTCGACATCACCAACTACGTGATGATGCTGACCGGTCAGCCGCTGCACGCCTTCGACCTCTCCACCTTTGCCGAGCGCGACGGGCATCGTCGGGTGGTCGTGCGCGCCGCGCATGAGGGCGAGGTCTTCCAGACCCTCGACGGCCAGGAGCGCACGCTTGCGGCCGGCATGGGCCTTATTACCGACGGCGAGCGTCCGGTCGCCCTGGCCGGCGTCATGGGCGGCATGGATTCCGAGATCGAGGACGACACCTGCGACGTGCTCGTGGAGAGCGCCTGCTTCGACGCGGGCCGCACCTCACACACGAGCCGCGACCTCTCGCTCATCTCCGACGCGTCCATTCGTTTCGAGCGCCAGGTTGACGAGACCGGCTGCGTGGACGTTGCGAACCTGACCTGCGCCCTGATCGAGGAGCTCGCCGACGGCGAGGTCGCGCCCGGGTATGTCGACCTGTGGCCGGCGCCCAAGACCCAGCCGGAGCTCACGCTGCGTCTGTCGCGCGTGCACCTGATCTGCGGCGCCCAGATCGAGCCCGCGTTCATCGAGCGCTCGCTGACGCGCCTGGGCTGCACGGTCAAGCGCGACGGCGACGACTTCCGCGTGGTACCGCCCACGTTCCGCCCCGACCTCGAGCGCGAGATCGACCTCATCGAGGAAGTGCTTCGCCTGTGGGGCATGGACCGCGTCGAGGCGACCATCCCGGCAGCGAAAAACCACATCGGCGGCCTCACGCACGACCAGCGGCTGCGTCGCCGCATCGGCGGCATCTTGCGCTCCTGCGGCCTCAATGAGACCACGACGTATTCCTTCGCGGCCCCCGGCGACCTCGAAAAATGCGGCATGAGCGACGAGGGCCGCGGCGTGCCCGTCGTGCTCATGCGCCCGCTCGTGGCGGAGCAGTCCGAGATGCGCCGCTCGCTGCTGCCGGGCCTGCTGCAGTCGGTTGCCTACAACGAGGCGCACGGCACTGCCAACGTGCACCTGTACGAGATGGGCACGCTCTTCTTTGGCCGCGAGAACGCGAGCCTGCCGAAGGAGCGCCCGAGCCTTGCCGGCGTGCTTTCTGGCGCATGGGGCGACGTCACCTGGATCACGAAGCAGCGCCCGCTGCGCTTCTTCGACGGCAAGGGCGTGGTCGAGGAGCTACTGGCCCAGCTGCGCGTGGAGAAGGTCCGCTTCCGTGCTGCCGAGGGCGATGGGTATGCGTTCTTGCAGCCCGGCCGCGGCGCCGAGGTGCTTTCGGGCGGCGTGGTGCTCGGATGGGTCGGCGAGATTCACCCGGACGTGCGCGAGGCGTTTGACATCAGCCTGCCGGTGGTCGCGTTCGAGCTCAACCTCGAGGCGCTCATGAAGGCGGCGCGCGACCAGGAGGCCTATCGCGAGTTCTCGACCTTCCCGTCGGTCGACGTCGACCTTGCCATTGTAGTGAACGAGGACGTGACCTGCGAGGACCTGGAGCGTCGCCTGCAGTCTGCCGGCGGCAAGCTCCTGCGCGGCATCCGCCTCTTCGACGTCTACCGCGACGAGCAGCGCGTGGGTGCGGGCAAGAAGTCCATGGCCTTCGCGCTCACCTATCGTGCCGACGACCACACGCTCACCTCTGAGGAGGTCGAGAAGGTGCACGGCAAGCTCGTGACGAAGGTGTGCAAGGCCGTCGGCGGCGAGGTCAGGTCCTAAGCCCAGCCGATAGCAAGAGCATGTATGCGATGGCCCTCGCGTGCCGGCAATGCCGGTCTGCGGGGGCCGCTTGCAAAAAGGTCTATTCTGTTCTTGGGGATGCTGAGTGATTGGAGCGTTCGTGCCAAGTTGGAACATCCATATTGCCCAAACGGAGCGCCTGCTTGCGCGCACCGGTGCCGTAGCGCGCACGGTGGTCGACCGCAACGCGTTTTTGTTTGGCAACCTTGTGCCCGACATCTACGTGGGCTACATGGTCCCGGGCATCCAGCATCCCATCGCTTACCGCATCACCCATGTAGCGAAGCCTGAGCATATTCCGAAGCCGCGCGAGTGGGAGTTCTGGAACACCTATGTCGCCCCGTTGGCAGAGCGGCTGGGGATTTCCTGCAAGACGCCGCGCTCCGGTGCAGAGCGGCCCATTTTGGCCTCGTCGCTTCACATCGAGCAGGACTACGTGAGCCGCTGCCACTACCCTCAGCGCTACATGGACGCCAAGCCGCCCGTATGGCAGGGCTGCACTGCCGACGCTGACCTTTCGCGCGAGGCGCTGGATGCGTCGGTGTTTGACATGGTGCTTGGCGCGTGGGCGCACCTTGTTGCCGACAACCTGTGGAACACCCGCGTCAACGAGTTTCTCGATGCGCACGGCGGCAAGCCGAGCGAGGCGTTTCGCATCAAGAAGCAGGGGGATTTCGACCTGTTTGGAAAGGCGCTTCCTATCGATCTGGTGCCGCGCGCGACGCCGCGACTCATCGCTGCGGCTGCGGCGTTCCCGCAGTATCCCATCGAGGAACAGCCGGTGCTCCTGAGCGTTGGCGTGGCGCACGAGACCGTTCGTACCAACCACGGTACGCCGGACCCTCGCTACGAGCTTCTAACCACCGATTTCTTCGAGCATGTCTTCGCCGAGGCGCTCGATCATACCGAAACCCTGCTCGAGGAGCGCCTGTAGGCACATTTGTCCCAACAATAGGGGGTCTCATGGGCTGTTTCGAAAACTCGTTTCGTTTTTATGCAGTTAGATTGCGATTGCCCGAGTAGACCCCCGATTTGGAGTCCCGAATCCTGGGCAAACGCCGCCAAAAGACTTCCTCTACTCGAAGATTCTCGTTTTAACTGCATAAAAACGAAACGAGTTTTCTCGACCGCTTTTCAAGTTGCAAAATAGAGGGCAAATGCGTCCCACACCGATGGGACTGTGCCCAAGCTGGGCGTCGATGTGTCGGCGCAGCCAAGCGAGGGTTATCGGCCGAGCGTCCACCAGTCAATGAAAAGGTCATGACGGAGCTCCTGCGAGGCGCGCTTGAAGGCAGAGGTTTTCGGTTTGGCGTCCAGGCCCAATTCTCGCGAGATATACGACGCCACGCCCTCAAAGCGCAACGGGTCGGAAATCTGCTCGTAGCGAAGAGGAACAACGGTGTAGCCCATGCTTTGCAGGGCGAGGCGTCGGTTGTCATCCTCGTGGCTTTTGGATTCGCCGGTATGGAATGGGTCGCCTTGGCATTCCACCACGACGGTTCGGTCGGATGTTGCGGACTCCATATAGAGGTCGGCGTAACAGCGATCGCGCGATGCGATGTTCCGTGCTTTGCCGGTGAAGGCAATGGGATAGTTGTTTCGAATCGGCTCGATGCCCATTCCGCCCCAGCGCCGCGGTAGTCCCAGCAGCATGGTCGCTTGGACTTCGAAGGGAGACGACGCGATTCCGGTTACATGTTTTGCTGCTTGTCTGAATTTCTTGCTGCCGCGCACGCCGTCAATGTGAGCAGCAAAGGAGCGAAGCTCATTAAGCGTGATGAGCGGAGGGCGCTGCCAGAGGTCGGTGAGTTTGTTGTCCGGCGTGAGGCTGGGCTTCCAGCCATCGATGACGGGAAGCATACCGAGGTCTATAAGTTGCTGTAAATGGTTGTGAACAACCTCGGCGGGGCGGTAGACGGTGAATGTGCCTGCAAATTCATAGATGGCCATCGTAAGATGTGTGACGCAAAGCGATGGTGCCAGGGAAAGCAAGGTAAACAGAGGGGAAGCGGTAAAGATGCCTTCTTCAGTATCGAGTAAGGCCTGGGGAGGAAGGTCGTGTGCCCACAGGTGGGTGGTGACGCTGCGGTTGTTTCGTAGCTCGGATGGGTGGAACACAAGCACATGAATGGGTGGGTCAATACAGCCGTATATGGATGGCCGCTGCAGCAGCGCGCGTTTGCCCGCACGCGATGCTATGTCGGGGAATCCTCCGGCAAGGTCGCGTACCAGGGGTGGAGTGCGGTAACGTAGGAACGACGATATGTTAGTCAGGCAGGTGTCCATACCCAGACGATAGCAGACAATACGTTACATCCTGGCGGCAATGGAAAATGGGTCAATAATCGTGGCCGCTGGGTATTCAAGAAACTCGTTTCGTTTTTATGCAGTTAAAACACGAATCTTCGAGTAGAGGAAGAATTATTGCAGCGTTTGCCCAGGATTCGGGGTTCCAAATTGGTGGTCTACTCGAGCAGTCGCAATCTAACTGCATAAAAACGAAACGAATTGGTTTTGCCGCCCCGAAGGCCACCGCTTGGCGGAAGGTCTTCTCTTGGCGATGGGGCCCGTTTGGCGGTGGACTCTGCTTGGCGGACGGGTTCAGATTGCGGTGGGGCTCTGCTTGGCGGCGGGATTCTGTTGGAACAACGTTTTAGAAGGCGCCAGGTAGTGGTGTCCGCTCGGTGATTGCTCAAACGTTTGGCGATTGCTCAAAGTGGGAACGCATGCCGCCTATGGCGTTGGCGTCCAATACGCGGCGTGCAAGTCCAGTCCGTCGTGCAAGTCCAGTCTCATACGCAACAAAAGAGGGGGTCAGCCAAGCTGACCCCCTCTTCGGGATGCATGTAAGACGCAAAGGCGTTGAGCACACCGTTTAGCGCACCTGAGCGACGTAGACCACGTTCGTGGAGGTGATCTTGTCGGCCAGGGTGACAGAGGTCTTCGGATCGCCAACGGTCACGACGGCGACGTCGCCCTTGTCCACGTAGCCACGCTCCTTGGCGGCGTCGATGGCGACCGTCACGGTGTCATCGACGGTGCCCTGCGTGATGGCGGCGAGATGCGGCTCGACGCCCCAGTACATGAGCATCTTCTGCACGGCCCACTGGTGACGCGAGAACGCCACGATGGGGGTGTGCGGGTGGAAGTGCGAGATCAGGCGGGCCGTACGGCCGGTGGTGGTAGGAACCACGATGGCCTTGGCGCCGATGGTGGTGGCCATGTTCACGGCGGAGAGGCCGACCATGTTGTTGATCACGCGGGTGCCGTGGCTGTTGGCAGGAACCTCAAGCGGGCCGTGGGCAGCGATGTGCTTTTCGGTCTCGTGGGCAATGGAGGCCTGCATCTTCACGGCCTCGACCGGGTACTCGCCGGACGCGGTCTCGCCGGAGAGCATCACGGCGTCGGTGCCGTCGTAGATGGCGTTCGCGACGTCGGCGACCTCGGCGCGCGTGGGGCGCGGGTTGCGGATCATGGAGTCGAGCATCTGCGTAGCGGTGATGACCGGCTTATAGGCAGCGTTGCACTTGGCGATGATGGTCTTCTGGATGTGCGGGACAAGCTGGGGCGGAATCTCGATGCCCAGGTCGCCGCGGGCAACCATGACGCCGTTGGAGGCCTTCAGGATGTCGTCGAAGTTCTTGACGCCCAGCGCGCACTCGATCTTCGGGAAGATGCCGACGTGCTCGCCGCCATTCTCATCGCAGAGCTTGCGGATCTCGCGCACCGCGGCGCCGTCGCGGATGAAGGAGGCGGCGATGTAGTCGATGCCCTCCTTCAGGCCGAAGAGGATGTCCTCGCGGTCGCGATCGGTGATCGCGGGCAGGCCGATCTCGACGTTCGGGACGTTGACGCCCTTGCGCTCGCCGATCTCGCCGCCGTTCTCGACGGTGCAGTGGATGTCCTGGCCATCCACGGAGTCAACGACCAGGCCGATGAGGCCGTCGTCGATCAGGATCTTGGAACCGGGCTCAACCTCGCGCGGCAGATCGACGTAGTCAAGCGAAATGTGCGAGGGGTTGCCCAGGTGATCCTCCTGGGTGGGCTCGGCGGTGACGACAATCTTGTCGCCGGCGTTCACGGTAATCTTCTTGTGGTCCTCAAGCAGGCCCGTGCGGATCTCGGGGCCCTTGGTGTCGAGCAGAATACCGATGGGCATGTCAAGCTCGTCGGCGATGCGGCGGACGCGCTCGATGCGGCCGTGGTGCTCCTCGTAGGAGCCGTGGGAGAAGTTGAAGCGAGCGATGTTCATGCCCGCCTTCATCATCTCGCGAAGCATCTCGTCGTTGTCGCAGGCGGGGCCCATGGTGCAGACAATTTTCGTGCGTTTGTACATTCAAACCTCCACTGGATGCTGTGGCACATTGCTTCAAAATCGTCAACGGGCATTATAGGTGAACCGTTTGTGCCGTAAAGCGATTAAAATCAACCGCACACCGAATTTCTGATGCATTTACAGAAACCAAACGTTTAGTAGCGCCCGTCTTACAACCAGTTTGGCCTTTGGATATGTGATGGGGCGATCGGTCTGCGGGCGCGCGGTGTGGCGTTTCGGTGGGGTCGAGTTGGCCGAGGGGAGGCAGGACGTGAGCGTACGCTCCCGAGTTTTGCAGCGCATCTGAATAGATACAGCTTGCTTCGCCCAGCTCAATGGGCTTTTTCTTTACATATTTCCTGTGACTTTTCAGCACGGTGTATGTCGGTGTATGATATGAT
>NZ_NFJW01000026.1 GCF_002160065.1 Collinsella sp. An2 | reverse complement strand
ATTATACCATACACCGATATACACCGTGCATAAAAGTCATAGAATCCCGACGAAGAAAAAGCCCATTGAGCAGGGCGAATGTGGCCTGATCTATTCAACTATGCTGCAAAACTCGGGAGGATTTGAAGGTTCACGCCCGAGTGCCGGCTCTTTTGTCAAGGTGAGATTCCATATGGGAAAGCCGCCGGGGCGTCGGTGCCGGTTTCGAGGTGCCCCGCGCGCTGGGCCCACGCGGAACCTGATGTTGACCGCGCGTGCCCAGGCTGCCTGCTGGCGAGGCATCGGGTATAGTCTTGGAGAATGTGTGCGCGAGGGGGTTGCCGGATGCATTCCAACAGGCAGGCCCTTTGCTTTTCCAGAACGGTATGTGAGGCGGTTTTCATGCACGAGTACGACAGCTTCAACGAGGATGTCATCTGCGCGCTTGCTGGCGCGGTGGGTGAGGACGGTGTGGCGATGGTCGAGCCCATGAGCGCCCACACGACGTTCAAGATCGGCGGCCCGGCGGACGTCATGGTCATGCCGCGCTGTGTCGAAGCGGCGGCGAAGGCGCTGGATATCTGCGCCATCGCGGGCGTGCCTGTGACCGTTGTGGGCAACGGCAGCGATTTGCTTGTGGGCGATCGCGGTATCCGAGGCGTCGTGCTGCTTATGCGCGAGAACATCTCCCAGGTGCGCGTCGAGGGCACCCGTGTGGTGGCGCAGGCCGGAGCCCTGCTGCGAGACGTGGCGATTGCGGCGGCCGACGCGGGCCTGACCGGCATGGAGCCGCTTTGGGGCATTCCGGCGTCGGTGGGCGGCGCGTGCTTCATGAACGCGGGAGCTTACGACGGCACCACCGGCGACGTGCTGGAATCGGTTGTCGTCTATGTGCCGGGCGAGACCCTGCCGGACGGCTCGCGAGCCAAGGGCACGGTGAGAACGCTGGGACACGACGAGCTTGGCCTGGGATATCGCAAGAGCCGTGTGGCGTCTGATGGCCTTGTGGTTCTGGAGGCCACGTTTGTGTTGGCGCCGGGCAACGTCGCGCAGATTCGTGCAGCAATGGATGACTATCAGCGTCGCCGCGAGGAAAAGCAGCCGCTCGACATGCCGTCGGCGGGCTCGACCTTCAAACGGCCAGATGGCTATTTTGCCGGCAAGCTCATCATGGACGCGGGGATGCGCGGCGCTTCGGTGGGCGGGGCACAGGTGTCGACCAAGCATTGCGGCTTTGTGGTCAACACCGGAGGCGCCACCGCGGCCGACGTGCGCGCGCTTATCGAGCGGGTGCAGGGCGAGGTGCGCGACCAGTTTGGCGTCGAACTCGAGCCCGAGGTGCGCATGGTGGGCGAGTTCTAACGCGCCTATGCTCGGCCCGTCCGCCGCGTCGCGGCGCGGGCTGCGGCGACCTGTCCGGCCGCGCCGGCGCGCTTTAAGATGCCGTGAAGTCTGTGAGCTCCTGCCAGCGGGAGGTCTCGGCGGTCGAGTTGTCTCTCAGCACAAAGAACGCCGCCGTGTCGTCGTAGGCGTCGGCAAGCTGGGCGCCGTCGACGCTCCCGGCTACAAACAGCGTGGTCGAGAGCGCGTCTGCCTGGGTGGACGAGGGACAGCATACGGTTACGCTTGCCACGTCGGTCTCGACGGGCATGCCGGTGCGCGGGTCCAGAATGTGCCAGTACGTCACGCCGTCCAGGGTGAAGGTGCGCTCATAGAGTCCGCTTGTCACCAGCGAGCCGCCGTTGGTGCGCGTAGTGCCCACGACGGTCGAGCCGCCCGGATCGTTGGGGTCGCGGATGCCGGTCTCCCAGGGGGAGCCGTCCGGTTTGCTGCCAAAGTAGGCGATGTTGCCTCCCAGTGAGAGGGCGGCGCCTGTGGCCTGGGTCTCGTCGCCGAGCGTTTGGCAGAGGCGGTCTGCGATGTAGCCCTTGGCGATGCCTCCCAGATCCAGCTTGGCGGCGGGGTCGGCAAGGGTGATCGTGGGATGCTCGGGGTCGGTCGTGTCCACGGCGACGCCTTCCCAGTCGACATGCACGAGCGCTTCGGCAATCGCTTCATCTGTGGGGCGCACGCCCTCTTCGAAATCCCAGAGCGTCGACACGGCGCCGATGGTGATGTCGAAGCGCCCGTTTGCCTGCGCGCACCACGCGATCGCTTGCTGCACGATATCGGCGGTGTCGGGATCGACCTCGGTGGGGGCGCCGCCGGCGGCGTTGACGCGCGCTATATCGCTTTCGGGGTCGTACAGGTCGAAGAGCTTGTCGTAGCGGGCGCATTCCCGTGCAAGCAGGGCGGGGGCGGAGCTGTCGCCATAGACCGTGAAGGTGCAATAGGTATCGAACGCGAAGGTCGAACTCGTGGCTGGCTCGGCTGCGTCGTCTGCAGCTGTCGGCTTGTTTGAGGAACAGCCTGAGGCCAGAGCTGTCGAGCACAGCGCGCCTGCCAGCGCCGCGCCGCCGGCGAGGAGGCGCCTGCGAGAGATGGAACATGCGCTTAGGTCGGCTGTCTTGCTATCCACGGAGGCCTCCTTCGGGCACGGCTGCAAGCAGGGCGCGCACCAGCACGCCGATCGCCGCCCCGCACAGCACGCCCGCGACGGCAAGTACGGGGGCGTTTACTAGGGCGACCTGGGGAGACAGAAGCAAGGCGACCATAACGAGCTGCCCCGCGTTGTGCGCAACGCCGCCCAAGATCGAGGTCGCAATGGTCGAGAATGCCCCGCTTTTCCAGGCGAGCGCCATGACGGCCCACGAGAACACGCCGCCCGCAAGGCTGAAGACGAACATCTGCGGGTTGGCAAACAGGATGGTTGAACAGGCGACTTTTGCCAGCATAAGAAAAGCCGCCGGACGCACGCCCAGGCGCTCCAGTCCAAAGAGTACGACGACATTGCCCAGGCCGAGCTTCACGCCCGGGACAGTCACCGGCAGGGGAACGAGCACCTCGACGTAGCCGGCAACAAGGGCCAGTGCGGTGAGTGCACCGTAAAGGGCGGCACGTCTGGCCGGCGAAGTGGGAGGTGTCGGGCGGGTGTCAAGCATGCGCATCAGTATAGACGATGCCCGCGCCCGCGCCCGCGCTTTGGATGACGTCTGCTCGTCGACCGCCGTATCTGCCGTGCCGTGGGGCCATGCGCCGGTCAGTCGACGCAGCGCGATGCTATGGAGCCACGGTGGTCTGGCCGGCATCGGGCAAGTGCGTGCGCCGCGGGCACTCTAGTATGATAAAGTGCTACAGGCCGCGGGGTTGCAAGCTGGGCTTGCTCCTGCGAGATGGCGCGTGCCGTGGCCGCGCGGGCGTGCGGCCCGGATGCATCGCCCGCGTGGATGCGGGCTGCGCCTCGGAGCAACCATGCGCCGAATTTTACGAGAACGTGCCGCCGCTGTGGGTTTGTCAGCGGCGTCAGGGCTATAGGAAGGACTGCTATGAAGGCAACGCCATGGGGATTTCGCGACATCATGCCCGAGGAGGCCGCTGCGCGCGAGACCATCGCGGACACGGTGAAGGCGTGCTTCAGGGGCCGCGGCTATCTGCCGGTCGAGACGCCGCTTCTTGAGGACAAGGCGGTGCTCGAGGGCGGCGGCCGTGTGACCGATACCCCGTTCAAGCTTTTCGACGACGATGGGCGTTTGCTGGTGGTTCGGCCCGACAACACGCTTTCCATCGTGCGGCTGGTCACCTCGCGCATGCGTGGCGCGCAGCTGCCCATTCGACTGCGTTACGAGGCACCCGTCGTACGGCATCAGGCAAAGTTCGCGGGCGTGGCGCGCCAGTTCACCCAGTTGGGCTTTGAGCTCATTGGAGCGGGCGGCGCGGCGGGAGACGTCGAGATGGTGTCGCTCGTGGCACAGGTCTTGCAGGCGCTTGAGCTTCCGAGCTGGCGCATCGTGTGCGGCAGTGCCCGTCCGTTTACAGAGCTGCTTGCCCGCTGCGAGGACGACACCTTGGCGCATGACGCGCTTGCGCTCATTCATGCGAACGACCTCGTGGGGCTTGATGTGCGCGTGGCAGAAAGCGGTGTGGACGAGGGCGTGGCCCGTGCTATCTGTGAGCTGCCGCGCCTGCACGGCGGCATCGAGGTGCTCGACCGGGTGGACGAGCTCCTTGCGGCGGCAGGTGTGGGCGGCGGCGCGACCGATGAGCTGCGCTCGCTGGTGTCGGGTCTTGACGAGGCCGCGGGCGACGTGCTGCCCGCGCTTTCGTTTGATTTCTCGATCATGAACTCGTTCGACTACTACACCGGTCTTGTGTTCAAGGCATACGCGGGCGGTCTTACGGATTCCGTGGGCTCGGGCGGCCGCTACGATGCCATCTTTGACGGCGTGTTTGCCGAGGAGCCCCATGTGCCGGCAGCGGGCTTCGCCTTCTCGCTTGAGCGTCTTGAGTCCGCGCTGCAGGTCGTAGGGGAAGGGGCCGAAAAGGGTGTCGCGGTTCCATCAGCCGACGACCCGTCGCCGCTGCGTATCGCCGTGCCTAAGGGCTCGCTCAACGCCGGCACAATCGAGGTGCTCGAGCGCGCCGGGCTCGATGTCTCGGGCCTGCGCGACCCGGGTCGGCGTCTTATTATCCCTTCGCGCGACACGCGCGAAGGGGAGGGGGCTATCGGCCCTGTGGAGTACGTGATCGTGCGTGCGACCGATGCGCCGGCCTTCGTGGCGTGCGGTGGAGCCGACTGTGGCTTTTGCGGGCGCGACTCCCTCATCGAGGCCGATCTTGACCTCCTGCAGTTGGTGGACTTGGGCTACGGTGCCTGCCGCTTTATCGAGGCAGAGCCGGCGGGACAGGGCGATGCGACCGAGCGGGCATACGCGCGCCGCGGCGTGCTGCGCGTGGCAACCAAGTATCCGCGCATCGCGGGCGATTGGTATGCGAGTCGTGGCATCGCGGCCGATATCGTGTCGCTGCACGGCAATATCGAGCTGGGTCCCATCGTGGGCATGACCGACCGCATTGTGGACATCACGGCTACGGGAACGACGCTTCGCGAGAACAACCTTGTAATCACCGGCGAGATCATGGAGTGCACGGCTCGCTTCTTTGTGAATCCCGGCGCGGCGCGTCTGGATCCCCGCGTGCGCGAGCTTGGTGACCGCCTGGCTGCCGTGGTGGGTTAGCAGGGGCCGCGCATCGTGCGCTTCTGCCTCGAGTTGCGTGCCCCGTTTGTGAGTTGCGTGCACCGAATTCACGTTGCGTGCGCAGTTTAAAACTTGATAGAGGTTTTCGGCCATAATCACCTCCAAATGAGGGTGATTATGGCCGAATCGCGCTCGTAACTTTCATCAGACGCACGCAACTTCCGGCGGCCGCACGCAACTTTCGCCTCGCGCCCCTCCGCACGTAATCACACATAGAAACCGTTCGATACCTGCGCTTGTAACATGTCGGACACATGAGCGACCCCATCGTGTCGTCCGGTTGAGCGTAAGACTTTAGCATGATAAAGTAACCCCTGTGGACAGCTGGGCGCGCGGTGTCAAGACCGTGCGCCCTTTCGTGCTATAACGAACGTGTCGGGTGCATAAGCATCTCCGGCCAGCCTTCTCAGAAAGGGATATGCCATGAAGACCATCACCCTCGCTTCCGGCGAACGTCTGCAGGCTCCGCAGCTCACGCGCAAAGGCGTGCTGCCGGAGCATATCGTGGACGCCGCGCGAGGGATCGTTGCCGCTGTTCGTGAGCGCGGCGACGAGGCACTGCGCGGATACTGCCGCGACCTCGACGGTGTTGACCTGGAGACCTTTCGGCTGCCCGCCGAGGCGCTCGACCACGCCCTCGATCATGTAGACGACGCATTCCGCGCAGCGCTGGAAAAGGCCGCAGCGCAGATTCGCGACTTCCACGAACGCGAGGTGCAGCAGAGCTGGTTTACCACGCGTGCGGACGGCACGATGCTTGGCGTGAAGGTGACCCCGGTTGCCGCCGCGGGCATCTATGTGCCGGGAGGCCGCGCTCAGTATCCCTCGACCGTGCTGATGAATGCCGTCCCCGCGAAGGTGGCAGGCGTGCCGCGTATCGTCATGGTGACGCCGCCTCAGAAGGATGCCGACCCGGTGACGGGCGGCATTTCGCCCTATACGCTTGCGGCGGCAAAGGTCGCCGGCGTCGATGAGGTCTATACCGTGGGCGGCGCGCAGGCAGTGGCGGCGCTGGCCTATGGTACGGAGTCCGTCCCCAAGGTGGACAAGATTACGGGACCTGGCAACGCCTATGTCGCCGCGGCCAAGCAGATCGTCTCGGGCGATGTGGGCATCGATATGGTGGCTGGCCCCAGCGAGGTGTGCGTGCTTGCCGACGCCACGGCGAACCCCATGGTCGTTGCGGCCGACCTCATGGCCCAGGCCGAGCACGACCCGCTTGCTGCCTGCTACCTGGTTACCTGCGACGCCTCGTTTGCGGCCGAGGTCGAGCGCGGCATCGACCTGTTGGTGGCGCAGAGCCCGCGCGCAGAGATCACCCGCACATCGCTCGACAACGAGGGCACGATCGTCGTCGCGGCGGATCTTGATGCTGCCGTAGACGCGGTGAACACCATCGCTCCCGAGCACCTGGAGCTGCACTGCGCCGACGCGCTGGGCCTCCTGGGGTCTATCCGCAACGCCGGTGCCATCTTTGTGGGCGCCTGGAGCTCCGAGCCGCTGGGCGATTACGTCGCTGGTCCTAACCATACGCTGCCGACGGGCGGTACGGCGGTGTTCTCAAGCCCGCTTTCGGTGGATGACTTTATCAAGAAGTCCTCGGTTATCTGCTATACGCCGGCCGGCCTTCTGCGCGACGCTCCCGCCACGCAGACGCTGGCTCAGGGCGAGGGACTGTGGGCGCATGCCCTCTCGACGGCCCTGCGCCGCCGTGCCCTTGAGCAGGGCAAGAACGCAGTGAGCTACGAGGCCCTTGCCCAGACGGACCTCACGCAGGTAGCCTGGCCGAAAGACGATGCCGCAACGGTCGCGGCGGGTGCGTCGGGCAGCGCTTCCGCAGAGGTCGCAGGTGCGGCAGCGGCCGGTGTCAACGGACGGGAGGCGTAGCCATGGCTCAGCTCTCTGATCGCATGCGCGCGCTCGTGCAGCCGCATCTGGCGAGCATCGAGCCGTACGATCCGGCGTTCACGCCTACGCGCATCAACCTCTCGGCCAACGAAAACACCTATCCGTTGCCCCCGACGGTGCGCACCGCCATCGACGATGCGCTGTCTGCAACGCCGCTCAACCGCTATCCCGATCCCATGTCCAATCGCCTGCGCGACCTCATCGCCGCGCGCGGCGGCCACAGCCGTCAGCAGATCTGCGTGGGCAACGGCGGCGACGAGCTGCTGTTCAACTTCCTCATGGCCTTTGGCGGTCCGGGTCGCACGCTGCTCAACTGCCCGCCGGCCTTTAGCGAATACGAGTTTTTTGCCTCGGTCAATCAGACGCAGGTGGAGCGTGTTTGGCGCGATTCTGTGACCTTCGAACTTGATATGCCGCGCACGCTCGAGGCGGCCTCCCATGCCAACATGGTGATTCTCACCTCGCCCAACAACCCCACGGGTAATCTGGTGTCCGCTCAGGAGGTCGAGCAGGTGTGCGAGGCGTGCCCGGGCATGGTGATGGTCGACGAGGCCTATATCGAGTTTGCTGATCTCGGGTCTTCGGTCGAGGCCCTTCTTCCCAACCATCCCAACCTGGTGGTGCTGCATACGCTCTCGAAGGCGTTCGGCGAGGCAGGCGTACGCTGCGGCTATGTGGTGGCTGCCCACGACGTGATCGACGTGTTCGCGGCGGTGCGCCAAATCTATTCGGTCAACGTGCTCACGCAGGCGGCGGCAGAAGTCGCCATGCGTCTGGACGTCATGTTCGAACCGATTGTGCAGCAGATTCGCTCGGAGCGTGAGCGCATGTTCGCAGCTCTGCAGACATTGATAGAGGGGCTTGGCGCCGCGTCGGGCGAGCTCGCACCTGCCGTCTGGCCCAGCCAGGGCAACTTCCTGCTGCTACGCGTTCCCGGGGCGGCAGACGTTCGCACGCGCCTGCGCGACGAATATTCCATTTTGGCACGCGATTTCTCGGCTGCTCCCGGTCTTGCCGGATGTCTCCGCATCACCGTGGGTACCCCCCAGGAGAACGACGAGGTGCTGCGGGCACTCTCCCAGCTGCTGAAGGAGGAGCGTTCATGACGATCTACAAGAAGTCGACCGCCGTCAAAGCCGCAGAAGAAGCGGTCGCGGCCGCGGCGGAGGCGGGGACTGCCCCGCGCGTGGTCACCGTGCAGCGCACGACGGGCGAAACCGATATCACCCTTACCGTCAATCTGGATGGCGTGGGCGCCTGCGACATCAACACGGGCGTGCCGTTCTTCGACCACATGCTTAATGCGTTCGGTCGCCACGGTCTGTTTGACCTGCATATCGAGGCTCTGGGCGACACCGAGGTCGATGCGCACCACACCGTGGAGGATACCGGCATCGTGCTTGGCCAGGCCTTTGCACAGGCGCTGGGCGACAAGCGCGGCGTGACGCGGTTCGCCGACTGCACCGTGCCGCTGGACGAGGCGCTCGTGCAGGCGGTCGTGGACTTGTCGGGCCGTGGCCAGGCGTATTGCGACCTGCCGCTTCCCACCCCGCGCGTGGGTGATTTCGACACCGAGCTCGCGGTCGAGTTCTTCTATGCCTTCGCGCGCGATGCCCGCCTTACGCTGCACGTTCGCGAGCTTGCCGGCGCCAACAGCCATCACATCATCGAGGCGGCGTTCAAGGCCGCGGGCCGCGCCATGCGTTCGGCTTGCGAGCCCGATGCACGCGTGGTGGGCATTCCTTCAACCAAGGGAAGCCTGTAGGGACAAGACGAAGGGGCCGCGCGGAAAACGATGTGCGGCGGTTCTGGATGGCTCAAAACAACCTCGTCCCAGCATGAGCCACCGGGGCCGTCGATTGCGAGAGGAGCATCTATGGCGGCACAACCGCATATCGTGGTTATCGACTACCACAAGGGCAACCTTTCAAGCGTGGCCCGCGGCCTTGCGCGCGCTGGTGCCGAGGCACAGATCGCAGACGATCCCGCAGCCATTCGCGCCGCGGACGGCATGGTGCTGCCGGGCGTGGGGTCGTTCTACGATGCCATTGAGTTTATGCACGAGTCGGGTCAGGACCAAGCGGTGCTCGATGCGGTGCGCGATGGAGAAGGCGTTCCTTTCCTGGGGATTTGCCTGGGCGAGCAGCTGCTGTTTGACTGTGGCGAAGAGGGCGTCCCCGCCGATGCGCCCGTATGCGAGGTCTCCGGTCCGCGTGGCGAGGGGCTGGAGCCGGGCGATGTCTTCGAGGAGAACGGTCGGCGCTGGGTGCGCGGCCTGGGCCTTCTGGGCGGGTCGTGTACGGTGCTGCCGTCGCGTCGCCTCAAGGTTCCGCACGTTGGTTGGGACCAGGTGCATGTGACGCCTGCGGGCCGCGCCTGTCCGCTGCTTGTCGGGTTCAACGAGGGGGCGAACGCCTACTTCACGCATTCCTATGCGGTCGATGACGATGTCGATGCGACGCATGTCGCCGCTCAAACGCACTATGCGCGCAACTTCGCCTCGGTGGTGTGGCGCAGCAACGTGTTTGGCTGCCAGTTCCATCCCGAGAAATCATCCGCTCATGGTCACGATATCCTGCGGAATTTCGTCAACATCGCAAAGGCCTGGAAGGAGGAGACCGCATGATTCTGTTTCCCGCAATCGATTTGGTGGGCGGTCGCGTCGTGCGCCTGGAGCGTGGAGACCGTTCGCACATGAAGGTCTATTCGGACGATCCGGCCGCACAGGCCCGCGCATTTGCCGAACAGGGCGCGTCCTGGGTGCATGTGGTCGATCTGTCCTCCGCGCTTGAGGAGGACGAGGACGCTCGGGCCGCGAACCTTGCTGCCATTAAAGAGATTTGCCAGGTCGATGGCATCTCGGTTGATGTGGGTGGCGGCGTTCGGTCGCTTGCGCGCATCGACGAGCTTGCCGCCTTGGGCTGCAAACGCATTGCGCTGGGGACGGTGCTTGTGCTGGAGCCTGGATTCGCCGAGGTCGCTGCACGCGCTTTCGGAGACTTGCTAGTTGCCGATGTCGCCGCGCGCAACGGCGAGGTCAAGGTGAACGGCTGGCGTGACGACGTGGCGCGCAGCGCCCAGGACGTGGTGAGCGAGCTGGCGAGCCTGGGATTCCGCCATCTGGTGTTTACCGACATCGCGCGGGATGGCATGCAGACCGGTATCGATGTCGAGGCCTATCGACGCGTGGCGTCATGGGCGGGCTTTCCGGTGGTCGCCTCGGGCGGTGTCTCGTCGCTCGAAGACATCTCCGCGCTCGCCGCGGCCGGCCCGCAGGTCATCGAGGGCTGCATTACCGGCCGCGCTCTCTACGAGGGTGCGTTTAGTTTGACCGACGCGCTCGCCGCGGCGCGGGGAGGGGAGGCCTGATGCTCACCAAGCGCGTGATTCCCTGTTTGGATGTGAAGAACGGCCGCGTGGTCAAGGGCGTGAACTTCGTGTCCCTACGCGACGCCGGCGACCCGGTGGAGCTCGCGGCGGCATATGACCGCGAAGGCGCCGACGAGGTCGTGTTCCTGGACATCACCGCGACGAGCGACAACCGCGCGACGACCATCGGCATGGCGGCGCGCGCGGCCGAGGAGCTCTCGATTCCCTATACCGTGGGCGGCGGCTTCCGCGATCTGACGGGCATGCGGGCAATGGTGGCGGCCGGCGCCGACAAGGTGTCGCTCAACTCGGCGGCGGTTAAGGATCCGTCGCTCATCACGCGGGCGGCTGCGGCGTTTGGCACCCAGGCCGTCATCTGCGCGATTGACGCCAAGCGTGTGGGTGAGCCGGGGGCTCCGGGGGCGGATCGCTGGGAGGTCTATACCGCAGGCGGTCGTACGCCAACGGGCATCGACGCGGTCGCATGGGCCGAAGAGGCGGCGCGCCGCGGCGCCGGCGAGATCCTGCTCACGAGCATGGACCGCGACGGTACCAAGGAGGGCTTCGACCTGGCGCTCACGCGGGCGGTGGCCCGCGCGGTGAGCATCCCCGTCATCGCGTCCGGTGGCGTGGGCACGCTCGAACATTTTGCCGAGGGCATCATCGAGGGTGAAGCCGACGCCGTGCTCGCCGCGAGCGTGTTCCACTTTGGAACGTTCAGCATCCGGCAGGTGAAGGAGTACATGGCCGCACAAGGCATCCCCACTCGGTTGGACTTTTAGGGCTGCGGGCGCTCCAGGCACCCGACCTTGCCGCTCACTCGTCGGGCGCCGCACGCTAGGCGTGCGCCCTCCTCGTTCGTGGCAATCTCGGGCACCTGGAGCGCCCTCGCCGACCTGAAGGGGCGTCTGAGTTGCCATTAGTTGCCATTGGGGACGGGTACGTTTGGCGACCGGCCTGCACTCGGCGATTGCAACGCAGAGGTTGTTCCCCCTTCGTTCAGGTCGATCTGCGACATCTGGAACGCTCTTGTCGACATGCGGACGTTCCAGCTGTCGCGCTCATCGGGCGCCATATGCCAGGCGTGTGGTATGCATCCTTGCTACATTTCAGTGCACGAAAGGATCAATATGGATATCGACGACCTCAAATTTGACGACAGAGGGCTCATCCCTGCGGTGGTGCAGCAGTACGACACGGGCGAGGTGCTCATGGTGGCGTGGATGAACGCCGAGTCGCTGCGCCTTACGCAGGAGACGGGAACCACCTGGTTTTGGAGTCGCAGCCGTCAGGAGCTCTGGAACAAGGGCGCCACGAGCGGCAACATGCAGCAGGTTCACGAGATTCTCGTCGACTGCGACGCAGACACGCTGCTTGTGAAGGTCGACTCACCCGGCCCCGCCTGCCATACGGGCGCGCGCAGCTGCTTTTTCCGCAGCTTGTAGGGCAGGTGGCTTTCCGGGGCAACCCAGGATAGCGTTCGCGAGGCAACATTACATACAAGGAAGGAATGCGATGGGAGAGCGAACCGCAAACGTGCAGAACGGCGACATCGGGGCAACGATGCGCGGGCTGGCCGAGGTCATCCATGGTCGCCGAGACGCCTCGCCCGAGACGAGCTATACCGCGCGACTGCTTCAGGGCAAGGAGGATAGCCTGCTCAAAAAGGTCACCGAGGAGGCGACCGAGGTCGTGATGGCCTGCAAGGACAACGACCACGACCATATTCGGTACGAGGCAGCCGATCTTGTTTATCACCTGCTTGTAACGCTCGAGCGCTACGGCGTCACCGTAGAGGAGCTTGCCGGCGAGCTCGACGCGCGGCATCGGTAGCCGGACGTCGGCTGCCCCGTACGCGCGGACGTCGACGCCGCGCCCCTGATGCCGGCACGACGGCCCAGCCCTGCGGCATCCTGCTGGCGCAAGCCCTGACATCGCGCGCTGTAGAGCGTGTAGACATTTCTGCACGACATGATTGACCTGCGAAAATGAGCTGAAAAATCATGCAGGGTGTCGACAGCGGCAAGACGGCGCACGGGGCATACTTCATGTAGACAGCTTGGTTGTACGCCAAGGCCTCGCGAGGGAAAGGAGCATCCCATGGTTCCGATGGGGTTCGAGTGGATCGTGATAGCGTCTGTTCTGCTGTCTGTTCTGCTGCGTGTGGTCCTGCCCGTTGCGGTGGTCGTCGCGGTCATCGTATTCGTAGTTCATCGAGTGCGAAAGGGCGGGCAGACGTCGCAGCCAGGCTCTGGAGACTCGACCGTAGAAGCGGCGAATCAGGGCGACCCGGGGCATCGCGAGGGGCCCACGACATCACGGTCAGGCATCGATTCTGTGGCTAGAGCGCGTATCGATGCGTTTTTGGGCACGCATAATCTTACCGACCGCGAGCGCGACATCCTGCTTTCCGTCTATGCCGGCAAGACCCAGGCACAAATCGCCGACGAGCTGTTTTTGTCACGCTCGACGGTGGGCACGTACTGCACCCGTGCATACGAAAAGCTTGGGGTGGAGACCAAGGAAGAGGCCGTCGCAACGCTCGACGGCGTGGCTTCCGGACAGGTGTGATGCGCCCGACTTCGATCGTGGTTCTCGGCCGCGGGGCCAGGTCACAGGCATCATCTGCCTACGCCGGCGGCGCGGCCGCTGCCCTTCGACGGCCACCGAGCAATACCTTCCCGTAGATCTCCTCGCCAGGGGTTTCGGCTACCATAGGGACCACCGACCCCGACGAGAGGATGGCGACCATGGCCGAGCAGATTCTGTTCGTTGAATATCCCAAGTGCACGACGTGCAAGAAGGCGAAGAAGTGGCTGGACGAGCACGGTATCGACTACATCGATCGCCATATCGTCGAGGATAATCCCACCGCCGATGAGCTCGCCGACTGGCAGGGGCGGTCGGGCTTGCCCGTGCGCCGGTTCTTTAACACGAGTGGCATGAAATATCGCGAGCTGGGCGTCAAGGCTAGGCTCGACGCCGGTATGACCGACGCAGAGGCCTTTGAGCTGCTGGCAACCGACGGCATGCTGGTCAAGCGCCCTATCGTGGTCGCTGGCAACACGGTGCTCGTAGGATTTAAAGAGGCCGCATGGGAAGAGGCGCTGCTCTAAGTCTTTGGACGGTGAGACCTTCGGGTCTCGCGTTGCCCTGTGGTGCGTTGCTACTGAAAAAGCTGAGACATGCTTGCGATTTGGGAGACGAAAATCGCCACGACGATGAGATACACGGCGATGATGAGCGCGCCGAGTATGATGCCGATAATCGCAAGCGCGCGTTGACGTGCGTGCCGCACAAGCGCTGCGATACCCACAATGATTGCGCAGGCAGCGAGGACGATCGCCAGCATCAGTTGCCATTGCACCCATATGCCCACGATAACGGCGAGCACGCCCAGCACCGCTGCGGCGATGGACAGGGCGGGTCCCGTCTGCTGCGCGGGGCGCGCATGACGTCGGCCCTGGTTGGCAGGGGTTCTGTTCGTCTGTGTCGCCATGGTCGCCGTCCTTTCGATGCTGCCTTGGGCAAGGGCGTCTGCTCGTACGAAGGAGAAGCATAGCAGGCTTGCGTGGCGATGGTGCGCAGCCGCTATGAATTCCGCGTCTCGTAACGTGACCTCGAGTGCGCTCCATGTGGTAGCTTCTTGCTTCGGAAGGGGGAATTGGAATGGAGGCTTCTGATCTTGAGGCGCTTGCGCGAGCCGTCGCTGCAGGCGAGCTCTCTCCGCATGAATTGGTTGAGCGCGTGCATCTGGACGCCGTGACCGACCTGGGGTTCGCGCAGGTAGACAATGAGCGCGGAGTGCGCACGGGCGTCTCTGAGGTCATCTATGGCGCGGGCAAGACGGCCGAGCAGATTGCCGGCATCGTGCACGCCATGGAGGCAGCCGGTCAGCGCCGAGTTCTGATTACCCGACTCGACCAGCACAAGGCGGACGACCTTGCTGCCGCAGGATGCACATTTGCCTACGATGCCGATGCGCGCGCCGGCGTGGTGGGCGAGCTGCCCGAGCCGGATGGCAACGGGGAGATCCTGGTGCTCACGGCCGGCACGAGCGATTACGCGGTGGCGGCCGAGGCTGTACTCACAGCTCGGTTCTTGGGCAATCGCGTGACGCTGGTGAGCGATGCGGGCGTGGCGGGCATCCACAGGCTTCTGCGCCACGCCGACAAGATTGCTCGCGCCCAGGTGATCATCGCGGTAGCCGGCATGGAAGGCGCGCTGCCCAGCGTGGTGGGTGGCTTGGCCAGCTGTCCGGTGATTGCGGTGCCAACAAGCGTGGGCTACGGCGCCAACCTCGACGGCCTTACAACGCTGCTCGCCATGGTGAACAGCTGCGCGAGCGGGGTCTCGGTCGTGAACATCGACAACGGATTCGGGGCGGCGTATCAGGCGTCGTTGATCAATCATCTGCCGGGAAAGGCGACGCGCTAGGCTCGCATGCCGGTGCAGGCTTGTTTTCGGGGTCTTGATTGCATGCGAGCTTGACTTGGAGCGTGCTCTACCGGGTAGAGTTACGCCGGAACAACTGGCGCCGACGGACCGGTGCGCGGAGATACAGGGCAAGGGGACGCAATGGGTAAGACGCTCTATCTTGATTGTGCAAACGGTATCAGCGGCGACATGACCGTCGCGGCGCTGCTCGACTTGGGCGCCAATGAGGCTCGGCTACGCGATGCCTTGGCGAGTTTGCCTGTCGATGGATATCGGGTACAGGTGGGGCGCGTTGCCAAGGCGGGCATCGACTGCTGCGACTTCGACGTGGTGCTTGATGCTGCGCATGAGAACCACGACCACGATATGGCCTATCTGCATGGTGACGGCGCGGACCATGTGGAGGAGCATCTTCACGAGCACGAGCACGAGCACGAGCACGAGCACGAGCACGAGCACGAGCACGAGCACGAGCACGAGCACGAGCACGAGCACGGCCACCACCATGGTCACGGCGACGAGGCCCATGGTCACCACCATGGTCATGACGGGCACGCGCATCACCACGGGCACTCCCATAGTGGCCACCATCATCACGAGCATCGCGGCCCGGCGGACCTCGACCGCATCATCGACGCGGGGCAGTTGGCCCCGCGGGCGCGCGACCTCGCGCATCGCATAGTCGATATTCTGGCGCATGCCGAGGCCAAGGCGCATGGCGTCGCGCTCGACGAGGTGCATTTCCACGAGGTCGGCGCCGTCGACTCGATCGTGGACATCGTGTCTGTCGCTGTGTGCCTCGACGACCTGGATGTCACGCGCGTGATCGTGCCCCGGCTTGTGGACGGGCGCGGCACCATCCGCTGCCAGCACGGCATCATTCCCGTTCCGGTGCCGGCGACACTCAACATCGTGGAAGCTCACGGGCTGCCTTTGTCCATCTGCGACGTCGAAGGGGAGCTCGTCACGCCCACCGGGGCGGCTATCGTGGCTGCCGTCAAGGCCGAGCGCGACCTGCCCGAGCGCTTCTGTGTGGTGCGCACGGGTCTGGGGGCCGGCAAGCGCACCTACGAGCGGCCGAGCATTCTGCGAGCGATGATCATCGAGGAGCTTCCCGCAATGTCGGCGGATGTCGCTACGGCGACCCGGAACGCCGACGCAGCCTCCCTCTCTGCAGGTGCTTCGACCTCGGCCCCTGCAAACTTTTCGGCGTCTGCCCCCGCCCCGACGAATGCGTCTGCCGCGAGCGGCCCCGAAGACACTCCGACGATCGGCGCCGACGCCCCGACGCGTATCGTGCGCCTCGAATGCGACATCGACGACGCTACGGGCGAGCTGCTCGCCTATGCCGCCGACCGCATCCGCGAGGCGGGCGCGCGTGAGGTGCACTGGGTGCCCATCTTTGCCAAGAAAGGGCGCCCCGCCTGGCAGCTGCAGGCGGTAGCGGCGGAGGCCGACGTTGAGGCGGTCGAGCGCACCATCTTTACCGAGACCACGACGATCGGCGTGCGTCGCTGGCCCTGCGACCGCACGGTGCTGGCCCGCGAGACGTGCGTGCTCGAGACGCCGTGGGGGCAGGTGCGCGCCAAGCGCGTCGTGCTGCCGGACGGTTCGACCCGCACCAAGCCCGAGTTCGCCGACTGCGCCGCCATCGCGCGTCGTGAGAATGTGCCGCTTCGGCTTGTCACGGACGAGGCGCGCCGTTCCGCGCGATAATCGTCGAGGAGCGCATGTAGGCTAACGAGAAGGGGCGGTTGCTATGGAAACCATGCAGCGGGCGTTTCGCGCGCTCAGCGTGCTCGCGTTGGTGGGAGGCATCGACCTTGCCATCACCGCGTGGGTCCTGGCAACCTCGGAGGGTATGGAGTTCGAGCCGCTCCAAGTGCTTACCATGGCGCTCTGTGTGTTCTTCTCGGTGCTCTTGGGCGTGCTGGGGCTTGTCTTTGCCGGCGCGCCGCGCAAGCTGACTCGTCTCTATCTGCCCACGATGCTTGCCATCTGGGCGAATGCGGGCAACGTACTGCTGCTTGCGCTTAATGGCGAAGGCGTGGCGTCGGTGGTGATCAACGCGGCGATCGTGGTCGCCTATGCCTATGTCGCCAACCAGCTAAAAAAGAGCTCCCAGGTCTGAGCCGTCTCGATTGGCGGCAGGTATAATGGCGCCAATTCGCCTCGATGGCCAGTGCACTGCCGCACCGCGATGCTGCGGCACGAAAGATGGGAGGAGCCATGTCTCGGGCGCAGAAGCAGCTCAAGGCTCTCAGCATCGTCATGGTGCTGTTGGGCGTGTTTTTTGTTGCGTTCACGTTGGTGCACTTCGCGTTTGCTGCAAATGACCCGGCCGTGGTGCTTTTGGCTCTTGCGGCGCTGCTCACTTTCTTTGACATCATGTTGAGCGTCATGGGCATAGGAGCCGCGAACGTCCCTGTTCGGGCAGGCAAGATATTGCCCATTTTGCTTGTGGCGCTTCTGGTGAATCTCGCCGCCGCCATCTACTACTTGTCTCTGCCGGGTACCTGGCCGCCCGTCGTGGTCAACGCTGTCGTCACGTCGCTCTTTGCCGGAGCGGCCCGAGCGGTGTATCGAGAGGCGCTGCAGTAGACAACGCTGCGTCTTTCGCCGCAGGATACGGGCCTTCTGCACTTCTATTGAAAGGAAACCTCCATGAAGATCCTCATCGCATCCGATATTCACGGGTCGGCCTTCTGGGCCGGTCGCCTTATGGACGCCATCGATGCCGAGGCGCCTGATCGTGTCGTGCTGCTGGGCGACTTGCTCTATCATGGCCCGCGCAACGACCTGCCGCGCGACTACGCCCCCAAGCAGGTGATCCCTATGCTCAACGATCTTGCGGCAACGGGTCGGCTCGTTGCGGTGCGCGGCAACTGCGAGGCCGAGGTGGACCAGATGGTCCTGTCCTTCCCCTGTATGGCGGACTATTCCGTGGTTATAGACGATGCCGGGCGCGAGCTCTTCTTGACCCATGGACACATCTTTGGCGCTGGTTTTCACAATAGCGTCGACAACCTTCCTGCTCTGCCGGAAGGCTCTGCCATCGTCTATGGACACACGCACGTGAAGGTCAACGAGCCCGTTCCGGGAGCGCCGGGTATCTGGGCGTTCAATCCCGGCAGCGTCTCGATTCCCAAAGATGGCACGCACAGCTATGGCATCTACGAAAGCGGCCTGCCGGTTGCCGAGGCGTTCCGTCGCGTGGTGCTTGAGGAGGCGTAGGACCATGGCAGAAGAGAAGTCCTGTCAAGCCGCTCCGGAGGGCGCGGGCGGCGAGGTCGTCCGCGACCGCTCGACGCGAGCCGATGCGCGCGACTCGTTCGACGCGCTTGTCGAGACCATCTGGCGCCTCCGCCAGCCCGACGGCTGCCCGTGGGACCGGAAGCAGACGCATGCGTCCATCGCCAAGAACATGGTCGAGGAGGCCTACGAGGCGGTCGACTGCATCGAGGCCGAGGACGCACCGCATCTGTGCGAAGAGCTGGGCGATGTGCTGATGCAGGTTTTGCTGCACGCACAGATTGCCGCCGATGCGGGCGACTTCACGATTGACGACGTGGTGCGCGGACTCAACGAGAAGCTCGTCCGTCGCCACCCGCACGTGTTTGGCGAGCATGCCGCCGCTGCAGATGCCGACGAGGTCCTGGGCATCTGGGACGCGGTGAAGCTTTCCGAGAAGGCCGGGCGCGATGCCGCCGCTGCCGATGCCCACGAGCGTCCCTCGGGCCTGCTCGACGGCGTGCCCCGTGCCCTGCCGGCGCTGATGGAAGCGCAGAAGGTGTCGCGGAAGGCTGCCGCGGTGGGTTTTGAATGGGAGACCGTCGAGGACGTGTGGAATCAGGTCGCTTCCGAGCGGGCGGAGTTCGAGCGTGAGGTGCCGGGATCCGATGCGCGCGAGCTGGAGTTTGGCGACATGTTGTTCGCGCTTGTGAACGTGGCGCGCAAAGAGGGCATCGATGCCGAGAGCGCTCTGCGCGCGAGCACGGCCAAGTTCCGTCGGCGCTGGGAAGGCGTCGAAGGCTTGGCGTGGGATCGAGGGTCCTCGGTCGAGGAACTTTCGACCGAGGAGCTCAACCGCCTGTGGGACGAGGTCAAGGCTGACGAATAGCCCATCCGGGCAGCGGTTTTCGCTGCCTCCCGCTTGGCGGTTTGGCGTACTGGGCTTGCTGGTATGCCCTGTTCCTCTCGTTTCGTGCCATCGGCCCGTGACTCCAAAATCTCCAAGATCTCGTGCTAGCTCGCCGGTAAATCGGGCATACTCTAAAAAGTTTGCTTTGGGTAACCTATGCCCGGGCAGAAAACTCGAGGAGAGAGAGGACTCGGAATGAGTGAGATTCTGGACGTCTATGGCCGCGAGGTGCTCGATTCGCGCGGCAATCCCACGGTTGAGGTCGAGGTCGTGCTCGACGACGGGTCGTTTGGCCGCGCCATGGTCCCCTCCGGAGCGTCGACGGGCGCTTTTGAGGCCGTCGAGCTGCGCGACGGCGACAAGGACCGTTACCTGGGCAAGGGCGTGACCCGCGCCGTCGACCATGTGAACAAGGAGTGCGCCGACGCCGTCATCGGTATGGACGCCTTCGACCAGCGCGCCGTGGACGCTGCCCTCATCGCGGCGGACGGTACGGCCAACAAGGGCAACCTGGGCGCCAACGCCATTCTGGGCGTCTCGCTTGCTGTGGCGCGCGCGGCGGCGCAGTCCGCGGGGCTCGAGCTCTATAGCTACCTGGGCGGCGTGAACGGCCATACCCTGCCTACGCCCATGATGAACATCCTGAACGGCGGCGTGCATGCCGACAACAACGTCGACTTCCAGGAGTTCATGATCATGCCGGTGGGCGCTCCCACGTTTACCGAGGGTCTGCGCTGGTGCGCGGAGGTCTACCATACGCTCAAGAGCGTCCTCAAGGAGTCCGGCCATGCAACCGGCGTGGGCGACGAAGGCGGTTTCGCGCCCGACTTGGCTACCAACGAGGAGCCGCTGCAGTATATCGTCAAGGCGATTGAGGCGGCGGGCTATAAGCCTGGCGACGACTTCAAGATCGCCATGGACCCCGCGACGACCGAGCTCTACGACGCCGAGCGCGGCGTGTATGTCCTTGCCGGCGAGGGGCGCGAGCTTACGACCGACGAGATGATCGACTACTGGGCGGCGCTCGTGGAGAAGTATCCCATCATCTCTATCGAGGACGGCCTTGCCGAGGAGGATTGGGACGGTTGGGTCAAGCTCACCGAGCGCCTGGGCAAGAAGGTCCAGCTTGTGGGCGACGACCTCTTCGTCACCAACACCGAGCGCCTGAAGAAGGGCATCGAGCTTGGAGCTGCCAACGCCATCCTGGTGAAGGTGAACCAGATCGGCACGCTCACCGAGTCGCTGGAAGCGATTGAGATGGCTAAGCGTGCGGGGTACGCCTGTGTCGTGAGCCACCGTTCGGGCGAGACCGAAGATTCCACCATCGCTGACCTTGCTGTAGCCACCAACGCCGGCCAGATTAAGACCGGCGCTCCGTGCCGCAGCGACCGCATCGCCAAGTACAACCAGCTCATCCGTATCGAGGACGGGCTGTATACCTCGGCCGAGTACGCCGGGGCAAACGCGTTCTACAACCTGAGGTAGAGCGCGCAGGCGGTGCCGGCCGGCTTGCGCCCTGCGGACGCGGAGCCCGCCTGAGCTTGCGGTATCCATAATCATGCGGGCCGGCAGGTTGACACGCGTCGCCTGCCGGCCCGTTGTTTGCGCTGGTCGTTTTAGGTTTTCGGGTGTTGGGGAGGCTTGCAGGACGCCGCGCGCCGCCGTCTTGAGCTCGCGCGTGATTGCAACATGTGCAAACCCTGCACAACTGGTTTTGGCGCACATGGTATAACCTGACTTTTGCAGCTGAAAAAGACCGTTTGCCATGCATGGGCTGGGTAAACGGTCTTGTTTTCAGTGACATCTTTGTTGGTGCACAACTTCTTAGGATCTTGTCTTTCTCACA
>NZ_NFJW01000025.1 GCF_002160065.1 Collinsella sp. An2 | reverse complement strand
GAGTCAAGGGGCCATCGGGCCTGAACGCCAGTTCAGGCCAGGGACTTGAGTCCCTGGCCTGGGGCCATAGGGTTATACCCTAAGAGCAAACCACCCGCTGTGCGGGTGGTTCTGATTTGCAGAGGATAGTTATACCGTTCAGAACTATGTTGCCAAGATTGATGACGCGACGTATGACTCGGTACAAGCAGCTGTTAATGCTGCCGAAAATGGCGACACAATTCTGATTGGTGATAACGCGTATCGCGTGGAGAATGTTGTCGTTTCGAATAAGAGTAACCTGCATTTCAAGCTTTCCGGCATCTATGGTGGTATCGAGACTATTTCGATAGAGCACTCTGATGGAATAGATATCTCGGGATTAGATTTTTCATACAACGGGCAGTCAGCTAACACTCCTGATGATTGGGTGGATACCAGTAGCGCCAATGTGACACAACCTTACATTGTGATTAAGGATTCCTCGAATGTAACAGTCTCCTATTGCGGGTTTGATCTTTGTGAGTCTGTGTTTATGGACGGCATCACGGGCAAGGACGAAAGCGATAAGTCGGCAGTTCTTGTTGAGGGCAACTCTAGCAATATAACGTTTAATCTGTGCACTTTTATCATTACACCGATGAACGACGCCACTGGTGTCCAGCATTGGTGGACTGGAATTACCGTTGACGGAACGTCTGCTTACATAAGCAATTTGACACTCGATACATGCACGCTTGATTACGAAAGCCCTGAATGGACTTTTGAGGACGAGCATGTTTCTGATGATGGCACTGCAACTAAATCAGCTCTGACTGGAGCACGTCTCCTCAATGTGCAGGGTAACCATTCTGATGGCTACGGGGTTAACGGCTTAACAGTTAAGCTCGCGAGCGTTAGTAACTTCTCGGGAATTCCTGATCGTGTCTGCAACGTTTATGGTCTATGCATTTCGAATGCTGACAACGTTTCTATTCAAGGAAACGGTCCGGATTATTTGGGAATAACAGGTGCAAATGGCTTCCTTGGTGGATACGTTGGTATCCAGTGCGGATCAGAAGATTCTAGCCAAGGACCTAATGGAACCATAACTATTGATAACGTAGCGTTTGATTCTTATATTGGCGTGAAATATTTGCAGGGTAATGGCGGCACGCTTTTGTTTGGCAACAAGGTTCCTGCATTTACTAAGCATGTTGTTACTCCGTTTGACGGAATAGCTGCTACCGCCATTGCCAGCAATGGCACTGCTTATAACACTCTTGCTAGTGCAGTAAATGCAGTTCGGAGTAATGGGGAAGTCTCTCTGCTTGCCAACTCTGCAGAGAACGTTGTAGTGTCTCGCGAAGTTACATTCACTCTTGATGTCAGAAACGGCGTTTCGTTTGCTGGGTCAATTATTGCTGGAGAGGGATATACTCTGGCGAAAAATGGCAACACCTATACAGTGACACAAACGGCAACGCCGGTGCCCCCGGTCGTGGAGCCGGACAATCCGTCAGTGACGCCTCCTGTCGAGGAGCCCGACGAGCCTTCGGTCACGCCTCCCGAGGAGGTCAAGGTGCCCGAGGCCGCTGGCGGCAAGGTCGCCGTCTCGAGCTCCAGCGCCGCGGCGGGCGACGTGGTCACGGTCACCGCGACGCCCGAGGCGGGCAGGCTCGCGTGGTCGGTGGCCGTCACCGACGCGGATGGCAAGGCCGTCCCGACCACGCCCGGGGATAAGTCCGGCACCTGGACGTTCACGATGCCGGACAGCGCAGTCACCGTCGAGGTCCGCTTCGTGTGCGACGGCGGGGACGCCTGCGCCGCCCACTCCCTCGCGGACGTCGAGGTCGGGGCCTGGTACCACGACGCGGTCGACTGGGCCGTCGAGAACGGCGTGATGACCGGCTACGATGACGGCTCGCACAGGTTCGGCCCCGACGACACGCTCACGCGCGCCCAGCTCGCCTCCGTCCTCTACAAGCAGGCGGGCTGCCCCGAGGTCGACGGCTCGAAGGTCTCGGGCTACACCGACTGCGACGCGTCCGCCTGGTATGCCAAGGCGGTCACCTGGGCGACCGAGCAAGGCCTCATGACCGGCTACGACGACGGCTCCGGCCGCTTCGACCCCGACGCCGAGCTCACCCGCGAGCAGCTCGCGGTCGTGTTCTGGCGCAACGCGGGCTCGACGTCGGAGGGCGCGGACCTGGGCAAGTTTCCCGACGGCTCCGAGACGAGCTCTTGGGCTGAGGACGCCGTCGAGTGGGCCGTCTCCACGGGCCTGCTCAAGGGCTACGACAACACCGGCGAGCTCGGCCCCTCGGGCGACCTCACCCGCGCCCAGATGGCGACGGTGATGTACCGCCGGGCCAGCGAGGAGTAGCGCTCATGGCTGCTGACATGTCATGACAGGCAAGTAGGATTCCGGGCCGTCCGCAAGCGCGCGGACGGCCCGGCTGCCATTGAAAGCGACCGATTACCGCCAACTTTTCCCGCCAATTTGGCGGCAAAAAATGGCGGTAATCGCTATTGATGCGCCGGACATCGAAATTCTCCTAGCGGCCCCGGAAGAACGCGCTCCCCAGAAGTTTTTCTGCCGTCCCGCACGGGGCCCGTCGCTCCGATTCCAAAAGAGCAAAAGAAAAAAAGAAGAGCAAAAGAAAAAAACGGATGGATGACGGGGTATCCTGTCGGTAAGCGTGCGAAAGGAGCATCCGATTGACAGCGCCCAATCCCTTTACACCCACATTCGGTAAGGTTCCGGCAGTGCTTGCGGGGCGAGACTTGCTGCTTCAAGAGGTTGAGACCGCGCTCCGCAATGGTGGAGGAGATCCGAATCTGTGCAGCCTGTTCTCTGGACCACGCGGAGTGGGGAAGACTGTATTGCTAGCTTATCTTGCTGCAAGATCAAGTGAATTCGGTTGGGTTGCTGCAAATGTCACCGCGCGACCCGGCATGCTCGAGGACATCATAGAGCGTGCGACCGATGCAGCTGACGAGTTGGTTTCATCCCGTGTGGGCGCTCGACTTACATCCCTTTCGATTCCGGCGTTGTTTGGCGCGTCGTGGGAATATCGAGACCCCGAGAAGGGAAATTGGCGTACAAGAATGACGCGACTGCTCGGCACTCTCGAGAACCATGGCTTGGGCTTACTGATTACTATTGACGAAGTCGATCCATCCTTGGAGGAGCTGATTGATTTTGCTGCAACCTATCAGCACTTCGTCCGTGAGAATCGAAAAGTGGCGCTGTTCATGGCTGGCTTGCCGGCAAATGTTTCGACGCTGCTTTCAGATAAATCCGCTTCGTTTTTGCGTCGGGCGGCCCAACATCAGCTTGGAAGAATCGATGATTACGACGTTCGTATAGCCTTCAGAGAGACCGTTGAAGATGCGGGCAAAACGATTGAGGACGCGGCGCTTGATAGGGCGGTCGCCGCGACGGATGGTTTTGCTTACATGATGCAGCTCGTCGGTTTTAGAACGTGGGCGGCTTCGGGAGAGCGTGCATGCATCGTGGATGAAGACGCATCACAGGGCGCCGCTCGTGCTCGGGAAGATTTTATCTCCGGTGTTGTGCGTAAGACGTGCCAGGATCTTTCAGAGGGTGACTTGGCGTTTCTGGAGGCGATGCTGCCGGATGTGGATGAGCCGAGCAGTATGACGGACATCGCTCAGCGCATGGGCAAGACTACAAACTACGCGCGTGTGTATCGCAGCCGGCTCGTCGAGCAAGGGCTCATCACGCCTGCCGGACGCGGCTATGTTCGCTTCGACATGCCTCTTATCTGCGATTATCTGCTCGAGGATTAGGGCAGCTAAAGAGGTCAAAGCCCCTTTTGGGCGCCTTGGTTGGCTTCGTCCCCCGCAGACGCCCGTTTGAGGAATGTGGCCTCACCACGAGTCTTGCTATCCGATTGTCACTGACAATAAGCTCATCGTCACGTACAATTGTCAGTGACAGAGTGTCACTGACAAGGTGTGGGAGATGGGTGTAATGGCGTTAGCGCAGATTATCGAAAGACTCCGCTCCCAGGGAACGGATGATGCCACCTACGAAGCCAAGAGCTGCACCGTTGGACTCTCAAAGGATGTGTGGGAGACGGTTAGCGCCTTTGCAAACACGCGCGGAGGCACGTTGCTCTTGGGCGTCAATGAGGCTGACGGTTTCACCCCGGTTCCAGATTTTCCCATCGACCGGGTCTGCGACCAATTTGTGTCGGGAATAGGGGATGGCGGCTCGCGAAGCGTTCTTGAGAACCCGCCTGAATATCAAATCGAACGCGAGATTCTCGATGGTCGCCCTGTACTTGTGATTTATGTCGATGAGCTGCCTGCTGCGCAAAAGCCCTGCTTTATCAGGGCACGCGGTATTCAAGGCGGAGGCTACAAGCGCGTTGACGATAAAGATATTCGGCTTTCGCCCAACGAGCTCTATGCCATTCAATCGGTAACAGCCGTAGATGCGTCCGATCGTGCTCCTGTTGATGGGGCATCGGTCGACGATCTTGATGAAGCGGTTTGCGAGGTGCTCTTCTCCCGCGCTCTCATGCTCTCGCCCCGGTCGATGCGCGGTGCCGATAGCATCGATGAGCGACTCAAGCGACTTAACCTTACGAATAGCCAAGGAGACGTCGTCCGTGCGGGACTCTTGGTTGCCGGGAAGTATCCACAGCAGTTTTTCCCGAAGCTCGCGGTCGACATTGCTGCTCATATTGGCACGTCGAAAGGGGGTTCAGGGTCGCTGCGTTTTAGGGATCGCGTCGTGTGTGAGGGTACCATCGGCGAGATGATCGAGGACGCCGTCCATGCCGTTGCAAAGAACCTGAAGCGTCGATCCACGGTGTCGTCTCTTGGACGTTCTGACGAGCTTGAAATACCGGAACTCGTTCTCAGAGAGGCTGTCACGAACGCTCTCGTGCATCGTAGCTACAACCCTCGGTTCGATGGTGAGGCGGTGTCTGTCGATATATTCGACGATCGCGTCGAGCTCACGAATCCTGGTGGTCTTTGGGGAAAGTCATGGGGAGATCTTGCTGACGGACGGTCGTGCTGTCGTAACGCTACACTCATGAAGCTATTGTCACTGGTCCCTTTGCCCAGCGGTGCGGGTGCGCCGGCAGAAGGCAACGGAACGGGCATCTTGCTCATGATGGCAGAGATGGAAAAGCGTGGATTGCGGCCGCCCGAGTTTTATCCGGCAATCGACCATTTCAAGGTAATCCTCTGGCGACCGAGCGAGAGGGCAAGCGCTGGTTCTCGAGTTGATTTCGCGTCGGATGTATCCGGCATAGAGCAGTCCCTTGGTGAGCACAGCGAGCTGTCCATCAACGAGCTTGCGAAGCAGAACGGGCTTTCGCTGAGTCAGGCTCGACGCCGTGTGCGCGAGCTCATCGCTCAGGGACGCATAGAGGCGACGGCTGCGCCAACGAGCAGAAACCGGAAGTATCGGCTCTGTCGTTAACATGTCCCAAAAGGCACCTTGCCCCTCCCGCACGGCTAGAAACGCCTCCCATTCGGGACGGATCGCTCCCATGGCCTCGTTAGACACCTGCGGCACCTCGCCGGTGCGGGCGATGTGTTCCCAAACGGTCTTGATGACATCGCCGACCGTCGTTCCCGCAGCTTTGATATAGCCGTCAGCCCGTTCTTTCGTGCGCACGTCTACGCGTCCCGAGACATTCGTTTCGGAAAAGGGCGTCCCTTTTCGGAATCGCCGAGTAGGCCGTTAAGCCCCGGGCCATCTACCAGGGGCTTTGTCCGTCGGGTATCCTGGTCTACTCGGCCGATCGCGTTTCGGACGCCCTTTTCCGAAGTGAATGTGCACGAAGGGGCGCAAGGAGGCAGTAATCAGCGTTTTCCTAAATGTGCCCATCCCCTTGTAGGACTTGTTTCGAGGCGCTTGCGCTATGCCATGAACCTGCATTCGTGGTAACCTCGAAGACTGAAAAATCGCTTGCAACCTCGACAACCGATTCCCGAGAGGAAGCTTCCATGGAAGAGATGCCCAAGACCTACGATCCGGCCGACAACGAGCCGAAGATCCTGCAAAAGTGGCTCGACGGCGACTATTACAAGCGCCGTCCCGGCAAAGGCGACTGCACCGTCGTTATTCCGCCGCCCAACGTGACGGGCAAGCTGCACATGGGCCACGCGCTCGACGACTCCATTCAGGATGCCATCGTCCGCGAGGCGCGCATGCGCGGCCGCTCCACGCAGTGGATTCTGGGCACCGACCACGCGGGCATCGCCACGCAGACCAAGGTCGACAAGAAGCTGAAGAGCGAGGGCAAGAACCGCCTCGAGATGGGCCGTGAGGCCTTTATCGATGCCTGCTGGGACTGGACCCACGAGTATGGTGGAACCATCAAAGAGCAGATCAAGCGCATGGGCTGCTCGGTCGACTTCGAGAACGAGCGCTTCACCATGGATGACGACTACGCCGAGGCCGTCCGCAAGGTCTTCTGCGACTGGTACCACGACGGGCTCATCTACCGCGGCAAGCGCATCGTCAACTGGTGCCCCAGCTGCACCACGGCCATCTCGGACGACGAGGCCGAGTACAAGGAGGAGAAGGGTCATCTCTGGCACCTTCGTTACCCGCTGACCGAGCCCGTGAACGGCCAGGACTACATCGTTGTCGCCACCACGCGTCCCGAGACCATGCTCGGCGACACGGGCGTGGCCGTCTCGCCGAAGGACCCCGAGAAGGCTGCCTTCGTGGGCAAGACCGTCATGCTGCCCATCGTGAACCGCGAGATCCCCATCTTCGAGGATTGGCACGTGGACGCGGGCTTCGGCTCGGGCTTCGTGAAGGTCACGCCGGCGCACGATCCCAACGACTACGCCATGGGCCAGGCGCACAACCTGCCGCAGATCAACATCTTCGACGAGCACGCGGTCGTCGTGGACGGCTACGGCGAGTTCTCGGGCATGACGCGTGACGAGTGCCGTGAGGCCGTCGTTGCGTGGTTCGAGGAGCATGGTCTGCTCGACCACATCGAGGAGCACGACCACTCCGTCATGCATTGCTATCGCTGCGACACCACGCTCGAGCCCTGGCTCTCGGAGCAGTGGTTCGTGGCCGTCGACAAGCTCAAGGGCCCTGCGATCGAGGCCGTGGAGTCCGGCCGCGTGCGTTTCAACGCCGACCGTTGGAAGCAGAGTTACCTCACCTGGATGGAAAACCTCAAGGACTGGTGCATCTCGCGCCAGCTCTGGTGGGGTCATCGCATCCCCGTGTTCTACTGCGAGGACTGCGGCTGGGAAGACGCCCTCATGGAGGACACCGACGTGTGTCCCAAGTGCGGCAGCCACCATGTGCATCAGGACGAGAACGTGCTCGATACCTGGTTCTCCAGCCAGCTGTGGACCTTTGCCACGCAGGGTTGGCCGCAGAAGCCCGAGCTGCTTGAGGGGCATCATCCTACGACGGCGCTCGTGACTGCGCGTGACATCATCGCGCTGTGGGTCGCCCGTATGATCATGAGCTCTGAGTACTTCCTGGACGAGGAGCCGTTCCACGACGTCGTCATCTACCCGACGATTCTTGCCAAGGACGGCAGCCGCATGTCCAAGTCGAAGGGCAACGGCGTGGACCCCATGGACCTCATGGACAAATACGGCGCCGACGCCATGCGCTTCAATCTGCTGTCCCTGTTCACGAACAACCAGGATGTGAAGTTTGACGCGGACATCGATAAGAAGACGCATGAGTTCAAGGGCAGCCCGCGCACCGAGCAAGCCAAGGCATTTGTGACTAAGATTTGGAACGCGAGCCGCTTCCTGCTTATGAACATGGAGGGCTACACCCCCGGTGCCCCCGTTGCCGAGACCGCGGCCGATGCCTGGATGTTCAGCCGTCTGGCCAAGATGGTCGCGTCGATGACCGCAGGCATCGAGGGCTATACCTTCGGTGATGTCGCCCGCAGTGTCCAGGCGTTCTTCTGGAACGAGGTCTGCGACTGGTACGTCGAGGTCACCAAGACGAGGCTCAAGGACGAGGCGGGCCGCCTGCAGGCGCAGCGCAACCTCATCTTCGTGCTCGATACGAGCTTGCGCCTCATGCATCCGCTCATGCCGTTTGTGACCGAGGCCATTTGGGATGCCATGCCTGCAAGCTGGCTCGACGTGGAAGCCGCAACTGGCGAGACGCATCGCGCCGAGGCTCTGATGATTGCCGCCTGGCCCGAGCCTGCAGACTACGAGCAGTGGATCAACGAGCCGGCCGAGCGTGCCTTCGAGCTCACGCGCGCCGTCGTGACCGACGTTCGCTCCACACGCGCTCGTTATCGCATCAGCCCCAAGGAGGCACTGCACGTCGATATCCAGGCGCACACCGCAGAGGCCGAGAAGGCCATCTCGGGCATGATGCCGTTCATTCTTGAGTTCGCGAACGTGAGCGACCTGGGCCTTGGCAATCCGTCTCAGCCGGTGGAGAAGGCCGAGGGTTCCATCACCCTGGCCGGTCCCGACTTTGATGCCTACGTGGTCGTGGGCGATCTGGTGGACTTCGCTGCCGAGAAGGCGCGCATCGAGAAGACCATCGCCAAGGACCAAAAGGAGCTTGCTGGCGCCGAAAAGACTCTGGCCAACGAGGGCTTCGTTGCTAAGGCGGCCCCCGAGGTCGTTGCCAAGAAGCGCGAGCGCGCCGAGGAGCTTCGCGCCGAGATCGAGGCTTTGACTGCCCAGCTCGCCGACTTCGCATAGGGCAGGCGTCCGGCTGAGACGCTCGGCTTCAGCACGTGCCGCGTCGAGCTGGCTATAACCTCATCGCCGTTTGGTTGGGCGGCCGTTCCGGATAGATGCCGGGGCGGCCGCCCGTCTTCTTGAACCCGGGTCTCATTGTCCTAATTCGTTGGTTCTTCGGACTATCTGCGAAAAAAAGATTCTTGCAACGATTTCGTTCCCCACTTATGGCTAGCTGTGTCTTGATAGTCTGGTTATGAGTGGGCTGCGTTAGCGAAGGGTCGTGAGGTGATGGGATGTCCTGTCGTTCTGCTGATGATCTTGAGCGAGCGATGCAGGACCATGGAGACGCGGTTTTCCGGTTTGCTCTGATTGCCGTTCATTCAACAGAAGATGCTGAAGACGTGTTTCAAAACACGTTTCTTCGATGGTTTGCCTTGGGGCATATCGACCCAGCTGCGTTCCGCGACTTGCGTAAGGAATTGCTGCGTATTGCTGCGGTGTGTTGTGAAGACATTGCCCGTAGCAACGCGCGGCATGCGACCGTCCCTCTCGAGTTTGCTCGTGACATCGCAAGTCCTGAGTCAATTGATGGCGATGATTTGCTGGTGTTTGCCGCAATAAACAAGCTACCCAAAGCAATGCGCATCGCCGTTCATCTTGCATATGTCGAACGATATTCGCCTACTGAGATAGCGCACATCACGCGTGAAAAGCCCGTAACGGTACGTTCTCGACTGTTGCGCGCTCGGCGTCTGCTGAAACGTCTAATCGAGGAGGAGCGTCGTGGATAGCAGGGAGATCAGGGCACGGTATGTAAACATCGTCGGCTCTATCCATGTGCCAGGCGAAGCGGTGAACAGGGTACGCGATGCGGTTGCCCGGCATGAGAGCGGCGCAACAGAACCGCTTGTTCCGCAGAGCCGTCTTTCGAGGATGCTGGAACGAACATCTCCTCGTCATAACGTTGGCGGCTTTTCAAGATGGGCGGCTGCTGCCGTCATCGCGGTGTGCGCTGCAGGTCTCTTGGTGTTTGCTCAGATGTTGCCCTGGCTATCGGGTTACTCGTTCGATGTGGCGGTGTATGCGCAGGGGGTTTCAATAACGAATGAAGAGGGAAGTCTTGTTCGGCTAAACCAGTTCTATCCCATTCAATCAAGTGCGGGCTATGTGTATGATGCCGAAACTGACGTGACGGATTTTACTCACGTTTCAGTGTCTCGAACCTATCACATTGATTTATCTGTGCAGGGTCTTGGCGTTCGCTCCGTTACGTACCGTTCAAGCAATCCCAGTGTCCTGCTTTGTCCAGAAGACCTTGATCCCCAAGATGCCCAAGCTTCGACAGAATTAACGACTAGTGGTAATGCTGCTCCACAAGCCATCCAGTTGAGTTATGTATTGTCTGGTGACGTGCTGGATAAGTATCGGTCGGCGCTGGGCGACGTGGAAGAGGGGAATGGGTCTGGCAGCATGGAAGTGTTGCTCGCTCAAACAGATGCAAAGACGCTGGAAGGGACTTCAATCGAGGTTTCCGTTGAATTTGCCGACGGATCAACGCGCACACGCAGCTACCGATTCGAGCTGATCGATTCCTACGAGCAGATAATTCAAGATGCCGTAGCGCAGCATGCTTTTGGGCAAAGCGGGCAGAGCGGCATGACTCACACAGGCTATTTCCGCCTGGTCGAGGAATAATCGATTCGTGTATACGCTGCAAAACCGATCGCAATTGTTAGCATGCAAAAGAAAAGTTGAAGCCAGAGTCCGTGGTTGGAAGACAGTTGCCAGCTGTTGTAATCGACTGAGGTAGAACGCATGATGCTGGGCAGAATGCCTCGGATGTTGGGTATGCCGACAAGTATGGTCCCCACAAGCAGGGGCATAGGGTGTGACATCAATGAGATGGCTAGAGATGCAACGAGAGCATAGGTGATTGAGACTGCTATGCACACGGTTAAGGTGACACCCAGGATGTACGAGGGTTCGGGACTCTGGGCCATAGGCGCACCGGTGAATAATGCATAAAGGCTTGTCGGACTTGAGACGTTGGAGAATTCGATTTCGCTTACAAGACTAATCGACCAGGTTTGGAGCCACATGGAGCACCCAAAGAGAGCGCCGATAATTGTTGCTGCTCCGAGAAGCCCGGCGCACTGTGCCTTTCTAGACGCTAGGCCAACGATGAGCGGTGCTCCAAAAGGTTGCTTCGATAGTGAGATGAGGCAGACTATTTCGAGAGCGGGGGTAACGAACCACAGCAGCGAGAGACCCCATCTATCCTGCAGAAGCCATATTGCATGGTCGAAGCTGGTAAGGGCGAAATCATGCAGGGTGTTGGATATCATAACGTTAAGGGCTGTTGCACATATTGCCTGGGCAACGATAAGCGGCAGGAAGGTTTTCCGGGATTCCGCCAATAGAATCCGCGTATAGCGCATCGTTCTCCAGATCATCTGCATTCTCCCAATGGGCCGGGTATAACGTCTCGCTTGCTTGCTAGAACGCAGACAAGCGTTGAAATCACCAGGAGAGCGAGGGCCGCGGATGTCTCAATACATGCGATTGGCATCTCGCCTATATATGCTCTATACCTGCACAGCATGGTTAATGATCCGATAAACAGTGGATTGTCGCTAGGAAGATAGGCGCACACGCCGAGATAGATTGTATAGGCGAGCAGTGTAGGGATGGCTCCAAGCTGCCAGGATCCCTGTGTGACGAGTATGGAGAGGGAAGTGGAAAGTATGGCTGCAGAGGCATAGGCAGGTAGCCGCGTGGGCTCGAAGAGTATTTCTGCGATTGAGGGTTGAGATAATAGTGGAATCAACGCTGCCATCAGTGCGAGCATGATCGCAAGTATTGTCCAGAGCAACTTTGCTAAATACCAGGAGGTTTTCCGTGATGTTCGAGTAAGAATCTGAATGCCGGATCGACGGTAATCTGTTGTTACATACGAAATGGGAAGCGCGACAAACAGTAGGTGCATGCCAATCCAGCTGGTAGGCATGCTAAACGGCAGGTCTGGCTGATTGCTTGCAGGGTTACAGCCAAACAACCATAGATTGCTCCACGCGTCGTGATTCACATGTGACGTAAAACCCGATGGCATGAGCTGCAGCGCAAGATTGGTTGCATAGAGGTATGACAACACGCCGAATACCGATAGGATGCAGGTTGCGCAGGCCAGTGCAATCATATGGTATTTGCCAACTTGAAGGTCGCGAATAAAGAGCTTGAGTGTGGTTGGTGTGCTCATTGCTGTAGCCATTCAATATGTTTGGTAATGATGCATGTAATAACAAGGCACAGGATAAGAATGCTTCCATAGGCCATCAGGGCAACAATGACGTTTGCCGCACCCGTTGGGGAAGGATTGAGAAGCTCGGCTGGGGTGTAAGAGCTGGCGTTAAATGGGGTGAGCGCAACCGAAAGAATCATGCAGATCATAAACGGTGCAACGGTGGTCATGAGGGCGTTGGGAAGCACGAGTCCCAACAGCGTTCCCGCCCAGGCAATTGCGCATATGGTACATATTTCGATGAGGAAGTATGACATGAGATACATCCATGTGTGTGCGTAAAACAGATCGCCGAGCATGGCTGTAGGAGAAACAAAGAACGTTCCCGCTGTTGCCTCTGGGGGCAGTGCGGGCAATACGGTTGCCGTGAGCAAGAGGCTGAGGAGCAAGGGTATTTCGACAGCCACGATTGCGCCCACAACTGAGGAAACGATTTTAGACCGGAGGTATGTCCGAGCGTCGCTTCTTACAAGCAGCTGGATGGCAAATCCACCTGCGCAATCGGTGTGTAGAGAGCTTGCGTAAGGGATACAGGCCAGTAGGGGTGCAACAAAGAAATACACAAGGGAGGGGAGTGAAAAGGGGGTACCACCAAGCCATGAATTGAAGAGCGACGGAGGATATGCGCCGTCCGCTCCGCTTCTCATGAATGCCCATTCAGGGCCATATGCGTAAGGGATGGCAACAACGATTAATTCCCAAATGGCAATGGAACAGCCGACAAGCAGGCTGATTCGAAATGAACGACTTTTCAGCATGCGGTAGATTTCTGTTCTCAGCATGGTGGGGCCTCCCGTATCATTTGGATGCGTTGATGAGCTTCGTTTCAAACACGATGCTGCAACGGTTAGGCAACAGCGAAAGCAGAAGTTCGTAATTCTTTTTCGCCATGTTTTGAAAATCGGTGTAAGAAGGGCATGTTATGTCGTAAACAATGAACGGCATCGTAACGTGCAAGGTGCTGTGGGCTGCGAGCTGGCTGACCATGCTGACGTTGGGGTTTATCGCCTCGAATAGGTTTGGATCGGTGCCGTTGGTCCATGCTCCGGACTGAAGATTAAAGTCCATGAGCGGGAGAGAGATTGCGCGCGCCGTTTCATTTGAAATGGTGAGAGGGATAAGGATTGCCCAAGCAGCATGCGCATTCCCGGAGGAAAGCAGCGGGTCGGTGTATTCTACATTGACGTCGGGGAGGCGATTAACGTCGATGATTGTCGGTTGATCAGCCAGTATGGTAATGTCGCCGTTATGGACGGTTTCACCTGTCGAGAGCGTTCGTTCCAATGCAACGGTCTCGCCAATTTCAAAGTATTTCGCCTTACGTGAAGCCCATGGTGCATTGACGGAAATAATGCGGGTGACAATAAAGCCTGCGACACAGACAGCGATGATTATCCTCAGGACAAACTTGACTTTCATAGGCCATCACCATTTTCGACACCCTTGCGGACGTCATCGATAACGCTCACCAGCCGACCTTGTTCAATGACGAGTATTTCATCTGCTAGATTTGCGAGCTCTTGCGCGTCGTGGCAGGCAAGAATCACCAGTGCCCCGCGTTCTTTTTCCTCGCGGATGATGGTCCTGGTTAACGAGATGCCAGATGCATCGAGCGCATTGAACGGCTCATCAAGCATGACGACATCCGGAGACTCCATAATGGCGCAGGCAATTCCCAGACGTTGCTTCATGCCGAGTGAATACTTTCGATATGGTCGCTTGTCCAAGGGGTCAAGGCCTACCCGGCGGAGTGTGTCTTCAAGCTGTTTTCGGTGTGCGACTTGGCGAATCGAAGCAATGGTTTCGAGGTTTCGTAGGCCCGTATAGCTGTCGAGAAATGTTGGCGATTCCAGCAGAACACCAACGCTGGGAAGCATGTCGAAGTCTTTTCCCAGCGGCACGCCATCAACCTCGACAGTTCCGGATGTTGGTCTAATGAGTCCGGACAAGGCGCGCATCAGCATGGTTTTGCCTGAGCCATTTTTCCCTTGCAGTCCATAGATGGTGCCGGATTCGAATGATGCTGTGATGTCGTCAAGAACAGTATTATGTCGAAACTGCTTTGTATATGAACGTATGACAAGGCGCATAGGTTACTCCCATAGATCATGAGCCCAATAACCATTGAGACCATTGAGCCCTTGGGTTCCTCCCTGACCGCGGGTGACGCAGTATGCAAGCTTTTCGTTGTGAGCTGTATCCGTGGGCAATACGCAGATAATGGTTTCCGTTATCGATGAATGAGGGGGTACCTCAATCAGCCAATATGCGTTGCTGCTGCTATCGCCGTGGGGATTGCAAGTTACGGGGTCGATGCCTCCAACGGGCTGATGTACGGTTCCGTCCGAGACGATATAAAACTTGGACTGACTAACGTCATACGTTGCGGAAACGGAATTGTTGTTGGTGATGGTTTCAGAAACGACCGCATAAAGATATCCGCCTGTAAGCATGCCCTGCTCATCGATGTGTGCGATATCGTCATTTCCCTCTTCGGTAATGACCGGAATGTCTTTTGCTGTCGGAAGTCCCATGCTCTTTGTAAGGCGGGCAATATTGTTGTCGTTTTGTCCGTCGACGTCCGAGATGGTTACATCCGATATGTCTACCGTGATATTCTCGGCGTTTGAAGATAGCGCTTTTGCAGATACGGGTTCATTTGATGCATGAAGCGCGATGCTGGGTGTTGCCGCGTTGGACGTAGGCGTACATCCTGCAAGCACCATGAAGATAACTGCTGCAAGCACGCAAGGTAACAGTACGCTGGTAATACGGATACGCCTCACAACGCCCTCCAAAGCTCGAAAGCCTATGTTTGATGCATCTTCAAGCACTACGGTACGTCCATATGCCGGCTATGAAATGAATCGAAACGTCGTTGCAAGCGTAGTTGCGTTGCATGATGTAGAGAATTCGTTGTGGAGGGGTGACGTCGCACTGTGTCTTGCCCTCGCAGGTTCGTATTTGGGCGTCTCACCGTTTGCCATGAAGACCGTACGGCGCGGGGCGTTTCGCGGTAGTATGGAGAGGCGGCCGAAAACCCAAACCGAAACCGAGAGGCCGACCAATCGATGGGGGATGCCATGGCAAACCTGGAGGAGATGCGAGAGTTCCAGAAGCACTGGGCGGCCTATCGCGCAGGCGAGCGAGAGCTTTCTCTGTTAAAGACGCGCCTGCCGGTCAACGTGGCGGCGCTCACCGACGAAGACCTCCATCTTCCCATGCTCGCCGATATCGAGGCCATGCCGCGCTCCGCATCGTTTGATGTCGACGCCCTTGCCGGGGCCCTGGGTCCAGCCGTCGCTCAAGCTGCGGAGGCGCAGGCGGACGATCATGCGTGGGGCTGGTGGCTTCAGGAGAACGATTGGCTTGCCGTGGCAGGGCTTGGCGCGCTGCTGCGCGAACGCGCCTCGTGGCAAGCGCGTCTGGCCGATCTTGACACGCAGGCGCAGGCGGCCATCGATGCCGATGAGTCCTACGCAAAGGCTGTCTCCACCATGTCGTCGTACGCGTCTGCAAACGCTGACGACCGCGCGACCATCCAAGAGCTCGAGGCCCGCCGGGCAGATCCCGAGCAGATCTATCGCGAGGCGGCCGAGCACGACGGCAAGGTGCCGACGAAAAGCGGGCACCGCGTCGTCTACATCGCAGTCGCCATCGTGGGCGCTGTGGCGCTTGCGTTCGTGCCGGTGGCGGTTGAGCTGCGCGTGCTGTTCGTGATCATCTGGCTTCTGCTTGTTGGCATTGCCTATGTGCGCCCCTGGACACGTCCGAAAGGCTGGCTGTTCAAGGCGCGGCGCCTTAAGGACGAGCTTGAGCTTATCGATGGCAAGATTTCTGACGCAAAAAGCCGCGTGGAGCTGCGCGAGCGTGAGACCAAGCGTCTCGACGAGGAGTCATCTGCCCGTCGGACCGAGCTGCTGGCGCCGTTCGAGGCTCCGCGCAACGAGGCCCGCGAGGCGATTCGTCATGCCGAGGAGTCGGTGTTGGACCTGTTGCGACAGGATATCGCGTCGCGTGACGATACCTTTGAGGAGGATGCCTTCGACGGCCTGGGGTTCGATGAGGCCTTCGCTGCGGCCAATGCGCGCGAGTGGGGGCTTTTGCAGACGTGGATGAAGGCCTATGTCGAGGCTTTGCCCGAAATGGTCAAGCGTGCAGAAGACGTGCAGGCAAGCGAGCTGGTATGGCTTGAGGGGCACGCGCCGTTTGGCAAGCGCTATTGGCCTTACACGGACACCATCGTGCATCTGATGGAGACCATGCGCACGGATAAGTCCGAGGCAGCGCTCAAGCGGTTCTTGCGCGAGCAGGCCGAGCGCGAGCAGGACGCCTAGACCAGCCACCGCTCACCCCGATGATCCACCCTTTTCGGCAGGTCGTGCCATGCCCGCTCTAGCCAGGCTCTGTGGCTCGAGAGCCGGCCCGGCGCATCTGCCATTGTCGTCTTCGGTATTTTTGTACGCCGCTCTCGACGGAAACGCCCGGGAAGGCCATACTGGAATGACCGCGCCGCCGCGTTGGCGGCGTGCCCATTCACGGCAATTGAAAGGGGTTCGCGCATGGCAGACTACAAGACGGATATCGAGATCGCGCAAGAAGCGGAGATGCTCCCCATCTCGGAGGTGGCCGCAAAGGTCGGTCTCATCGAGGACCAGCTGGAGCATTACGGCAAGTATAAGGCCAAGGTCGATATCCACGCCTTGAAGGATGCCCCGCGCAAGGCCAAGCTCGTGCTGGTTACCGCCATCAACCCCACGCCGGCGGGCGAGGGCAAGACCACCACGTCGGTCGGTCTGGCAGACGCTCTGTCGCGTCTGGGCAAGAAGGCCGTGCTTGCGCTTCGCGAGCCGTCGCTGGGCCCGGTCTTTGGCATCAAAGGCGGCGCCGCAGGCGGTGGATATGCCCAGGTGGTGCCCATGGAGGACATCAACCTGCACTTCACCGGCGACTTCCATGCTATCGGTGCGGCCAACAACCTGCTTGCAGCCATGCTCGACAACCATATCCAGCAGGGCAATGCCCTTGGTATCGACCCCAAGCAGATCGTGTGGAAGCGCGCCGTGGACATGAATGATCGCCAGCTGCGCCACATCGTGGACGGCCTGGGCGGCCGCATGCAGGGCGTCCCGCGCGAGGACGGCTTCGACATCACCGTGGCCTCCGAGGTCATGGCCGCTTTCTGCCTGGCGTCCGACCTCATGGACCTCAAGGAACGCCTTGGCCGCATGGTGGTGGCCTACACCTACGACGGCAAGCCGGTGACCGCCTCTGACCTCAAGGCCCAGGGTGCCATGGCGGCGCTTCTTAAGGACGCCATCAAGCCCAACCTGGTGCAGACGCTCGAGCACACCCCGGCGTTCGTGCACGGCGGTCCCTTCGCCAACATCGCGCACGGCTGCAACTCCGTGCAGGCGACCGAGACGGCACTCAAGCTTGGCGAGTACGTGGTCACCGAGGCCGGCTTCGGTGCCGACCTGGGTGCCGAGAAGTTCCTGGACATCAAGTGCCGCATGGCCGGGCTCGATCCCGACGCCGTCGTGGTCGTCGCCACGGTGCGCGCCCTGAAGTACAACGGTGGCGTCCCCAAGGCGGAGCTCACCACCGAGAACCTCGAGGCGCTTGAGGCGGGGCTTCCCAACCTGCTGCGCCACGTCTCGAACATCCGCGACGTCTATGGCCTGCCCTGCGTGGTTGCCATCAACGCGTTCCCCACGGACACCCCGGCCGAGCTTGCGCTCGTGGAGAAGAAGTGCCACGAGCTGGGCGTGAACGTTGCGCTCTCCGAAGTCTGGGCGAAGGGCGGCGCCGGCGGCGAGGCGCTTGCTCAGGAGGTCATGCGCCTTTGCGAGGAGCCGCATGAGTTCCACTTCTCCTACGAGACGGGAACGGATATCGAAGAGGCCCTGAACGCCATCGCTACCAAGATCTATCACGCCGACGGCGTCGACTACACGCCCGGCGCGAAGAAGCAGCTGCGCCAGCTGCGCGAGAACGGCTTTGGAAACCTGCCCGTTTGTGTGGCAAAGACCCAGTACTCCTTCACCGACGACCAGCACAAGCTGGGCGCACCCGAGAACTTCCGCATCACGGTGCGCAACCTCAAGGTCTCTGCGGGTGCCGGGTTCGTGGTGGCACTTACGGGCGACATCATGACCATGCCCGGTCTGCCCAAGGTCCCCGCGGCCGAGAAGATTGACGTGCTGGAGGACGGCACCATCGTGGGGCTGTTCTAGGATTCGATGCTCGAGGGTCCGCCCTGGTATGGATCGGCCGGCATCCCTGGTTGCGATTAGCAACGGGGGTGCCTTCGTCGATGCGCCGGGGCGGACCTGTGTTGATAGATGCGAATGAATAGGGAACACGCATGTCCGATAACCTTACAACGTTGAGCTGCGCCGAGTTTGCCGACCGGTTGGCCGCCAAGGTGCCCGCGCCGGGTGGCGGCGGAGCGGCTGCGATGGCAGGCGCGCTCGCTGTGGCGCTGTGCTCCATGGCTGGCAACTTCACCGTGGGCAAGCCGCGCTATGCGGCCTTTGAAGACGACCTGCGTCGCCTGCTTGCCGCGGCGGACGAGCTGCGCGAACAGCTTTTGGACCTTGTTCAGGAGGACGCCCAGGCCTTCGAGCCCCTGGCCGCGGCCTACCGCATTCCCCGGGTAGACCCCACGCGGACCGAGCGCATCGAGGACGCTATGCGCGGGGCCTGCGATGTGCCCATTCGTATCATGCGCGCCTGCGCCCGCGCCATCGAGCTGCTTGAGGCGATGGGACAGCGGTCGAGCACGCTGATGAGGTCCGACGTGGGATGCGGCGCGGCGCTTGCCGCCGGCGCGTTGCGCGCGGCACACGTGACCGTGCTTGTGAACACCTCTGGCCTGCCCGAGGACCCTGTTGCCCGCGCGCTAGAAGCCGAGGCGGACGAGCTGCTGGTAACGCTTACGCCCAAGGCAGACGCGCTGGTCACCGCCATGGCGACGGCGATTCGAACGGGGGAGTGAGCATGGCGGAGCTCTTACGTGGTGCCCCGATCGCGGCCCAGATTACCGAGGAGCTGCAGGGCCGTGTGGAGCGGCTCGCAGCCCGTGGGGTGGCGCCCAAACTCGCCATCGTGCGCGTAGGGGAGCGCCCCGACGACCTGTCTTACGAGCGCGGCGCGTGCAAGCGAGCCGACAAGGTGGGCATCGCCGTCGAGAAATTTGTTCTGCCGGCAGACTGCGAGCAGGCCGATCTACTCGATGTCATCGAACACATCAACGCCGATCCCACCATCCACGGGTGCCTTGTGTTTCGGCCGCTGCCAAAACAGCTGGACGAGGATGCCGTCTGTGCGGCGCTCGACCCCGCCAAGGACGTTGACGGCATCACCCCGGGGTCGCTGTTCGGCGTGTTTGCCAACCGGCCCTGCGGCTTTGCGCCCTGCACCGCCGAGGCCGTCGTCGAGCTGCTTGAACGCTCGGGCGTGGCGCTCGAAGGCGCGCGCGTGACCGTGGTGGGCAGGTCGCTTGTGATTGGCCGTCCGGTGGCGCTCATGCTTCAGGCTCGGAATGCCACGGTGACCATGTGCCACACGCGTACGCGCGATCTTGCGGGCGCATGCCGCGCCGCCGAGGTGCTTGTGGTCGCTGCGGGCCACACCCGCACGGTGGGTGCGGATTGCGTTGCCCCCGGCCAGGTTGTTGTGGATGTGGGTATCAACTGGGACGAGGGCGCCGGCAAGCTGGTGGGCGACGTCTGCTTTGATGAGGCAGAGCCCGTGGTGGCCCGAATCACGCCGGTTCCCGGCGGCGTGGGGGCTGTGACGACGGCTGTGCTGGCGCAGCACGTGGTGACGGCCGCCGAGCGCGCCGTGTTGTAGGCAGCTCGGGCCCACGGAGTAAGCAAACGATGACGCGCCCGCACTCGGGCGAGTAGGGAGTAACGATGGCAGTCGACAACGCGCGTGCCCAGGCGGCGATTCGCGAGTTCTTGCTGGCGGTAGGCGAGGACCCCGACCGGCCGGGCCTTCTGGAGACGCCGGACCGCGTGGCGCGCGCCGCGCAGGAGGTGCTGGGGGGCTACGACGAGGATCCGGCGCATCATCTGCGCAAGCAGTTTCAGGAGAGCGACAACGAAGAGATGGTCATCGTGCGCGACATCCCCTTCTCGTCGCTGTGCGAGCACCACCTTCTGCCCTTTACCGGTCGTGCCCACGTGGCCTACATTCCGCACGAGGGCCGCATCACGGGCCTTTCGAAGATCGCCCGTTGTGTGAACGGCTATGCGCGCCGCCTTCAGCTTCAGGAGCGCCTGACCGCCCAGATCGCCGACGCCATGATGGCGGAGCTCGCGCCGCTCGGCGTTTTGGTGGTGCTTGAGGCCGAGCATATGTGCATGACCATGCGGGGCATTAAGAGCGCAGGCGCACTCACCATGACGTCGGCCGTGCGCGGCGTCTTCCGCTCCGATATCCGCACGCGCGAGGAGGCGCTTCGCCTGCTTGGCCTGTAGCGGGCCGGTGCCGCCCGTGTCGACCTGTGTGGCGGCATCGCGCGAACACCTGTAGAGAGATTGACCGGCCGGGAGGTGCGCATATGACTGAGGATGAGGGATGCGCATCCTCGATGGTGGACGCCAAGCGTGCGCTGCGCCGTCGCCTTCGGGCGGAGCGGTCGAATATGGATGCCGCGGAGCGCGCCCGTATCGATGAGGCCATCGCGCGGCGTGTAGAGGCCACGGAGGTCTATCGAGGCGCCACGGTGGTCTGCACCTACCTCTCGTTTGGGGCCGAGGTCGAGACGCGCGGGATCATCCGCGCGGCCTGGCGCGCTAACAAGGTTGTGGCGCTGCCGCGGGTCGTGGGTCCGGCCATGCTCAGGTGGTATTGCATCGACTCGTTTGACGGTCTTGAGAAGGGCGCGTTTGGCACGCAGGAGCCCGTTCCCGAGTCGGGTCGGGAGCTATGCCTGCCCACCGTCCCGGGCGACGCTGCCATACGAGTTGCTGAGACTGACGTACAGGACATTCAAGGCCGTCTTGCTGAACACCGGGTGAGCGACGCCGCGTGCAGGCTTCCGTCTGTATACGATGCGCGGTATGTTGCCATCGTCCCGGGCCTCGCCTTCGATCGCAGAGGCTATCGCCTCGGCTACGGCGGTGGATACTATGATGCCTTTCTACGATCGTTTCCCGGTGTCTCCGTCGGGCTATGTCGCTCTGCGGCGTTGTTTGAAGACCTTGGAGACCTTGGCGCGCTGGAGCCGCATGACGTGCCTGTCGATGTCGTGGTCACCGAGCAGGGTCAGCTATAGGCGGGTGCCCGCCGCTCCTTGTGCGCTTCGAGGGAGATGACGGTTTTCCCTCTGCAAGTGTCGGCAAATTGGTATTAATGTGCTGGTTTGCAAGCAAGTTTTACCCCCTTCAATCTGTCGTTGAAGAGCCCCTCGTTGTTCGAGCAACGGTGATGGCATTTATACAATAAGGCTGTGTTAACCCTCTATTTGTATCCTTGTCCGCTCGGCGCGCTACCCTTCCGCTGGAAGTCCGTTCCCGGGGAGAGGAGCTTGAGATGTCGGCGATGGGCTGGGAGAGCATGTT
>NZ_NFJW01000024.1 GCF_002160065.1 Collinsella sp. An2 | reverse complement strand
TTGACGGGGTCGCTCCGCGCGCCCCAGGTCCCATGTCGGCGTCCCTGCCCGCCAGATTCTGCATTGCACCAAAGCATCCGGTATCCGGCTCTCTGATGCAACGACTTAAAGATAGGAGGGGCTATGCGGCAGGCGGTGGTGGGCATGCTCGCCCATGTGGACGCGGGCAAGACCACGCTTGTAGAGGCGATGCTGTTTGAGGCGGGTGCTATTCGCAAGCGTGGGCGCGTCGACCACGGGGACGCCCATCTGGATACCGATGCCATGGAACGCGAGCGCGGTATCACGATCTTTTCGAAGCAGACCTCGCTTGACTACGACGACGTTCATCTGATGATTCTCGATGCGCCGGGTCACGTGGACTTCTCTGCCGAGGCAGAGCGCACGCTTCAGGCGCTTGACTATGCCGTGCTTGTGGTGGGGGCAAACGACGGTGTGCAGGGACACACCGAGACGCTCTGGGACCTGCTTGCGCGCTATGAGGTGCCAACGATTATCTTTATCAATAAGCTCGATCTGGCGGGCACCGATGCCGAGGCGCTACTGACCGAGTTGCAGGGTCGTCTGGATGCTGCCTGCTTGGACGGTCAGGATTTGCTGGGTGGCGGAGCGGCGTGTGAGGATGCCGCAGCAACCGATGAAGATGCGCTCGACGAGTACCTTGAGGGTGGAGGCCTCATACTATCGACGCTTCGTCGTCTGGTGCGCGAACGGAAGGTCTTTCCCTGCTTTTCCGGTTCGGCGTTGCGTGGAGAGGGGGTCGCGGCGTTTCTGGATGGCCTGGCGGCATTGGTTGATGATCGCACATGGCCTCAGGAATTCGCCGCTCGCGTCTACAAGGTGAGCCGGTCGCCTCGCGGCGAGCGTCTTGCTTGGCTCAAGGTGACGGGCGGCGCGCTGCGAGCGAAGATGCTGCTCGACGGTGTGGATGGGGGCGAGGTCTGGACGGAGAAGGTCGACCAGGTACGCATCTACGACGCCGATGCCTTTCAAACCGTATCCGAGGTATCCGCAGGCAGGGTCTGCACGGTTACGGGTCTCTCGCATGTGGTGCCGGGAAGTGCGCTCGGAGCCGAGCCCGCAGGCGAGCCGCCCGTGCTCGCCCCGGTGCTTTCCTACCAGGTGTTGCCCGGCGATCACGACGTGCATGCGGTGGTACACGCCCTGCGCGAGCTGGCCGACGAGGACCCGATGCTCGCGGTAAGCTGGGAGGAGCATCTGCAGGAGATTCATATCCAGCTCATGGGGTCGGTCCAGCGCGAGGTGGTGCAGCAGCTGCTGCTTGATCGCTACGGCCTGGGCGTTGGATTTGGCCCGGGTGGCATTCTGTATAAGGAGACGGTGACCGCGTCGGTGGAGGGAATCGGCCATTTTGAGCCGCTCCGCCACTATGCCGAGGCGCATCTACTGCTAGAGCCCCTGCCGCGCGGCGCGGGCGTTCAGGTGGGGACGCGCTGCTCGGAGGATGACCTCGACCGCAACTGGCAGCGCCTCATCCTGACGCATGTCCTCGAACGGGAGCATCGTGGTGTGTTGACCGGCTCGCCGCTTACCGATGTGCGCATCACCCTGTTGGGAGGTCGCGCACACGCCAAGCACACCGAAGGCGGCGACTTCCGACAGGCAACGTACCGTGCCATTCGCGAGGGTCTGATGCAGGCGAAGGCGCAGGGTACGTGCGAACTTTTGGAGCCTTGGTATCGCTTTCGCCTTGTAGTGCCTGCCGAGAAGGTGGGCCGCGCGCTTGCCGACCTGCAAAGGATGTCTGCCGTCTTTGATCCTCCTGCCATGGAAGGCGATACGGCGTTCATTGCAGGTACGGCTCCAGCGTCCGAGATGCAGGAATACGCGCTCGAGGTCAATGGCTACTCGGGCGGCCGGGGACGCCTGGCGCTTGAATATGCTGGGTATCAGCCGTGCCATAACGCGCAGGAGGTCATCGAGGCGGTCGGCTACGATCCCGAGTCGGACGTGCCCAATACACCCGATTCGGTCTTCTGCAGCCATGGCGCGGGTTACACCGTCAAGTGGCACGAGGTGCCCGAGCATGCCCATGTGTCCATCGATCCCGCCCGCCTGCGACCGTGGCGCGAGGCAGATGCCGCGTTCTTCTCGTCGGGAGCCTAGGTCTTCTGGGTCCTTGGTTTTCGATGCTGCGTCGAGGACGCTCGCGAGAGGCGACGACCCGCGGCGATTGCTCCACGCAGAAGCACTCGGGCGTAAATTGCGGCAATCCGCACGGTCAAAAACTCTTCTGTGGCAATCCACACGCTCAGGGGGCTTAATCGGGGCCTTGAACGTGTGGATTGCTACAGAAGAGGGTCGCGACGAATCCTGAGCGTGTAAATTGCCACAAAAGAACCTCGCGACGAATTCCGAGCGTGTAAATTGCCGCAGAAGAACCTCACGACGAATCTCGAGCGTGTAGATCGCCACAATTCTTCACCCGGATGTCTTCCCAAGACAGGACGGGGCTGATCGGGAGCGTTCAGATAGGCTCAGAGCACCGCCGTGGCGGCGCGCAGAGCAGGGCGCCGCCACGATGCCGGGCTGATACCACACAAAAGGGGCATTGGCCTGCGTCAATGCCCCTAAAGCAGACACACTTTTTGTCCTATAACTCACACAACACAACAAAGAGGGCCTTCCGCGGAAGGCCCTCTTACAAACAAGATGATCGAGCGCCGAGAGCTCTGCCTCGGCCGACTGTGGTGGGGGTGAAGCCGGGCGACGACACGGGTATTACGTCGCCCGGCAATGTGTCGAGACAGGTGAGTACAGGGCACCCGTCTCGACAAGCAGCCCCTGACGCTCGGGGTGCTTGATTGACAGCGTGGCTGTCGCCCGCGCTAGCGCAGAAGCCAGACGAAGTCCCAGGCGGGGAGGTCGAAGTTCGCGATTCGGGCAGTCTTGCCGGTCAAAAGATTCGTGCACTCTGCCTCCTCGGGCATCCACACCAAACGTGGGTTGTCGCTGAAGTTAAACACGGCGTGGAGTTCTTTACCAGCGGCTTGGCGAATAATCCACAGAATTGATGGGTCGCTGTAGTACTTGGTCGAGACCTCGGCGTCGGTATCAAAGACCGGCTCCTCGCGCCGGATGCCCTCGAGCTGCTTGAGGGCATCGAAGATGCGCTGCTGCACCGTGCCGGGCCGGTCGATGTTGTCGGTGAGCGACCAGTCGAACTTGCCACGATGGATATAGCGGGAGTCTGCGGCGCGCTCGGGGTCGTCCTTGTAGGAGTAGTCGTTCACCTGACCGACCTCGTCGCCGCTGTACAGGATCGGCAGGCCGGACTGCGTGAACATGTAGGCGTGCAGCATGATGTCCTTGCGGATGGCCACATCCATCTTCTCATCGTCCTGCTCGAAGCCGGCTGCCTCGATGCCGCACATGGAGGCGGTGGTGGCGCAGAAACGCGCGTCGCCCGTAACGGGGTCGGCGTTATAGAGCTCGCCGCGGCTTACGCTGCCGGGCGTGAGGCCCTGGAAGTAGTCGTTGAGGTACTTCTTGTGGGGAACCTCCTGCATGCCCCAGCTGGAGAGCGTGCCGTAGTCCAGGCCCCAGCCGATGTCGTCGTGGCAACGCAGGTAGTTGAGGAATGTGTACTCCTTGGGAAGGTTGCAGACGATGTCCATCTGCTGGCGCAGCAGCCGCACGTCGCGCGTGGCCACGGTGTTCCAGGTGGTCGCCATGGTGGTCACGTTGTAGAGCATGTGGCATTCGGGCTTTTCGACCGTGCCGAAGTACGGAGCGACCTTGTCGGGCTCCATGACGACCTCGCCCAGAAGGACGATGCCCGGACATACGATCTCGCCGATCATGCGCATCATGCGGACGATGTTGTGGACCTGCGGGAGGTTGCGGCAGTTGGTGCCCAGCTGTTTCCAGATGTAAGGCACGGCGTCGATGCGGATGATATCCATGCCCTGGTTGGCCAGGAACAGGAAGTTGTACATCATCTCGTTGAATACGCGCGGGTTGCGGTAGTTGAGGTCCCACTGGTAGGGATAGAACTGCGTCATGACGCTTTGGCCAAGTTCGGGCAGGAAGGTGAAGTGACCCGGCGCGGTGGTGGGGAAGACCTGCGGCACGTCGCGGGTGTACTGGTCGATGATGGCCTGGTTGTCGCAGAAGAAGTAGCGACTCATGTACTCGCCTTCACCGGCGCGTGCACGGCGGGCCCATTCGTGGTCCTCTGAGGTGTGGTTCATGACGAAGTCCATGCACAGGCTGATGCCGCGCTCGTGGCATTCGTGCGCGAGGTGGGCGAGGTCGTCCATGGTGCCAAGCTCGGGTTTCACGCGGCGGAAGTCCTTGACCGCATAGCCACCGTCGGAGCGGCTCTTGTCGGCGGGTGTGTCGAGGAACGGCATGAGGTGGATGTAGTTGACGTTGCAGCGCTCGATGTAGGGCAGCTTCTCCTCGACGCCCTTGAGGGTGCCGGCGAAGTTGTCGATATACATCTGCATGCCGAGCATGTTGCGATTGCGATACCAGGCGCCTTCAGCCTCGCGCGTGGCGTCGAGGGCTTTGAGCTCGTCGGAGCGTTCATCGTAGAAGCGCTTCATCTGCTGCGTGAGCTCGGCGAACATGTCGCCGTTGTCGTAGAGCTCCATGTAGAGCCAGCGCAGCTCGTCGTGGTGACGCGCAAGACGCTTCTGGAAGAGTTCGTCGGCCGCGGCTTTGGTAGCCTTGGGGCTGGGCTTGCTCGCTGCGGGGGCAGGCTTGGTGGCCGTAGGCTTGGCGGCAGCGGGTTTGGCTGTGGCGGGTTGGGCAGGAGACTTTGCTGCTGCGGGTTCCTTTGTCGCAGCGGGCTCGGTGGCCGTCTTGCGCGCTGCAGGTTTGGCGGCAGTGGCCTTTGTCGTGGCCGCAGCTTTAGTTGCGGGCTTGGGCTTCGTCGCAGGTGTGGCCTTGGCCGTGGGCTCAGGCTTGGGTGCCTCAGCCTTGGAAGCCTGGGTTTTGGCGGCCGTGGTCTTTGTTGCGGCCTTCTTGGTGGGTTTGGATTCGGTCGCGGTTGCGGCGGCCTTCTTGGCGGACTTGGCCTCGGCCTCGGTTGCCGCGGCGGTCTTTTGAGGCTTCGCGGCTGCCGGCTTGGCCGCAGCGGGCGCCTTGGCGTGCGATGCGGCCGTCGTCGTTGCCTCTACCGCCTGCTTGCCCGTCGTGGCATCAGAGGTGCTTTTTGGCGTCTTGGCTTCCTTGGAGGAGCTTGGCGCCTTGGGGGCGCTGGCCTTGCTTGCGCTTGCGGCCGTTGTTTTGGAGGTCGAGGTACGCTTTGTGGGCATATCGTCGTTTCCTTTCCAGATGGTGTGTTGCATGTGGCTTTGGCGGCCCCTCGACTGCATGGAGGAGCCGGGTCCTTTGCTCCAGAAAATTGTACGGCGCATGTTTTGCGCGGGCGCCGGTTCCCCCGAACGTTTCAACATTGAGCGTGAGCGTCATGTGACGTTTGCGACGACCGCATGGACGGTATAGAATGGCCCCGGTTTTAGGCGCGAGACATCGTCGCGCCAAAGCCGCATTGACAACTTTGCTGGGGGTGCTCGCACCGAGCTGAGAGGGCCGAAGTCCAACCCCTTGAACCTGATCTGGTTTGTACCAGCGGAGGGAAGCAGCCTTTATAGGGTCGCCCGTGGGGCGTCCCGAGGGCTACGGGAATGCCCGAGCCATATTCAAGCCACATTCAGGTTCTCCCCAGCGGCCGGCATGTCCGGTGCAGTGCTGTTTGGAAGGGGAGCCATGACAGAAGGACAGACGAGCAACGTCCCGTTTGAAGGCGTTGATTCGTGCGGCTGCGGATGCGGCTGCAATCGTGAGGACCTACCGTGGTCCGGTCGGGGCACGGACCTGCCCATTACCGGATGCAGGTTCTCGCTGTATCCCATGACCGACGACTTCGTCTCCATCATCTTGGGCGCGCTCGACAAGACCGATGCGAGCTTCGTGTGGAGCCAGTCCGATGCACTCTCGACGGTGTACCGCGGCAAGCGCGAGTACGTGATTGATGCCGTGGCGGCACTTTTTGCAAACGCCTGGCGCGACGGCGTTCACATGGCGCTTGAAGGCCAGGTCTCGCGTGGGTGCCCGGGCGACGTCTCGGGCGATTCGGTGCTTTCCTGCGAGGGGGAGGCGCCCAACGCGGCGACGGTGGAGGCGGCCACGCAGCCGGCTCTCGCCAAGCTTTCGCTCTATCCGCTCGGCGTCGAGGATTACATCGACGACATCGCCAAGGTGTGGTATCTCGCCGAGGAGCGCGGCCTCAACCCCACGAGCATCCATTACGCGACGCGCATCGAGGGTAGCATCCGCGACATCTTTACCTACTTCAACGACGTCTGCGCCCTCATGGAGCAGACCGTTTCCCATTACGTGCTGCATTTCACCATCAACGTGAACAGCCCCACCGACGAGGAGGAATAAGCCATGGCTTCGACCGAGAACAAGAAGATGGGCTGGGAGCTCAAAGAGATCATCCTAGTCGCTATGTGCTGCATCGTGTTTGGCGTGGTCTACCTTGTGGCTGTATATCTGTCGAGCTTCATCAACACCGCCTGCACCCCTATGGGCCTGGGTTTTCTGGGCAACGAGCTGCTCTTCGGCGTTTGGTTCATGGCGTCGACCTTTGCGGCGTATATCCTGCAGAAGCCTGGCGTGGCGCTTGTGTCCGAGATCATCGCTGCGCTCATCGAGGTGCTGCTGGGCAACATGTACGGTCCCATGGTCATCGTGACGGGCTTCGTGCAGGGCATTGGCTCCGAGTTTGCGTTTGCCGCCTTTCGTTATCGTCGCTTCGACTGGACGAGCATGATGCTCGCTGCGACCTTCTCCTGCATCATCAGCTTCGTGTGGAGCTTCGTGCGCTCGGGCTACGGTGAGCTAGCCCTGCCGCTGCTCGTCGTTTTCTTCATCATTCGTCTGCTGAGTTCGGCGCTCTTTGCCGGTGTCATCTGCAAGGTCGTTGCAGACAAGCTGGCCCGCACCGGTCTGCTCAAGAGCTATGCCCTTGGCCGTGCGCATGAGTAACGCCAAGGTCGCAAGTGGGATGCCTGGCGCCGATGCGTCCGTGGAGCCTTCTGCGGGCGTGCCGGCCCCAGGCGCGGCGTCCGACGCCTCGCACTATGCCCTCTCGTGCCGGGACCTCACCTTTCGCTATGCGGAGGGTGAGGTCCCCGTGTTCGAGCACGTATCACTGAGCGTCCGTCGCGGCGAGGTCGTGCTCGTGATGGGGCCTTCGGGCTGCGGCAAGTCGACGCTCGCGTACTGTCTGGCGGGCCTGTATCCCGACTACGCAGGCGCTCTTGAGGGCGTGGTTCAGGTCGAAGGCAAACCCATCGACCAGATGGGGCCGCAGGAGCGGTCCCAGGCGGTATCGATCCTGTTCCAGAATCCCGACAACCAGTTTTGCATGGACACCGTGCTTCACGAGGTCCTGTTTGCGCTCGAGAACGTCGACTGGCCGGGCGACCTGCAGGCGCGTGCCCGGGAACTGTTGTCTATGGCGGGGCTGAACGGCTACATCAACAGTCCGATCCATACGCTCTCGGGCGGCACCAAGCAGAAGCTTGCACTGGTGACGGCGCTTGCCACGGGCGCTCGCACCCTCGTGCTTGACGAGCCCTTCGCGAACCTCGACCCGCTGTCGTGCAAGCGTCTCGCGCGCGAGCTTGAACAGCTCAATCGCCGGGGTGTGACGCTTGTGGTGGTCGACCATAAGCCGGGCTGGTGGCTTCCGTTCTGCACGCGCATCGTGTTTATGGAGCGCGAAGGAGATCTGGGCGAGCGTTCCTTCGCGCCTGCCGAGGTGCCGGCGCGCCGCAAGGAGTTTGCCGACCGCGGCCTCTTTGTAGGTTCCACCTGGCTTGCCGACGTGCACCCTCCGCAGGTGTCGCCGGATGCCCCGGCCGCGCTCGCCGCCGACGGTGTCACGCTGCGCCACGGACGGGTTCCGTTTTTGCGCGGCCTTTCGTTCTCGTTGTCGCGCGGTAGCGTGACCTCACTGGTGGGGGAGTGCGGCTCGGGCAAGTCTACGCTGCTCACCGCGCTTGCCGGCGCCGGCCGCTATACGGGCTCGGTCAAGACGACCGGACGGGTGGGCCTGGTGTTTCAAAACCCTCGATTCCAGTTTTTAGCTTTGACCGTTTTGGACGAGGTGCTCGTCACGTTGCGCGCCTCCAGGCCAGAAGCCTCGGACGAGGAGCTTGCGGCTGAGGCTCACGAGCTTCTTGAAGAGTTCGGCCTGGACAGTCGTGCGGCGGCGTCTCCCTACGAGCTTTCCCAGGGGCAGCAGCGCCGCTTGGCGCTTTTGTCTATGCTGGCCGCAGACTGCGAGGTCCTGCTGCTCGACGAGCCCACCTACGCGCAGGACGAACGCTCGACGCGCTTCATCCTCGACTTGCTTATGAAGCGGGTCGAGCGAGGGCTCACGGTGCTCATTGCCACGCACGATGTGGAGCTTGCGCGCGCCATCTCAAATCGGGTGATACTGCTTGCAGACGGCTCGCTGCGAACCCTAGAGCCTGCGGAGCTCGACCGGTATGTCGAGGAGCGAAAGGAGCCGTCATGCGGAGCATAAACCCCGGTATCAAGCTTGCGACGCTCATCGTGGCTTCGCTCATGCTGTCGCTGACCTATAACGTAGCCGTGAATCTTGCGGTGTGCGTTGTCTGCCTGGTTGCAACGGTTGCAACGCCGGGCGTTCATCGCCGCCGGCTCGTTATAGCCATGCTGCCTTTTGCGCTCACCGCGCTTGCGTTTTTTACGACAGGGCTCTTCTTTGGCTCGGGTGGGGCCAGCAACGCCGAGGCGGTGGGCGTCTCTACGAGCGCCTTCGGTCAGCGGACGCTGCTTGCCACCGACTGGACCACGGCCATGCAGCTCGCCTCGCGCGTGCTTGCCTACGGCGGTCTGGGTATGCTCTTTGCGTTTACTAGCAATGCATTCGAGCTGGTTATGAGCCTTATGCAGCAATTTCGGCTTCCGCCGAAGTTCGCCTACGGCATCCTTGCCGCCTACCACTTCTTTCCGGTGGTCCGCGAGGAGTTTGGCACGGTGGGCGCGGCGCTCAAGGTGCGCGGGGTGAAGGCGGGCCCGTTTTCTACCAAGCGCCTGCTGCCCATGCTCGCCCATGCGCTCGAGCGCTCGGAGAGCCTGGCCATGGCCATGGAGTCCCGCGGTTTTGAGAACGGTGCTCCGCGGCGCATCGCGTTTCGCGTGCCGCTGCGGGTGCGCGACGCGGTCTTTACCGTGGTCGTGCTGGCGGCCATTGCAGCGGGACTGCTGCTGACCAGCTAGGAAAACGCTGATTACAGCCCCTTGCGCCCCCTCGTGCACTCTCGTTTCGGAAAAGGGCGTCCGAAACGCGATTGTCCGAGTAGACCAGGATACCCGACGGACAAAACCCCTGGTAGATTGATCAGGGCCTAAGGGCCTACTCGGCGATTCCGCAAAGGGGACGCCCTTTTTCGAAGCGAGCGTGCATTGAGGGCCGCCGCGAAGGCTCATATTCAGTGTTTCCTTAGGGTCAGCGCGCCGTGACTTGCGTCCCCGCCGTAATTGTGCGGCCGTGGACCGTGGGCACCCGGCCGTATCGTACGAGAAGGAGGTTGGAGTATGGTCGATTCTGTCGAACAGGGCGCGGCAGCTACCGACGGCGCCGCAGTGCGCACGGTGCTCGATCGCGACATCGATACACGGGCGTATCCCAAGTATGCAGAGTGGCGCCGTCTGTGCGAAGAGAACCCTGCCATGGCGCCCTTTGTCATCATGAAGCTCAGCCTTACCTGCCACGGAGCCGTTATTTCTCCGCGGGCGATGGAGCGGCTGCAACAGGACGACTATCGTTTTGGCACCAGGGCGGGCGAGGATGACGAGGCGAACTCGTTTGATATCGAGTTCGATGGCCGGTCTACAACGCAGATCATGCCGGGCGCGGTGGTGCTGCGCGACGGTACGTTTGTCTACATCAACTATGGCGAAACCTATGCTGATCCCTACCTGCTCGACTACGACGCCGAGCTCGGCGCGTTCGTGCTGCGCGAGTCCAGCGAGCAGGATCCCGCGATCGACATCGTGGACTTTGTACCGCGTCCGGCCATCTTTGGCAGGCGAACCTCGCGCGGCACCCTCATGGACACCCTGGTCGACGTGCGGCCGCAGAAGCTCATCTTTACCGCCTATCGGACCTGCCACTTTTGGGACCATCGGGAGCAATGCCGCTTCTGCGCCTTCTTTACCAAGGGACACGAGGGTCCCGCGGTCGACCCCGAGGACCTCTACGAAACAGTGCATGCGGCTCTGGAGGAGCCGGGCAGGTTCTCGGAGCTGTACCTTTCGGGCGGCACAGACTACGAGGGAGCCGAACCCTTCGCGCGCGAGGTCGACCGTTACATTCGCGACTTGCAAGCCATGGGTCGCGATTTCCCCGGTCGCTTCCCCTGCCAGCTTATGGCGCCGGCCTACCCAAAGCATCTGCTCGAGCGTATCTATCGCGAGACGGGCATTACATCCTATAGCGCCGATATCGAAGTGTGGGACCGAGAGCGGTTCCGCTGGCTCTGTCCGGGCAAGGAGCGCGTGGTGGGGCATGACGAATGGATTCGCCGCACGGTGGACGCGGTCGAGGTCTTTGGACACGGCAATGTATATACGCAGGTGGTCGCCGGCGCAGAGCTTGCCCGTCCTGGCGGGTTCGACACGGTGGACGAGGCGCTCGCCTCGAACTTGGAGGCATGCGACTATTTTGCCGAGCGTGGCGTGAACTGCCTTTTCATCGTTTGGCGTCCGCACCGTCGCTCTCGCTTGGGATGGCAGCCGATGGCGCCGCTTGACTACTACGTGCGCCTGGCACAGGGGTTCCACGACATTCGCCGCGCCCATGGGCTCATCTGCCTGGATGATGACTACAAGATGTGCGGCAATCATCCGTGCGCCGATCTGGAGAGGATGGATGAGGCATGCTGGAGCTAGAGCGGTTTATAGCCGTGCCTGAAGAAGTCGTTGCGGCGTGTAGTTCCCTTGATAGCGAGGCTGCTCATGCCGACGCGCATGTGGTGTCCGCTGCTATAGGGGTCCCGGGGCATGAGAGAGCGTTTCGTTGTGCCGTCGCGCTTGTTCCGGCTTCCGACACCGCAGCGGGTGACATCGCGCTTGTGGTGGCGCTTGATGAGGAGCGAAGCGATCTGGGTGCGGGCCTTGTCGAGGGGTTGTGGTTCGCGCGTCCGGCGACGCTCTGGCTGCCCGCGGCCGACCGCACCTGGCGCCTTGAGGTCGCAGTGTGGCGCTGTCACATAGCCGGGCCATTATTCTCCTGCGTTCTTTCGACCCTGCGGCGCGGCGACCCCATGGCAGACGTTGCCTCTGTGTGGGAGCTGCGGGTAACCGGCTGCGCTTTGGCGGGGGAGATGCCGCCGGCTCGTACGCCAAGCCGCGCGCCCCGCGCCGAGGTGCATCTGGACGCGCTTGCCCGCGGCGCCGCCCTGTATCGAAACGAGGAGGCCGGCTCAGACGCGCCCTCCAGGTAGGGTTATGTGTATAGCCATGAAAAACCGCCCGTCAGCGTGGGCTGACGGGCGGTTTCTTGTAGGTATGTTCTAGAAATGCTGGCAGCAGGTTAGCTCAGCAGCATGCGGTCGTTGGCGAGCTCGCCGCCAGAGACCTCCTCGAACTTCTGCAGCAGGTCCTTGACGGTGAGGGACTTCTTCTCCTCGCCGGCGACGTCGTAGATAATTGTGCCCTCGTGCATCATGATGAGGCGGTTGCCCATGCGGATGGCGTCGTTCATGTTGTGCGTCACCATGAGCGTGGTGAGCTTATGCTCGCTCACGATCTTCTCGGTGAGGTCGAGCACCTTGGCGGCAGTCTTGGGGTCGAGCGCCGCCGTGTGCTCGTCAAGCAGGAGCAGCTTCGGCTCGACGAGCGTTGCCATAAGCAGCGTCAACGCCTGGCGCTGGCCGCCGGAGAGCAGGCCCACCTTCGAGGTCAGACGCTTCTCAAGGCCCAGGCCAAGCTCGGCGAGGCGCTCGGTGTACTCTTCCTTCTCGGCACGGGTGACACCCCAGCGCAGCGTGCGGGTCTTGCCGCGGCGGCGCGCCATGGCAAGGTTCTCAATGATCTGCATGTCCGAGGCGGTTCCCATCATGGGGTCCTGGAACACGCGACCCAGATACTTGGCGCGGGCGTGCTCGGAGAGGCGAGAGATGTTCACTCCGTCGAGCTCGATGGTGCCTGCGTCGATGGGGTAGACGCCGGCGATCATGTTCATGAGCGTGGACTTGCCGGCGCCGTTGCCGCCGATGATGGTCACGAAGTCGCCGGGGTTTAGATGCAGATTAAGGTCTACCAGGGCGCGCTTTTCGTTGATGGTACCGGCGTTGAAGGTCTTGCAAACATGCTTGACGGTCAGCATCGCCTACCGCCCCCCTTCATCGCGCAGGGCAAGTTTGTACTTGCGGCGCAGCTGGTACTTTTCCCACACCACAGGGATGCACAGGGCAAGCGCCACGATGATGGCGGACAGCAGCTTCATGTCGTTGGCGTCCATGCCCATCTGCAGCACGATGGCGCGGATGAGGAAGTAGACCACCGAGCCCACCACGGCCGCGGTGAGGCGACCGCCGAAGGAGTGCAGCTTGGCCCACGGCAGGACGCGCCACAGGACCTCGCCGATGACGATGGCGGCCAGGCCGATGACGATGGCGCCGGTACCCATGCCGATGTCGGCGTACTTCTGGCTCTCGCAGATAAGGCCGCCGGAGAGGCCCACCAGGCCGTTGGAGAGCGTGAGGGCGATCATCTTGGTGACCTTCGTGTTCACGCCAAGGGCGCGCACCATGGCCTCGTTGTTACCCGTAGCGCGGCATGCAGAGCCGATCTCGGTGCCAAAGAACCAGTACAGCAGAGCGATGATGATCACCGCGATGCCCACGCCCACGATCATGGCGACGGTGTTGCTGGAAAGCCCCGTCAGGTCACCGACCACGCTGAAGATTGTGTCGCTCTTTAGCAGCGGGGTGTTGGACTTGCCCATGATGCGAAGGTTGATGGACCACAGGCCGATCTGCGTGAGGATTCCCGCCAGGATCGCGGGAATCTCGAAGACCGTGTGCAGAAAGCCGGTGACGGCGCCGGCGATCATGCCGGCAAGCATGGCGGCGAGCACCGCCACGACAGGGTCGACGCCTCCCACCACGAGCACGGCGCACACGCAGCCACCCAAGGCGAAGCTGCCGTCGACCGTAAGGTCTGCGATGTCGAGCAGCTTGTAGGTGATGAACACGCCGAGCACCATGATGCCCCAGAGAATGCCCTGGGAGACGGCGCTAAGCAGAGCGAGTCCCATCTGCCTCTCCTCTCTTACCGAACGAACCCCGACGGGCGGTCCGCCGGGGTGTCACTGCTAATTTGTATGCATAGAGCATACTGGATTATTCAGTCTATCACGCGATGCGTGCGGCGCTACGAGAGCCCGCCATGTAATGGAGTGGTAACGCGGGGTGGGTTTGTTTCTGAAGGCTTGCTCTGCTGGCACAGAGCGGGCCGCCCAATTGGAGCGTTGCTAAAAGGCCCGCCGGACACATGAATCCGGCGGGCCTTGCTCGGCGCTTTGAGATGCCTGAAGTTGTGCGGCGCGTTGGTTACGCGGCGCTGGAGACGTCCTCTCCGCCTTCGTCGGCGAGCGCGGATACGTCGACGCCCAGCTCGTCAGCCGTCTCCTGGTTGTATACCAGGTCGCACTCGTCGGCCGTCATGGTCTGGATGGGCATGGTCGCCGGGTCGGAGCCCTTGGTCAGGATCTCGACGGCCATCTCGCCTGCGCGGTAGCCAAGCTCCTCGTAGTTGATGGAGACGGAGGCCAGGCCACCGTTCTCGACCATACCGACCTCGCCGCAGATGGTGGGCAGGTTGTTCTCGTTTGCCACCATGGCGACGGTGGTCATGCCGGCCGCGATGGTGTTGTCAGTGGGGGTGTACACCGCGTCGACCTTGCCGATCATGGACTCCACGACCTGCTGGATCTCGTTGGAGCTCGAGACGGTGTAGCGCTCGTGGGCAAGCCCGATGGCGTCGAGCTCGGCCTCGGCCATCTCGATCTGAATGACGGAGTTGGCCTCGGCGGTGCAGTACAGCAGGCCCACGGTCTTGGCGTCGGGCAGTATCTCCTGCAGCAGGTCGATCTGGTCTGCCACGGGGTTCATATCGGACGTACCGGTGAGGTTTCCGCCCGGCTCGTCGTTGGAATCCACCAGGCCGCTCTCGGCGAAGTCCGTGATGGCGGTGCCCACGATGGGGATATCGGAGGTCGCGCCGGCGACGGCCTGCGCAGCGGGCGTAGCGATTGCCAGGATGAGGTCGCAGTTATCGTTTACCAGGGTCTGGGCGATGGTCTGGCATGCGGACTGGTCGTTCTGGGCGTTCTGCTGCTCGATCGTGTAGTCGATGCCCGAGTCGTCAAGCGCCTTCACGAAGCCCTTGTTGGCTGCGTCGAGTGCGGTGTGCTCGGTAAGCTGCAGCACGCCGATCTTGTAGCTGGTGCCGCTCTGCGAAGTGGTGGCAGAGCCGTTGCTGGTGGGGCTGCTGTCGTTGCAGCCGGCAAGAGCGGCGACGCCGGCGAGGGAGAGCATGCCAAGGGTGGCGCTGCGCCTGGTGATGGGAGTGTTGATGTTCATGGGAGCCTCCTTAGTGGCATGCCTGCTGGCACGCCGAGGTATAGGGCACCTTTCGGTACCCGGCTTCAACCGCCCGAGGGTGGCCGTTAGACAATCGTTGCGCCCTCGAGGTTGGAGACGTCGATGCCAAGCGCGTCGGCGGTCTCCTGGTTCACGATGAGGGTGCACTCGTCGCTCGAGAGATACTCGATGGGCATGTCGGCGGGGTCGGATCCCTTGGTGAGGATGTCCAGCGCCATCTCGCCGGCCTTATGGCCCAGGTCGTAGTAGTTGATGCTGTAGGACGCCAGGCCGCCGTCCTCGACCATGGTGTCGCAGCCCACGATGACGGGCAGCTTGTTCTCGTTGGCGACCATGGAAACGGTGGCCATGCCGGCAGCGATGGTGTTGTCGGTGGGAGCATAGATCGCGTCAACCTTGCCCACCATGGACTCCACGACCTGCTGGATCTCGTTGGAGCTCGAGACGGTGTAGCGCTCGTGGGCGATGCCGGCCTCGTCGAGGGCCTCCTCGGCCATCTGGATCTGAATCTCAGAGTTGGCCTCGGCAGAGCAGTACAGCAGGCCCACGGTCTTGGCGTCGGGCAGGATCTGCTGCAGAAGATCGATCTGGTCGGCGACCGGGGTGAGGTCGGACGAACCGGTCACGTTGCCACCGGGCTCCTCGTTGGAGGCGACCAGGCCGCTCTCGGCGTAGTCGGTGATGGCGGAGCCCACGATGGGGATATCGGTCGTGGCGCTTGCGACTGCCTGGGCCGCGGGCGTTCCGATGGCGAAGATGAGGTCGTCGCCGTCGTTCACGAGCTTGGAGGCGATGGTCTGGCAGGCAGACTGGTCGTTCTGCGCGTTCTGCTGGTCGGCGGTATAGCTGATGCCGGACTCGTCGAGTGCGGCGATAAAGCCCTCGTTGGCCTGGTCGAGCGCTCCGTGCTCGGTGAGCTGAATCACGCCGATGGCGTACGAATCGCCGTCGGCGCCTGACGTGGAGCCGGAGCCGGTGTTCTGCCCTCCGCACGCGGCAAGCGTGACAGCCAAAGCTCCCACAGCGAGTGCCGAGGTGAACATCTTGAGTCGCTTCATGAGCGGTCCCCTTCTATGGTCGATTTCCAGGCACGGCGGAGCCCTTCGTCGATCCAGGCCCTCCGCTGCGTGGCGTAGTGCGACGACGATGATGCGAGGGGGTCGCGAAGGGGTACAGCCTGCCCCTTGCAAGTAGATATATGATAGGCGGCTCCCCGCTGACGACCTGGGGCGTCACCAACTGTTAACCTTCGTTGCCGTCCGCCGATTGGGGGCTTGATTCTTGGTGCGAAAAGGGGGAGGGGTTTGTTTTCGTAGGGGCCTCGGATGTTGTGTCCACCGCGATATAGACGGTGCCGGCAGGCGTTCGGGTCGTGAGGTTGCACAGACGGTCGAGCCGCAGCGTGCGCCTGCCGCCGTGCTGTGTGGGAGTCGGCCGGTCCGCGCCGTCGACGAACCAGATTCCGTCACGGTTGCGAAGGGATGAGGGAATAAGACGACGCCGGCTGCCGTCGGGGGCTGCCTGCGAAGAGGAAAGCTCGAAGCTCACCGACGTCTTGCCAGCGAGGGCGGCACGCACCACGGTTTCTGCCGAAGTCGCGATAAAGGTGATGGTTGTGGTCTCTATGCGGCTGGTCTTCTGGGCGAGGCGCCTCAGGCGCATCGCGTGCTCTTCGCGCTGCGACGGCGTGCAAAGCACAAGAAGATGTTCGAGCAGGCCGATGCGCTGCTGTGCGTCGAGCAGGGGGCTTTGGGCCACAACGCGCATTATCAGGTTGAGCTCGTGGCGCGAGAACTCGCGCCCTATGAGGGCGTATCCTTCCTGATGGTCGGACGAGATATCGTAACCGAGCGCGCGCAGGGTGCGAATGGCCGCACGCACCGTGGGAATCGTCGCATCGACCGCCGCTATTGCTGGGTCCGAGGGATGTCTGGCCTCCTCCGCTATGGTGCGGGCGGTCAGGTAGTGGTCCTCGTCGGTTTCCCGCTCGAGGATGGAAAGCACGCGTATGGAGCGCATCACGCCGGGCGACGGCGTCATCGAGGGTTCTGTCATGAAGTCCTCCCGGGGGTTTCGCTACTGCGAGTGGATGTAACCCCACCGTATCAGGCGATTCTTGCACGGTTCTTACCGGAATCTCTCACAATTCTCACTTGGGCAGCTCACAGCCCCACAGGCCGGGGAGGAAGGTCGTGGTGCCATCGGCCAGCGGCGCCTTTCGAGCGTTTGACGGTACGGGTCCTGCGGGCGGGTGCCGCCACAAGATATGAAGAAGGCCCCGCCCGAGAGGGGCGAGGCCTTAGGAGCTGAACGTATGTGAGGCATCGCGTGGCGACGTTGCACAGGGGTGGTTGCGCGGCTTGTGGCCGTAGCTAGCCGCGGCGTGCCGATGCCATCTTAGAACTCGGCGTTGCCCACGGTGCGTGGATGCGGCAGCACGTCGCGGATGTTGCCCACGCCTGTGAGGTACATGACCAGGCGCTCGAAGCCCAGGCCAAAGCCGGCATGGCGGCAGGTGCCAAAACGGCGCAGGTCGCAGTAGTACTTGTACTGCTCCGGGTCCATGCCCAGTTCGGCGATGCGGCGCTCGAGCACGTCCAGGCGCTCTTCGCGCTGGCTTCCGCCGATGATCTCGCCAATGCCCGGCACCAGGCAGTCCGCAGCGGCCACAGTCTTGCCGTCGTCGTTCAGGCGCATGTAGAAGGCCTTGATCTCGACGGGGTAGTCGGTCACGAAGGTCGGGCGGCGGAAGTGCTCCTCGGTGAGGAAGCGCTCGTGCTCGGTCTGCAGGTCAATGCCCCAGCTCACCGGGTAATCAAACTTGTGGCCGGCGGCGACAGCCTCCTCCAGGATCTTGATGGCCTCGGTGTAGGTGACGCGCGCGAAGTCGGAGCTCGCAACGTGCGTCAGGCGGTCGAGCAGGCCCTTGTCAACGAACTTGTTGAGCATGTTGAGCTCATCGGGACACTTCTCCATGACCGTGTTGATGACGTATTTGAGCATGTCCTCGGCCAGGTTCATGTCATCCTCGAGGTCGGCGAAGGCGATCTCGGGCTCGATCATCCAGAACTCGGCGGCGTGGCGCGTGGTGTTGGAATTCTCGGCGCGGAAGGTCGGGCCAAAGGTGTACACGTCGCCGAAGGCCATGGCGAAGTTCTCTGCATTGAGCTGACCGGACACAGTGAGCGAGGCGGGCTTGCCAAAGAAGTCCTGCGACCAATCGATGCCGCCCTCGGGGGTGCGGGGCGGGTTCTCCATGTCGAGGGTGGTCACGCGGAACATCTCGCCTGCGCCCTCGCAGTCCGAGGTGGTGATGATCGGCGTGTTCACATAGACAAAGCCGCGATCCTGGAAGAACGTGTGGATGGCTGCGGCGGCAACGGAGCGGATGCGGAAGACGGCGCGGAAGAGGTTGGTGCGCGGGCGCAGGTGCTGCTGGGTGCGCAGGAACTCGACCGTGGCGCGCTTCTTCTGGAGCGGATAGTCCGGGGCAGAGGGACCTTCCACCTCGATGGACTCGGCGGTGAGCTCGAAGGGCTGCTGGGCCTCGGGCGTCAGCTTGAGCGTGCCGGTGCAGATGAGCGCTGCGGAGACATTCTGGTGGGCAATCTCGTCGTAGTTGTCGAGCGCGTCGCGGTTCATGACGACCTGCAGGTCGCGGAAGCAGCTGCCGTCGTTCAGGGTGACGAAGCCGAAGTTCTTCATGTCGCGGACAGACTTGACCCAGCCCGCCACGGTGACCTGCGTGCCGCCGAGCGCCTCGGCGTCCGCGTAGAGCTGCGCGATCTTGGTGCGGTTCACAGATGTACTCCTTACGCTCTGCCTATGATGTGCCCGTGCGCGCGTGGAACATGTGCAAAGCTGCCTGCGCCATGCTGCTGTGCATCGGGCCTTCCTGATGCCGCACCTATGATAGCAGCCGGGGTGCTGAGGGGCCATGGTGCGGCGGGGCGAGGGGTTACTTGGCTTTATTCCGTACGCCGTTCAAAATGGACAGAAGATATTTGTTGTTAAACCAGAAGCTTTGTCGAGTCATCCATCTGCCATCGGGGAGACGCGATGCGTTTCGCTCGATGTCGCCAATAACCGTTCCATCGCTTAACTTGTATGCGGCCTTCTGAGCATGCGGACGCACGTGTACGAGCGGGTTGTCCGAAATGCCGGGAAGGTTGTTGCGGATAACTAGCTTGCCGTCCTTTCGTCTCGACGGAACGAGCTCGACTCCGTGCGAGATCACCTCACGCGTCTCTTCCCAGCAGCGTTTTGCCTCTCCCTCGATGTCGGCGACCGGCATGTTCCAGAACATGCTTCCTGCCAGTCGATACTCGCCATCAACCTTTCTGAACACCACGAAGAAGAATCTCGTTTCGTCGAGATATGAGCGAAACTCCGAATCGTCCCACGATTCGGCGAGCAGTTCTTCAAATTCAAAGGGAGCAAACGAGAGGCTTTCTTTGATGCGGTTGTTTTCTTCGATTCGCACAACTCGGACGGAGATTCCGGCTTTCATGAATTCCTCAGCGTGGTTGCCTTTTATGCCAAGCATTCGATAGGCGAGCGTTGTCCATTGCGCCTTGTTGGCGGTATAGGGCACGTTGAATTCTTCCGCGAGCTGTCGGTCGGCCTTTCCAATATGGAGTGCAATCTGGTTTGTGACGAAATCCTCGAAAGTGCTGTCGCCAAGTGCTCCCGGCGTAACGATCTTTTCGGCTGCCTCTCGGTCATGCATGATGACATGGTGCAAGATGTAGTCCATGTATTGTCGCTTGAAAGAAAATGCGCGACGCTTGGCCTTGCGGTAGACCTTGGTGCCGTCTTCTTCAACATGGGGGTAATACTGGGTCCTCCACATTGTCGCTTCTGTGGCGCCTTTAGTGGCGGCACCCAAATATGTCGTAAGGCCTTCGCTGAGCTCATCGGCTCTGCCGTCTCTGATATACGAGACGATTTTTCGATAGTCATCCTGGATGATTTTCAGGTCGTCGCTCGATGGGGTAAACAGCGTGACGTATTCGATGGTCTGATCGTACTTGTCTTTTGACCGGTCCCGCAGATAAAAGACAAGCAGCATTATCTTGCATTTGTTCCACAGATGAGAGGTGAAGAGATCCTCCTCAATGGGCTCGTCAGAAGGAATCATGGTAAGGACTAGGCGCTCGCCTGCGGATGGCTCCCGGTCTTTCTTGCGAATATCAAAGCAGGTTGCCTTTAGCTCAACGCCTGCATCAGGAAAATCCGGACGCTCATCGCTGTTTGAGCGATATCCGAAGTAACGCTCTTCCAGGAGGTTGCCCATGCCGCCTTTGTAGCTCTTGCTGTTGTAATCTCTATCGGTTGTATTGGGAGGGGTTATTCCTAGGTCGAGGACATCGCGAAAGGTCATCCCCTTCAAATGCAGCGCATAGCGCTCGATGCTCGAGCCGTCGCTGAAATCCGTCTCGGCAAGCAGCCGCTTGTACTCCTGGCCTTTATCCATGACTAACCTCCAGGTTCGTATACGTAGACGCCTCTATTGTAGAGCCGGGGACATATATGGATTGCTCAATCGGATGTTGCGTTTATGGTGCTCGTTCGACCTTCATGTCCGCGCGGCGGGATAGATTATTTGAAGAAGGGGCGGGTCGCATACAATAGACCCGCAAATGAGAACACAGCAGCGATTGGAGAAACGTGTCCTCAGAAATAACGGTTGCCGAGCTCTTTGCGGGCGTCGGCGGTTTTAGGCTGGGCCTTGATGGCTATCATGACCCAGAGCATCCCGAGTTCGATATGCCTGCAGCGGGGCCTTTTCATACCGTTTGGGCGAATCAGTGGGAGCCTGGTACGGACAAGCGGCAGTTTGCCGCAAGGTGCTATCGGAAGCGGTTCGGCGAAGATTCGGTGCTCAACGAAGACATTCATACGGTGCTCGACCGCGTCGAGGCGGGTGAACTCGAGATACCTACCGTAGATATGGTTGTAGGTGGCTTCCCCTGCCAAGATTATTCTGTTGCGCGTACGCTTTCGCAGGCAAGCGGCATCGAGGGCAAGAAAGGCGTATTGTGGTGGGACATCTACCGCTTTTTGCGTCTGAAGCCGAAAACGAAGTATTGTCTGTTTGAGAATGTTGATCGGCTGTTGAAGAGTCCAGCATCGCAGCGCGGGCGCGATTTTGCCATCATCCTTTCATGTCTCTCGTCGCTGGGATATGCCGTCGAATGGCGTGTGATTAATAGCGCCGAGTATGGATTCCCGCAGCGCAGGAAACGTGTCTATATCTACGCCGAGAAGACGGATGAACAATGGAATCACGTGGAGCGTCTAACACAGGGTGTTATGGCAGATGCTTTCCCCATCGAGGGGATGGGGGAGTGCGCGTCGTTTGAGATCTATGCCGACCCGGCGGACAACTCCGATTCGTTTGGGCGTGGATGCAAGGTCTCTCCCTTCAAGACGGCGGGCGTCATGCAGGGTTGCCTCGTTACGACGGCAGATGTTGTCGAGTCCTACAGCGGTCCTCGCGCTACGTTGGGGGATGTGCTCGTTTCTGAAGACGAGGTTCCGGCGGAGTATTACGTCTCTTCCGATAAGGTGGCAGACTGGAAATACCTCAAGGGCGCTAAGCGGGAGCCGCGCAAAAATAAGCGCACCGGCTTTGAGTACATGTACTCGGAGGGTGCCATGGCGTTTCCCGATTCTTTGGACAAGCCTTCCCGCACGATTCTAACGGGCGAGGGCGGTGTCACGCCATCTCGCTTCAAGCACGTGATCGAGACGCCCGATGGGCGACTCCGTCGTCTTGTTCCTGATGAGCTCGACCAGCTACAGTGTTTTCCAAGAGGTTGGACTAACACTGGAATGACCGATGGCCAGCGTGCATTCTGCATGGGTAATGCTCTGGTAACGGGCATCCCGCACAGAATCGGGCAGGCCATGGCAAGGCGGCTTGCTTGTTAGGTTGAAAAAGCCGTGGCAAATGTCCATGGGGCTGAGAAAAAACTTATGCGAGCGACCACCGAAAGAGGGCTATGTTAGACATTCTTGGAGGCGCAGATAGGCACCGGCGGGGGCGGGTACGGGGCCTCCACCATCGCCCGCCAGGTCGTCCTGTACCGCCCCACCGGGATGAGGGCGATGAGCTC
>NZ_NFJW01000023.1 GCF_002160065.1 Collinsella sp. An2 | reverse complement strand
TAGAATCGGCCGCCGGCCGACACCGGAGCGGCTCCGCCCAGCCGAAGGCATCCTTTTGCGGCAACCGATCCCCGCGAGGGGAGGCGACCCGCGGATATGAGACTGTTCAAGTGCTTGACATTGGGAGAACGTCGTCTCGGCGGCGCGGAAGGGGACGGAAGGGCCCGACCCTCCTTTGGCCAGGAGGGCCGGGTCGTTTTTGCCACTTGACAGGGTTATCGGTCATATGAGGGAAACGCTGACTACAGCCTCCGAGCGCCCCCCTCGTGCACGCTCGCTTCGGAAAAGGGCGTCCGAAACGCGATCGGCCGAGTAGACCAGGATACCTGACAAACAAAACCCCTGGTAGATGGCTTAGGGCTTAAGGGCCTACTCGGCGATTCCGGAAAGGGACGCCCTTTTCCGAAGCGAGCGTGCATTGAGGGCCGCCGCGAAGGTTCATATTCAGCGTTTCCCGCTAGCTCACCACGACGGCCATCTGGCCGCAGGCGCGGTAGAGAAACGAGAACCACGAGAGGTCGTGCCGCACGAGGCCAACGAGCGGGTCGCTCACCAACACGTCGTGGTCTTTGATGCCGTACATCACCACGCAATGAAAGTTGCGATACCACGGATACCCCTCGACGCTTGGACGCAGTGCGCTGTACACGGGGGCCTCGGCGTCCACCGTGGACCACACCATCACCGGAAGTCCGCGCTTGACCAGGTCTTTGATGCGACCGAACGGAGACCCCGTAAGATCCTCCGCCGTAAGGCCGGAGCCGCGCTCCTGCAGATATTGCGTCGCCGCCGCGACCACGGCAGGCGGCATCGCGCTCCCTGCGCCCCGGGGGTCGCCCTGGTACCGATCGGCGTGCTCCCAGGTGTCGTCGTAGGTGAAGTACCCCTCCACCAGTTCCGGCAGCGTTGCTGCGAGCCCATGGGCGCGCAGCACGATGGCCAACGACGCCGGCTCGCATCCCGACGGAAACTCCGGCAGCTGAAGAAGCTCCTCGACGCGTGCTGCAGGCGCCAGAGCCCGCGCGCTTGCCATGTGCAGCTGCGCATCGAGCGACGGAGCCATTCCACCGCCTGCCGGCCTCGCAGAGCAAGAGCCGGTCTGGGCACATACGCGCGTGGCTCGCATTGCGGTCAGCGCCGCCAGCGCACAGGTCGCAAGCGCGGCGCGCCGAGATACGACCAGCCCGCCCTCTGTATGTGAACCCATCATCACACCGCCTCACTCCCCAGCGGCAAATAGCCGCAGCTTACGTTTCCGCCATGTGACCAGCGCCGCCGTGGTACCAGCCATTCGCTATCGCTATTTAATTTACGTTACGTTTCTTATTACTACAATAGGATTACAACTTTTTAACTATTCCATCTTTGCATGGGACACCATGCGTTGCAGGCAGCATCGCAGGCTGGAGCAGGCATCTCCTCCGACCGTTCCATCGAAGGCCCGCTGGGACGATACCGCAGGCTGGGGCGAACATCCTGTCGCCTGGGGAAACGGAGCGCAAGGCTATACTGGACCCTGCAGCCAACCTACCGTCGAAAGCCGAGGAGCCATGCCTGCCGCCCGCATACTCGTCGTCGAGGACGACGCAGACATCAACCAAATCGTCGCCACGCGCCTGACCCGCGCTGGCTACACCTGCACGCAGGCGTTTTCGGGCAGCGAGGCAAAACTGTTGCTCGATGCGGGCAACGCTCTGCCCTTCGACCTTGCCATCTGCGACCTCATGCTGCCGGGCCTTCCAGGAGAAGAGCTCGTGCGGCTCATTCGCGCGCGCGACGCGCACCTGCCGGTCATCGTGACCTCGGCCCGCACCGCCACCGCAGACAAGATCGACCTGCTGACCCTGGGCGCAGACGACTATCTAACCAAGCCCTTCGACCTCGACGAACTCGTAGCGCGCGTCGCGGTACAGCTGCGACATGCGGGTCGCGGCGCAACCGCAGCCGCGCAGGACACCAACGCGTCGGATGGCACGCTCCACTTTCGCGCCTGGGCCCTCGACCCCGACGCACGCACCTTTCTGGCAGACGGAAAGCCCGTCTCGCTTACGCGCATCGAGTTCAATATCCTGGAGATCCTCATGCGCCAGCCTCGGCGCGTCTTCAGCAAGCAGGAACTGTTTGAACAGGCGTGGGGCGAGCCCTACGCCGCAGACGACAACACCCTCAACGTCCATGTGTCCAATATTCGGTCGAAGCTGAGGCCCACAGGAACGGACGGCTACATCAAGACCGTATGGGGCATGGGATTCAAGCTCGTCGAGGCGTAGGTCGGGCATACCTGGCTGGTGCTCTATAGAAGACGCCCTCGCCACGCGCAGAGCGGTGCCGCGCCCGCACAGCCCGAAGCACGTCGCGCACGCCGAACATGGGCGTCGCTGCCGCCCAGCCCCTTCGCGAAACCCGGCCCATGGCGCCGAGCAGCCCGCAGCGCCTGCACGGAATACACCCCCTCCTTTAGGCTTTCTTTATCCTTGCTGAAGCAATGCCAAAACTCCGCTCTCCATACTGAAACTCACCAAACGGAACCGGCACCACACGCGGCGCCGCATACGTGGCAGCGAGAGGAGCTTTCGTGAACATCCTGGAAACCAGCGCCCTCACCAAGACATACGGCACCATGCGCGCGGTCGACGGCCTCGACATGCACGTGGCGGAGGGCGACATCTACGGCTTTGTTGGCAAAAACGGAGCCGGCAAGTCCACCACCATGAACATGATCGCCGGGCTGGCGACGCCCACCGCAGGCGAGATCAAACTCTTTGGAACCGTGCACGGGGCAGGAGCGTCGGGGCGCGCTTCGTCCTTCTCGAGCGACCCATCGCGCATCGGTGTGCTCATCGAGGACCCGGGCATCATCCCCAATCTCTCGGCCTACGAGAACCTCATGACCAAGGCCCTGTCGCTCGGCGTCGTGCGCGCCCGCGAACAGTGCCGCGAGCTGCTTGAACTCGTGGGACTCGAGCAGGCGGGCCCGCGCAAGGTCAAGAAGTTCTCCATGGGTATGCGGCAGCGGCTGGGCGTGGCACTTGCCCTGGTTGGGTCCCCCGACCTGCTGCTGCTCGACGAGCCGTTCAACGGCATGGACCCCGAAGCCACCCGAGAGCTACGCGGGGCGCTCGTGCGGCTCAACCAAGAGCGCGGCGTGACCATGATCATCTCGAGCCACGTGCTCGACCAGCTCATGCGGGTCGCCAACCGCTTCGGCGTCATCGCGAAGGGGCGGATGGTCCGCGAGTTCACCGAGGACGAGCTGCATGCCGCCTGCGGCAGCTCCATTCGCGTGCGAACCGCCGACCCGTCGCGCACGCTCGCCATCCTGGAGGAGCGTCTGGCCGGAGCGGACCTGCGTGTCGACCCCGATCGCTCCATCGTGGTCTCCGGCACGGCAACCCGCCAGGCAACTTCGCGCTTCGGCGGCGCCTCTGCCGAGCCGGCAAGCTCTGGCGCGCCGACGGTAGAGCAGGTCTCGCGCATCCTGCACGACACCGACCAGGTCGTCCTGGAGCTCGCCGTCCTCGAGCGTGACGTCGAGGACTATTTTGTGGAGCTCATGGGCGGCACCGATGCGGGCGATGCCAGGCCCTCGTCCGCGGCCGGCACGCCTCGGCCGCCTGCCACGGGTGCTCCCCAGCCACCTGCCACAGGCACGCACCAGCCGCCCACAACATCGGGAGGCCGCCATGAGTGACTTCGTCATCAACGCCGCCGTTATCGGCGCGCTCGCGTATCTCCTCGCCTCTGGAAGAAAGGGAAGGTAGGACCATGCTCAGCCTCCTGGCATCCGATCTGTATCGCATCTCTCGTCCGCGCGGCCTGCGCGGCAGCCTCTGGCAGTATCTGTTGGCCATCACCGCCGTCTACCTGCTGGTCGCATCGCTCTTTGTCTTGCTGAAGTCCCCCGCGTTCTACGACGGGCTCCAGATCGACCCCAGCGCGCTTTCCACCTCGGCGCTCTTCACCTCGCCGACGGGATATCTGGCAAGCATGATGGGCGGCATCGTTCCCCTGTGCGTCGCCTTTATGGTGGTTGAGGCCGCGCTTGCCGACTTCAAACAGGGCTTCGTAAAAACCATTCTCTCGGCGCGAAGCGGGCGGTTGTCGTACTTCGGGGAGAAGATTCTTTTGGGTGGCGTGCTCGCTGGCATCGTCGTCGCCTTTACCGCACTTCTGGTCGCCGTCATCGGCGTCATCCTGGGCTACACCTTTACCAACGCCGAAACCCCGGCAGACATCGCCTTTTGGCTTGTCGGCTTCTGGATCAACATCTGGGCGCTTTCGGTGATTCCGCTCGTGCTTGTCTATGCGACGCGCATCTCTCCGGTGAGCTACATCTTTGCCTTCTGCGTCTGCATGGGCACGTTCTCGCAAACCCTGAACGGCCTGGCCTACAGCTCCGGCGGTCTGTTGCGCTTCCTCGAGCCCATCGCGCCCGTCTTGAAGACCCTGGCCGCCTGGATGCCATCGTCCTCGATCAGCCGCCTGAGCGAAGGCACGACCTCGCTGTTCCTGAGCACCGGAAGCGGCCCCTTCGGCCTTGATGCCAGCGGCGCCTTCATGATTGACCCAACGGCGCAGACCCTTCTTACCGGTATCATATGGATTGTGCTGGCTACAGTGGTGGTTCTCTCCATCGCACGGCACCGCGACATCTAGCCAACAGTGCAACCGTCTGTAGACCGCAATCGCCTGAGAAACGCCAGCTAGTCCGAAGAGCGCCGCTAGTCCGAAGAGCGCCAGCTTGCCCCAAAAGCGCCAGCCAACCAGAAACAGGAGGAACAACATGTTTGGAGACCTGTTGCCCGCGGTCCTGCTGGCGCTGGGTGTGGCGCTGGGGTTCATGCTGGCCGTCGCCCTCTACACCGGAGAGCTCCTTCGCATGGCGCGCCTTCTGCGCAGCCGTGACGCCCGCAGCAACGCCCGCGTCACCACGAGCGGAGCGGCCCCAGGCCTGAGGGAGCTCGCCGGCGCCATCAACGACGAGCTCGACCGTTCGGCACAAAGCCACGTCGACGCCCTGCGCCATCAGCAGGAGTTTCAGCGCGACCTCTCGGCGCTCTCGCACGATATCCGCACGCCGCTCACCGGTGCCAAGGGATACCTGCAGCTTGCCGCAGACGACGCCTCGGATGAAACACTGCGCCACAACCTCTCCGCGGCGGCGTCGCGCATCGACGCCACGACCGAGCTGCTGGACCAGCTCTTTGCCTACACCAAGTCGGCCGACCCCGATCTTGAGCTTGACCGCGAGCCCGTAGCGCTCATGCCACTTGTCGAGAACATCCTCGTGGGCCACTATCCCGACTTCGAGGCACGCGGGTGGGAGCCGTCGCTCGACTTTGTTGACCCCGCGGTATGTGTCGAAGGCGATCGCGAGGCCATCTCGCGCATTGTTGAAAACCTGGTGGTAAACGCCATCCGCCACGGAGCCGGCGCGCCCTCAATTACACAACGGATGGTCGAGGCTTCCCAGGACGCAACCAGCACGGGTGGCGCTCGGGCCGGAGCAAGCGTTGCGCTTCTCATCGCAAACCCCGTGGCGAACCCCGACTCGATTGATGCTGCGCGCCTTTTCGACCGCTTTTACCAGGCCGATACAGCGCGCGGCGCGGGTGGAAGCGGCCTTGGCCTCTCGGTCGCGGCCAACTTGGCACACGCCATGGGCATGACAATCGACGCCCGCATCGAGGGTGCAAACCTTGTCGTGACCCTTACAGCGCGCACCGTGCACGAAGCGCGCGGTTAATCCCCTCCTCGAGGGCTCAAGGCCTAGGAAAGCCGCCGCCCCATTTCGCCCCGTTCCCAAAGCATGCCTCGCCCGCATATAAGTGCGACCGGCTGTAACCATCGCGTCTGGGTACCATGGATACGACCAAAACACCGTGCCCGGCGTTGACCGGGCGCTGTCACAAGGGAGGGTCCATGAAGGTATTGCTCGTCAACGGAAGCCCGCACAAGCAGGGCTGCACAAACCGCGCGTTGGAAGAAGTCGCGCGAACGCTCGAGGACAACGGAGTCGAAACCCAGATCTTCTGGATTGGTGCCAAGCCGGTGGGCAGCTGTGCCGCATGTGGCGGCTGCTCTACGAAGGGCGCTTGCGTCTTCAATGACTGCGTCAACGAATTCCGAGAGCTTGCCGCCGGCGCCGACGGGTTCGTATTTGGAGCGCCTGTCCACTACGCGCACGCCGCGGGATCGCTTCTGGGGTTCATGGACCGGCTCTTCTACTCCAACGGGCGCGCCGGCAAGCCCAACGTCTTTCGCCTGAAGCCCGCGGCTGCCGTCGTGAGCGCGCGCCGTGGCGGCACTACGGCCGCCCTCGACGACATCCAGAAATTCTTTACCATCTCAGAGATGCCCATCGTGGCTTCGCGCTACTGGAACCAGGTACATGGCAACACAGCTGCCGAGGTCGAACAGGACGCAGAGGGCCTGTGGACCATGCGCCAGCTGGGTCGCAACATGGCGTGGATGCTCAAATGCATGGAGGCCGGCCGCGCCGCGGGCATCGAGCCGCCCGCACGCGAGGACGGCACGATGACAAACTTCATCCGCTAGCAGCAGGAGCCCCTTATGCGACCTCATCTTTCAATGCATATTTTTAGGCCCAGGTTGCATAACGTTTTCTATAGTCGCTGGCCGTGACGCGGCTTTTCGCCGAAATCGAACGGGATGGTGGACAAAAAATCGAGATGTCTGTACTTCCGAGAATGCTATTGCCTGTTTCGTGCAAATACCAACCCCCTTTTGAGCCCAAATCAGCCTGATATTTTGATACATCGGTACCTTTTGAGCTGCAGAGGTACAGACTTCTCGCATTTTTGTCCACCACAGGGCCCTCAGCCCATCTCGAGAGCACAGCAGACCTTGAACCGCCGATCCTGGCAATAGCCGTTTGCCACCTGCACGGACGTCCCAGCCCCTGCCCAAGACCAACAGTGAGCGGGCCGCGCGCCCAACGCGCGACCCGCCCCACGCATCCCTTCGACCGCAGCCAGGTTCTCCCGCAGGCGAAACCGCTGCAACAAGGCACAAACGTGCTCGCAGCGCGGGCACCGCAGGTCTACAATAACGTCGTTCGCGATGCACAGCGCACCCGACGACCCCTATCATGCAGTATGAAAAGAGGTACACCATGCCAAGAATCGGTCTGCTCACCAGCGGCGGCGACTGCCAGGCACTCAACGCCACGATGCGCGGCATCGTTAAGACCATCTACAACAGATGCCACGAGCCCGTCGAGTTCTACGGCTTCGAGGACGGCTACCAGGGCCTCATCTACGGCCGCTACCGTCAGATGACCGCCAAGGACTTCAGCGGCATCCTCACGCGCGGCGGCACCATCCTGGGCACAAGCCGCACCCCCTTCAAGTACCTCGACCGACCCGAGGCCGATGGCGTGGAGAAAGTCCCCGCCATGGTCAAAACCTACAAGAAACTCAAGCTGGACTGTCTGTTCGTGCTTGGCGGCAACGGCTCGCTTAAAACCGCCAACCGCCTCTCCGAAGAGGGTCTGCACGTCATCGGCCTGCCCAAGACCATCGATAACGACACCTGGGGCACCGACATGACCTTTGGCTTCTCGAGCGCCGTCGAGGTCGCAACCAAGTGCATCGACGACATCCACACCACCGCGAGCTCGCACGGCCGCGTCTTTGTAATCGAGATCATGGGCCACAAGGTTGGCTGGATTCCGCTGTACGCAGGCGTCGCCGGCGGCGCCGACGTCATTCTCATTCCCGAGATCCCCTACGACATGAAGCACGTCATCAAGACCATCGAGCGCCGCATGGAGACGGGCAGCCGCTTTACCATCCTGGCGGTGGCAGAGGGCGCTATCTCCAAGGAGGACGCGAAGCTCTCCAAGAAGGAGTACAAGAAGAAGGTCGCGGCGCGCACCTCTCCCTCGATCGTGTACGACATCGCCAAGGAAATCGAGGCCAAGACCGGCCGCGAGACGCGCGTCGCCATTCCCGGCCACACGCAGCGCGGCGGCGCGCCGGACGCCCAGGACCGCATCTTTGCTACACAGTGCGGCGTCGAGGCGGCGCTTGGATGCCTGAAGGGCGAGTATGGCTATATGATCGCCCAGGTTGATGACAAGATGACGCGTGTTCCGCTTGCCGATATCGCAGGCAAGCTGAAGTACGTCGACCCCAAGTGCGACCTGGTACGCGAGGCCCGCGCACTGGGCATCTCCTTCGGCGACGAGTAGGACCAGACGCCTGTAACCCGGCGGGCGACACGTCGAAGGCCGGCGCCGGCCAACGCTCGCGGAAGCTCGCAACAGCGGGCGGCTTGAAGCGGCACAAGACGTATCAAGCTGCGACGCTAGGGTATAACGCATTCAACAACAGCAGATAGCCACAAACCGTCGGGCGCTCCAGGGCGCCCGACGTGCATCTAGGAGGGGGCACGCATGCGCATTGCAGAAGTGGTCGAACGGTATGGCATCAGTGCTGATACGCTGCGGTATTACGAGCGCATCGGTCTCCTGCCCCATGTGGCACGCACCGCAAGCGGCATCCGCGACTACAGCGAGGCCGACTGCTCGCGCATTTCGTTCATCAAGTGCATGCGCCAGGCCAACGTCCCCATCGAGGCGCTGACCACCTACATGCGGCTGCTTGACCAGGGTGACGACACCTTAGCAGAGCGCAAGGCCCTGCTCGAAGAGCAGCGCGACCTCATTCAGCAGCGCATCGATGAGATGCAGGCGGGCCTGGAACGCCTGACGTTCAAGATCGACCACTACGACGACCTCATGGTCCAGGCCGAGCAAACGATTCAAGGGTAGAAGCGCGACCAAGTTCCCAGCCAAATCCCCAGGCGTTGCGTTGGTTTCTTAAAAAAGAGCGGCGCGTCTCTCGAAGACGCTTTAGTTCGCTAGAGTAGATGTGGCGCCCAAAGCCTACAGCGGCGGCGCCGTTGCGCACCCCTGTCGAAAGGGACCACGATGCCCGATTCACCCTACCTCTCGGATCGCTATCGCGCCACATCGCGCAAAACGCTTGCGGCCATTGCGACGAATCTGTCCGGCGTCCTTGCCACCAGCCGCTCGGTCATCGACCTTGCCGTCATGACGCTCGCGGCAGGCGGCCACTTGCTGCTGGAAGATGTCCCCGGCACGGGCAAAACCACGCTTGCCCGCGCGCTTGCCCGCTCCCTCTCGGCCCAGGTGAGCCGCATCCAGTTCACCTCGGACATGCTGCCCTCAGACATCACCGGCGTCACGGTATTCGACCAGAGCGCCCACGAGTTCACGTTCTTCCGCGGCCCCGTCTTTGCCGAGATCGTCCTGGCCGACGAGATCAACCGCGCCAACCCCAAGGCCCAGGCGGCCCTCCTTGAAGCCATGGACGAGCGGCGCGTCACCGTGGACGGAACCACCTACGAACTACCTCGGCCGTTCATCGTCATCGCCACGCAGAATCCCGTTGAGCTGGAGGGCACCTATCCGCTGCCCGAGGCACAGCTTGACCGCTTCATGACGCGCACAAGCCTAGGCTATCCCTCTCCGCAGGCAGAGGCACGCATGCTGGTGAGCCCCAGCGGCCGCGACCCGCTGGCGAACCTCAAGCCTGTGTGCACCGCAGGTGACATGCGGGCGATCATCCAAACAGCCGCACACATACATGTGAGCCAGGCGGTCGCCGCCTACGCCGTGCAGCTCCTTACCGCTACCCGCCAAAGTCCGCAGATCCGCCTGGGCGCGTCACCGCGCGCCGGACTGGCGCTTCTAGCCATGAGCCGCGTCCGCGCGCTCATGAAGGGGCAGGATGCCGTCTTTCCGGGAGATGTGCGGGCCATGGCGGTGCCGGTGTTGTCGCATCGACTCGTACTTGCAGACGGCGACATGGGCGTGTCGGCCGAGGACCGCGCCCGCCTGCTGGAATCCCTGCTGAACACCGTTCCCGCCCCTCGCGGCGCATGACGGCGCCATGCCTCGGGGTTCCCGACATAGCAGGTCGTGCAACAAGACGCGGAAGGCGAGCCTTCCCCGCCCCACCGTGCGCGGCGTCGCAACGGTCCTGTTGGGCGCAGCGCTCATGCTCGCTGGCGGAGAGCTCGCCTCGACCGTCCTCGTTGCCTGGGGCGTAGCCCTGTGGGTAGCCGTGCTCGCGGGACTTGTCGATGTGCTGCTGCCGCTGAGCATCCCCGGACGCGCAGGGCAGCTGCTCTCGCTCGTGGCACCGCACCTCTACGTGCTCGACACCTGCTGGGAGCAGCTCGACCAGCATGGGCGCGTGGTCAGTGTGCTGCCTGCGCGCGAGACGCCGCGCACCCGCGGATGGTATCGCATCCCGGCAGCGACCGTGCGCCTGCGCGACGTCTTGGGCATGTGGCGACGAGATCGCCGTCTCGAGCACGGCGCCGAGGCTGTGATCGCTCCAAAGGGCACGGGCCGCAGCACGCTGGCATCGCTTCTGCGCCGCACGGGTCCCACCGCACGCGACGCCCAGCACATGCTTGATTCGTCGCAGGTACGCCCCTACGAAAAGGGCGACCCCATGCGCGCGATCTCATGGCGCCAAACGGCCCACCATGGCACGCTCATGTCCTTCGAGCCCGTCCACGACGAACCCCCGTCCCCTCTCGTGGTGGTCGACACGCTGACGTGCGACGAAGCTGACAGCCTGGCGATTACGGCGATGCGCACATATGCTGAGCTCTCCAGGCGTGCCGGCGCAGACGGGCCGATTCTTTCGGACGGTGAGCGCATCTACACCTCTCCCGACGACGTTACGCGCCTGACGGCATCGCTGCAGCCCGATGCCCCTAAAGATGAGGCGTCACGTCTCAAGGCAGCCAAAGACAGGGCGCACCGGGTGGCGCGCCTCACAAAACGCCGCGGCGGCCGAGCCGCCATCGTCTTGGTGACCCGACAGGCCGGCGGCGTCCTGGAACACGAGCTTCGAGCCGCACTGCCGGCGGCGAGCATCATACGCGTCAACGCGCGCACAGGCGCAGCCGACCTTGTGCGGCGCACCGTGCCCAACGATACCGCGCAGCCCGAGCCGCTCTCTCAAGATGCACCCGCGCCCGACTGGATCGACCGCGCCGCAGCGCGAAAGGACTCAGGCGTGCCGCTTGCCCTGGACCTCGTGTGCGCCGTACTCTGCGTTGCGGGGCTGCTGCTGGGCCTCCACCTCGCGCAGGCGCTCGCCGAGCCAAAGACCTGGTATAGCGTCTCGTGCGCCACCTTTGCCCTCGTCGCCCTTGAAGGCGCGCTCGGCAGGCATCTGCCATACGGACATCGCTTCGCGGTGCGAGCCTTCCTCAAGCTGGCCTGCGCTGCTGCCGTCGTTGCGATCTCCGCCGTATGCGCACACCACATCATCCAGTCGCAGATGGGCCTGAACCTCACAGGCGACCCCTCTGCCTACTTGGGGCTGGGATCGTGGGCCCGCGAGACCTCCGAGCCGCTGGGAGCCGTCGTGCTCCAGGGCATGAGCGACCTCTATTTTGGTCAGTGGGTACCGCTTCAGGTGAGCCCCGTTGCCGACGCGGCCCTCACGCTTCTTGTGGCGGGCGCGGGCGCCCTGGTATGGATGTTCGTGGTCTCCTGCGGGGTGCTGCGACCCCTGTGCGGAGCATTTCCCCTCGTTATCCTGGCGACATGTCAGCTGCTCATGGGCACGTCACCCCAAGCTTGGACCTTGTTCGCGTCGCTTGCGGTTTTCTTGGCATTGGGCGCCTGTGACGCTTGGCTGTACGACGGCGAGCCTCCCGCCACGCCGACCGTGCGCAAAGCGCTGCTGGGCACAGGTGACCTCGCTGCCGCGCTAGAAGCGGACGAGGACGCGCGTAGCAAGCGCCACGAGGCCGCGGCACACCCTTATGTCAATCAGCCCGGAAGCAGCGATGGCGGCGCTAGAGGTCGCGCCGCCGACGGCAAGCATCCTCTCACCAGCGCCGCCGCGCCGCATCACGCACGCCGTGGAACTGCAGCGCGCCTGCGTTCCGCAAGCGTGCGCATCGCCGCGCCCATAGCATCCATAGCGCTTGCCGCCTGCCTTGCGGCAGGCATGGGCTGCGCCTTCGAACAACAGGCCCTTGCTCTGGTCCAGCGGCTCCCCATCGTGTCGACCATGAGCACCACCATGTTTGCCAGCAACGCGGTGAGCCCCGTCGTCGACCTGCGCCGCGAGTTAATCCGTGGCGAGGAGACGCAGGCCCTCAGCTATACGACCGATGCCGGCCATCCCCTGTATCTGCGTCTGAGCACGCTCGACGACTTCAACGGCGACACCTGGCTGCTCGACTCCTCACTTCCGGGGCAGAATCGGACGGGCATCCCACTTCTTGACAGCATTCTCTACGCCGACGCCGCCGGAAGCGGCGGCTCCGCGCTTCCCGGGAGTTTCAACGACGGTTCGCCCTTGCTTAACGCGATCGTCGCCACAGGCACGAACGCGGGACCTGTCGAGGCCGTCGAGACCCAGGTGACGATTGATGCGCTCGCAACCCGATTTGCGCCCCTGCCGCCGGGCGCCTATCAAACGGCGACCGAGGCGGGAGGCTCGCAGGGCGACTGGGCGTGGAGCGGAGACGGCACGGTCTACGGGACAAACTCGTCCACACATACCGGGCAGTCCTATCGTGTCGAAAGCGCCTACCTGGCGCCAGTCACGACCTCGGACGACCTCGCGGCCCTCGAGCGCCTGCCCCAGCAGCTTGCCGAAGCAGCGGTGAGCGCCGGGGCGGGAACCGCGATGGCCACCTCAGACGGCGCAAACTCGATCAACGCGCGCTACCTGAATGTGCCCGGAGAACTTCCCCAGGCCATGACAGACGTCCTGAGCAACGCAGCCGCCCAAGGCGTTCCGTCCTCGCCGACCACCGCCGCCCAAGAGCTCGAGATCATGGAATACCTGGTCGACTTTTTCACCCAGGGTGGCTTCACCTACTCAACGGACGCCCCCGACGGCGATGGCCACGACACCCTCTCCGTTATGGGCGACTTCCTGGAGCGCCGCGAGGGATACTGCATCCACTACGCCTCGACGCTCGCCCTGCTGGCGCGCGCCATGGGCGTACCGTCGCGCCTGGCCGTCGGCTATGCGCCAAACGCCAGCCGAGACGGAAACGGCGCCTACATTGCCACCAACCATGACCTGCATGCCTGGACCGAGGTCTACCTGTATGGCGCCGGGTGGATTCCCATCGACGTCACGCCTGCAGCGGACGACACCACCGACACACCTGCCGCCGAGACGCCCGACACTAACCAGGACAACGCCCAGCCCGACTCCACGACCCCGACGTCGCCGGAGTCGCCTGCCTCGCCCGAAACACCTGATGACCCGGGACAGGACAGCGATACGACATCCCCTAACGATGAGCCCGATGCCAGCCCATTCGCCGAAGCCACAGCGAGCTTCTTTGCCGTCTGTCGTCAGGTGGTCGATGCGCTAGCACACGCCTTACCCGGCATCGTCGTCCTGCTTCTTGTAACGGCGATACTCGTCACGCCTTCGGCCGTCCGTCGCGCCCGCCGCACCCGAAGGCTGCATGCCCTGGGCCTTTCGATGCCTGGCTCTGGGCGCAAACACGCAGGTAGCGCCACGCACGATGCCGCCCCCGCGAAGACGCCCGCCGCCGTGAAGTCGCCATCGGACGGGCACCACTCCCCAGGTGCCCAAGCGGCCTCCTTCGAGGAGGGCGCGACACGTGCTGCCGCCCTCGCGGCATGGGACGAGCTCGTCGACCTTGCCTGTGACCAGGGCGTGGCGATCTCCCCCACCGCGACCGAGGAGGACCAGGTGCGGCAGATTGGCGCCGCGCTGACGGCTTTGGCAGAGGCGGCAGAGTCGCTCGCCGCAGCGGAGCGGAACGCCAACGCCGGCGCTACGGGCTCGGCGACCTCGATGCGCGGCGACGCCACCGGTAAGGCGCAAGATGCGCTCGACCTTGTCATGCGCGCCGCCTGCACCGCGCGCTACGGCACATCCGCCAGCCCGATGCCCAGCATCGATGCGCTCCGAAGCGCTTTCTTGAGCGCTGATGAGGCCCTTGATGCTGCCGGGCGCCACGCCCCGGCCTCACGCAGACTCAAACGTCTGAGTCACCGGGCGCTTCGGCTGGTCCGGCGCATCTTCCCGCCGTCGTTGCGCTTTCGGCCGCCGCGCGTCGTGGCGTCGCTTGGGAAACGCTGAATATGAGCCTTCGCGGCGGCCCTCAAAGCACGCTCGCTTCGGAAAAGGGCGTCCCTATCCGGAATCGCCGAGTAGGCACTGAAGACCCGCGCCATCTACCAGGGGCTTTGTCCGTCGGGTATCCTGGTCTACCCGGCCGATCGCGTTTCGGACGCCCTTTTCCGAATCGAATGCGCACGAGGGGGCGCAAGGAGGCGGTAATCAGTGTTTTCCTTGCCCGGTTGGCCTCAAGACGCCTACGTCGCTAGGCACCGCGGACACGATGGCGTCACATGGCGCCACGCCCCACAAGACACCATCGACCCCGGTGCTCAACCCTGACGCCGCGATGCGTCCGCACCGGAGCGCCCGATAAGCGCCGTGCGCACAACAAGCTCGATAAGGCGCTCGATCGGTATACGGTCGGGCTCGGTGATCCATGTATTGATGGCCCCCAGAATGCCCGAAAGGTAGAACTCGCGCAAAATGGTCTGCTCGCGCGGGTCCGACACGTCGTCCGGCAGGATAAAGCGGTCAAGCAGGGGCGCGATGATGGCCTTCATGCGGTCGCTGAACGTGGGATCGCCCGACATGAGACGCGGCATAAAACCATCGAAGCGCTGCGCGAGCCCCACCACGAGCCCCATATGCTCGGAGAAGTCCAGCATTTCGTCGCGCAGCAGACGGTCCTGCACCAGCCTGCGAACCTGTGTCAAAATCTCCTCTTCGAGCTGGTCGAAGAGGTCGTAGACGTCGCGATAGTACAGGTAGAAGGTTGCACGGTTGTAGCCCGCGCGGTCGGTAATCTCGCGCACAGTGATCTTCTCGATGGGCTTATCCTCGTAAAGGCTCCAGAAGGCGCTTGTGAGATTCGCCTTGGTCTGCTCGGTCACCTGCGGTTGCTTTCGCGCCATGCTCCCTCACCCTTCTGTGTCGCTCCAGAACAATCGCGAGCCACGAGACACGGGCTCGCGACGTGCGGCTCCTTGGGCCCACCGTCGTGCGCGCTCGAGCACGGCGTCACGCGCAAACCCGACCGCATCGCGCACGCCATCCTACACGCCACATGCGCCACTGCTCGACCGAGCGGCCGCGTCCAGGCATGCCCTATTGCTCGACAATCGGGCGCGCGGTGTCGAGTCGCCCTCGAATCGCCGGGACAGCCTTACTATACTTCAAATAGACAACACGCTGTCGAGTGATCGGAACAACGATGGCCTACATAGAATTCAACAACGTCATCAAGGCCTATGGCTCGGGCGATACGCTCATCCATGCCCTCGATGGGGCATCCTTCCAAGTCGAACGCGGCGAGCTGGCGGTCATTCTGGGCGCTTCGGGCGCCGGCAAGACCACCGCGCTCAACATCCTGGGCGGCATGGATACCGCGACTTCGGGTCAGGTCATGGTCGACGGGCACGACATCACCCATGCAACCGAGTCCGACCTGGTGGAATACCGCCGCACCGACGTCGGCTTCGTCTTTCAGTTCTACAACCTCGTCCCCAACCTCACCGCCCTTGAAAACGTCGAGCTGGCTGCACAGGTGTGCCCCGACGCACTCGACGCCGCCGAATCGCTCTCCAAAGTGGGCCTCGCCAACCGCATGGGCAACTTCCCCGCCCAGCTTTCCGGCGGCGAGCAGCAGCGCGTGAGCATCGCCCGCGCCGTGGCGAAGAACCCCAAACTGCTTCTGTGCGACGAGCCGACTGGCGCGCTCGACTATCAGACAGGCAAACAGATTCTGCAGCTGCTGCAGGACACGTGCCGCCACGACGGCATCACGGTGATCATCATCACCCACAACTCGGCGCTTGCCCCCATGGCCGATCGCCTCATTCGCTTTAAGAGCGGCAAGGTGACCGATATGGAGCTCAATCCGTCGCCCACCCCTATCTCCGACATCGAGTGGTAGCGAGGCGACGATGACGGCGTTCACCAAAGACATTGTGCGCACCGTTGGGCACAGCAAGAAGCGCTTTGTGTCCATCGCCGTCATCTGCGCGCTGGGCGTGACCATGCTCACCGGCTTGGTGGTGGCCTGCATGGACCTGCGCGCCAGCGCCGACGAGCTGTTTGACACACAAAAGCTGTTCGACGTGAGCGTGCAGTCGACGCTTGGCCTCACGCAGGAAGATGTCGACGAGCTCGCTCGCGTCGATGGCGTCGCCGAAATCGAGGGCACCTGGCAGGAGAGCGCCTACACCCGCATCGATGGCAAGCGCGCCAGCGTGGACGTGAAGGCGCTCACCGCGTCGGGCATGAACGAACCCTATGTGCTCGAGGGCAACCTTCCACAGGCAGCCAACGAGGTCGCCGTGACCGCCCAATACCTGAAGGACTCCGGCAAATCGATCGGCGACACCCTCACCTTCGAAGGCGCCGAGGATGACGAGGCCTCAGAGGCGCAGGACGGCGCCGCACCCACCGATGCTGAAGCCGAGGACAATGTGGGCGGCGACGCAACCGACAGGACGACCGACGACGCGGGCGACGACGCGGGCGACAGGACGACCGACGACGCAAACACGACCGAGGTCTTCAACCGCCGCACCTACACCATCACGGCATCCGTTATCGATCCCACTAACATCACCGCGCCCGACGGCCCCGTCGCCTTCCGCGCCGCGACCTCGGCCGACTACAGCTTCTACGTGACGCCGGACGCCGTGGAGGACCCAGACGTCTTTACCACAATCTACCTCATGGTCGACGGCACGAGCGAGCTCTCCTCCTATTCCGACGACTACACCCAGGCGGTCGATGCCGTCATCGACCGCATCGACGAGCTGACGCCCCAGCGCGAGCGGGCGCGCGCCGAGCAGGTACGCGAAGACGCCCTGGCGACGATCGCCCGCGAAGAGGCCGATGCCTTGGCCGAGCTCGACGACGCCCAGGCCGAGCTCGATGACGCGCAGGCAACGCTCGACAAGAGCCTGGCCGAGGCACTCGACGGACAGCGCCAACTCGACGAAGCGCGCGCGACCTTGCACGCGAGCCTGGCCGATGCCCTAGCCGGGCAGCGCCAGCTCGACAGCGAGCGGGCAAGCGCGTTGGCTCAGCTTGCCGACGCGCAGACGACCATCGATGCGAACCGTGCACAGATTCCCGACCTGTCGGTGCTCGAGGGGGCGATCGCAAACGTCGACACCCAGGCGGCTGTGATCAACGATCAGCTGGGCAGCGATGCGGTAACCGCAGCCTGGAGCGCCCTGGGTTCCGCCGCAGACGATGCGTCCTCCGCAGCCGCGCAGACGACCTACCTCGAGGCTGCTCGGGAAGCCGTGGCGGCGCTCACCAGCCAGATCGATGCCGGCATCGCCCAGATCGACGCCGCCGTGCCGGAGCTCGACGATACGCTGGCAAGCCTAAAGGACGCCGTCGACGCGCTGACCGAGCAGGTCTCGCAGGTAAACGCGGGCATTGATGAGCTTACCAAGCAGATCGACCCCCTTGCGGTCCAGCTGACACAGGCCCAGGACCAGGCGCAGGAGTTGCAGGCGTCCATCGATGCCCTCGACCCCGCAGACGACGGATACGCCGATACACTCGCCCAGCTTGAGGCCCAACTTGCCGACACCCAGGCCAAGGCAACCGAGCTTGAACAGACTCTGGAGCCCCTGCAGGCGCAGCGCGACGAGCTCACGCGCCAGAACCAGGCCATCGCCGCACAGCTCACCCCGCTGCAAGAGCAGCAAACCCAGCTCCAAGCGCTGAAGGATCAGCGTGACCAGCTGGTTCAGCAGCGCGCGCAGCTTGCCTCCCTTGTGGACGGCAGCGAGAGCCCCGCGGCGCAGCTTGCCGCCGGCAAGGGGCAGGCGACCGTTGGCCTTGCACAGGCGCGCTCCGCCCTTGCCCTGCTCAACCAGGCCCAGACGGATCTCGACGCGCAGCGTGCCGCGGCGCTCGCCCAGCTGGACGCTGCGCAGCAGCAGCTCGATGACGGCATGGCCCAGATCTCTTCGGGTCAACGGGAGCTCGATGCCAACCAGGCAACGATCGATGCCGGCCTCGCCGAGATCGCCGACGGCCAGGCGGAGCTCGACGAAGGCCGCGCGACCTTCGAGGAGGAGCGTGCCGATGCCCTGCAGCAGATCGACGATGCACGCGCGGAGGTCGACGACATCGGGCCTGCCACCTGGTATGTGCAAGATCGTTCCAACCTTGGCGGATTCTCCAGCATCGACGCTGACACCTCGTCCATCGAGGGCATTGCACGCGTGATTCCCGTTATCTTTTTCGTGGTCGCCGTGCTGGTGAGCCTCACCACCGCGACCCGCATGGTCGAAGAGGAGCGCACGCTCATCGGCCTGTATAAGGCGCTCGGCTACTCCCGTGGCCGCATCCTTGGGAAGTATGTCGCCTATACGCTTTCGGCCGCCCTCATCGGCGGCATCGTGGGCGACGTGCTGGGCTTTGTCGCCTTGCCGCTCTTCCTGTTCAGCATCTTCAACGTCATGTACCAGCTGCCCATCCTGTCGCTCCACTTCGATGCGTTCTACGCGATCGGGGCCATCGCCCTGTTCGTTGCAGGCATCGTCGGCGCCACCTTCATCACCTGTCGCGCCGACCTCAAAGAGACGCCCGCCACGCTCATGCGCCCGCGGTCGCCGCGCGCCGGCTCCCGCATCTTCCTCGAATACATCGGCCCCGTGTGGCGGCGCCTCGGCTTCCTGAATAAGGTGACCGCGCGCAACATCTTCCGCTACAAGAAGCGCTTCTTCATGACGGTCTTTGGCATTATGGGCTGCACTGCGCTGCTGGTATGCGGGTTTGCGGTCAAAGATACCGTGGCCGCACTGTCGTGGCGGCAGTATGGCTCGACCGGGGTGAGCGCCAGCAACGGGGAAGGCATATATGAGTACGACCTCATGGCCGTGACCTCGGCTGACGACTTTGACGCTGCGCAGCAGACCCTGGCATCTGAGCCCTTGGTAGAAGACGTGATTCCGCTCCTCATCGACAACGTGACGGTCGAGTACGACGGAGCGAAGGAGAGCATGCAACTCTATGTGGTGCCCCGCGGCGTCTCCCTCGACGGGTACCTGCGCCTTGTCGATAATCGCGATGGGTCGCCGGTCGACCTGCCTCAAGACGGCATCCTTATCACCAACAACGCCGCAACCGTGCTGGGCTTCGACGCCGGGGCCACCGTGAGCCTCAAGGACTCGGCGCTCAACCAGGCGGACGCCGAGGTCGCCGGCGTGGTGACCAACTACCTGGGCAACGCGGTCTACCTGTCGCAAGACGCCTACGAGAGCATCTTTGGTGACTTCGAGGCCAACGGCTTTCTCGCCCACCTCTCAGGCTCACCCGACGAGCAGATTGCCCTGTCCGACGACCTCGCCGCAAACGACCTCTTCCTCTCAGTGAGCGGTACCGAGCAGCTTGCCCTCGACTTCTCCGAGAGCTTCTCGCTTATCAACTCGGTTGTCTACGTGGTCATTCTGCTTGCCGCCGGCCTTGCCTTCACGGTGCTCTTTACCCTGTCCACGGTGAACATCGCCGAACGCGAGCGCGAAATCGCCACCATCAAGGTGCTTGGATTCCGTCCGCCCGAGGTGCGTCGGTACATCAACAAAGAGACGCTGGTGCTTACCGCAATGGGCATTGTGCTGGGACTTCCCGCCGGCTGGGCGCTGGGCATGAGCTTTGCTTTCGTGCTGAAGATGCCGGACATCAACTTCGCAGTCACGATCGAACCTGTGAGCTATGTGATCTCGGCGGCGCTCACCGTGGTGTTCGCGCTGGTGGTAAACGCCATCACGAACCGGATGCTCGACCGCATCATCATGGTGGAAGCGCTGAAGAGTCCAGAGTAACCGGGGAACTGGAGGCTCATGCGGAGGCGTTTTGTTCCGCGCTTGGACACCGTCGTGCCGACGCCCCTACGCCAAGAAAAGCGACACGAGCACCGGCACACACGCCGAGCAGATAATACCGTTTACCAGCGAGAACACTACGGTACGCTCGTCGGTGTACTTGATCATCATGGGCAGCGTCGTGTCCTCGCTCGTGGCCGCGGCGGCCGCGATGCACGAGTAGTAGTTAAGCCTGCGCGCGATGACCGGAATGCTGAAGAACGAGAAGAGTTCGCGCATGAGGTTCGCCAAGAACGCGATGGCACCCAGCTGGGCCCCGGCGAGCCCCTCGATGGTGACGCCAACCAGGCTGTACCAGCCAAGGCCGCTTGCCACGGCCATGCCCTCGCGCGGCAGATAGCCCAAAAGCAGCGCTGCGACCAGGCCGCCTGCTACCGAGCCGACCACCACGCCCAGCGGAATCACGAGCGTCTTGATGTGATGCTCGCGAATGCTTTTCACAAGCCCTCGATGCATGCCGACGCTCATTCCAACCAGCAGCATAAGCACGTCAAGGATGAGGTCGCTTGCATCGACAAAGGATGCGAGCAGCGCGTTCTCCCCTGCCACGACGCCCGCGCCGATACCCAAAAGCAGCGCCGCAAACGCCAACACGACCATCGACTCGTCCTTGAGAAACGCGACGATGCGCGCGCCAAGCGACAGGCGGTGCGTCTCGCCGCCGCCCACAACGCGCGAGGTTTCCTCCGAGGTGTCAGGGGCGATGCCCGATGAGGCGCCCTCGGAACCGGTCGCCGCGCTTCGAGCGTCCCGCGCGCGGCCATCGCCCATGAGCCACGACGTGAGGGCATAGACCACGGCCACCGAGAACACCATGGGAATGAGACAGAACACCAGGCTCTGCACGCCCCAAGCGCCCAACTGGCGAAAGAAATCATCGTTGCAGCCAAGGGACACGCCCATGGTGAAGATCAGGAGGCAGGTACAAACCACCTGCAACGTCTCGATCGGGCGCTTAAGCGCAGCGGGGACAACAAGCCGCCCCGCCGCAGCCCCGACGAGCATCACGATGAGGATGTCCACTGTTCCTACTTCACCAGCAGCTTTGCAATCTGTACAGCGTTCGTCGCAGCACCCTTGCGAATCTGGTCGCCGCAGCACCAGAAGGTGATGCCGCGCGCAGCATTGGGGTTGGAGATGTCGCGACGCAGGCGACCTACCCAAATGAGGTCCTGGTCGGAGGTGTCGATGGGCATGGGGAAGCGGTCGTGCGCGCTCTCGGCAGAGCGATCGTCCACAAGCTTCACGCCCGGCGCCGTTGCCAGCGCCTCACGCGCTTCGTCGAGCGTGATGTCGCGCTCGAATTCAAGCGTGATGCTCTCAGAATGCGAGCGCAGCACGGGCACGCGCACGCAGGTGCAGCATACGGCAAGCTCAGGCAGATGCATAATCTTGCGGCCTTCGTTTTGCAGCTTCATCTCTTCAGAGGTATAGCCCTCGTCATCGAAGCCGCCGATCTGCGGGATGAGGTTGCTTACAAGCTGGGCAGCGAACGCCTTCGGCTCGGGGATGGCCTCGCCGCTGCCCATGGCTTTAATCTGGGCCTCGAGCTCGGCCATGCCGGGTGCGCCTGCGCCGCTCGCGGCCTGATAGGTGGAAACGATCATGCGCTTCACACCGGCAAGCTGGTGCAGCGGCCAGGTGGGCACAAGCGCGATGATGGTGGCACAGTTGGGGTTCGCGATGATGCCTTTGTGCCAGGCAACGTCATCGGCGTTGATCTCGGGAATGACAAGCGGGACATCCGGGTCCATGCGGAAGGCGTGGCTGTTGTCGACAACCGTTGCCCCCGCCTCGACGGCCGCGGGAAGCAGCTGCTTGGCCACGGCGTCATCGGCTGCACCGAGCACGATGTCGCAGCCCTCGAACGCCGCGGGCGTGGCCTCCTCGATCACTACGTCCTCGCCGCGGAATTTCAGCGTCTTGCCAGCACTCCGCGCGCTGGCAAGCAGCTTGATCGTGCCTACCGGGAACTCCTGCTCCTCCAAGCAGGTGAGCATCTGCGTGCCCACTGCACCCGTAGCGCCCAAGATGGCAACCGTGTAGTCCTTCATGGTGTTCGACCCCCGTTTCCCGGCACTGGCATAAGTTGGTAGAGTGTACCGTTGCAGTATTTCCGTTGTGTGAATGCGCTGGTGGAATACGTAAATCTCACGAGAACGAGACGGCAACTGCCGCTGCCGCTGCCGCTGCCGCTGCCGCTGCCGCTGCCGCTGCCGCTGCCGCTGCCGCTGCCGCTGCCGCTGCCGCTGCCGCTGCCGCTGCCGCTGCCGCTGCCGCTGCCGCTGCCGCGAAGCGATGCTAGCATCCAACACATGCATAAAATTACAGCTTGTATGAATAGAAAATCAGCACATTGCGCCGATTCGTCGTTTTGGGGCTTGCGCGGCACGCTAATTCTTATCGCACTGGTCAATTTGGTACGTGAGGTAGTTTTTTCGTTCAACCATGACCGCCGACAGAAAAGCGTCAGCGCTCCAAAACCTGTATAAACACTGTTTCTGAGCCCCTCCAGCACCCCATAAAACGTCGCGAGCCACTATACATGCCGATTTTGTGCCTCGCACATGGCGTAAAAAACTACCTCAAGCACTAAATTGACCATCGCGTTGATTTTTAGCCTCATCGGCGGGGTGCGGACACAAACATTTGGGGTATGCGGACATAGCTTGGACACCCCAGCGCCCAAATCGGAGGTCCACAAATATGTCCACATGTACAACGGGAAGGACAGGGGCTCGCGCTGCCCGCCGTCGAGGAGGGCATGGCCCACGCCGAGGCCACAAGCGGTCCTTAATCAGAACCACCCGCACAGCGGGTGGTTTGCTCTTAGGGTATAACCCTATGGCCCCAGGCCAGGGACTCAAGTCCCTGGCCTGAACTGGCGTTCAGGCCCGATGGCCCCTTGACTCGT
>NZ_NFJW01000022.1 GCF_002160065.1 Collinsella sp. An2 | reverse complement strand
CCGGTTCTCAAGGTGCACGCCCCGCGGCTCCGGGCCGCGCGGCAAGGGGATATGTTGCCAGACCCGGGCCCCGCCGGGGGCGGGAATCGGCGTCTCCACGGGGTCTACACAATTGGGGGTTCCTCTGCCCAACATATAGTGTCTATGTTCCGTTCGCGTACCGATGCTTGCCGTCTACCGATAGCGACATCGTCGAGCAACCCGATTACGCTACCCGCTATGCAAATCCCCCTCGGGCGAGCGCGCACCCCGCCTCCAACAGACGATCGCGCCCCTCTACCGTCGGAGCCTCTGCGTACACCCGCACGACCGGCTCGGTTCCGCCTGGCCGTAGCAACAGCCAGGATTCATCGGCGAACTCCAGCCTCAGGCCATCCATATGACTTACGGCAACAGGCGTCTGTCCAGCCACCTCATGCGGATTCAGTCCCGGCAGCATGGTGCGGAACATCTCGATGACCTCATTTTCAAGCCTCAGGTCACGTCGCCCATAGACCATGGTTCCCATAGCCGATTCCATCTCGGCAACGAGCTGGCCAAGCGTTTTGCCGGTATGCGCCATAAGCTCACACAGCAGCAGGTTCACAAGCAATCCGTCGCGCTCACACAGATGAGACGGTATGCCAATGCCGCCCGCTTCCTCTCCGCCTATCAGCACATCGCCTTTGCACATCTCTTTGTATATATGCTTAAACCCTACCGGCCGAACCGTGACGCGGCAGCCCAAAGCCTTGCAAACCCGCTTGGTGATCGTCGAGGTCGACAGGTTGAGTACAACGCGGCCCGACATGCCTCGATTGACAACTAAATGTCCCGCCACCAGTGCAATGATCTTGTGAGGGCTCACAAAGACGCCGTGCTCGTCCACCGCGCCCACGCGGTCGGCGTCACCATCGTTAATGAGCCCGGCGCTGACGCTGTGCTCCGTGACGGCACGCTCGCACTCGTCGACCCAGGGCTCGATGGGGTCGGGATGCAGGTCTAGCGCCCCCTCATCGTCAGCGTTGTGGATTTCAATCGACTCGATGCCAAGTGCGCCGAGCACGAGCGGGAAACACCCACGCGCAGCACCATACAGCGGGTCGTATACGACACGAAGTCCCGCGCGGGCTATAGCGGATGCATCGACCAAAGAGCAGAGCTCGTCGAGGTACGGCGTTACAAAATCGACGCGCTGGACAGCCCCCTGCACCGCGGGCGCAGAGGGTTCCATGACCTCTTCGAGCAGGTCGACAAAATCGTCCGAGGCCGTGCCGCCGTCATCCATACGCAGCTTGATGCCCAGGTAGTCGGGAGGGTTATGCGAGCCGGTAACCGTAAGGCCCCCGCATGCTCGGGCGTCATGCGCAACCGTCCACGACAGCGCGGGCGTGGGCGACGGACGGTCGCACACCTTGACCGTTAGTCCATGGCTTGCCAGCATGCGACCCGCCAGACAGGCAAAGTGCTCTGCCTCAGGCCGGGTGTCATAGCCTACGTATACGATGGCGCCAGGCGCCATGCGCTCCCACAGCGCACCCGCCGCATCGGCGATGCGCGCCACATTCTCCTCATTGAAATCGCCGTCGCGCCGGGCTCTCCAGCCATCGGTTCCGAAATGAATGATCGCGGCCAAACGAAGACTCCTCTCTAGGCATCTCCATACCAGAGAGGTATACCCAGAGGCGCCCTCGCTCCACGAACATCGCATCACGTGGACAAAATATGCAGATTGCTGAACGCGATATGCCCATCATGCGTCGAAGCTGAATACGGGGTAGCCAGACGCAAGGTGACTTGGTGCAAGGCGGCTAGGCCCCCAACGCTTCGGCAAGAGCCGCCGTGGTTACCGCGGTCGTTCCGCAGCATCCACCCACCAGATGTGCGCCAACAGACCGCCATGCCTCGGCAGCGCGGGCAAAATCCTCCGGTCGCTCGGACCACGACAGGACCCCTTCGGCATCCTGCTTCGGCGCGCCGGCGTTGGGACGCACCATGACCGGCGTTCGGGCAACCTTCGTCATACGCGCCACAGCGTCTGTTGCGGCGGAAAGAGAGCAGCAGTTCACGCCGACCGCCGAGGCGCCGTGCCGCTCGGCCCAGATGACCGCCGCTTCGATTGTGAGCCCGTCCCCCAGCAGGTTCCCGTCATCATCCACGGCGAAGCTCACAAACAGGGGCATGCCGTCGGCGACATCGCCCGCGCCGGCAATGGCGGGCTGCAGCTCTCGTATCGACGTGAACGTCTCGAGCAGCAGCCCGTCGACGCCCGCCCTGAGAAGCGCATATGCCTGGCCGCGATACGCAGCCCTCGCCTCACGGTAAGCGGGGGAATCCTGCTCGAACCAGTCGATTCCGCAGGAGCCCATAGCCCCTACGACCAGTTGCGGCCGGCAGGCACGAGCGCAATCGACCGCCGCCCGGTTAACCGCATCGACGCCTTGTTCGATTCCATCGCGCGCCAACGCGGGGCCACTCGCCTGAAAGGTATTGGTAAGAAGGACCTCAGCCCCTGCCGCCGCGTACAGCGCATGCACCCGCTCAACCGTCTCGGGTTCGGCAAGGTTCCAAAACGCGGCAGGAACATCCCGCGCGCCTTCTCCCGACATGAGCACGCTGCCCATGGGCCCCTGCATGAGCAGCACCTCGTGGGCAAGCCGGTCCATGAGCTCAGCGGCGCCAGACCGGTTGTAATACGACATGTCGTAGGCAGCGGCATGAACCGCAGAGGTCGTCTCCATGGTCTAGTTCTCCACCACGGTGATGCCCTGCTGCTCCAGATATGCCAGCCAGCGCGCCATGGTGTCTTCGGATAGCGCGTGCTCCATCATGCACGCCTCGGCGTCCGCGCGATCAAACTCAACGCCAAGCTCCTGAATCAGGAACGTGCGCAGCAGACGGTGACGGTACCACACGGCATTGCCTACCTCGCGTCCCTGAGGGGTAAGCATCACCTTGCCATAATGGGACTGCTCAACGAGCCCCTGGGCCTTAAGCGCGGAAACCGCCTTGTTAACCGAGGCCTTAGAGACCTCGAGGCGATTGGCGATATCCACCGAGCGCACGCCGCTCTCGGTACCCTCCTCCTGCTCGATGCGCACCATACATTCGAGGTAGTCCTCGTTTGCCATGGTGAGGTGTAACTCACGCGAACGTTCCGTGGTGTCCATGCCGTCCCCTCTCGCTGTATTCATGCAGCTGATTCTACCGCAACGTCCCTCATCACATACCTCGGTGAGCCTTGCCTGCGACGGTTAAGCCCGTGATAGAGTAGGCATGTGCGACAGGGCGTCGCACCGTCTTTCACTCCAGCACCACCAAACCGACAGGAGGCCTTCATGGCGGCTACAGAACAGCAAACGGGCGAGCCAACGGATGTTCTCGAGCGCTTTTTGCGCTACGTGCAGGTGGACACGCAGTCGAGCGACGAGCACTGCGACCAGGTTCCGTCGAGCGCAATCCAGTTTGATCTGGCAAACCTGCTTGCAGAAGAATTGCGCACCCTCGGGGCACAGGACGTCGCAGTGTCCGACCACGCCTACGTGACCGCGCACATTCCGGCAAGCGCGGGCGCCGAAGCACGTCCCCGTCTGGGGCTCATTGCCCACATGGATACAACCGAGGTCGTTTCGGGTTTTGGCGTCAAGCCCCACGTGGTGCGCTACGAGGGCGGCGACCTTGTATGTGGCGAGGTCGACGGCCAGCCTGTGTCAATCGGCCCCGACAAGCTTCCTGCGCTGAACGATCTTGTTGGCGAGGACCTGGTGTGCACCGACGGCACGACCCTGCTGGGCGCCGACGATAAGGCCGGTATCGCCGAAATCATGGCGCTCGTAGCGCATCTGGCCAAGCATCCAGAGCTGCCGCATCCGCCGCTTGGCATCTGCTTCTGCCCCGATGAAGAAATCGGACACGGGGCTGCGCTTCTCGACATCGAGTCCTTCGGGTGCGCCTATGCCTACACGGTCGACGGCGGCCCCGTCGGTGAGCTTGAGTGGGAGTGCTTCAACGCAAGCGAGGTCACCGTGCGCTTCCGCGGCTATTCCATCCATCCTGGCGATGCAAAAGACCGCATGGTAAATGCCGGCAATCTCTTCGTGGAGTTTCACAACCTGCTTCCTATCCCCATGCGTCCCGAGCACACCGAGGGCTACGAGGGGTTCATCCATCTGGAAGGAGTGTCCGCGACCTGCGAACACGCCACAGCCCGCTACATCGTGCGCGACCACGACGCCACCAAATTCGATGCGAAGCTCGCCCTCATGGAGCGTGCCGCAGCCTTCATCAACGACCGCCTGGGCGAGGAGCGCGTGACCGTTGAGGTCAAGCCGCAGTATCGCAACATGGCAGAAGTCGTTGCCGATTACCCAGAGCTTATCGACGTGGCAAAGGAGGCCTTCAGCGCCGCCGGCGTAGAGCCGCGCGTACTGCCCATCCGAGGCGGCACCGATGGGGCCCAGCTCTCCTTCCGCGGGCTTCCCTGCCCCAACCTCTCGACCGGCGGTTACTGCTGCCACGGCGTGAACGAGTTCATCCCCGTGAGCTCGCTGGAAAAGATGGTCAATGTGCTGCAGGAGCTCGTCGCCCGCTTCGCGTAGGCTCGCGGCCAGACCTGTGGGTCTATAGAACCCCGGACAAACAGCACAAGGGCCTCGATCCCGTAAATAGCCAGGGGCTGCAGGCACATGCCCGCAGCCCCTTCTTCTTAGCTGGACAGCGTATGTAAAGAACCGTCGACTCTCGAGCTATTCACTCGAAGTGTCGTCGCTCGAGCTCGAGCTCGAGCTTGTTGTCGCCGTGCCCGACGCCCAATCCTCGTTGCTGTTGTTGTTGAGGTCGCCGATCGTCGCAGACTCTCCGCCCGTGCCCATGGACTGCGGACCCTGCGGGTCTTCGCCGGCGTCAACGCGCGCCATCATCTTTTCAAGCGCATCCTCGTACACGAAGACATAGCTCTGGCCGTTGATATAGGTGTCTTCGCCTGCCCATGACGGGACGTTGGCCGACCAAATGCTGTTGGTGTCCATGCCGCGCATGGCATTTACCAACGCCACAATGTCACCAGCGGAAAGGTCGGTCACCACCATGTTGGCGACCGAATCGACAAGCGGAACGATCGTCGTGGGGTCGAGCTTGTTAAGGATCTGGTCGGCAAGCGCGCCGATCACCATGCGCTGATGGCGCATGCGCGTATAGTCGCCGTCCAAGAACTGGTGACGAGCGCGGCTGAACGTAAGCGCCGCCTCGCCGTCCATGTGCTGCTGGCCGGCTTCGATCTTCACCGGACCGGCCTCGGGATCATCGACCTCGTCGCCTTCGGGCACGTAGATGTCAATGCCACCGACCGCATCAATGAGCTGCTTCATTCCGTCGAAGCTCACCTCGGCGTAGTGGGAAATCTCAACACCGCACAGGTCGTTTACGGCCTCGACCATCTTCTCGGCCCCGCCATAGGAAAACGCCGCATTGATCTTCGCCGTCTGGCCGTCGATTTCGACCTTGGTGTCGCGCGGAATGGAAATGAGCGTGACCTGCTTGTTGGGGGCATCGACGCGCGCCAGGATAATGGAGTCGGAGCGCTCCACGTCGTCGTCCTGGCGTCCGTCCGTTCCCAGCAGCAGCATATAGAACGGCTCACGGGTTACATCCGAGTCAACCAGGATCTGCTGGAGCGCCGTGGTGATGATCGAGCTGTCGTTCAGGCGAGACATGATGCTCGAGAACCATACGCCGGCAGCGACGACTCCCACCAAAAGCACGCCAGCAACGCCGCACAGGATGCCGCGACGGATTCGCTTGCGGGTACGTCGCTGACGCGCACGCTCGGAATAACGTCCCACATTCTCTCGACTATAGATGCGGCTCGCCGCGCCGGTCGAAGGTCGTCGGGACTGTTGTACGGGCTTTTTTCGAATGCTCATACGAAGTTCCTGCTCTAGTCTTCTTCGGGGTCAGGGATGGTGTCGCGCTCGACATGGGCACCGATCGAGGTGAGCTTCTCGCAGAAGCGCTCGTAGCCTCGGTCAATGTGGTGAATTGCGGAGACCTCGGTCATGCCCTCTGCAACAAGGCCGGCAATGACCAACGCCGCGCCGCCGCGAAGGTCGGGCGAGACCACCTGCGCGCCCGACAGGGCGGGAACGCCGTGGATGATGGCATGATGACTCTCGATGCGAATGTTTGCACCCATGCGCTGCAACTCGGAGGCAAACATGAAACGGTTTTCGAAGATGTTCTCCGTAATGACCGACACGCCGTCGGAAAGCGCGTTCAAGATCATGATCTGAGCCTGCATATCGGTGGGGAAGCCCGGGAACGGCAACGTCTGGATATCCACGGGGCGCAGGTGTGGCGCGCGCCACACGCGGATGCCGTCCTCTGTGCGCTCCCAGCGCACGCCCATGAGCTCCATCTTCTTGAGCACCATGCCCAGATGGTGCGGGTTAAAGCCCGTCACTTCGAGACCGTGCTCGTCGGCGGCAAGCGCGCCCGCCACAATGAAGGTGCCGGCCTCGATTCGGTCGCCGATGACCTGGTGGGTCACGGGGTGAAGCTCGTCGACGCCCTCGATTGTGACGACCGGGGTACCGGCACCCGTGACCTTGGCGCCCATCTCGTTGAGCATGTTCGCCAGATCGACGATCTCGGGTTCGCGCGCGGCGTTGTCGATCGTCGTGGTCCCCTCGGCGCGCACGGCAGCCATGATGAGGTTCTCGGTTGCGCCGACGCTTGCGAACTCAAGCGATACGAGCGCGCCGGTCATGCCGTGCTCTGCATTGGCATAGATATAGCCGTGGTCGGTGTCGAAATCGACACCGAGCGCCTCGAGGCCCAGGATATGCATATCGATCTTGCGGGCGCCCAGATTGCAGCCGCCCGGCATGGCGATCTTCGCACGCCCGAAACGGCCCAGCAGCGGACCCATCACGGCCGTCGACGCGCGCATCTTTGCCACGAGGCCATAGGGAGCCTCCCAAGAATCGACCGAGGAGGTGTCGATCACCAGCGTGTGCTCGTCTACGACCTCGATGGTGGCACCCATGCCTTTGAGCACCTTGCCCATCACATGAACGTCCGAGATATTGGGAACGTTGGTGAGCGTAGTCGTGCCCGGGGCAAGCAGCGTTGCCGCCATGAGCTTGAGCGCGGAGTTCTTGGCGCCTGAAACCCGGACGCCGCCCCCGATGGAATGCCCGCCATGAACGCGAATGATATCCAAAGTCCGCCCTTTCACAAGAAAGCCCGGGGCGCAACGCGCTCCCGGGCATGATGCTGGCCGCTATCGATCACCGGCTCAAATGCCGATCATTTCGCTGCGAGCAGAAGTGTACACCATGCGATTTCATTATAGAGGTAGGCACGATGTGCATCATCTTCAGACAAATTACTCAACTGGTCTTCAAAACCTTCGACCTCGGCCTGAAGCTCCGCACGGTCCACCTGGGACGTATCGGCAGCGCGTTCGGCCAGGATAACCACCTCGTCCTCGGTAATTTCGACGTAGCCGCCGCTCACCGCGAAGACGTGGTCGGTGGTGCCCATGGCGTTGTCCGAAACGCGCACGTAACCGGCCTGGATGGTGCAGATCTCGCTGGCATGGCGCGGCAGAACGCCCAGCTCGCCGTCGGTCGAGGGAAGGGCCACGAACGCGGCCTCTCCCTCGTAGGCAAGCGACTCGGGGCACACGATACGGACGTGCATGGTCTTACTGCTCCTTCATCTTGGCAGCGCGCTCGCGCACGTCGTCGATGGTTCCGGCATAGCGGAAGGCCTGCTCGGGCAGGTCGTCGCACTTGCCGTCGACGATCTCGGCAAAGGAGCGCACGGTATCCTCGACGCGCACGTACACGCCGGGGTTGCCCGTGAACTTCTCGGCCACGTGGAACGGCTGCGACAAGAACTGCTGAATCTTGCGGGCGCGGCTTACGGTGAGGCGCTGCTCCTCGGAAAGCTCGTCCATACCCAGGATGGCGATGATGTCCTGAAGATCGCTGTACTCCTGCAGAATCTCCTGGACCTTGACCGCGACGCGGTAGTGCTCCTCGCCCACGATGCTCGGGTCAAGGGCGTCGGAGGTGGAGGCCAGAGGATCGATGGCGGGATACAGACCGAGCGAGGCGATGGAACGCGAGAGCACGGTCGTGGCGTCCAGGTGCGTGAACGTCGTGGCGGGCGCGGGGTCCGTCAGGTCGTCGGCAGGCACGTAGACGGCCTGGACCGACGTGATCGATCCCGTCTTGGTGGAAGTGATGCGCTCCTGCAAGTCACCCATCTCGGTCGCGAGCGTGGGCTGATAGCCGACGGCGGAGGGCATACGGCCCAGCAGCGCCGATACCTCGGAGCCCGCCTGCGAGAAGCGGAAGATGTTGTCGATGAACAGCAGCACGTCCTGGCCGCGATCGCGGAAGTACTCAGCGGTCGTAAGGCCGGCGAGACCGATGCGCAGACGCGCTCCAGGCGGCTCGTTCATCTGGCCGTAGACCAGGCATGTTTTATCGATGACGCCCGACTCGCTCATTTCGAGATACAGGTCGGTGCCCTCACGGGTGCGCTCGCCGACGCCCGTGAACACCGACGTGCCGCCGTGCTCCTGCGCCAGGTTGTTGATGAGCTCCTGGATCAGTACGGTCTTGCCAACGCCGGCGCCGCCAAACAGGCCGGTCTTGCCGCCGCGGATGTAGGGCTCCAGCAGATCGATGGCCTTGATGCCGGTCTCGAAGATCTCGGTGTTCGTGGTGAGCTCGTCGAAGCTCGGCGCGGCATGATGGATGGGATAGTAATCCTCGACCTCGGGCATGGGCTTGCCGTCGACAGGCTGACCCAGCACGTTCCACACGCGACCAAGCGTTCCGGGGCCGACGGGCATCTTCATGGGGCCGCCGGTATCGTGCACGACGATACCGCGCGTAAGGCCATCCGTAGAGGTCATGGCTACGGTTCGAACCACGCCGCCCGGGAGCTGGGACTCGACTTCGAGCACGGTGCTCAGGTGCCCCATCGGCGTATCGGCCTCGACGGTGAGCGCGTTATAGATGGCGGGAACGGCTCCGTCGAACTTCACGTCGACAACCGGGCCGATGATACGTACGATACGACCTTCGCCGGCGGTCGGGCGCTCCACGGCCTCCTGAACCGCCGACCGGCTGATGGTATCTGTCATTGTTGATCCTCCAATGCTGAGGCCCCGCCAACGATCTCGTTGATCTCGGTGGTGATGGACCCCTGGCGCACGCGGTTATACGTACGGGTGAGAGTGGCGATGATGGTGTTGGCGTTCTCCGTCGCGGAGTTCATCGCCTTGCGGCGCGCGCCTTGCTCGGCTGCTGCCGAGTCGATGAGCGCCTGGTGAATGACCGTGAGGATATAGCTCGGAACAAGCTTGCCCAGCACGTGAGATGCCGAGGGCACGAAGCTGAACGCCGAGGAGATCCGCTGCGGCCCCTCGTCATCGTTCTTGCGCGGACCGTGCGCCATGGCGACCGCCTCGGTATCGAGCGGAAGCAGCCGTTCGACGCGCAGCTGCTGGTCAACGCGGTTGCGCGCGTGGTGGTACACCAGCTCCACCTCGTCAAGGCGCCCCTGGGCGTACTCATCGCACACATAACTCGCAATCATGCGGGCCTGCTCGAAATCGGGATCGGCGGACGAGCCCTCGAAGTGCATGACGAGCTGTGGATTATGGCGGAAGTACTCGGACGGCTTACGCCCGCACGCGATGATGGAGAACTCCGTGCCCTGCTCGCGCCATTCGCGGCAGATGCGCTCTGCCTCGCGCTCGACAACGACGTTGAAGCCTCCGGCCAAGCCTCGATCGGACGCCACGGCGATCACCAGTCCGCGACGCACCTCCTCGTGAGGCACGAGCATCTCGCTGGTGCCGGCCGCCTCGGCATCCTGCGCAACGGTGAGCATGACGTCGGTGAGCGCTCGCTTATAGGGCTCCGCCTTCTGGGCGCGATCGAGCGCGCGGCGGATCTTCGCCGTGGAGACCATCTCCATCGTGCGCGTGATCTGCCGCATGCTCGTCGTCGACGTGATGCGCTTCTTGATGTCGCGAAGGTTTGCCATGAAGCTAGCTCTCCTTGACCTCTGCGGCCGGCTCCTCTGCCTCCGCCGCATGCCTGGCCACGAAATCGCCCTTGAAATCGGCGATGGCCTGACGTAGCGACTCGGCGAGGTCGCCCTCTACCTTCTCGTCGCGCAGACGCTCGAGCAGCGGGCCGTATGCGCCGTCCATATGCTTGATGAGCTCGTCGCGGAAGGGGATGACCTGCGAAATGGGCAGATCGTCCACGAAGCCCTCGTTGCCGGCGAACAGCGACAGCACCTGGTCCACCACGTCGAGCGTATTGAAGCGAGCCTGCTTGAGCAGCTCGGTCATGCGGGCGCCGTGCGTAAGCTGGCGCTGGGTCGCCTGGTCGAGGTCGCTGCCGAACTGTGAGAATCCGGCGAGCTCCTGGTAGGAGGCAAGGTCCAGACGAAGCGAGCCGGAAACCTGCTTCATGGACTTCACCTGCGCGGCGCCGCCGACGCGCGACACCGAGATGCCGACGTCCACAGCGGGGCGCTGTCCCTGGTGGAACAGGTCGCTCTGCAGGTAGATCTGGCCGTCCGTAATGGAAATCACGTTGGTAGGAATGTACGCCGAAACGTCGCCATCCTGCGTCTCGATGAGCGGGAGCGCCGTCATGGAGCCGTAGCCGTTCTCACGCGAGAGCTTGCAAGCGCGCTCGAGCAGGCGAGAATGCAGGTAGAAGATGTCGCCCGGGTATGCCTCGCGTCCCGGCGGACGACGCAGCGTCAGCGACATCTGACGATAGGCGACGGCCTGCTTCGAGAGGTCGTCATAGACCACGAGCACGTGGCCGCCCGGGTTGTCGGCAGATGCCGGCTTGCCGTCCTTGCCGTTGTACATGAAGTACTCGCCGATAGCAGCGCCCGCCATCGGCGCGATGTACTGCAGCGGCGCCGAATCGGCAGCCGTTGCCGACACGATGATGGTGTAGTCAAGGGCATTGTGCTTCGCGAGCGTCTCGCGGATGCTCGCCACCGTGGAGGCCTTCTGGCCCACGGCGACATAGATGCAGATCATGTCCTTGCCGCGCTGGTTGATGATGGCGTCGATGGCAATGGCGGTCTTGCCCGTCTTGCGGTCGCCGATGATGAGCTCGCGCTGGCCGCGGCCGATGGGGATCATGGAGTCGATGGCGAGGATACCCGTCTGCACCGGCTCGCACACCGGAGTGCGGTCGATGACGCCGGGAGCCTTGAACTCGATGGGTCGATAATCCGACGTGTGGATCTCACCCTGGCCATCGATGGGCTCGCCGAGCGGGTTTACCACACGGCCGAGCATGCCACGGCCCACGGGGATGTCCATGATGTGACCGGTGGTGCGGCACTCGTCGCCCTCGCGGATGGCGGCGACGTTGCCAAACAGCACGGCGCCGACCTCGTCGCGCTCTAGGTTCTGCACGAGGCCGAAGACGGTCTCACCCGTGAGGCCGCTCTTGAATTCGAGCAGCTCGCCCGCCATGGCGCCACGGAGGCCCGAGACGCGGGCAATGCCGTCGCCCACCTCGTCGACGTAGGAGAGCTCCTGGGTGTCAACCACCGCAGAGATCGCGTCGAGACGCTCCGAGAGCGCCTGGGCGATATCCTCCATCTTCAGGGTGTTTGTCATGCGACTTCACCTCCTGCTTTCGTATCGATTTCAACGAGCGTCTTGCGAGCGGCGCGAAGCTGCGTCTTGACGGAGATGTCGCGACGCTGGCCACGGGCCTCAAGCACAAGACCGCCGATGATGGATGGGTCGACCTGCTCGATAAGGAAGACCTTGCGGTCCAGGTCCTTCTCAAGACGCGAGCGAATCTGCTCGCGCAGGTCGTCGTCGAGCGGCACGGCGGTCGTCACGGTAACGCCCACCACGTCCTCGTCCTCCTCGGTCATGGCACGGTACGCCTCGGTCACCTGCGGAAGCAGGTCGACCTGGTCACGCGAAACCATGGTGGAGAGCACGGCGAGCACCTCGGGCGACGCCTGTGCGAGGACCTCAAGGTCCTTCAGGTCGTCGAAGATCCTGCCATCAGCCTTGGCCGACTCCATGAGAGAGCGAGCATAGGTCTCGACAACCCTGTTCTCCCTGCGGCTAGTTGGCATTCAGGCTACCCGCTTCCTTGAGATACTGCTCGATAAGACGACGCTGCTCGCCGTCCTGGTCGAGGGACTTCTCCACAATCTTGGCCGCCACCGAGACGGAAAGGTCTGCGATGGTGCCGGCTGCATCGGCGTAGAGCGACCGGCGCTCTTCCTCGACCGTGGCATGCGCCTTGGCGATGATGTCCTCGGCCTCGGTATGCGCCGCGGCGATGATGCGGGCGCGCTCGGCCTCGGCGTCCTGGCGAGCCTCGAGCACGATGTCGGCCGCCTGGCGACGGGCATCGGTCACGAGGGCATCGGAGGTCGCACGGTCCTCGATGGCCTTCTGCTTGGTGCGCTCGGCCTCATCGAGGCTGTCGGCGATGCGTTTCTCGCGCTCCTCCATCGTGGACAGCACCTTGGGCCATGCGACCTTGCCCGCCACGACGAGGATGATCAGAAAGGCGATAAGCGCCGGGACGAACTCCGCCATCTTGGGGATGAGGATGTCGGCCCCTCCCGCGGACTCCTCGGCGAACGCCGCCGTCGGAATGGCGAACGCCGAGACGGCAGCAGCCGCCGCGAGCGTCGCACGATTCATGAACTTCATAGTTAGCTCCTTGCTTGACACGCTGGGCGCCAGAACTAGGAGATCAGCGTCACGACGAAGCCGATGAGGCCCAGCGCCTCGGCGAACGCGGACGCCAGGATGAAGACGGTGAAGGCGCGACCCTGGACCTCGGGCTGGCGTGCCATAGAGCTCGTGGCACCAAACGCTGCCAGGCCGATGGCAAGACCGGCACCGATAACACCGAGACCATAACCGATAACTCCCACAATTCCTCCTTTAACGTGCGCCTGCGGCGCAGGATGACCTATGTCTATGGGCGGATGCCCAGCGACAACAGCACAAGAGCGCTAGTGGCTCTCGGACTCGGCGATCTGAATGTAGACCGCCGTGAGCACCGTGAAGACGTACGCCTGGACGAACGCCACGATGAACTCGACAAGATAGATGATGATCAGGATGGCAATCCACGCCAGGCTGGGCAGGGCGCCCGCGGCATTAAGCGCGTTCACCTGGTTGAGCAGCGGCTCGGCAAACAGAGACGCCATGATGGCAAACGACCCCATGACGATGTGGCCGGCGAACATGTTGCAGAACAGACGGATGGCCAGCGTGATGGGGCGAAGCAGCAGCGAGAAGACCTCGATGACCCACACGAACACGCGCATGGGCAAGATCATGCCGCCGGGCGCAAGGCTCGTGATATAGCCCACGACGCCGTGCTTCTTGATGCCGAAATAAATGAAGTAGACAAAGGAGCACAGGGCGAGCGCCGCCGTGCAGCCGATAGCACCCGTACCCGGCTTCATGCCCGGGATAAGGCCGATGAAGTTGTTGACGAGGATGAAGAAGAACACCGTCGCCAAGAACGGGAAGTGACGGCGCCAGCTGGTGCCGACCACGCCCTTCGCGACGTCGTTCTGGACGAACTCGACAACGTACTCCACGCCGTTCACAAACAGTCCGTGGGGCACGAGCGTTTGCTTTTTCACAAACGCAAACAGCAGCACGCATAGCACCACTGCGGCGACCAGCAACCAGAACGAATACTGTGTGAGTCCGACGTTTAGATCGCCGGCGACCGCCGTCGAGTAAAACTCGGAGACCAGATGATTGATCTCATCGGGCAGCAGCTCAAACGCTTCCACAATTCCACCTTTCCGACACGACGGCACGCAGGCCGTCGGGCTCGGTCATCCCCTATGGGCGATGACCGCCATGGCGACCGCGACCCAGCAGACGAAAAACCCGCCGATCTCGCCCACCAAAAACGCGATGAGCTCGGCTCGAGCGAGAAGGTATGCAAAGATCACGGCCGCGAACAGGACGATGAACGAGACGATGACCCCCAGCATGCCTTTCGCCATGTTGGCATCGCTTGTGCGCCGAAGCACCGGCACCAATGCCAGGAGCAACGGGACAAACGCGAAGATGCCCACGAGAACACCCAGGGCGACGGCAGGCCAGTGTGCGATCAGGTCGATCTGGGCCATCTCACTCACCTCTCTGCCTTCGAGCCCTACGGCAAAACCGCTGTGCCCGTAGACATCAAACGCCAATTCTAGTCACCTCGGGTGAAAACACAACCCATAAGGCGGGTGCTCGTTCTCAGAATCGTCACATTCAATCCCTTGAAAAATCAAGCCGATTCTGGTCAGAACAATACCGCGGTCAACACGGCGCCGTCTGTCCTCTTAGGCACGGCGCCGTTCCATATCGTCATATGCAGGCCCAACCCGTGGCCCGCCTGCGCCCGCCCGGGTTTAGTCGAGCGCGTTAATCTTGGCGACGCGCTGCGCGTGGCGCCCGCCCTCGAACTCGGTCTCCAGGAAGACCTTCACAATCTCTTTGTTCACGTCCAGGTCGACGAAGCGGCCCGAGAGGCACACGACGTTGCCATTGTTGTGCTGGCGGAACAGCTCGGCAAACTGCGGCGAGGTGATGGACGATGCGCGCACGCCGGCGACCTTGTCGGCCGTGAGCGCCATGCCGATGCCCGTGCCGCACACAAGCACGCCGCGGTCGGCCTTGCCGGTCGAGACCGCCTGGGCGACGGGCAGGGCGTAATCGGGATAGTCGACGCTCTCCTCGCTGGTTGTGCCGAAATCCTCGACCTCGTGCCCGAGCTCGGAAATATAAGCCTTGAGCAGCTCTTTCTGCTCGAATCCGCCGTGGTCGGCAGCGATGGCGACACGCATGTTGCATCCTTCCTGGGATAACGGTACCTACAGGGCTTAACTGTACTACATTGCATGCGCGGCCATAAGTCCCGACAGCCCGTCGTGGCACAAACCCCCCTGCCGGAGGCGTGAAGGGTCCTGCTAGCGGCACCTCGTGCGGGAGACGGCGTCATGCCAGCCGGCCAGGTTGCGCGCCCGGGTCTCCTCGTCGCCATGGGGCTCGAAGCGGTCGGCGACAGTGCGGTTCTGCTCGATCTCGTCGCGGTCCTCCCAGAAGCCCACCGAAAGCCCTGCAAGGTACGCGGCCCCAAGAGCCGTGGTCTCAACCGACTCCGACTGAACGACAGGGATCTGCAGCAGGTCGGCCTGGAACTGCATGATGAAGTCGTTTCGAGACGCCGCTCCATCCACATAGAGGCTCTCCAGGCGCACGCCCGCGTCGGCCTCCATGGCGCGCAGCACGTCATAGCTCTGATACGCCATGGACTCGCAGGCCGCGCGCACGATGGACGCGCGATCAGAGGCCCCCGTCAACCCACAGATGAGGCCGCGGGCCTCGGAATCCCACCAGGGAGCCCCCAGGCCGCTGAAAGCCGGAACCAGATAGCAGCCCCCGTTATCGGGAACCGACGCGGCGATGTCGGACGTCTCGCGTGCGCTCGAGATGATGCCCAGCTTGTCACGTAGCCACTGGATGGTCGAGCCCGCATGGAAGATCGAGCCCTCGAGGGCGTAGCTCACCGTGCCCCCCTCGGCGATGCCAATGGTGGCGACGAGCCCCTGACGAGACTCGACCACCCGGTTGCCGGTGTTCATGAGCATGAAGCAGCCCGTGCCATAGGTGTTTTTGGTATCGCCAGGATCGAAGCAGCAATGCCCGAACAGCGACGCCTGCTGGTCGCCGGCGACGCCTGCGATGGGAGGCGTGTGGGTCATGACCTCGCTCGACACCCGACCGAAGTCGCTCGAGCTTTCATGAAGCGTGGGCATCATCGCGCGGGGGATGTCCATGAGGGCAAGCAGCTCGTCGTCCCAATCGAGGGTATGGATGTTGAACAGCATGGTGCGGCTGGCGTTGGTGTAATCGGTGGCATGCACCATGCCGCCCGTGAGGTTGTAGACGAGCCACGTATCGATAGTGCCAAACACAAGGCGCCCCGCCTCGGCGAGCTCGCGGGCACCGCTCACGTTGTCCAGAATCCAAGAGATCTTAGTAGCAGAGAAGTACGCGTCGGGGGTCAGGCCTGTCTTCGAACGAATCATGTCGGCGTGACCATCCGCGACAAGCGCCTCGGCAAGCGGCGCGGTGCGGCGGCACTGCCAGCCGATTGCATTGTAGATGGGCTGCCCGCTCTCGCGGTCCCACACCACCGTGGTCTCCCGCTGGTTGGAAATGCCCACAGCGGCGATGCGGTCGGAATGGATGCCGCTCTTATACTGCACCTCGATCATGACGGCGATTTGAGAGGCCAGAATCTCCATGGGGTCCTGCTCCACCCACCCGGAGTGGGGAAACATGGTCTTGATGGGACGCGACGCCTGGGCAACGATGCAGCCGTACTCGTCGACGATGACCGCGCGCACCGATGTCGTGCCGCTGTCAAGCGCCATGATATAGCTGCTCTCGTATGAGAAATCTATCTTCTGCACCAAATTGAGGTCACGCAACGAGATTGGCATCGTGCACCTTTTCCTACCGCGACGACGCGGGAGCCGAACCCAGAGACGACGCGCCCGACACGACGCGTTCGACCTCAGAAGCGGGCAAAGCCCCCTGGCGGATGATGTTGAGAGAACCCGACACGAGCGAGACGATCGTGGAGGCATCGCGGCACGGGGTGACCCCCGCGTCCACCGCCACGTCCACGCCGGAGAGCACCGCCTGCTCGACCTCGTCGAACGACGTGGGAGCCGGCATGCCATGCGTGTTGGCGCTCGTCACGGCAAGGGGGCTGTTGCAGGCACGAACAAGCGCCTGGACCACAGGCGAGCGGGACGCGCGCAGCGCGACGGTGCCGTCGGACGCCTGCATGAATGCAGGAACGTTCTCGCGCGCCTTGACGACGATGGTCAGGGCGCCCGGCCACAGCTCTCGGGCGAGGGCGCGCGTAGCGGGATCGACGTCGCGCCCGTAGCGGTCGAGGTCGTCCGGCCCGCCCACCAACCAGGGAACCGTCTGCGCAAGATCGCGATGCTTTACCGAGAATATCCTGCGATAGCCCGACGCTACAGGAGGCAGGGCCCCGCCCTCGCCCTCGACGGCGGCAACCGCGACGCCGATGCCGTATACGGTCTCTGTCGGTATGAGCGCAAGGCCGCCGGACATCAAGACCTGTGCGACATCACGCACCGCCAAGCTGTGAGGACGCCCGGCGTCTCCGTCGATTCGATATAGCCTCTGCATCGGTCTTCGCCCGGCTCCCCTTTCTCCTGCCCCACGCGGCATACAAATAGGCCGTCGAACCACGTCCGACGGCCGGATACGCCGCGCTGGGCGGACCTTCCTGCCAAACCTTGCCCGGGGCATTGTCTCACGCGAGACACACATCTGGGCGGGCGACAAGGAACGACCTCGCAGACGGAGCCCACTTTCCGGTAAAGGGAGTGAAATATGTCGGTTGAGTGTGCCCGGCAGGTAAATGCCCAGCGGCGAAACCCAGGCAGCGATGCCGAACGTGCACGACGCAGCCGCGCACGGGCGAACGGGTGCCTAGACGCGCGGGGCACGAGCAAGCACGAAGCGGGGACGGCGCGCGAGGTCTGAAACCACCCGCACGTCCTCCATGCCGGCAGCGCGGCAAAGACCGGCCGCCGCATCGAGAGCGTCCTCGAAAAGCTCGCAGGCAAACAGGCCGCCAGGACAGAGCATACGCGGGGCGGCGGCGAGCAGACGACGGAAGACCGAAAGGCCATCGTCGCCGCCGTCAAGGGCAAGCGACGGCTCAAAATCGCGCACCTCGGGAGGAAGCGTCGGCATGACGCGGCTCGGGATGTAGGGCGGGTTGGAGACAAGGACATCGAAGGTTCCCAGCTCGTCTGCCGCGACAGGAGCAGTCAGGTCCCCCTCGCGAATATCGACGAACTCCGGCGCGACGCCGCAGCGTTCGCGGTTACGGCGCGCCAGATCGACGGCGTGCGCATCGATGTCCGTGGCGACGCACTTCACGCGGCCCGGGCGCTCGACGGCAAGCGACAGCGAGATGCAGCCTGTGCCACAGCCCACTTCGAGAACACGGGCCACCTGGCTCTCCGCGGCATCGCCCTCCGTCTCCACGGAGGGCCTGGGCGCCTGCTGCATATCGGCTGCAACAGCAGCATCGTGGACCGCGGGCGGCTCCTGCGGACTCTCTTCGCCAGCGCCGAGGCCGACGGCATCGTCCGACTCTGTCTGCAGCTCATGCTGAGCGCGCAGCCGTTCGGCCTCCTCGCGACGGGCCTCTTCGACCTCGGCGTTCCAGGGAAGCTCGACCCGGTCACGGCGCGAACTCGGACGGAGTGGGCCGAGCACCTCGCAATCGAGGTGCTCGAGCACCACTTCGACCAGCATCTCGGTCTCGGGGCGGGGAATCAGGACGCCGCGCTCGCACGTGACGTCGATCGTCCGAAACGAAGTTTCGCCCAGAATGTACTGGAGCGGCTCCCCGCTGCGTCGACGCACCGCTGCCTGGTGCATCGTCGCAAGCTCCTCGGAGGACAGCGGCCGGTCCATGTTCATGTACAGCTCAATGCGCTTTAGGCCCGTGGCCATGCCGAGCAGCCACTCGGCGGCCAGGCGCGGCCTCTCCTCGCCACAGCGGCCAAGAAAGCCCTCGGTCCACTCCATGCAGCGCTTGATGGTCCAAACCTCGTCCATGAGATTCCCCTATCCCGTGTTGTTCCGCTGGCGATTCTACTGTACGAGGGACGTCTTACACGGTTCTCGCCCGTTCTTACAGGAATCTCACCGGATTCTTCCCCGTATCTCACAGAGAGCCAGAACACAGCCTTTGCGCAGCGCAGACGACGGCCACCGTGTGACCGGATACGCGATGGGGCGCTCCGCATAGACGGAACGCCCCATGAAACGTACATATCACACCATCTCACGCCGGCCCTGGACCAAAAACAGAAGGCTCCGGGCGCGCGTAGGCGTACGCGGTGATTAAACGGCCTCGGCCAGCTTCTCGGCGCGGTCGGCGGCAGCGAGGGCGTCGATGACGGTGCCCAGCTGGTCGCCCAGCAGCACGCCGTTGTAGGTCGAGTTGAACCCGATGCGGTGGTCGGTCACGCGGTCCTGCGGCTGGTTGTACGTGCGGATCTTCTCCGAACGGTTGCCGTGTCCGATCTGACTCTGGCGCTCGGCACCCAGCTCGGCCTGCTGCTTCTGCAGCTCCATCTCGTACAGGCGGGCACGCAGCATCTGCATGCAGACCTCGCGGTTCTGAATCTGCGAGCGCTGCTCCTGCGACTGCACCACGGTGTTCGTCGGCAGATGGGTGATACGCACCGCCGAGTACGTGGTGTTGACGCACTGGCCGCCGGGGCCGCTCGCGCAGTAGGTGTCGATGCGCAGGTCCGAGGGGTCGATATGAATGTCGATCTCGTCCGCCTCGGGCAGCACGGCAACGGTGGCCGTAGAAGTCTGGATGCGGCCCTGGCTCTCGGTCTTGGGAACGCGCTGCACGCGGTGCACGCCGCTCTCGTACTTCATAACCGAGTACACCTTATCGCCGGAGACCTTGAACTCGATGCTCTTGAAACCGCCGGCGTCGCTGGGGCTTGCATCGAGAACCTCGACCTTCCAGCCGTTCGACTCGCAGAAGCGCTCGTACATCTTGAAGAGATCACCTGCGAAAATGGCGGCCTCGTCGCCACCGGCAGCAGAGCGGATCTCGACGATCGTGTTCTTCTCGTCGTTCGGGTCGCCCGGGATGAGCATGAACTTGATGTCTTCCTCAAGCTGGGGTAGCTTGGCCTCGTTTGCCGAGATGTCCTCCTGCAGCATGGCCTTCTCGTCCGCGTCGGAGGTGTCGTGAAGCATCTCCTTGGCCGCCTCGATGTCATCGAGGGCGGAGATATACTCCCGCGCCGCCGTCACCAGCGGGGTCTGGTGCGCATACTCCTTGTTGAGACGGGTGTATTCCTTGATGTCGGAGGCCACCGACGGGTCGGCGAGCTTCTTTTCGAGCTCCTCGTAGGCCGCGATCAGTTTTTCAAGCTTGTCACGCATGATGGATTCCTTTGCTAGCGTGGCGCGTGCGCCCGTGGGTTCGGCAGGTGAATGTGCGGCGACGCCGCAGGCTGGATGGCCGCAAGAGGCCCATATCCGCCCAGCTAGAACATGTCGAACTTCAAATACATGTTGCAAAGGTCCTTTCTCTCGACCACCTATCATACCCAGCAAGGGGCGAAGGGCAAGGTCGCAGGCGGCACGGCGAGCAAAATCCACGGATGCCCGGCCGGCGGCGCCGTCCCGAAAGGACGGGCGGGCCTACATGACGACGGTGAAGTCCTCGCCGATGACCTGCCGGGTGAGGTCCTGCATCCAGGCATAGGGGTCATCGAGCCCCGCGAGCAGCTCGTTTGCCGACGCCTGCTTCTCGGTGTAGTCGGAAAGCGGATAGACGGTGTCGGCGCCATCCTCCCAGTGCTCCACAAGCGGATGCCAGGCCACGTTCTCAATCGAGACCGCACGACCCTCCTCCTTGGCATCCTTCTCGCTCTTGCACACGAACTCGCAGGTGAACATGCCCGAGAGGATGCATTCCGGCTTGTCGTGGTAACCGCTCCACACGTCGCCGAGGCCATAGACCACAAGCGTCTTGCCGCCCGCGCCCTCGACCCACTCCATGGGCTGAATCACATGCGCGTGGCTGCCGATCACAAGATCCACCCCCGCGTCGGCAAGTTCCTGCGCCCAGGCGCGCTGCGTCTCGTCGGGATCGTGCTCGTACTCCGTGCCCCAATGCATGTAGACCACCACGGCATCGGCCACCTTGCGGGCGCGGGCGACGTCGGCCTGCATATCCTCCTGCACATAGGGGACCGCGTAGTAGTCGTTGGGCAGCTCATCCTGGTCGTAGCCGTTTTGTCCGTAGCTGTACGAGAGAAAAGCGATGCGCACACCGTTGCGCTCGACCATGCGGACGCGGTCGCGTTCGTCTTCGTTGGCAAAGCTTCCTATGGCCATGACGTCATTCGCCTTGGCTCCCCACACGCCGAGCGAATGCTGCACCGCCGGCTCGCCCGTGTCGTACGTGTGGTTCGAATTGATGGAAACCACATCCCAGCCGGCGCCAACAATGGCATCCGCCATGGAATCGGGAGTGTTGAAGCTGGGATACCCGTTGTATCCGTAGCGATCAGGGCCGCCAAGCGTGGTCTCCTGATTGATGAACGAGATGTCGTAGGACTGGACCGCATCGCGAATCCCGTCATAAAACGCATTGAAGTCGTACTGATCGTCGCCAACCTCGCCCGCCGCCACGTCGGCAAGCTCAAGTAGATTCTCGTTCGCGATGTTGTCACCGACAGCAGAAAACGTGACATGTCCCTCGCCAGAGGACGTCGCGCTGCCCGCTCCGAGAACGACGGCCCCGGGCGACGTCACCTGTATGGATGCCTGAACAGGCGGGACATCGATGCCCCGAGCAGCAGCGCGCTCCACAGCCGTACAGCTGGAGGCGTCCGGGCTTGCCACGGAGGCGCTTGCAAACGGATCGAAGCCGCTCTGCACAAGCGACCCGACGCCCCAAAGGCCAAGCGCAGCCACCGCCACGGCCACCACGGCGGGCAATGCGTGCAGCACATTTGCCCGGGCGGCCCGCCGGCGCGCGCCGCCGCGGCCGCGGCCGATGTATCCGAGCGATGCGTTGTGCTGAATCTGCGTGCCGATTACGCTGCGGCGCTTACCGAAACGCATGCGGTCGGCGTTCTTTGCCAGGCGCTCTCCTACTGTGGGATACCCATACCGGGAGCGATTTACGTGCTGTTGCTGGCGGCGTTTCCGCGGCGTTGGGCGCACGGCGCCCACCCGAGCACGCGTCGCACCGTGACTCGTAGCGCTCGACGAGGGCAACGCACCGGGTCGCGTGCCGGAACGCTGGCGAACCGCCCCTCCCGATGAACCCGACGAGCGGCCTGCAGACCCTGACGACACATGACGTGTCCCCTGCCCCTGTGCTGCCATGATCCTCCCATCAAATGACAGCGCGCCCGCCGGTCCCGGCAATGCGCATGCAACCATCTCGTGACAGTACTGTAGCGTATGGGTGCCGTTTTATCCGGGAACAATGAAGGCAGGCGGAGGCCATAACCCCCTCACTGCCATATCCTGCATGTTGCAACCTCCGTCCCGTCGCAAGGAGGACGCCATGAAGCACCTGTCTTCCAACGCTCAGAAGTTTATCCACTGGTTCTTGGTGGGGGTTCTGCTCTATGTGGCCGTGAGCGTCATCCTCATGCTGACGCAGAACTCATAGCTTCGGGCGGACCAGCCGAGAGCGGACGGCCCGCCCGAAGTCTGCTCGCTAGAGCAGCGTCACCGAGAAGGAGCGCTCGTCAACCTTGCCAGGAGCGAGCACCGTAATGTTGCGCTTGTGCTCAAAAACGTCGTCCTCGCTGGTAAGGGTCGCGTGTCCTGTCCAAGGCTCGAGCGCCACGAAGGGTGCATCGCCCGCCGCCGACCACACGCCCAGATACTTGAAACCTTCGAAGTTTACGCGCACGCCGCGGCCGCTCTTGGTACCGCGCAGCGTCACCGTGCTGCCGGGCACGTCTTCGAGCATCACCGTGTCATAGTCGAACAGCCTGCGCGACAGCGCCACGTGATCGGAGTCCTTAACGATGGGGTTCATGACGTCGTAGGTAAGCAAGCCGCCGTCGACGATGGTCGCCGATTCGAACGTCCACGGCTTGGCAAACTCGAGCTCATAGTCCTCGAACGCCTCGCCCTCGGCGCCAGGGGCCGGCACGTTGAACGCGGGGTGGCCGCCCACCGAGAAGGGAAGGTCGACCTCGCCGGTATTTTCGACCCGGAAGGTCTGGGTAAAGACGCCTTCATCGGAAAGCGCGTAGGTCATGTTGAGCTTGAAAGCATATGGATACAGAGCGCGGGTCTCGGAGGAATCAGTGAGCTCGAACGTCACCGAAGAGGGGCTCTGGCTCACGACCGCGTGCTCGTAGTTACGCGCAAGACCGTGGCGCCCAAGCGCGACCGGTCCCTGCTGCGAGGAGGCCTTGTCGCCACGGATGGAGCCCACGATGGGAAAGAGCACGGGCGCGTGACGATTCCACCAGCGCGGGTCCGCTTGCCACAGATACTCATCGCCTCCGCGCGCAAGGCTTGTAAGCTGCGCTCCCAACGTGTCGATGCAGGCCGTGACGCCGCCGTTTTGGATGCTGATGGTGGACATGAGACGCTCCTATCTTTAAGTCGTTGCATCAGAGAGCCGGATACCGGATGCTTTGGTGCAATGCAGAATCTGGCGGGCAGGGACGCCGACATGGGACCTGGGGCGCGCGGAGCGACCCCGTCAAG